>NZ_JAGQFU010000001.1:0-1167898 GCF_030466425.1 Streptococcus sp. 9.1(2021)
TGGTAACGATCGTACCGGTTCGATTCCGGTCCTCGGCATATATTGAAGAGCACCCTTAGCTCAACTGGATAGAGTACCTGACTACGAATCAGGCGGTTAGAGGTTCGACTCCTCTAGGGTGCATTAACAATTTAATTCGGGAAGTAGCTCAGCTTGGTAGAGTACTTGGTTTGGGACCAAGGTGTCGCAGGTTCGAATCCTGTCTTCCCGATTGATGGCGGTGTAGCTCAGCTGGCTAGAGCGTCCGGTTCATACCCGGGAGGTCGGGGGTTCGATCCCCTTCGCCGCTATAATGATCTTGTTGGACCTTTAGCTCAGCTGGTTAGAGCTCTCGGCTCATAACCGAGTGGTCGTAGGTTCAAGTCCTACAAGGTCCATTGGAATGATGGAGGATTACCCAAGTCCGGCTGAAGGGAACGGTCTTGAAAACCGTCAGGCGTGTAAAAGCGTGCGTGGGTTCGAATCCCACATCCTCCTTTATTTATTATTAACGCGGGATGGAGCAGCTCGGTAGCTCGTCGGGCTCATAACCCGAAGGTCGTAGGTTCAAATCCTGCTCCCGCAATATTTGGCTCGGTAGCTCAGTTGGTAGAGCAATGGATTGAAGCTCCATGTGTCGGCGGTTCGATTCCGTCTCGCGCCATTTTTTAATATGATACTATGCGGGTGTAGTTTAGTGGTAAAACTACAGCCTTCCAAGCTGTTGTCGCGAGTTCGATTCTCGTCACCCGCTTTGAACTTTGTTCAAGTACCAAGTTTTTACTTGGGCGCGTAGCTCAGGTGGTTAGAGCGCACGCCTGATAAGCGTGAGGTCGGTGGTTCGAGTCCACTCGTGCCCATTAATAGGAGAATTACTCAAGAGGCTGAAGAGGACGGTTTGCTAAATCGTTAGGTCGGGTAACTGGCGCAAGGGTTCGAATCCCTTATTCTCCGTAATTAAAGAGCTTTATAGCTCTTTTTTTATTGCCTTAGTCTTATATTATTCTTTTTATAACTCTTAAACATTTGATATAATGTAAGTGAAAACACTACAATAATTAGATAACGATAAAGGAGTTTGTTATGGAAGAAAAAGGTATTTTAGGAGTCTTTCTAGTTCTATTCATGAGTATTTTTATGTTTGGCTGTAGTAATCATAGCTCTGAAAATTCTAATCAGGGGCTTAGTTTATCAACAACTGTTAGTCAATCAAATACTAATGAACAAACTTCCGTAGAGTCTAAGAAAAATGTTAAAGAATTCTACAAGCCAGTTTTTGATAATTATCAAAAAATACTTTCCACACCGAAGGACGTCAATGCAATCGGTGATCTCTATAAGAGTTTACAAGGCACTGAACGCCCTATCAATAGTTGGTCTCTTGAAAATGCGGTTTTTCAATCAGATAAGATACGTTTTGCCTATGCGGATCTTAATCAAGATGGTGTAGAGGAATTATTAATAGGCGTTGAGCAATCTAATGGTGATTATTTTATTTTGGGTCTTTATTATCTTGTAAATGAGAAACCGATACTTTTAGCAGAAGGCTTTGTAGCCGGCCATGGTGGTGCTAGAAATTCTATGAATATTTATAAGGGTGGTGATATCCTGGAATTAAGTTGGTCTTCTGGAACAGGAGAAGGTAGAGGAGTACTCTATCATCTGAATTTAAACCAGCAGGCTGCAAGTAAACTACAAGAACAGGATATTCGACTTCCTGGGAATAAAACTTTGCACTCTGACTTTGGTAAGACAGAAGCCGAATTAATGGACTTCAAGCAACTAGATTGGCAGAAATTTGAAAGCTCTACTAGTAGCAAGACTATTTCGAGTGAAGAACAAAAAGCTCCTTGGAATGCTAGCAAGTCTGCTAAATTAGAAGCCTTCATAAAAGGGTGGGGAGAACGACTGGGACAACCCAATTACCAAAAGGGAATCGCAGGAGGTGATGTGGGGGCTGACCACCTCTATACACTTAGGGATGATGGACCAAGTGAGAAAATGAATGCTGAGTATACGGATACAGGTCTAGGAAATGCCCAGTACCGAATTGTAGAGCGTTATAGTAATTGGGATAAATACCCAGATGTGCATAGTTACTTCTTTGCGATAACTAATACAGGAGAAACGATTGTTTTTCATTCACCAACGACAAATGGTGGAATCATGTACTTAAAACCGACAGAAAATACAGAGATCCAAGCAGAGTTTAAACGTTTGGTAGAAGAAGAATAATCAATCATAATGGAGAGTTTGGCCTTAGCCAAACTCTTTTTCTTATATATGATTTCAAGTCAAAATTGTTGACAGATGTAATTTCTAGCATTACAATATTATATTAATGATTACACTCTTATAAAAAGTGAGATAAGGATCTTAGCTTTTAAGGAGATGGTGAGGAAGAATATGATTGAATACAAACATGTAGCCTTGCGCTACACGGATAAGGACATTTTAAAAGATGTCAATCTCCGCATTGAAAATGGAGAATTCATGGTGCTAGTGGGTCCTTCAGGATCTGGAAAGACCACCATGATCAAGATGGTGAACCGTCTCTTGGAGCCTACTGATGGCAATATCTACATGGATGGAAAACGGATCAAGGACTATGATGAACGGGAGTTACGTCTTTCTACTGGTTATGTTTTGCAGGCCATTGCTCTCTTTCCAAATCTAACTGTCGCTGAGAATATTGCACTGATTCCTGAGATGAAGGGCTGGAGTAAGGAACAAATAGCCTCTAAAACAGAAGAACTCTTAGACAAGGTAGGTCTGCCCGCTACAGATTATGCTCATCGTTTACCAAGCGAGTTATCTGGTGGGGAGCAACAACGGATTGGGATTGTACGAGCCATCATTGGGGAACCAAAAATCTTGCTGATGGATGAGCCTTTTTCAGCCTTGGATGCCATCTCTCGCAAGCAGTTGCAGGCTCTTACAAAAGAATTGCACAAGGAGTTCGGTATGACGACCATCTTCGTAACACATGATACGGACGAGGCCTTAAAATTAGGGGATCGAATTGCAGTTTTGCAGGATGGAGAAATTCGCCAGGTGGCAGACCCTGAAACCATTTTACAAGCGCCTGCGACAGACTTTGTAGCAAACTTGTTTGGAGGTAGCCTTCATGTCTAATTTGATTTCAACATTTCAAGAGCGTTTTGGGGAATGGGTAACAGCTCTAGGACAACACTTACAATTGTCTCTTTTGACCTTATTGGTTGCTATTTTTCTGACCATCCCACTTGCGGTTTATCTAAATAGCCATAAAAAAGCGGCGAACTGGGTGCTACAAGTTGCGGGTATCTTCCAGACCATTCCCTCAATGGCTTTGTTGGGGCTCTTTATTCCTTTCATGGGAATTGGAACCTTACCAGCCCTCACAGCCCTTGTCATTTACGCTATTTTCCCGATTTTGGAAAATACGATTACAGCCTTGAACGGCATTGATCCTAGTCTTGAGGAGGCAGGGATTGCTTTTGGAATGACCAAGTGGGAGCGACTCAAGAAGTTTGAAATTCCACTGGCCATGCCAGTCATTGTATCGGGGGTTCGTACAGCAACTGTTATGATCATTGGGACAGCGACTTTAGCCGCTCTTGTTGGAGCTGGAGGATTGGGCTCCTTTATCCTTTTGGGAATTGATCGTCGGAATGCTAGTCTGATTTTAATCGGTGCAATCTCATCAGCCATTTTGGCCATTCTCTTTAATGTTGTTCTCAAATGGTTGGAAAAGGCAAAGTTGCGTACAATTGTTGCAGCCTTTGCTGTCATGGTCCTTGGTTTGGGAGTTAGTTATGTTCCAAGCATCATTCCACATAATGAGAAAGACAATCTCGTCATTGCTGGGAAGTTAGGACCTGAACCTGAGATTCTCATGAATATGTATAAACTTCTCATCGAAGAAAATACGGATATGACGGTGACGGTTAAACCCAATTTTGGGAAGACAGACTTTCTTTACCAAGCGCTGAAAAAAGGGGACATTGATATCTATCCAGAATTTTCTGGAACAGTGACAGAGAGTCTCCTCCAATCATCTCCAAAAATTGGGCATGACCCGGAAAAGGTTTACGAGGTGGCTCGTGACGGCATTGCCAAACAGGATCAACTAGCCTTCCTTAAACCCATGGCTTATCAAAATACTTATGCTATAGCAGTTCCTAAAAAAATTGCGCAAGAATATGGGCTTAAGACGATTTCAGACTTGAAAAAAGTGGAAGGACAACTCAAGGCAGGATTCACTCTGGAGTTTAATGACCGTGAGGATGGAAACAAGGGCTTGCAGTCTGTTTATGGATTGAATCTCAATGTGGCAACCATGGAGCCAGCTCTTCGCTACCAAGCTATCCAATCAGGAGATATTCAAATTACAGATGCTTACTCAACAGATGCTGAAATTGCTCGCTATGATTTAGTGGTTTTGGAGGATGATAAACAACTCTTCCCTCCATACCAGGGCGCTCCACTCATGAAAGCTAAATTACTCGAAAAACATCCTGAGTTGGAAGCAGTCCTCAATAAACTAGCTGGTAAAATCACTGAGAGCCAGATGAGTCAGATGAACTATCAGGTTGGTGTGGAAGGCCAATCAGCTGAAGAAGTGGCGCGTGATTTTCTAGTCCAGGAAGGATTGCTGAAGAAGTAAAGTCTAGTTAGCTTTAGCTACGAACTTGTTCAAATAAATTTGAATGATAAACCCATCTTGCTTTTGTGCAGGATGGGTTTTTGTGTAAGTTTAAGTCAAGAAATAAATACAATTAGCTAATCTAATAGAATTAAAAGTGTAAGAACTAGAGTAGTTTTTTTTCAGACTTCATTTCGATGACATCTAAGTAAAATCTCACTACTTGATCTTCCTTATAAGATTTCCCCTTTTTCAGCCACCAAGTCAATGTTTCGATAAAGTTAGTTACAACAAAGTGCTTGAGGTAGGAAGCAGGAATACTAGGATAGGAAACTTGCAAGTCTTTTGCGACCATGGGATAAACATGGTGTTCTAATTCTTTCTGCAATTGACGGAGGAAGTAGTCATTTTTAGAGAAAAGGAGGCTGGTGACGTGGTCCTGGTTTTTCTTGAAATGTGAAAAGATATGGGACAAATAAGCTTCTGTAGTTATATTTTCCTCGCGCTCAAAAAGATGATGAAAGAGATAGCGGCAAAGCTCATCTAGGAGTAATTCTTTACTTTCATAATGGCTATAAAAGGTGGAACGACCAACATCTGCTAGGTCTATTATCTCCTGAACGGTGATTGTTTCAAAGTTTTTTTGATTTAGTAATTGCAAAAAAGCAGCATAGATGGCTTTTCGAGTCTTGGTAATGCGACGATCTTGAGTACTCATATGAACAATTCGAACAAACTGTTCACTAACGTACAGAGTAAACAGTTTGCCCCTATCCTTTCTTTTTGGAGTGAGAGATAATACTAGTAAAGATAATAATTATACTACTATTATACCAAAGGAGAATAAAAAAATGACAACAAATCGTGCTGTTTGGCTGGCTTTTTTCTTAAATCTAAGCTTTGCCATTGTTGAATTTATCGCAGGTGGAGTATTTGGTTCGAGTGCTGTTCTTGCTGACTCTGTTCATGACTTGGGAGATGCAATCGCAATTGGGCTATCAGCCTTTCTAGAAACAATCTCCAATCGTGAAGAGGATAGTCATTACACCTTGGGCTACAAACGATTTAGCCTCCTAGGAGCTTTGATAACGGCTGTGATTCTTATGACAGGATCTGTACTTGTCATTTTGGAAAATATCACAAAAATGTTTCATCCACAACCTGTTAATGATAAGGGCATCCTCTGGCTTGGAATCATTGCGGTTACTATAAATGTGTTAGCAAGTTTAGTGGTTCGTAAAGGAAAAACAAAGAATGAATCTATTCTTAGCCTGCATTTTCTAGAAGATACTCTGGGCTGGCTGGCTGTTATCCTGATGGCAATTATTCTCCGATTTACAGACTGGTATATTTTAGATCCGCTCTTATCTCTTGTCATTTCTTTCTTTATTCTATCAAAAGCCATTCCACGTTTTTGGTCTACTCTCAAGATTTTCTTGGATGCTGTGCCAGAAGGAGTAGATATCAAGCAGGTCAAGAGTCGCTTAGAGCAATTGGACTATGTTGCTAGTGTCAATCAGCTCAATCTCTGGACTATGGATGGTTTGGAGAAAAATGCCATTATCCATGTTTGTCTCGAGGATGTCAAACATATGGACGTTTGTAAAGAATCCATTCGAGACTTACTCAAAGACTGTGGTTTTCAAAATATTAGCATTGAGGTAGATGCAGACTTAGCAAGTCACCAAACCCATAAGCGCAATATGGCAGACCTAAAAGAAAGCCATGATCACGATCATCATCATTGATGAGGCGTAGTATAAGTGAGCGAAAGCTTCATAAAAAGTGTATACTTGAAATAAGTTAGATACAGAGAGGTAAATGTTTATGAAATCAGCAGTCTATAAAAAAGCAGGTCAGGTTGGTATTGAAGAGGTTACACGTCCAAGCATTCAAGAAGCGGATGATGTGATTATCCGTGTGGTTCGTGCTTGCGTATGTGGTTCAGACCTATGGAGTTACCGAAATCCAGATATTAAAGCGGGACATAAAAATAGTGGACACGAAGCGATCGGAATCGTTGAAGAAACTGGAGAAGCTATTACAACGGTCAAGCCTGGTGATTTTGTGATTGTGCCATTTACTCATGGTTGTGGGGAGTGTGATGCCTGTCGTGCTGGATTTGATGGTTCCTGTGACAATCATATCGGAAATAACCTAGGAGGGAATTTCCAAGCTGAATATCTCCGCTTCCACTATGCCAATTGGGCACTTGTTAAAATCCCTGGACAACCGTCCGATTATACAGAAGGGATGCTTAAATCCCTCTTGACTCTGGCTGATGTCATGCCGACTGGCTATCATGCAGCGCGTGTGGCAGATGTGAAACCAGGTGATAAAGTTGTCGTTATTGGTGATGGAGCTGTTGGCCAATGTGCTGTCATAGCAGCTAAGATGCGTGGAGCTTCACAAATTATTCTTATGAGTCGTCACGAAGATCGACAACAAATGGCCTTGGAGTCAGGAGCAACAGCTGTTGTGGCCGAACGTGGTGAAGAAGGAATTGCCAAGGTGCGTGAAATTCTTGGCGGTGGAGCAGATGCAGCACTTGAGTGTGTTGGTACTGAGGCGGCTGTTGAGCAAGCACTGGGTGTTCTTCATAATGGCGGTCGCATGGGATTTGTAGGAGTTCCACATTATAAGAATCGTGCTCTTGGTTCAACCTTTATGCAAAATATATCTGTTGCAGGTGGAGCAGCTTCTGCAACAACATACGATAAGCAATTCTTGCTCAAAGCTGTTCTTGATGGTGATATCAATCCAGGTCGTGTCTTTACTTCAAGCTATAAACTGAAAGATATCGACCAAGCTTATAAGGCTATGGATGAACGCAAGACTATTAAGTCTATGATTGTGATGGATTAAAAAAAAAGAAAAACCTAATAGGATTTGAGAATCTCTATTAGGTTTTTTTATGTTCAACTGGTGTGCTTAATGCAAGGTGCTTTCTCTTAACGTCAGTTTGGTTCCAAGCATAGTGAGACTTGGAATTTTACGCCCATGAAGGACCTCTCTGTTAAGAATATCCATTCCTGTACGTCCCATTTCCTCGGTGTAGACTGAGATACTGGAAAGGGGTGGGAACACTTGCTTGGTTAGAATAGTATCATTAAAGGAAATAATGCTGACGCGCTCTGGGATGCTGATGCTGGCTTCTTGAAGGGCGCGAAGAGCACCGATTGCCAAACTATCACTAGCTGCAAAAAAGGCTTGTGGAAGTTTATCTCCTAATTTTTCGATAGCCTCTTTCATCAAGTCGTATCCAGATTGGGCAGTAAATAGTCCTTGGAAAATGAATTTCTCGTTATAGATTCCCTTTTCTTGCGTATAGGATTTAAAGTAACCTAAGCGTTTATCTGCGATGACTTCTTCTTGGTCAGTAGTAGTTTCAAGACCGGATAGGATACCAACCTTTTTAAGCCCATGATCTGTAAAGTAATCAACCACCTGTCTAACCGCATTATAGAAATCCGTAATGACACAGGTATGACCAAGGGCAATCGTATCACTGTCAAGGAAAACTAGAGGTTTGTGATATTCTTCAAACGAGGCAATCTGTGCTTGGCTAAATTTCCCGATACAAAGAATCCCAATGACTTCTTCGCTAAGCGTAAAAGGCTGGTCATTAAAATAGCGCAAGATGTCGTAATCTAATTCTTGAGCTCTATTTTCAATTCCTAGGCGAATCTGGTAGTAGTAGAGATCTTCTAACTCTCCCTGTTCACTGACCCACTGGATGATAGCGATTTTCTGTTTGAGTTTATGTGATTCACCTGTTTTGAGATGTTTGGTGTAGCCTAGTTCTTCGGCAACGGTTAAAATACGATGTCTGGTTTCTTCTGTCACAGATAGACTCTGATCTCGATTGAGGACACGGGATACAGTTGCGATCGAGACAGAGGCTAGCTGAGCAATATCTTTGAGTGTAGCCATAATTCCCCTCCTTTTTAGGTTATTATAGCATATTTTTCTTACTTTTTACTCATAGTTTAGTAAAATATCGGTAAAAATGTTGACCTAAGCAAAACCCTTGGGTACAATAGAAGAAAACGATTACAGGATAAACTTTTTTACCTAATATTTCGTAAAAGGAGAATTCATATGACACAACATCTTACTGCTGATGCACTTCGCAAGGACTTTCTTGCTGTTTTTGGTCAAGAAGCAGATCAAACTTTCTTCTCACCAGGCCGTATCAACTTGATTGGGGAACATACTGACTATAATGGTGGCCATGTTTTCCCAGCTGCTATTTCACTAGGAACTTATGGAGCTGCACGCAAGCGTGAAGACCAAGTTTTGCGTTTCTACTCAGCAAACTTTGAGGACAAAGGCATTATCGAAGTTCCTCTGGCTGACCTTAAGTTTGAGAAAGAGCACAACTGGACCAACTATCCAAAAGGTGTTCTTCATTTCTTGAAAGAAGCTGGGCATGTGATTGATAAAGGTTTTGATTTCTATGTCTATGGGAATATCCCAAATGGTGCTGGTTTGTCTTCATCTGCATCCTTAGAGCTTTTGACTGGTGTCGTGGCAGAATACCTCTTTGACCTAAAATTGGACCGTCTAGATTTAGTAAAAATCGGGAAATTGACAGAGAATAACTTTATTGGGGTTAATTCTGGTATCATGGATCAATTTGCTATCGGTATGGGGGCAGACCAACGTGCCATTTATCTGGATACAAATAGTTTAGAATACGACTTGGTTCCCCTTGATCTGAAGGACAATGTTGTTGTTATCATGAATACCAACAAACGCCGTGAACTAGCAGATTCTAAGTACAATGAACGCCGCGCTGAGTGTGAAAAAGCAGTAGAAGAACTCCAAGTGGCCTTAAATATTCAAACCTTGGGTGAATTGGATGAGTGGGCTTTTGATGAATATAGCTACCTGATCAAAGACGAAAATCGCTTGAAACGTGCGCGTCATGCAGTTCTTGAAAACCAACGGACCCTTAAAGCGCAAGCGGCTCTTCAAGCAGGAGATTTAGACAAGTTTGGTCGTTTGATGAATGCTTCTCATGTTTCACTTGAGCACGATTACGAAGTAACTGGCTTGGAATTAGATACCCTTGTTCATACGGCTTGGGCTCAAGAAGGTGTTCTCGGTGCTCGTATGACAGGAGCTGGCTTTGGTGGTTGTGCGATCGCCTTGGTTCAAAAGGATGCTGTTGAGTCCTTTAAAGAAGCTGTAGGCAAGTACTATGAAGAAATCGTTGGTTACGCTCCAAGCTTCTATATCGCTGAAGTGGCAGGTGGAACTCGCATCCTTGAATAGTCAGAAGGAGGTTATCTAGTGACCTTAGTAGAAAATTTTGTGACCAAAGTCATTGCTGAAAGTAGCTTTGAAGAGTTGGATCGAATCTATCTTACCAATCGTGTTTTAGCGCTGGTGGGAGATGGAGTTCTTGAAGTTGAGACTGACCAAGATGATTTGATTGAACTAAAAGATCAGCTTGTCGAGGAAGCCGTTCGATTGGAAACAATTGAAGATAGTCAGACTGCGCGTGAGATTCTCGGTGCTGACCTCATGGACTTGGTAACGCCTTGTCCAAGTCAGGTTAATCGTGACTTTTGGGATACCTATGCCCAGTCGCCAGAGCAGGCAATTGCGGATTTCTACCAACTCAGTCAGAAGAATGACTACATCAAACTGAAGGCTATCGCAAAGAACATTGCTTATCGTGTACCATCTGACTACGGTGAACTAGAGATTACCATCAATCTCTCTAAGCCTGAAAAGGATCCAAAAGAGATTGCGGCAGCTAAGTTGGTCAAGTCGAGTAACTATCCTCAATGTCAGCTCTGTATGGAAAATGAAGGCTACCATGGTCGTGTCAATCATCCAGCTAGAAGCAATCACCGGATTATACGTTTTGATATTTCTGGTCAGGAGTGGGGCTTCCAGTATTCGCCTTACGCTTACTTTAATGAGCACTGTATTTTCCTAGATAGCAAGCATCGTCCTATGGCCATTAGTCGCCAAAGTTTTGAACGTTTGTTAGCAATTGTGAAGCAGTTTCCAGGCTACTTTGCTGGTTCAAATGCTGATTTACCAATCGTGGGTGGTTCCATCCTGACCCATGATCATTATCAAGGTGGGCGTCATGTTTTCCCAATGGAAGTGGCTCCTATTCAGAAAAGCGTTACCTTTGAAGGTTTTGAATCTGTCAAAGCAGGGATTGTTCAGTGGGCTATGTCCGTCATTCGACTAACTTCAGATTCTAAAGAGGATTTGACAGAACTAGCGGATAAAATCTTACTAGCTTGGCGTCAATACTCAGATCCAAGTGTACAGGTCTTGGCAGAAAGTAATGGAACACCGCATCACACTATCACACCGATTGCGCGTAAAAGAGATGGGCAGTTTGAGTTGGATTTGGTTTTGCGGGACAATCAAACATCTCCAGAGCATCCAGATGGTATCTATCATCCCCACAAGGATGTTCAACATATCAAGAAGGAAAATATCGGCTTGATAGAGGTCATGGGTTTGGCAATCTTGCCACCACGCTTGAAGGAAGAAGTGGAGCAGGTAGCAGCTTACCTAGTAGGAAAGGATGTTTCAGTAGCAGATTATCACCAAGCATGGGCGGATGAATTGAAAGACTCCCATCCTGACTTGACTGACAAAGACCAAGCTCTTGAAATCGTCCAAGAATCTGTAGGTAAAATCTTCGCTCGAGTTTTGGAAGATGCAGGAGTTTACAAGCAAACAGAAGAAGGACAAGCTGCCTTTATGCGCTTTGTGGAGAAGGTTGGTATTTTACCCGAATAAGTACTTGTCTCTTGCGTAGAGTCTTGAAAAGTAGTATCATAGTGTCGTTTGAAATATCAGGAGGAAAGTATGAAAGATTTTCACTTTGACGCTATATCTGCCTTTGAAAATTACGAAATTGAAAAAATGAGAGACGGTCACGTGGTGGTGACAACAAAAGTAGTGGACTCCTCACTCAACTACTATGGGAATGCTCATGGAGGCTATCTATTTACCCTATGTGACCAAATCAGTGGTCTTGTGGTGATTTCGCTAGGATTAGACGGGGTGACACTCCAGTCTTCCATCAACTATCTGAAAGCTGGAAATCTGGGGGATGTTCTCACTATCAAAGGAGAATGTGTCCACCAAGGACGTACCACTTGTGTCGTCGATGTTGACATCATCAACCAAGATGGCCGAAATGTCTGCAAGGCAACCTTCACCATGTTTGTCACAGGACAACGGTCTGAAGATAGACAGGTGAGGATATAGGAAACAAAAAAGAGGCACATGCCTCTTTTTTATGTTGTTTAATGTAAGCAACTTGTTTTAATCAATTTTCTTTATAAAATCACCGATTTTTCTTACAATCTCAGTAACAAGAGCATTTCCCATAAAGAACATTCTCATTTTATCAGAAACATCTACAATAGACCCATCAGCTAATTTCTTTTTAGCTGTCCAATTATCTGGGAAATCTTGAAGACGTTCTGCTTCAACTGGAGTTATAAGACGGTATTTACCATTAACTTTAAGAAAATGGGTTGAACGATTAACGGTACCTTCAGAAGTCAACATTGTACGACCGGGTAAGTTTAAATCGTCATAGGGAGCCATACCACCTTCAGAATAGATGTAAGTATGACCGTCTGCAGAAGTACGTTCAATTCGTTTTGGTCCCCTTAGAAATTGGAATTTTTCCAATTTTGCTGGATCTGTAATGAAATATTTATCAGGAACATCCTTTTCATCCTGAAGAATTTCACCTAATGTAATTGGTCTTCCATTAAAGTTAGGCTCTGTATCGATAGAGTAGTATTTTCCATATCTCATAATACCTGTGTTCCAAACGGTACCTGTAAAATTATCAGATACCTCTACGATATCATCTCCAAGTTCATGAAAAACATGTCTATTTTTAACTGGTATATTTTTTATTGGAAATTGAGTTGCAAATAAACCTGTTTGAAATAAATACTCATCATATTTATGTTCTTCAGCTACTGCTTCATTGTTTTCATATTGTTCATCAATTGATTTTGCAAAATTAGTATCATTACGATAAACGAAGAAGAAAACACGACGACGTCTTTGGCTTCGTCCGTAATCAGCCGCATTGATGACTCTCCATTCAACTGAATATCCCAAATTATTGAAAGCTGTTAGCATGATTGCGAAGTCTCTTCCTCGTTGTTTAGAAGGGGCTTTTAGCAATCTGTCAACGTTTTCGAGGATAAGATATTTAGGTTTAATATTTTCGGTAGCACGAATGATTTCCCAAAAGAGGACTCCTTTTTTTCCTTCGATGCCTTTTTCATTTTTTTTACTTCTAGCGACAGAATAGTCTTGACAAGGAAAACCTCCTACAATCATATCTGCATCCATTTTCGAAAATTCTTCGTCTGTAATATCAGAGATACTAATATTGATATTCTCGCTGTCGGGGAAATGATAATCATATACCTCAAATGCATCTTGAGATTTACGAGACGGTTCCCACTGGTTAGCCCACTTTGTTTCAAAGAACTGGTTATCAGATTTTTCTAATCCTATTCGGAATCCTCCGACCCCAGCAAATAGTTCGAGAACTTTCATCTTTTCTCCTTACAATTTTTCAGTTTAATCCATTATATACTATTTTCAACGATTGATCAAGTATTAATGCTTGCTTTGTATTTAATCTGATATAATATAGGGAGTAGGAGAAAAGAATGAAACAAAATTTATTTAATTATAACGATGAAGATATTGATAGTGTTGTAAATTACTCTCATAAACTTTTGAATAGAAAATTTGCTGAGGTTATGGAAGAATATAATCGTTCTCTCTATAAAACATACGAGGATTATCAAAATCAAGAAGCTAATGAATATGAGAAAAAAGAAATTAAACCATCGTCAAAGGGACAGTATGGGAATTATATAGAACGTTATTATTATGGGTATCAGCCTAACAGTAATGCTGCAGCCGATTTTGAAAAAATTGGAGTAGAGCTTAAGGTGACTCCATTTAAAGTTAATAAGAATGGAACCATTTCTGCAAAAGAACGACTAGTCTTGACGATTATTAATTATTGTGAAGAGAACTTGGACGATTTTTATCAAACTCATCTATGGCAAAAATGTTCTAAAATACTTTTATTATTTTACAACGGTTTGATTCCTGAAAATACAGTTTTGGATTACATGATTGAAAAAGTGTTTCTGTATGAATGGTTTGAGGAAGATATGAATGTCATTTTAGATGATTACGCTCGAATTACTCAGAAAATTAAGGAGGGACGTGCGCACGAATTGTCCGAGTCCGATGGAAACTATTTATCAACTTGTACTAAAGGAGCCGGTAAAGACAAAGATTGGAAAAAACAACCTTTTAGTGATGTTTTGGCAAAACAACGTGCCTGGGAATTAAAGTCTAGTTACATGACGTATTTGATTAATCATAAAATCTTTGCTAGTCATGAACAGGAGAGTGTATTAGCTACTGCAAAAGGAACGAAAAAAACATTTACCCAGCTTATTGAAGAAAAAATTTTGAAGTATGAAGGATGGAGAGCGGAAGACTTATATGATGCGTTCGGTATTCCTCGTCGCTCAAAATCTAGAAATAATTTACTGATTCGTAAAATGATTGGTATTACTGGTGATATAGAAAATACTCAGGAATTTCAAAAAGCCAATATGAATCTTAGAGTTATTAGTGTGAATAAAAAGGAGCTACCTACTGAAGACTCACCGTTTAAAGTTTATGATTTTATAGAATTGGCAAAAAATGATAACTGGGAAGAATCTCATGTTTTTCAAGAAATTTGTGACAAACGCTATATGTTTGTTGTATTTAAGGAAGAGGAACCTGGAGAATATGTTTTAAGTCAAGTGAAGTTTTGGGGATTTCCTGAACGTTTAGTCGATGAAGCAAAACGTGTCTGGAATGAAACACGTACCATTATTAATGAAGGGGTACAGTTAACTCAGACAAAAAAAGGTGTTTCGACAAACTTTCCTCAAAGCAAAGTGAATAAGTTCTTGTTTACCAAAATTCATGCATCAAACTCTTATTATGAGATTGAAAAAAATGTTTTTGTAGGAAAAGGAAAACTATCAGATACGAACCCCCTTCCTGATGGGCGAAGAATTACCAAGCATTCTTTCTGGATTCCTAAAAAGTTCCTTAAAGATATTTTGGATGGTAAGTGGGATTAAGTGATTTTCAACAATAAAAAAAGAGGCAAACGCCTCTTTTTTTATTACTTTCCCACTCTAATGATTTATCATTCTATTCGCTAAATCTTAAAAAATAGCCATCTGGGTCTAGAACTGCAAATTCATGAGGGTAGATATATTGTTCACCAACTCGAAATTCTCTTTTAGTCAAAGGACGATAGATGGGATAGTTGGCTTCCAGCAGTTTTTGGTGGAGCTGAGGGACATCCTTGATACCAAAGGAAATATTGACACCACGCCCGAAAGGATAAGTCAGTTGGGATAATTCTTCTGCGTTGCCTTCTTCTAGCATAAGTTGGCAGTCTTCAAGCGAAAGGAAGAGAAATTTTTCCTCTGGACGCTCGTATTCGACAGAGAATCCCAATAAGTCGCAGTAGAAGGAACGAGACTGTTCTAGATTCGAGACTATAAACTCGGGAATAACTGCATTGTAGTCCATAAAGAAACTCCTTACAATTCAATCTCCAAGACAATCGGTGTATGGTCTTGGCGTGCTCCTGAATCAATCATGTCTGATTTGGTAACCTTGTCTGCTACACGGTTACTTGTGAGCCAGTAGTCGATTCTCCAGCCTGTGTTGTTGATTTTTGAAGTCTTGCTGCGTTGTGCCCACCAAGTATAGCGTTCTGGCACATCGCCATGGATATGGCGGAAGGTATCTGTAAATCCTTTGGCTAAAAGGTTTGTAAATCCTTCACGTTCTTCGTCTGTAAATCCTGGTGAACGGCGGTTGCTGGCAGGATTTGCAAGGTCGATTTCCTTGTGAGCTACGTTGTAGTCTCCAGTCGCAAGGACTGGTTTTTCTTTGTCTAGTTGCGCCAAATACTCAGCATATTTGACATCCCAGACTTGGCGTTCTTCCAAGCGTTTGAGCCCATCACCAGCGTTTGGAGTGTAAACTTGCGTTACGAAAAATGCATCAAATTCCAAGGTGATGATGCGGCCTTCCAAGTCCATGGTAGAAGGAGCACCGATTTCTGGGAAGCTGATCGTTGGTGTGAGTTCTTTTTTATAGAGGAACATGGTTCCAGCATAGCCTTTACGAGCAGGTTCTTGAGAGGAACGCCAAGTATTTTCATATCCAGGGAAGAGTTCTTCTAACACCTCAAGATGTTTTTTAGTAGGCCCTGTAGCTGAAAGCTTGGTTTCTTGGATGGCGATGATGTCAGCGTTTTCAGCAACCAATGTTTGAAGGACGTCTTGTGATAATTTCGCACGCGCAGAATCGCTCGTGAGTGCAGCGTTTAGGGAATCAATATTCCATGAGATCAGTTTCATAATGTTTACCTTTTCATTCAGATTATAGACAATATTATACCAGAAAAAGAAGTATTTCCCCAGCGTATAGTTTGAAAAATCCAGGTCATTCCTTTATAATAAAGAATGATTTATGTAAAAGATTGAAAATAAATGAAATGTTACTCCTTTGAATATCTTTATCGCTGAATATGACAAAGTTTAAGTTAGTGTCATCACCTATGAATAGGAAAAACCTGAGGTAGTCGCCTCAGGTTTCCATTTGTCATTAGAAAGGAATTTTATGTCCATCATCCAAAAACTCTGGTGGTTTTTTAAATTAGAAAAACGTCGTTACCTAGTTGGAATTGTAGCTTTGGTTTTGGTTTCTGTACTAAACCTCATCCCACCTATGGTCATGGGGCGCGTGATCGATGCCATCACTTCGGGACGATTAACACAAGATGAGCTCCTGCTTCATCTCTTTTATCTCCTGCTGGCAGCTTTCGGGATGTACTACCTGCGTTATGTTTGGCGCATGTATATCCTAGGGACCTCCTACCGACTTGGACAAATCATGCGTTCAAGACTATTCGAGCACTTTACAAAAATGTCGCCTGCTTTTTATCAGAATTATCGAACTGGGGATTTGATGGCTCATGCAACCAATGATATCAACGCTCTGACTCGTTTAGCAGGTGGTGGTGTCATGTCGGCGGTGGATGCCTCTATCACGGCCTTGGTGACTCTCTTGACCATGCTCTTTAGCATTTCTTGGCAGATGACCTTGGTTGCCATTCTGCCCTTGCCATTTATGGCCTATGCGACTAGTCGTCTGGGGAGAAAGACCCATAAGGCTTTTGGCGAATCGCAAGCAGCCTTTTCTGAACTCAACAATAAGGTTCAAGAATCTGTATCAGGTATCAAGGTAACCAAGTCCTTTGGCTATCAGTCTGATGAATTGGCATCTTTCCAGGAAGTCAATGATTTGACCTTCCAAAAGAATCTGCAAACTATGAAATATGATAGTCTCTTTGACCCCATGGTTCTACTCTTTGTTGGTTCTTCCTATGCCTTAACTCTCTTAGTCGGTGCCTTTATGGTGCAAGCAGGACAAGTAACCGTTGGGAATCTTGTCACCTTTATCTCTTACTTGGATATGTTGGTATGGCCCTTGATGGCGATTGGTTTCCTCTTTAATATTACTCAAAGAGGGAAGGTTTCTTATCAACGAATTGAGAGTCTTTTGTCCCAAGAGTCACCTGTAAAAGATCCAGAATCTCCAATTAACGGGATTGAAAATGGGCGCTTAGACTATGCCATTGATCGTTTTGCCTTTGAAGACGAAGAGACGCTGAGAGATATACATTTTAGCCTCGAAAAAGGGCAAACCTTGGGCTTGGTTGGACAGACTGGTTCAGGGAAAACTGCTTTGATTAAGTTGCTCTTGCGTGAGTATGACGTTGACCAAGGAGCTATTTATCTAAATGGTCATGACATTCGTGACTATCGACTAGCTGACTTACGAAGTTTGATGGGATACGTTCCACAGGACCAATTTCTCTTTGCTAGCTCTATCTTAGACAATATTTGTTTTGGAAATTCTGACCTACCTTTCTCAGCAGTGGAAGAAGCGACAAAGTTGGCTCAAGTCTATCAAGACATTCAAGCCATGCCTGAGGGATTTGATACGATTATCGGTGAAAAGGGAGTTAGTTTGTCTGGTGGTCAAAAGCAACGTCTTGCCATGGCCCGTGCTATGATTTTAAATCCTGATATCTTGATTTTAGATGATTCCTTGTCAGCTGTGGATGCTAAGACAGAGTTCGCAATCATCGATAATCTCAAGGAAACTCGCAAAGATAAAACGACTATCATCACTGCCCATCGTCTCAGTGCAGTTGTTCATGCAGATTTGATTTTGGTCATGCAGGATGGTCGCATCATTGAACGAGGTAGGCATGAAGACTTACTAGCCTTGAATGGTTGGTATGCCCAGACCTACCAGTCTCAACAGTTAGAAATGAAAGGAGAAGAAGATGCGGAATAAACAAGAACAATGGTCTGTATTGAAGCGTTTGTTGTCTTATCTTAAGCCTTATGGGCTCCTCACCTTTTTAGCACTTGCTTTTCTCCTTGCGACAACTGTTATTAAGAGTATTATCCCCCTGGTAGCTTCTCACTTTATCGACCAGTATCTACATAATCTCAACCAACTTGCTGTTACAGTTTTGCTAGTTTACTATGGTCTCTACATTCTTCAAACCATTGTCCAATATGTAGGTAATCTCCTCTTTGCGCGCGTGTCCTACAGCATCGTTAGAGATATCCGACGTGATGCCTTTGCCAATATGGAGAAGCTAGGCATGTCTTACTTTGATAAAACGCCTGCAGGCTCAATTGTCTCTCGTTTGACAAATGACACCGAGACTATCAGTGATATGTTTTCGGGAATCTTATCTAGCTTTATCTCGGCAGTCTTTATATTCGTGACGACCCTTTATACCATGTTAGTTCTGGACTATCGTCTGACTGCTTTAGTATTGCTCTTTCTTCCTTTGATTTTCCTTTTGGTTAATCTCTACCGTAAAAAATCGGTCAAGGTCATTGAAAAAACCAGAAGTCTACTGTCAGACATTAACAGTAAGCTGGCAGAAAATATCGAAGGCATTCGTATTATTCAAGCCTTTAACCAAGAAAAACGCCTGCAAGAAGAGTTTGATGAGATAAACCAGGAACACCTAGTCTACGCTAACCGTTCAGTAGCCTTGGATTCTCTCTTTTTACGTCCAGCTATGAGTTTGTTGAAACTGTTGGGCTATGCGGTTTTGATGGCTTACTTTGGCTATCGCGGTCTTTATCTAGGAATAACGGCAGGAACTATGTATGCCTTTATCCAGTATATCAATCGTCTCTTTGATCCCCTGATCGAGGTAACGCAAAACTTTTCTACTCTTCAGACATCCATGGTGTCAGCAGGTCGTGTCTTTGCACTTATTGATGAGACCAACTATGAACCGGCCCAAGAAAATGGTCAATCCAAGATTCAAGAAGGAAATATCCGCTTTGAGCATGTGTCCTTCTCTTATGATGGGAAACACCAAATTCTAGATGATATTTCCTTTACTGTCAATAAAGGTGAAACCATTGCCTTTGTCGGACATACAGGATCTGGAAAATCTTCGATCATCAATGTTCTCATGCGCTTTTATGAATTCCAGTCAGGTCGGGTACTACTAGATGGTGTGGATATTCGAGAGTATAGTCAAGAGGAGCTGAGAAAAAACATCGGTTTGGTTCTACAGGAACCCTTCCTCTATCATGGGACCATAAAGTCCAATATCGCCATGTACCAAGATATCAGTGATGACCAAGTCAAGGCTGCAGCAGAATTTGTCGATGCAAATTCTTTCATTCAGGACCTTCCTCTGGGCTATGATGCTCCTGTGTCTGAGCGTGGTTCGAGTTTTTCAACTGGTCAACGTCAGCTTCTTGCCTTTGCTAGAACTGTTGCCAGTCAACCTAAAATTCTGATTTTGGATGAAGCAACAGCCAATATCGACTCTGAAACAGAGGCCTTGGTTCAAAATTCCCTAGCCAAGATGAGACAAGGTCGGACAACCATCGCCATCGCCCATCGCCTTTCTACCATTCAAGATGCTAATTGTATCTATGTTCTTGATAAGGGACGTATCATCGAAAGTGGAACCCACGAGGAACTCCTAGCATTAGGTGGAACCTATCACAAGATGTATAGTTTGCAGGCAGGGGCTCTTTCCTAGGGAAGAATTCCTTTAAAACACAGATTTCTTGCACTGCCTCTTTCATTTTGTGGTATAATGTAGAATGTTAATAAAGATTATATATAAAAACAGAGGAGAATGTGCATGCTGAAATGGGATGAACTACCTCAAGAAATGCAATTGAGCGAGGTAAAACCATACTACCAGCTTGTGTCTAGAAGAAAAGGCTCACTGATTTTCAAGCGTTGTCTAGATTTGTTTCTAGCCGTAGTCTTGTTAATCTCGACCTCCCCCTTATTTCTGATTCTAAGCATCTGGATCAAGCTAGATAGCAAAGGTCCAGTTATTTACAAGCAAGTGCGGGTAACCCAGTACAACCGTCATTTCAAGATTTGGAAATTCCGGACCATGGTGACGGATGCTGATAAAAAAGGAAGTCTAGTAACTTCTGCAAATGACAGTCGCATCACTAAAGTTGGAAATTTCATTCGACGTGTTCGTTTGGATGAATTGCCGCAATTGGTCAATGTCCTCAAAGGAGAGATGTCTTTTGTAGGAACACGCCCAGAAGTACCACGCTACACAGAGCAGTATAGCCCTGAAATGATGGCTACCTTGCTCTTACCAGCAGGGATTACTTCCCTTGCCAGCATTAACTATAAGGATGAGGATGCCATCATCAGTCAAATGACTGCAAAAGGTATGACGGTTGACCAGGCTTATGTGGAAAGAGTCCTTCCAGAGAAAATGCACTTTAACCTAGCCTACCTACGTGATTTTAATTTCTTCGGAGATATCAAGATCATGTTCCAGACTGTAGTTGAAGTTTTAAAATAAAGTAGTCACAAGAGTGAATACAGTAAAAGGAGTAAATCAATGACAAAGTATAATATTCCATTTTCACCACCCGATATTACCGAAGCTGAAATTGCTGAAGTAGCCGATACCCTTCGTTCTGGTTGGATCACAACAGGTCCGAAGACAAAAGAACTAGAGCGTCGTCTGTCCGTCTATACTAAAACGCCTAAGACAGTCTGCCTCAACTCTGCAACAGCAGCTCTTGAATTGATCTTGCGAGTGCTTGAAGTAGGGCCTGGTGACGAAGTCATCGTTCCAGCTATGACTTATACAGCATCATGTAGTGTCATTACTCACGTAGGTGCGACACCAGTGATGGTTGATATCCAAGATGATACCTTTGAAATGGACTATGATAAGCTTGAGCAAGCAATTACTGAGAAGACTAAGGTTATCATCCCAGTTGAACTTGCAGGAATTATCTGTGACTATGACCGTTTGTTCCAAGTTGTAGAAAAGAAACGCGACCTCTTTACAGCTGCTAGCAAGTGGCAAAAGGCCTTTAACCGTATTGTGATTGTCTCTGATAGTGCCCATGCTTTAGGTTCAACCTACAAGGGACAACCAGCCGGTTCAATTGCAGACTTCACATCATTTTCTTTCCACGCAGTCAAGAATTTTACAACTGCAGAAGGAGGAAGTGCCACTTGGAAAGCAAATCCAGCGATTGATGATGAAGAAATGTACAAGGAATTCCAAATCCTATCTCTTCATGGTCAAACAAAAGATGCTCTTGCTAAGATGCAACTAGGTTCATGGGAATACGATATCGTAACACCAGCCTACAAGTGCAACATGACAGATATCATGGCTTCACTAGGTCTAGTTCAGCTAGATCGTTATCCTAGCTTACTACAACGTCGTAAGGATATCGTGGATCGCTATGACCGTGGATTTACAGGAACTCGTATTCACCCATTGGCTCATGAGACAGAAACTGTTGAATCTTGTCGTCACCTCTACATCACCCATGTAGAAGGAGCAAGTCTCGAACAACGCAATCAAATCATTCAAGAATTGGCCAAGGCAGGAATCGCAAGTAACGTCCACTACAAACCGCTTCCGCTTTTGACAGCTTATAAGAATCTTGGTTTTAATATGGCAGATTATCCACGAGCTTATGCCTTCTTTGAAAATGAAATTACATTACCGCTTCACACAAAATTAACGGATGAAGAAGTAGACTATATCATTGAGACTTTTGTCAGAGTTTCTGAAGAAGTTCTTGCTTCTTCAAAAAACTAATAAAAAAATTAGTAAAAAATGAATGAAAACGATTGACAAAGAAAAAACAATAACATATAATTAACTCAACAAATCAGAAAAGTAGTTATTTTTGATCTTCAGGGAGCCTGTGGTTACTGTGAACAGGTGTTTGAAAATAGTGAAATTGGGCTGATTTGAAAAAATGAATTTGAAACAATGAAAATTCGGTAGGCACACCTTACAGTGCAACTTGTTGTTAGACAAGGCAGAGATGTAAAGGGGATATTCTCTTTACAATTGAGGTGGTACCGCGTTACGAACGCCCTCACATGGAAATATATTCCGTGTGTGGGCTTTTTCTATCCGTCATTTTGTATATCTTTTATTAGGGCGTTAAGTCGCTTTGATGAACTTGAGTTCTATCTACAGCTTCTTGCCTACTACTAAAAGCAAACAAAAGCCGGATTCATACAGAAGGAGGAAGAATTTATGACAACTAAAGGATATTTCGGACAATTTGGTGGTAGTTTTGTACCAGAACCAATTCAGGTTTTACTAGATGAATTAGAAGTGACTTTTGAAAAATACAAGGATGATCCAGAGTTTTTAGCTGAGTTTCGCCATTACTTGAAGGACTATTCGGGTCGTGAAACACCGCTTTACTATGCAGAGAGCTTGACAGAGCACTTAGGTGGCGCTAGGATTTATCTCAAGCGCGAAGATCTGAATCACCTTGGTTCTCACAAGCTCAACAACGTTTTAGGACAAATCCTTCTAGCAAAACGCATGGGTAAAAAGCGTGTCATTGCTGAGACAGGAGCTGGCCAGCACGGTGTTGCGACAGCTGCAGCTGCAGCTAAGTTTGGTATGGCATGTGATGTCTACATGGGGGCAGAAGATGTGGAGCGTCAACGTCTCAATGTCTTCCGCATGGAGATGATGGGAGCAACTGTTCACGCAGTTGAAACTGGTACTCGTACCCTCAAAGATGCGGTTGACGCAGCCTTTGGAGCATGGATGAATGACCTTGAAGCCTTCTACGTTTTAGGCTCTGCTGTGGGACCTCACCCTTATCCAACGATTGTTCATGAATTCCAAAAAGTCATCAGTGAAGAATCTCGTCGTCAAATCTTGGAAAAAGAAGGACGACTGCCAGACTACGTTATTGCCTGTGTAGGTGGTGGTTCTAATGCCATCGGTGCCTTTTCACAGTATGTAGCTGATGAAGAAGTAAAATTGGTTGGGGTAGAAGCTGCTGGTCACGGTTTAGATACCGACAAACACGCAGCAACAATGACCAAGGGTAGTGTAGGAATTGTCGATGGAATGAAAACCTATGCAGTCTTTGGCGAAGATGGAAATGTTGCGCCAGTTTACTCTATCTCAGCAGGTTTGGACTATCCAGGGGTTGGTCCAGAACATGCCTTCTTTAAAGACTCTGGTCGAGTAGAATATGTAGCAGCGACAGACGAAGAAGCTGTTCAAGCCTTACTTTTATTAAGTAAAACAGAAGGAATTATCCCGGCGATTGAAAGCTCACATGCTATCGCTGAAGCAGTCAAACGCGCACCAAAACTAAGTAAAGATGAGATTATTATCATCAATGTCTCTGGTCGTGGAGACAAGGACGTAGCTGCCATTGCAGACTACCTTGAAGCTAAAAAATAAAAGATGGAAAAGATACAGAGATTTCTCTCACAGAGAGCTTGTGGTTGCTGAAAACAAGCAGAGAAAGCTGTAAGGTTGGGTCCATCTGAAATGAGAGAAGAAAACATAATTCTCAAGGGAGTGCCCTTTATCGCACAACCTGTTACAGGAGCTATCTGAGACAGGAATGAGAGATAGGAGAAATCCTATAATTGAGGTGGCACCGCGAATTTCGTCCTCACGCAAGTTATTTTGCGTGGGGATTTTTCTATATTTATCGTAGATATGGCTATCAGTTTTAAATTATGTTTCATCAATAGGTAGATTTCCATAAAATATTTGCGAACGAAGTGAGCATTGAACCGCTATTTCCCGCCATGGTGGTATCCTAGAGAAGCAAAGATGCTTCTCTAGGACGGAATTTTTGAGAGTAAAATAGTTCGGGGAACTATTTTAGCCTGAGCCTAGAAATGAATGAGCGAGGAGCTCAAAAATTAGGTCTTTCATTTCATGGTTTTCTAAAATCATCCACTGGATAATTTTACCTCCCGTCCGCACTATTTAAGGGAAATAGAAAAAGATAAATTAAAACTAAAATTCTATAAAGATACGAATCGAAAGGGAAATTACAATGGAAAGAATCATTCATGGAGATGTTTTATCACCAATCTTGGCTTATATGCGTTTGAACGGACAACACAAGGTCATACTTGAAAGTATCCCAAGAGAAAAAGAAAATGCTCGATTTTCTATCTTAGCCTATAACCCAGTTTTTGAAATTAAGTTCGAAAATGGAGTTCTTTATCAAAATGGCCAGGTGATTGATCGTGATCCTTTGGACTTCCTTTATGAGGTGACTCATGAGAGTCAGCACCATTCAGACCTACCTTTTGGTGGTGGAGCTATTGGCTTTGTTGGCTACGATATGATTTCTCTCTATGAAGAGATTGGCCAGCTCCCTGAGGATACGATTGGGACGCCAGATATGCATTTCTTCGTCTATGAGAGTTATATAGTTTTTGACCATAAGAAAGAAAAAATTCATATCATAGAGGATGCTCTCTACAGTGAACGTAGTAATGAAGAACTAGAAGTGGCTTTAGATCAGGTTTTAGAAGAGTTGAAAATCCCTGCTCCAAATGAATTTGAAGATTTGGACGTTTCTCCACTTCAGTTTAGACCACATATTGCAACTCAGAAATTTGAAGAAATGGTAGAAACAGCGCGCGACTTGATTCGCAACGGTGATATGTTCCAATGTGTACTCAGTCAGCGCTTCTCCGCAGAGGTAACTGGAAATCCTTTTGACTTTTACAGAAATCTTCGAGTGACCAATCCATCAAATTACCTCTACTTTTATGATTTTGGAGATTATCAAATCATCGGTGCCAGTCCTGAGAGCTTGGTTTCCGTCAAGAATGGTATCGTGACAACCAATCCAATTGCAGGTACGCGACCTAGAGGCACTAATGACGAGGAAGATGCAGCACTTGCAAGTGATTTACTTTCTGATGAAAAGGAAACGGCAGAACACCGAATGTTGGTGGATTTGGGACGAAATGATATCGGTAGAATTGCTGAAACAGCAAGTGTCCAAGTAACCAAGTATATGGAAGTCGAACTTTTCCGCTATGTCATGCATTTGACCAGCGTGGTTAAAGGACGTTTACTACCAGAATTAACTGCCATGGATGCCTTGAAGGCGACACTTCCGGCAGGAACAGTATCGGGGGCACCAAAGATTCGGGCCATGAAACGCATCTATGAACTAGAAACAGAGAAGCGAGGCGTATACGCAGGAGCTATCGGTTACTTATCAGCAACTGGAGATATGGATTTTGCCATTGCTATTCGAACCATGATTCTTAAAAATAAAATAGCCTACGTACAGGCTGGTGCAGGAATTGTTTATGATTCCATCGCTCAGAACGAATACCAAGAAACGATTAACAAAGCTAAATCTATGACTAGAATGGGAGAACTAAGACCATGATCTTATTGATTGACAATTATGATTCATTTACCTATAACCTGGCTCAATACATCGGGAATTTCGCAGAAGTTCAGGTTTTAAGAAATGATGACCCAGATCTTTATGAACATGCTGAAAAGGCAGATGGATTAGTTTTCTCTCCTGGCCCAGGTTGGCCAGCTGATGCTGGGAAAATGGAAGAAATGATTCGTGATTTTGCAGGTAAGAAACCTATTCTAGGGATTTGTTTGGGGCACCAAGCCATTGCAGAAGTCTTTGGTGGTAAGTTGGGCTTGGCTCCTAAAGTTATGCACGGTAAACAAAGCCAGATTCGATTTGAGACTCCATCAGTTCTCTATCAAGGAATTGAGGACAATCGTCCAGTCATGCGTTACCATAGTATTTTAATTGAAGAGATGCCAGAAGAGTTTGAAGTGACAGCTCGTTCGACAGATGATCAAGCCATTATGGGGATTCAACACAAAACCTTGCCGATTTATGGCTTGCAGTATCATCCAGAAAGTATTGGAACGCCAGATGGCCTATCTTCTATTCAGAATTTTATCGAGAAAGTTGTAAAGTGAGGAACACAAAATGAAAGAAATTATTGAAAAATTAGCCAACTTTGAAGATTTATCAAGTGTTGAAATGACAGATGTGATCGAACGCATCGTAACAGGGCGAGTGACAGAAGCACAAATTGCTTCACTACTTTTAGCCCTTAAGATGAAGGGAGAAACACCTGAAGAAAGAACAGCCCTCGCTCAAGTTATGAGAGGACATGCTCAACACATTCCAACAAATATTCAAGATGCTATGGATAACTGCGGTACAGGTGGAGATAAGTCATTTAGCTTCAACATTTCTACAACTGCAGCCTTTGTTTTGGCAGGTGGAGGAATCCACATGGCCAAACATGGAAATCGCTCTATTTCTTCTAAATCTGGGTCAGCAGATGTCTTGCAAGCTTTGGGAATCAATATTGATCTCAAACCATCACAATTGGGTAAGGTTTTTGACCGAACAGGAATCGTCTTTCTCTTTGCCAAAAACATGCACCCAGCCATGAAATACATTATGCCAGCTCGCTTGGAGTTGGGAATTCCAACTATCATGAATTTGACAGGACCGCTCATCCATCCAATGGTTTTGGAAACACAGCTTCTAGGAATCAGTCGTCCTGAACTTCTGGAAAGTACTGCTCAGGTCTTGAAAAACATGGGTCGCAAACGTGCCATTGTAGTAGCTGGTCCAGAAGGATTGGATGAGGCTGGTTTGAATGGAACTACCAGCATTGCCCTTCTTGAAAATGGTGAAATTACTTTATCAACCTTTACTCCAGAAGATTTGGGAATGGAACGCATTGCTATTGAAGACATTCGTGGGGGAAATGCTCATGAGAATGCAGCCATCCTTGTCAGTGTTCTTAATAACGAACCAAGTCCATTCTTGGAAACAACAGTCTTAAATGCAGGTCTCGGTTTCTATGCCAATGGTAAAGCAGACAGTATCAAGGACGGAGTTGAATTGGCACGTCAAGTGATTGCCAGTGGTAAGGCCCTTGAAAAACTCAGACTATTACAGGAGTATCAAAGATGAGTCAGGAATTTTTATCACGTATCCTAGAGCAAAAGGCGCGCGAAGTTGAAAAGATGGAGCGAGAGGAAGTTCAGCCCTTGCGCCAGACCTATCGTTTGGCAGAATTTTTGAAGAATCACCAAGACCGCTTGCAAATCATTGCGGAGGTCAAGAAGGCAAGCCCAAGTCTAGGGGATATTAATCTCGATGTAGATATTGTTCAACAGGCCCAGACTTATGAGGCTAACGGAGCAGTTATGATTTCTGTTCTGACAGATGAGGTTTTCTTTAAAGGTCATTTGGATTATCTGCGTGAGATTTCCAGTCAGGTAAACATTCCTACGCTCAACAAGGATTTTATTTTCGATGAAAAGCAAATCATCCGTGCTCGCAATGCAGGTGCGACAGTTATCTTACTCATCGTCGCAGCCTTGTCAGAAGAACGACTCAAGGAGCTTTACGACTATGCGACAGAGCTTAGTTTAGAAGTGTTGGTTGAGACCCACAATTTAGCTGAACTAGAAGTGGCCCACCGTCTTGGAGCTCAAATTATTGGTGTCAACAATCGCAATTTAACAACCTTTGAAGTCGACTTGCAGACAAGCGTAGACTTGGCCAAACACTTTAAGGATGATTGCTTCTACATTTCCGAATCTGCTATTTTTACAGAGGAGGATGCAAAACGTGTTGCACCATACTTTAACGGAATTTTAGTAGGAACAGCCCTCATGCAAGCAGAAGATGTAGCCCAGAGAATCAAGGAGCTGCAGATTGACAAAGGTTAAGATTTGTGGACTATCGACCAAAGAAGCCGTAAAAACAGCTGTGTCGGCTGGAGCAGACTACATTGGTTTTGTCTTTGCTCCTAGCAAAAGACAGGTGACCTTGGAACAAGCAGCAGAGCTGGCAAAGCTCATTCCTGTCAACGTTAAAAAAGTTGGAGTATTTGTTTCACCCAGTCGGGCAGAACTGTTAGAAGCGGTAGACAAAGTTGGTTTGGACTTTGTACAAGTTCACGGTCAGGTGGCGGATGATTTGTTTGAGGATTTGCCTTGTGCAAGTATTCAGGCTGTTCAAGTAGACGGGGATGGTCATGTACCCAATTCTCAGGCAGATTATCTACTCTTTGATGCTCCTGTGGCAGGGAGTGGCCAAACCTTTGACTGGGGCCGACTGGATACGACTGGACTAGCCCAGCCTTTCTTCATCGCAGGCGGGCTAAATGAGGACAATGTAGCAGGAGCGATTCAGCATTTCTCTCCCTTTGCAGTAGATGTATCAAGCGGAGTAGAAACAGACGGACAAAAAGATCATGAAAAGATTAGAAGATTTATAGAGAGGGTAAAGAATGGCATATCAAGAACCAAATAAAGATGGATTTTACGGGAAATTCGGTGGACGTTTTGTCCCAGAAACATTGATGACAGCAGTATTGGAATTGGAAGAGGCTTATCGTGAAAGTCAGGCGGATCCAAGTTTTCAAGAGGAGTTAAACCAACTTTTGCGCCAGTATGTAGGTCGTGAAACTCCTCTTTACTACGCAAAAAACTTGACCCAGCATATCGGCGGAGCCAAGATTTACCTTAAACGTGAAGACCTCAACCATACAGGCGCCCACAAGATTAACAATGCCTTAGGACAAGTTTTACTGGCTAAACGCATGGGCAAGAAGAAAATTATCGCTGAAACAGGTGCTGGTCAGCATGGTGTAGCAACTGCAACAGCTGCGGCTCTCTTTAACATGGAATGTACCATTTACATGGGTGAGGAAGATGTCAAGCGCCAAGCCCTCAATGTTTTCCGCATGGAGCTTTTAGGAGCTAAGGTAGAGGCTGTGACAGATGGTTCACGCGTGCTCAAGGATGCGGTCAATGCAGCCCTTCGTTCTTGGGTGGCAAATATCGATGATACCCACTATATTCTTGGTTCTGCCTTGGGACCTCATCCTTTCCCAGAAATTGTTCGTGACTTCCAAAGTGTTATCGGACGCGAAGCCAAACAACAGTACCGTGAATTGACAGGTGAAAATTTACCAGATGCCCTAGTAGCCTGTGTTGGTGGTGGCTCTAATGCCATCGGACTTTTCCATCCATTTGTGGAAAATGAGTCAGTAGCTATGTATGGTGTTGAAGCAGCAGGACTCGGTGTTGATACAGAGCACCACGCAGCTACCTTGACCAAGGGTCGTCCGGGTGTCCTTCACGGTTCTCTCATGGATGTGCTCCAAGATGCCCATGGTCAAATTCTTGAAGCCTTCTCTATCTCAGCAGGTTTGGACTATCCTGGTATCGGTCCAGAACATTCTCACTACCACGATATCAAACGTGCCAGCTATGTTCCTGTGACAGACGAGGAAGCCTTGGAAGGATTCCAACTCTTGTCTCGTGTGGAAGGGATTATCCCAGCCTTGGAATCTAGCCACGCTATTGCTTTTGCGGGGAAATTGGCCAAAGAACTCGGTCCAGACAAATCCATGATAGTCTGTCTATCAGGTCGTGGGGACAAGGATGTGGTTCAAGTCAAAGACCGCTTGGAAGCAAATGTAGCAAAGAAGGGAGAAGCTCATGCCTAAGACACTAACAGAAAAATTAAATGCTATTAAAGCAGCTGGAAAAGGAATTTTCGTTCCCTATATCATGGCTGGAGACCATGAAAAAGGTTTGGATGGTCTCGCTGAAACAATCCACTTTTTAGAAGATTTGGGAGTGTCTGCTATTGAAGTGGGAGTTCCTTTCTCAGACCCAGTTGCAGATGGTCCAGTTATCGAAGAAGCAGGCTTGCGCAGTCTAGCTAGTGGTACTTCTACACAGGCTCTAGTTGAAATTTTGAAGACTATTGAAACAGAAGTTCCACTTGTTATCATGACCTACTTTAACCCTCTCTTTCAGTACGGTGTGGAGAAATTGGTCAAAGACCTTTCTACTACAGCGGTCAAGGGATTGATTATCCCAGACCTCCCTCATGAACATGCTAATTTTGTAGAGCCCTTCTTGGCAGATACAGACATTGCTTTGATTCCACTTGTAAGCTTAACGACAGGAATGGAGCGTCAAAAAGAACTCATTGAGGGAGCTGAAGGTTTTGTCTATGCTGTTGCTATTAATGGAGTGACAGGAAAATCAGGAAACTACCGAGATGATTTGGACAAGCACTTGGCTCAACTTCATCAAGTGGCACATATTCCAGTATTGACAGGTTTTGGTGTATCCACACAGGCTGATGTAGAACGTTTCAATGAGGTATCGGATGGCGTTATCGTCGGTTCCAAGATTGTTAAGGCTCTGCATGAAGGACAAGTAGCAGAAATCGCTGACTTTATCCGAGAAGCACTAGCTTACCAAAAATAATCATACAAGCGGCCAGCAAGAGGAAAGGCACAAAAGGAAGTCTTTCCTTTTTCTTTAGTAGGAGAAAGGCTAGGATACCAGTCGTGGAGGCAAATTGAATTAAAATCAGCATTTCAGTTAGGCTAAAAATAAGTGCACAAGAAGCCAGAAAGAGAAAATCTCCAGCACCTATGCGGATATCGATAAAGTGAGCCAAAATTCCAAGGACAAGGAAGAAGACCATGACCAGATTCCAGCCAGAGGAAGCCATGAGGATTAGGTGGAAAGTCATCCAGACCAGTAGGGGATACTCCTGATGACGAAAGTCGTAGATGCCCAAAGTCAAGCCGGCAGTTATCAAGATGACTTGCCCCAAAGTTAAAAATCCCACAGACTCAGCTAGAAAGAGCAGTCCCAAAGACAACTCAAAGAAGGCATACCAGACAGGATAGCTTGACTTGCAATAGCGACAGCGAAAGCGATTGAATACCTGTGAGAGAAATGGAATCAAATCCAGTGGTCTTAAACGAGTCTGACAAGAATCACAGTGACTAGCAGGGAAGATAATAGACTGCTCAGGAAAGCGGTCAATGACTAAGCCTAGAAAGGAAGCAAGAATAGCTCCAACAAGAAAAAAGTAAAGGTGAATCATACTTATTAATTCGGAAAAAATAAGAGAAAGAGTATAATAGTTGGATAAAGGAGAAATTTTAGGAGCAAATATGAAAATTCACTTTGAAAAAGGACTTCAGATAGAAAATGCCCAACTCATTTGTCGCTGGTCTAATGCTTTGGGAGAGAGTTTTCAGAAGCAATGGATGGGACCCAAAATTTCTTATCCCTTGATTGTCCAATCCTTACAAAAGCTGGAAGGAATTTTTTCAATATTTGAAGGACAAGAGTTTGTGGGGCTTATCCAGAAAATCAGGCTAGAAGACAGGAATCTTCATATCGGGAGATTTTTTATCAATCCTCAGAAACAGGGGCAGGGATTAGGTAGCCAGGCTTTAAGGAAATTTGTTAGTTTGGCCTTTGAAAATGAAGACATAGATACTATTTCTCTAAATGTCTACGAGGCAAATCAAACAGCTTACAATCTTTACCAAAAAGAAGGATTTGAAATCGTTCAAATGGTTGAAGTACCTGTACGAAAATATATAATGAGAAAATCGAGGTAAGGACTAGTTGATATCTAAAACTGCACCCGTACAATTTTTGGTTTTCAAACTTGTTGCAGAGAAATTTTCTTGATAAAATAGATACATGACTAGATATAAAGCAATCATTTCCTATGATGGCTACGCCTTTGCTGGCTTTCAACGGCAACCACACGCGCGTAGTGTCCAAGAGGAAATTGAAAAAACTTTAACCAAATTAAATAAAGGGCAGGCCATTACCATCCATGGTGCAGGGCGAACGGATAGTGGTGTTCATGCGCTAGGGCAGGTTATCCACTTTGATCTTCCCTATCAGATGGATGAGGAAAAGCTTCGCTTTGCTCTCGATACTCAAAGTCCTGAAGATATAGATGTCATTTCGATTGAGGTAGTGGCTGATGATTTTCATTGCCGTTATGCCAAGCATAGCAAGACCTACGAGTTTATCGTGGATAGAGGGCGTCCTAAAAATCCTATGAGACGTCATTATGCCACCCACTATCCCTATCCACTAGATGTGGAACGCATGCAAAAAGCTGTGAAGAAATTAGAAGGAACCCATGATTTTACCGGTTTTACTGCTGCCGGAACAAGTGTGGAGGACAAGGTAAGAACAATCACGGAAGCCAGTCTTAGGGTTGACGAGACCGGTCAATTTTTGACCTTTACTTTCTCTGGCAATGGCTTCCTCTATAAGCAGATTCGAAATATGGTTGGGACCTTGCTGAAAATTGGTAATAACAGAATGCCGATAGAGCAGATTGACCTGATTTTGGAGAAAAAAGACAGACAGTTGGCAGGTCCAACTGCAGCACCCAATGGTTTGTATTTGAAGGAGATTCGTTATGAAGAATAATCGTATTTTAGCACTTTCAGGAAATGATATTTTTAGTGGTGGTGGACTAGCTGCTGACCTTGCGACCTATACTTTAAATGGTTTACATGGTTTTGTAGCTATGACTTGCTTAACTGCTTTGACAGAAAATGGATTTGAGGTCTTCCCGACAGATGAGACTATTTTCCAACAACAGTTGGATAGCCTAAAGAGCGTAGACTTTGGAGGAATTAAGATTGGTCTCTTACCGACTGTTGGTGTTGCTGAGAAAGCTCTTAACTTTATCAAGGAACGCACAGGAGTTCCAGTGGTATTGGATCCAGTTCTCGTTTGTAAGGAAACGCACGACGTTGCAGTCAGCGAACTCTGTCAAGAGTTGATTCGCTTTTTCCCTTATGTGACTGTCATTACACCCAATCTTCCTGAGGCAGAATTGCTAGCAGGCCAAAAGATTGAAACCTTGGACGATATGAAGGATGCAGCGCAGAAATTACATGACTTGGGTGCGCCAGCAGTGATTATTAAGGGTGGAAATCGTCTCAGTCAGGATAAGGCTGTGGATGTCTTTTATGATGGAGAGAATTTTACCATTTTTGAAAATCCAGTCATCCAAGGGCAAAATGCTGGTGCAGGATGTACCTTTGCATCAAGCATTGCCAGCCAGTTAGTCAAGGGAGAGGAGCTCTTACCAGTAATTGAAAGTTCCAAAGCCTTTGTTTACCGTGCCATTGCACAAGCAGATCAATATGGAGTAAGACAGTATGAAGCAAACCAAAACAAGTAAAATCGCCCTAGTATCCATCTTAGCAGCCCTATCCGTAGTTTTGGGCTATTTCGTAAAAATCCCAACACCAACAGGATTTCTAACACTTTTGGATGCAGGAATATTCTTTACGGCCTTTTACTTTGGGAGTCGCGAAGGAGCTGTTGTCGGAGGATTAGCGGGATTTCTAATTGACCTGATTTCAGGTTATCCCCAGTGGATGTTCTTCAGCTTGATTTTTCATGGTTCGCAGGGATATTTGGCAGGTGTTAAAGGGAAATGGCAGTGGCTAGGATTAGTCTTGGCAACCATCATCATGGTGGCAGGTTACGCTTTTGCATCGGCTTGGATGAATGGTTGGGGAGCAGCCCTACCAGAAATCGTCCCAAATCTTGTGCAAAATATCGTTGGTATGACAGTAGGCTTTCTTCTTTGTCATAGTGTGAAGAAAGCTAGATAATAGTAAAAAGAGCAATCCTCCAAGGGAACTATTGAAAAAACTCTGATTTTTTGCTAAAATGAAAGCTATGAAAACACTCTACGATGTGCAGCAATTTCTCAAACAGTTCGGTATTCTTGTCTATATGGGCAAACGTCTTTATGACATTGAATTAATGAAGATTGAACTATCTCGAATCTATGATGCTGGTTTGATGGATAAGCTGGATTATCTAGAAGCGGAGGCTGTCCTTCGCAGAGAGCACAAACTAGAATTAGACTATTTAGAAAAAAATGGAGATTAGATATTATGGTAATTTGGGTATTATGGGGACTTGTAGTGGCGATGTTGGCATGGATGGGATACAACTATCTTCGTATTCGCCGTGCAGCAAAAATTGTAGACAATGCAGAATTTGAATCTTTGATTCGTACAGGTCAGTTAATTGACCTGCGTGAGCCAGCTGACTTCCACAGAAAACATATCCTCGGAGCTCGTAATATTCCTTCAAATCAATTGAAGACAAGTCTTGCAGCTCTTCGCAAGGATAAACCTGTCCTTCTATATGAAAACCAACGTGCGCAACGTGTAACCAATGCAGCACTTTTCTTGAAAAAACAAGGTTTCTCAGAAATTTATATCCTTTCTTACGGATTGGATTCTTGGACAGGCAAGGTTAAGACCAGCTAACATTTTGTAAAAAGTTATTGAATTGTAGATAAATCTAGCTTTTTATGATATAATTAATTTGTATTAAATTTAAGGAGTTTTTATTATGCAAGAAAAGAAAAAAGCATCACTTGTTTTAGGTATCCTATCTATCGTCCTTGGTTTGTTATCTCCAATCGTAGGTCTTGTTTTGGGTATCATTGGTCTTGTCTTGGCTAATTCGCACGAAAAACAATCTGGACTAGTGTATAAAACAGAAAAAATTCTCAATATCGTAGGGCTTGTCATTTCTGTACTTAACTGGATTGCAGGACTTATCTTAATGATGCATTAATCAGGGTTCTAACAAAAAAAGCTTTAGTTTTAAAGCTTTTTTTGTTTGATCCAATCTTCTCGAAATAGGTATGAATCATTCTAATGCTTCTTGACTCAGGGGCAAGTTTACATACAGCAAAATTGGTTACACCGTAGATAAAATCTCTTTATATGGTATAATGAATCTGTGATAAATTTAAGGAGTTTTTATAATATGGATACACAAGAAAAGAAAAAAACTTCATTTGTTTTAGGTATCCTATCTATCGTCCTTGGATTGCCATCTCCAATAGTAGGACTGATTCTAGGTATCGTTGGACTAGTCATAGCTAATTCAAGTCAAAAAGAATCTGGTCTAGACTTTAAAAGAGAAAGAATCCTAAGTATCGTGGGGATCGTAGTTTCTGTCCTTAGCTGGATTTTGGACATCGCTTTATTTTATAGCTTAGCAAGAATCTAAAAAAGCTTTAGTTTTAAAGCTTTTTTGTTTTATCCACTTTTCTCTAAGTAGTTTTTAATAATTTTCAACTCCTCTTTATTCAAGGGTCGGTATTGACCTTCTGCTAGATCAGGATCTAATAGAAAATCTCCGAACTGAACTCGTTTGAGGGCAGTGACCTTGACACCAACTGAGAGGAACATTTTCTTGACCTGATGAAATTTCCCTTCAGAGATGGTGATGGTGCCTCGGCTGAGACTAGGGCTTGAAGATAGAATCTCAAGCTGAGCAGGTTTACAAATAGTTCCATCAAGAAAGACAATCCCGTTTTTGAACTGCTGGATGTGATCTGGTGTGAGCAAGCCGTTCACCTCAACTTGATAAGTTTTATCGACATGATATTGAGGGTGGAGAAGTTGAAAACCTAGAGGGCCATTGTCCGTTAAGAGGAGGAGCCCTGTCGTATCTCGATCTAGCCGACCGATAGCATAGTGTTGGTCTGATTGGAGGTGTTGAGGTAGTAAGTCCATAACCGTTGGGAGCTTCTTGTCCTTGCTTGCTGTCACGACACCACTTGGTTTGTGAAGCATGAGATAGGTGTGCTCATATCCTTGGATTTTTCTACCCTGAAAAAACAACTCTTGTAATCCCGTATCAACATTCTGTGCAAGGGAAGTAGCAGGGACTCTATCTACTAAGATTTCTTTTTTTAGGAGAGCCTGTTTCATAGCTTTTCGACTGATTTTTTCCTGGGCTAATAAATTATCTAAACGCATACCAGCCTATCTTATCACAAGTCGGCATTTTTGAAAAGAAAAGATAAATCATGAATTTTCTTTTGAAAACATTTACACTTACTTGAGTTAAGTCATTTGCTTAAAATTGTGGTATAATTGCTCAGTTAGAAAATAAATTTGAAATAAATAGAGGAAATCATGACAAAATTAAGAGAAGATATCCGTAATATCGCGATTATCGCCCACGTCGACCACGGTAAAACAACCCTTGTTGACGAATTATTAAAACAATCTGAAACTCTTGATGCGCGTACAGAATTAGCTGAACGTGCAATGGATTCAAACGATATTGAAAAAGAGCGTGGAATTACCATCCTTGCGAAGAATACAGCAGTTGCCTACAACGGAACTCGTATCAATATCATGGACACACCAGGACACGCGGACTTCGGTGGAGAAGTTGAACGTATCATGAAAATGGTTGACGGTGTAGTCTTGGTAGTGGATTCTTACGAAGGTACTATGCCTCAAACTCGTTTCGTATTGAAAAAAGCTTTGGAACAAGACCTTGTCCCAATCGTTGTTATCAATAAAATTGACAAACCATCAGCTCGTCCAGCAGAAGTAGTGGATGAAGTTTTGGAACTCTTCATCGAGCTTGGTGCAGATGATGATCAGCTTGACTTCCCAGTAGTCTATGCTTCAGCAATCAACGGAACATCTTCATTGTCAGATGATCCAGCAGACCAAGAAAAGACTATGGCGCCAATCTTTGATACCATTATTGACCACATTCCAGCTCCAATCGATAACTCAGATGAGCCACTTCAATTCCAAGTGTCACTCTTGGACTACAATGATTTCGTTGGTCGTATCGGTATCGGACGTGTCTTCCGTGGTACTGTTAAGGTCGGAGACCAAGTTACTCTTTCTAAACTTGATGGTACAACCAAGAACTTCCGTGTTACAAAACTCTTTGGTTTCTTTGGTTTGGAACGTCGTGAAATCCAAGAAGCTAAGGCTGGTGACTTGATTGCCGTATCAGGTATGGAAGACATCTTCGTTGGGGAAACAATCACTCCAACAGATGCAGTTGAAGCTCTTCCAGTTCTTCACATCGACGAACCTACTCTTCAAATGACCTTCTTGGTTAACAACTCACCATTTGCTGGTCGTGAAGGTAAATGGGTCACTTCTCGTAAGGTTGAAGAGCGTCTTCAAGCAGAATTGCAAACAGACGTATCTCTTCGTGTAGATCCAACAGACTCACCAGATAAATGGACAGTTTCAGGACGTGGGGAATTGCACTTGTCAATCCTCATCGAGACTATGCGTCGTGAAGGTTATGAGCTTCAAGTATCTCGTCCAGAAGTTATCGTCAAAGAAATCGATGGTGTGAAGTGTGAGCCATTTGAGCGCGTGCAAATCGATACTCCAGAAGAATACCAAGGATCTGTTATCCAAAGCCTTTCTGAACGTAAGGGTGAAATGTTGGATATGATTTCAACTGGTAATGGTCAAACTCGTTTGGTCTTCCTAGTTCCTGCGCGTGGTTTGATTGGATATTCAACTGAGTTCTTGTCAATGACTCGTGGTTACGGGATCATGAACCATACCTTCGACCAATACTTGCCATTGATTCCAGGGGAAATTGGCGGACGTCACCGTGGTGCCCTTGTTTCGATCGATGCTGGTAAGGCTACAACCTACTCTATCATGTCTATCGAAGAACGTGGTACTATCTTTGTCAACCCAGGTACTGAGGTTTACGAAGGAATGATCATCGGTGAAAACTCTCGTGAGAATGACTTGACTGTTAATATCACGAAGGCAAAACAAATGACTAACGTTCGTTCTGCTACTAAGGACCAAACAGCGGTTATCAAAACTCCTCGTATCTTGACACTTGAAGAATCACTTGAGTTCTTGAACGATGATGAATACATGGAAGTAACACCTGAATCTATCCGTTTGCGTAAGCAAATCCTCAACAAGGCAGAGCGTGAGAAAGCAAACAAAAAGAAAAAATCAGCTGAATAAGAGCTAGAAAGAGATAAAGATGGTCTATTTAATCATAGGGATACTCTTATTACTACTCTATGTATTTGCGACACCTCAAAGTATCAAGGGGACGGTCAATGTTGTAATATTAGTCTTTGGACTTGTCGCCCTCGTAATCTTGTTGCTCTTGTCTGCCCTACAGATTTTCCAACTTCCAGCAGAAATCTTTATTACATTGGGAATGCTGGCTCTTACTTACTTTAGTTTGAGAGATATCAGTCTCATGTCGATTCGAAAGAAGCGCGAAAATTAAATCTATTCATAACAAAAAACTTCTATCAGCAACTCAGTTGCCGATAGAAGTTTTTATTTGTTACTGTTTTTGTCAGAATAACGGTTGTAGAAATCTACTTTTATCTGGATAAAATGTTCTAATTCACGAAAGAGTTGTAATAGGGTTGCCCGTGTCTCAAACTCTTCTCTAGTTTTAGGGAGAGAGCGATTGCGAAACACCTCTAGGTAGCTCTCAATATCATTCAATAAGTTGTAGGCTGGATTTGTTTGACTCAGTTGGCTAGCTGTTTTTGAAAAGAGCTGAGCGACAATCAAACTCTCACTAGCGGCTAGTTGGCATGTGTTAATCTGTTGAGCCATATTTCTTAAGATACGCGTTTGTCTTTGCCGCATCTCAAAGTAGTGGATATGATAATCTGTCTGGTGAAAGAGATGGTCAGAGTGATCGAGGTAAACTAGCTTAAGAGCATCCTCAAGCAGTTGATCAAGTTCATTTACAAGTTGAGCCTGATTACGGCCATCTCCTCTTTTCAGATAGTAAGAAAGCCGTAGAAGAACATCTCTGAGTTTTTCTTCAACAAGCGTATGATAATGTTGAATTTCTTTTTCACGTGAAGGCATGTAGAGATTGACCAGAAGTGCAAATCCAGTACCGATTAGGAAGAGTAAGAGCTCATTCAGTAAAAGTGCTGGTGTTGTTGATTGTTGGATTAAGAGATGGCTGACCAGAACGCTACTAGGAGTGATTCCAATTTCCCAACCCAGTTTATAGGCTAGAGGAACATAGATTGCTAAGTAGAGTCCAAAGCTCCAGATATGATAACCAGTTAGTTTAAAGGCAATAACACCAACTAAGAGAGCTAGAAGAGTTGAAAAAAGACGATTGCGGGCTAGCTTGATCGTGCTTCTTCGAGTATCAGAAAGACTCAAGATAGCAATGATACCAGCTGAAACAGCTGATGACAAATCAAAAAAGTAGGCTAGTAAACAAGCAAAACAAGTTGCTAGGACTAGTTTAAGAGTGCGTTGTGTGATAGACATAGAATACTTCCTTGGGATAGGTGATTGAAAGTTTCAGTGGTAGGTAGGAGACGATGAGTTATTTCAATAGACTCATTGAGTAACTAATTGCTTCTTTTTGTAGTGGTTTGATTATAGTATAAATATGCTTTGAAATCAAGTCTATGTATGTTTGATAGGCCTGGAATAAATACTTATGAAGCCAGACACAACTTCGTTTTGTGGTATAATAATTAGAAAGGAGTTTTACATGCAAGAATTTTTTAAAAGTTATTTTAATAAGCTAGATTTAACAACGGTATTTGAGAATCTTTTAACGAAAGTGATTTCTCTTTTAATTTTATTTGTGCTATTTTACATAGCTAAACAGCTTCTCCATGCAGCTGTCAAGAAAATTGTCAAACCTTCACTTAAGTATTCAAATCGTGATGCAGGACGACAAAAGACAATCTCGCGTTTATTAGAAAATATTTTTAATTACACCCTTTATTTCTTTTTAGTTTACTGCATTTTGTCTATCCTAGGACTTCCTGTATCCAGTTTACTAGCTGGTGCTGGGATTGCCGGAGTTGCAATTGGTATGGGGGCGCAGGGCTTCTTATCAGATGTTATCAATGGCTTCTTTATCCTCTTTGAACGCCAGTTGGATGTAGGAGATGAAGTTGTTTTGACAAATGGTCCCATTACTGTATCGGGAAAAGTAGTTAGTGTCGGCATTCGAACCACTCAACTAAGAGGTGAAGACCAGGCTCTCCACTTTGTTCCCAACCGTAATATTACCGTGGTTAGCAATTTTTCAAGAGACGAGTTGAACTGAAATTTTACTTGATTTATGGTACAATAGAGGGAGTTTGACAGAGGAGAAACGATGTTTTTAGATGAGCAATTAGGAAATGGTTGTGTTTGGATCAATCTAGATGTAGAAAAAATTAAAAATCTTGAAGATTTATCTGAAATCTACGGATTGGATAAGGAAACCATCGAATATGCGCTGGATAAAAATGAACGTGCCCATATGGATTACAACCGTGAGAATGGGACTGTGACCTTTATCTACAATGTTCTGGACTTAGAAAAGGACAAGGATTACTATGAAGCGATTCCCATGACCTTTATCGTTGAAAACAAACGAATGATTACCATCAGCAACCATAAGAATGCTTATGTCATTGATCAGATGTTAGCTTATCTGGATAGCCATGAGTTGCTTTCTATTTACAAATTTCTTTTTGCTAGTCTAGAAATCATTAGTAACGCCTATTATCCAATCATTGAAAAGATGGATAAGAGTAAAGATGAAGTCAACAGCTTACTTCGTCAGAGAACAACAAAGAAAAATCTCTTCGCCCTCTCTGACTTGGAGACTGGTATGGTTTACTTAACAGCAGCGGCAAAACAAAATCGACTCCTCTTAGAACATATCCAGGGCCATGCTCTTTATCGGAGATTTAATGAAGTCGAACGAGAGCAGTTTGATGATGCGATGATTGAAGCCCATCAGTTGGTGTCTATGACAGACTTGATTTCTCAAGTCTTGCAACAACTCTCATCTTCTTACAACAACATCCTAAACAATAACCTGAATGATAGTTTGACAGTTTTGACTATTATCTCCGTCTTACTAGCAGTACTTGCGGTTATTACAGGTTTCTTCGGAATGAATGTTCCTCTACCATTTACAGAAGAGCCAAATGCTTGGATTTATATCTTAATGGCTAGCTTGATTTTATGGGCAGCCTTATCTCAATGGCTGAAGAAAATTACTAGAAAATAAAAGAGAAGGAGCCAGAATGGCGATTGAAAATTACATGCCAGATTTTGCTGTGGAAGCAGTTTATGATTTGACAATCCAAAGCCTGAAAAACCAAGGGATCAAAGCTGTTTTGGTGGATTTGGACAACACTCTGATTGCTTGGAATAATCCTGATGGGACTCCAGAAATGAAACAGTGGTTACATGACCTTCGTGATGCAGGTATTCGTATCATCGTGGTGTCCAATAACTCTAAAAAAAGGGTTCAACGTGCAGTTGAAAAATTTGGGATTGACTATGTTTATTGGGCTTTGAAGCCCTTTACTTTCGGGATTGACCGCGCCATGAAGGAATTCCACTATGAGAAAAACGAAGTGGTCATGGTTGGGGATCAACTCATGACGGATATTCGAGCTGCTCACCGAGCAGGGATTCGTTCGATTTTGGTCAAGCCCTTGGTGCAGCACGACTCTATCAAAACGAAGATTAACCGCGCTCGTGAGCGCCGTGTCATGAAAAAAATCACTGAAAAGTACGGTCCTATCACATATAAAAAAGGAATCTAACTATGGAAGAAATTCTCTGTATTGGCTGTGGAGCAACCATTCAGACGACAGATAAGACTGGTCTTGGTTTTACACCTCAGTCAGCACTCGAAAAAGGTTTGGAAACTGGTGAAGTTTATTGCCAACGTTGTTTCCGTCTTCGTCATTACAATGAAATCACAGATGTCCAGTTGACGGATGATGATTTCCTAAAACTCTTGCACGAGGTAGGAGACAGTGATGCCTTGGTGGTCAATGTGATTGATATCTTTGACTTTAATGGTTCTGTTATCCCAGGATTGCCTCGCTTTGTATCAGGCAACGATGTTCTCTTGGTTGGAAATAAAAAAGACATCCTTCCTAAGTCTGTTAAGGCTGGTAAGATTAGTCAATGGCTCATGGAACGTGCCCATGAAGAAGGTCTACGTCCTGTTGACGTCGTTCTGACTTCAGCCCAAAACAAGCATGCTATCAAGGAAGTCATTGATAAAATTGAGCACTATCGTAAGGGTCGTGACGTCTATGTAGTTGGGGTTACCAATGTTGGGAAATCAACTCTTATCAATGCCATTATCCAGGAAATTACGGGTGACCAGAATGTCATCACAACATCACGTTTCCCAGGGACAACCTTAGATAAGATTGAGATCCCACTTGATGATGGTTCTTATATCTATGATACACCGGGAATTATCCATCGTCATCAGATGGCCCACTACTTGACAGCCAAAAACCTCAAGTATGTCAGTCCTAAAAAGGAAATTAAACCTAAAACCTACCAGCTCAATCCTGAGCAAACTCTCTTTTTAGGAGGTTTGGGACGCTTTGATTTCATTGCAGGAGAAAAGCAAGGTTTCACAGCTTTCTTTGATAATGAACTCAAACTTCATCGTACCAAGCTAGAAGGGGCTAGTGCCTTTTACGACAAGCACCTGGGAACCCTTCTAACACCACCAAATAGCAAAGAAAAAGAAGTTTTTCCAAAACTAGTCCAACATGTCTTTACTATCAAGGATAAGACAGACCTCGTTATCTCAGGACTAGGCTGGATCCGTGTAACAGGAATTGCCAAAGTAGCCGTCTGGGCACCAGAAGGCGTCGCAGTCGTCTCACGAAAAGCAATTATTTAAAATAAAATCACTGAGCGAACAAAGTGAGCTCATGTAGAGATAGTTATTGCCGTGGTGTGATTGCCAATCTATAGATTGGCAAGGGGCGCAATTGAGACCTAGGCTCAATTGTGAGGTCAGGAAATCCATTTTTCAAAGATGAAATCTTTGGGAAATTAGTTCCGACCGTCCCCCACCACCTAAAATAACTATCAAAAAGGAAGAAAATATGTCATTAACATCAAAACAACGTGCCTTCCTCAACAGCCAGGCACACACCCTCAAACCCATCATCCAAATTGGAAAAAATGGACTCAACGACCAAATCAAAACCAGCGTTCGTCAGGCACTTGATGCCCGTGAATTGATTAAGGTTACACTCTTACAAAATACAGATGAAAACATCCACGAAGTAGCTGAAATCTTGGAAGAAGAAATCGGTGTGGATACAGTACAAAAAATTGGACGTATCTTGATTTTGTATAAACAATCAAGCAAGAAAGAAAATCGTAAGATTTCTAAAAAAGTTAAAGAAATTTAAAAAAATACTCCCAAACTGTTTTTACAGAAGACTAAAGGAGATTAGCCTATGGCAATCGAATTATTAACTCCCTTTACAAAAGTGGAGTTAGAGCCAGAAATCAAGGATAAAAAGCGGAAACAAGTCGGTATTTTGGGTGGAAATTTTAACCCTGTTCACAATGCCCATCTGATTGTTGCAGATCAAGTGCGCCAACAGTTGGGATTGGATCAGGTTCTGCTCATGCCCGAATATCAACCACCTCACGTAGATAAAAAGGAAACCATTCCTGAACACCATCGCCTCAAGATGTTAGAATTGGCGATTGATGGGGTTGAGGGTCTAGCTATTGAGACCATCGAGCTAGAGCGTAAGGGGATTTCTTACACCTACGACACCATGAAGCTTCTAACAGAGAAGAATCCAGATACAGATTACTATTTCATTATCGGAGCCGACATGGTGGACTATCTACCTAAGTGGTATAGAATTGATGAACTGGTCGACCTCGTTCAGTTTGTAGGAGTTCAGCGACCACGATACAAGGCTGGGACTTCTTATCCAGTGATTTGGGTGGATGTGCCTCTTATGGATATTTCATCCAGTATGGTACGTGATTTCATCGCCCAAGGACGAACACCTAACTTTCTCCTACCCAAACCAGTGCTAGACTATATCGAGAAAGAAGGGCTTTACTGATGGCATACCAAGACTATATCAACTGTTCGCGTGAAGAATTGTTGGAAAAAATGGCAGAGCTCCTACCTGAAAAACGTTTAACCCATTGTCTGGGTGTAGAGCGTGCAGCCATAGAATTGGCTCAGCGCTTTGGTGTGGATGTTGAGAAAGCTGGTTTGGCAGGTCTCCTTCATGACTATGCTAAAAAGCTATCAGATCAAGAATTTTTAGACTTGATAGATCGTTATCAACTTGACTCTGATCTTAAAAACTGGGGCAATAATGTCTGGCATGGCATGGTCGGTATATACAAGATTCAGGAAGATTTGGATTTACAAGATTCTGAAATCCTACGAGCTATTGAAATTCATACAGTTGGAGCTGGTCAGATGACGGACCTTGATAAGGTTATCTACGTCGCAGACTACATCGAGCACAATCGTGCTTTTCCGGGAGTGGACCAGGCGCGTGAGATTGCTGAGCAATCGCTCAATAGGGCTGTGGCCTACGAAACAGCTCGTACTGTGGAGCATTTAGCTCACCAGGGATTTCCTATCTATCCCCAAACCCTTGAAACCTATAACGCCTTTGTGCACTATTTGAAAGAGGACTAAATGAACGAAAAAGAATTATTAGAACTAGTCGTGAAAGCGGCTGATGAGAAACGTGCGGAGGATATCCTCGCACTTAACGTACAAGAATTGACCAGTGTGACAGACTACTTTGTTATCACTAGCTCTATGAATAGCCGTCAGTTGGATGCTATCGCTGAAAATATCCGTGAAAAAGTAGCCCAAGCGGGCTTTAAAGGCAGCCATGTAGAAGGCGATGCAGCTGGAGGTTGGGTTTTGTTAGATCTCGGTGGAGTTGTTGTGCATATTTTTTCAGAAGAAATGCGTGCTCACTATAATCTGGAAAAACTATGGCATGAGGCAAATTCTGTAGACATTTCAGAAGCCTTAGCATAGAAGATGAACTCAGTTGCAGTCAACTGAGTTTCTTTACTTAATTTAAAAGAGAATTGTTAGAAAGGTAAGAGTGTGGTGTTTTGTTCATTTCAGAACTGAACACGAGCTAAAAGCTTTGAGAAAAAAGTTTCCTATTTTTTCTTAGCTTTTAACGCTCTTTGTATCTTAGAAAGGATTAGAACCCGTCCTGTAATCGTCGGAAAATAGATAGCCTTCCTTGGAGCTCGGCTCCATCGTCAAGCTCCTAATTTTCATTCCGATTACGGGCGGACTTGGTATCATGTTTTATGGCGACTTATGAAACCTTTGCGGCTGTTTATGATGCTGTGATGGACGATACTTTATACGATAAATGGACGGATTTTTCCCTGCGTCATTTGCCAAAGACTAAGGAGAGAAAGAAACTATTGGAGCTGGCTTGTGGGACAGGCATCCAGTCTGTTCGCTTTTCTCAGGCTGGTTTTGATGTGACTGGACTGGATTTGAGTGCGGATATGTTGAAGATTGCTGAGAAGAGAGCTACTTCAGCCAAGCAAAAGATTGATTTTGTTGAAGGCAATATGCTGGATTTGTCCAAGGCAGGAACTTATGACTTTGTCACTTGCTATTCGGACTCTATCTGTTACATGCAGGATGAGGTGGAAGTAGGGGACGTTTTTAAAGAAGTCTATGATGCCCTCAATGAAGATGGTGTTTTTATCTTTGATGTGCATTCGACCTACCAGACTGACGAAGTTTTTCCAGGCTATTCTTACCATGAAAATGCAGAAGACTTTGCTATGCTTTGGGATACCTATGAGGACGAAGCCCCTCACTCTATCGTGCATGAACTGACTTTCTTTATCAAGGAAGCAGACGGTTCCTTTAGTCGTCACGATGAGGTGCATGAAGAACGTACATACGAAGTCTTGACCTATGATATTTTGCTGGAACAGGCTGGTTTCAAGTCCTTCAAACTCTATGCGGACTTTGAGGACAAGGATCCAACAGAAACCAGCACACGTTGGTTTTTTGTGGCACAGAAGTAGGAGAAATCTATGACCATCACAGGTATTATCGCGGAGTTTAATCCCTTTCATAATGGCCACAAATATCTGGTAAAACAGGCAAAAGGGCTGAAAATTGTTGCTATGTCTGGGAATTTTATGCAACGAGGAGAGCCTGCTATCGTGGACAAGTGGACTCGGGCTCGGATGGCACTGGAGAATGGGGCAGACTTGGTAGTAGAATTGCCCTTCTTAGTCAGTGTTCAAGCAGCGGATTTCTTTGGACAAGGAGCAGTAGATATCTTGGCACAGTTAGGAATTGATAGCCTAGCTTTTGGGACAGAGGAAGTTCTGGATTATCAGAAAATCGCTGATTTATATGCAGAGCGTGGTGCTGAGATGGAGAAATTTGTGCAAAATCTGCCTGATTCTCTCTCTTATCCCCAGAAAACCCAAGCTATGTGGAAGGATTTTGCAGGTCTTGATTTTTCGGGTGATACGCCCAATCATGTCTTAGCTCTTGCCTACGCCAAGGCAGTTGCTGGAAGAGATATCAAACTTCATCCAATCAAGCGTCAGGGGGCAGGCTATCATTCTGTGGACAAGGATGTGGATTTTGCTTCGGCGACAGCTATCCGACAGCATCAATCAGATCAAGATTTTTTAGAACGCTTTATGCCTTCTGTTAATCTCTTTGAAAATGCTAGTAAGGTGAGCTGGGGAAATTATTTTCCACTTTTATGCTATCAAATCTTGTCAAATCCAGATTTAAGTACTATTTATCAGGTCAATCAAGAAATGGCGGTGCGTATCAAGGATGCTATAAAGACAGCACAGTCTGTGGAAGAATTAGTCGAGATAGTGGCTACCAAACGATACACCAAGGCGCGTGTGCGACGCCTCTTGACCTATATCTTGGTGCAAGTCAGTGAAAGTGACTTACCAGAAGGTATTCACGTCCTTGGTTTTACCGAAAAAGGCAGACAACACCTTAAAACTCTCAAGGAGCAGGTCAATCTCGTCAGCCGAATCGGTAAAGAACCCTGGGATGCCATAACACAAAAGTCAGATCAAATTTATCAACTGGGACACCCTAGTATAGCAGAACAGAATTTCGGCCGAGTGCCAATCAGAATCGAAACAAACTAAGTCTACTGAAAGGTAGGCTTTTTTAGATCTATCTCGAATAAATAGATAGAAAAGAAAAAAATCTTGTACAAGTTCCTGACAATTTCATTCTTTTCATGTATAATAATGGAAAAGAGGTAAAACGAGGTATGGTTATGGAAGCAGTTCTTTACTCAACATTCCGAAATCATTTAAAAGACTACATGAAGAAGGTAAACGATGAGTTTGAGCCTTTGACAGTTGTCAACAAAAATCCTGACGAGGACATTGTAGTCCTTTCAAAGAGCGAGTGGGATAGTATTCAAGAAACCTTGAGAATTGCTCAGAATAAGGAGCTTTCTGACAAGGTCTTGCGAGGAATATCCCAAGTTCGAGCAGGGCAGGCCCAAGTTCATAAGATTGAGGAGTAATGGATGCTACTCAAGTTTACAGAAGATGCCTGGGCAGATTATTGCTATTGGCAAAACCAAGATAAGAAAACATTAAAAAGAATCAATAAATTAATCAAGGATATTCAACGTGATCCATTTACAGGAATTGGTAAACCAGAACCACTCAAATATGATTACCAAGGAGCTTGGTCGCGTCGCATTGATGCAGAAAATCGCATCATCTATATGATGGATGGTGATAGCGTCGCTTTCTTATCCTTTAAGGATCATTACTAAGTCTACTTTGAGGTAGGCTTTTTTAGTTTTTTTGAAAAAAATTCTTTAAAAAAATAGTTAGGTTTAAGAAGCTTATTTTACTAAGGAAAATGAAGATATTGCTCCTAAAAATAACTATAATAACTTCCATTTAAGGTTTGTTAAAAATATTTTTTTGTGGTAAAATGTATAAGAATGCATGTCATTCGGATAAACAAATAAATTGAGGTAAAAACATGGAAATTATGACAATTGTTATAGTTGTTTTTGCCGTCATCATTGGTTTAGTCATTGGATATGTCAGCATCTCAGTCAAGATGAAATCATCACAAGAGGCTGCAGAGTTGATGCTTTTAAATGCTGAACAAGAAGCAACTAATTTACGAGGACAAGCTGAGCGCGAAGCGGATTTATTACTAAATGAAGCCAAGAGCGAAAGCAAATCCCTTAAAAAAGAAGCACTATTGGAGGCTAAAGAGGAAGCCAGAAAATACCGCGAAGAAGTGGACGCTGAATTTAAGTCGGAGCGTCAAGAACTCAAGCAAATCGAAAGTCGTTTGACGGAGAGAGCTACGAGCCTTGACCGTAAAGACGATAATTTGACGAACAAAGAAAAAACACTTGAACAAAAAGAACAAAGTATTTCTGATAGAGCAAAAAACCTTGATGCACGTGAAGAGCAACTAGAGGAAATTGAAAAGCAAAAGCAAGCAGAACTTGAGCGTGTCGGAAGTCTGACTCAGTCAGAGGCAAAAGATATTATCTTAGCCCAAACAGAAGAAGACTTGACCAAGGAAATTGCTAGCCGCATTCGTGAGGCGGAGCAAGAAGTCAAGGAACGTTCAGATAAGCTTGCTAAGGATATCCTGTCCCAAGCGATGCAGAGAATTGCTGGTGAGTATGTAGCTGAGTCTACCAACTCTACAGTTCATCTGCCTGATGATACCATGAAAGGTCGTATCATTGGTCGTGAAGGGCGAAATATCCGTACCTTTGAAAGTTTGACAGGGGTCGATGTCATCATTGATGATACGCCAGAAGTGGTAACCTTGTCAGGTTTCGATCCTATCCGCCGTGAGATTGCCCGTATGACGATGGAAACCTTGCTTAAGGATGGACGAATTCACCCAGCTCGTATCGAAGAGTTGGTTGAGAAAAACCGTCAAGAAATTGATAACAGAATTCGTGAATATGGTGAAGCTGCAGCCTATGAAATCGGTGCACCAAACCTTCACCCAGACTTGATGAAAATCATGGGTCGCTTGCAGTTCCGTACTTCATACGGACAAAATGTCTTGCGTCACTCAATCGAAGTGGCTAAGTTGGCTGGTATTATGGCTAGCGAACTTGGTGAAAATGCAGCTCTTGCCCGCCGTGCAGGATTCCTTCACGATATTGGTAAAGCCATTGACCGAGAAGTAGAAGGTAGCCACGTTGAGATTGGTACTGAATTAGCTCGCAAGTACAAAGAGCATCCAGTTGTGATTAACACGATTGCTAGTCACCACGGAGATGTAGAGCCTGAAAGTGTGATTGCAGTTCTCGTTGCTGCGGCGGACGCCTTAAGCGCAGCTCGTCCAGGAGCTCGTAGCGAATCACTTGAAAGCTACATCAAACGTCTCCATGATTTAGAGGAAATCGCTAATAGCTTTGAAGGTGTTCAAAACAGCTTTGCCCTTCAAGCAGGTCGTGAAATCCGAATCATGGTAAATCCAGGTCAAATCAAGGACGACAAGGTCACAATCTTAGCTCACAAAGTTCGTGAGAAAATCGAAAGCAACCTCGATTACCCAGGAAATATCAAGGTAACCGTGATTCGTGAACTTCGTGCAGTTGATTATGCAAAATAAATAAGAAAGAGCAGTTGAAAAATTACTGCTTTTTTGTTACACTAGATAGAAAGATTGTAGTAAGCAGAAATGCCTTCACAAAGAGAATTCTGAATGAATTTCCAAAGCATTTCACAAACTATCCAAAGGAGACATCATGGCAGACCGTGGCTTACTAATCGTTTTTTCAGGTCCTTCAGGAGTTGGAAAAGGAACGGTTAGACGAGAAATTTTTGAGAGTTCTGAAAACCAATTCCAATATTCTGTATCTATGACAACGCGGGCGCAACGTCCAGGTGAAGTAGACGGAGTTGACTATTTCTTCCGTACGCGTGAAGAATTTGAAGAATTGATCCGTCAAGGACAGATGTTAGAGTATGCAGAGTATGTGGGTAACTACTATGGAACTCCTCTGACTTATGTTAATGAAACCCTTGATAAAGGAATCGATGTCTTTCTTGAAATTGAAGTGCAGGGAGCTCTTCAGGTTAAGAAAAAAGTTCCAGATGCTGTCTTTATCTTTTTGACACCACCAGATTTAGAAGAATTGCAAGACCGTCTCGTTGGTCGTGGTACAGATAGCGCAGAAGTGATTGCACAGCGTATTGAAAAAGCCAAAGAAGAAATTGCTTTGATGCGTGAGTATGACTATGCTATTGTCAATGACCATGTTCCTCTTGCTGCAGAACGTGTTAAACGTGTGATTGAAGCAGAACATTTCCGCGTCGATCGTGTCATCGGTCACTACCAGGATATGCTACCAAAGTCTCCAACTATTCGATAAACTATAGAAAACAGGTACAAACAAATGATGCTTAAACCCTCTATTGATACCTTGCTTGACAAGGTACCATCAAAATATTCACTCGTAATCTTGGAAGCAAAACGTGCTCACGAATTAGAAGCTGGAGCAACTCCAACACAAGAATTCAAATCTGAAAAATCTACACTTCGTGCCTTGGAAGAAATTGAATCAGGGAATGTAACCATCCACCCAGATCCAGAAGGGAAACGCGAAGCTGTTCGTCGTCGTATCGAAGAAGAAAGACGATTGAGAGAAGAAGAAGAAAAGAAAATCAAAGAGCAAATCGCGAAAGAAAAAGAAGAAGGTGAAAAAATTTAAGGTTGGGGGGACTCAATCTTATTTTTTCTATTGCAAGAATACTCAATCAATTGAAACGATTTAAGTAGAGAAGGAGGTGAGGATATGGCTATTGCAAAAATTATTGTGGATGTTCCCTTGATGCAGACTGACCAACCCTATAGTTACAAGATTCCTGAAGAATTTAAAGACATGCTGGAAGTTGGTATGCGGGTTCATGTGCCTTTTGGGAAGGCCAATCGCTTGATTCAGGGAATTGTTCTTGGAATGGAACAAGAATCGGAAATGGCAGATGAAGACTTGAAAGAAATTGCTGAAGTGCTGGATTTTTCTCCTGTCTTAACGAAGGAGCAACTCTGGCTGGCCGAAGAACTACGTAAGTCAGTTTTTTCATACAAGATTTCTATTCTAAAAGCTATGCTTCCGGGATTTTTGAATTCTAGCTATGATAAAATCCTCTATCCTCTGGAAGGTTTGAGTCAGAAAGACAGAGACCGTTTATTCGCTTCGCAAGAGTCCTTAGCATTTTCATCACTTGATTTGAAAAAGCAGGCCGAGATGATGCGATTGACTCGAAAAGGACTTTTGAAGTTAGAGTATCAGGCTATAGACCAGAAGAAGGTTAAAACACAGTCTTGGATTCAAGTGAATCTTGACAAATTAGAAAAGCTAGAAATCTCAAACCGTGCCAAGAAGAAATTGGAACTGCGAGATTATTTATTAGCACATCCAGAAAGTACTCCTTTGGCTGCTTTGTTAGAACATTACTCTCGGCAACAAATCAATTTCTTTGTGGAACAGGGTGCTTTGACGATCCTTCAAAAAGAAGTACAACGTTCAGCTGCCTACTTTGAAGGAATCGAGTCAAATCAAGCCTTAGAGTTAAACCCAGAGCAAAAACTAGCCTGTGAGGCGGTTGTTGGAGCGATTGGGAAGAAACACCCTCCATTTCTCCTTCAAGGAATCACAGGAAGTGGGAAAACCGAGGTTTACCTACAGATTATCCAAGGTGCCTTGGATATGGGAAAAACAGCGATTGTTCTAGTTCCGGAAATCTCTCTGACACCTCAAATGACAGAGCGCTTTATTGCTCGTTTTGGTGAGCAAGTTGCCATCCTCCACTCAGGCTTGTCCAATGGTGAAAAGTATGATGAGTGGCGCAAGGTGGAGCGTGGAGATGCTCAGGTAGTTGTTGGGGCCAGGTCTGCTATTTTTGCACCTTTGAAAAATTTAGGTGTTATCATTATTGATGAAGAGCATGAGGCTAGTTATAAGCAAGATAGCAATCCTCGCTACCATGCTAGAGATGTGGCTCTTTTACGTGCCCAGTACAATCAAGCTGCCCTAGTCCTTGGTTCTGCAACACCGAGTCTAGAAAGCCGTGCGCGTGCTGGTAAGGGTGTTTATCAACATCTACGTCTGACTCAACGGGCAAATCCTTTGGCAAGTATTCCTGAGGTTCAACTGATTGATTTCCGTGATTACATCGGGCAGAATGAAACATCAAACTTTACACCACCACTGATTGAGGCCATTCAAGATCGGCTGGATAAAAAAGAGCAGGTTGTTCTCATGCTCAATCGTCGTGGTTATTCTAGCTTTGTCATGTGCCGGGAATGTGGGACCGTGGATACCTGTCCCAACTGCGATATTTCCTTGACGCTGCATATGGATACTAAGACTATGAACTGCCATTATTGTGGTTTTACGAAGGAAATTCCACATGTCTGTCCAAACTGTCAGAGTCGTAGCATTCGCTATTATGGAACGGGGACACAGAAGGCTTATGATGAGCTAGCGGAACTCTTTCCAGAGGCACGCATTCTACGCATGGATGTGGATACAACTCGTAAAAAGGGCAGTCACCAAGCTTTACTTGAACAATTTGGCAATGGTGAAGCGGACATATTGCTAGGAACCCAGATGATTGCCAAGGGCTTGGATTTTCCCAATGTGACCTTGGTTGGTGTTCTCAATGCGGACACAGCCTTGAACCTGCCTGATTTCCGTTCTTCTGAGAGAACCTTCCAACTCTTGACCCAGGTGGCAGGTCGCGCCGGTCGTGCTGAAAAGGCTGGACAGGTTTTGATTCAGTCCTATAATCCTCAGCATTATGCCATTCGGTTCGCCAAGGATCAGGACTACGAAGGTTTCTATGCCTATGAAATGGGCATCAGACGTCAGTTGGGTTATCCACCTTATTATTTTACTATTGGAATCACCTTATCTCATAAAAAAGAAGAAGAGGTTCTTAGACGTGCTTATCAAGTCATGGAGATTTTGCGGTCAGGTTTATCGGATGCTAGTGTAATTCTAGGTCCGACGCCAAAACCTATCGCTCGTACTCATAACCTCTACCACTACCAAATTTTGATTAAATACCGTTTAGAAGATGAGTTGGCTTCGACCCTTAATCAGGTCTTAGCCCTAACTCAAGAACGTGAAAATAGCGAACTTCGTCTCAGTATTGACCACGAACCGCAACAATTTTTATAGAAGGAGAAAAGATGACAAAACTAATCTTTATGGGAACTCCCAATTTTTCAGCAACTGTTTTAAAGGGGCTTTTGTCAGATGACCGCTACGAGATTGTAGCGGTTGTGACTCAGCCAGACCGGGCTGTCGGCCGTAAAAAAGTTATTCAGGAAACCCCAGTTAAAGAAGCTGCCAAAGAGGCAGACCTACCTATCTACCAACCAGAAAAATTATCAGGTAGTCCAGAAATGGAAGCTATCATGAATTTGGGAGCTGACGGGATTGTGACTGCAGCTTTTGGACAGTTTCTCCCAAGTAAACTCCTTGATAGCATGGATTTTGCAGTCAACGTTCACGCCTCCCTCCTTCCCAAACACCGTGGTGGAGCTCCTATCCATTATGCCTTGATTCAAGGTGATGAAGAAGCAGGAGTAACCATTATGGAAATGGTCAAGGAAATGGATGCAGGAGACATGATTTCTCGTCGCAGTATTCCCATTACTGATGAGGACAATGTTGGAACTTTGTTTGAAAAATTGGCCATTGTTGGGCGTGATTTGCTTTTGGATACTCTACCTGCTTATATAGCTGGTGAAATTCAGCCTCAACCACAAGACCCAAGCCAAGTAACTTTCTCACCAAATATTAAACCAGAGGAGGAAAAACTGGACTGGAACAAGACCAACCGTCAACTTTTCAACCAAATCCGTGGGATGAATCCATGGCCAGTTGCTCATACCTTCCTCAAGGGAGAACGCTTCAAAATCTATGAGGCTTTGCCTGTAGAAGGTCAGGGGAATCCGGGTGAGATACTCTCCATCGGTAAGAAAGAATTGATTGTCGCAACAGCAGAAGGAGCTCTATCTCTCAAACAGGTTCAACCAGCAGGAAAACCTAAAATGGACATTGCTTCCTTCCTCAACGGTGTTGGACGAAGTTTGGCTGTAGGAGAACGATTTGGTGACTAAAGTAGAAACGGCTAGAAACTCAGCCTTAAAGGTGCTAGAGGATGTCTTTGTCAATCAAGCCTACTCCAATATCGCCTTAAATAAACACCTCAAGGGAAGTCAACTGTCAGCAACTGACAAAGGTTTGGTGACAGAGCTTGTTTATGGAACCGTAGCTCGTAAACTAACTTTGGAATGGTATTTGTCTCACTTTATTGAGGATAGAGACAAGCTAGACAGCTGGCTCTATGTTTTGCTTCTCATGAGCGTCTATCAACTCCAATACTTGGATAAGCTTCCTGATCATGCAGTGGTCAATGAAGCGGTAGAAATTGCAAAACTTCGTAAAAAAGGTAGCGAAAAACTAGTCAATGCTGTTTTGCGCCGTATCTTGCGAGAAGGTTTGCCAGATATTGCCGTTATCAAACGTAAGAACAAGCGTGATTCTATCGCCTACTCTTTGCCAGTTTGGTTGATTTCTAAGCTTAAGGAAGAGTATGGCGAAGAGCGAGCGCAAGCGATTTTTGAAAGTCTTTTACAACGTAACAAAGCTAGTATTCGAGTGACGGACTTGAGCCGAAAAGAGGAAATTAAAGCTTTGCTTGATGCAAGTGATTCTGCTTTATCAGCTTCTGGTCTGGTCAAGGAGCAGGGGCATTTTGCGGGTCATGACTTATTTTCGGAAGGACTTATTACTATCCAGGACGAGTCTAGTCAACTGGTTGCACCAACACTAGAGCTACAAGGAGAGGAGCAGGTTTTGGATGCCTGTGCAGCTCCAGGTGGGAAAACAGCCCATATGGCATCTTATCTCACGACAGGTCAGATAACAGCTCTGGATCTCTATGACCATAAACTCACGTTGATTCAAGAAAATGCCCAGCGTTTAGGCGTAGCAGACCGTGTTCAAACACAAAAATTGGATGCCCGAAAGGTTCATGAGTTTTTTGGTAAGGATCAATTTGATAAGATTCTTGTTGATGCTCCTTGCTCAGGGATTGGTCTATTGCGTCGGAAACCAGATATCAAATACAACAAAGACACTGCTGATTTCGCGTCATTACAGGAAATTCAGTTGGAAATATTAGGTAGTGTTTGTCAAACGCTACGTAAAGGTGGTATAATAACTTATAGTACCTGCACTATTGTCTCTGAGGAGAACTTTCAAGTGGTTCAAGCATTTTTAGAAAGTCATCCAGAGTTCGAGCAGGTTAAACTAGAACACGAATGCAAGGATATCCTAAAAGATGGCTGTATCCTCATTACTCCAGAATTGTACGGAAGTGATGGATTCTTTATTAGCCAATTTCGTAAGATATCCAATTAGGAAGGAACTGACACAATGGAGATTTCATTATTAACAGATGTGGGTCAGAAACGTACAAATAATCAAGACTATGTCAATCTTTTTGTCAACCGTGCCGGTCGTACGATGATTATCTTGGCTGACGGGATGGGAGGACACCGAGCAGGTAATATTGCCAGTGAGATGGCAGTTACGGACTTAGGTGTTGCCTGGGTAGATACTCAGATCGATACCGTTAATGAAGTTCGTGAATGGTTTGCAGAACACCTAGAAATTGAAAATCAAAAGATTTATCAATTGGGGCGTGATGAAGCATATAAAGGAATGGGTACAACTCTAGAAGCTCTTGCAATTATTGATAACCAAGCCATCTATGCTCATATTGGCGATTCTCGTATCGGATTAGTTCGTGGTGAAGAATACCATCAATTAACGAGTGACCATTCTTTGGTGAATGAATTGCTCAAGGCAGGTCAATTAACACCTGAAGAAGCTGAAGCGCATCCACAAAAAAATATCATCACCCAGTCTATTGGACAAAAAGATGAGATTCAACCTGATTTAGGGATTGTAAGCTTGGAACCTGGTGACTATATCGTTATGAACAGTGATGGTCTCACGAATATGATTTCAGGAAGTGAAATCTATGACATCGTGACAAGTGATATTTCACTTGAAGACAAGGCGGCAACCTTAGTACGTTTTGCAAACAATGCCGGAGGGCTTGATAACATTACTGTTGCCTTGATTGCGATTGAGGAGGAATCAAAATGATCCAGATCGGCAAGATATTTGCCGGACGATATCGGATTATCAAACAAATTGGCCGTGGTGGGATGGCAGATGTCTACCTGGCCAAAGATTTGATTCTGGATGGGGAAGAGGTAGCGGTGAAGGTCCTGAGGACCAACTACCAAACGGATCCAATCGCTGTTGCACGTTTTCAGCGTGAAGCACGTGCGATGGCGGACCTAGATCATCCTCATATCGTTCGAATTACGGATATCGGTGAAGAAGACGGTCAACAATATCTAGCTATGGAATATGTAGCTGGGCTTGACCTCAAACGTTATATTAAAGAACACCACCCTCTATCAAACGAGGAAGCTGTTCGTATCATGGGGCAAATTCTCTTGGCTATGCGTTTGGCGCATGCAAAGGGGATTATTCACCGTGATTTAAAACCTCAAAATATACTCTTGACTCCTGATGGAACTGCAAAAGTTACTGACTTTGGGATTGCAGTGGCCTTTGCAGAAACCAGTTTGACACAGACCAACTCCATGTTGGGTTCTGTTCACTATCTATCACCTGAGCAGGCGCGTGGTTCTAAGGCGACCATACAGAGTGATATTTATGCAATGGGAATTATCTTTTTCGAAATGTTGACAGGTCATATTCCATATGATGGAGATAGTGCTGTTACGATTGCACTTCAGCATTTCCAAAAACCACTTCCTTCGGTCATTGCAGAAAACCCATCAGTGCCACAATCCTTGGAAAACGTAGTTATAAAAGCGACAGCTAAAAAGTTGACAGACCGTTATCAAACTGTCTCAGAGATGTATGTTGACTTATTGAGCAGTCTTTCTTATAACCGTCGAAATGAACCAAAGCTGGTATTTGAAGATACAAGTAAAGTTGACACAAAAACCTTACCGAAAATTTCACAATCTACTTTAACAGCGATTCCTAAAGTGCAACCAAAGGAAGAAAGTCCTCAGAACCAAAAGCCGACTCAAAAGGCAACTAGTAAAGAAACTGTTGCAAAACCAGTCAAGAAACGTCGTTTTAAAGCGAGGTATTTGGTGCTTTTGGCTAGCTTTATACTTGTTTTGGCTTCTCTCTTTTGGATAGTATCCAAAACACCAGCAACTGTTGAAATTCCAAATGTTGCTGGACAAACTGTAGCAGAAGCTAAGGAAAAACTTAAAAAAGCTAATTTTGAAATTGGCGAGGAAAAGTCTGAAGCTAGTGATACGGTAGAAGAAGGCCGAGTGATTCGAACGGATCCAGATGCTGGTTCGTCTCGTAAAGAAGGTATTAAAGTCAATCTCATTATCTCTTCAGGTCAGCAATCATTTAAGATTGGAAATTATATTGGACGCAATTCTACAGACGTCATTGCAGAGTTGAAAGGGAAAAAAGTTCCTGAAAATCTCATCAAGGTTGTAGAAGAAGAATCAAGTGAAACAGAGGCAGGACTTGTTATGAGACAGAGTCTACCAGAAGGAACCACTTATGATCTTAGTAAGGCGACAGAGATTACCTTGACAGTAGCCAAGAAGGTAACTAGCGTTCCTATGCCAAGTTATATTGGATCAAGCCTTGAATTTACCAAGAACAACTTGATTCAGATAGTCGGTGTTAAAGAGGCGAATATTGAAGTGGTAGAGGTCTCTACAGCACCAGAAGGGACTATTGAGGATACTGTGGTTAGTCAGAGTCCAAAACCAGGTGAAGGTGTAGATTTGAATACAACTCGTATCAAAATTTCTATCTACAAACCGAAAACTACAACAACGACAACAAATCCTTCACAAGGAAATCCATATCGTGGAGAGACATCACCACAGATTAGAGAACCTCAAACTACGACAGCACCGTCATCTCCGTCATCGAATAATCAGTCGGAGAACCATAATGGTGATAACTAATCAATCTTTGTCACAGTTTTTGTGACAAAGTTTTTTTTCCTTAAAATTTATGATAAAATAAAAGGAGTTTAAAAAGGAGGGGAAGATGGACGAATCAAAAAAACTGAATGCAGTCATTGATGTCATTATGTTAGCAGGAACAATTCTGCTTCGAAATGGATCTGAAATCTATCGTGTCGAAGACACCATGATTCGAATTGCTCATTCACAAGGCATCATGGATTGTAATGTTTTGGCCATGCCTGCAGCTATTTTTTTCTCCATTGAAAATACAAATATCTCTCGAATGAAACGAGTAACCTCCTCTGCTTATAATATTGAGAAGGTGTGTGATGTCAACCAGATTTCACGGCAGCTTGTATCAGGGCAGCTTGATTTGGAGACAGCCTTTATTCAACTTAAGCAATTAAATGCTAAGCCCTCACCATATACCAATGTTCAGCTAACTGCTGCAGCGACCCTTAGTGCTCCCTTCTTCTCTATCATGTTCGGGGGGAATGTCTACGATGCCATTGGTGCAGGAGTGGCAACCATATTTGCTTTCACCTGTTCTCTTTACGTAGAAAAATTTATCCGTATTCCCTTTATGACAGCTTTTGCAGGTGCTCTTGTTTTTGGTTTGATTGCACAATTTTGGGCGCGCTATTCTGGCTTTCCTTCTACAGCTGATTTGGTCATTGCAGGTGCGGTCATGCCTTTTGTACCGGGAATTGCCCTGACCAATGCTGTTCGAGATATTATGACCAATCACATTAACTCTGGTATGAGCAAGATGTTTGAATCCTTGCTGGTTACCCTTGCCTTAGGGGCAGGCACCTCTGTCGCCCTCTTACTCATGAACTAATATGACTCTAACAACATTTTTATTGCAGGCTTTAGCTAGTCTGCTAGCTATTATCACTTTTTTAATCGTTTTAAACGTCCAACGTTCCATGCTCATTCCTGGTGGTGTTTTGGGAATGTCTATCTGGCTGCTCTATCTGCTACTCAAAGAACCAACCAATGTTATTTTGGCAACCTTTATTGCCGCGGTAATTGGTTCTTGTGTCAGCCAGATTATGAGTATCCTCTATAAGACACCAGCAGTTGTTTTTGCTCTGGCTATATTGGCACCACTAGTACCAGGTTATCTGTCCTATCGAACGACTTCATTTTTTGTGACAGGCGACTATAAAAACGCCATTGCCAGTGCCATGTTGGTCATGATGTTGGCTCTCGTTATCTCAATTGGAATGGCAAGTGGAACAGTTGTGTTGAAATTGTATTATTATCTCAAAAAGAATCGAGCTAGCTAAGTCTCGATTTTTTCGTGGGTAGAGTGGCTGAAAAAATAGGAGTACGACGATAGAAATGAACTTGATTTGGGGAATCAAGTCTTTTTTCGCTCATTTGACCTCAATTGTGATAAAATAGAGGTGAACGAATTTTTACAATGAATGATAAAAATAGAGGTAAATATGACAATCGGTATTGATAAGATTGGTTTTGCGACCAGTCAATACGTTTTGAAATTACAAGATTTAGCAGAAGCTCGAGGAACTGATCCTGAAAAATTGAGTAAAGGACTCCTTTTAAAAGAATTGAGTATTGCTCCTTTAACAGAGGATATTGTTACCTTGGCTGCCAGTGCAGGAAATTCTATCTTGACTGAAGAAGAGAAGCAAGAGATTGATATGGTTATCGTAGCGACAGAATCTGGAGTCGATCAAAGTAAGGCGGCTGCGGTTTTTGTACACGGTTTGCTTGGAATTCAATCTTTTGCTCGTAGTTTTGAAATCAAAGAAGCTTGCTATGGTGCGACTGCGGCCCTTCACTATGCTAAGTTACACGTAGAAAATTCTCCTAAATCAAAAGTCTTGGTACTAGCTAGTGATATTGCAAAATATGGTGTCGAAACTCCTGGGGAACCAACTCAAGGAGCAGGTTGTGTTGCCATGTTGATTAGTCAAAATCCACGTGTTATGGTCTTCAACAACGATAACGTTGCGCAGACTCGTGATATCATGGACTTTTGGCGTCCAAATTATTCAACGACACCATTTGTAAATGGAGTCTACTCAACACAGCAGTATTTGGATAGCTTAAAAACGACTTGGGAAGAGTACCAAAAGCGTTATGATTGCGACTTGAATGATTTTGAAGCTATTTGTTTCCATTTGCCTTATCCAAAGCTAGCTCTCAAGGGATTGAAAAAAATCCTTGATAAATCTCTACCTCAAGAGAAAAAAGATTTACTTCAAAAACACTTTGATGAGTCCATTATTTACAGCCAAAAGGTTGGGAATATCTATACGGGTTCACTCTTTTTAGGACTCTTGTCTCTTCTTGAAAATTCTGATAGTCTAAAAGCAGGGGACAAGCTTGCTCTCTATAGCTACGGAAGTGGTGCTGTATCTGAGTTCTTCAGTGTGGAATTGGTTGAAGGCTATGAACAGCAATTGCAGAAAAATCGCTTAGAATTGCTAGACCAGCGTCAAGCATTGAGCGTAGCTGATTATGAACGAATCTTCTTTGAGGAAGCAAACTTGGATGAGTCAGGTTCTGCAACCATGTCAGGATATGAGGGACAAGACTATGCTCTGGTTGAGATTGTAGAACACCAGCGTCGCTACAGCAAGGTTGAAAAATAATGAAAAAAAATTGGAATGGATTTGATAAAAAATCAATTCAAGAGCGCCTAGAGCTTGTTAAGTCTCAGGCGCTTACTTCTATGGAAGCCAAAGAAAGTCTTGAGCAAAATGAAAAGCTTAGTATAGCAGTTGCGGACCAACTGAGTGAAAATGTAGTGGGGACCTTCTCACTACCCTACTCAGTAGTTCCAGAAATGTTGGTAAATGGTCAAGAGTACACCGTTCCTTATGTAACAGAAGAACCATCTGTCGTTGCTGCGGCTAGTTTTGCTAGTAAGATTATCAAACGTGCGGGTGGCTTTACTGCTCAGGTTCATCAACGCCAAATGATTGGTCAAGTAGCTCTTTATCAGGTTCCAGATAGGGATAAAGCATGTCAGGTTATTTTGAGTCAGAAGGCAGAGCTACTCGAACAAGCAAACCAAGCCTATCCATCTATTGTCAAACGTGGTGGTGGAGCCAGAGAGCTAACAGTTGAGAAAATTTCTGGTGAGGCTGACTTTTTAGTGGTTTATCTCCATGTGGATACTCAGGAAGCCATGGGAGCTAATATGCTCAATACCATGCTTGAGGCTTTAAAACCTAGCTTAGAGGCTCTAAGTCAAGGGCAAAGTTTAATGGGAATTCTATCCAACTATGCAACAGATTCTCTAGTAACTGCAACTTGTCGGATTGCCTTTCGTTATTTGAGTCGCCAGAAGGATGAAGCGCGTGAACTAGCAGAAAAAATGGTTTTAGCCAGCCAGTTTGCTCAAGCAGATCCTTATCGAGCAGCTACTCACAACAAGGGAATCTTTAATGGAATCGATGCTCTCTTGATTGCTACTGGAAATGATTGGCGTGCCATCGAAGCGGGAGCGCATGCCTATGCCAGTCATGATGGTGCTTATCGAGGTCTCAGTCGTTGGACGATGGATTTGGCAACAGAAGAGCTAATAGGAGAGCTGACTATGCCGATGCCAGTTGCTACCAAGGGTGGATCAATTGGTCTTAATCCTCGTGTAGTTCTCAGCCGTGAGTTGCTAGGTCATCCATCAGCTAAGGATTTGGCTCAAATTATCGTGTCAATTGGTCTTGCACAAAACTTTGCAGCTCTTAAAGCTCTTGTCAGCACAGGAATTCAGCATGGACACATGAAACTTCAAGCGAAGTCACTAGCCCTCCTTGCAGGAGCCACAGAGGCTGAAGTGCCTAAGTTGGTAGAAAGCTTGATTGCTGAAAAAACTTTTAATTTAGAAAAAGCCCAAACACTCTTGAAAAAATTAAGATTATAAGAAAAACTCAGACTGATTCAGTCCGAGTTTTTTGTTTAAATACTTTTACCTGGTAAGAGACTAACTGGTAAGAAATAACCAGTCGTGGCAACTTCTTTTCCCTCGATTTTTTGAAGGAGTAAATCAACTGTCAGGCGAGCAATTTCTTCCAAGGGTTGTTTAATGGTAGTAAGGTGAGGATAAAAATTCTCGATAAAATAAGTTCCGTCGTAGCCAATAACCTTAAGTTGTTCTGGAACAGAAATACCAAGTTCCTGAGCGATCTTCATCACCAAGATGGCTGTCAAATCATCCGATGCGAAAATTGCATCTGGTTTTTGTTTGGTCAGGATATTTTTAATTTCCATTTCCTTACGAAGGGGAGAAAAGTCACTGGAAACATTGATAATAGGAGCCTTTGGTAAGATAGAAGCAAAACCAGCATGACGAAGTCCAGTTGGTGAATTGGAATTGTCATTTCCTGTAATCATGATAATAGATTTGGCTCCAGTTTTAGCCAAGGTCTGAGCGGCTAGGACACCACCAGCATAGTTGTCAGAAGAAACGACAGGTATGTCTGGTGATAGGTTACGGTCAAATGAAATGATCGGAGCGGTTACGCGATTGTAATCCTCAATCCCAAGGTTATGACTTCCAGAAATAATACCGTCCACTTGATTGGCTTCCAACATTTCGATGTATTCACGTTCTTTTTCCGAATCGTGTTCACTATTACAAATGATGGTCTTGTAACCTTTTTTGAAGAGTTCGTGTTCCAATTTGTCAATCAATTCAGCATAGAACACATGGCTGATTTTAGGGAAAATCAAACCGATTAACTTGGCTGATTTTCCTTGAAGACTTCGAGCTAAGTTATTGGGTTTATAGCCCAGCTCACGCATAGCATCATTAACCTTTTGAATGGTTTTTTCTGAAAGATACCCCTTTTTGTTGATGACACGTGAAACAGTAGTAGGGCTGACGCCAGCCAATTTTGCGACATCAGTTAGTTTTGCGACCATATTCTAATTTGTAGTAAGTTCCAGTTGGGTTTCCAGATTTAATCACGATTCCATTTTGGTTCTCATGTGGGAAGACACGACCAGAAAATACTTTTTCTCCTTTATTAATGAAAATTTCAAAGACTGAATTATCGATGAAGATATTTACAGTAGCGGCTTGGTTATCAATTGGACATGAGCGAGTAGTTCCAAATTCTTGAGCATATTGCTCACCTGCTTGACTGCGGTCAACGGTTACTTGGCCATTGACAAGATCGAAATTGATAGAGAGCCCCTTGCAGTCTTTATCAGCAAGAAGGATGATTTCACTTTGGCTATTAGCCTCTAAGTTTAGTTCAAGTTCGTAGGTGTTCTTAGTTTCAGAACGATTTGAAAATTCCTCTTTTGAAGCACGGAGGTCCTTGATGGCTGCTACAGGATACTGATAGAGTTTTCCATCTTTAATAGTTAATTCTTTGACCAATGAGAAAGTTCCTTGGTGATCAAAGCGATCAGATGGATAAGAAACATCTGGTAAACCAAGCCAACTTACTGCTAAGGCACGTCCATCAGGAGCGTTAAAGGCTTGAGTGGCATAGGCTTCGAAACCATAGTCTATATTGTGTAGTTCAGACACATCTACCAAACGAGCATTTTCAGGGTCGAAGGAAGCACCAATTTTATACATATTTGGATAGATATTGTCATAGTCAAGAACTTTTTTATCCAAACCTTGTGGACAGTAGAGAAGGACAGGTTGTTCTCCGACAAAGACAAGATTTGGGCACTCCATCATATAGGCAGTACGGTCATTGTTGAAGTCCAAATCACCAACTTCTTGCCAGTTTGTATAATCGTTATCGACTGCTTTGTAGAGACGGACAAATCCTTTTTTCTCCAAGTCCTGACCGCCGACGATAGCATAGTATTGTCCTTTAAAGTTAAAAATTTGTGGATCACGGAAGTGGTCAGTAGCATCAGCTGGTTGATCAATTAAGATTTTATCAATCTTTTCGATTTTTCCATCCTTATCCATTAAGGCACCGATTTGATAAGGGTGACGTACCCAGTTTTCGTCACGAACATTTCCTGTATAAAATAGGAACAAGTTATCGCCAAACTGCATAGCAGATCCAGAGTAAGCACCGTGGCTATCCAGAGGAGTATCAGGTAATATTTTTACACCTGTTTCAGTAAAGTGAACCAAGTCGTCGCTTTCAAGCTGAACCCAAGATTTCAAACCGTGAGCTGCACCAAAGGGGAAATTTTGGTAAAAAACAACCCATTTGCCATCAAAATAAGAAAAGCCATTTGGATCATTAAGGAGTCCTTCTTTTGGCTCAATGTGATAGCTGGCGTGCCATGGGGATTGTGCCATCTTTTCTTGGATTTCTTTTCTTTCTTCTTGTGTCCAATCTTCATAGCGTCTATAACGACGCTCGGTAGTCCATTCCATTTATATTCCCTCCATAAATTCTACTATCTTTATAGTAAACGTTTCCTTTTAAAAAAGCAAGTCTTTTATCATAAAATTAAGAAAAAAATGTCAAACGATTGATAGATAATTAGAAACCTGTTTTTATGAAAATCAATGAAAATATGAAAGTTTTTGAAAAGATACAAACAAAAACACATAATAATAAGCAATTTTAAGAGAAATTTATCAAGAAAGTAGCAAAAACTATCAAAAACTTTAGCAATCAAAAACTTTTTTCTGCAAAACGCTTGACATATTTTTGAAAGATGATAAAATAATAATCGTAGGGCGAATAAATCGCTTTCAAACAAGAACAAATTTTTTTTATAAGGAGATTTTTGCAAATGACGAATACAGAAATTGCAAAAAAAGTCATCGAAGCCTTAGGTGGACGTGAGAACGTTAATAGTGTAGCTCACTGTGCGACTCGTCTTCGCGTTATGGTTAAAGATGAAGCGAAAATTAACAAAGATGCTATCGAGAACTTGGAAAAAGTTCAAGGTGCTTTCTTTAACTCAGGTCAATACCAAATCATCTTTGGTACTGGTACAGTAAACAAGATGTACGATGAAGTCGTAGCTCTTGGTTTGCCAACTTCTTCTAAAGAAGATATGAAAGCAGAAGCTGCTAAACAAGGGAATTGGTTCCAACGTGCTATCCGTACTTTCGGTGACGTATTCGTACCAATCATTCCAGTTATCGTAGCAACTGGTCTCTTCATGGGTGTTCGTGGTCTCTTGACTGCTCTTGGGATGACACTTCCAGAAGATGTGACAACTTACACTCAAATCTTGACTGATACAGCCTTTATTATCTTGCCAGGATTGGTTGTTTGGTCAACATTCCGTGTATTCGGTGGTAATCCAGCCGTTGGTATCGTTCTTGGTATGATGCTCGTATCTGACTCACTTCCAAATGCCTGGGCTGTTGCTTCTGGTGGTGAAGTAACTGCAATGCAGTTCTTCGGATTTATTCCAGTTGTAGGTTTGCAAGGTTCTGTTCTTCCAGCCTTCATCATCGGGGTTGTCGGAGCTAAATTTGAAAAAGCTGTTCGTAAGGTTGTTCCAGATGTTCTTGACCTCTTGGTAACACCATTCGTAACACTTTTGGTCATGTCAATTCTTGGTTTGTTTATTATCGGACCAGTCTTCCACGTTGTTGAAAACTACATCCTTCTTGGAACAAAAGCACTCCTTAACTTGCCGTTCGGTCTTGGTGGTTTCTTAATCGGTGGAGTTCACCAATTGATCGTCGTATCAGGTGTTCACCACATCTTCAACTTGCTTGAAGTTCAATTGCTTGCTGCTGACCACGCTAACCCATTCAACGCTATCATTACTGCAGCTATGACTGCTCAAGGTGCTGCGACAGTAGCCGTTGGTGTGAAAACTAAAAATCCTAAACTTAAAACACTTGCTTTCCCAGCTGCTCTTTCTGCCTTCCTAGGTATTACTGAGCCTGCTATCTTCGGGGTTAACTTGCGTTTCCGTAAGCCTTTCTTCCTTTCATTGATTGCTGGTGCAGTCGGTGGTGGACTTGCTTCAATCCTTGGACTTGCTGGTACTGGTAATGGTATCACAGTCATCCCTGGTACAATGCTTTACATTGGGAATGGACAACTTCTACAATACCTTCTTATGGTAGCTGTATCCTTTGCACTTGGTTTTGCTCTTACTTACATGTTTGGTTACGAAGATGAAGTAGAAGAGGTTGCAGGAGCAATTTCTGAAGCTGAAACTGACCGTTTAACAGAAGAAGCAGTAACTGGTAATCTTGTTTCACTTAGCGAAGGTGTCATCCAAACACCAATCGTTGGTGACGTTGTTGCTCTTTCAAATGTGAATGACCCAGTATTCTCAAGCGGAGCTATGGGACAAGGAATCGCCGTGAAACCTAGTCAAGATGTTGTCTATGCACCAGCTGATGCTGAAGTGACAATCGTCTTCCCAACTGGCCATGCTTATGGATTGAGAACAGCTAACGGTGCTGAAATCTTAATTCACGTTGGTATCGATACTGTTTCAATGAACGGTGAAGGCTTCAACCATAAAGTTGCTCAAGGTGACAAGGTTAAAGCTGGAGATGTTCTTGGAACATTTGACTCAGCTAAGATTGCTGCTGCAGGACTTGATAACACTACTATGGTTATCGTAACAAACACTGCAGACTTTGCTTCAGTAAATCCAGTTGCTTCTGGATCAGTTGCTAAGGGTGACGCAATCATCGAAGTTAAAGCTTAATAAATCAAAAAAACGAACAAATGTCATGTTTGTTCGTTTTTGCTTGAATGGTAAAATTTACAGAGAAAAAACTAAAATATAGAGTAATTTTCCTTATGGGAATATGCTATAATAGAGAAAATAAATACAAGAGGTTTATCATGACAAAACTATACGGAAGTTTGGAAGCAGGCGGTACAAAATTTGTCTGTGCTGTCGGAGATGAAAACTATAATGTTGTAGAAAAGGTACAATTTCCTACAACAACACCTATTGAAACAATCGATAAAACCATCGAGTTCTTCTCAAAATTCGACAATCTTGCAGGACTTGCCATTGGTTCATTTGGTCCAATCGATATCGATAAAAACTCAAAAACTTACGGATTTATCACAACAACTCCAAAACCTAACTGGGCAAATGTAGACTTGCTTGGTGCTCTTCGTCGCGCTCTAAACGTGCCTATGTATTTTACGACAGACGTAAACAGTTCTGCCTACGGTGAGGTGGTTGCTCGTAATAATGCCGGCGGTCGTATCGAAAACTTAGTTTATTACACTATCGGTACAGGTATCGGTGCAGGTGTTATCCAACGTGGCGAGTTTATTGGCGGTGTTGGTCACCCTGAGATGGGTCATTATTATGTGGCTAGACACCCAATGGATATTGAAAAAGAATTTAAAGGTGTTTGTCCTTTCCATAATGGATGTTTGGAAGGTTATGCAGCTGGTCCAAGTTTGGAAGCTCGTACAGGTGTTCGTGGGGAAAACATTGAACTCAACAACTCTGTCTGGGATGTTCAAGCCTACTATATTGCTCAAGCTGCAGTGAATGCGACTGTAACTTTCCGTCCAGATGTTATCGTCTTTGGTGGTGGGGTTATGGCTCAACAACATATGCTTGACCGTGTACGTGAGAAATTCACAGCCCTACTCAATGGCTACCTACCAGTTCCAGATGTACGTGACTATATCGTGACTCCAGCTGTTGCTGGCAATGGTTCAGCTACACTAGGAAACTTCGTTCTTGCTAAGAGCGTTGCAAAATAAGAATATAGAAAAACTCCCAACTGAGAAAGTTGGGAGTTTTGCTTTAGTCTTTTTCTATTTTTGTTTCCTGATGGAAAATATTTTGCCAAGTTTCGTGGCGGCGCCAGATGCTGGTATGAATGGTATCACCGACTTGGTAGCGGATGAGTTTAGTCTTTTGACTGATAGAAGTCAAATGAAGCTCTTTAATGGCAGAGGTCAATTCTTTTTCAGCCGTATAGGCTCCCTTATCCAGTTCTTGTCCGTCCTGGCGAATATAAATGAAGTCTTCTGCAAGTAATTCCTCCAGTTGATTTCCTTGGTCAATCAGTTGCTCTCTCATGAGCAATTTTTTATAGACATTATCTAGAATTTCATCCTCAGGGATTGGTGCTGGTTCAATATGAATGTCTGTATCAAAGACACCAAAGCGTTCTGATAACATGGATTCGACCTGATCCGCAATTTCGTGACTTTCAAAAACAGAGAGATCTGGGTTCATTTCCAGAGTAATGTCCAGATAAATGTTGCTTCCGTAAGTACGACCTCGTTGTGATTTGACCTTGCTAATCTTAGGAATTTCCATGATAGCCTTTTGGTAATCTTCTAGCAAGTGTTCATCAAAACCATCAGAAAGGCTGAAGGATGACTCGATAAAGATATCATAAGCAGTTTTAAGAATAAAGAAGGTAATGATAATCGCAACCAACTTATCCACTATTGGATAGTTGAAGCTACTAGCCAGGATAGCAATAGAAGTTCCAAGAGATGTCACGGCATCTGACAGATTGTCCTTAGCTGCAGCCTTGAGGGCCTTGGACTTAGACTGCTTACTCAGATGGGTATTGTAGAGATAAACGGCAAACATGATGATAGCAGAGATGACTCCTAGAGTCGCCCCAAGTGGGTCAATGACCGTTTGCTCTCGGCTGAGTATCTTTTGAATGGTGTCACGTAGAACATCAAAGCCAACGTAAAACATGATGATGGAAGTGATGAGACTTGCCAAATCCTCTATTTTCCAGTGACCGAAGCGATGATCTCTATCTGCCGGTTGGCGAGCCAAACGAATCCCGATGAGGAGGGCCACGTTTCCAACGATATCTGAAACGTTGTTAAAACCATCGGCTACCAAGCTGGATGAATGGAGGAGGTGTCCGGTCGCTAGCTTAGCTGCAGACAAGAATAGATAGGTCAAGATGCTGATAATGGCACCGCGCTCAGCCAATTTTAAGTTTGAAACCGATTGATTCATCTAACTCCCCTTCTAGCATTTTAGTATTCTTTCATTATACTGGTTTTCCAAGGAAAATTCAAATGTGGGAAGTAAGTTAAATACACTTCAAAACTTGAAAACTTTTGAAATTCTGATATAATAGAACTACTCAAGGGAGTAGCTGGCGGGAAACCGCGATAGTGTCGTCATTACGAATTATTTCCGGCACTATATTAAACAGCGAGACTTGTTTTTTTAAAAACAGGTCTCTTTTTTTGTAAAAAGAGGCCAAAAAGGAGGAGACTGTTTTGTCAAAAGAACAAAATAAAGACTTGTTTTACACACAGACCTCAGAAGAAGTCCTAAAGAACTTGGACTCATCTATCGAAGGTTTGTCAACTGCTCAAGCTCAAGAACGACTAGCGACTTATGGTCGTAATGAGTTGGAAGAGGGAGAGAAACGTAGCCTACTAGCTAAATTCCTTGATCAATTTAAGGATTTGATGATTATCATCTTGCTTGCGGCAGCGGCACTTTCTGTGATTACAGAAGGAATGGACGGTCTAACGGATGCCATTATCATCTTGGCCGTTGTTGTCTTGAATGCTGCCTTTGGGGTTTACCAAGAAGGGCAAGCAGAAGCAGCCATTGAAGCTCTGAAAAATATGTCTAGCCCGATGGCACGTGTTCGTCGTGATGGTCATGTTATTGAGATTGACTCAAAAGAATTGGTACCCGGAGATATCGTCTTGCTTGAAGCGGGAGATGTAGTGCCTGCCGACATGCGTTTGCTTGAAGCGGCGTCTCTTAAAATCGAAGAAGCAGCTCTTACAGGGGAGTCTGTCCCAGTTGAAAAAGATGTGACAGGACTTGTTGAAGCAGATGCTGGTATCGGGGATCGTGTTAACATGGGTTACCAAAACTCAAATGTAACTTACGGTCGTGGTATCGGTGTCGTAACCAATACTGGTATGTATACTGAAGTTGGTAAGATTGCGGATATGTTAGCCAACGCAGACGAAACTGAAACACCATTGAAGCAAAGCTTGGAACAATTATCTAAGGTCTTGACTTACTTGATTATTGTGATTGCAGTGATTACCTTCTTGGTTGGTGTATTCGTTCGTGGTGAACATCCATTAGAAGGCTTGATGGTGGCGGTTGCTCTTGCGGTTGCGGCTATTCCAGAAGGACTTCCTGCCATTGTAACCATCGTTCTATCATTGGGAACTACAACCCTTGCCAAACGGAATTCAATCGTCCGTAAATTGCCAGCGGTTGAGACTCTCGGTTCAACAGAAATCATTGCATCTGATAAAACAGGTACTTTGACCATGAACCAAATGACGGTTGAAAAAGTTTATACCAACGGTCAATTGCAAAGTGCTGCAACTGAGATTGCTGCTGACAACAATACCCTACGTATCATGAACTTTGCCAATGACACCAAGGTGGACCCATCTGGCAAGCTGATCGGGGATCCAACGGAGACAGCTCTTGTACAGTTTGGTTTGGACCACAACTTTGATGTTCGTGAAGTCTTGAAGGATGAGCCACGTGTAGCTGAATTGCCATTTGACTCAGACCGTAAACTCATGTCTACCATTCATAAGGAAGCAGACGGTTCTTACTTTATCGCTGTCAAGGGTGCGCCTGACCAACTGCTCAAGCGCGTGACTCGTATTGAAGTCAATGGGGAAGTTCGCCCAATCACAGAAGAAGATAAACAAGCTATCCTTGCTACCAACAAAGACTTGGCTAAACAAGCCCTTCGTGTCTTGATGATGGCTTATAAGACAAGCAACGAAATCCCAACCTTGGAATCTGAAATTGTTGAGTCTGACCTCATCTTCTCTGGTTTGATCGGAATGATTGACCCTGAGCGCCCAGAAGCTGCAGAAGCTGTTCGTGTCGCTAAAGAAGCAGGTATCCGTCCAATCATGATCACAGGTGACCACCAAGATACGGCTGAAGCTATTGCTAAACGTCTCGGTATCATCGATCCAAATGATACAGAAGACCATGTCTTCACTGGTGCTGAATTGAATGAACTCACTGATGAAGAATTCCAAAAAGTCTTCAAGCAATACTCTGTCTACGCGCGTGTATCTCCTGAGCACAAGGTTCGTATCGTGAAAGCATGGCAAAATGAAGGTAAAGTTGTTGCCATGACAGGTGATGGAGTTAACGATGCGCCTTCACTTAAGACAGCTGACATCGGTATCGGTATGGGGATTACTGGTACAGAAGTCTCTAAAGGAGCTTCTGATATGGTCCTTGCTGATGATAACTTTGCAACCATTATCGTAGCGGTAGAAGAAGGACGTAAGGTCTTCTCAAATATCCAAAAATCCATCCAATACCTCTTGTCTGCTAATATGGCTGAAGTTTTCACCATCTTCTTTGCAACATTGTTAGGTTGGGATGTGCTTCAACCAGTGCATCTTCTCTGGATTAACCTGGTAACAGATACGCTACCAGCCATCGCCCTTGGTGTGGAACCAGCTGAGCCAGGCGTTATGACCCACAAACCTCGTGGGCGTAAGTCTAACTTCTTTGATGGTGGTGTCTTCGGAGCAATCATTTATCAAGGGATCTTCCAAACGATGCTAGTTTTGGGTGTTTATGGTTGGGCTCTTCTCTTCCCAGAGCACCAAGGTCATACTGAAATCCATGCGGATGCCCTTACCATGGCTTTTGCAACTCTCGGTTTGATCCAATTGCTCCATGCCTTTAACGTTAAGTCAGTTTACCAATCAATCTTTAAAGTGGGACTCTTTACCAACAAGACCTTTAACTGGTCTATCCCAGTTGCCTTCGTCCTCTTTGTGGTGACAATTTTGGTTCCTGGATTTAATAATCTCTTCCACGTTTCAAACTTGAGCTTGACTCAATGGATGGTGGTCGCTGTAGGAGCACTTATGATTGTAGTCCTTGTTGAAATTGTCAAAGCAGTTCAACGAGCACTTGGAAAAGATAAAAACGCTATTTAAACATTGAAAAGTCATCTTTGGATGGCTTTTTTGCTTTTATATATGGTAAACAGAGATAGATTTTATGCTATAATCAAGTTGAGAAAAAGATGGAGGAATAGTAGTTGGAAAAGAAAATTGTCAAAGATATCTTGTTTTTGTCGCAGGTATCCCAGCCTGCTAGTCAGGAAGATTTACCCCTAGTAAAGGATTTGCAGGATACCCTACAGGCTAACCGAGAAACCTGTGTTGGACTAGCGGCCAATATGATTGGGGTACAAAAACGCGTCATTATTTTTAATATCGGAATGATTCCCATGGTTATGTTTAATCCAGTTCTCCAATCTTTTGAAGGATCATACGAGACAGAGGAAGGTTGTTTGTCTTTGACGGGTGTAAGACCGACAACTAGGTATGAGAAAATTACAGTAAGCTACAGAGATATCCATTGGCAAGAGCAGACCATTACCCTGACAGGTTTTCCGGCTCAGATTTGTCAACACGAATTGGATCATTTGGAAGGGATTATCATATAGGCCTTGTATCCCAGATCAGGGTACATCCTTTAAGCTTAAGGAAACAACCTCGTTTTTCTTGCACTCTTGTTTGAAATTTGTGATAATAAATGAAAGAATAATAAATGGAGGACAGTCAAATGGGGTTTTATCTGATGATTGGTTCGATGTTGCTTGGTCTTTTCGCTTTGAAGATAGGATTTTCTCATCTAAAGGAGAAAAAGTTTAATCTGTCATCTATCTTGGCAAGCTGCCTTGGGACAGCACTAGTTCTCTTTGCAATCTGGTTAGGATTGCCAAAATAAGGAAAGAAGAGGCTGGGACAAAAGTCCTAGCCTCTCAATTGTCTTTGGATTGTCGAGCAAGACGCAGTGGTTGAGTGGGTTATATTACGCTGATTTCATCAGCTTTTATAGCCCTACTCAACTGTGCGGAGGTGGGACAACGAAATCGAATTCTAACGAATTACCGATTTCTGTCCCACTCTCTTTTAAGCTCAAATCCTTGGTAGTCCTAAAAAAATATGCTACACTAACACTATGAAAATTCTAATCCCAACCGCAAAAGAAATGAACACCGAAATCCCTAGTTTAGAGGCTAAACCCTTGTGTCCTGAAAGTCAGGCAGTGCTGGATGAATTGGCGACATACTCTGCCCAAGAGCTGGAGAGTTTTTACAAAATATCTGCCGGAAAAGCGCAAGAGGAGTATGACCATATCCAGGCCTTGAAAAATGAAACTGCGACAAACTATCCAGCCTTGCACCTCTTTGATGGACTCATGTATCGCAACATCAAACGAAACGATCTCACCAAGGAGGAGCAAACCTTTCTGGAGAAACACCTCATGATAACGTCAGCTCTCTATGGTGTGATTCCAGCCTTTGAACCGATTGCGCCTCACAGACTGGACTTTTTGATGAAGCTTAAAGTTGCTGGGAAAAGCCTAAAAAATCACTGGCAGGTGGCCTATGAGGAGTCAATGAAGGGTGAAGAACTAATCTTTTCTCTCTTGTCTTCAGAGTTTGAAACTGTCTTTCCTAAAAAAATCCGTGAGAAAATGGTGACCTTCAAGTTTATGGAAGAAAGAGATGGAAAACTAAAAATCCACTCAACCATTTCTAAAAAAGCCCGAGGAGCCTTTTTGACAGCCTTGATGGAAGGTCAGGTAACTTCGGTTGAAGAGATTAAAAAGCTCAACTTTGCGGGTTTCAATTATCGAGAAGACTTGTCTAGTGACAAGGAATTGGCTTTTGTGAAATAGATTGAAAATAGAGAGAGTGGGACAGAAATCGGTAATTCGTTAGAATTTGATTTCGTCGTCCCACCTCCGCACAGTTGAGTAGGGCTGTAAAAGCTGATGAAATCAGCGTAGTTAGAGCCCACTCAACCACTGCGTCTTGCTCGACAATCCAAAGGCAATTGAGAGGCTAGGACTTTTGTCCCAGCCCTCTTTTTGTGATTTGGTGCTCCTATTTTTAGTTTAGAATGGTAGGAATTTTCACACAATTTTGGTATAATAGGACTATTAGAAAATTTCGAGGAGACAAACATGTCAGTTAAGATTGCTTTACTTGGATTTGGTACAGTAGCCAGTGGTGTGCCATTCTTGCTAAAGGAAAATAAAGAAAAAATTGTTCAAGCAGCTCAGTCAGAAATTGAAGTAGCTAAAGTTTTGGTCAAAGACGATCAAGAGAAAGCCCGCTTGCTTGAAGCAGGAAATGATTTTAATTTTGTAACAAATATCGATGAAATTTTGTCAGACAAAGACATCACGATCGTTGTTGAGTTGATGGGGCGTATCGAACCTGCTAAAACATTTATCACTCGTGCTTTAGAAGCAGGGAAACACGTCGTGACAGCTAACAAGGATCTTTTGGCAGTCCATGGTGCAGAATTGCTTGAGGTAGCCAAAGCTCACAATGTTGCCTTATACTATGAAGCAGCAGTTGCAGGAGGAATCCCAATTCTTCGTACTTTGGTTAACTCATTAGCATCAGACAAAATCACACGTGTTCTTGGTGTTGTCAACGGAACATCTAACTTTATGATGACCAAAATGGTAACAGAAGGTTGGTCTTATGAAGATGCTTTGGCAGAAGCCCAACGACTTGGCTTTGCTGAAAGCGACCCTACCAATGACGTTGATGGGATTGATGCGGCTTACAAGATGGTCATCCTCAGTCAGTTCGCCTTTGGAATGAATGTCAAGTTTGAAGATGTGGGTCACCAAGGAATTCGCAACATCACTCCAGAAGATGTAGCAGTAGCTCAAGAGCTTGGTTATGTTGTAAAACTAGTTGGTTCTATCGAAGAAACAGCTTCTGGGATTGCTGCTGAGGTTACGCCAACCTTCCTTCCTAAAGAACACCCACTTGCAAGTGTTAATGGTGTTATGAATGCGGTATTTGTGGAGTCTATCGGTATCGGCGAGTCTATGTACTATGGACCAGGTGCTGGTCAAAAACCAACTGCAACAAGTGTTGTGGCTGATATTGCCCGTATCGTTCGTCGTCTGAATGATGGAACAATTGGAAAAGCCTTTAATGAATACAGCCGTCCAGTAGTCTTGGCTAAGCCAGAAGATGTCAAAGCTAACTACTATTTCTCAACCTTGGCTCCAGACTCAAAAGGACAAGTCTTGAAATTGGCTGAGCTCTTTAACGCAGAAGATATTTCCTTCAAGCAAATCCTTCAAGATGGTAAGCAAGAAGGCAAGGCTCGTGTTGTCATCATCACTCATAAAATCAACAAGGCGCAACTTGAAAATATTACAGCAGCTTTGAAGGGTGTAGCCGAGTTTGAACTTCTCAACACCTTCAAGGTTTTAGGAGACTAAGATGAAGATTATTGTACCTGCTACAAGTGCCAATGTGGGTCCTGGCTTTGACTCGGTTGGTGTAGCTGTAACTAAGTATCTAGAAATTCAGGTTTGTGAGGAACGTGAAGAATGGATGATTGAGCACCAATTAGGCAAATGGATTCCACGTGATGAACGTAATCTTTTGCTGAAGATTGCTCTACAAATTGTTCCAGACCTCCAACCTAGACGTCTGAAGATGGTCAGTGATATCCCGCTTGCGCGTGGACTAGGTTCTTCTAGTTCAGTCATCGTTGCTGGGATTGAACTGGCAAATCAACTCGGAAACTTGAAACTAAGCAAACATGAAAAATTACAATTGGCGACCAAGATTGAAGGGCATCCTGATAATGTTGCACCAGCTATCTATGGAAATCTCGTCATTGCTAGTTCGGTAGAAGGTCAAGTTTCAGCTGTTGTGGCGCCTTTCCCAGAGTGTGCCTTTCTAGCTTACATTCCAAACTATGAATTGCGAACTCGCGATAGTCGTGGTGTCTTGCCTAAGAAACTTTCTTATAAAGAAGCTGTTGCGGCAAGTTCTATCGCCAATGTGGCTATCGCATCCCTACTGACTGGAGATATGGTCAAAGCAGGCCAGGCTATCGAGAGTGACCTTTTCCATGAGCGTTACCGTCAAGAACTGGTGAGAGAATTTGCGACGATCAAGAAAGTTGCCAAGAGAAATGGTGCTTATGCGACCTATCTGTCTGGTGCTGGTCCGACTGTTATGGTCTTGGCTGATCCTGACAAGATGCCTAAGATTAAGGCTGAGCTTGAAAAGCAACCTTTCAAAGGCAAGCTTCATGATTTGCAAGTAGATACACAAGGCGTTCGCGTCGAAGCAAAATAAACAGAACAATAGGATTGGGAAACTCTCTATTAGAGGGCTTCCTGTCCTTTTTTTGAAAATGAAAGAAGGGAAGTAAACTCTTTCCAGAATTTGACGACCGTTCTTGGTCGAGGAGGTGTGAGATGGCAGAAATATATCTAGCAGGTGGTTGTTTTTGGGGCTTAGAGGAATACTTTTCCCGTATTTCTGGAGTACTTGAAACAACCGTTGGTTATGCCAATGGTCAAGTTGAAACTACCAATTATCAATTAATCAAAGAAACAGATCATGCTGAGACTGTGCAAGTCGTCTACGACGAAAAGGTGGTCTCGCTCCGTGAGATTTTACTCTATTATTTCCGAGTCATTGATCCTCTATCTGTCAACCAACAAGGGAATGACCGTGGTCGTCAATATCGCACAGGGATTTATTACCTAGAAGAAGCTGATCTACCAACGATCAATACAGTAGTTCGCGAACAAGAACTCCTCATCGGTCGTAAAATAGCAGTGGAAGTGGAGAAGCTTCGCCACTATATCTTAGCTGAAGACTATCACCAAGACTATCTCAAAAAAAATCCTGGTGGCTATTGCCACATTGATGTGAGAGATGCGGAGAAACCACTGATAGATGCCGCCAACTATGAAAAACCGAGTCAGGCAGTTTTACGAGAAAGTTTATCAGAAGAGTCCTACCGAGTTACCCAAGAGGCTGCGACGGAAGCTCCTTTTAGCAATGCTTATGACCAAACTTTTGAGGAAGGAATTTATGTCGATATCACGACTGGTGAGCCCCTCTTCTTTGCCAAGGATAAGTTTGCCTCAGGCTGTGGTTGGCCAAGTTTTAGCCGTCCTATTTCCAAGGAACTCATTCATTACTACCAAGACTTGAGTCACGGTATGGAGCGAATCGAAGTCCGTTCACGTTCAGGGAATGCTCACTTGGGACATGTCTTTACAGACGGACCTCAGGAACTAGGTGGTTTACGCTATTGTATCAATTCTGCCTCTTTACGATTCATTGCTAAGGATGAAATGGAAGAGGCTGGTTATGGATACCTGCTTCCATATTTGAACAAGTAAAAAGAGAGAGTGGGACAGAAATCGTTAATCCGATAGAATTCGATTTCGTCGTCCCACCTCCGCACAGTTGAGTAGGGCTGTAAAAGCTGATGAAATCAGCGTAGTAGAGCCCACTCAACCACTGCGTCTTTCTCGACAATCCAAAGACAATTGAGAGGCTAGGGCTTTTGTCACACTCTCTTCATGTTGAAATAGAAGGGACTCATGAAACAATTACTTTCTTACTTTAAACCCCATAAACAACAAGAAAAGTTGCCTTCGGGTGACTTTTTTGTTACAATAGCTAGAAAAATTATCCCGTATGAATACTTATATAGAAAAGGAGCCTAGGGATGAAAGTCTTTCAGCATGTAAATATCGTGACTTGTGACCAAGATTTCCACGTCTATCTAGATGGGATTTTAGCTGTCAAAGAATCCCAAATCGTCTATGTCGGTCAGGAAAATCAAGAGATTCTTAAACAAGCAGATCAAATCATAGACTATCAGGGTGCCTGGATTATGCCTGGCTTGGTCAACTGCCATACCCATTCTGCCATGACAGGCTTGAGAGGGATTCGTGATGATAGCAATCTCCACGAATGGCTGGAGGACTATATCTGGCCAGCAGAAGCAGAATTCACACCAAAGATGACTACAAAGGCTGTCAAAGAGGCGCTAACAGAGATGCTCCAGTCAGGAACGACAACTTTCAATGATATGTACAATCCTAATGGAGTGGATATAGCTGAAATTTATGAGGCAGTCAAGGCATCCAAGATGCGTTGCTATTTTTCTCCAACCCTCTTTTCTTCAGATTTAGAGACGACGGCTGAAACTATAGCCAGAACTCGAGCTCTTATCGAGACAATCAAAGGATATCAAGACCCAAATTTCAAGGTGATGGTGGCTCCTCATTCGCCCTACAGTTGTAGTCGAGATTTGTTGGAGGCAAGTCTTGAGCTAGCAAAAGAAGAAAACATTCCTCTTCATATCCATGTTGCAGAAACACAGGAAGAGTCAGGGATTATCCTGAAACGCTATGGCAAACGCCCATTAGCCTTTCTAGATGAGCTTGGCTATTTAGACCATAAAGCTGTCTTTGCCCATGGTGTGGAGTTAAATGAAGCAGAGATTGCCCGCTTGGCAGATTCGCAAGTTGCTATCGCCCACAATCCTATCAGCAACCTCAAATTAGCCTCAGGGATTGCACCAGTCGTCCAACTTCAACAGGCAGGAGTACCGGTCGGTATTGCGACGGACTCAGTTGCTTCTAACAATAACCTGGATATGTTTGAGGAAGGGCGGACTGCAGCACTCTTACAGAAGATGAAGAGTGGCGATGCCAGCCAATTTCCAATCGAAACTGCCCTCAAGGCATTGACAATCGAGGGTGCTAAGGTGTTAGGAATGGAAGATGAGATTGGTAGTCTAGAAGTCGGCAAACAGGCTGATTTTCTCGTCATCCAACCCCAAGGCAAAATCCACCTTCAACCTCAAGAAAATATGCTTTCTCATCTCGTTTATGCCGTCAAATCCAGTGATGTTGATGATGTCTATATCGCTGGTGAGCAAGTCGTAAAAGACGGTCAAGTGCTGACTGTTAACTTGTAAAAAGTAGTATAAATTTACGAAATCTCATAAGAAATTTCTTGTGAGGTTTTTAAAATTTTGCTAGAAATCAGGCGAGTAGATGTCTTGCAGAAATATATTGATACTAAATTAGCAAAACACCTATTAGATAAAAAAAAAAAATTGTGGTATAATAATAAGATGCAAAAAAAGGAGTATGTATGGACATTTCAGAAATTCGTCAAAAAATTGACGCAAATCGTGAAAAATTAGCTTCTTTCAGGGGGTCTCTTTGACCTCGAAGGCTTAGAGGAAGAGATTGCCATTTTGGAAAACAAAATGACAGAACCTGATTTTTGGAACGATAATATTGCGGCCCAAAAAACGTCGCAAGAATTAAACGAACTCAAAAATACCTATAATACCTTCCACAAGATGGATGAGTTGCAGGATGAAGTTGAGATTTTACTAGACTTTTTGGCAGAGGATGAATCCGTTAAGGATGAGTTGGTTGAAAAACTCTCTGAGTTAGATCAGATGATGACTAGCTACGAAATGACCCTTCTCTTGTCAGAGCCCTACGATCACAACAATGCCATCCTTGAAATCCATCCAGGTTCTGGGGGGACAGAGGCTCAAGACTGGGGCGATATGCTCCTTCGTATGTATACTCGCTATGGAAATGCCAAAGGCTTCAAGGTTGAGGTCTTAGACTACCAAGCAGGTGATGAGGCAGGAATCAAGTCAGTAACCTTGTCTTTTGAAGGACCAAATGCTTATGGTCTTCTCAAGTCAGAGATGGGAGTTCACCGTTTGGTCCGTATCTCACCATTTGACTCTGCTAAACGTCGCCACACCTCATTTACTTCTGTAGAAGTTATGCCAGAGTTGGATGATACCATCGAAGTTGACATCCGTGAGGATGATATCAAGATGGATACCTTCCGTTCAGGTGGAGCAGGTGGACAAAACGTCAACAAGGTTTCAACAGGTGTCCGCTTGACTCACATTCCGACAGGGATCGTCGTAGCATCAACCGTCGATCGTACTCAGTACGGAAACCGCGACCGTGCTATGAAGATGCTTCAGGCAAAACTCTACCAGATGGAGCAGGAAAAGAAAGCTGCTGAGGTAGACTCGCTCAAGGGTGAGAAAAAGGAAATTACATGGGGAAGCCAAATCCGCTCCTATGTATTTACGCCTTATACAATGGTAAAAGACCATCGTACCAACTTTGAAGTAGCGCAAGTAGATAAGGTAATGGATGGAGACCTAGATGGTTTCATCGACGCTTATCTGAAATGGCGTATTAGTTAAAAGAAAGGAAGTCACATGTCAATCATTGAAATGAGAGATGTTGTCAAAAAATACGACAACGGGACAACAGCCCTACGTGGCATCACTGTAAATATCGATGCAGGAGAATTTGCCTACATCGTAGGACCTTCAGGTGCTGGTAAATCAACTTTTATCCGTGCCTTGTATCGTGAGGTCAAAATCGACAAAGGAAGCTTGCAAGTTGCAGGTTATAACCTGGTTAAGATTAAAAAGAAAGATATTCCGTTCTTGCGTAGAAACGTTGGAGTAGTCTTTCAGGATTACAAACTTTTGCCAAAGAAAACCGTTTATGAGAACATTGCTTACGCCATGGAGGTTGTTGGTGAAAGTCGTCGTAACATCAAAAAACGTGTTATGGAAGTCTTGGACCTTGTCGGTTTGAAGCACAAGGTTCGTTCATTCCCAAATGAACTTTCAGGTGGTGAGCAACAACGTATCGCCATTGCGCGTGCTATCGTAAACAATCCTAAGGTTTTGATTGCCGACGAACCAACAGGAAACTTGGACCCAGATAACTCATGGGAAATCATGAACCTCTTGGAACGTATCAATCTTCAAGGGACAACTGTTTTGATGGCGACCCACAACAGCCAAATCGTAAATACCTTGCGCCACCGCGTTATTGCCATCGAGAATGGTCGCGTGGTACGTGATGAAGCGAAAGGAGAGTACGGATACGATGATTAGTAGATTTTTCCGCCATCTGTTCGAAGCTTTAAAAAGTTTAAAGCGTAATGGATGGATGACCATTGCTGCTGTCAGTTCAGTAATGATTACCTTGACCTTGGTTGCTATCTTTGCTTCAGTTATCTTCAATACTGCGAAATTAGCAACTGATATTGAGAACAACGTCCGCGTCATGGTTTATGTTCGTAAAGATGTTGAAGACAACAGTGAAACCATTGTAAAAGAAGGCCAAACAGTCACGAACAATGACTACCACAAGGTCTATAACGCCCTTAAAGCTCTGCCAGCCGTTAAAAATGTAACCTTCTCAAGTAAAGAAGAGCAGTACCAAAAGCTGACTGAAACTATGGGTGACGAGTGGAAGGTATTTGAAGGAGATGCAAACCCTCTTCATGATGCCTACATCGTAGATACCAATTCACCAAGTGATGTAAAACCTGTAGCTGAAGAAGCTAAGAAGATTGAAGGTGTCTCTGAAGTTCAAGACGGTGGTGCCAATACCGAACGTCTCTTCAAGTTGGCTTCCTTCATCCGTGTATGGGGATTGGTCATCGCAGGACTCTTGATCTTTATCGCAGTCTTCTTGATTTCAAATACCATCCGTATTACTATTATTTCACGTAGTCGTGAAATCCAAATCATGCGTTTGGTTGGTGCCAAGAACGGTTATATCCGTGGCCCATTCTTGCTAGAAGGTGCCTTTATCGGATTGTTGGGAGCAGCTCTCCCATCAGCATTGGTTTACTTTATCTATAACCGAGTGTTCCAATCTGTCAACCCATCCTTGGTTGGTCAAAACCTATCTTTGATTACACCGAATACCTTTATTCCATTGATGATCGGTCTCTTGTTCCTCATCGGAATCTGTATCGGTTCACTAGGTTCAGGAATCTCAATGCGTCGATTCTTGAAAATCTAAGTCACATAACTGGATAAAACACATAAAAAAGTGGGATGTCATCAAGACTTCACAGCTCTTGATGCCCCGCTTTTTCTTTTGGTCTTGGTGCTCAGTCGCTTGCCAATTTTGGCTAAAGAGTGTATGATAGGAAAGGACCTTTTTACTAATATGAAAAATGAACAATGAATGAGGAAAAGATGAAACAATTTTTGGAAAAAGTGAGCATACTCTCCCTATCGTTAGTATTGATCACATCGTTTTCAATTTCGAGTGCCCTACCTGCCATGTTTGACTATTATCAGGGCTATTCAACTGGTCAGGTCGAACTCTTGGTCAGCCTCCCATCCTTTGGGATTATGGCCATGCTTTTATTGAACGGAGTTTTAGAGCGTATTTTTCCTGAACGCCTCCAGTTGACCTTGGGACTCTTGATTTTATCCATCAGCGGAACAGCACCTTTCTGGTATCAGGGGTATTACTTTGTCTTTGCGACACGCTTGCTATTTGGACTTGGAGTTGGGATGCTCAATGCCAAGGCCATCTCAATCATCAGTGAACGTTACCACGGCAAAACTCGTATCCAGATGCTTGGTTTTCGTGGATCTGCCGAAGTCGTAGGAGCCTCTATCTTGACGCTGGCAGTCGGTCAGCTCTTAGCCTTTGGCTGGACAGCAACCTTCCTAGCCTATGCCGCTGGTCTAGTAGTTCTCGTACTCTTCCTTCTCTTTGTCCCTTACAACAAGGAAGAAATTCACGAATCCAAGCAACAGACAGAAGAAGCAGCGAAACTGACTCGTTCCATGCTCCAATTGATTTTCTTCCTTGCTATTGCAGCCGCAGTGATTGTATGTACCAATACGGCCATCACCTTCCGTATCCCTAGTCTCATGATTGAGGCAGGATTTGGAGATGCTCAGTTGTCCAGTTTGGTACTTAGTGCCATGCAGTTGATTGGGATTCTAGCTGGAATCAGTTTTTCTTTCCTGATTTCGACCTTCAAGGAAAGACTTCTATTGGTCGCTGGTGTCACTTTTGGTATCGGGCAAATCATCATTGCTCTTTCCCCTTCACTCTGGGTGGTGGTTGCAGGTTCTATTCTGGGAGGCTTTGCCTACAGCATCGCTCTGACGACAGTCTTTCAGTTGATATCTGAACGAATTCCTGCAAAACTCCTCAACAAAGCAACTTCCTATGCTGTTTTGGGATGTTCTTTTGGAGCATCATTAACACCCTTCGTTCTTTCAGGGATTAGCTTGGTGACTACAGATGGTCGAATGACCTTCATCATTCTAGGAGCATGGATGATTGCTACATCAGTCATTGTTTCCCTCTTATTGAAAAAAGAAGCCTAACAAAGAAAAACTCAAGGATGAATCCTTGAGTTTTTTGTCTATTAGCCAAACATCTGCCAAAAGTAATCGATGATGTAGGTCAAGCCATAAGTGTAAACGACCAGGGTAAAGGGTTTGGTCAGGATGATAATGGTCATATACCGCTTGAAGCTCATCTTGGTCAGAGCTGCCAACATACAGAGAAAATCAGCTGGACTAACTGGCCAAATCATCATAAAGATAAAGAATCGATCAAAGCGATTGCCCTCATCCAGCCAACCGATATACTTGTCATAGGTGCGCTTGCTGACCATGGACTGGACAAAGGGCGCTCCGTAGAGACGCACCAAGTAAAAGATAATGGCACAACCAATGACAATACCGATATAGTTGTAGATGGTCCCGATGATGTGACCATAGATAAAGACACCTGCAACGGAGGTAAGAGCACCTGGAATGATAGGAACAACCGTCTGCAAAATCTGTAAAAAGATAAAGAGCGGTGGCCCCCAGATACCCGCCTGTTGGATAAAGGCAGATAGGGTTTCCTTGGAGTGCAAGATACCAGCCTGATAGGCCCAGATGCAGAATATTACAGTACCAACTCCACCGACGATGGAGGAAATATGAATGGCTTGCTGTAGAAGGGGAGAAACAGCTTTCATTTTTTTCTCGTGTGACATGTAAACTCCTCTTGTGTAGTATGATTCTACTATACCATATTTTAGGGAGAAAGACTACATGGGATACTTCGTGTGACTTTGTCTCAAGTATGGTAAAATGGGAATAAGAAAATGACAGCTTAGAATGAGGAAAATCATGTTAGGATTGAAGTTTAATGGCACTTGGCGCAATTACCAAAAACAGGTCTTGGACAATTTCCAAGAATACCAAGCAGATGGTCATGTCCACTTGGTTGCAGCGCCTGGTTCAGGGAAAACAACCATTGGTATCGAGTTGATTGCACGCTTTGATAAGCCTGCCCTCGTTTTGGTACCGACGGTTACTATCCGGGAACAATGGGTGGATAGGATTCGCCAGGCCTTTTTAGAGGATGAGAACCAGGTCACAAGTCTCGTGTCTCAAAATCTCAAGGACATGAAGCAAATCACCATCGCCACATATCAAGCCTTTCACAGCGCTATGCAACAGGTACAATCTCAAGAAGATAACGGCGAGGTTGAGGATTTTGTAGGCTTTGACCTGCTTTCTAGACTCAAGGAGAGGGGTGTCGAAACCTTCTGTCTGGACGAATGCCATCACTTGAGAAATGAATGGTGGAAAAGCTTAGAAGACTTCCGTAAAAACTACCAGCAACTGCAAGTCATCTCTCTCACTGCGACACCGCCTTATGACAGTGAACCAGAACTCTGGGATCGCTATCTCCAGATGTGTGGCGAGATTGACCAAGAAATCACAGTGCCAGAACTGGTCAAGGAAGACACTCTTTGCCCTCATCAGGACTTTGTCTATATCTGTTTTCCGACTAAGGAAGAGGACAAGCGCTTGGAAGAGTTTGAAGACACCAAGTGGCAATATATCAGCCAACTAGTCGTTGATCCTGACTTCCAAGAGTTGATTCGGAGTTCCAAGGTTCTCAAAGGGGAAATTTCTGCGGATATGCTCCTTGAGGATCCCAAGTATCTCTCAGCGCTCCTCATTTATCTACAGGCTCAAAAGCTGGAAATTCCCAAGCATCTACAAGATTTACTAGGAGCTGAAGGCTTGCCTGCTCTTAATTACTACTGGCTAGAAGTTCTCTTGCAAGGCCTTCTCTATCAGACTCCTGACTGGTATGAGGATACGCAGGAGACAAGGAAAAAGATAGAAGCAGAACTGAAATCAAGAGGACTGATTGAAAAACGTCAGGTTTTCTTGGTCAGATCCAAGGCCAATGACCAAATCCTCAACCAATCTCTAGGAAAACTAGCTGGGATTGCATCTATCTTTGAAACCGAGTATGCCAGTCTAGGTCAGGATCTGAGACAGTTGGTCTTGGCGGACTATATCCGTAAGGATTTTGCCAGTTATCTGGGAGATGACCAAGCACCAATCACGCAATTAGGTGTCCTCCCTTACTTTGAAACCATTCGCAGAAGTGCACAAAAACAAGGCTTGTCTGTCCCTATAGCAGTCCTTTCTGGTAGTGTCGTGATCATACCTGCCAGTGTCAAGGAAGAACTTCAAGCACTCATCCCAAACACTAGCTTGACCTTCTCTGCCATCGGAAAACTCGATCAAGGTGCCTATCTCCAAGTAGGCTTTCCATCCAGCTTTAAGGGGATGGTCGCAGCAGTGACCGAGCTCTTCCAACGTGGTTCTATCCAGGTCTTGGTCGGAACCAAGTCTCTCTTGGGAGAAGGATGGGATGCGCCTTGCGTCAACTCTCTCATCCTCGGAAGTTTTGTCGGAAGCTTTATGCTTAGTAATCAGATGCGGGGCCGTGCCATCCGTATCTGGCCAGGACATCCAGATAAGACCAGTAATATCTGGCATCTAGTAGCTATCAAACCGTACAAAAATCCAGCCTTTTCTAATGAGAATCAAGAAGAACAAGACCTCAATCCTTATCAGGACCTACAAACTCTTGCTCGCCGTATGGACCATTTCCTTGGCTTGTCCTATAAGGAAGATACCATTGAAACGGGTCTAGATCGCTTGAACTTTCCTGAGTTCCCATTTAAGAAAAAGAAACTCGAAGACTATAACGAGCAAATCATGGAACTATCCAAAGATCGTGCCTCCCTTCGTAAAAAATGGCAGAAATCTCTCATTGTTGCTGACAAGATTGAGATTGTCAATGAAGTTGCGACCGACAGCAAACGAATCCCTCTACTCGCCCTAGCGGATGCTGAAAAGTGGCTTCGCTACGCTTTAATGATATTTGCCATTAGTCTCCTATCTTATGTCGTTCGGCTAACCTTATTTGCCTTGCCATGGTTGACAGCTCTTTGTGTCCTCTTCCTAGCTATCACAGCCTTTCGCTATTACAGCTACAAGAGCCCTTATAAACGCTTGCGCCAGATCGGTGAAGCTATTCGCAAAGCCATGGTGACTGCCGGGCATTTGTCTGATGACCAGTCGCGCGTGCAAGTCGATGAGGACAAGGAAAGCTTTAATGTCTTTGCCTATCTAAAAGGTGGAAGCATGCGAGACAAGGAACTCTTTTCCAAGGCCTTAGGAGAATTCTTTGCCCCAGTGGACAATCAACGCTACCTCTTAGTCGCTCAAAAAGCACCAGCAGGTCAGTCCAAGTATTTCGTTGTGCCTAGCCTCTTTGAAAAACGTAAGGAAGATGCCCAGCTCTTCCAAAATGCCGTCGCACCACACATAGGCAACTACCAACTCGTCTACACCCGCAACGAAGCAGGCCGAAAAATCCTGCTCGAAGCCAGACTCAAATCCCTAGCCAACAAAAACGACCGCATCATCACCAAGAAAAAGGTTAAAAGTGCTTTGAAATAGAAAAGGTATTTTTTGCCTCAATCATGGTATAATGTTACATATGAATAATAACAACCAACGTGCCCTTTGTCAGCAACTCTGGGCGGAAAATAAATACCTTGTTTTGAGCCATTCCAGCAATATTTACAAGGACATTCGCCAGTATCTCAAGCAAGAAGTGGTGGAAGTGAGTCAGGTTCAAGAGATGATTGACCGTGCCTGCCAGATTCCAGAGCACAGGGGTCAGGTTTGCAACGCATTCCAGCATATTTGGGGCTATTTTAAAAAGAAAGCGACTGATGCTGAGCGTAAGGACTATATGTTTTTGCTGGAGCGTTATCACTCTGGTCATGCCACCAAAGAAGACTTGATTGCTCAGACGAGAGATTTGCTTGAACGATACCCAAATGCATATCTGCAACATTCTACCTTGCTGAAAGGAGACTCCCATGAGACTTTGGCATGAGGCTTTGATTTCACAACTTCCCCGTCCTCAGCTCTTGGGGCAACATCGAGAGTGTTGCGCCCTGCGTGGCAATGGCTGGGGCAGAAAGCATGCGACGGTTGACTATGTCTTTACCCACTCGCCTTATCGTCTTTATGCCTATCATCGCTTGATCATGGAGGAGATGGCTCGTCGTGGATACAAGGTCAGTCCAGAGTGGCTGGACAAGAACTACCGTGGGAAGACCTGTCCTCCTTATCAAGACTTAGCAGAGGAAAAACTAAAAAGTCCTATCTATAGTGAGCATGACAATGCCTACTATGAGGAGTGTCTGGCAAATCTCCGTGACAAGGGGATAGAGCTGGAGTAAGAATAAGGATTAGTTCCAATTTATAATTCTTTTCGTAATTTTCTCGAATAATAAAAATGAGACCTTTAGAATGATTCTGAGGTCTTCTTTTTATAAATATTTGGATTTACTTTTAATAACTTTTAAGTTATAATTAAATTGAAAGAGGTTGCTTGGTGCACACGATTTACTTCTATAAGGACAAAAATGGAAATGAGCCAGTCTTGGATTATATGAAAGAATTGGCCTGTCGTAAAAGTAAAGATAGCCGCATTAAACTGAATAAACTAAACGACTATATTGAGTTGCTTAGTCAGCATGGGACTAGAGCTGGTGAACCCTATATGAAACATTTAGAAGATGAGATATGGGAACTAAGACCTCTTCGAGATAGGATTTTATTTGTAGCTTGGCTTGATGGGAGTTTTGTTCTTTTACATCATTTTGTCAAAAAGACTCAGAAAACTCCTAAGAGAGAAATTGAAAAAGCCAAGCGTGAACTGAAGGACTTAAAAGAAAGAGGGTTAAGTAATGAAAAATAGTGCCATTGGGAGTAACTGGAAGGATGTTCGGTCTCAACTCTTTACCAAGGAGGAAATCCTTGAAAGTGATATGCGAGTAGCTATCATGAGTGAGTTAATTGAAGCTAGACATGAGCAAGGTATCAGTCAGAAAAAACTAGAAGAACTCAGTGGAGTGAGCCAGCCTGTCATAGCTAGAATGGAAACAGGTAAGACTAGCCCTCAGTTAGATACCGTCTTAAAAGTTTTAGCCAGTTTAGGAAAGACACTAGCAGTCGTCCCACTTGAACAGGAAAAAGGTTGATAGGGATGAAATGACTTGGTTTGCTAAAATCATCCACTGGATAATTTTACCTCCCGTCCACACTTTTTCAGGGAAATATCAGAATTACAAAAGAAAAATCAACCTATAGTCTTTTCTAATAACAAGCCATAGGTAGTTGTCAGTTCACAATTATTTTGCGCAGAACAAAGCAACCTTAAAAGGCTATCAATCTATATTTACCAAAGGATTTGGGGAATCTTCTCCAAATCTTTTTTTGTCTTTTAAATCGAGATATAGTTTCAAACTATATCAAAGCCTAATTTTTTACAATTATACAGACGCTTTCTTTTCTGTTAAGATAGTTTCAACAACAATTTTTGGAGGACAAAACATGTCAACTACAATTATCGGTTTCCCTCGTTTGGGTGAATTCCGCGAATTAAAATTTACAACTGAAAAATACTTTAGAAAAGAAATCTCAGAAGAAGAACTCTTGGCTGCTGCGAAAGAATTGCGTGCAAAACACTGGAACATCGTTAAAGAAAAAGGCATCACTGAAATCCCATCAAATGACTTTTCTCACTATGACAACTTCCTTGATGCTGCTTTCCTTTTCAACGTAGTTCCTGCATCTGTTCAAAACTTGGACTTATCAGATCTTGAACGCTACTTTGCTTTGGGGCGTGGTTACCAAGGAGAAAAAGGGGATGTCCGTGCCCTTCCAATGAAGAAATGGTTCAACACCAACTACCACTACATCGTTCCAAAATTTGAAAAAGACACTCAAGTAAAATTGGCTGGTCACAAGATCTTTGATGAGTTCCAAGAAGCTAAAGAACTTGGCCTTAACACTCGTCCTGTGCTTGTAGGTCCATTCACGTTCCTTCAATTGTCAGACTTTGAAGAAGGTGTTAAAGCAGAAGACTTCGTAGATAGCTTTGTAGCTGCTTACCAAGAAGTTTTTGCAAAATTGGCTGAACTTGGTGCGACTCGTATCCAACTCGATGAAGCTGCTCTTGTCAAAGACTTGACAGAAGAAGAAAAAGCCCTCTTCTTGAACATCTACAACAAGCTCTTGGCTGATAAAAAAGGTCTTGAAGTCTTGCTTCAAACTTACTTCGGTGACGTTCGTGACGTCTACGCTGACCTTGTGAAATTGCCAGTAGATGCCATCGGTCTTGACTTTGTTGAAGGTAAGAAAACTCTTGAACTCGTTAAAGGTGGCTTCCCAGCTGACAAGACTCTCTATGCAGGTATTGTCAATGGTAAGAACATCTGGCGTAACAACTACGAAAAGAGCTTGGCTGTTCTTGAGCAAATCCCAGCTGAAAACATCGTTTTGACTAGCTCATGCTCACTTCTTCATGTGCCATTTACAACTGCTAACGAAGAATTTGAACCAGCTATCTTGAACCACTTTGCATTTGCAGTTGAAAAATTGGATGAAATCCGTGACTTGGATGCTATCCGCAACGGTCAAGGTGCAGAAGCTCTTGCAGCAAACAAAGAACTCTTTGCGACTGAACGTGTTGGTGAAAATGCGGAACTTCGTGCTCGTATCGCAGGATTGACAGATGCAGACTACACTCGTTTGCCAGCCTTTGCTGAACGTGAAGCTATCCAAGAAGATGCCTTCAAACTTCCAGCTCTTCCAACAACAACCATCGGTTCATTCCCTCAAACTAAGGAAGTTCGTGCGAAGCGTTTGGCCTTCCGTAAGGGTGAATTGTCACAAGAAGAATACGATGCCTTCCTTGCTGAAACCATCGACGAATGGATCAAGTGGCAAGAAGAAGTAGGATTTGACGTACTTGTACACGGTGAATTCGAGCGTAATGACATGGTTGAGTACTTCGGTCAAAACTTGTCAGGTTACCTCTTCTCTAAGAATGGTTGGGTACAATCATACGGTATGCGTGGGGTTAAACCACCAATCATCTGGGGTGATGTGACTCGTCTCAACCCAATCACTGTCAAATGGTCTAGCTACGCACAAAGCCGTACTGACAAACCTGTTAAAGGTATGTTGACTGGACCTGTTACTATCCTTAACTGGTCATTCCCACGTGAAGACATCTCTATCAAGGATTCTACTCTTCAAATCGCTCTTGCAATCAAGGATGAAGTTCTTGACCTTGAAGCTGCAGGTGTGAAAATCATCCAAATCGACGAGGCTGCTCTTCGTGAGAAATTGCCACTCCGTCGTAGCGACTGGTACGAAGACTACCTTGACTGGGCTATTCCAGCCTTCCGCTTGGTACACTCAACAGTAGCACCAGATACACAAATCCACACTCACATGTGTTACTCAGAATTTACAGATATCATCCCAGCTATCGACAACATGGATGCGGACGTTATCTCATTTGAAGCTAGCCGTTCAAATCTTGAAATCTTGGACGAACTCAAAGCTCAAAACTTCCAGACAGAAGTGGGTCCTGGAGTTTACGATATCCACTCTCCTCGTGTGCCTAACGAAGGCGAAATCGACCACACAATCGAAGCTATCCTTGCTAAAGTACCAAGCAAGAAAGTATGGATCAACCCTGACTGTGGTTTAAAAACACGTGGTATCCCAGAAACGAAAGAAAGCTTGATCCGCCTTGTAGACGCTGCGAAAGCTGCGCGTGAGAAATTGTAAGAAAAGACATTTCTCCCTACACGGTTGATCAGTAAGAAATCAACTAGAAAAGGTTCATATATATGTCACGTCAAACACCGTCCCTCTCATTTGAAGTTTTCCCTCCAAACCCAGAAGTAGGCAATGACAAAATTATTGCAGCCCTGAAAGACATGCAGGGCTTGGCACCACACTTCATCAGTGTGACTGCTAGTAATAATAAATTTAATATCAAAGAGACGACGGTTCGTTTGGCAGACTATATCCAAAATGACTTGGAGATCCCAACCATTGCTCACTTGCCAGCTATCTATTTGACTAAGGACAAGGTGGCTGAGACCATTGCGGATTTGGATAAAGTTGGTGTTCAGAAAATCTTGGCTTTGCGTGGGGATATCATTCCAGGTGTTGAGCCACAGAAGGATTTCCGTTATGCCACAGACTTGATTGAGTTTATCACTGAGCAGGCGCCACACTTTGATATTATTGGAGCTTGTTATCCAGAAGGGCACCCGGATTCGCCAAACCAAATTTCAGATATTCAAAATCTCAAGAGAAAAGTGGATGCAGGCTGTTCAAGTCTTGTCACTCAGCTATTCTTTGACAATGAGCGTTTCTACGATTTCCAAGACAAATGTACCTTGGCAGGGATTGATGTTCCCATTCATGCAGGTATCATGCCAATCCTCAATCGTAACCAAGCGCTTCGTCTTTTGAAGACTTGTGAGAATATCCATCTTCCACGTAAATTTAAGGCTATCTTGGACAAGTATGAGAATGACCCTGAGTCACTCAGAGCAGCAGGACTTGCCTATGCCGTAGACCAAATCGTGGACTTGGTAACGCAAGACGTAGCAGGCGTGCATCTCTACACGATGAACAACGCAGACACTGCTCAGTACATCCACCAAGCAACCCATGCCTTGTTCAATCACCAACCTTAAAATAATCAAAAGCAAACCATTCTTCTTTTCATAGCAGAATGGTTCCTTTTTTATAGAAAAGACCGTACTTTTTAAGAAAAATATGATAAAATAGACTCTGTACGTACTTGATACAAAGATGAGGGTATTTAGGTTTTAACGATTTTTAATAGTCGATTAATTTTTAAGCAAAATCTGAAAATTGGTGTCTATAAAAAATACGAACGAAGTGAGTGTTAAAAGATATTTCACGCTATAGTGAAATTACTTGGATTTCTAAAATCATCCACTGGATAATTTTACCTCCCGTCCGCACTGTTTCAGTGAAATATCAAAAAGATTCATAATTGAATTTTGACCTCATTTCTTAGGAAAAAAGATAAGTTTCCTAGCACTCATCGAGTGCGACGTCACCTTCCTATTTTTCTACAGAAATGTTCGGCAAGCCGAACCGTCCAAAATATCTTGATCTTTGTAGGCAAGGCGTATAATTTTATCAATCCAAAGGGGATTAAAATGACAAAACATGTGTTTCAAACGACTTTTGCGGGTCGTGAGTTGATTGTAGAGACTGGTCAGGTTGCTAAGCAAGCAAATGGCTCTGTTGTGGTGCGTTATGGCGAGTCAACTGTCTTGACTGCGGCCGTTATGTCTAAGAAGATGGCAACTGGGGATTTCTTCCCACTCCAAGTTAACTACGAAGAAAAAATGTACGCAGCTGGGAAGTTTCCTGGTGGCTTTATGAAGCGTGAAGGACGCCCTTCAACAGATGCGACTTTAACAGCACGTTTGATTGACCGTCCGATCCGTCCAATGTTTGCGGAAGGTTTCCGTAATGAAGTTCAAGTTATCAATACTGTCCTTTCTTACGATGAAAATGCATCTGCACCAATGGCAGCCATGTTTGGTTCATCATTGGCCTTGTCTATCTCAGATATTCCATTTGACGGCCCAATCGCTGGGGTACAAGTAGGTTATGTAGATGGTGAGATCATCATCAACCCAACTCAAGAACAAGCAGAGCAATCGCTTCTTGAATTGACAGTAGCTGGTACCAAGCACGCTATCAACATGGTAGAGTCTGGTGCCAAAGAATTGTCAGAAGAAATCATGTTGGAAGCTCTTCTTAAAGGACACGAAGCTGTTAAAGAATTGATTGCCTTCCAAGAAGAAATCGTTGCAGCAGTCGGTAAAGAAAAAGCAGAAGTAGAATTGCTTCATGTAGATGCTGAATTGCAAGCTGAAATCATCGCAGCCTACAACAGCGACCTTCAAAAAGCTGTCCAAGTAGAAGAAAAATTGGCGCGTGAAGCTGCAACTCAAGCAGTCAAAGACCAAGTTACAGCAGTTTACGAAGAAAAATATGCAGACCACGAAGAATTTGACCGTATCATGCGTGATGTAGCTGAAATCTTGGAACAAATGGAACACGCAGAAGTGCGCCGTTTGATCACAGAAGACAAGGTTCGTCCTGATGGTCGTAAGGTCGATGAAATCCGTCCTTTGGATGCGGTTGTTGACTTCGTTCCCCGTGTGCACGGTTCAGGTCTCTTTACTCGTGGACAAACTCAGGCTCTTTCTATCTTGACTTTGGCGCCAATGGGTGAAACGCAAATCATCGATGGTTTGGATCCAGAGTACAAGAAACGCTTTATGCACCACTATAACTTCCCACAATACTCTGTAGGGGAAACAGGTCGTTACGGTGCGCCTGGTCGTCGTGAAATTGGTCACGGTGCTCTCGGTGAGCGTGCCCTTGCTCAAGTATTGCCTAGCTTGGAAGAATTCCCATACGCTATCCGCCTAGTAGCAGAGGTCTTGGAATCAAACGGTTCTTCATCTCAAGCCTCTATCTGTGCCGGCACCCTTGCCCTTATGGCTGGTGGTGTGCCAATCAAGGCGCCAGTAGCAGGGATTGCTATGGGTCTCATCTCAGATGGTAACAACTATACAGTATTGACAGATATCCAAGGTTTGGAAGACCACTTTGGAGATATGGACTTCAAGGTTGCAGGTACTCGTGATGGTATTACAGCCCTTCAGATGGATATCAAAATCCAAGGGATTACTGCAGAAATCTTGACGGAAGCTCTTGCTCAAGCCAAGAAAGCTCGTTTTGAAATCCTTGATGTGATCGAAGCTACTATTCCAGAAGTGCGTCCAGAATTAGCGCCAACTGCACCGAAAATTGATACTATCAAGATTGATGTGGACAAGATTAAGATTGTCATCGGTAAAGGTGGAGAAACCATCGATAAGATCATCGCTGAAACAGGCGTTAAGATTGACATCGACGAAGAAGGTAACGTATCTATCTACTCTAGCGACCAAGATGCCATCAACCGTGCTAAAGAAATCATTGCTGGTTTGGTTCGTGAAGCGAAAGTGGACGAAGTCTACCATGCCAAAGTTGTTCGTATCGAGAAATTTGGTGCCTTTGTCAACCTCTTTGACAAGACAGATGCCCTCGTACACATTTCTGAAATGGCTTGGACTCGTACTAATAATGTAGAAGATTTAGTTCAAATTGGTGATTTTGTAGATGTGAAGGTTATTAAGATCGATGAAAAAGGTCGTGTAGATGCTTCTATGAAGGCACTCTTGCCACGTCCGCCAAAACCTGAACGTTCAGAAGAAAAAGGGGAAAAAGGTCATCGTCATGGCGATCGTCCTCGTCACCACCACAAGGACCACAAACCTAAGAAAGAAACTACAGAAACACCAAAAGACTCAGAATAAGAAAGGAGAAATGTATGGGATGGTGGCGTGAAACCATTGATATCGTAAAAGAAAATGATCCAGCGGCTCGCACTACCTTGGAAGTCTTGCTGACTTATCCTGGTGTCAAGGCCTTGGCTGCTCACCGTCTCTCTCATTTTCTCTGGAAACATGGCTTTAAGCTTTTAGCTCGTATGCACAGCCAGTTTTGGCGTTTTTGGACGCAGATAGAGATTCACCCTGGTGCTCAGATCGAATCAGGTGTCTTTATTGACCATGGAGCAGGACTTGTGATTGGGGAGACAGCTATCGTTGAAAAAGGTGTTCTTCTCTACCATGGGGTTACTCTTGGTGGGACAGGTAAGGATAGTGGCAAACGCCATCCGACTGTTCGTAAAGGAGCGCTCATTTCTGCTCATGCCCAAGTCATCGGACCTGTAGAAATCGGTGAAAATGCCAAAGTCGGTGCCGCTGCGGTCGTTGTGGCAGATGTTCCTAGTGATGTGACGGTTGTCGGCATTCCTGCTAAGATTGTTCGTGTTCACGGGCAAAAGGATGAACCAACCATTCACGAAGTCGAAGAAAAACGTGAATATTACGTCAATAAACTTGAGCATGCTAGAGAAGCCAGTCACAGGTCGTCTGGTTTGTAATGAGAAGTGACTCTTTAATTAGGAAGTTAGGCCGATGCTATTAGAAGAATTTGAAAATGTACCTGCTGTTATCGAGCCAACTGATCGAAGTATTCGTGGTGGCGGAGAAATCTGTGATACGATTATTTTATCTTTTAATGGAGAAATCGTTGAACGAGTAAAGCAGTTTGAAGATGTTTACGAAGGTGGCTATCTAACCAATCTAAATGGTAGATTTCCATGGTATATTTATGAAAAAGATGGGAGTAAGGTAGCAGTTGCTATAGCTACGATTGGAGCCCCGATGGTTGTTGGACTCTTAGAAGAACTCAAAGCAAGAGGATTTAAGAACTTTATTGTTTTGGGTTCTTGCGGAGTTTTAGATCAGTCTATTCAGGCAGATAAGATTATCCTACCAAGTTCAGCTCTACGTGATGAAGGTACAAGTTACCATTACGCTCCTGCAAGTGATGAGATAGCTTATGATGAAACTCTACTCCTAACCATAGAAGAAGCTTTAAACAAATCTGATATTGAGCACATTCGAACAAAGGCTTGGACCACAGATGCTTTCTATCGTGAAACAGCTGATAAGGTCAAACGTAGACTAGCAGCAGGTGCGACTGTTGTAGATATGGAAGCCTCAGCAATCATGGCTTGGGCACAATTTCGACAAGCAAAAGTTTATCAATTTTTTTATACAGCTGATTATGTTGACCATCATAATCATGAGTGGGATGCAAGATACGAAGAAAGAAAAGCAGATGCTATGACTTTCTTTGAGATAGCATTAGTAATTGCTAGAGAGTTGGATTGAAACAACTCTTTACGATAAACAAGACACAGAAAGGAGTCAGTGAGTGATTAAAATCTATGACACCATGTCTCGTGATTTGCGAGATTTTGTCCCAATTGAGGACGGCAAGGTCAAGATGTATGTCTGTGGGCCAACTGTATACAACTACATTCACGTGGGGAATGCCCGTTCGACAGTAGCCTTCGATACCATTCGTCGCTACTTTGAATACCGTGGCTATGAGGTTGCCTATATTTCTAACTTTACGGATGTGGATGATAAGATTATCAACCGTGCTAAGGAAGAAGGCGTCACACCTCAAGAAGTAGCGGATAAGTACATCGCTGCCTTTCGTGAAGACGTGACGACTCTTGGTGTTAAGCCTGCGACTCGTCATCCTCGTGTAGTCGAGTTTATGGCTGATATCATCCGCTTTGTCTCTGACTTGATTGAAAAAGGCTATGCTTATGAGAGTCAAGGGGATGTTTACTTCCGTGTGGAAAAATCCCACAACTATGCTAAGTTAGCCAATAAAACCTTAGAAGACTTGGAGTTAGGAGCTTCAGGTCGTACCGATGAAGAAACGGGTCGTAAGGAAAATCCTGTGGACTTTGCCCTTTGGAAAGCAGCCAAACCAGGTGAGATTTCTTGGGACAGCCCTTGGGGTCCTGGTCGTCCAGGCTGGCATATCGAATGTTCGGTTATGTCAACGGAGATTTTGGGTGATACTATCGATATTCACGGTGGTGGAGCTGACCTTGAGTTTCCACACCACACCAACGAAATTGCCCAGTCAGAAGCCAAGACAGGTAAGACCTTTGCTAACTACTGGATGCACAATGGTTTTGTCAATATTGACAATGTCAAAATGTCCAAGTCTTTGGGGAACTTCATTACGGTACACGATGCCCTCGAAACGATCGATGGTCAAGTATTGCGTTTCTTCTTTGCGACTCAACACTACCGCAAACCTATCAACTTTACGGAAAAGGCTGTGCGTGATGCTGAGACCAATCTCAAGTATCTGAAGAACACTTATGAGCAACCATTTACTGGAACTGTAGATGCGGGGGAATTGCAAGCTTTTAAAGATAAGTTTGTAGCTGCTATGGATGAGGATTTCAATACAGCAAATGGTATCACAGTCGTCTTTGAAATGGCCAAGTGGGTCAACTCAGGCAACTATGATGCAGCGGTTAAGGAAGCTCTTGCGGCTATGTTAGAGGTCTTTGGTATTGTTTTTGTCGAGGAAGTTTTGGATGAAGAGATTGAAGACTTGATCCAAAAACGTCAAGAAGCGCGTGCCAATCGTGATTTTGCGACAGCTGACCAAATCCGTGACCAATTGGCTGCTCAAGGGATTAAGCTACTGGATACCAAGGATGGAGTGAGGTGGACACGTGATTGATGTCAATCTCATTAACGGGATTGCTCTAGCCTTTGAAGGAGATGCGGTGTATTCAATGTATATTCGCCGTCACCTCATCCTAAAAGGTATGACCAAGCCCAATAAACTCCACCAAGAGGCAACCAAGTATGTATCAGCCAAGGCTCAGGCACGCTTGATTTCCCTTATGTTAGAAGAAGAAGTCCTAACGGAAAAAGAAGAAGAAATCTATAAACGGGGCCGTAACACCAATAGCCATACCAAGGCAAAGAACGCAGATGTAGTGACCTACCGTATGTCTACAGGTTTTGAAGCGGTCATGGGTTATCTTCATATGACCGAAAATGTGGAGCGCCTAGAAACCTTAATTTCTTGGTGTATCCAAAAAGTGGAGGGCTAGGAATGATTGCAAAAGAATTACTAGATTGGTTTCCACAAGCTCAAATCGTAGATCAGCCAATTGATAAGGAAGGTTTTCTTACGCTACCAGTTTCCTCGCAACAGTGGATTTTACTGGAGGAAGTTGGACTAAGCGAACGTGAGAAACAGTTGGTAGCTCTCTTAACCCAGCAGGAGCAAACGATCTCGCTCAATCCTTGGTATAGTTATTTGATTGAGGGCAAGGGACAAGCACCGCAAAGTTTTAAAAAGCTACAAGTTGTCTATTGTCACCTTTCTTATTACCAACAGGAAAACCTAACTTCTTGGTTGGATATGATGAGAACTCTCTTTCCTAATTGCGAGACAGTGCTTCAGGTGGGAGCTCAGGATTACCTTTTTGTTCTCCAACAGGACAAATACACTTCTGTTCGGTCTATCTTAACAGATACCTTGGAAGCAGTAGAGTATGACTTTGGGGTTCGCTTATCCATCATGCTGGGGCAGGTCTGGTCGCAAACAGGAAATCAGAGTTTGACAGATCTCATCAAAGCAGAACGTGACTTGTTTAAAAACTGGTGGCGTCAAGGTCATCAAGGATTCCATACTTTTTCTCAGCTCTACCTTTGGAGTATGGGGGAAAAAATGGTGGATCTCGAAATGATAAAAGATTATCTACACCAGATGATTTTGGATCAGGATCAAATTCAGGAAATCATTCTCTCCTTATGGGAAAATAGTGCAGTCCTAACTAAAACAGCACAACAACTGTATTTGCACCGCAATTCTCTCCAATACAAGATTGATAAATGGGAAGAATTGACAGGGCTTCAGTTGAAAGAATTGACAGATTTGACCTTGTGTTATCAGTTGATTTTACCAGATATTATTTAAAGTTTTGTGCAAGTTGCACAGAACTTTTTTATTTTTTTGGTCACCTTGCCATAGAAATGTAAAGCGTTTTCATTTATAATAAAACTATCAAATTTAAAGGAGTTCACCGAAATGGTAGAATTAAATCTTAAAAACATTTACAAAAAATATCCAAACAGCGAACACTATTCAGTTGAAGACTTCAACTTGGACATCAAAGACAAAGAATTTATCGTTTTCGTAGGACCTTCAGGATGTGGTAAATCAACTACTCTCCGTATGATTGCAGGTCTTGAAGACATCACAGAAGGTACTGCATCTATCGATGGCGTTGTTGTCAATGACGTAGCTCCAAAAGACCGTGACATCGCCATGGTATTCCAAAACTACGCTCTTTACCCACACATGACTGTATACGATAACATGGCTTTCGGTTTGAAATTGCGTAAATACAGCAAAGAAGACATCGACAAACGTGTACAAGAAGCAGCAGAAATTCTTGGATTGAAAGAATTCTTGGATCGTAAACCAGCTGACCTTTCAGGTGGTCAACGTCAACGTGTTGCCATGGGTCGTGCGATCGTCCGTGATGCAAAAGTATTCTTGATGGACGAACCTTTGTCAAACTTGGATGCAAAACTTCGTGTATCTATGCGTGCTGAAATCGCTAAAATCCACCGTCGTATCGGAGCTACAACTATCTACGTAACTCACGACCAAACAGAAGCGATGACACTTGCAGACCGTATCGTTATCATGTCAGCTACTAAAAACCCTGCTGGTACTGGTACTATCGGACGTGTTGAACAAATCGGTACTCCTCAAGAAGTTTACAAAAACCCAGTTAACAAATTCGTAGCAGGATTCATCGGAAGCCCAGCTATGAACTTCATCAATGTTAAATTGATCGGTGACCACATCGTTGGTGACGCCTTTAACTTGAAAGTTCCAGAAGGTGCTTTGAAAGTTCTTCGCGATAAAGGTTACGAAGGTAAAGAATTGATCTTCGGTATCCGTCCAGAAGACGTGAACGCAGAACCTGCTTTCCTTGAAACATTCCCAGAATCAGTTGTGAAAGCAACTATCTCTGTATCAGAATTGCTTGGTTCAGAATCTCACCTATACTGCCAAGTTGGTAAAGATGAATTCGTTGCTAAGGTTGACGCACGTGACTACTTGCAAGCAGGTGCAACAGTTGAACTTGGATTTGATTTGAACAAAGCTCACTTCTTTGACGTAGAAACTGAAAAGACAGTTTACTAAGATAGATTTGAATAAAACAACACTACTAGAGTTTTTCTAGTAGTGTTTTTTTATAAAGTTCAGAAACTCGAATAGAAGGAGACTTTACTAGTTTTCTTATTGACTAAAAAGTGTTAAAATGGTAGGAAGAACTGGAGAGTATGCATGCCAAAAGAAGTAATTTATTCTGGCGATGAAGTCGTCGCTTTAACGCAAAAATATTTATCGAAAGAAGATGTGGCTTTTGTCCATAAGGCCTTGGTTTATGCTGTAGAGTGCCACAGTGGCCAATATCGTAAATCAGGCGAGCCTTACATTATCCACCCTATCCAGGTAGCAGGTATCTTGGCTAAGCTCAAGCTGGACGCTGTCACAGTGGCTTGTGGTTTTTTGCATGACGTGGTAGAAGACACAGATGCTACTTTGGATGATTTAGAGCGCGAGTTTGGTCATGATGTTCGAGTGATTGTAGACGGTGTTACCAAGCTTGGTAAGGTCGAATACAAGTCTATCGAAGAGCAGTTGGCTGAGAACCACCGCAAGATGCTTATGGCCATGTCAGAGGATATTCGCGTTATCTTGGTAAAACTCTCTGACCGCCTGCACAATATGCGTACCCTTACGCATCTTCGTAAGGACAAGCAAGAGCGTATTTCCCGAGAAACCATGGAAATCTATGCACCACTTGCTCACCGTCTGGGGATTTCAAGTGTTAAGTGGGAACTAGAGGATCTTTCCTTCCGTTACCTCAATCCGACAGAATTTTACAAGATAACTCATATGATGAAGGAGAAGCGTCAAGAACGTGAAGCCTTGGTCGATGAAGTTGTGACAAAACTTGAGGAGTATTCATCTGAGCGCAATCTTACAGGAAAAATCTATGGTCGTCCTAAGCATATCTACTCTATTTACCGTAAAATGCAGGACAAGAAAAAACGATTTGAGGAAATCTATGACCTGATTGCCATTCGCTGTATTTTAGACACTCAAAGCGATGTCTATGCCATGTTGGGTTACGTTCATGAGCTATGGAAACCAATGCCAGGCCGTTTCAAGGATTATATTGCCAATCGTAAGGCCAATGGTTACCAGTCTATCCATACCACTGTTTATGGACCAAAAGGACCGATCGAGTTCCAGATTCGTACCAAGGAAATGCACGAGGTTGCTGAGTACGGGGTTGCGGCTCACTGGGCCTACAAAAAAGGAATGAAAGGCCAAGTTAATAGTAAAGAATCTGCCATTGGGATGAACTGGATCAAGGAGATGATGGAGCTCCAAGACCAGGCGGATGATGCCAAGGAATTTGTAGATACGGTCAAAGAAAACTATCTTGCTGAGGAGATTTATGTCTTTACTCCAGATGGGGCGGTTCGTTCTCTTCCAAAGGATTCTGGACCGATTGACTTTGCCTATGAGATTCATACCAAGATCGGGGAAAAAGCGACTGGTGCCAAGGTCAATGGTCGTATGGTTCCTTTGACAACCAAGCTGAAAACAGGGGACCAGGTTGAAATCATCACCAATCCAAACTCATTTGGACCAAGCCGTGACTGGCTCAATATGGTTAAGACCAGCAAGGCCCGTAACAAAATTCGTCAATTCTTTAAAAACCAAGACAAAGAATTGTCCATCAATAAAGGCCGTGAAATGCTGATTAGTCAGCTCCAAGAAAACGGCTATGTGGCCAATAAATTTATGGACAAGCGCCACATGGATGAAGTCCTTCAAAAAACCAGCTACAAGACAGAAGAAGCCCTTTTTGCAGCCATTGGTTTTGGAGAAATCGGAGCCATTACCGTCTTCAACCGTTTGACGGAAAAAGAACGTCGTGAAGAAGAGCGTGCCAAGGCTAAGGCAGAAGCAGAAGAACTGGTCAAGGGGGGCGAAGTCAAAGTAGAGAACAAGGACACGCTTAAGGTGAAGCATGAGGGTGGAGTTGTCATCCAAGGTGCTTCTGGACTCTTGGTCCGGATTGCCAAATGTTGTAACCCTGTTCCAGGTGATGATATCGTTGGTTATATTACCAAGGGTCGCGGAGTTGCCATCCACCGTGTGGACTGTATGAACCTTCGTTCGCAGGAAAATTACGAGCAACGTCTGCTAGATGTTGAATGGGAAGACCAATTCTCAACCAAGGAATATATGGCTCATATCGATATCTATGGACTCAACCGTTCTGGCCTTTTGAATGATATCTTGCAAGTCCTATCAAACACAACTAAGAATATCTCTTCGGTTAATGCCCAACCGACCAAGGATATGAAATTTGCTAATATCCATGTATCCTTTGGAATTTCTAACCTTTCAATGTTGACAACGGTGGTTGATAAGATTAAGAGTGTACCAGAAGTCTACTCAGTCAAACGGACCAATGGTTAAGTATGATCGATACAGTCAGAAAGGATTTCTATGAAAATCATCGTTCAGCGAGTCAAGCAAGCTCAGGTTTCTATTGAGGGGCAGATTCATGGTCAAATCAAACAAGGACTCTTGCTCTTAGTGGGTGTTGGACCTGAGGATCGGCAAGAGGATTTGGAGTATGCAGTCAGAAAACTGGTCAATATGCGGATTTTCTCAGATGCTGAGGGCAAGATGAACCTATCTGTTAAGGATATCCAAGGAGAAATCCTCTCCATCTCTCAATTTACTCTTTTTGCAGATACCAAAAAAGGCAATCGTCCAGCCTTTACAGGCGCCGCTAAACCTGATATGGCTGAAGCTTTTTACCGAGACTTAAATCGAGAACTAGCCAAAGAGGTTCCTGTTGAAACAGGTGTCTTTGGAGCAGATATGCAGGTAGAACTGGTCAATGATGGGCCGGTAACTATCGTCCTTGATACAAAAAATAGATAAGAAAAACCAAGCTTGTTAGCTTGGTTTTTTTGTGACGTATTTAGTTCATCTTTTCAACATAGAGCTGTTTGGCGATTTCTAGACTTACCAAGAGTTCTTCATTGTTGTGAAATAAAGTAAAGGTATTAGAGAAATCATCAAACTGTTGAACTTGGAGTTTGTCTCCGATATTGATGGCATGTTTTTCCAGATATTTTAGGAGATCAAAACTATCGTGAACCCGAGTCAGGAGATAGGTTCCAGCTTCTTTGGTTTCTGATAGTGGTAGGTTGTTGATTTCAACCAAAAGCTCTCCTTTAGCAGGAATGGTACCACCGTGAGGGCAAGTTTTTGGGAAACCTAGCATACTTTCTAATCTCTCTACAAAAAAGTCTGAAACGGTATGTTCTAATACTTCAGCTTCCTCATGAATTTGGTCACTAGTATAGTCTAGATGGTGGACCAGAAAAACCTCAATCAGACGATGTTTACGATAAAGTTCTGATACAAGTGTTAGCCCAATATCGGTTAGCAAGTATCCTTTCTTCTTATCTTTTAAGATGAGATTTTCAGACTGCATGCGTTTAATCATTTCAGTTACAGCTGGAGGAGATACCTGCATTCGAGCAGCAATTTCCTTATTGGTAATCTTAGGAACATCCATGCCAATCTCATAAATACATTTTAAGTAGTCTTCTTTATTTGGTGTCATTCGCATTTCCTTGTTTATTATCTTCATCTAGTATACCAAAAAAGAGGCTGGGACAAAAGTCTTAGCCTCTCAATTATCTTTGGATTGTCGAGCAAAACGCAGTGGTTGAGTGGACTCTACTACGCTGATTTCATCAGCTTTTACAGCCCTACTCAACTGTGCGGAGGTGGGACAACGAAATCGAATTCTAACGAATTACCGATTTCTGTCCCACTCTCTATTGATACAAGAGCTTGACTTAGTTGAGTTCTTTTGCAGCTGCAATAGCGGCTTCAAAGTCTGGTTCGCTGTTGATATTGTCTACGTATTCAACGTAGCGGATGGTATTATCGGTATCGAGAACAAAAACTGCGCGTGCAAGCAGATGCCATTCATTGATTAAGAGGGCGTAATCTCGTCCAAAGGAGTGGTCGAAGTAGTCTGAAAGCATGATGGCGTTCTCAATTCCTTCAGCCCCACACCAGCGTTTTTGAGCAAAGGGGAGGTCCATAGATACCGTTAGGACAACAGTGTTGTCTAAGCTAGCCAATTCTTGGTTAAAGCGACGAGTCTGAAGCGAGCAGATGCCTGTATCGATAGAAGGGATGACACTCAAAATCTTTTTCTTGCCTTCAAAGTCAGCCAGTGTTTTTTTAGAGAGGTCAGTCGTTGTGAGAGAGAAATCAAGTGCTTTGTCTCCTACTTGTAGTTGTTTTCCTGTAAACGTAACAGGGTTTCCGAGGAATGTAGTCATAAGCTACTCCAATCTTTTTTCTTTCATTTTACATTAAACGTTCAGACTTTTCCAATAGTTTGACCGAAAATTGATTAGACAAAAAACGCCAATACAAGGAGAATGACGTTTTTTAAATGTTTATTTTGCCAATCCTTCAGCAATCTTTTCAAGGTTGTATTTCATCATGTTGTAGTAGCTGTCGCCTTCTTTACCTTCTTCAGCGATTGAGTCCGTAAAGATTTGAGCATAGATTGGGATGTTTGTGTCTTGTGAAACAGTCTTCATTGGACGATCATCGACACTGGATTCAACAAATAGTGATGGAACTTTCATTTGGCGAAGTTTTTCAACCAAAGTCTTGATTTGGTCAGGTGTTCCTTCTTCTTCAGTATTGATTTCCCAGATGTAAGCACTTGGGACACCGTAAGCTTTAGAGAAGTATTTGAAGCATCCTTCGCTGGTTACGATGAGTTTCTTGTCCGCATCAATAGCGTTAAATTTCTCTTTGGCTTCCTTGTCAAGCTTGTCTAGTTTTTCAGTGTATTCTTTGAGATTCTTTTCGTAGAATTCCTTGTTGCTAGGGTCTTTGGCGATGAGTTGCTTAGCAATATTTTGAGCATAGATGATCCCATTTTCAAGATTGAGCCAAGCGTGTGGGTCTTCTTTCCCTTTTTCATTTTCCCCTTCTAGGTAGATGACATCAACGCCTTCACTAACTGCAAAGTAGTCTTTGTTTTCAGTTTTCTTAGCATTCTCAACTAATTTTGTAAACCAGGCATTTCCACCTGTTTCAAGGTTGATACCATTGTAGAAAATTAAGTCGGCTTGCGAAGTTTTCTTGACGTCTTCTGGTAGTGGCTCGTACTCGTGTGGATCTTGTCCTACAGGCACGATACTATGAAGATCAATCTTGTCTCCTGCGATATTTTTAGTAATATCAGCGATGATAGAGTTAGTTGCTACAACCTTTAGTTTTTGGTTTGTAGATGCTGTGTCTTTTTTTCCGCTAGCACAGGCAGCTAATCCAATGATAGCAAGAAAAAGAACAAGCAATGTACCTAATTTTTTCATTATATTCCTCCAGAGGGGCTCCCTCATTATTGTTTGATTTTTTTATTTTTCAGCTTCAGATAACGTTGTTTTGGTGCGATAAAGAAACTGATGAGAAAGAAACTTGCAGATGTCAGCACGATACTTGAACCTGCAGCCAGGTTAAAGCTATAACCGATAAAAAGTCCCAAGACAGAAGCTAGAGCTCCCAAGCCTGATGAAAGAAAAATCATGGTCTTTAGACTATTGGCGTAAAGATAAGCTGTCGCGGCTGGAGTAATCAGCATGGCTACGATAAGGATGGTTCCGACACTTTGCATAGCAGTCACTGACACCAAAGTCAAGAGTATCATGAGTAGATAGTGGTAGAAATTAACTGGCATGCCCATAGCTTTGGCTAGGAGTTCATCAAAGGATGTAATCAAGAGTTGCTTGAAGAAAATCCCGATAATCAATAGAATGAGAGCTCCCATACCGATGGTAATATACATGTCTATGTCTTGCACAGCTAAGATATTCCCAAAGAGAATATGGAAGAGGTCAGTCGAGCTTTTAGCCACACTAATCAAGATAATGCCCAGAGCCAATAAAGATGAAAAGGTAATCCCAATGGCAGTGTCACTCTTGATAATAGAGTTCCCCTTGATGTAGGTGATGATGACAGAGGCAAGCAGTCCAAAGATGATAGCACCAATAAAGAAGTCAATTCCTAAAATAAAAGAAAGAGCTACACCAGGTAAGACAGCGTGCGAGATAGCATCTCCCATAAGGGACATACCACGGAGAATGATAAAGCATCCGACCGCTCCAGCAACAATACCAATCACAACAGCTGTAATCAAGGCATTTTGGAGAAAGTGGAAGTTCTGCAATCCATCTATAAATTCTGCAATCATAGGTCACCTCCATTGAAAAAGAGTCGGTCACCATAAGCTTGTTTGAGATTGGCTTGGGTGAAGGTCTCCTTTGTTGGACCAAAGGCAATTAGCTCCTTGTTGAGAAGGAGTACCTGGTCAAAATAATGGGCAACCTTGCCGAGGTCATGGTGAACGATAAGGACAGTCTTGCCAGCTTTTTTAAGTTCTCTCAGCGTGTTCATGATGATCTCTTCACTGACAGAGTCAATCCCCACAAAGGGCTCGTCTAAGAGAATATAATCAGCCTCTTGAACTAGACAACGGGCAATCAAGACACGCTGGAATTGGCCACCAGAGAGTTGACTAATCTGACGATCTGCGTAGTCAGAAAGTCCAACAATTTCTAGTGCTTCAGCCACCTTTTGCCAGTGGTTTGCTTTTAAAGTGTGAAAGAGTGGAATGGATGGATAGAGTCCCAGAGAGACACATTCTTTTACCTTGATAGGGAAGTTGTAGTCGATATGAATTTTTTGCTCGACATAGGCAACTTTCTTAAGAGATTTTTTCATTTCTTTATCTTCGATAAAAGCATGTCCTTCATGTGGGATAATGCCCAGCATACCTTTTAATAATGTTGATTTCCCGGCGCCGTTTGGACCAATAATTCCGGTAATCGTTGGTCCTTGGAGCACTAGTGAAATATCCTTAAGTGCCAACGTTTCTTTGTAGGAGACACTGAGGTTTTCGATACGTATCATACAGTTGTATTCCTCCTGGATTTTAATATACCTTAATTTTATTTTTAAGTCAAGTTAATTTTGGTAAAAATTTAAAATATTAATGATGAAATCGATCAGTAAGAGACGGCATTTTTAATTGCATTCCCCAGGGATTTTTGCTAAGCTAAGAATAAGTGAAAAATGAAAGCGAGAACAAGATGACACGATATCAAGATGATTTTTATGATGCTATAAATGGTGAGTGGGAAAAGACTGCTGTTATTCCAGCAGATAAATCGAGAACAGGTGGTTTTATCGACCTTGACGAAGAAATTGAAGAGTTGATGCTAACGACGACGGACAAATGGTTGGCAGGAGAAGATGTGCCAGAAGATGCCATCTTAGCAAACTTTGTCAAGTACCACAGCATGGTGAGAGATTTCGACAAGCGAGAAGCAGATGGAATTGAGCCAGTCCTTCCTTTATTGAAGGAATACCAGAATTTAGAAAGTTTTGCGGATTTTGCAAGTAAACTAGCAGCTTTTGAATTAGCTGGTAAACCAAACCTCCTTCCATTTGGAGTATCACCAGAATTTATGGATGCTAGAACCAATGTTCTCTGGGCTAGTGCACCAGGAACTATTTTACCTGATACAACCTACTATGCGGAAGACCATCCTCAGCGTGAGGAATTATTGAACCTTTGGAAAGAAAGTACTTCTAATCTCCTCAAAGCCTATAACTTCTCAGATGAAGAAATCGAAGATCTTTTAGAGAAACGATTGGAGTTGGACCGCCGTATCGCAGGAGTCGTACTTTCAAACGAAGAGAGTTCAGAATATGCTAAACTTTACCATCCATACTCTTATGAAGATTTCAAAAAGTTTGCTCCTGCACTTCCTTTAGATGATTTTTTCCAAGCGGTGATTGGACAAACACCAGACAAGATTATCGTAGATGAAGAACGTTTCTGGCAAGCAGCAGAGCAATTCTATAGTGAAGAAGCTTGGCCTTTGCTCAAAGCAAGCTTGATCTTGAGTGTGGTCAATCTTTCAACTAGTTATCTAACAGACGAAATCCGTATTTTGTCAGGTGCTTATGGCCGTGCCCTTTCAGGAGTTCCAGAAGCCCAAGACAAGCGCAAGGCTGCTTACCACTTAGCTCAAGGACCATTCAAACAAGCGCTCGGTCTTTGGTATGCACATGAAAAATTCTCTCCAGAAGCCAAGGCGGATGTAGAGAAAAAAGTGGCAACCATGATTGATGTTTATAAGGAACGTTTGGCTAAGAATGACTGGCTGACACCTGAAACACGAGAAAAAGCTATCGTCAAACTCAATGTTATCAAACCTTATATTGGTTACCCAGAAGAACTGCCAGACCGCTATAAGGACAAGGTAGTGGATGAATCTGCTAGCCTCTTTGAGAATGCCCTAGCCTTTGCGCGTGTAGAAATCAAGCACAGTTGGAGCAAGTGGAATCAGCCGGTTGACTACAAGGAGTGGGGAATGCCTGCTCATATGGTCAATGCCTACTACAATCCACAAAAGAACTTGATTGTCTTCCCAGCTGCTATCTTACAGGCTCCATTCTATGACTTGCATCAGTCATCTTCTGCCAACTATGGTGGTATCGGAGCGGTTATTGCCCATGAAATTTCTCACGCATTTGATACTAATGGAGCTTCCTTTGATGAAAATGGAAGTCTCAAGGATTGGTGGACAGAGAGCGACTACGTAGCCTTTAAAGAAAAAACACAGAAGGTTATCGACCAGTTTGATGGCCAAGAATCTTACGGTGCAAAAATCAATGGGAAATTAACTGTATCCGAAAATGTTGCCGACCTTGGAGGAATCGCTGCAGCGCTTGAAGCTGCTAAGAGAGAACCAGATTTCTCAGCTGAAGAGTTCTTCCATAACTTTGCTCGTATCTGGCGTATGAAAGGCCGCCCAGAGTTGATGAAACTCATGGCTAGTGTTGACGTACACGCACCAGCTAAACTTCGTGTCAATGTCCAAGTGCCAAACTTCGATGACTTCTTTACAACCTATGATGTCAAAGAAGGCGACGGAATGTGGCGTTCACCAGAAGACCGTGTGATTATTTGGTAATCAAAAAACCAAGGATGATTGTCCTTGGTTTTTATGTTTTAGAAAAATGGATTGAAAGTTTTTTCGTGAGCGATGGTAGTAGCAGGTCCGTGCCCTGGATAGACATCGTAGTTTGGAAGGGTGAAGAGCTGGGTTTGGACACTATGAAGGAGTTGTTCCATACTACCAGTTGGCAAATCTGTCCGACCAATGGTTTCTCGGAAAAGGGCATCTCCCGTTAAGACCAAGTGTCCATCTGGGAAAACCAATGAAACTCCACCGATAGAGTGGCCTGGCGTTGGTAAGACTGTAAAGCGGAATTCTTCAATCTGGTATTCTTCATGAAAGACATAAGTGTCTTCAGCTGGTTTGCAGATGACATCTGCCATATCGTCATGTCGAGGGAGACCTGAAAGGTTGTCAACAGGAGTATAGAGCCAAGAAGCTTCACTTTCTGCCACATAGACTGGAGGATTTCCATAAGTATCTCTGACCAAGTCAAGACTCATAATATGGTCGTAGTGAGTGTGGGTCAGAAGAATGGCACAGACCGGTTTGTTGATGGTTTCGATAGTCTTGCGAATGGCCTCCCAATGGCTACCAGGATCGACTACAATCAGGTGTTGCTCCCCTTCAAGATAATAAGTATTTTCATAGGCGACAGGATTCACAGTTTTATGGATTTTCATAGGATTTCCTCTTTCATAGATTTACAGTTTCTAGTATAACACAGAAGAATAAAATAAGGAATCAACAAGAAAGTCCCTCCATAAAGGAAGGGACTTTTAACTTTTTAAAAATGATTTTTCCAGGCTTGGAAACGTGCATCCAGTAGGAGTTGTGTCAGATTTTTTAAGATTTCAACTTGCTCGGGCTCCAGTGTCTGGGCTTGAGAAACAAGTTGTCGAACATGGTCGATAGCATTTCTAGAAGATAAATCATTGATGGAAGTGATTCCAGATTCTAGGATGGTTCCGAAAAAGAGATCAAAGTAGAGCTCTAGTTCTTCATCGGGCACACTGTCCACCCATTCTTTAAGAGTGTCTTTGATTTGGAGACTTTCGCTACTAATTTCCTCTAGTTGGACAAAGTGTTTGTCTTCAACCTGCCAACTAAAGGTGTCATGCTGGGCAAGACCGCCTAAAGCAGTGCTTCGAACGACGATTTTCTTATCAGGGATTTCCAGCATCATCCCGATGATAGAACCTTGTGGGACAAATACTTTTGTTCTTTCCATCATGTTTTGATAGCCAGCTGTTTCGGTCAGTTCCTTGTGAAGTCCAGGCGCATCAAAAGTATAGACGGCGACAATGTTTTTTTGTAAAAGTGGGTCGAGTTGACTGGCAGCATAGACAGCTAAATTGCCCCCTTTTGAGTGTCCTGCTAGGACCACCTTTTGGTTAGGATGTTGAGCAAAAAAGTCCTGTAAATACTGGAGAGCATGTTTTTGAGCTGGAATTTCCTTCATATAGGTCATATGGAAATCTTCTTTCCAACCAATAATACTGTCGTCTGTGCCACGAAAGACAATCAGATAGGTATCTAGGTTCAGACGATAGGTCATAGCAGCGAATTGCTTTTGGAGTTCTTCATCAATATCGTTGACAAAGTTAGAGAGCTTGCTATTTTTAAAACGCTTGTGTGTGGAGAGTTGATCTAAGAGTTGCAGACGTTCTTTATTAGTCAACACGTTAATGTCACGAGGAACACGTGTTGCGACATCTAGTAAGCGATTATCTGATTCGTCTAGTAAGTTATCAAAAGACAGATAAGTCAGCTCAGTCAGAGCAAGTACATCCAGTTCATTTAATGGGATATCATAAAAAGAATCGTATTGAACATCAGTTAGATAGTCAAAAATATTGGCCATGAGAATTCCTTTCTTAACTTTTATCATATCAGATTTACATCAATTTTGCTAGTAGTCAGGAGAATTTTGCTATAATATTAAAAAAGGAGGAGCAGATGCATAAGATTTTACTAGTAGAAGATGATCCAGTAATCCGTCAGCAAGTTGGGAAAATGCTCTCCGAATGGGGTTTTGAAGTAGTCATGGTAGAAGACTTTATGGAAGTTCTGACGCTATTTGTTCAGTCTGAGCCTCATCTGGTTCTCATGGATATCGGCTTGCCTCTCTTTAATGGTTATCATTGGTGTCAGGAAATTCGCAAGATTTCCAAAGTTCCTATTATGTTTCTGTCTTCAAGAGACCAGGCTATGGACATCGTGATGGCTATTAATATGGGAGCTGACGATTTTGTGACCAAGCCTTTTGACCAGCAGGTCCTTTTAGCTAAGGTACAAGGATTATTGCGCCGCTCTTATGAATTTGGACGAGATGAGAGTCTCCTAGAGTATGCAGGAGTTATCCTCAATACCAAGTCTATGGATGTTCATGTCAATGGCAAAGCTATCAGCCTAACCAAGAATGAATTTCAGATTTTACGAGTTTTATTTGAACATGCAGGAAATATCGTAGCGCGTGATGATTTGATGCGGGAACTCTGGAACAGTGACTTTTTTATCGATGACAATACCTTATCTGTTAATGTCGCTCGCTTGCGCAAGAAACTGGAGGAAGAAGGTTTGATTGGTTTTATCGAAACCAAGAAAGGGATAGGGTATGGATTGAAACATGCTTGAACTTAAAAGTTTTTTTCTAGCTTATATCCGTTCGCGTAGCCGTTTTTTTGCTTTTATTCTATCGCTTACAGGTTTGCTTTTTCTCTTTGAAATCTTGTTTGATAAGCAAGGGCCATACTTTAACTATTTCTTCTTTCTATCTACATTTTTGACACTTTTGTTTTTAGTATTTGATTTCTTGATAGAATTGCAACGTTATCGTAAGGAATTGCTCTATGGCGAAAGAAAAGCTAAGTCACCAATGGAAGTCCTTCTAACTGAAAAATTAGAGAAAAGCGAATCTGAACTCTATCAAAAGAAATCAGATGCTGAAAACCGCTATAATGATTTGGTGGACTACTATACACTCTGGGTTCATCAGATAAAAACACCAATTGCAGCTAGTAAACTCCTTGTAAGCGAGGTGGCAGATCGCCAACTGAAACAACAGTTGGAGCAGGAAATTTTTAAGATTGATTCCTATACCAATCTCGTACTCCAATATCTACGCTTAGAAAGCTTCCATGACGATTTGGTGTTGAAGAAAGAAAATATAGAAGATCTGGTCAAGGAAGTCATTCGCAAATATGCTATTTTCTTTATCCAGAAAGATCTAAGTATTAATCTGCATGACTTGGACAGAAGGATTGTGACGGATAAAAAATGGCTGTTGGTAGTCATTGAACAAATCCTGTCAAATAGCCTCAAGTACACAAATGAAGGTGGGGTTGAAATCTACATGGATGGTTCAGACCTTTGTATCAAAGATACTGGGATTGGTATCAAAAACAGTGATCGGTTGCGAGTCTTTGAACGTGGATTTTCAGGATATAATGGTCGAATGACCCAGCAGTCATCTGGACTTGGGCTCTATCTAACCCAGAAAATCAGCCAAGAATTAGGACATCAGATTCAAATAGAATCCGAGCTTGGGCAAGGAACAACGGTGAGGATTAAGTTCTCTGAAGTGAATTTACTGATTGAATGAAAAGAATTGTGAAGAGCTTGGAAGAAACCTTTCAAGCTCTTCTTTAGACCTTGATATGGTGAGAAAAAGGCTCCAATTAGATAATACTCTTCGAAAATCAAATTCAAACCACGTCAGCTTCGCCTTGCCGTACTCAAGTACAGCCTGCGGCTAGCTTCCTAGTTTGCTCTTTGATTTTCATTGAGTATAAAATAGTTTAATCTTACAAAAATGTAAGATTAAAGGCCTCTTTTGTAAGGTTATGTTATGGCAAGTCCTCTTTTTTTGGAGTAAACTTAGAGCATAAAGAAAAAGGAGAGGAACCATGAAAACAATTTTACAAAAGAAACATACAAGTAAGCCGAGTCCAAAGGATATCGAGCGAGTTCAAATCGGCATCGAAATGATGCAAGCTCAGTTTCAATTAATGGGATATTAAAAAGGAGAAGTTAAAATGACACTATTAGATGTAAAACACGTTCAAAAGATTTATAAAACTCGCTTTCAAGGCAACCAAGTAGAAGCCCTGAAAGATATTCACTTTACCGTTGAAAAAGGCGACTACGTTGCTATTATGGGTGAGTCTGGATCTGGTAAATCTACTCTACTCAATATTCTTGCTATGCTTGACAAGCCAACGCGTGGCCAGGTCTTCCTAAATGGAACTGACACAGCTACCATTAAAAATTCTGAAGCATCAAGCTTCCGTCGTGAAAAGTTAGGCTTTGTCTTCCAAGACTTCAATTTGTTAGATACGCTTTCTGTTAAAGACAATATCTTACTCCCTTTGGTATTGTCTAGAAAGCCTATTACAGAAATGATGAAAAAATTGGTCGTAACGGCTGAAAATCTTGGCATCAATCAATTGCAGGAGAAGTACCCTTATGAAATCTCTGGAGGGCAAAAACAAAGGGTAGCAGTTGCACGGGCTATCATCACAGAACCAGAAATTCTTCTTGCGGACGAGCCAACAGGTGCTCTAGATTCTAAATCGTCTGCAGCCCTCCTTGATATCTTTGATCAAATCAATGAACAAGGACAAACCATTCTCATGGTAACCCACTCGACAGCTGCGGCTAGCCGTGCAAAACGTGTTCTTTTCATCAAGGACGGTATTCTCTATAATCAAATCTACCGTGGTGAAAAGACGGATCGTCAGATGTTCCAAGAAATCTCTGACACCTTGACTGTTATGGCAAGTGAGGTGAACTAGTATGTTTCGATTAACCAATAAGTTGGCCATTTCCAACTTAATCAAAAACCGCAAACTCTATTATCCTTTTGCACTAGCAGTTCTCCTTGCAGTTACTATCAGCTACCTATTTTATTCATTAACTTTTAATCCTAAAATGGTAGAAATGCGGGGTGGATCTTCTATTCAATTTACCCTACAACTAGGTCTCATCGTAGTAACACTTGCATCTGCCATTATCGTCCTTTATGCCAACAGTTTTGTCATGAAAAATCGTTCCAAAGAACTGGGTATATATGGTATGTTGGGCTTGGAGAAGCGTCATCTGATTAGTATGACCTTTAAGGAACTCTTGATATTTGGGTTAGTAACAGTCACTGCTGGTATTGGAATTGGTGCCCTCTTTGATAATCTGATTTTCGCTTTACTACTTAAACTTTCAAAGATGAAGGTGGAGCTAGTCGCAACCTTCCAATGGTCCGTAGTCCTTTCCATCCTTCTGGTATTTGGTTTTATCTTTTTAGTCATTGTCTTCCTAAATGCTATCCGCATTATCCGTATGGATGCTCTCCAACTATCTCGTGAGAAAGCAAAAGGTGAGAAGAAGGGCCGTTTCCTAGTGTTTCAGACAATCTTGGGACTACTCTCTTTAGGTAGTGGCTATTATCTAGCTCAAAGCGTAACAAATGCTCTATTAGCTATTTCTACCTTCTTTTTAGCTGTAATACTGGTCATTTTAGGAACCTATCTCTTGTTCAATGCTGGGATTACAGTTTTCTTGAAAATGCTCAAGAAAAACAAGAAATATTACTACAAACCTAACAATCTCATCTCTGTTTCTAACCTCATTTTCCGTATGAAGAAAAATGCGGTTGGTTTAGCGACTATCGCCATCCTTTCCACCATGGTTTTGGTCACCATGTCGGCAGCAACCAGTATCTACAATGGTTCTGAAAATATTAAAAAACTCCTGTATCCTCACGATATGTCAATTTCAGGACAAAATGTAGAAGTTGAGGATTTAGACCAACTTTTAACTCAGTATGCCAAGGAAAAGAACCTAACAATCAGCACTAAGGATGTTCTTAGCTATGCAAGTTTCGGCCTTTCTAGTCAAGACGGGACAAAATTAACCGCCTTTGAAAAAGGGCAAAACAATGTCATGCCTAAGACAGTCTTCCTGGTTTTTGATCAAAAAGATTATGAAAAAATGACTGGACAAAAGCTGAACCTTACGAATAATGAGGTGGGACTATTCGCTAAGAACGATGGCCTTAAAGGTCAAAAAGCATTCAGTCTTAACAATCAGAACTATACTATCAAGGAAGCAATCCAGCAAGATTTCCTCAGAGACCATGTTGCTAACCAGTATGTACTTTTGATCTCAGATTATAACTACCTTGTTGTCTCAAATTTGCAGGACTTTTTAGATAAATACCAGGATTCTGCTATATACACTCAGCTATATGGTGGAATGGATGTGACAGCAAGTAAAGAGGAACAGTTAAAGCTATCTGATGATTTCGATGCGTATGTGAATAATTTCAGTCACAATCTCAAGAACGAGAATGGTATGGTTTACGGTGCAAACATTGCGAGTGAGTCAACTGTCGAAATGAACGCTCTCTTTGGTGGAGTCCTCTTTATCGGTATTTTTCTCTCTATCATCTTTATGGTAGGTACTGTACTCGTTATCTACTATAAACAAATTTCAGAAGGTTATGAAGACCGTGAACGCTTTGTCATTCTGCAAAAGGTTGGTTTGGATCAAAAACAAATCAAGCAAACCATTAACAAGCAGGTCTTGACTGTTTTCTTCCTACCTCTGGCCTTTGCCTTCCTTCATCTGGCTTTTGCTTATCACATGTTGAGCCTGATTCTCAAGGTCGTTGGTGTTGTTGATTCAGCCATGATGTTAAGCGTAACTCTTTCCATTTGTGGTATCTTTGCTTTAGTCTATGTCCTAATCTTTATGATTACTTCAAGAAGCTATCGCAAAATTGTTCAAATGTAAAAACAGAAACATCAAAAAAGAGAGTGGGACAGAAATCGTTAATTCGTTAGAATTCGATTTCGTCGTCCCACCTCCGCACAGTTGAGTAGGGCTGTAAAAGCTGATGAAATCAGCGTAGTAGAGCCCACTCAACCACTGCGTCTTGCTCGACAATCCAAAGACAATTGAGAGGCTAGGACTTTTGTCCCAGCCTCTTTTCTAGAGCTGGGATTTTGTATAAGGTTTTATCTCTTATTTCACAACACGTGATTTGTTGGCGATATCAGCTAGGATTGCTGCTACAAACTCATCATGTTTAAACATTAAAACGGTATCTACTTTCAGAGGAGATATCGTTTTTCTTCTTCAACGGATAAGGATACAAAAATTTCTTCCTTTCTTTATCTTTTAAATTAATTGATTTCTTCAGAGAAAGACTGTAAAATTTTTGATATAATATCAAGGATGGACTGATGGATATTTAATACTCTTCGAAAATCAAATTCAAACCACGTCAGCGTCGCCTTACCGTACTCAAGTACAGCCTGCGGCTAGCTTCCTAGTTTGCTCTTTGATTTTCATTGAGTATAAAGGATAATTTTCAAAAGAATGACAGGTGAGAATTAAAAATATGTAAGATTGGACAGAAGTCTCTCTACCATCATCCATGCAGAAACAAGATTATATGAAATAAAAGGAGTAATCAATGACTGGAAACTATTCAACACGTGAACTCCGCGAGAAACTATATGATGACCTTCATGTTCGATTAAGAGATACAGTGATTTTGATGTGTTCGATTTTTATTGCCTCTATAGGTCTAAATATGAATTCAACAGCAGTCGTTATTGGAGCCATGCTGATTTCCCCTCTTATGACACCGATTGTTGGACTGGGGTTTGGTTTAGCTATTTTTGATACACGTTTAATCAAGCAATCTCTACAGGTTTTATTTACTCAAGTATTGGTCAGTTTGCTTGTATCGACTCTGTATTTCTGGATTTCTCCCTTATCTTATGCAAGTAGCGAGTTGATTGCACGAACCTCTCCAACCATTTGGGATGTTCTCATTGCTATCGCGGGTGGGATAGCAGGTTTCATTGGTTCAAGGAAAAAAGAAGCAAACAATATCGTACCAGGAGTAGCCATCGCAACAGCTCTGATGCCACCTATCTGCACTGCAGGATATGGTTTAGCTAATGGAAATGTACGATTTTTATTTGGGGCTCTTTATCTTTTCTTGATCAACTGTGTCTTTATCATGCTAATCAACATTGTTGGAACAAGATTTTTGATTAGAAAATCTCCCTTAAGTTCATTTAATGAGCTAAACATTAAAATGAAAATTGGGTTGATATCCTTGATTATATTATTGGTTCTTCCAGCCAGCTATTCAGCAGTCACTCTGACGATGGATCAAGCTCGAAAAGAAGGGATCAAACAGTTTGTAGAAAATGAGTTCGCCAATCATACGGTCATTAATCAAGTCTACAAGTCAAGTAATAATGAATTGGTCTTGACGGTTGTTGGAGGTCCGATTTCAGAAGAAGAATTAGAAACCATTCGCCAAAAACAAGCCTCTTACGGTATTCAATCTGTTCAATTGAAAGTCAAGCAATTCAACAATTCGGCAAAATTAGATAGTGAGACGATTAAGGAATTTTACGAAACTATTAACAAGTATATCGATCAAAAACTCTCTGAAAAAGATTCACAAGATGACATCGTAAAAGAAATTGAGGCAGACAAGGACTGAGGATAGTCAACTTATCTAACTCATGGAAGCAAATCTTGGGAGGATATCCTATATCCAAAAGTTAATGGATAGAAAGGATTGTTGATGAGGATACTATTTGTGGTGGTTTGGCCAATCACTATTAACTCAGGTGAAACAAAATAGAAAAGCAACAACTGAAATAGTTGTTGCTTTTTCTTACTGAAAAATGTTTCTCAGACTGTGATCGTTTTATTTCTCAACACGAGATTTGTTGGCGATATCAGCTAGGATAGTTGCTACAAACTCATCTACTGACACAGTGTTTGTTTCTTTTTGTCCATAGCGACGAACGTTGACAGTTCCATCTTCCATTTCCTTGTCACCAACGATCAATTGGTAAGGAATCTTGCTAGTTTGTGAAGCACGGATCTTGAATTGCATTTTCTCATTACGTTCATCCACATCAGCACGGACACCACGATCACGTAGTTTCTTCGCTACCTCCCAAGCGTAGTCTACGTGTTTTTCGTTAGAAACTGGGATAAGGGTTACTTGGTGTGGTGCAAGCCATGTTGGGAAGGCTCCCTTGTAGTTCTCAATCAAGATAGCTGTAAAGCGTTCCATGGTTGAGATAACCCCACGGTGGATCATAACTGGGCGATGTTCTTCACCATCAGCTCCGATGTATTTAAGGTCAAAGCGTTCTGGAAGCAAGAAGTCAAGCTGGATCGTAGAGAGGGTTTCTTCTTTTCCAAGAGCTGTCTTAACTTGGATATCCAATTTTGGTCCGTAGAAGGCTGCTTCGCCTTCAGCTTCAAAGTAGTCAAGTCCCATGTCATCCATAGCTGATTTCAACATACGTTGAGCATTTTCCCACATTTCATCATTATCAAAATATTTGTGAGTATCTTTAGGGTCGCGGTATGACAAACGGAAACGATAGTCAGTCAAGTTGAAATCTTCGTAAACATCGATAATCAATTGAAGCGTACGTTGGAACTCATCTTTGATTTGTTCAGGTGTTACGAAAGTATGGCCATCATTTAATGACATTTCACGTACACGTTGAAGCCCTGTGAGAGCACCAGATTTTTCATAGCGGTGCATCATACCGATTTCAGCAATACGGATTGGCAATTCACGGTAAGAGTGAACGTGGTGTTTAAAGACTTCGATATGGTGAGGACAGTTCATTGGACGAAGAACGAATTCTTCCCCATCACCCATATCCATAGTTGGGAACATATCTTCACGGTAGTGATCCCAGTGACCAGAAGTCTTGTAAAGTTCTACTGAGGCAATTGGTGGAGTGTAGACGTGTTGGTAACCAGCAGCGATTTCCTTGTCGACGATGTAGCGTTCCAATTCACGACGGATAGTGGCACCATTTGGCAACCAGAATGGTAGACCTTGACCAACCTCTTGAGAAATCATGAACAAATCAAGCTCTTTACCAAGTTTACGGTGGTCACGTTCCTTAGCTTCTTCACGCATTTGAAGGTAGTTTTTCAAGTCTTTCTTGTCAAACCAAGCTGTACCATAGATCCGTTGCATCATCGCATTGTCGCTATTTCCACGCCAGTAAGCACCAGCTACATGGAGAAGGTGGAAGATTTGGATGCGGCCTGTTGATGGGACGTGTGGGCCACGGCAAAGGTCTACATACTCACCTTGACGGTAGATGGTCAAGCCACCCTCGTCTTCTGAGTGTTCCTCGATCAATTCCAACTTGTAAGGGTCGTTTTTGAAGATTTCACGGGCTTCATCTTTTGTTACTTCTTCACGAATAGATGGGAAGTTTTCTTTAACGATTTTTTGCATTTCTTCTTCGATACGAGGAAGGTCTTCGTTAGAGATTTGACCAGCTTGGTTATCAGTATCGTAGTAGAAACCATCTTCGATGGCTGGACCAACACCCAAGTGAATGTCTGGGAAAAGGCGACGAGCTGCTTGGGCAAACAAGTGGGCAGCTGAGTGACGCAAGATGTCAAGAGCGTCTTCGTGATCAGGTGTCACGATTTCGATGCTTCCATCTTCAGTGATAGCACGAGTAGTGTCGATGAGTTTGCCGTTAAATTTACCAGCAAGAGCTTTTTTAGCTAGGGAATTGCTGATTGATTGGGCAATTTCAAAAGTAGTAACGCCAGATTCGAATTCACGAACAGCGCCATCTGGGAAAGTAATTTGAATCATGATTTTCTCCTTAAAAATTTATCGTATTTTAAAATAGAGGTTTGAAGAAATAGAGATGGGTTAGTTATAAAGAACAATTATATTTGTTTATCTAACTGAATGATGCTTTAACATTTTCATTCTACAAATAAAACAAACTGTAGAAATAAGTAAATAACTTACCAAGGAAAGGATTAAAGACAAATATTGCTCATCAGTCATTTCACCACTCATGTATATCCTTATCGGATAGCTTCTGAGAGCATTGACCAAGTAAATACCAGTAGTAAGACTTAAAAGATATCCCGTTATAACGAGTTTCTTGTTGTTGAAAAACATTAAGATACCGAGAAAAGGAGCAAGAAATGGTATAAGAGGAACAAATGCAAAAAATGAAAAGACAACAATGTACTCCAAGCCCCATAGACTGAGAGTTTTCATTAGCCACACATAAACTATAAGGAAGGTACAGGAAATTACCCAGGGCAATACTTTCTTCATATCAACCTCCATATTCAATTTATGTTTATATTCTATCCTAAGCCAGTAATAATAGTTCTCCAAACAAAAAGCGACATCCTAAAAAGGACGTCGCAACGTGGTTCCACCTTCATTTATGTTCCTCAAAAAAGAGGGACACCTCTGATTGGCTCTAACGTGGCCACCGTTTTATGTTTGCATAAAAGTCAGTAGAGTAGTATCAGTTTAGTTTTCCTATGCGTTCTCAGCAACCACGCACTCTCTGGTAGAAAGGGGCTAAGTGACTTGTCTCTATGCATTATTATAGCATGATTGTGAGATTTTTCAAGGATTTTGTGAAAGTTTTTTGTTTTTCAGTTTTTGCACTAGATTCTTAATAGCGGCACCGACAGCCATACCCGCGAGGGCAAAGATTTCATAGGCTAGGAAGTAGAGAAGGATAAATTCTCCGAAAGTAATGATGGTAAAGCAAAAGAGCAAGCCAACTCCAATTAACCACCAAACTGAGAACTTGAAACGATAAGAGTAGAATAGTGATACTATGAAAGTCACCAGTGGAGAGAAGATAATAACGTTGCCGATGGTGAGCTCCTTCAAGATATAGTTTTCAGTAATAGTCCATAATAACAGCTCATAAAGTGGCCAATAAAAGAAAAATACGACCAGATAGTAGGGGAGATATTGCGAGAATTTACGCATGGTAATCACCTCTCTTTTCAAGATGTCTACTTAGATATCCTTCCTATAACTATTATAGCACTTTTGCGGTAAGAATAGTAAATCAGTTGACAAAGAACTTAGTTATTGGTAGAATAGGAAATGTCGTAAAGACAAATAACTTCTTCTTGGTTACAGGCATGCCAACCTGTCACTCGGATGAAGCCAAATAAAAAGGAGAAACATCATGGCAATCTCAAAAGAGAAAAAAAATGAAATCATTGCACAATATGCACGTCACGAAGGTGATACAGGTTCAGTAGAGGTTCAAGTTGCTGTCCTTACTTGGGAAATCAACCACCTTAACGAACACATCAAACAACACAAAAAAGACCACGCTACTTACCGTGGATTGATGAAGAAAATCGGTCGCCGTCGTAACTTGCTTGCATACTTGCGTAAAAACGACGTTAACCGTTACCGTGAGTTGATCAACTCTCTTGGACTTCGTCGTTAATTCAAGATACAAAGGCCGTCAAAAGCACAAAGCAAAAATAGGAAAATTGACGAAGAAACTTCAGTTTCTAGGATATTTTATCTTTTTTGCCAAGTGCTTAGGCCGTGTTCAATTGAGAATATCTTGAAATAAGGCTACTCTAGTTGAGTAGCTTTTTATTTTTGTCACCTTACCTCGATATACTCAAGTATAATCTTCGATTATGGTTCCTAGCACTGTAAGCTAAAATAAATCAGAATGATCTCCCTTAGCGGAGATTTTTTGTTTCACTAGGATTTTATCCTGAGTTCAAATGAACTCTCTGACTTCAGAGGACCTTTTTGTGTGCATTTTTCTAGTCTTGCTCATGATTTAGAAATGTGGTATACTGTTTATTAAAATTGTCTAAATTTTTAATTTTTGTCAAAGGAGGGTTTCATGCTTTCCAAATTTTCTGGAAGCCATCAAAACCTGAGATATTGTTTTTTACTAGCTATCCTGTTAGGAGCTTTGGGGATTTCTCTGTTTCTGGCAGTTTCTATGGGGTCTGTTCAAATTAGCTTGAGTGATACCTATCGGATAATTATGAGTCAGTTAGGGGCTCCTTTTGATATAGGAGACATTTCAAAGTCTACGCTTGCTATTGTTTGGAATATGAGATTACCACGGGTTTTTCTTGCTTTGATTGTTGGTGCTGGCCTCTCCATGTGTGGTAGTGTCATGCAGTCAACGGTCAACAATCCAATAGCAGAGCCCTATGTATTAGGAATTTCAGCTGGGGCAACCTTTGGAGCAACTTTGAGTATTATTCTTGGATTTAAAGTTATGATTGGTCTAGGTTCTTTCCTAGGAGCGATTTTAGCAACAGTTGCAGTTCTTCTCATTGCATCTATGCAGGGTAGGATGACAACCTCTAGCCTCATTTTATCAGGGACGGTAGTGAATGCCCTATTTTTGGCTTTTTCAAACTTTATTATCTCTATTGGGGCCAATGCTGATAGCGTTATGACCATCAAGTTTTGGACCATGGGTTCTTTAGCGGGAACCTCTTGGGCTCACTTAACCTTACCAACTATAATCGTGGGAATAGCCTTTTTATTTTTCTCTACTCAATACCGTGTTTTCAATGCCATGATGATGGGAGATGAGGCGGCTTTGACCTTGGGGATTCCCCTACGTTTTTACTGGTATCTCTATGTGACGATTGTAGCTGTGATGACAGCAGTCCTAGTTTCGACTTGTGGAATCATCGGTTTTGTCGGTTTGATTACACCACATTTGGCTCGAAGTTTGGTAGGTACAAATTATAGAAGACTTTTTCCAATTGCAACCTTACTGGGCGCCCTCTTTGTAGTCTGGTCAGATGTCTTTGCTCGCGTTTTGATTCAAAATGCTGAACTACCGATTGGAATTTTCACGGCCCTAGTAGGAGCACCCTTCTTTATCTACATGGTTGCAAGTAGACGAGGGGAGGTGAGAGTCTGATATGGACTTAATGTGTCAGGATATTCACTTTGGAATCGGAGAAAAAAAGATTCTCAAAGGAGTCTCACTTAAACTTGAGGGAGACCAATTTCATACTATTTTGGGACCAAATGGAAGTGGAAAGACCAGCTTGCTGAAACTCTTCTATAGACAGGAAAAGCCGAATCAGGGCTTGATTTCTTTAGATGGGAAGCCTCTAGAACAAATGAGCGTCAAAGAAACGGCAAAGCAGATGGCAGTCATCACCCAGTTTAATCAACTCCAGTTTGATTGTACGGTTGAGGAGATTGTCATGCTGGGTAGAACACCCCATCTCTCTTTCTTGCAAAAGGAAAAAGACAGAGACTTTGCTTTGGTTGAGGATGCTTTGGTCAAGGTAGATATGCTCGAAAAGAGAAATCGACTCTACTCTTCTTTGTCAGGGGGAGAGAAGCAGCGGGTTCTGTTAGCACGCGCCTTGGCCCAAGAGCCGACACTCTTGCTCTTAGATGAACCGACGAATCATTTGGATATCAAGTATCAGCTAGACTTATTGACCATTGTCAAAAATCTTCAGATCAATGTGCTAGCTGTCTTGCATGATATTCAGCTGGCTTGTCGCTATTCAGACTATCTCTATCTCATGAAAGAAGGGGAGATTGTTTACCAAGGTACTCCAAAAGAGACCATCACACCCGAGTCATTGCAGGCTGTCTATGGCGTTCAAAGTAAGGTAACTTGGACAGAAGATCAGCAAGCTATGATTCACTATTTATAAAAATTAAAAAGGAAAAAAACATGAAAAAAACACTTAGTATTTTGCTTGTAACAGTAGCTACCTTATCTTTGGCAGCTTGTGGTAACGCATCTAAAGAAACAGCACCGGCACCGGCTACAACAGAAGCTAGTCAAAAAGCTAATACAGAAACCAGCTATCCTGTAACTATCAAAACTTATGATGCTAAAGGAAATGAAGTCGAACAAGTCTTTGAAAAGGCACCTGAAAAGGTCATCACCAACAACCTCTCAACAACTGAAATCCTACTTGAACTCGGTTTGCAAGATAAAATTGCTGGCATGCTCAATCCTGATAATGCTGTAACTGGTAAATACAAGGATGCTATTGAAGCCATCCCTCACATTGGCGATAAAAAATCTGTCTCACAAGAAACAGTTCTTTCTTATGAACCAGATGCCTTGATGGGACGCAACATGATGTTTTCTGAAAAGTCAATGGGAACCATTAGTGCTTGGAATGAAAACAAAATCCCAGTCTATACGCAAAAAGCTTCACTTTCAACTATCCAACAAGATTTAGGAAATATCGTAGAAGATGTGAAGAATCTTGGTACCATTTTCAATGTCCAAGACAAGGCGAATCAATACGCAGAGCAATTACAAGCTAAAATCGATGCGGTTAAAAAAGCCAACCCAGAAACACAGGGTGAAAAGAAAAAGGCTTTGATTATGGTGGCCTACAATGATGAAACCTTTGGTGCCTACAAGTCAGCTCTTCAAGAAAGCTTGCTTAACCAACTTGGTTATACCAATGTTGCAACAGGAACTTCTGGCTTGACCTTGGAAAATCTAGTATCAATGGATCCAGAATTGATTATCTATGTAACTAGTGACCGCAATCAAAAGTTAGATGAAAAAGCAGTGAATTTGATGAAGGCAAATGCTGTTTTGGAAAATGTCCCAGCAATCAAAAATCAAAAAATCATGACTATCTCTTACGATGAGTTGATGGATTACGGTCCTGCAGTGATTGATTCCCTTGAAAAAATCAATGACTTTATCAAGAAATAAGGAGTTTAACTGGGAAGGGATTCGAGTTAGGGTCAGTCTTCCTTCAAACTATGATCCTCAACAAGCCTACCCAATGATTCTTTTAAATGATGGACAATTGGACTATTTGTCAGACCTATCCCAATCTGTGATTTTGGTGGGTTTGATTCCAGAAAATCGTCTGGATGACTTTACACCCTGGCAGTCTGATGCTTTGAAAGAAGGGGCACCTGATTTTGGTGGGAAGGTAGACCAATACCATCAGAAGCTCTTTCAAGGAATTTTAAAAATTCTAAAGAAAGACTACTTGATTGATGAAAGTCGAATTGCCTATGGGGGCTATTCACTGGGTGGGCTTGCTGCTGTCTATAATCTCTATAGTAGTTATCTTCCTGCGACCTGTATCTTTTCTATCTGTGGTTCCTTCTGGTATCCTGATTTTACAGAATTTTGTAGGGAACATGACTTGATACAGAATCAAAGCCTGATTTATTTGCAAAATGGTCAGACAGAAGGTGCCAATCATTCCAATCGTCTGTCTCAGGCTCCTATTTATGCCAGAAATCTACATGACCTGATTTCAGAGAAAGTCCCTTCGACTTATTGTACATTTGATGCTTATGGGCATCATGAAGCTCTTAAGGAACGTTATCGTCATTTTTGTGATTGGCTGAGAGCCGAATGGAAGCTTAAGTAACCTTGTAACACTCCTTGTTCATTGTAACTAGGAGTGTTTCTTATGTATGCTTGGTTGTTAAAATGTTCATGGTATTATTCTTGACGGAAATCCATCTCCTGTAATAGACTAAATTATGGTATAATGAGTAGATAGATAGAATCGAGGAAATTATGTCATTTACACAATTTAAATTTAAAAAATATATAGAAAAAGCCTTGGAGGAGTTGAAATTTACGACTCCTACCGAGGTACAGGAAAAGTTGATTCCTATTGTCCTGGCAGGTCGTGACTTGGTTGGTGAATCAAAAACAGGTTCAGGTAAGACTCATACTTTCTTGTTACCGATTTTCCAACAGTTGGACGAGGAGAGTGACAGCGTACAGGCAGTTATTACAGCTCCAAGTCGTGAGTTGGCAACACAAATTTACCAAGCAGCTCGTCAGATTGCAGCTCATTCGGATGTAGAAGTACGTGTCGTTAACTATGTTGGTGGAACAGATAAGGCCCGTCAGATTGATAAATTAGCAAGCAACCAGCCCCATATCGTTATCGGAACACCAGGTCGTATTTATGACTTAGTCAAGTCTGGTGACCTAGCCATTCACAAGGCTAAGACCTTTGTAGTCGATGAAGCCGACATGACCTTGGATATGGGATTCTTGGAAACAGTTGATAAGATTGCAGGAAGTCTTCCGAAAGACTTGCAGTTCATGGTCTTTTCAGCGACTATCCCACAAAAACTACAACCATTTTTGAAGAAATACTTGTCAAATCCTGTCATGGAGAAAATCAAGAATAAGACAGTTATCTCTGATACCATTGACAACTGGTTGATTTCGACCAAGGGTCGTGACAAGAATGCTCAGATTTATGAGTTGACTCAAGTCATGCAGCCGTATCTCGCCATGATTTTTGTAAATACAAAAACTCGTGCGGATGAATTGCATAGCTACCTAACAGCTCAAGGATTAAAGGTGGCTAAGATCCATGGAGATATTGCTCCTCGTGAACGCAAACGGATCATGAATCAGGTGAAAAATCTTGATTTTGAGTATATCGTCGCAACTGACTTGGCTGCGCGTGGGATTGACATCGAAGGTGTCAGCCACGTTATCAACGATGCTATTCCACAGGACTTGTCCTTCTTTGTTCACCGTGTTGGACGAACTGGACGTAATGGTCTACCAGGTACAGCCATTACCCTTTATCAGCCAAGCGATGACTCTGATATTCGTGAGTTAGAGAAATTGGGAATCAAGTTTGTACCTAAGGTTGTTAAAGATGGAGAGTTCCAAGACACTTATGATCGTGACCGTCGTGCCAATCGTGAGAAGAAACAGGAAAAACTGGATATCGAAATGATTGGTCTGGTTAAAAAGAAAAAGAAAAAAGTCAAACCAGGCTATAAGAAGAAAATCCAGTGGGCAGTCGATGAAAAACGCCGTAAAACCAAGCGTGCTGAAAGTCGTGCCCGTGGACGTGCAGAACGTAAAGCTAAGCGTCAAACTTTTTAAAAATGAAACAGTAGGACCAAGTGGTTTTACTGTTTTTTTATAGTTCTACATCGGGATTGACAGAATTCATCAGTAGATGATATTGGGAAAATTAAAATTAATCATAGGGCATTTCCATAAAATTCTATATTTTAATAATTGAGTGGACAAGAAACGTCCACTCTTTTTTGTAGACTTAAATTATCAATAAAAAGAGGTGAAATTAATTGCATTATTATCAAGTCGAGTTTAAGAATCCTGATGATTTCTTAAAAACTCAATCAGAAGATTTTATCAAGACTAATCGTTTATTACTATTAAAAGAGGATGAAGATTATTACCTTATTTCTCAAGAAAATTACAATGATCAAGAAATTATGGGGAAAATAAAGGATTTTTTTGATTATGAGTTTACATTAAATAAAGTTAAAACTTTAACAGAAAGTGATTTTATAAAGAAACTTGAAACAAGTGATAGAAGAGAGCTAGTGAAATTCTTACTAAGTGCAAGTAAAGAGACACTGTCTCATCAGCTAAAGCCTCATTTGGAGAAGTTGGAAGAATTGAAAAATATTTGTGGTCTCATCGATTTTAAGAATGTCGTTCAAGAGCTAATTACATATCTTTCATTTCAAGAAAAAATAAATAATAAAGAACAACAGCAACACTTTTATATTTTTAATGGTGAGAGGGGAACTGGCCGTAAGTTTGCTATCAAATTTCTTATGTCTCTTTTTGAAATGAATGCAATATTTGTAAATTGTAATAATTTTTCTATTCCTAAGATAAGCGAAAAAGATGTCCCAATATTAGTTGATTATCTTTCAGTAAGGCCAAAAACAAAATCAGATATTTACGATACAATTAGACAAAAGAAGGGGCATTCAATTAACATCATTATTACGAGAACTATCCAAGAGGCAGAATCTATAAAAAAAGAGTTGCTTGAAGATTTTGGTAAAGTATCAATTGTGAATTTTCCGCAATATGATGAAGCAGAGCTTAAAGAAATCGGCCTTCAAATGTTAAATCAAAAAGGTATTCAGTTGAGTAATGAAGACTATGAACAATTAATAGCTGAAAATAAAGTACTAAAGGATGCTAAAGAAGTTCGTCTTTTTGTTCAAGAGCTTGTTGAATTTGCAGTACAAAATGATTATGATCCTTCAGATAAAAACGAATTAAGTCTGGATGGATTTATTCCCCAAAATGAGTCTTCAGTTGAAGACGAAGAAAATGCGGAGAAAAAGTTGAGTGAATTAATCGGTTTAAAAGAAGTGAAAGTAGTTTTAAATCAGCAGTTAGCTTATAATCGAGTTTCTGCGTTGCGTCAGGCTCATGGATATAGTAATGAAATATTAAATCGTCATCTTATTTTTTCTGGAAATCCAGGGACTGGTAAAACAGTAGTTGCTAGGCTTTTTTCAGAAATTTTATACAACAATAAGATAATTCAAGAGAATAAGTTAGTGGAAGTAGGTCGGACGGATCTTGTTGGTGAATATGTTGGCCAAACTGCTCCAAAAGTAAGAAAAGCTTTTGATGATGCAAGGGGAGGAGTGCTTTTTATAGATGAAGCTTATAGTCTTATCCCTAGTAGTGAGAGAGATTTTGGACATGAAGCTATTTCAGCTCTTATACAAGAAATGGAAAATCGTCGGGATGAGGTGTTGGTTATTTTTGCTGGGTATGAAGAATTGATGGCCCAATTCATTGAAACTAACCCGGGACTTTCCTCTAGAATATCTAGAGAAATAAAATTTTTGGATTATACAATTGATCAACTAATTGATATTTTGGAATTGATGGTAAATAAGAGATATTACCAATTAACCGATGATTGTAAGGTGGTACTACGTCAGCATTTTTCAGAAGTTGTCAATTGTAGAAACTTTGGAAATGCTAGATACGTCCGAAAATTAGTAGATGAGATTGTCTTCAGTCAAGCGCAACGAGTGATTGAAGGTGATAAGAATCAGTTAGAAGATGATACCTTTTTAAATCAAATTACTTTGACAGATATCAATAAGGCCATTGTAGCTATTGAAGCAAAATCATCAAAATTAATGTCGTTGATAGGATTCGGAAGGTAGAAGGAACCTATAATAGACTTTAAAAGAAGAAATAGGTAGTAGTATCGGTAGAAGATTTGAACTAGTAAATTGATTGAATCTAAGCTATTGGAAATGTTATAATATTGTTAAAGGATTTAGAATTATATGAACGACCAAGAACGCTTATTAACTATATTTTTACGATTACAGTCTGGCGCACATTTAGCTAAGGCTCAGCTTGCAGATGAATTTGGTGTTAGTGAAAAGACTATACAACGAGATTTTTCTCTCCTGTCTGGTTTCTTAGATACACAACCGATGGTTGCAGCAGAACTTGCTTACGATACGAGGCATCATACTAGGTATTTAAAAGGAAAATCTTTATTTAATAAAAAGGATATTCTTGTAATTTCAAAGATTTTACTAGAAAATCGTTCTTTGAATAAGGAAGAAAACAAGTCATTACTTGATAGTTTATTGGCACTTATTTCAAAACATGAGCAAAAAGAAGTTTCTAGTATTATTGCAAGTGAGTTGCTAAATTATGCACCATTATCAGACACACAAAATCGTATTGATAAGGTTTGGGAATGGTCTGAATTGATTCGTAAGGAGTTGGTCTTAGACATTGATTATCAATCTCCTTATAATACAAAAAAGAGACATACAATTTTTCCGGTTTCTCTTTACTATGATACTCATTATTTTTACATAGTAGCCTATAATTTACTATTTGATTCTTATATGACTTTAAAATTAGACAGAATACTTAGTTGGGTAGAATCTAAAAAAGAAAAACCTTCTCTTTCATATGGAAGAAAATTTCGTGATGGAGAAATTCGTAATAAGCGTGTAGATCCATTCATAGGAAAAGAGTTAAATATTAGAGTACTATTCGTCAATGATCCAACAATTATTGTTGATCAATTTCCAACAGCAAAAATTATTGAAAAAACATCAAATGGTAATATTATTGAATTTGTGAGTCAAGATACACCAGGGTTGAAGAGGTGGCTGTTGAGTCAAGCAGAATCTCTGAGGGTATTATCTCCTCAATCGTTAATTGATGATGTGAAGACTATTATTAAGAGAATGCAAGAAAATTATATTGACTAGATACTTGAGAGAAAATAAGAGAAATTTTGTTTTGCTAGAAAAGGATAATATGATTTTTAAAATCTAAAGAGAAGGTGAAATGAGTAGAGTTATATATAGAACTCGTCCATTTAGTCCCTACGCTAAGTATAGCAAGTATTGGAACGAATACATTCAAGAGGGCGATGAGATTATTAAGTACGTTTATAATAAAGTTAAATTTCCCGACAGAGAATTAAGAAATGAAATATACTCAAATGAGAAACAAAGATGGACTATCGGTGATATTAATCTTCCTGATTGGTTATATAGATATGTAGTCGACAATGATTTATCTGATAATGGCAAAAAAATTGTCAAACAGTGGAGATTAGAAAAGTATATTTTTGATTTAAATAATTACAAAGAAAAAGGTTATTTCATTGATAAAGAAAAGAAAATTGTCATAACGGATCGAGAAATATTAATGTTCCGAGAAGACTCAGAAGTCCCTTATTGGGATAAAATAACCTCCTTAGTAAAAGAAGCTTATAATCGTATTCGTATTACGCCTCAAATGATGGATCTGGTAAAAAAAGATTTTGAGACTCAAACAGTGGATTATGAGATACTTTGTGAAATGGCTGAACAAAATAGGAAGAAAAACGAAGAGAAAGAAAAAGAAATTTTGGCTAAGAAGCAAGAATTACAAGAGAAAAAAGATTACGAAGTAGCTATTCAATTATTTTTAAGACTACAAAAAAATTTAGTTGATATAAAACCACAGCTGAGTGAAGAGGGAAGAAAAGAGGTAGATGCTCTTCTTAATTTAATAGACGACTCAGAGGTATGTCGTGCTAGATATGATATTTTGCATCAAGCGGGCGTTGAAATAATTCTGAAAGAAAAAAGTAAGAGAGGATAATTTAATTGGATTATGTAGCTAGAATACACTTAAAAAGAGACGATAACATTAGAAAAGAGTTAATTGACTTCTGTTTAAATAATTCTGAACAATATGTTGCTATTGGTTGGAGTTGGTTGAGCAAAGATATTAAATTAGATGATTTCCAAGAATTCTATAATCGTATTAAAAAAAAGAATGGTAAAGCACATCCAGCAATAAATGTTTTTAGAGATGCGAAGATAGATGATTTATTCTGGACCAGAGATTTAAGTGGGAATTACTGGATATGTAAAGTAAAATCTTCAGCTATAGTAGTTTGTGATACTCATTTGGATATTGGATCAGTTATCCCAGTTGATGCATTTAATGTGGGAATGCAAGTTCCTGGACAGATAAAATCATCGTTTAATAGGCCTCTTGGTGGTACTATTGAGAAGATACGGGATAAAAGCATAATAGAATATTCAAAATTGATATTTAATAAATTTTCGAAAAAGAATTATTTTGAGGTAACAACCTATAGTGGAGGTCTTCTTGATAATCTGCCTGAATTTGATTTAGAAGAACTTGTCATCTCATATCTTCAAATTAAGGAAAACTATTATGTCCTTTCTAATTCAATTGCAAAGAAGTCAACAACTATAAAAATTGAATGTGAAATGATTTCAAGAGAAATTGATAACCCAAGAAAAGCAGTAGTACAAGTGAAAGGTAAGAAAGCCAAGGGGCTTGACGCTTTAGAATTTAAACAATATGTAGATGAAGGTTATCTAGTATATTTATATGCTCCAAGAGTGATAAATTTAGATAAGATTGGAAATGTAGTTAGGATAGGGAACAAAGATTTGTTAGATTTCTATGAGAAGAATAAATTAATCCTGCCAGCATCTATCACTCAGTGGGAAGATTTATTTACTAGTGAGAGGGATTAAAATATGGAAGAGGTTCTCCCCTTGCCTTCCATCTTAATAAAAAAATATTTGAGTGTTAAATAGTCACAGTTGATGGTATAATTTAAGAGAAGTTTTTTATAAGGGAGTTTTATTATGGTTATCAATAATATAAATTTAGTTATACCAAATGATATTCAAAAAGGCTTAGAGTCAGGTATTTACAAACAGTTCGGTTCTATTATCAGAAATAATAAGGGACAAATTATTAAACATCTTAAAGCGGTGGATTTTTCTAAAGATACTGCAAATAAATTAATTGGCAACAAGGTTGCAAAAATGAGTCTGGTTGGTGCAGGAGTTATAGTCGTAGGAGGAGTTGCTTATATTGGCTATCATTCTATTAGAATGAACAATCTAACAAAATCCTTAATAAAAATGCTAACTCAGTATTTAATTACCGCTCAAAAAGGAGAATTGACTGAGAAAGATATTGATAAGTTTTTAAATTTCTTAAATAAAAATGAATCTCTGCTAAAAAAATTAGAATTAGATACCTCTCTTGATGAATTATTCTCATTAGTTAAGACTTATACAGAACAGTTTGCTGAAGCAAATAACTATGTGTATAATAAAAAAGCAAAAGCAAAGACCAATCATAAAAATAAAATTATTAACTTAAAAGAGTATCTTGAAGTGCAAAAGGATATTTATAGTTCAGAAGTAATTTAATATAAAAAACCTCACCAGAAAAATTCTGGTGGGGTTTTTAACCTTTTATAATAACCGAAAATGCTGTTAAATCAACCATTTCACTTCAAATCATGTTTATAAATCATTCCCACTCACTAAATGTCAGATATTGACTCTTTAGAATAGGTGATTTAATAGTGATTGATAGTACAATAAGCTAGTCTAAAATAGTGTGATTTGATTCGTTTGGTGCTAAATTGGTGTTAATTGAATATTGATTTAAAAAATCAAATAATAGATTTTCTTCAAATTTTGGTAATTGAAATGCTTGGATTAATTTATTTATTGTGTTTGGTGATAGTCCTTCATTGTGAGCTATTTCTTTGAAATGTAAAAAGTTTTGAATCGTTAGTAAAAAAGAAGGTTCTGATTCTATAATACTTTCTTCTTCAGATTGTCTCTTATTAGTTTTTCCTATCAGATAATCAATGCTAGTTTTAAAATAAACAGCAATTTTTTGTAAAGTATCGATGTCCGGTATCGCATTTTTACTTTCCCATTTTGCTATTGTAGCTCTCTTAACATTTATTATATCTGCTAAGTTTTGTTGAGTTAATTTTTCCTCTTTGCGTAAGGTTTTTAATCTTTGAGAAAATGTAATCATAATTTCTCCTATCTTTTGTGATTTTAAATCACTTTTTTGTTGACATGGTGTTTTGAAAGTTATACAATTAAAATGTGATGATAAGTCACTAAACAAATTATATCAAACTATAAAACGTTTGACAAGAAGAGAGGTACATAGCCTATGATTGTATAATAAAGTCTTTGAAGAAAGTTCCTCAAAGACTAGAATCTTAGTAAATTCAGTTTCTTGTTGCTAGTAGCTAGTAGCTGGTAGCAGGAGCGAAAGCGTGAGCCAGCGACTGCGTGTACTAGCGTGTACCAGCGTGTACTAGTCACCTATCAGTAACATAGGATATTTCACAAACTTTTAGTAGAAAATAGACCTACAATCTCTAATAGGTAGGTCTAAAAGACATTGAAGAGCCTTCAAACCCTTGGGAGAGTAGGTACGGAGTGCATTTTATTGAACGAAATCGTATTGATGCTTAGAGCCACAAGGGAATTGAGCCTATTTGATGTCTTTTGCCGAAAGACAAGGATATTTCAGCAAGTGAAAAAAGATTGTGAAATTTTATCAAACATATAGATAAGGAAATATAAAAATGGAAAAATTTAAAATAACAGCAACAAAATTTATTAAAGGTGAATTTGAATTCGACAAGGAGCAATTTGAAATTCCAAAAATACTAAGAGTTGATTTTACAAAAGCTAGAGAAAAATTTGAGTATGTTGAAATTAACGGAGAAAACACAAGAACTGATAGAATTGAAGGTTATACGATTTATTCTAAAGACGGGGAACTGGCTCAATTCTTAGAAGAAAAAGGCATGGTCTCTGAGTTAGATGAATTAAAAGACTTTGTATTTGAAATTTTCGGTGATTTAGAAAAAGTTAAAATGTTTAAAGAAAAAGGTTTAACTCGTTATATTATTTTGACAGACTATGTTATTAAACCAAAATGGAATAAATCAAGAGAATGTTTCGATAGTATTAAATTAGAGGTGAGAGAGTTTGAAGAGGAGTAATACAGTCACTATTGACTGGTTTGCTAATACAGTTAAACCAGTTGATGATGTCGACTATATGAAATCTTGTAAATATGTAATTGAAGAACTATTAAAATTAAATTTTAATGATTTTGTTCTTGAATTGTACGGTACAAACCGATATAATCATCATTTTGCTTATGCAGATATCAAGGTTTATTTTTCTCTTAATGATGATAATTCAATGAATTATGGAATGGGAATATTTACCGAGATGAGAGGACAAGGGTGTAGACAATATGAACAATTTATGGAAGGTTCGTTTAATAACTGGAGCGCTTTAGTAAGTAGGTATTTAAATGATTGTGCTCATTTTACAAGGCTAGATGTAGCAAATGATATTTATGATGAAAGTTTATCTGTTCAGAAAATATACGAATATTGCAAACAAGGTCTATGCATTAGCTATTCAAAAAAATATGAGTATCATGAAACTGGCAGACTTGAAGATGGAGAAATCGTTGGAGAAACTATAAATATTGGGAAAAAAGGAAGTAACTCGCAACAGTGGGGTGTATATAATAAATTAATGGAACAAGGAGAGAAAGCAAGCGATATAGGAATTTCTTCATGGGTTCGTTCGGAGCTGAGACTATTTGGAGATAAGGCTGTGCTATTTGCTAAAAATATGGCTATGAAGAAACCATTGAAAGATTTGTTTTTCTCTGTATTAGCAAGTCATTATCGTTTTGTTTTATCGGATAAATACTCAATAGATACCAAAAAATCTAGAAGGGAAACTGTTTCATGGTGGAATGAATATATTCAAACAAAGGAGCGTACAAAATTGAAGACAGTTAGAGAAGAAACTACTTTGCTTAAGTCAAAAGAATTTCTAGAAACTCAAGTTGCTCGAACACTTACCAAGGTTTATAAGGCTTATGAGAGGTCACAAGGAGTAGAATCTGCAAATGCTTATATAAATTATTTGTTAGCTCTTGGCCTTGAAAAGATGAATAAAAAAGACTATACAGAAGTCAAAGAATTTTCAGTTGAGCAAAATAACAGTTTTTCGTGGGGGAAATAAAAATGACTAAAAAAATCGTGATGTTCTTTGATGAAAGGTTAGATACTGTTCATAGAGTGATACGATTTGAAAAGCGTATACTGATAAATCAGGAATTGAATAATATTTATATGTTCATGAATGATAAAAATTTATGGATTAGATGTAAAAAAAAGATGCGTGAAAATCAATCACACATCAAAATAAAAAACCAAAATAATTATATCATAAAGAAAGGGGAAAAAGTATGTTTGTTGTAAAAAAAGATTTAATGAAGTTAGGTTTTTCAAGTTGGCAAGCCATGATGTTAGTAAAACAGGCTAAAGCAAAATTAGCTAGTCAAGGTCTAACATGGTATGAAAGTAAAGGCTTAGGACGTGTGCCACTTGAGACGGTAGAAGAAATTTTAGGTGTAAAAATAGATGAAGCAAGTCTAGTAGATATGGAAGTAAAAGAAAATGCCTAAGCTTCCAAACATATATCCATTACAAAATGGAACATATAGAGCCTCTGTATCGCTAGGATTTAATAGTCAGACTGGTAAAAGAATACGTAAATTTAAAACTGGCTTTAAAACTCAAAGAGAGGCTCAAATGTGGCAATTACAGATTCAGGCAGATTTTGGAAAAGGGGCAATATCTACAAATAGTACAATGACCTTTAAAAAGTTCCTAGATGATTATTTTATACCAGACTATAAAAGTCAGGTTAGAAAACGGACTTTTGATATGTCGCAGTCTAAGTTTAAAAGACTTTCATATTTTGAGAATATGAAGTTATCAGATATTTTACCACCTCATGTTAAGCAGTGGCAAAATTCAATGTTTGTAGAGGGATTATCTAATAATTATATTCGTTCTGTTCATCAAATTTTACAACAAGTCTTTGATTTAGCAGTTAAACTAGGTATGTTGTCAAATAATGTTGCTAAAACGGTAGGAAACGTAAAAAAAGACCGTCCTAAAGTTGATTTTTGGACGGTGGAAGAATTTCAGCTATTCATTAGTACATTTGATAAATCTAATATCTATGAATTATTGTACTTTACTACATTTTGGTTTTTCTTTATGACTGGAGTTAGAACAAGTGAATTACAAGCTATTGAATGGTCGAAAATAGATTTTGAAAAAGGTACTGTTTTAATAGACTGTTCAATGTATTATAAAAGCCAAAAAGAGTGGTATCTTACCGATACAAAATCTATATCAGGTGTAAGGCTTTTATATCTTGATGATGATACATTGGAACATTTGAAATATTGGAAGAAAGCACAATCTCAGATAGGAGAATGTAAATTTGTATTTTCGATAGCAGATAGTCCGTTGGTAAAATCAACTCTTAAACGTGTTCTAAAATCTCATAGTGATTACGCAAAAATAAAATCAATCAGGATCCACGATTTAAGGCACTCTCATGCCAGCTTTATGCTCTCTCTAGGAATGAATGATTTAGAAATGCAAAATCGTTTAGGACACGCTGATATTAAGACCACACTTGGAACGTACTCTCATTTAAGACCAAATGCAATGAAAGAAGTGGCAACTAGAATGACTGGAAAAGTAGTGGTGAGTGAAAATAATATCAGAAAAAGTAAATTTAATGGCAATCAGCATACTAAAAAATTTCAATCTAAAGTTTTATCTGACTAGCAAAGTCTGTCTGATTAAACTTTTGATTCCTACGGTAAACTATTAGTGTTTACCGTATTTTTTATCTCTTTCCATGTTTCAAGATAATTATCTCGATTTAATTCAATTTGTTTCTGTGCAAAACGAATATCATAATCTGCTAAATCTATATTTTCTATAACTTCACTTGTAAGAATATTAAAAATTCCAATCAATTCTTCATCATCATACATTTTTAGAAGTGGGATATTCTGTTCTTTATTTGAATCAGATTTTGATATTTCTAAAGTAGTTTTACCAAATTCTTTAAGCATTTTATTTCCTCTTCTATTTTTTCTTATTATATCATATTTGAAATTTATCAAATTAGTTGATGTAAGTATTTTTTTATGTATAATTTATATTAGGGGGGTATCATAATGAGAAAACAAGATTTGATTAGTGAGTTTGAATTTAAAAATGATTTATATCGTGTTTATGAATTAGATGAAAATGATAGTGATTATGACAGAATTGTTAGAGAATCAAAGAAGGGTAAGTATGTAGAGAGTACCAAAAATGTTAAAAAGATTTTAGATTTAGACATTGAAAAATAGTTTTTGGTGCTAAATTGGTGCTAATAGGAAAATAAAAACGCTGAAATCATTGATTCCAAGCGTTTTTTTGAATAACTTACTCTACTCCCACTCAACAGTTGCAGGTGGTTTACTTGTAATATCATAGACGATACGGTTAACGTGGTCAACTTCGTTTACGATACGAACAGAGATTTTTTGGAGAACTTCCCATGGAATCTTAGCGAAGTCAGCTGTCATACCATCGATAGAAGTGATGGCACGGATAGCGATGGTGTAGTCGTAAGTACGGCCATCTCCCATAACACCTACTGAACGAACACCAGTGTTAACAGTGAAATATTGCCAGATGTCGCGGTCAAGGCCAGCCTTAGCGATTTCTTCACGAAGGATAGCGTCTGATTCGCGGACAGTTTCGAGTTTTTCTTCAGTGATTTCCCCCATGACACGGATAGCAAGCCCTGGACCTGGGAATGGTTGGCGCCATACGATGTAGTCTGGCATACCAAGTTCAGTACCAAGGGCACGAACTTCGTCCTTGTAAAGAGTGTTGAGTGGCTCGATCAGTTCAAACTGCATGTCTTCTGGAAGTCCACCAACGTTGTGGTGAGACTTGATAGTTTGGGCAGTATCCGTACCAGACTCAATCACGTCAGTATAAAGAGTTCCTTGAGCAAGGAATTTCACATCTTTGAGCTTGCTTGCTTCGTCATCAAAAACATAGACAAACTCGTTACCGATAATCTTACGTTTTTGTTCAGGGTCAGATACACCAGCTAATTTATCAAGGAAACGTTTGGCAGCATCTGCTTTTACGATATTGAGACCAAACTTACCACCAAGCATCTCCATAACTTGGTCAGCTTCCCCTTTACGGAGTAGACCGTGGTCTACAAAGATACAGATCAATTGATCTCCGATAGCTTTTTGGAGAAGAACCCCAACAACAGAAGAGTCAACACCACCAGAAAGTCCGAGAAGAACACGTTTATCTCCAACTTTTTCACGGATTTGTTTGATTTGCATCTCGATGAAGTTATCCATAGTCCAGTCCCCTTTGGCACCACAGATATTTAAAGCAAAGTTACGCAAAATATCATAACCGTGAACTGAGTGGCGAACTTCTGGGTGGAATTGGATACCGTAAATTTTCTTATCAGGGTTTTCAATAGATGCATAAGGACAGTCTGCAGAAGTTCCAGTACGAACAAAGTCAGCAGGAATTTCTGTTACAGCATCCCCGTGGCTCATCAAGACAAGCTGCTCATCTGGAGTACCCGCAAAAAGAGCTGATTCTGTGTGAGTCAATATTGATTGACCGTATTCACGGTTACCAGCGTCACCTGCAGGAACAACTTTTCCTCCAAGCTTGTGAGTCAATAGCTGCATACCATAGCAGATTCCCAAAATCGGAATACCAAGTTCAAAAATCTCTGGGTCAATATCAAATGATCCTTCTTCGTAAACAGAGTTTGGACCACCTGAAAGTACAATCCCGATAGGATTGATAGCACGGACTTCGTCAGCCGAAATCTTGTGACTTTTTAGTTCTGAAAAGACACCAATCTCACGGATACGACGTGAGATGAGTTGGTTGTACTGGCTACCATAGTCCAGCACGATGATCTTTTCGACATCTTGCAAATCAGTTGAAATGTTGCTCATCTTTTCCCTTTCTTCAAAGAAATATCTTCTTGAATATTCTATCATAAAAGGGTTAGAATTACCAACCAAACAAGTGCGGTTTGACTTTTCCCTATGAGTTACGGTACAATGGAAAAAATAAAGAAAAGAAGTGATCAAGCATGTTACCAGCTTATATGAAAATCCACGACCAAATCAAGAAAGACATTGATGAGGGAAGTTGGAAAATTGGGGAAAGACTTCCAAGTGAGCGCGATTTAGCAGAAGAATTTGCCGTTAGCCGCATGACCTTACGTCAAGCAATCTCTCTTTTGGTTGAAGAAGGGGTTTTGGAACGACGTGTAGGTAGTGGGACCTTTGTTTCAAGCACACGTGTTCAGGAAAGAATGCGTGGAACAACTAGTTTTACGGAGATTGTTAAAGCTCAAGGGAAAACTCCGTCTAGTCACTTGATTTCTTATCGTCGAACTATTCCAAATGAGCAAGAAGTAGCTAAACTAGGTTTACTGCCAACTGAAAACATCATTCGTATGGAGCGTGTTCGTTATGCGGATAAGGTTCCTGTTGTCTATGAAGTGGCGTCGATTCCTGAGAAATTTATCAAAAATTTCAAAAAAGAAGAAGTAACCAAGCACTTCTTTCAAACCTTGCAAGAACATGGTTATCGAATCGGTAAGTCTCATCAGACCATCTATGCTCGACTAGCCAAAGAAAAGATAGCTCATTACTTAGAAGTTGAAAAAGGGCATGCTATTTTAGGTTTGACTCAGGTTTCTTACTTTGATGACGGAACGGCTTTTGAGTATGTAAAGAGTCAATACGTCGGAGAACGGTTTGAATTTTATCTAGAAAATAATTAAGTGTCACATCTCTCTTAAAGTAGAAACTCATCTACTTTAAGAGTTTTTGTTTGGTTAAGATTAGAAAACATTTTCCTAGTAAGAAAAATAGCAATCATACGAGTATTTTTCAAAGATTCGTGTTATAATAGTTAGGTTATATGGTCCCGATAAGGTGGTGGGATTGATTGTAGATACTCTTCCTACCAGTTCTTTGTAACTCTATAACGAATATTTTTTAAGGGGGGACATTTTTATGTCAGAACGTAAATTATTCACGTCTGAATCTGTATCTGAGGGGCATCCAGATAAGATTGCAGACCAAATTTCAGATGCTATCTTGGATGCTATTCTAGAGCAAGATCCAGAGGCGCACGTTGCTGCTGAAACAGCTGTTTATACTGGTTCAGTACATGTTTTCGGTGAAATTTCAACCAATGCTTATGTCGATATTAACCGAGTGGTTCGTGATACGATTGCAGAAATCGGTTATACCAATACAGAGTACGGTTTTTCTGCAGAGACGGTAGGAGTTCACCCATCCTTGGTAGAACAATCACCAGATATCGCTCAAGGGGTTAATGAAGCCTTAGAGGTTCGTGGGAATGCGGATCAAGATCCACTTGATTTGATTGGAGCTGGAGACCAAGGTCTCATGTTTGGTTTTGCGGTGGATGAAACTGAAGAACTCATGCCATTGCCAATCTCACTCAGCCACAAGTTGGTTCGTCGTTTGGCAGAGCTACGTAAGTCTGGTGAAATTAGCTACCTTCGTCCAGACGCTAAATCTCAAGTTACTGTTGAATATGATGAAAATGACCAACCAGTGCGCGTGGACACTGTTGTTATTTCAACTCAACACGATCCAGAAGTCAGCAATGAACAGATCCATAAGGATGTAATCAACAAGGTCATCAAGGAAGTGATTCCAGCTTCGTATCTTGACGATGATACAAAATTCTTTATCAATCCAACTGGTCGTTTCGTTATCGGAGGTCCTCAAGGGGACTCAGGTTTGACGGGTCGTAAGATCATCGTGGATACTTATGGTGGTTATTCACGTCATGGTGGTGGTGCCTTCTCTGGTAAGGATGCCACTAAGGTTGACCGTTCAGCTTCTTATGCAGCTCGCTACATTGCTAAAAACATTGTTGCTGCAGGTCTTGCTAAGAAAGCAGAAGTGCAATTGGCTTACGCGATTGGGGTAGCTCAACCTGTATCTGTCCGTATCGATACTTTCGGTACAGGAACAGTAGCTGAAAGTAAACTTGAAAAAGCAGCGCGTCAAATCTTTGACCTTCGTCCTGCAGGAATTATCCAAATGCTTGACCTCAAACGTCCAATCTACCGTCAAACAGCGGCTTATGGACATATGGGACGTACAGATATTGATCTTCCATGGGAACGCTTGGATAAAGTAGAAGCTTTGAAAGAAGCCGTTAAGTAAACTAAAAAAAAGATTGGTCCTTAGACCAATCTTTTTTATGTTTAAAATTAGTTATCCAGTATTTTTACAAAAGCCCAGTTTCCAATAGATTTTGTTCCGTATTCTAACATCATCGAATCTAGTAATTCATACTTGTTTTTTTCATAGAAGCAAACATTTTTTTCAGTACTCGTAATCAAGCCCAAGCGTTTGCAGCCTTTGGATTTAAGATAAGGTTCAACACCTTCTTGTAGAAAAGCACTCCCGATTCCTTGGTTTTGACTAGAAGCGTTGACTCCCAACATCATCAAATACCAGTCAAAATTTCCTGATCTTTTCAAATGCTGTTCGGAACGTTCCACCAAATCAAGATATTTCAAGAGATTGCGCAGAGTAATAAAACGGAAAAGCTTGACCATACCATTCAGCAAAAAGATAGAATGGAAAAATCCTTTTGTTGCAGGAGGGCAACGGCCATGATTTCCCCGTCTTGTTCAGCTATCAGACAGGTCTCTCCTTTGATATAGAGTCTGGTCAGAAGGCTATCCAATAATTCTAAGAATGCTTGGTAATATTCTGGTTTTTTTAAATCATCTTTGATAAGAGTCATGAAAGGGTAGTCCATAAAGGCACCAGCCAACACTTTTCCAATTTTTTGATATTCATCTAGCCTGGCTTCTCTGTATACTATTTCTTTCATATCAAACTCCTTCATTAAAATCTCTCTATCTATTATAACGAAATTTCTCACATTTTTCGATTAAAGTGTGAAATTTTCACAAAAAAGCTTTATTCACAATAATTTATTTAAAGATATAAACAAGAAAAGGTATTAAAAAACCCCGCAGTTTTAACTGTAGGGTAGATTAATTCTATTTTGTAGGGATTGAAATCTCAATCAATTTATCAGAATAGAGGGTTTTAATATTTGCCTTATCAATAGCCTGTTGATTAATTTTACGACTGAGGAAAAATTCTTTGATTATTTCCATTTCTTTTTCACGGATTGCACGATGTTTATTGGAAATGAGGATTTCGTAATGAAGTGGAGCCTGAGTAAAAATAACATCTGTATTTCCCGCAGAATAAACCTCTACAAGCGTTGCGTCGGTACTTTCTAGCTGACTTTTAACAAGTTGCGAGTGTGAATTTGTAGTATTGATAAGCTTCATAGGGTTTCCTCCTGTATTTCTATGTCTATTATAGCACTTTTTGGGAAATTTGGTAAAGATAGTTTAAATTTGATGTTGTTTTTTCCAAGCTTCGATCGCCCATTTGTGACTTCCGCGTTTTAAGTTAGCAATAGCTTCATCGATTGGGAACCAAGCTAAGTGATTGAAGTCCTCGAGAGGTTTTTGGATTTCTTGATAAGAAGTAGCTTCATAGAGATAGGCTGGATTGTAGTAATAGGTGTCACGATGTCTAGAGTAGAAGTATTCATCAGCTTGCCCGTAGTAGGTGCCGATTTCAGCTGTAAATCCTAATTCTTCAATCAATTCTCGTTTGAGAGCTTCAAGGTGATTTTCACCTTCTTCAATTTCGCCCCCTGGTAAGAACCATGCACCATTTGGAGCTTGTACGAGGATAATCTTTTCATGGTTTGCATCAGGTATGACTGCATAAACGCCATATCTATTTTTGTAGGTTACTCCCTCTTTTTTTTCTCCAAATGTTGGATTTGCCATAAAATTCTCCTTCGTGAGTGCGCTTTCTTTCTATAATAGTAAAGAATGTTCTTGCTGTCAAGCAAGAACATTCTTTTGTATGTGAGGAACTAGTCGTTTGAGTCGACTGTTTCCGTTTTATTTTTGGACTTAATCACGATTTTACCTTTACTTGTCATGACTGCCTTGAGGTCTTTTTCACTTGGATTTTCAAGGTAGTAGTCTGTAATGGCATCTTCGATATGGTCTTGGATGGTACGACGGAGTGGACGAGCTCCCATTTTTGGATCGTAACCAAGGTCTACAAGTTTTTCTTTAACCTTTTCTGTAACATCGAGATGGATATTATTGCTTGAGAGACGTTTATTCACATCATCCAACATAAGGTCAACGATTTGTAGGAGATTTTCCTTGCTGAGAGCTTTGAATTCGATAATCCCATCAAAGCGGTTCATGAATTCTGGACTAAAGAAGTTGCCTAATTCTCCAAGGACAGATTTGGTACGACCTTCTCTAGCCGCACCAAATCCAACGCTTGCTTCAGCCTTGCCTGTACCTGCATTTGAGGTCATGATAATGATGGCATCCTTAAAGCTAACAGTGCGTCCTTGACCGTCAGTTAAGCGGCCATCATCCAATACTTGAAGGAACATATGCATAACATCTGGATGGGCTTTTTCAACCTCGTCAAGGAGAATAAGTGAGTAGGGGTTGCGACGCACTTTCTCAGTCAACTGACCTGCTTCATCATAACCGACGTATCCTGGAGGGGCACCGACGAGTTTAGCAACGCTGTGTTTTTCCATGTATTCACTCATATCAAAGCGAATCATGCTATCAGCAGAACCAAAGAGTTCGATGGCCAGTTGTTTAGAGAGTTCTGTTTTACCGACACCTGTAGGACCAACAAAGAGGAAGCTACCAATTGGACGGTTTGGTGTTCCAAGCCCAACACGGTTACGACGGATAGCCTTAGCAATCTTATCAACTGCATCATCTTGGCCAATAACATGAGCCTTGAGGTCGTCTGCTAGGTTGATGAGTTGAGACTGTTCTTTTTCTTTCAAATCACCAACTGGAATATTGGTCTTTTGTTCAATAATGTGTTCAATCGTCTTTTCGCTGATAATCGGGGTATCCTGATCCGTTACTTTTGTTTTTTGCATTTCCTTATATTTGGCAATCTGGTCACGGAAGTAGGCTGCTTTCTCAAAATCTTCATCTCGAGTTGCTTGGGCCTTGAGATTTTCTGCCTCGATTAAGCGTTGGTCGATAACCTTAGGATCCACAAAATTCAAGGTTAAGTTCATTTTAGAACCAGCCTCATCTAGGAGGTCAATAGCCTTATCCGGCAAGAAACGATCTTGAATGTAGCGGTTAGAAAGAGTAGCAGCAGCTTCGATAGCAGCATCTGTATAATGAACGTGGTGGTAATCTTCGTATTTCTTTTGGATACCTTTGAGGATAATAATAGTCTCTTCCACAGTTGGTTCATCAACCTTAACAGGTTGCATCCGGCGCTCAAGGGCGGCGTCTTTTTCGATGATGCGGTATTCATTGAGGGTAGTAGCACCCACTAGTTGAAGTTCTCCACGAGAAAGGGCAGGTTTCAGAATATTTCCTGCATCCATATTGCCGTCTCCGGCAGAACCAGCACCGACAATCTCGTGAATTTCATCGATAAAGAGGATGACATCTTTACGCTCACGAATTTCTTCCATGAGTTTCTGCATGCGCTCTTCAAACTGTCCACGAATTCCTGTACCTTGGACAAGGCTAACAACGTCTAAACGAATGACTTCTTTCCCTTGAAGTTTATGAGGGACATCTCCATCTACAATTTTTTGAGCGAGGCCTTCGACAACGGCGGTCTTACCAACACCAGGCTCTCCGATAAGGACGGGATTGTTTTTGGTTCTACGGTTGAGAATTTCAATGACACGGATGATTTCTTCGTCGCGACCGATAACAGGATCAACATTTCCACGGCGGGCAATCTCGGTTATGTTGATACCGTACTCATCCAAGAGTCCTTTTTCTTGACTAGGAGGAGGTGTTTGAGCTGGCCCGCGGTTTTGGGAACCAAAACCACCATTGCCACCATATCCACCACCTGACTGGGTTGGAGGAACATTATTATTAGAAGAAGGTCTAAAGTTGTTGAGATCATTAAAGAAGTCTCCAAATGGATCAAAATCACGATTGTTTAAATCTGTAATGCCTTTGAATAAGCTATTGTTCGGATCTGTTTTGATAATTTTGTAGCAATTTTGGCAAAGATCGATTTGCTTTTGTTGCCCATTAAGATTGGTGTAAAGATGGATCGTTGAATCATTGATTTTACAATTTTGACAGAGCATACCACTACCTCGTTTCTTTCTTGGCTTTGACTAAAACAGAAAGGTCAAAAATAGTCAAAGTTCTTTAGTCTCATTATATCATGATTGAAGGGGAAAGCAAGTAAAAAGATTGAGTCTTAGAACTCATGATAAAAGAGTTTTGTAGATGAAATATAGGGATAAAAAGAAAAATCCTATTTGTCAGACAAAAAGGATTTTCATTGGTCAAAGCAGGAGACTTCTCCGGCATTTATTCAACAATTAGTATAAAAGTTCGTAGATTTCCATCGCAATGAGGTCGATGCTATCAAATGTATATGTTTCACGAGCTTCAACGTCACGAAGTGTAAAGAGTGGTCCGTTTTCTTCGTCGTGGTTAAAAGCAACCTCTGCGACAACAACTCCTTCGCGCTCAAAGTTACGTTTCAAGTTACCACCATCTTTAGTCATTGCTTCTAAGCGATTGATGATTCTAACCAAATGTGATTCCATTTTGATTCTCCTCCATTTCTTATCTTTACTATTTTACCATAAACAGACTCTACTTGACTAGAAAAAAACTAAGATTTCTCGCTATTTCTATCGTCTTTGAAAATTTATTGAAAATATTAGGAGAAAATGTTGAATTTTTATGCAAAATATGTTATCCTTATACAAGTTTTAAGTTTAAATATTAAAAACAGAAAGTAGAATATCCATGAATTTTTCTTTTTTACCGAAATATCTACCATATTTTAACTATGGAGCCGTTGTAACAATTATCATATCTATCTTGGTGGTCTTCTTGGGGACCATTCTAGGAGTGCTGTTGGCCTTTGCACAACGTTCAAAAATTAAACCACTTGCTTGGTTTGCTAATCTATATATCTGGGTCTTCCGTGGGACTCCGATGATGGTGCAGATTATGATTGCATTTGCCTTGATGCATATTAGTGCTCCGACTATTCAAATTGGGATCTTAGATGTTGATCTGACTCGCTTGATTCCAGGGATTTTGATTATTTCTATGAATAGTGGTGCCTATGTATCAGAAACAGTCCGTGCTGGGATTAATGCAGTGCCAAAGGGACAATTAGAAGCAGCTTATTCACTAGGTATTCGTCCTAAGAATGCCATGCGTTATATTATTTTGCCCCAGGCTATCAAAAATATCTTACCTTCTCTAGGAAATGAGTTTATCACTATTATCAAGGATAGCTCGCTCTTGTCAGCTATCGGGGTTATGGAGTTGTGGAATGGAGCTACTACAGTATCAACAACCACATACCTACCTTTAACACCGCTCTTATTTGCGGCCTTTTACTACTTGATTATGACCTCTATCTTGACACTGGCCTTGAAAGCTTTTGAAAATCGTATGGGACAAGGAGATAAGAAATAATGACTGAAACACTTATAAAAATTGAAAACCTTCATAAAAACTTTGGGAAAAATGAAGTTTTAAAAGGAATTGATCTTGAAATCAAAAAAGGACAAGTAGTGGTGATTATCGGACCTTCTGGTAGCGGTAAGTCAACCCTCCTTCGTTCGATGAATCTCCTCGAAGAAGCTACTAAAGGAAAAGTTATCTTTGAAGGTGTTGATATTACCGATAAGAAAAATGACCTCTTTGCCATGCGTGAAAAGATGGGAATGGTTTTCCAACAATTCAATCTCTTCCCAAATATGACAGTAATGGAAAACATCACGCTTTCTCCTATTAAGACAAAAGGCGAAAGTAAGGCAGTGGCTGAGAAGAGAGCTCATGAGCTTTTGAAAAAGGTTGGTTTGCCAGATAAGGCAGATGCTTATCCACAAAGCTTGTCGGGCGGTCAACAACAGCGTATCGCTATCGCCCGTGGTCTTGCTATGGAACCAGATGTCCTACTATTTGATGAACCAACTTCTGCTCTAGATCCAGAAATGGTAGGAGAAGTACTAGCAGTTATGCAAGAACTTGCTCAGTCAGGAATGACCATGGTTATCGTAACGCATGAAATGGGCTTTGCTCGTGAGGTGGCAGATCGTGTCATCTTTATGGCAGATGGTGTTGTTGTTGAAGACGGAACTCCAGAGCAAGTCTTTGAACAAACCCAAGAACAAAGAACCAAGGATTTCTTGAGTAAGGTTTTGTAAGAATATCATGAAAAGCTCCAAGTGGGCTTTTTCTTATAGTTTCAGGCTATAGGGTATCTTAGGTAAGAAGTGTTAGAATGCAGAACGATTTTTTGTTATAATAGAGAATATTTGTTAGAAAAGAGAAAATACATGACACAGATGATTGATGGAAAGGCTTTAGCAGCCAAGCTACAAGGCCAGTTGGCTGAAAAAACAGCCAAATTAAAGGAAGAGACAGGTTTGGTTCCAGGATTGGTCGTTATTTTAGTAGGAGAAAATCCAGCAAGCCAAGTTTACGTACGCAACAAGGAACGCTCAGCAATTGCAGCAGGTTTCCGTAGTGAAGTCGTTCGTGTTCCTGAGACCATTACCCAAGAGGAATTGTTAGAATTAATCGCTAAATACAATCAAGATCCAGCATGGCATGGGATTTTGGTCCAGCTTCCATTACCAAAACACATCGATGAAGAAGCTGTTTTACTAGCAATTGACCCTGAAAAGGATGTGGATGGTTTCCATCCTCTCAACATGGGACGTCTCTGGTCTGGTCACCCAGTTATGATTCCTTCAACACCTGCAGGAATTATGGAAATGTTTCATGAATATGGGATTGACTTAGAAGGTAAAAATGCGGTCGTAATTGGTCGTTCAAATATTGTTGGGAAACCTATGGCCCAGTTACTGTTGGCTAAAAATGCAACTGTAACCTTGACCCACTCTCGCACCCATAATTTAGCCCAAGTAGCTTCTAAAGCCGATATTTTGGTTGTAGCTATCGGTCGCGCTAAGTTCGTGACTGCTGACTTTGTCAAACCAGGTGCAGTTGTCATTGATGTAGGGATGAACCGAGATGAAAATGGCAAGCTCTGTGGAGATGTTGACTACGATGCTGTTGCACCAATTGCTAGTCATATCACCCCTGTACCTGGTGGAGTTGGTCCAATGACCATTACCATGCTGATGGAGCAGACTTATCAGGCTGCTTTAAGAACGCTGGATAGAGACTAATCTCTACTACAATCATTAATAAATTTTTAAAAAGCAAGTTCTAATGGACTTGTTTTTTTCTTGCTCAATTTCTACTAAAATTCCAGTAAAACTTCCACAAATTATTGAAAAACTTCTACTATTTTGATATATTAAAAGCATCAATATGTATATGCAAAAATAAGTAAGCGTCTAGAGGGAGGTTTATTTTTTGAGGAAAAATGTAATCGCTTACCAAAATTTAGAAAGGAACCATAATGGATAAGAGATTTTTTGAAAAACGGTGTCATTTTAGTATTCGTAAGTTTGCAATTGGTGCTGCTTCGGTTATGATTGGAGCTAGTATCTTTGGTCTTCAGGTAGCACAAGCAGCTGAAACTGAAACGTCAAGTACCACTGAAGAAACAATTCATCAAGTTCAACCTTTGGATAAACTTCCAGATGATCTAGCTGCAGCAATTGCAAAAGCAGAGCAAAATGGCCCAGAAGATTCCGCTACCGAAAAAGAAGAAAAAGATACGGATGAAGCAGCAAAACCAGTAACTGAAAATAAAGTAACTGAAGAAACAAGCCCTAAGAAAGAAAAGGAAGCAGAAGTAGTTAGCCCTAAGGAAGAAAAAACAGCTGCTGAAGTGAATGAGAAAGAACCTACAGTGGCAGAAGTGAGTACTGAAAAGCCAGCAGTTTTGGAAGAACGTACTGCTGAAGCTAATCAGAATAAACCGGTATCTGACGATAAGGCTAAAGAAGAAAAAACATCTGCAACAGAATTGCCTCAAGTTACCAAAGAGAAAGAAAAAGAAGACCGACTTTTACAGGAAAGAAAACAAAATTTCAATAAAGACTGGTATTTTAAATTAAATGCTCAGGGTGATTTTTCAAAGAAAGACGTGGACGTTCATGACTGGTCTAAGTTGAACCTTCCTCATGACTGGAGTATTTATTTTGATTTTGATCACAAATCTCCTGCCCGAAATGAGGGTGGTCAATTAAATGGTGGGACTGCTTGGTATCGTAAGACCTTTACGGTTGACGAAGCTGCTAAGGATAAGGATGTTCGGATCAACTTTGACGGTGTCTACATGGACTCCAAGGTCTATGTCAATGGTAAATTTGTAGGTCATTATCCAAGTGGTTACAATCATTTTTCATATGATATCACTGAATTTTTAAATAAAGATGGCAGTGAGAATACTATTGCTGTTCAAGTTACCAATAAGCAACCAAGTAGTCGTTGGTACTCAGGAAGTGGTATCTATCGTGATGTGACGCTTAGCTATCGTGACAAGGTGCAGGTGGCTGAAAATGGAAATCATATTACAACTCCGAAATTAGCTCAACAAAAAGATGGCAATGTTGAAACACAAATCCAAAGCAAGATCAAAAACACTGCCAAGACTCTAGCCAAGGTATTTGTGGAGCAACAGATTTTTACTAAGGAAGGTAAGGCTGTTTCAGATTTAGTTCGTTCTGTAACCAAGAACCTAGCAGGAAATGAGACAGCTGACTTTAAGCAAACAATCTTAGTGAATAAGCCAACTCTCTGGACAACCAAAAGCTACCATCCTCAGCTCTATGTTCTGAAAACCAAGGTTTATAATGAAGGTCAGCTAGTTGATGTAACAGAAGATACTTTTGGTTATCGTTATTTTAACTGGACAGCTAAAGAAGGCTTCTCACTGAACGGTGAGAGAATGAAATTCCACGGGGTTAGTATCCACCATGATAATGGTGCCTTGGGGGCAGAAGAAAACTATAAGGCAACCTACCGTAAATTAAAACTCCTAAAAGATATGGGAGTTAACTCTATCCGTACAACTCACAATCCAGCAAGTCCACAGTTGCTAGATGCTGCTGCTAGTCTAGGACTTTTGGTGCAAGAAGAAGCCTTTGATACTTGGTATCGTGGTAAGAAAACGTATGACTATGGACGTTTCTTTGACCAAGATGCAACTCACCCAGAAGCTAAGAAGGGTGAGAAGTGGTCTGATTTTGATCTGAGAACCATGGTTGAACGAGATAAAAATAATCCTTCAATCATCATGTGGTCGCTCGGTAACGAAGTGGATGAAGCAGATGGTGGTGAGCGCTCTTTAGAAACAGCCAAGCGTTTGAAAGCTGTTATCAAAGCAATTGATACAGAGCGCTATGTGACTATGGGTGAAAATAAATTCAGTCGTGCTTCTACAGGCTTGTTCTTAAAATTAGCAGCAATCATGGATGCTGTAGGTATGAACTATGGAGAGCGTTTTTACGATGCTGTTCGTAAAGCCCATCCTGACTGGTTGATCTACGGTTCTGAAACGTCTTCAGCGACTCGAACACGAGATTCCTATTTTTATCCTGCTAAAAATCTCTATCACGATAATCGTCCAAATCGTCATTATGAACAATCTGACTATGGTAATGACCGTGTAGCCTGGGGTAGAACAGCTACTGAATCTTGGACCTTTGACCGTGATCGTGCTGGCTATGCAGGTCAGTTCATCTGGACTGGTTTTGACTATATCGGTGAGCCTACACCTTGGCACAACCAAGATCATACACCAGTAAAAAGCTCTTACTTTGGTATCATTGACACTGCAGGCTTGCCTAAGAATGATTTCTACCTTTACCGTAGTGAATGGTATAGTGCCAAAGAAAAACCAACTGTTCGTATCATGCCTCACTGGAATTGGACAGAAGAAACGCTCAAGGAACGTAATATGCTTATCAATGGCAAGGTTCCAGTTCGGACTTTCTCAAATGCTGCTAGCGTAGAATTGTTCTTGAACAACGAGTCCCTTGGCAAGAAAGAATTTACCAAGAAAACTACTGCGGATGGTCGACCTTATCATGAAGGTGCGAACCCTGGTGAATTGTATCTTGAGTGGTTGGTGGAATATAAACCAGGCACCTTGACTGCTATTGCTCGTGATGAAAATGGTAAAGAGATTGCGCGTGATAGTGTGACAACAGCAGGGGAACCAGCCAGAGTTCGTCTCACCAAGGAAGAGCATGTCATCACTGCAGACGGCAAAGACTTGTCTTACATCCATTATGAAATCGTTGATGAAGACGGCAATGTTGTACCAACTGCCAATAATCTTGTTCATTTCAATCTTCACGGGCAAGGGCAAATCGTTGGTGTGGACAATGGGGAACAAGCTAGCCGTGAGCGTTATAAAGCTCAGAAAGATGGTACATGGCAAAGAAAAGCCTTCAATGGTAAAGGTGTTGTCATTGTAAAATCCACTGAAAAAGAAGGAAAATTCACCCTATATGCGGATTCTGCAGGTTTAGCTTCTGATAAGGCGACCGTTACAACTGTTTCAGGCAAGAAAGAAAATCGCCATTTTGTCGCTTTTGCCCCTGTGAAGTCAACTACTGATGTCAGCGAAAATCCTAAATTGCCAGAAACTGTGACAGCTATTTATAGTGATGGTAGTGTCGAAGAAAAAGCTGTGGTTTGGGCAATCCCAGATGATCTCCTTACAAGTGCTGGTGAGAAAAAAGTTCTTGGTAGTGTGGAAGGTCTCGAAGCTAAGGCTGAAGCCCTTGTTAAGGTCATTGCACTTGATAAGTGGTTGCCTAAAGTTGCAACTGTTCCAGTTGGTACAGCTGTAGAAGATTTGGATAAAACTGTAACGGCTGTTTTGTCAGATGGTAACTTGGTTGATGCGGATGTCGTTTCTTGGACCTTGAAAGATCCTGCTGCTTTGTCAAAAGAAGGTGGACGAACTGAAGCAACTGGTAAATTGGTAGGTAATGACTACGAGGTGACAGCAACCTTTATCGCAAGTGATCAGGAAACAGAAAACACTGTTACAGGTCTCACTGTTGGCGACAAGGCTCTCGCTGACTTTGAGCCTGGAAAGACCTACTACCGAGTATCCCTTCCGTACAGTGCTAAAATCCCAAGTGTTGGAGCACAGGCAAGAGGCTATCAGGTGACAGTTCAACAAGCTTCAGCAGCTAATGATTATCAGGCTTCTGTATTCTTGAGTGACCAGAAGGGCGATTTAGTTCAAACTTACTTGATTCAGTTTGTGAAGGAAGCCCCTGCCTTGACACGCTTGGAAGTAAGTGTAGAAGGTAAAGAGACTGCAACAGAAGATCAAGTTCTCCCTTATCATGTTATTGGGCATTACGAAGATGGTTCACAGACTGAATTTTCAGCATCAGATATTCACTTGGATGCTAGTTCTACTGATGGTGGACATCTTGAAGTAAACGGACAAAACTTGCTTCTTTACACTAAAGGTAGTGTGACGCTCACACCTCGTATTGACAATCAAACAGAGAAGACTCAATCTGTAGCTACCGTAGTGGTCATCAAAGAAAACAAAGTAGCCAAGAAAATTGTTAAGCTTCATCCTGTTTCAATCTCTACAGATATCAATCAGCAACCGAATTTGCCTGATCAAATCGTAGCAGAATTTGACAAAGGCTTGTCTCGTAAGCTAGCTGTAACTTGGGATAAGGTAGATGAAAAAGAACTCGCTAGCTATCATAGCTTTACCCTAAAAGGTCATGTAGAAGGAACAGATATTGAAGCTGTGGCAAATGTGACTGTTGAAGGATTGCAGGTTGCAGAAGAAATCAGCCTGACTCTTCCTAAGGGTGAAACGGTTCAATTACCAGCTAACGTTCGTGCCTACCATTCTAATGGAACAACTATCTATAATGATGTCGTTTGGGATAAGGTGCCAGCTAACTTTAGTCAAACTGAAGGAATCTTTGAAATCAAAGGTCAATTGGTTGGTAGCTCTCTGACTACCAAGGCTCATGTTCGTGTTTCCAGTCAGGTTGTTGAGGGAAATAATATCTCTAAACAGTGGACAGGTTCTCAATTGCCAGCAGCTATCGTATCCAATACTGGTGGAGATGATTCGGCCAATACTCTGAATGACTTGACCGTTTCAAGAGCCAATACAGATGTCAAGAATAGATGGACAACATGGCAAACAAATACAGATAATGACTGGGCATCTATCTTGTTTGGTAACTCAGGCGATTTGACCAAGCGCTTTGTAGACAATCTTTCAGTTGATTTCTATACAGATGGTGCGATTGGACTTCCAAAAGAATATGTTATTGAATACTACGTTGGTCAAGAAATTCCAGATTTGCCAACTGATGTCAATCATGCTCAAGGAGATACAAAACATCCATTTAACAATGCTGCTAACTGGAAAGAAGTCGAACATCTCAAAGCTCCAGGACAATTATCCGCAAGTCAAACTAACCACTTTACGTTTGACAAGGTTGAGACCTATGCAGTTCGTATTCGCATGAAGAAAGCAAATGGAACGGATGGTGTCGGTTTGACCGAAATCACAATCTTAGGAAATAAAGTTCCAGCTGCTTCAAGTTCAGAGATTTCTATTAGAGTAGACGGTCAGAAGCTGGAGCATTTCAATCCGTCTAAGACAGACTACCATATTCCGAAAACTAGTAAAGTGATTACTGCAACAGCAAGCGATAATGGTGTGGTAACGATTGTTCCTGCTACAAGCTCAGAAGGAGCAACACGCCTCATTTTGAAGGCAGAAGACGGAACCATCTTGAAAGAGTACCGCATTTTCCGTGATGGTCAAAAAGAATCTACGCAACCAGTAGCTGCCGAAAATGCTGCCATGACATTGAGTGTTGGCGATAAGCTTCAATTACCTACAGAAGTGACAGTCTACTATCCAGCAGAAACAGATTGGACAACAGATAAACTAGCCGTAGAATGGGATGCAGTGGCTGAACATGCGACAGACCAGGAAGGTACCTTTGAAGTGCTTGGTCATATCCTAGGAACAGACTTGACAACTAAGATGCAAGTGACCGTTCTGGCAAGAGGAAATCAAGTTATCTCTGAGAATGCAAGCAATAATGCGACTGACTCTAAAGCCTTTGCCTCTACTACAAACGATACCGATGCCGCTTCTAATGATAGAATCTTCTATATCAACGATGGGCGATTTAATGAGGATGGACGTTGGACTAACTGGTCTCGTACTCCAAAAAATCAGGAAGTGTCGGTAGGAGTTCTCTTTAAGAAGAATGGTCAGATTACACCTCGCTCTGTAGGAAAAGTAGCCATTCAGTTCTTCAAAGACAGTGGAACAGATGCACCAGCGACAATGGTACTCGAAAGATATGTTGGACCAACTTATTCTGAACCAAGCACCATTTCACGTTATGAAGAAAATGCTGATCATCCGTTTAACAAGGCAGAAAATTGGCAAGAAATTCCTTATAAGGCATCTGGAGCAATCGAGGCTGGTAAACCAATCGAATTTACCTTTGATCCGATTCAGACAACCGCTATACGCGCACGTATGACTCGCAAATCAACCACTAATGGTCTCGCAATGGTCGAGTTTAGTGCCTATTCTCCAGCCAAAGCCAGTGATTCAGAAACACCTGCAGTGACAATTTCAATTAATGGAAAAGCATTGGAAAACTTTGATCCTGCGGTTTCAGAATATCGATTAACCGCTAATGGAGCGAAACCAGAGGTGACTGTCCAAACAAGCGGTCACGGTGTAGCGACTGTCGTTGTGTCAAATCAAGATAACCTTCCAACACTTGTTCGACTCCTTGCTAAAGATGGTAGTCTTGTGAAAGAATATCGCCTTCACTTTGAAGCTGGTTCAGAAGCTAGTCATGCAGTGGATGATCAAGCTCTTGTTCTAGACCGTCCAAGTCTAGAAGTTGAGAAAGCTGTCATTCCATTCAAGGAAATTATTCGTGAGAATAGTGACTTAGGCAAAGATGAACGGCGTATCGTCTCAGAAGGTCAAAATGGAGAAAAGGTAGACTACGTCGAAGTATTAGGAACAAGTCGTAAGGTTGTTCATACTGAAACAAGAGATGCAAAAGATCAAATTGTTGAAGTAGGAGTGAAAGCAATTGTTACAAGTAGCAAGGGTGACGATCCTGCTCCAGTTCTTGAAGTTCCAGAGTATACGGACCCTATTGGAACTGTAGGTGAGGAGCCAGCCCCAATAGTAGAAGTCCCAGAATATAGCAACTCTATCGGTACTGCAGGAGATCAAGCAGCCCCAATTGTTGAAGTTCCAGAGTTTAAAGGCGGAGCTAATTGGGTCGAAGCCGCTAAAAATGAAGTACCAGAGTTCAAGGGCGGAGCTAATTGGGTTGAAGCTGCTAAAAATGAAGTGCCTGAATTCAAGGGTGGAGTCAATGCTGTGCAAGCAGACAAGAACGAACTCCCAGAATATACAGGAACTCTAGGAACCGCAGGAGACCAAGTGGCTCCAACAATCGACAAACCTGTTGCAGATATTCGAGGTTTATCTGATAAACCTTCAGAAACTCAGGCTTCTGCTGAGCAGACTCAGGGTTCACAAGTTCTTGGAAATGCTTCGGAAAAAGCAGACTCAGCAAGACTTCCAGAAACTGGGGAAAGTCAATCAGATACAGCTATTTTCCTAGCAGGTCTCAGTCTAGCCTTATCAGCAGCATTCCTAAATGGGAAACGCAAGGAAGAATAATGATTCATAACTCACTATTCTCAAAAGGCTGATTATTAAAAAAAAGGAGAAGACTATATAGTCTTCTCCTTTATTAATTGGGTAGTGAGGTGTATAATGAAAGTAAGAGAAAGCATGAAGGAGTAAATTATGAAAGTCATTGATCAGGCTCTACTGAAAAAAGTAATCATTGAGCGTCCTCTTTCTAGTCATAAGGGAGACTACGGTCGTCTTCTCTTGATTGGAGGAACGTATCCTTATGGGGGAGCGATTATTATGGCTGCTTTAGGGGCGGTTAGAAGCGGTGCAGGCTTGGTGACAGTAGCAACGGATAAAGAGAATATTCCAGCTCTGCATAGCCATCTGCCGGAGGCTATGGCTTTTGACCTTGGTGATAAGCAATTACTGGAGCAACAGTTTCAGAAGGCTAATATTGTCTTGGTCGGACCTGGACTAGTGGATGATGAGCGTGGAGAAGAGCTTCTCCAAACAGTCTTTCATCATTCAAATCAAGACCAGACCCTCATACTGGATGGTGGCGCCCTATCCATTTTTGCTAAGACGGGAATGAAATTTCCTAAGGCTCAGCTTGTTTTAACTCCACACCAAAGGGAATGGCAAGTCTTGTCGGGCTTAGATTTGGATTCCCAAGGAACTGAGGAAACAGGAGAGACTTTGAAGAGATTTTCTTCAGGAACGATTCTAGTTCAAAAAGGTCCTGATACTCGAATTTGGCAGGCCGGGCATGCAGATTTTTATCAGCTAAGTGTAGGAGGTCCCTATCAGGCAACTGGGGGCATGGGAGATACCTTGGCTGGGATGATTGCTGGCTTTGCTGGTCAATTTCCTCAAGTTAGCCTCTATGACAGGGTCACTGTAGCAACATATCTGCACTCAGCAATTGCTCAAAAATTATCTGAGGACAACTTTGTAGTTCTGCCAACCACGATTAGTCAACATATTCCTGCATTTATGAAAAAAATACAAAAAGACACCTGATTTTTCAGGTGTCTTTTGATGATTAGAAGAGGCCTTTGACCTTATCTACAAGACCGTCAAGTCCTTCTGAGCCTGAAACCAAAGCTTGTGCTTGGCTTAGGTACTCACCGAGTTGATCCTTGTTTTCTTCAACAAAAGTTTTTGCTGCAGAAAAATCTTTGTTCTCAATGAGTTCTTTTACTTGATTAAACAAATCTAATGGGTTCATGAGTTCCCTCCTTTTCTACAATTTAATTCAATCATTTTTTTTCGAATCTTGCAAGAAACTTGACTCTTCAAATAAAGTTCAGGGGTGTCAAATGGTGCAAATTTTGATATAATTTTTAGTGATGAATTTTAAAAATAATCGGTACGTGGTTGTAGATTTAGAAGCTACAAGTACTGGAAGTAAGGCAAAAATCATCCAAGTGGGAATTGTAGTCATTGAAGATGGTGAGATTGTTGAACAGTATGCTACTGATGTCAACCCTCATGAACGCTTGGATTCTCATATCAAAGAATTAACGGGTTTGACTGATAAACGTTTGGCAAAGGCTCCAGAGTTTTCTCAGGTGGCTGGAAAGATTTTTGAACTGGTCAAAGACGGTGTTTTTGTTGCGCACAATGTTCAGTTTGATGCTAACTTATTGGCAGAATTCCTCTTTTTTGAGGGTTATGAATTGCGCACGCCTCGTATCGATACAGTGGAGTTGGCTCAAATATTTTACCCTCAGCTTGAGAAGTATAATCTCGGCATTCTTTGCCAAGAGTTGGGGATTCCTCTAGAGCAAGCCCATTCAGCCCTATCTGATGCCCAAGCAACAGCAGAACTCTTTCTTTGTATGAGACAAAAGATGTTTGGACTGCCAAAAGGGTTGTTGGAGCGCTTATTGAGTTTATCAGACAGCTTACTCTATGAATCTTACCTAGTCATCGAGGAAGTTTATCAGAAGCAGTCTCTCCTCGTTGAGCATGATTTGGTAGAAGTGCAAGGTTTATTTTTGAGAAAAGAAAAGCCAGTCCTTTCTCCACGCAAACTCTCAAAAGATTTCCAAACTAATATTGCCTTGCTAGGTTTGGAAGAGAGAAGTCAACAAGAAGAATTTGCCCAAAAGGTTCAAGAGTTTATACAAGGGGAAGCCATTTCCTTTATTCAGGCTCAAACAGGAATCGGGAAAACCTATGGTTACCTGCTACCGGCCTTGTCACTTGAGAATGAAGGGGGAATCCTACTCAGTGTTCCGACTAAAATCCTTCAAAATCAGGTGATGCAAGAGGAGGCTAAAAAACTAGAAGAGATTTTCCATATCTCTATTCATAGTCTTAAAGGTCCTCAGAATTACTTGAAGCTAGATGCCTTTCATGCAGCGCTAGAGGAAGAAGAGTCCAATCGTTTGTATACTCGTTTCAAGATGCAACTTCTAGTTTGGTTGACAGAGACAGATACAGGAGATTTAGACGAAATTGGTCAGCGATATCGCTACCAGCAGTTTTTACCGAACTTGGTTCATGATGGCAACCTTCACAAAGACTCTCTCTTTTGGCTAGAGGATTTTTGGAAACGAGGTCAGGACAAGGCTCGTTCTTGCAAGTTGCTTGTGACCAATCATGCTTACCTCGTTACTCGACTTGAAGATGATCCTAGTCTCTTAGAAGGGCGTCTCTTGATTTTAGATGAAGCCCAGAAAATCTTGTTGACATTGGAAAATCTTTCTCGAAAATCTTATTTGCTAACAGATTTGGTGGAGCAACTAGATCAAGCTCTATTGAGGGAAGAAGGTATGCTTCAAAGACGCTTGCTAGAAAGTATTCGTTTTGAAGTTTCTTACCTACTCGATCAGTTTCTATCTGGTAAACGGAAGATGTGCCCAGCTAGTAGCATTGACAAGCTCCGCCAAGATTTTTCTGAGTTGAACTTGCCAGAATTTAAAGACTATCAGAGATTTTTTACATCTGAGGGAGAATTTTGGTTATCGACTTCAGATGTGTCTAGTAAGAAGGTTGAAATCACTTCTAGTCGCAATCATCGTTTGCTCTTTTCTCAGATTTTCCCAGAATCCTGTCAACTTTTAGGAATCTCTGCAACCCTTGAAATTAGTAGTAGGGTTTCTTTACCAGAATTGTTAGGTTTTCCTCAAGCGGCCTTTTACTGCATGGACGAACAGTTTCAGGAAAATCAGGAAATCTTGTTGGTGAATGATTTTCCGTTGGTGACAGAAATTTCATCCGAGGAATATGCACAGGCAATTGTAGAAGTTCTAGAAGAATTATTCCAGCTTGAAGAACCCATTCTAGTCTTATTTACTGCAAAAGATTTATTGTTGCAAGTTTCAGATGCTTTGAGGGTTCCCCATCTGGCCCAGTATAAGCACGGTGAACCTGCCCAATTGAAAAAACGCTTTGAAAGAGGCGAGCGTGAGCTCTTGCTTGGGGCGGGAAGTTTTTGGGAAGGTGTCGATTTTTCAAGACATCCTCGAGTGATTGAAGTGGTGACTCGATTATCTTTCCAAAATCCAGAAGATCCCTTTACTAAAAAGATGAATCAAGAACTTCGTTTGGAAGGGAAGAATCCTTTTTACGATTATCAGCTTCCTATGGCTATTATTCGCCTCAAGCAAGCGATTGGACGAACCATGCGTCGAGTGGGGCAACGCTCTGCAGTTCTGATTCTAGATAGCCGCATGGCAAGTAAACGCTATGGTAAGCAAATCAGCAAGTCTTTGGCTCGAAGCAATCGTGTTAGAGTCATTAGCCGAGAGCAAGTATTCTCAAAAGTTCAAGAATTTTTAAATAAACAATGAAATGAATACCTGAAAGAATGAAGGAGGCCTTTTATGAAACGTTCTCTCGACTCTAGGGTCGATTATAGTTTAATATTACCAGTATTTTGTTTGTTGGTGATTGGAGTTGTAGCTATTTATATAGCAGTTAGTCATGACTACCCAAACAATGTTTGGCCCATACTTGGACAACAACTGGCTTGGATATCGCTAGGGATTGTTTTTAGCTTCATAGTCATGTTTTTTAACACAAAATTTCTCTGGCAGTCCACACCTTATTTATATGGACTCGGTCTAGCCTTGATGGTCTTGCCTTTAGTCTTCTACAACCCGAGTTTAGTAGCTGCAACTGGTGCGAAAAACTGGGTGTCAATCGGTGGTTATACACTCTTTCAACCTTCCGAATTCATGAAGATATCCTATATTTTGATGTTGGCATACGTTATCGTAACCTTTACCAAGAAACATAAAGACAAAGAACGAACGATTGGCCTAGATTTTCTATTGATTTTGTGGATGATCGTTTTCACGATGCCAGTTATGGTTTTACTAGCCTTGCAAAGTGACCTTGGAACAGCTATGGTTTTTGTTGCAATCTTTGCAGGACTTGTCTTATTGTCTGGTGTTTCTTGGAAGATTATTATTCCAATTTTTGTAGCAGTTGTGTCCGCGATTGCAGGCTTCCTAACAATCTTTATCACAAAAGACGGGCGTGCCTTTATGCACCAAATTGGGATGCCAACTTATCAGATAAATCGTATACTTGCCTGGCTCAATCCCTTTGATTATGCCCAAACGACTACCTATCAACAGGCACAGGGTCAAATCGCGATTGGTAGTGGTGGTATCTTTGGCCAAGGATTTAATGTGTCTAATCTCCTTATTCCAGTCCGCGAGAGTGACATGATTTTCACAGTAATTGCGGAAGATTTTGGATTTATTGGTTCAGTTGTTGTGGTTGCACTCTATCTACTACTCATCTATCGCATGTTAAAGATTACCCTAAAATCCAATAATCAATTTTATACCTATATCTCAACTGGATTTATCATGATGCTCTTGTTCCATATCTTTGAAAATATTGGTGCGGTTACAGGTCTTCTTCCTCTAACAGGGATTCCTTTGCCCTTTATTTCCCAAGGGGGATCCGCTATTATCAGTAATCTAATTGGTGTCGGTTTGCTGTTATCAATGAGCTACCAAACCCATTTGGCTGATGAAAAGAGTGGTCGAACAAGATTCAAACGTAAAAAAGTTGTGTTGAAAAAAGTGAAATAAGGAGGTTGCTATGCCTAAAGTTGCAGTTATCCTAGCAAACGGCTTCGAAGAAATCGAAGCCTTGACGGTCGTAGATGTCATGCGCCGTGCAAATATCACCTGCCATATGGTAGGATTTGAAGATAAAGTGACAGGTTCACATGCTATTCAAGTTCAAGCTGATCGAGTGTTTGACGGTGATTTATCAGAGTATGACATGATTGTACTTCCAGGAGGTATGCCTGGTGCTGCCCACTTGCGGGACAATGAACAATTAATCTCTGAACTTCAAAAATTTGAGAAAATTGGTAAAAAGGTGGCAGCCATCTGTGCTGCTCCAATTGCTTTGAATCGAGCTGGTCTCCTAGAAGGAAGAAACTTCACCTGCTATGATGGAGTACAAGAACAAATTGCTGACGGTCACTACCACAAAGAAACAGTCGTAGTGGATGGGAATGTTATCACTAGTCGTGGGCCAGCAACAGCTTTAGCCTTTGCTTACCACTTGGTTGAAACACTGGGTGGAGATGCTGAGTCTCTAAGAAATGGCATGCTCTACACAGACCTATTTGAAAAATAATGAACAAACGGAGGAGATTCTTTCTTGATGGAGGAGATTCTTCTCTTTTTTAATGGCAAAAACCAAGGTAAACATCGCTTTTTTTATAAAAAAATGGTATAATGAAGGGTATGAAATATCACGATTACATCTGGGATTTAGGCGGAACCCTGCTAGATAATTATGAAACTTCTACAGCAGCTTTTGTAGAAACATTAGCAGAGTTCGGGATTGAGCAGGAACACGATAGTGTTTACGAGGCTTTGAAGGTTTCGACTGCCTTTGCCATCGAAAAGTATGCTCCAGGTATTGAAAACTTTCTTGAAAAATATAAGGAAAATGAAGCCCGTGAGCTGGAACACCCAGTTTTGTTTGATGGGATCCCGGCTCTCTTGGAAGAAATTTCGGACCAAGGTGGCCGTAACTTCTTGGTTTCTCATCGAAACGATCAGGTATTGGAGATTCTAGCGAAAACTGAGATAGCTCCTTACTTTACAGAAGTAGTGACGGCTAGTTCAGGTTTTAAACGCAAACCTGATCCTGAATCGATGATTTATTTACGTGATAAGTATCATATAACGTCAGGTCTAGTCATTGGTGACCGTGCCATTGATGTAGAAGCAGGACATGCTGCAGGCTTAGATGCCTATCTCTTTGAGGATGTTGTGTCCTTAAAACAAGCAATAGACATGTAAGAAAAAGGGGAAAAATGACAGAAGATATTAAAAACCAACAGGCACAAGATTATGATGCCAGTCAAATTCAAGTTTTGGAAGGTTTGGAAGCAGTTCGTATGCGTCCAGGGATGTATATTGGATCAACTGCCAAAGAAGGTCTTCACCATCTAGTCTGGGAAATCGTAGATAACTCTATCGACGAAGCCTTGGCGGGATTCGCTAGTCATATCGAGGTCTTTATTGAACCGGATGATTCCATTACTGTTGTCGATGATGGTCGTGGAATTCCTGTTGATATCCAAGAGAAAACAGGACGTCCTGCCGTTGAAACAGTCTTTACTGTTCTTCACGCTGGAGGTAAATTCGGTGGTGGCGGATACAAAGTATCTGGTGGACTCCATGGTGTAGGGTCATCAGTTGTAAATGCTCTTTCTACTCAGTTGGATGTTCGCGTTCATAAAAATGGAAAGATTCACTACCAAGAATACCGTCGTGGACATGTTGTTGCAGACCTTGAGGTGATCGGGGATACGGATAAAACAGGAACAATCGTTCACTTTACTCCAGACCCAGAAATTTTTACAGAGACAACGACATTTGATTTTGATAAATTAAATAAACGGATTCAAGAGTTAGCCTTTTTGAACCGCGGGCTTCAAATTTCTATTACTGACAAACGTGAAGGACTTGAACAAACCAAGCATTATCACTACGAAGGTGGGATTGCGAGCTACGTTGAGTACATCAACGAAAACAAGGATGTTATCTTTGATACACCAATCTACACAGATGGTGAGATGGATGATATTACAGTGGAAGTAGCGATGCAGTACACAACGGGTTACCACGAGAATGTCATGAGTTTCGCCAACAATATTCATACCCATGAAGGTGGAACACATGAGCAAGGTTTCCGTACAGCCTTAACTCGTGTTATCAATGACTATGCTCGTAAAAACAAACTTCTAAAAGATAACGAAGATAACCTAACAGGTGAGGATGTCCGTGAAGGATTGACAGCCGTTATCTCTGTGAAGCATCCAAACCCTCAGTTTGAAGGACAAACTAAGACCAAACTTGGAAATAGTGAAGTTGTGAAGATTACCAATCGCCTCTTCAGCGATGCATTTTCTGACTTCCTTTTGGAAAATCCACAGATTGCTAAGCGCATCGTTGAAAAAGGAATTTTGGCTGCCAAAGCGCGTGTTGCTGCCAAGCGTGCGCGTGAAGTTACACGTAAGAAATCTGGTTTAGAAATTTCAAATCTTCCAGGAAAATTAGCGGACTGTTCATCAAACAATCCAGCTGAAACTGAACTTTTCATCGTCGAAGGAGACTCTGCAGGAGGTTCTGCAAAATCAGGACGTAATCGTGAGTTCCAAGCCATCTTACCAATTCGTGGTAAAATCCTTAACGTTGAAAAGGCAACTATGGATAAAATCCTTGCTAATGAGGAGATTCGCAGTCTTTTCACAGCTATGGGAACAGGATTTGGCGCTGAGTTCGATGTTAGCAAAGCTCGCTATCAAAAACTGGTTATCATGACAGATGCTGATGTCGATGGAGCCCATATTCGTACTCTCTTGTTAACTCTGATTTATCGTTATATGAAACCCGTTCTAGAGGCTGGTTATGTTTATATCGCTCAACCACCAATTTACGGTGTCAAAGTTGGTAGTGAGATTAAAGAATATATTCAACCTGGCGCAGACCAAGAAATCCGCCTACAAGAAGCCCTAGCTCGCTACAGCGAAGGTCGTTCTAAACCAACTATTCAACGTTATAAAGGTCTTGGGGAGATGGATGACCACCAACTTTGGGAAACTACCATGAATCCTGAACATCGCCTTATGGCTCGTGTATCAGTAGATGACGCAGCAGAAGCAGATAAGATTTTTGATATGCTCATGGGTGATCGAGTTGAACCACGTCGAGAATTTATCGAAGAAAACGCTGTTTACAGTACTCTTGACGTATAAAAAAATTGAGAAATAGTTCCCAAGGTTTGAAAAATATGATATAATCATTATAATTGTGTCATGTATAAAAGGAGTTTGATATGTCAAATAATCAGTTGATTATTACTTTGATTGGAATTGCAGTCCTGCTTCTTATTGCTTTTGCAGTAGCAATTTTGCTACGTAAACGAAATGAGAGTAGACTTGTAGCTTTAGAAGAAAAAAAAGAAGAACTATATAACCTTCCTGTTAATGATGAGGTAGAGGTTGTAAAAAACATGCATCTGATTGGTCAAAGTCAGGTTGCTTTTAGAGAATGGAACCAAAAATGGGTAGATTTGTCTCTTAACTCTTTTGCAGATATTGAGAATAATCTCTTTGAAGCTGAAGGATACAATAACTCATTCCGTTTCTTGAAAGCTAAGCACCAGATAGATCAAATTGAAAGTCAAATCCAACTTGTTGAAGAAGATATTGCAGCAATTCGTAATGCCTTGTCTGAGTTGGAAAAACAAGAGTCAAAAAATAGTGGACGTGTTCTGCATGCCCTAGATTTATTTGAGAAACTACAAAACACTGTAGCTGAAGATCCTGAAAAATATGGTCAAGCTCTTCCAGAAATTGAAAAACAATTGGAGAACATCCAATCTGAGTTTTCTCAATTTGTAACCTTGAATTCATCGGGAGATCCGGTTGAAGCAGCAGGCATTTTAGATAACGCTGAAAATCATATTTTAGCTTTGACACATATCGTTGAAAGAATTCCAGCGATTGTCACTAAGCTTACTACTGAATTGCCAGAACAACTTGAAGATTTAGAAGCTGGTTACCGCAAGCTTTTAGATGAAAACTACCATTTTGTAGAAACTGATATCGAATCTCGTCTTCAACTTCTCTATGAAGCCTTGAAGAATAATCACGAAAATATCCGTACATTGGAGTTGGATAATGCAGAGTATGAAAACACTCAAATCCAAGAAGAAATCAATGCACTTTATGATATTTTCACTCGTGAAATTGCAGCCCATAAAGCTTTTGAGAAATTGGTAACTACCCTTCCTACCTATCTTAAACACTTGAAAGAAAACAATCAGGTACTAGTTAAAGATATCGAACGTCTTGGGAAAACCTATTTGATTTCAGAAAGCGATGTGAATCGAGTTCGTCGTCTTCAAGCTGATATCTCAGCCTTGAATGCTACTATTGAAGAAATGACTCATGCAGAGTCAGAAGTTTCAGAAGCATATTCTGTCTTACAAGAACGTTTGGAAAATCTCCAATCTACATTAAAAGATATTGAAGATAACCAAATCGGTGTTAGTGAACGTCTCGTTAAAATTGAAAAAGATGACATCAATGCTCGTCAAAAAGCAAATGTATATGTCAACCGTCTGCATACGATTAAACGCTACATGGAGAAGAGAAATCTTCCAGGAATTCCACAAAAATTCTTGAAACTCTTCTTTGATGCAAGTCACAGTACAGAAGACTTGATGGCTGAGTTGGAACAAGCGCAAGTGAATATCGAATCTGTGAATCGCATCCTTGAGATTGCGACAAATGATATGAATATGTTGGAAGAAGAAACATACAGTATCGTTCAAAATGCAACTTTGACAGAACAATTGCTTCAATATTCGAACCGTTATAGATCATTTGATGATCGTATTCAACAAGCTTTCCAAGAAGCTTTGAATATCTTTGAAACAACATTTGATTACCAAGCATCTTTCGAAAAAATCTCTCAAGCATTAGAAGTTGCTGAGCCTGGTGTTACCAATCGCTTCGTTACTTCTTATGAAAAAACAAGAGAAAGTATTCGTTTCTAATTTATAAAAGAATCTTAGATTTTTCTAGGGTTCTTTTACTTTTCTTTACCTATTTTAAATCTTTTTCTGCCATGTTTTCATTGAAATTATAGTTCATATTTGATATGATAAGACTATGACAAAAAAGAGATTACCCCAGAATAAAGTAAAGAAGAAAAACAATAAAAAACTTGGCATTCTTGTCTTGCTTTTGTTTTTCACAATGATAGCACTCGGTGGTGTGGTTGCCTATAAAGTGTTGAATAAACAAGCCTTTGAACAGAAGATTGAGAGTCTCAAGAAGGAAAAAGATGAAGCCTACTCCCAAGGAAGTCAAAAAGAGCATTTCCGCAAAGAGAAATCTGAAATTATCACCTATTATCCACTAGTTGGAGACAGCCTTATTTCCTCTGTCAAAGATATCATCGTAAAAGATATCACTGACAAAGTAGAAGGTAAAGAACAGTTGATTTTTTATTACTCAGAAAAAGGGGATTCCTCTTTAACTGGGGTTGAAAATCGTTTGATTAAAAAACAGGCCTATGACTTGGCAAATTCTAATGTCGTTGAATTAGAAAATACTACTTTAGACCAGCTGTATCTGAAAGAGGATGGCTCTATCTTTACCTTGGATCAATTCTTTACAGACCCATCCACAGCCAAAGAAAAAGTCCTTGAGGGAGTTAAGTCAACTCTCCAAGATAAAAAAGTAGATCAATCAGTTGTTGACCAAGTTTTAGCTGATTTCTCAGCTGCAGAATTGTCAAGCTGGAAGTTTGCTTACAAAGATAGTCAATTGGTTCTATATCCAGTCAAAGCAATGACTAATGTAGAAGAAATAGCAATGCCTATTTCAGATTTCTTTGATTATATTCAAACATCCTATCTAACAGAAAAAGATGCTGAACTTTATAAAAAAGTTCAAGCGGAAAAACATAAAAAAGTGGTAGCTCTTACCTTTGATGATGGTCCTGATGGTAATACAACACCACAAGCCTTGGATATCTTAGCTAAGTACAAAATCAAAGCAACCTTCTTTGTCCAAGGGAAAAATATTGCAGGTAATGAAGCTATCCTCAAACGTATGCAGGCTGAGGGGCATGAAGTCGGAAATCATAGTTGGAACCATCCAGTTTTAACACAACTCTCATTAGAAGATGCTAAGAAACAAATTACGGATACAGAATCAGCAATCACTAGTGTTCTCGGAAAGAGTTCAAAATTGATGCGCCCACCATACGGTGCCATCTCAGATGATATCCGTAATAGTCTCGATTTGAGCTTTATTATGTGGGATGTCGATAGCTTAGACTGGAAGAGTAAAAACGAAGCTGCTATTTTAACAGAAATTCAACGTCAGACGACTGATGGTTCTATTATATTGATGCATGATATTCACCAGACGTCAGTAAATTCACTACCAAAAGTTATTGAATATTTGCAGGGACAAGGGTATAGCTTTGTTACAGTCTCTGAGTTACTAGGGAATCATGTAAAACCACATGAGATATACTATTCTCGTAACCAATAGTTGAAATTAAATTCAAATATTAGAAAAAAATTAAAAAAGATTATTTTTATCTTGACAAGTAGGGAAAAACTTGATATCATATACAAGATGAGAAAAGCAGAAGTGAGAACTTCTCGCCTTGCGACTAACGTTGTCTGGCCCCTACAGATCAAGTTTCAGAAATGAACTATAATCATGTAGAGCGGATTTGCGTTAGCAAGTCCGCTCTTGTTTTTCTCTAAAATAAAAAAAGAGGTGAAAACCATAGCAAAGCAAGACTTATTCATCAATGATGAAATTCGTGTACGTGAAGTTCGCTTAATCGGTCTTGAGGGCGAACAATTGGGTATCAAACCACTTGGTGAAGCGCAAGCACTTGCGGACGACGCTAATGTGGACTTGGTTCTCATTCAACCTCAAGCTAAACCTCCTGTTGCGAAAATTATGGACTACGGTAAGTTCAAATTTGAGTACCAGAAGAAACAAAAAGAGCAACGCAAAAAACAAAGCGTTGTGACCGTGAAAGAAGTTCGATTGAGCCCAGTTATTGATAAGGGTGATTTCGATACGAAACTTCGCAGTGCTCGCAAGTTCCTTGAAAAAGGGAACAAAGTGAAGGTTTCCATTCGCTTTAAGGGTCGTATGATTACCCATAAAGAGATTGGAGCAAAAGTTTTAGCCGATTTCGCTGAAGCAACTCAAGATATTGCTATCATCGAACAACGTGCTAAAATGGATGGTCGTCAAATGTTCATGCAGTTGGCCCCAGCAACTGACAAGAAATAATCTGTCAGAAAGTTAAAAAAAGGAGAAAATATCATGCCAAAACAAAAAACACACCGCGCATCAGCTAAACGTTTCAAACGTACAGGTTCTGGTGGACTTAAACGTTTCCGTGCTTACACTTCTCACCGTTTCCACGGAAAAACTAAGAAACAACGTCGTCATCTTCGTAAAGCATCTATGGTGCATTCAGGAGATTTCAAACGTATCAAAGCAATGCTTACTCGCTTGAAATAATCGCGTATTTGTAAGTTAACAATTCTAGGAAATATTGGAGGAAATATAAATGGCACGTGTTAAAGGTGGCGTTGTATCACGCAAACGTCGTAAACGTATTTTAAAATTAGCAAAAGGTTACTATGGAGCTAAACACATCTTGTTCCGTACTGCAAAAGAACAAGTAATGAACTCTTACTACTATGCATACCGTGACCGTCGTCAAAAGAAACGTGACTTCCGCAAATTGTGGATCACACGTATCAATGCGGCAGCTCGTATGAACGGACTTTCATACTCACAATTGATGCATGGTTTGAAATTGGCTGAGATCGAAGTAAACCGTAAAATGCTTGCTGACTTGGCTGTTAACGATGCAGCAGCTTTCACAGCTCTTGCAGATGCTGCTAAAGCAAAACTTGGTAAATAATTATTCAGAAGACTGGTGCAAATTTGTCCCAGTCTTTTTTAAACAAAGGAGAAAAAATGGCTTCAAAAATGTTACACACTTGCTTGCGAGTAGAAAATCTTGAAAAATCAATTGCTTTTTATCAAGATGCTTTTGGATTTAAGGAATTGCGTCGTCTGGACTTCCCAGAACACGCTTTTACCATTGTTTATCTAGGTCTTGATGGCGATGATTATGAATTGGAGTTGACTTACAACTATGATCATGGACCTTATGTTGTAGGTGACGGTTTTGCTCACATCGCTCTAAGCACACCTGACCTTGAGGCTCTTCATAAAGAACATAGCGACAAGGGTTACGAAGTGACAAATCCAAATGGACTTCCAGGAACACAACCAAACTATTACTTTGTTAAAGATCCAGATGGATACAAGGTAGAAGTGATTCGTGAAAAATAATAAAAACTCCTCATTTGTCAAATTGAGTTAGACCATTTCACCTAACTCAGAAAAACTTGATAGGGAGGAGTGTAGGTCATTTATGTTAGTTCTTTTCAGATAAATGTTAGCGTTTATCTGAGACTAATATAGATGGCTTTTTCTATCTAGCTTAATGTAACAAATTGGGATATAATAAAAATAATTAAACAAATTAGTGGGAGAAAAAAATGTCAGACCAAAATCCAAATGTAGAACTAAACAAAGAAGAAGATAAACTAATTGTAGAAAATAATTCGGTGGAAGATATGAAGAATGGTCCAAAAGCAGTCAAGAAACCTTCGGCTCTTCTATCTTTCTCATTTTATTTGGCACTTACCTATATTCTTCTATTTATATCTCTTGCTTTATTTGCTGGTCCATGGGGAATTGTATTCTTGATTTTTCTAGGTCCTAATTTAATTGCTTACGCTATAGCAACTGTCTTAACACAGATAGGAATCAAGAAAGTAAATAGAAATTTCTTGTATGCGAGTGCAGGATTTTATTTACTTTCCGGACTTTTAGCATTCGACCCGGATTGGCAGATTTTTAGGATTTTTCCTTTTCTCTCCCTAGTTCTAGTTTTAATCGGGATATTTTTAACGAAAGATACAAGTAAATAAGTTAAAAAAGCTAGGCGCAACTCTTCTTCGAACTTATTTCATATCATAAAGCCGTAGCTTTTTAGGCTATGGTTTTTTAGTTTAATGATTAGAAAGAAATTGTGTTTCTATTTTTTAAAATGGTATAATAGAAAAAGAAAAAGGGAGGTGAGAAAGAATGATTGCCCAACTGGATACGAAAACTGTCTATAGTTTCATGGAGAGTATGGTTTCAATCAAGAGATATGTCAGCCATGGGAAAGAATATGGCTATTCATCACTTGGAATCATGGATGAAGATAATCTCTATGGAGCCTATTATTTCATCAAAGAATGCCAAAAACAGGGGATTCAGCCTTTATTAGGCCTTGAGATGACTGTTCATCATAAAGATGAATGGATCAATCTACGTTTTCTAGCCCTGTCAAACCGAGGTTATCAAAACCTGATGAAGCTGTCGTCTCTGAAGATGACAGGTAAAAGAGAATGGGCTGATTTCTCTTCCTACCTTGAAGATATTTGTGTCATTGTTCCTTATTATTCTGGAATGAATGACTTGGACTTAGGGCATGACTACTATATCGGAGTGTATCCAGATACACCTCAATCGAATTTTTCTCACCCCATTCTCCCTCTTTATCGTGTTAACTCTTTCGAGTCTGAGGATTTAGAAGCTCTACAGATGCTTAAAGCGATTAAAGAGAACGTGACCTTGAGAGAGGTTGATGTTCAATCTCAACAGGGCTTGTTTTTGCCTGCTGAACGTCTTGAACAGTTTTTTCTAGAGAAGTTTCCAATCGCACTGGATAATCTTGCAAGATTGGTCAAGGATACTTCCTACGAGATTGATAGTAGTCTCAAGCTTCCACGTTTCAATCCAGAAAGACCTGCTGTTGAGGAACTTCGGGAAAGAGCTATCAAGGGCTTGGAAGAGAAAGGTTTACTAGATTCAGTTTATCAGGAACGTTTAGAAGAAGAACTGTCTGTGATTCATGATATGGGATTCGATGACTATTTCTTGGTTGTCTGGGACCTTTTACGTTTTGGTCGGTCTCAGGGATATTACATGGGAATGGGACGTGGTTCTGCGGTAGGAAGTTTAGTAGCTTACGCTTTAGATATTACAGGGATTGATCCTGTAGCTAAGAACCTCATCTTTGAGCGCTTCTTGAATCGTGAACGTTACACCATGCCAGATATTGATATTGATATTCCAGATATCTATCGTCCAGAGTTTATTCGTTATGTTCGTGACCGTTATGGTAGTATCCATGCTGCGCAGATTGTCACTTATTCAACCTTTGGAGCCAAGCAAGCCATCCGAGATATCTTCAAACGTTATGGCGTACCTGAGTATGAGTTGACAGCTATTACAAAAAAAATAGGCTCTAAAGATACTCTAACGACAGCCTATGAAGGAAATCTTGGTTTTAGACAACTCATTCAAAGTAAGATTGAGTACCAAAAGGCCTTTTCTATTGCTAAAAAGATTGAAGGATATCCACGACAGACTTCTATCCATGCAGCTGGTGTCGTTATCAGTGACAAAAATCTAACAGATTACATCCCTCTCAAGTATGGAGAGGATATGCTCATTACCCAATATGATGCGCATGGAGTTGAAGGAAATGGCTTGCTCAAGATGGATTTCTTGGGCCTACGAAACTTAACCTTCGCTCAAAAAATGCAGGAGCTCTTATATGAAACTCAAGGTATTTCACTAAGAATTGAGGATATTGATCTTGAAGATAAGGCAACCTTAGCCCTCTTTGCAGCTGGGAAGACCAAGGGAATCTTTCAGTTTGAACAACCTGGAGCCATACGCTTATTGAAACGCGTGAAACCACAAAACTTTGAAGAAGTAGTGGCGACGACTTCCTTGAACCGACCAGGTGCGAGCGACTATATAGATAACTTTGTTGCCAGAAAACACGGCAAAGAAAAAGTTACAGTTCTGGACCCTGTGCTAGAAGATATCCTAGCTCCGACTTATGGCATCATGCTCTACCAAGAACAGGTGATGCAAGTAGCTCAACGCTATGCAGGTTTCAGTCTTGGAAAAGCCGATATCTTGCGTCGTGCTATGGGGAAAAAGAATGCGGCTGAGATGCATCGGATGGAGGAGAGTTTTATCCAAGGGGCCCTCGAAAAAGGGCATGGACAAAAACAGGCTCAAGAAGTTTTTGCCGTAATGGAAAAATTTGCCGGTTATGGTTTTAACCGTTCGCATGCATATGCTTATGCTGCCTTAGCTTTTCAGCTTGCCTACTTTAAAACACATTTTCCAGCAATCTTCTATCAGGTCATGCTCAATTATGCTAGCGGAGATTATATTCTAGATGCGCTTGAAATGGGGTTTGAATTAGCTCCGCTTTCTATCAATACGGTTCCATATCAAGATAAACTAGCAGATAAGACAATCCATCTAGGACTCAAGACTATCAAGGGAATGCCCCGTGATTTTGCCTACTGGATTATCGAGCATCGTCCATTTAGCAGTGTTGAAGATTTTATCACACGACTACCCAAAAATTATCAAAAGATTAGCCTCTTAACCCCTTTAGTGGAAGTAGGTCTTTTTGATGGATTTGATAAAAATCGTCAAAAAATCTTAACCAATCTACCAACTCTATTTATCTTTGTAGAAGAATTAGGTAGCCTCTTTGCAGATTCTAGCTATAGTTGGACAGATACAGAGGACTTTTCAAATATTGAAAAATTCCAAAAAGAGCAGGATTGGTTAGGCGTTGGAATTAGCCAACACCCATTGCTAGTTTTAGCGAAGAATCCTTTGTATCCAATCGTGAGTTTATCTGAGCTTTTCGAGGGACAGACAGCTACAGTGCTCGTTGAGATTCAGTCTATCCGAGTGATTCGAACTAAAAAAGGTGAAAATATGGCCTTTTTGAAAGTTACTGATAGTAAAACAAGTCTGGAGGTCACTGTTTTTTCTGAACAGTACCGCCAATTTAAAAATCTTTTGCACGAAGGAAGTTTCTATTACCTAAATGGGAAAGTACAAGCCAGAGATGGTCGTCTTCAATTAGTTTTAAATAATTTAAAAGAGGCAGTGAGTGAGCGTTTTTGGATTCAAGTTCCCAATCATGACCACGATGCTGAAATTTATCATATTTTAGATCAGTACAAGGGACAAATCCCTGTTGTCATTCGTTATGAAAATGAACAAAAAAATATTCTTTTGCCTGGTTATTTAGTTGCAAAAGACGCTGGCTTACAAGAATCTTTAAAACAGATTGTCATGAAAACGATTTATCGTTAAAAATCAATGAAAATAAAAGAATTTTAACTTTAAATATGGTATAATCAGTTAGAATGTTAAAAGAAAAAGGAGCAAAACCAAATGAAACGTATTGCTGTTTTGACTAGTGGTGGGGACGCCCCTGGTATGAATGCTGCCATTCGTGCAGTTGTTCGTCAAGCAATCTCAGAAGGAATGGAAGTTTTTGGTATCTATGATGGATACGCTGGTATGGTTGCTGGTGAAATTTATCCACTTGATGCTGCTTCAGTAGGAGACATCATTTCACGTGGTGGTACTTTCCTTCACTCAGCTCGTTACCCTGAGTTTGCAAAACTCGAAGGTCAACTTAAAGGGATTGAGCAATTGAAAAAACACGGTATCGAAGGTGTCGTGGTTATCGGTGGTGACGGTTCTTATCATGGAGCTATGCGCCTGACTGAACATGGATTCCCTGCTATTGGACTTCCTGGAACAATCGATAACGATATCGTAGGTACTGACTTTACAATCGGATTTGACACTGCAGTAACAACTGCAATGGATGCAATCGATAAGATTCGTGACACATCATCAAGTCACCGTCGTACTTTCGTTGTTGAAGTAATGGGACGTAACGCAGGTGATATCGCTCTTTGGGCAGGTATTGCAACAGGTGCTGACGAAATCATCATCCCTGAAGAAGGCTTCAAATTTGAAGATATCGTAGCAAGCATCAAAGCTGGATATGAACACGGTAAAAAACACAACATTATCGTTTTAGCAGAAGGTGTCATGTCAGCAGCTGAATTTGGTCAAAAACTAAAAGAAGCTGGCGATACAAGCGACCTTCGTGTAACTGAACTTGGTCACATCCAACGTGGTGGTTCACCAACAGCTCGTGACCGTGTATTGGCGTCACGTATGGGTGCACACGCTGTTAAACTCCTTAAACAAGGAATCGGTGGTGTTGCTGTCGGTATTCGTAACGAGAAAATGGTTGAAAATCCAATTCTTGGAACTGCAGAAGAGGGAGCTTTGTTTAGCTTAACAGCTGATGGTAAGATTGTTGTTAACAATCCTCATAAAGCTGACCTTGAACTTTCTGACTTGAACAAGAGCTTGTCATAATCAACTTTAACTAATCTGGTAAAATGACCATAAAAGGTCGAATTATATAAAGGAGTCACAAAATCATGAACAAACGTGTAAAAATCGTTGCAACCTTAGGTCCTGCGGTAGAAATCCGTGGTGGTAAAAAATTTGGTGATGATGGATATTGGGGTGAAAAACTTGACGTTGAAGCTTCAGCACAAAACATTGCTCAATTGATCGAAGCTGGAGCAAACACTTTCCGTTTCAACTTCTCACACGGTGACCACCAAGAACAAGGTGACCGTATGGCAACTGTTAAACTCGCAGAAAAACTTGCAGGTAAAAAAGTTGGTTTCCTTCTCGATACTAAAGGTCCAGAAATCCGTACTGAATTGTTCGAAGGGGATGCTAAAGAGTACTCATACAAGACTGGTGAAAAGATCCGTGTTGCTACAAAACAAGGAATCAAATCAACTCGTGAAGTGATTGCTTTGAACGTTGCTGGTGGTCTTGATATCTACGATGATGTTGAAGTTGGTCATCAAGTCTTGGTTGACGATGGTAAATTGGGTCTTCGTATTTTCGCTAAAGACGATGAAACTCGTGAATTTGAAGTAGTCGTTGAAAATGACGGTATCATTGCTAAGCAGAAAGGTGTGAACATCCCTAACACGAAAATTCCTTTCCCAGCACTTGCTGAGCGCGATAACGCTGATATCCGTTTCGGTTTGGAACAAGGTATTAACTTCATCGCGATTTCATTTGTACGTACTGCAAAAGACGTTGAAGAAGTTCGTGCCATCTGTGAAGAAACTGGTAACGGTCACGTTCAATTGTTCGCTAAAATCGAAAACCAACAAGGTATCGATAACTTGGACGAAATCATTGAAGCCGCTGATGGTATCATGATCGCTCGTGGTGACATGGGTATCGAAGTACCATTCGAAATGGTTCCAGTTTACCAAAAAATGATCATCACTAAAGTAAATGCTGCTGGTAAAGTTGTTATCACTGCAACAAACATGCTTGAAACAATGACTGAAAAACCACGTGCAACTCGTTCAGAAGTATCAGACGTATTCAACGCTGTTATCGACGGAACTGACGCTACAATGCTTTCAGGTGAGTCTGCAAATGGTAAATACCCACTTGAGTCAGTTACAACAATGGCTACAATTGACAAGAACGCTCAAACTCTTCTTAACGAATACGGACGTTTGAACTCAGATTCATTTGAACGTAACTCTAAGACAGAAGTTATGGCTTCAGCAGTTAAAGATGCTACAAATTCAATGGACATCAAATTGGTTGTAACTCTTACTAAGACTGGTCACACAGCACGTTTGATCTCTAAATACCGTCCAAATGCTGATATCTTGGCATTGACATTTGACGAATTGACAGAACGTGGATTGATGTTGAACTGGGGTGTTATCCCAATGTTGACAGAAGCTCCATCATCAACTGATGACATGTTTGAAATTGCTGAACGTAAAGCAGTTGAAGCAGGTCTTGTACAATCTGGTGACGATATTGTTATCGTTGCAGGTGTGCCACTTGGTGAAGCAGTTCGTACAAACACAATGCGTATCCGCACTGTACGTTAATCTAACATTAAAAACCTATCATATCAGGCTTTATAGCTTGTATGATAGGTCTTTTTTTGTTTCATAAGGTCCAGACCCTATTCGTTTAAGAAAAGAAAAAACTCTCTGGTTTTCCAGAGAGTGTGAGAGGCATCTCCATGTGAGAAACTGGTTCACACAATTTCTCAAGGTCCGCTCCTGCGTTATGACCTCCTTTGCGCAATTGTAGCTCTTGCTACATATCGACTCATCGCAGACTTTATTGTACTATAGGGGGTAATAGTTTGTCAAGAAAAAAACAGTCCCTAAAAAAGGAACTGATGAATGATGCTAATTGCCGGGATCGAACCGGCGACCTCATCCTTACCATGGATGCGCTCTGCCTACTGAGCTAAATCAGCTTACTTTGAAAGTATACTATAGATTTAAGCTTTTGTCAATATGCTAATTAGTATGCTAACTCATTGGAAAAGCCCAAGTAATAAACTTGGGCTTATGAAAATTAGACTATTGTAATTGCTCTCTCTTTTTATCTGGGTTCCAAACAAAACTTGCAACAAAGGTAAAGAGGATTGTCAGAATTCCGATTATAATTGCTAGAATCAAGGCAGGGATACGGATGAGCCACCACAGTGGATTTGGCTTTTTATTGTTGTGCCACTGTTTTGTTTCCTCATCCAGGCGTTGAAATTCAGATTGGATACGGTCTGCAACCATCTCAATTCCCTCATCATTCATCTTTTTAATATCTGAGATATCAATCGGATTTCCGAAGTTCATATCAATACGTTCACGGCTGACAAGTCCTTTTAGAGTCATAGGGCCAGTATAAGTAACTGGCATGATGCGAACCTTAGCCATCTTCGCGATGAGGGCAACACCACCCTTAACATCGTTAGAATGACGACTACCACTTGGAAACATAATCAGTGAGCGATTGCTCTTTTTTAGAACATTAATTGGATATTTGATAGCAGAAGAACCTGGGTTATCACGGTCGATAGGGAAAGCACCACACATGCGAATCCACCAACCAAAGATGCGATTTGAAAAGAGTTCTTTTTTTGCCATAAAGACAAATTGCTTTGGTTTTGTTGCAAAAGCCATATATACTGGATCCCACCAGGTACGGTGTGGCGCAACAAGGATATAGTTTTCATCTAAACTTGGAATTTTTTCAGTATTGTGAAAGTGAGCATTTCCATTGATTGACCATAGAATCAACATAACCAGCCCACGCAGATAAGTATAAAACATGATGTCTCCTTCAGTTCTCTTTCTTTTATTATACCTTATCATACTAGGACAGGCAAATGTTTTTTGTTTAGGCGGAACAGCTTTTTATATGAAATTAGAAATATTCAAAAAAAAATGATATGATAGAATTTATGGATAAAAATAAAATTATGGGCTTAAGCCAATCAGAAGTTAAAGATCGTCAGAAACAGGGACAGGTCAATGATTTCCAAGCTTCAGCTAGTACGAGTACATGGCAGATTGTGAAGAGAAATGTCTTTACTTTATTCAATGCTTTAAACTTTGCTATTGCCTTAGCGCTCGCCTTTGTTCAAGCTTGGAGCAACCTAGTTTTCTTTGCGGTTATCTGTTTTAATGCATTTTCTGGGATTGTAACCGAGCTACGTGCCAAACATATGGTTGATAAGCTCAATCTCTTGAATAAAGAAAAGATTATCACTATTCGTGATGGACAAGAGATCGCTCTGGATCCTGAGGAGCTTGTTTTGGACGATGTGATTCGCTTGTCAGCAGGGGATCAGATTCCAAGTGATGCCATTGTATTAGAAGGTTTTGCAGAAGTCAATGAAGCTATGTTAACGGGTGAGAGCGACTTGGTGCAAAAAGAAGTAGAAGACTTAATGTTGTCGGGTAGCTTTCTTGCGAGTGGGTCTGTCCTTGCTCAGGTTCATCATGTAGGGGCAGATAATTATGCTGCTAAACTCATGCTTGAAGCTAAGACAGTGAAGCCAATTAACTCTCGTATCATGAAATCGCTAGACCGGTTAGCTGGCTTTACTGGGAAAATCATCATTCCTTTTGGTATTGCTCTCTTGCTTGAAGCCTTGGCCTTAAAAGGTCTGCCACTCAAGTCTTCTGTAGTCAATTCATCTACAGCTCTTTTAGGAATGTTGCCTAAGGGAATCGCCCTTTTGACCATCACTTCTCTCTTAACTGCTGTTATCAAGCTTGGGTTGAAAAAGGTTTTAGTGCAGGAGATGTACTCTGTTGAAACCTTGGCGCGCGTAGATATGCTCTGCTTGGATAAGACAGGGACAATCACCCAAGGGAAGATGCAGGTTGAGACGGTCCTTCCTCTTACTCCAGCTTATAACAAAGATACCATTGCTAAAATACTAACTAGTTATATGGCACACAGTGAGGATAAAAATCCAACTGCCCAAGCTATTCGAAAGCGTTTTGCGGGAGAGGTAGCTTATCAGATGATTTCTAGCCTTCCATTTTCAAGTGATCGAAAATGGGGAGCAATGGAGTTGGAAGGTCTAGGAACTGTTTTCCTAGGCGCACCGGAGATGTTGTTGAATGCTGAAGTTCCTGAAGCTAGAGAAGCTCTTGAACGAGGATCTCGTGTCTTGGTGTTAGCGCTCAGTCAAGAAAAACTTGACCATCACAAGCCACAAAAGCCATCTGATATTCAGGCTTTGGCTTTACTTGAGATTCTAGATCCGATTCGAGAAGGTGCTGCTGAGACGCTAGACTATCTTCGTTCTCAGGAAGTGGGATTGAAAATTATCTCTGGTGATAATCCAGTCACTGTTTCAAGTATTGCCCAAAAAGCAGGTTTTGCAGACTATCAGAGCTATGTAGATTGTTCGAAAATTAATGATGAAGAATTGATAGCCATGGCTGAAGAAACAGCCATTTTCGGACGTGTCTCGCCTCATCAAAAGAAACTCATCATCCAAACTCTGAAAAAAGCGGGACATACTACAGCAATGACAGGGGATGGTGTCAATGATATCCTAGCTCTCCGTGAGGCAGACTGTTCCATTGTTATGGCTGAAGGAGATCCAGCAACTCGTCAGATTGCAAATCTGGTCCTCTTGAATTCAGATTTCAATGATGTTCCTGAGATTCTCTTCGAAGGTCGTCGTGTGGTCAATAATATTGCCCATATTGCTCCGATTTTCTTGATTAAGACAATCTATTCCTTCTTGCTAGCAGTTATCTGTATTGCCAGTGCTTTGTTGGGACGTACTGAATGGATTTTGATTTTCCCATTCATTCCGATTCAGATAACTATGATTGACCAGTTTGTAGAAGGATTCCCACCGTTTGTATTAACTTTTGAACGAAATATCAAACCTGTGGAACAAAACTTCCTCAGAAAATCCATGCTTCGAGCTTTACCAAGTGCCTTGATGGTAGTCTTTAGTGTTCTCTTTGTTAAAATTTTTGGAACCAGTCAAGGCTGGACCGACATTGAAATTTCGACACTTCTGTATTATCTATTGGCATCGATTGGTTTCATGTCTGTAGTTAGAGCTTGCTTGCCATTTAGCTTGTGGCGTGTGCTATTGATTATTTGGTCAGTTGGAGGTTTCCTTGGAACAGCTCTATTCCCAAGAATCCAAAAATTGCTTGAAATTTCAACACTTACAGGTCAAACATTGCCTATCTATGGCATTATGATGCTCGTCTTTATTGTGATGTTCATACTGACAAGCCGTTATCAAGTTAAAAGATAAAGAAAGACTGCAATCCATGATTGCGGTCTTTTTTAGGTGCAGGATAGCCAGATAAAATATGGTATAATAAAGGGAAATAGAGTTTTTGAAAGTGAGAGAAGATGATTTCAAAGAGATTAGAAATGGTGGCCTCTTTTGTCCCCCAAGGAGCCGTTCTGCTAGATGTGGGGAGTGACCATGCTTATTTACCTATTGAACTTGTGAAAGAAGGTCGAATAGATCGTGCTATCGCTGGTGAAGTTGTAGAGGGTCCCTATCAATCTGCAGTTAGAAATGTTGAAAGTCATGGCTTGACTCAGAAAATTCAGGTTCGTTTAGCCAATGGTTTAGCAGCTTTCGAAGAAAGTGACCAGGTCTCTGTTATCACTATTGCAGGAATGGGTGGTCGTTTGATTGCTACGATATTAGAAGAGGGCTTGGACAAACTAGCCAATGTTGAGCGATTGATTCTTCAACCTAATAATCGTGAAGATGAGTTACGTACTTGGTTACAAGAGCATGGATTTCAGATTGTAGCTGAAAGTATTTTAGAGGAAGCTGGAAAATTTTACGAGATTCTAGTTGTGGAAGCTGGAGAAATGAAATTGTCAGCAAGTGACACCCGTTTTGGTCCTTTTCTATCTAAAGAACGTAGCCCAGTATTTGTCCAAAAGTGGCAAAGAGAAACAAGTAAGCTCGAATTTGCCCTTAGTCAAATCCCAGAAAAAAATCATGAAGAACGTCAAGTTTTAGTAGATAAAATTCAAGCAATCAAGGAGGTGCTCCATGAAAGCAAGTGAAGTGATTAAGCGTTATGAAACCTATTGCCCTCAAGAATTTTCTATGGAAGGCGATAATCGTGGACTGCAGATTGGAACTTTGGACAAGGACATCCAAAAAGTCATGGTTGCCCTTGATATACGTGAAGATACAGTGGCAGAAGCTATTGAAAAGGGTGTAGATTTGATTATCGTTAAGCACGCGCCTATCTTCCGTCCGATAAAGAACTTGGTAGCTAGTCGCCCTCAAAATCAGATTTATATTGATCTTATCAAGCATGATATTGCAGTCTACGTCAGCCATACTAACATTGATATCGTTGAAAATGGCCTCAACGACTGGTTCTGCCAGATGTTAGGTGTTGAGGATACAACTTATCTGCAGGAAACAGGTCCTGAACGTGGCATCGGGCGTATTGGCAATATTAGACCTCAAACATTTGAAGAATTTGCTAGTCATCTTAAGGAAGTATTTGGTCTAGATAGCCTTCGTATGGTGTATTATAAAGAGACTGATTTGCAAAAAACAATCTCAAGAGTAGCTATTTGTGGCGGCAGTGGGCAGTCTTTCTACTCTGATGCTTTAGCAAAAGGAGCAGATGTCTATATCACTGGAGATATCTATTATCATACAGCTCAGGATATGTTGTCAGACGGCTTGTTGGCTCTGGATCCAGGTCACTATATTGAAGTTCTCTTTGTTGAAAAAATTGCAGAGTTCCTGAATGAATGGAAGGAAGAGAATGCTTGGTCTCTAGAGGTTATCGCAAGTCAAGCGTCCACCAATCCATTCCATCATATCTAGTTAGAAGGTATAGACAATGAAAAAAGTAGCCATTGTTGGAGCAGGAATTGTAGGGGCCACAGCCGCCTATTATCTCTCTAAAGAAGCTGATGTAAAAGTGACAGTCTATGATCATGGGCTTGGGCAGGCAACAAAGGCAGCAGCTGGTATTATCAGTCCCTGGTTTTCTAAACGACGCAATAAAGCTTGGTACAAGATGGCGCGTTTGGGAGCAGACTTCTATATCGATTTGTTGAATGATTTACAAGAGTCTGGACAGGAGGTTGATTTTTATCAACGCTCGGGAGTCTTTCTCTTGAAAAAAGATGAATCTAAGTTGGAAGAACTCTATAAACTAGCCTTGCAACGTAAAGTTGAATCTCCCTTGATTGGCGAATTAGCCATTTTAGATCAAGCGACTGCAAGTAACTTATTTCCTGGTCTAGAGGGATTTGAACGTTTACTCTATGCTTCTGGTGGAGCTCGAGTAGATGGGCAACTCCTAGTATGTCGTTTACTGGATGCCAGTCAGGTTAAGGTCGTAAAGAAAGAGGTTAGTCTAACCCCTCTATTATCAGGCTATCAGATAGATAATCAAATGTTTGACCAAGTCATCTTATCCACAGGAGCTTGGCTTGGCCACATCTTAGAGCCCTTAGGATATGAGGTAGACGTTCGTCCTCAAAAGGGGCAACTCCGAGATTATCAGGTTGATTCAGACATGGCAAGTTATCCCGTTGTCATGCCGGAAGGTGAGTGGGATTTGATACCATTTCCCGGCGGTAAATTATCTCTAGGAGCTACCCATGAAAATGACATGGGATTTGACCTAGCAGTTGATGAGAATTTGCTCCAACAAATGGCTGAAGCAGCAAGTTCGTTTTATCCTAGCTTAAAAGATGCAATGATAAGTGGTGAACGTGTGGGGATTCGTGCTTATACGAGTGATTTTTCGCCGTTTTTCGGACAAGTGCCAAACTTGTCAGGAGTATTTGTTGCGAGTGGATTAGGATCATCAGGATTGACAACTGGACCCATTATAGGCTATCACCTAGCCCAAATGCTTCAAGGGGAAAGTGGAGTCTTGGATCCAGCGGATTATCCGACTGAAAGATATATTAAAGAGAAATAATCGTAAACTTTTTACCTAGTTTTTACGATAGGATTAGGATAGCAAATGACTTTCCCCATCAAAAATGGTAAAATGAAAAAAATAATTCAAGAATAGAGGAAAAATGATGCAAGAAAAGATTTTGGTAACAGGTGGAGCAGGTTTTATCGGAACTCACACTGTCATTGAACTGGTCCAAGCTGGACATCAAGTTGTCGTGGTGGATAACTTGGTTAACAGTAGCCGTAAAAGTTTAGAAGTAGTGGAAAGAATTACAGGAGTTGAGATTCCTTTTTATGAAGCTGATATCCGAGATACGGATACACTTCGTGACATTTTCAAACACGAAGAGCCAACAGGTGTGATTCATTTTGCGGGTTTGAAGGCAGTTGGTGAGTCAACTCGTATCCCTCTTGCCTACTATGATAACAATATTGCTGGTACAGTTAGCCTTTTGAAGGCAATGGAAGAAAACAACTGTAAGAACATTATCTTCAGTTCATCAGCAACAGTTTATGGAGATCCACATACTGTTCCAATCCTAGAAGATTTCCCACTTTCAGCTACCAACCCTTATGGCCGTACCAAGCTTATGCTGGAAGAAATCTTGACAGATATCCATAAAGCAGATTCAGAGTGGAACGTTGTCTTACTTCGTTACTTCAACCCAATTGGGGCGCATGAGAGTGGTGACCTAGGAGAAAATCCAAACGGCATTCCAAACAACCTTTTGCCGTATGTAACACAAGTCGCAGTTGGTAAGTTAGAACAAGTTCAAGTCTTCGGAGATGACTACGATACTGAAGATGGAACAGGTGTTCGTGACTATATCCACGTCGTTGACTTAGCCAAAGGACACGTTGCCGCCCTTAAGAAGCTTCAAAAAGGCTCAGGACTCAATGTGTATAACCTTGGTACTGGAAAAGGCTACTCAGTTCTTGAAATTATCCAAAATATGGAAAAAGCTGTTGGACGCCCAATTCCATACCGTATCGTTGAACGTCGCCCAGGTGATATCGCAGCCTGCTACTCAGACCCAGCAAAAGCTAAGGAAGAGTTAGGTTGGGAAGCTGGACTTGGTATTACAGAAATGTGTGAAGATGCATGGCGTTGGCAAAGCAAACATCCAAATGGATTTGAAGACTAATCGTTTGATTAAACAAAAAAGAGGAAGTAATTCCTCTTTTTTTATAACTTTATATGTGGTTGAAATAAAAATTTGATTAGTGCTTAAGTGATAGAAAAATGTCTTAAAAGAACAGTTTATTGATTATTGAAATCCTGGAACAAATAAAAGTAAAATTGTATAAAAATAGCTAGCAAAAGACTATAATTTTCTAGAAAAATATGCTAAACTAGAGGGAGTGGAAATTAGAGAACGATGTTCCACCAAATTTTAAGATTCATCTATAATCAGAGCACGAGTAGGGCAATTTTTAACGGCTTCTATAATGTCGTCGTTGCAAGCAATTTCTCGCTCTAATTGCTCAGATTCATCGTAAAAACGGACAATACCATTATCATGGTAATCAAATAATTCTGAATAAGTTTGGCAGAGCCCACAAGCGATGCAACGTTCAGGTATAAGTCTAATCTTCATATTTATATTGTAATAAGAAACTAAAAAAAACTCAAGGAGTAAGGTATGGAAAAGGAACCGTGGCAAGAAGATATTTATGAAAACCAAGAAGAGGAATCAAGAACAGAACGCCGTCAACGAAACAAAAAAGGTTCAGGTGTCGTTGCCAATCGTATTTTAACGGTTCTAGCTATTCTCTTCTTTGTCATTGTTGTTGGGATGGTAGTTGTATTGGTCTACTTGTCATCAGGCGGAAGTGATCGCACTTCAGCTTTGAAAGATTTTTATGATTCTTCAGCTCCAAAAGTAGAAGAAGTTACAACAGTGGCTACTACTGCTCAGTCAACAGAGTCAACAGAAGCAGAGAAAACTCAACAAGAACATACAGAGGCACATACTGATTCTGAAGGAACTATTACAGTCATGGCAGGAGAAGGGGAAGCAGCTATTGCAGCTCGAGCTGGAATCTCTATTGCTCAACTTGAAGCCTTGAATCCTGGTCATATGTCTTCAGGAACTTGGTTTGCAAATCCTGGTGATGTCCTTAAGACAAGATAGGAGTGACAATGAAAACAATTCAGATTGCTATTGATGGGCCAGCTTCCAGTGGTAAGAGTACAGTAGCTAAGATTATTGCTAAGGACTTTGGCTATACTTATCTGGATACAGGCGCTATGTATCGTGCGGCGACTTACATCGCATTGAGAAACCAAATTAGCCCAGATGAGCCATCTCAACTTCTTGAATTATTGGAACAATACCCGATTAGTTTTGGCCGCGCTGAAACAGGAGAACAGCTTGTTTTTGTTGGAGATGTTGATGTAACAAATCCAATCCGTGAAAATGAAGTAACCAACGCTGTTTCTGCCTTTGCGGCGATTCCAGCTGTTCGTGAAAAATTGGTAGCTCTCCAGCAAGAAATTGCCCGACAAGGTGGTATCGTTATGGATGGCCGCGATATTGGAACAGTAGTCTTGCCTCAGGCTGAATTAAAGATTTTTCTAGTAGCATCTGTAGATGAGCGTGCGGAACGTCGTTACAAGGAAAACCTTTCAAAGGGAATCGAAACAGATTTGGAAACTTTGAAAGAAGAGATTGCTGCGCGTGATTATAAAGATAGTCATCGTGAAACTTCACCTCTCAAGCAAGCTGAGGATGCAATCTATTTGGATACGACTGGCCTCTCTATTTTAGAAGTTGTTGAAAAAATTAAATCAGAAGCTCAAAAACATTTATAAGAACTATAGAAACGATGAACTGAATTTCGGTTTGTCGTTTTTTATCATAATTTGTCAAATAGTCTGTTTTAAGGTATAATAGTTGCTGTTGAAGAAAATTTGACATTCAAATAATCATAAATTTTTTTAAGGAGATAAGATGAGTCAATTACCAAATTGCCCAAAATGTAATTCAGAATATGTATATGAAGATGGCGCACTTCTAGTTTGTCCAGAATGTGCTTACGAGTGGAATCCTGCTGAGCAAGCAGAAGTTGAAGAAGGAATTGTTGCTATCGATGCTAATGGAAATAAACTAGCTGATGGAGATACAGTAACCTTGATTAAAGATTTGAAGGTTAAAGGTGCTCCTAAAGACCTCAAACAAGGAACTCGTGTGAAAAACATCCGTATTGTTGAAGGTGACCACAACATTGACTGTAAGATTGATGGTTTTGGTGCTATGAAGCTTAAATCAGAATTTGTGAAGAAGATTTAATCATGATTAAAAATGAAAAAGTAATATTTTATAGTCGTATCTTTTTATTTATAGCAGCCTTTACCGGTGTATACTTGGAGATTACCAAACGCGGTGGTTTAGGGATGTTGCTATACTACACAGTACTTTCTAACCTTTTGGTTGTACTTTTTACAGGTTATCTTTTGTTAAAGATGCGTAGTGGAGGTGATAGTTGGCAGAGTCCTAGTATTCTACGTCTCAAAGGTGGCGTCACTATGAGTATTATGATTACTTGTGTGATCTATCATTTCATGCTAGCTCCCTTGACGACAGATTTTTACCGTTTGGAAAATTTTCTTTGTCATTATATTGTCCCTCTCTGGTTTTTAGCAGATACAATTATTTTTGATAAGAGTCGTCAATATAAGTTAGTTGATCCCATGCTTTGGACTAGCCTTCCTTTGCTTTATATGATTTTTGCCCTTTTAAACGGTTTTGTTTTAAAGATGGATGTCCCTAATGCTAAGGATAGTCCCTTCCCTTATTTCTTTTTGAATGCTACCAAACATGGTTGGGGCTTTGTCTTTAAATGGGCAGCAACTATCTTTGTTGCCTACATGGTTTCAGGATATCTCTTTTATCTTGTGAAAAGTATTAAAAAATCTAAGAAATAAAAGTACCCAATGTGGGTGCTTTTTTTATGATAGAGATAATTGTACCCGGACAAATCGATTTATTTTATCTTGTTATGAAGTCTTTTATACCTTACAATTAAACTGTAGCTACCAATACAACTATTGAGGATGAAAAGAATGACTGAAAATCGTTATGAATTAAATAAGAATTTAGCACAGATGCTTAAAGGTGGCGTCATCATGGATGTTCAAAACCCTGAGCAAGCAAGAATTGCAGAGACTGCAGGTGCGGCAGCAGTTATGGCTTTGGAGCGAATCCCAGCTGATATTCGTGCAGCAGGTGGTGTCTCTCGCATGAGTGATCCAAAGATGATTAAGGAAATCCAAGAAGCAGTCAGCATTCCAGTAATGGCTAAGGTTCGAATTGGGCATTTTGTTGAAGCTCAGATTTTAGAAGCTATCGAGATTGACTATATCGATGAGAGCGAAGTTCTATCTCCAGCTGACGATCGTTTCCATGTGGACAAGAAAGAATTTCAAGTTCCTTTTGTCTGTGGTGCTAAAGACTTAGGTGAAGCCTTACGTCGTATCGCTGAAGGAGCTTCTATGATTCGTACAAAAGGGGAACCAGGAACAGGAGACATTGTTCAGGCGGTTCGTCATATGCGTATGATGAATCAAGAAATTCGCCGCATTCAAAACCTCCGTGAGGACGAGTTATATGTTGCTGCAAAAGAACTCCAAGTACCTGTAGAATTAGTTCAATATGTCCACGAAAATGGGAAATTACCAGTTGTCAACTTTGCAGCTGGAGGGGTTGCAACACCAGCGGACGCTGCTCTTATGATGCAGCTAGGAGCAGAAGGTGTGTTTGTTGGCTCAGGGATTTTCAAATCAGGTGATCCTGTTAAACGTGCAGCAGCAATTGTCAAGGCTGTTACCAATTATCAGAATCCTCTAATTCTGGCTCAAATCTCGGAAGACTTAGGAGAAGCCATGGTTGGTATCAATGAGAATGAAATCCAAATTCTCATGGCGGAGCGAGGAAAATAGATGAAAATCGGAATCTTGGCCTTGCAAGGTGCCTTTGTAGAACACGAGAAAATGCTTGCTCAACTAGGAGTTGAAAGTATTGAACTGCGAAACCTAGAAGATTTTCAGCAACATAGAAGTGACCTGTCGGGGTTAATCTTGCCAGGGGGAGAGTCTACAACTATGGGGAAACTGTTGCGAGATCAGCAGATGCTAGTTCCTCTAAGAGAGGCTATTCTAGGTGGGTTACCGGTCTTTGGAACTTGTGCGGGTTTAATTTTGCTAGCAAAACAAATCACTTCTCAAGAGGAAAGCCATCTAGCGACCATGGACATAGTAGTAGAGCGCAATGCCTATGGACGTCAGCTAGGAAGCTTTTATACAGAAGCTGACTGCAAGGGCGTTGGTAAAATTCCAATGACCTTTATCCGTGGCCCGATTATCAGTAGTGTTGGTGACAGTGTTGATGTTCTAGCGATTGTGAACAATCAAATCGTAGCGGCACAAGAAAAAAATATGCTGGTAACCTCCTTTCATCCTGAATTGACAAATGATCTTCGCCTACATCAGTACTTTATGAATATGTGTAAATAAAAAAAAGAAGTTGGGATTTTTCCCAACTTCTTTTTTACATGTAATAAACAATAGCAATGTATTGGAGAGCAGAGGCTGCTAGAATGAAGAGATGCCAAATCATATGGAAGTATGGTTTCTTTTTAGCGTAGAATCCAGCGCCAACTGTATAGCAAAGGCCACCTGATACCATAAGACTCCAAAACATTGGACTTGTCTGACTGATGATTGCTGGTAAGATAGCCAATACAAGCCACCCCATGATGAGGTAAAGGATGAGACTAAATTTTTCATTGACCTTCTTGGCAAAGATTTTATAAAGAATACCGAAAATAGTTGTCCCCCATTGGATAGCAATAATGAGATAACCAAACCAATTATTCATCAGGGTTAAAACCACCGGGGTATAAGAACCTGCAATCGCAACATAAATCATAGAATGGTCAATAATTCGTAACACATATTTATGAGTTGAACCATAAGCCATAGAATGATAAATAGTTGATGATAAGAACATGAGAAAGAGGCTGATGACGAAGATGGAAACACCGACAGACGATAAAAACCCATGGGTCTCATAACTGTAAGTAGATGAAATGGGAAGTAGGATGAGCATGATAAATGCTCCTACAGCATGGGTGACACTGTTGGCAATTTCTTCTCCAAAACTAAGTCGTTTACTAAGTTTGAAACTAGTATTCATTTGTTTCCTCCTCTTCGATTTCTGTATAGACTAGTGCAAGTGTTTGATGATAGAGTTTGACCGTTTGGCAGCTTGCCTGGATAATGGGATTAGCTGGATCAATATCTTTATTCATATAGTCCACAAAAGCATTGTAAAGTTCTTCTGAATTAGTGTCTGTATGTAGGGTATTAAGGGTTTGAGCAATTTCTTGGATAGAAAAAACAGACTTGAGAGTGGTAATAGCAATCAATCGTGCGATTTGTTTGCGTTGGTATTTTTTCTTTTCAGGTTTACTGATATAACCGTGTTTAACATAGTTGTTCACCATGGATGCTGTCAAACCTTTCTCCTTGTCAGGAGAAGCGGGAGGACAGATTTGATTGACATAAAGCAGAACCTGGTCCAGATAGAGATTGATACTTGGAATTTCTTCCCATTTTGGATAGGAAAAAGTAGTATTCATTTTCAACTCCTTTTTATCTAGTTTTAATAACTAGATTATAAAATATTAGAAATAATAAGTCAAGTTTCAAGTGCTTGTAGAAAGAAATAATTTATGCTATGATGAGAGAAATAGTATGAAAAGAGGATAAATGATGGAGATTCGCTTAGCCTTTCCAAACGAAGTTGACGCAATTATACAAGTGATTGAGGGAGCCAAGCAATGTTTGGCAGAAGCTGGTAGCACTCAGTGGCAAAACGGTTACCCAGATGCAGATACCATTATTGAAGATATCATCTCTGGTCAAGCTTATGTAGCCCTAGACGAAGGTAATCTCTTAGCCTATGCAGCAGTGACTAAGAGCCCAGAAAAAGCTTATGAAGCAATTTATGATGGGAACTGGGAGGGAAATGAAGCAGAATACTTAGTATTTCACCGTATTGCTGTTGCTAGAGACGCGCAAGGTCAAGGTGTTGCTCAGACCTTTTTAGAAGGCTTGGTTGAAGGATTCGATTACCTAGATTTTCGTTCAGATACGCACGCTAAAAACATAGCCATGCAGCATATCTTTGAAAAACTTGGCTTCAAACAGGTTGGTAAAGTTCCAGTAGACGGGGAACGCTTGGCCTATCAAAAATTAAAATCAAATGACTAAGAAGTATGCAAAGATGCTATACAAGTCACCGATTGGCCCCCTATCTCTGGTAGCAGATGACCACTATTTGTTTGGGATATGGATTGAAGAAGAGAGCGATTTTGAGAAGGGATTATCTGAAAATGATGTAACTGTTGTTGAAAGTCATCCCATTTTAAATCAAATTACCTCCTATTTAGAGACTTATTTTAAGGGGCAAGATCAAGACTTATCTGGATTACCTTTAGCTCCTGTCGGTAGTGACTTTGAAAAAAGAGTCTGGAACTACTTGCGAAGAATTCCTTTTGGTCAGACTGTTACTTATGGGCAAATAGCTAAGGACTTGCAGGTGGCTTCTGCTCAAGCAATCGGAGGAGCAGTAGGTCGCAATCCCTGGTCTATCCTTGTACCTTGTCACCGTGTGCTAGGTGCTGGAGGACGTCTGACAGGCTATGCTTGGGGGCTTGAAAAGAAGACTTGGCTCTTGAGGCATGAAGGTGCAAGTTATCAAGAAAATAAAAAATAGAAAGAGAAAAAATGTTAGAATTTATCGAATATCCAAAATGTACAACTTGTAAAAAAGCTAAGAAAGAATTAGATCAACTCGGACTAGAATATAAAGACGTTCATATCGTTGAAGAGACTCCGAGTGAAAAGATCATTTTAAACTGGCTCGAAACTTCGGGATTTGAATTGAAGCAATTTTTCAATACTAGTGGAATCAAATATCGTGAACTCGGATTGAAAGATAAGGTTGGAACATTGTCAAATAAAGAAGCAGCCAAACTCTTGGCCAGTGATGGTATGTTATTGAAACGTCCAATACTAGTTGAAAATGGACTTGTAAAACAAATTGGCTATCGTAAGTCATATAAGGACTTGGATTTGAATTAGTTTTTTTCTATCTCCTTGATAGATAAAATATATAACCTCCCACTTTTAAAGTATGATAAACTAGAAGGTAGATGAAGTCTGATATGCTCGTAGCAAATATTTTTAATTAGAGCATAAGTATGATAGAATGAATCATTATCTTGAGAGGATGTTTCTATGAATGTTACAACGATTTTAGCATCTGATTGGTATCAAAATTTGATGCAATATATCCCAGATGGCAAACTGTTTAGTTGGCGTTCTGTTTTTGATGGGATTCCAAGAATTCTACAGCAATTACCTACAACATTGATGTTAACGGTATTTGGTGCCTTTTTTGGTATCATACTAGCCCTAATCTTTGCTATTGTGAAAATCAACCGAGTTCGGTTTATATACCCAGTACAAGCCTTTTTTGTTAGTTTCCTAAAAGGTACTCCAATTCTAGTTCAACTGATGTTGACCTATTACGGAATTCCATTGGCTCTGAAAGCATTGAATCAACAATGGGGAACTTCTCTAAACATTAATGCAATTCCAGCAGCAACGTTCGCGATTGTGGCATTTGCTTTTAACGAGGCAGCCTATGCTAGTGAAACCATTCGTGCAGCCAGCCTTTCAGTCAATCCTGGGGAGATTGAGGCGGCTCGAAGTCTTGGTATGACACGTGGACAAGTTTATCGTCGAGTCATTATTCCAAATGCGGCGGTTGTAGCAACACCAACCTTGATTAACTCCTTGATTGGCTTGACTAAGGGAACTTCCCTAGCCTTTAGTGCAGGTGTTGTAGAAGTCTTTGCTCAAGCTCAGATTTTGGGTGGTGCAGACTATCGCTACTTTGAACGTTTTATCTCAGTTGCCCTTGTATACTGGGTGGTAAATATCGCTATTGAAAATCTTGGCCGTTTCATTGAAAGAAAAATGGCTATTACAGCACCAGATAATGTTGAGACAGATGTGAAAGGAGAGCTTCGCTAATGATTAAAATTTCAAATTTAAGCAAATCCTTTTCAGGTCAAACCGTTTTGGATCATCTGAATTTAGATATTCAAAAAGGAGAAGTTGTTGCCTTAATTGGTTCTTCAGGAGCTGGGAAATCAACTTTTCTTCGTAGCCTAAATTATTTAGAAACTCCTGATAGTGGAAGTATTCAGATTGATGATTTCAAAGTTGATTTTTCTCAAATTACGCAAGAAGAAATTCTAACTCTTCGTCGTAAACTATCGATGGTTTTCCAACAGTTTAATTTATTTGAGCGTAGAACAGCGTTAGACAATGTTAAAGAAGGCTTGGTGGTAGTTAAAAAACTATCGGATGAAGAAGCGACTGAAATTGCTAAGGAAGAGCTAGCTAAGGTTGGGCTTTCTGATCGTGAACAGCATTATCCGCGTCACTTGTCAGGGGGGCAAAAACAACGGGTAGCTATAGCGCGTGCCCTAGCCATGAAACCAGACGTCTTACTCTTGGATGAACCAACTTCAGCACTGGACCCAGAATTGGTTGGTGAGGTAGAAAGATCGATTGCCAATGCTGCAAAATCAGGTCAAACCATGGTTTTGGTTAGTCATGATATGTCATTTGTTGCTCAAGTGGCTGATAAGGTTTTATTCTTGGATAAAGGAAAGATTATTGAATCTGGAACACCGGATGAGATTATCAACCATCCTAAAGAAGAACGAACAAAAGAGTTCTTTGCTAGTTACAAACGGACCTATATTTGATATAATAGAAGATAAGAAAAACTCAGTTGGCTAAGCTAACTGGGTTTGCTCTTTAAAAATAATAGAAATGAGAGAGAGCATGCTAGTTCAGCTATTTGCTTTGTATTTAGAGAGTTTGGTTTTGACGATTTTACTAGTCTTGGTTGTCTTAGGGATTTGGATTGGTTTAAGAGCTCTATCAGGTGTGGATAAAACTGCCAAGGAGCGTCAGGCTCACCTCTATGATATGATTATGATTGGAGTTCTAACAATTCCAGTATTGTCTTTTGCAACCATGAGCATCTTGTTGGTTCTCAAGGCGTAATAGTTGTCAAATAGGATTTTATCCGTTAGAATAATAATAGTTACAACAAGAAAGAAGGAAATAGAATGTACGATACGATTATTATCGGTGCAGGTCCTGCTGGGATGACTGCAGCCTTGTATGCGGCTCGCAGTAACCTAAAAGTTGCTTTGATTGAAGGTGGCCTTCCTGGTGGTCAGATGAACAATACTTCTGACATTGAAAACTACCCAGGTTATGCTAACATTAGTGGACCTGAGTTAGCAGAAAAGATGTTTGAACCTCTTGAAAATTTAGGGGTTGAGCATCTCTATGGCTTTGTGGAAAATATTGAGGACCACGGTGATATTAAGAAAGTAATCACAGATGGTGAAGAATTTGAAACTCGCACAGTTATCGTAGCGACTGGTTCAAAACATCGCCTCTTAGGAGTTCCAGGAGAAGAAGAACTGAATAGTCGTGGAGTTTCCTACTGTGCGGTTTGTGATGGAGCCTTTTTCCGTGACCAAGATTTGTTGGTTGTAGGTGGTGGTGACTCAGCGGTTGAGGAAGCAATCTTCTTAACACAGTTCGCCAAATCTGTAACCATCGTTCACCGTCGTGATGAACTTCGTGCTCAAAAAGTCTTGCAAGACCGCGCCTTTGCCAATGATAAAATCAACTTCATTTGGGATTCTGTTGTCAAAGAAATCAAGGGTGAAAACCGTGTGGAGTCAATTGTCATTGAAAATGTTAAAACAAATCAAGTGACTGAACATGCCTTTGGTGGAGTGTTTATCTATGTAGGTTTGGATCCTGTTAGCGAATTTACAAAGGATTTACAAATACAAGATGAGTCAGGTTGGATTGTGACAGATACCCATATGAAAACTGCAGTGGATGGTATCTTTGCAGTTGGAGATGTACGTCAGAAAGACCTCCGTCAAATTACAACAGCAGTTGGAGATGGAGCTATTGCAGGCCAAGAAGCCTATAAATATATTACTGAACATAGTTAAAAAGGCGGTGGGACAGAAATCGATAGACAAAGTCTCGATTTCGTAGTCCCAGCCCCGCGAGGATGATTAGGAGCTTTTTGGAGTCTAAAAGACGAACAAAAAGTTCAATCAGCTACCGCGTCAAAGTTTGATTGCTAATAAAAAGTGAGGTCGGGATCTTTTGTCCCAACCTCACTTTTTTATAATCGATTACGGAAGACTTCGTACATAAGAATAGCAGCAGCAACGCTTGCATTGAGACTCTGTACATGTCCATTCATTGGAATAGTGATCATCTCGTCCACTTGCTTTTTGATGTTGCTAGAGATACCCTTGCCTTCATTTCCGATAATGAGGGCGACCTTTCCACTGGTGTTCCATTTATGGCAAGGAGTTCCATTCATATCAGTACCAAAGGTCCAAAAGCCCTCTTCTTTAAGTTTATCCAAAGTTTGGCTGAGATTGGTTACGCGAGCAATGGGGACGTGCTCGATAGCACCTGTTGCTGTTTTTGCAACTACGGGAGTCACCCCAACAGCTCGATGTTTTGGAATAATGACGCCTGAAACATTGGTTGCATCGGCTGTTCTTAGGATAGAACCTAAGTTATGAGGGTCGGTTAGTCCATCGAGGATCAATACTAGTGGGTTTTCTTCTTGACGAGTCTGAGCAAGAATCTGCTCAAGTTCAGTATAGGCAAATTCAGAAACACGTAAAACGAAGCCTTGGTGGACAGCTCCTTCAGTCATCTCGGAAAGTGATTTTTTTGAAGTCCAAGAGATGGATACTTTCTTTTCAGTCGCCAGTTCCTTAACTTTTTCTACATTCTTACCTCGTAAATCATCCTGGAGATAGAGTTTGTTTCCAGTATTTGCTAACAGTGCTTCGGTAACGGCGTGAACGCCATAGACAATATCATTTGTTTTCATGGCTCTATTATAACATAAAACCCCGTCTTTCAACGGGATTTTCTTTATTCCAGAATGAGTAAACCTTCTTTGACTGCGAAAGGATCCTTTTCATTGATACGGTCATAAAACATAACACCATTTAAGTGGTCGATTTCATGTTGTACAACGATGGAGTTGTAGCCTTTTAGCTTGATGCGATGCTTTTCGCCATCTTTGTCAAAGTAGTCGACAGTTACTCGAGCATGGCGGATAACATAACCTGGGACAGTACGATCGACTGATAGGCAACCTTCTCCCTCTCCTAGAGCAGCGTCTTGGACTGAGTGTGAGACAATCTTAGGATTGTACATAACAGCTTGTAAGTCATAGGCTTCTTGAGGTGTTTCACCTTCCTCGGTGATATTAGGAACTAAAACAGCAATGATGCGTTTTGAGATATCTAATTGTGGTGCAGCAAGTCCGACTCCTCCACGTAGACCTAACTTTTCAGCCATAACTGGGTCTTGTGAATGTTTCAAAAATTGCATCATTTTCTCACCAAGGATGATATCTTGATCGCTCAATGGGAAAGTGACTTCCTCGGCAACTGCACGTAGGGTTGGATTGCCCTCGCGGATAATATCTTTCATGTCAATTAAATGTGAAGCTTTTGTAATACGTTCTATAGCAGACATCTTCTCTCCTTCCTTCCATTACAATTCCATGATAACACAAAATAGTTGAGAAAGAAAGTCACAGAAGTTGCTAATAAAGGGAAATAGCTATTTGTCTGTGGTATAATAAGGTAAGGAGAATTGCATCAAAAAGCAAGGAGAAAAGATATGGAAAAACGTAGTAGAAGAAAAAAGCAATCAGGATTACCAGTTGTCAGAGAGTCTATCCAATTTTTCAAAAACTATCGACAGTGGAGTAATAAAACCTTTGTTGTTGTGTTGTTGATTGTTGTTGCGATTTCGATGGCTTTGACTTTATTAGCTCAAGGAATTAAGGGAGTTCCATTGTGGAATAGGAATGCACCTGCAGTGAGTCAGAATTCAGACTCTAAAGTTAAGAATTCCGTAACGGAAGAAGAAACGAGAGTGCGCATCATGGCAAACGGTGACCTCCTCTATCATATTCCGATTTATCGAACTGCCCTAAAGGAAGATGGGACTTATGATTTTCATGAAAACTTTGAGTATGTAAAACCTTGGCTCAAACAAGCAGACCTAGTTATTGGTGATTTTGAAGGAACCGTAAATAAAGACCACTATCTTGCAGGTTATCCTTTGTTTAATGCACCTGGAGAAGTCATGGATGCTATAAAGGATGCTGGTTACCAAGTGTTAGACTTGGCTCATAATCATATCTTAGATTCTCAGATCGAGGGAGTTTTTTCAACTGCTGATGCTATCGAAAAAGCTGGAATGACTCCAATCGGAGTTTACACCCACGAACCAAGAGATAAGGCGCCTATCGTCATCAAGGAAGTCAAGGGCATAAAAGTTGCTCTTCTAGCTTATTCTTATGGCTTTAACGGTATTGAAGAATACATTTCTAAAGAAGACTACGACAATCATCTTTCTGACCTCAATGAAGAGAAAATGAAGGCAGAAATTGAACGAGCTGAAAAAGAAGCAGATATAACGGTTGTTATGCCTCAGATGGGAATTGAGTATCAATTGGAACCAACTGAAGAGCAAAAGGAACTCTACCATAAAATGATCGATTGGGGGGCTGATATTATCTTCGGTGGACACCCTCACGTTGTTGAACCAGCTGAGACAGTTGAAAAAGACGGGGATAAGAAACTCATCATCTATTCTATGGGGAATTTCCTATCAAATCAGCGTATTGAAACCATGCAGGATGAGGAAAATGCCAAATGGACAGAACGTGGCGTTCTCATGGATGTGACCATTAAGAAAAAAGCAGGAAAGACTACAATAGAGACTGCTAAAGCTCATCCTAGCTGGGTTAATAGGACACCAAAAGGAACTTATTCTCCAGAAGGTTATCCACTCTATCTATACCAGACCTATATCTTAGATGATTTCATTGAGGGTGGGAAATATCGTAGCCAGTTAGATGATGAAACCAAAGAACGGATAGACACAGCTTATACGGAAATGAATGAGCATGTAGGTTTGAAATGGTAGCAATGGAGAGCGAGAAGAAACAGATGGACATTAGAGTAATTGCGACGGATATGGATGGAACCTTGTTGGACCCCAAGGGACAACTGGATCTACCTCGTCTAGAAAAAATTTTGGACAAGCTGGACCAATGTGATATTCGTTTTGTCATTGCAACGGGAAATGAAGTTCATCGTATGCGACAATTACTGGGACATTTAGCAGACAGAGTAGTTCTCGTAGTTGCTAACGGTGCTCGGATATTCGAGAACAATGAATTGATTCAAGCACAAACTTGGGATGATGCCATTGTTGATAGGGCTTTAGCTCATTTTAAAGGTAGAGAATGTCAGGATCAGTTTGTCGTAACTGCGATGAATGGTGGTTTTGTAAAGGAAGGCACTGTTTTTACAGAACTAGATAAATTTATGACTCCAGAGATGATTGAGCAGCTCTATCAACGAATGAACTTTGTTGATGAATTTGACCCTAATCTCTTCGGTGGTGTTCTCAAGATGAGTATGGTTGTTGGTGAAGAGCGATTGGATTCGGTTTTACAAGAAATTAATGACCTATTTGATGGGCATGTGCGAGCTGTTTCCAGCGGTTATGGCTGTATTGATATCTTACAAGATGGGATTCATAAAGCGTGGGGGCTAGTAGAATTGCTCAAACGTTGGAACTTAAAACCTGAACAAATTATAGCCTTTGGTGATAGTGAAAATGACATTGAAATGTTAGAGTTAGCAGGAATTTCATACGCTATGGAAAATGCAGAAGAGGCTGTTAAGAGAGTTGCGACAAAAGTAGCTCCAGCCAACAGTCAGGCAGGTGTTTACAAAGTTTTAGAGAACTGGCTAGAAAGAGGAGAATAACTTGGCAGTACAGCTATTAGAAAACTGGCTCTTAAAAGAGCAAGAGAAAATCCAAACCAAGTATCGTGAACTCAATCAAATTTCGGTAATTGAACCAGATATCATCTTTATTGGAGATTCTATTGTGGAGTATTATCCCTTGCAAGAATTATTAGGGACAACAAAGACCATCGTGAATCGAGGTATTAGAGGCTATCAGACCGGACTTTTACTTGATAACCTTGATGCCCACCTCTATGGTGATGCAGTGGATCAAATTGTGCTTTTGATTGGGACCAATGACATTGGAAAAGCTGTTCCAATGAGTCAAGCATTAACAAATCTTGAAAGTGTGATTCAAAGTATTTCTCGTGACTATCCGCTGTCACAGATTAAGCTAGTTTCTATTCTGCCAGTTCATCAAGGGGAAGAATACAAACAGACAGTTTATATTCGTACAAATGAGAAAATCAAGGCCTGGAACCAAGCCTATCAAGATCTAGCTTCTGCCTACATGCAGGTAGAATATGTATCTGTCTTTGAAGAGCTACTCGATCAGGAAGGGCAACTCAAATCAGACTATACAACAGATGGGCTTCACCTCAGCGTTTCTGGCTATCAGGCCCTAACGAAAGCTTTGAAAACTAGTCTTTCCTAGACATCTACTTGTATTTTTGCTTTTTTAACCTAGATAAGGTATAATATCTTTATAGTCTTTGGGGTCGTTACGGATTCGACAGGCATTATGAGGCATATTTTGCGACTCGTGTGGCGACGTAAACGCTCAGTTAAATATAACTGCAAAAAATAACACTTCTTACGCTCTAGCTGCCTAAAAACCAGCAGGCGTGACCCGATTCGGATTGCTCGTGTCTGATGACAGGTCTTAATTTTAGCGAGATACGATCAAACTTTGTCTAGCAGTTTGATAAGAGATTGATAGACTCGCAGTTCCTAGGCTTGAGTTATGTGTCGAGGAGCTGTTAAAACAATACATAACCTATGGTTGTAGACAAATATGTTAGCAGGTGTTTGGACGTGGGTTCGACTCCCACCGGCTCCATTAATAATTTACATTGTTTTGTAAATCTTTCTAAAACGTTGTTTTTACAACGTTTTTTGTTTTATTCTTTAGTATTCCTTGGTATTCTTTTATACAAAAAGGATACAATTTTCAGTTGTATCCTAAATATTAAATCAAGTCCTGAATTTTCTTAAGTTTTTATCATATTTTCTGTTATAATTAAGGTGCCTTAAGAAAAATAATGAAAAAACTAAATGTTTTTCATATAGTTTTCATTTTTTGTGTTATAATTAAGGTGCCTTAAGAAAAATATTAAGGTGCCTTAAGAAAAATATTAAGGTGCCTTAAGAAAAATAATGAAAAAACTAAATGTTTTTCATATAGTTTTTATTGTTTTAATAGTTTAAAGTCAATCTTATTTTTCTCTAATAGAAAATAATGAAAAAGTAGGTTTAGAAAGAGGTAAGTATCTATGTCTTCTCATAAAAAAGTGTCACTCTCTGAGATTAATCAATCTATCGATACTCCAAATAACAATCATTTCTGGCAAAATTTAAAGGCCTTTTTAGGTCCGGGTGCTCTTGTCGCAGTTGGTTATATGGATCCAGGAAACTGGATTACCAGTGTAGTCGGTGGTGCTTCCTATAAGTATAGTCTCTTGTTTGTTATCTTGATTTCATCTCTCATTGCCATGCAACTTCAGCAGATGGCAGGAAAGCTTGGTATTGTAACCCAGATGGACCTGGCTCAAGCAACGGCTCATCATTCACCTAAATGGCTTCGTTATAGTTTATGGGTGATTTTAGAATTGGCTCTGATGGCTACAGACCTGGCAGAAGTACTAGGCTCAGCCATTGCCCTTAATCTTCTCTTTAAGATTCCGATTATGATAGCCATTCTCTTGACAGTTTTGGATGTCTTTCTCTTACTGCTCTTGATGAAATTTGGCTTTAAGAAGATTGAAGCTATCGTTACAACACTCATTTTAACCATTCTAGCAATCTTTACCTATCTTGTAGCTTTGTCACATCCAAGCTTCCAAGGAATCGTTGAGGGTTATCTACCGAATGCAACCTTATTTGAAAGTCCTTTGCCAGGACATGAAAGTCAATTAACCTTAGCACTAGGAATCGTGGGAGCAACTGTTATGCCCCATAATCTTTATTTGCATTCATCCTTGTCACAGACACGAAAAATCAATCACAAGGACAAAAATGATGTTCGAAAAGCCGTGCGCTTTATGACATGGGATTCTAATCTCCAGTTATCCTTGGCCTTTGTCGTTAACTCCCTACTTTTGATCTTAGGGGCGGCCCTCTTCTTCGGACATGCATCTGAAATTTCTGCTTTTTCTCAAATGTATAATGCCTTGCAGGATTCAACCATTGCGGGAGCCATAGCTAGCTCAACCTTGTCAACTTTATTTGCCTTGGCCCTATTAGCCAGTGGTCAAAATTCGACGATTACGGGTACCTTGACTGGACAAATCGTAATGGAAGGCTTCTTGCATATGAGATTGCCACAATGGTTTATTCGTTTGGCGACACGTCTCTTTGCCTTGCTACCTGTTATGATAGTAGCGGTTTTGTTTGGTCATCAGGAAAAAACCTTGGATCAGTTATTGGTCTATTCACAGGTCTTTCTTTCTATCGCTCTTCCATTTTCAATCTTCCCTTTGATTTATCTCACTTCGAAACAATCAGTGATGGGAGAATTTACCAATGCCAAGTGGAATACTATCCTAGGTTATATTGTTTCCATTATCTTGACCATCCTCAATGTGAAATTGTTGTTTGATATCTTCTAAGAAATTCACCCTAGTTTTAGAACCAACATATAAAAAAGATACCCAAGATTTCTTGGGTATCTTTTTTTGATTGTATACGGAAGACATGGGATTCGAACCCACGCACGCTGTTACACGCCTACCGCGTTTCCAACACGGCCTCTTAAGCCTCTTGAGTAATCTTCCAATAGTTACTAACCTAGTCTACCACAAAGCCTACTTTCTTGCAAATTTATTTAAAACTGAAGAAAGTTTGACAGAAAATGAAAGAAAATGATAAAAAATGATTGACTTTAATTCTTTTTGTGATAGAATGATTAATGTAATCGTTAACAGGAGGTGAGTAGATGCTAAAAACCGAGAGGAAAAAGTTAATTTTAGAAGAACTAAGAAAACACAAAGTCGTTTCTCTAGAGAAATTAGTAGGCTTGCTAGATACTTCAGAATCCACAGTTAGACGTGATTTAGATGAATTGGAGTCTGAAAATAAACTTCGTCGAGTGCATGGAGGAGCAGAGTTGCCTCACTCCTTGCAAGAAGAAGAAACCATTCAAGAAAAATCTGTCAAAAACCTTCAAGAGAAAAAGTTGATTGCGCAAAAAGCAGCTTCCCTCATCAAAGAAAAAGATGTTATCTTTGTGGATGCAGGAAGTACGACAGCCTTTCTCATTTCGGAATTGGAGCGAAAAGACATTACAGTGGTAACCAATTCCATTCACCATGCGGTTCAATTAGTGGATAAGCAAATCCCAACAGTCATTATCGGTGGTGGAGTCAAGATGACAACTGATGCCAGTATCGGAGGAGTAGCTCTCAATCAGATTAACCAACTGCACTTTGATCGTGCCTTTATCGGGATGAATGGTGTGGATGAAGGTTATTATACAACTCCGGATATGGAGGAGGGCGCCGTCAAGCGTGCTATCTTAGAAAATGCTAAACAGACATATGTCTTGGCAGATTCATCCAAGATTGGTCAGTCTTGTTTTGCTAAGGTAGCTCCTATAAAACGTGCTATTGTCATTACATGCAAGGGTCATGATCTCTTGCCAGCTATCAAAGAGAAAACGGAGGTAATAGAAGTATGATTTATACAGTCACACTCAATCCATCTATAGACTACATTGTCCGTTTGGACAAAGTGGAAGTTGGTAGTGTCAATCGTATGGATAGTGATGATAAGTTTGCTGGTGGTAAAGGTATCAATGTTAGCCGTGTCTTGAAGCGTTTGGATATTCCAAATACATCGACAGGCTTCATCGGAGGTTTTACTGGAAAATTTATCACAGATACTTTGGCTGAAGAGCAAATTGAGACACGCTTTGTTCAAGTGGCAGAAGATACGCGTATCAATGTCAAAATCAAAGCAGACCAAGAAACTGAAATCAATGGGACAGGTCCTAATGTTGAGCCCGAACAACTTGAAGAGTTAAAAGCCATTCTTTCAAGTCTGACAGCAGAAGATACAGTTGTCTTTGCGGGATCAAGTGCTAAAAACTTAGGCAATGTCATCTATAAGGATTTGATTGCCTTGACGCGTCAGACAGGCGCTCAAGTAGTCTGTGACTTTGAAGGTCAGACCTTGATCGATAGTTTAGATTATCAACCACTTTTGGTCAAACCAAATAATCATGAACTGGGAGCTATCTTTGGAGTCAAGCTTGAAAGCCTTGATGAAATAGAGAAATACGCTCGAGAATTGCTAGCTAAAGGTGCTCAAAACGTGATTATCTCTATGGCTGGTGATGGTGCCCTTCTGGTAACATCAGATGGAGCATACTTTGCTAAACCGATTAAGGGAATCGTGAAAAACTCAGTGGGTGCTGGTGACTCGATGGTTGCTGGATTTACTGGTGAGTTTGTCAAATCAAAAGACGCAGTAGAAGCCTTCAAATGGGGAGTGGCTTGTGGAACAGCAACTACATTTTCAGATGATTTAGCAACTGCAACATTTATTAAAGAAACTTATGAAAAAGTTGAGGTAGAAAAAAGATGAAAATTCAAGATTTATTAAGAAAAGATGTCATGTTGTTAGATTTGCAAGCAACTGAAAAAACAGCAGCTATCGAAGAAATGATTCATAGCCTAGTAGAGCATGGATATGTGACAGATTTTGAAACCTTTAAAGAAGGAATTTTAGCGCGTGAAGCTTTGACTTCTACAGGCTTGGGCGACGGTATCGCTATGCCACACAGCAAAAATGCTGCTGTAAAGGAAGCTACAGTTCTCTTTGCTAAGTCGAACAAGGGTGTTGACTACGAAAGTTTAGACGGACAACCAACTGACCTCTTCTTTATGATTGCTGCTCCAGAAGGTGCCAATGATACTCACTTGGCTGCCTTGGCAGAATTGTCACAATATTTGATGAAAGACGGATTTGCTGATAAACTTCGTCAAGTAACATCAGCTGATCAAGTCATTGAACTCTTTGACCAAGCTTCAGAAAAAGCTCAAGAACCAGTTCAAGCTCCTGCAGATGAATCTGGTGACTTTATCGTAGCAGTTACAGCTTGTACAACAGGGATCGCCCACACATACATGGCCCAAGAAGCTCTTCAAAAAGTGGCTGCGGAAATGGGTGTTGGTATCAAGGTTGAAACCAACGGTGCAAGTGGTGTTGGCAACAAATTAACAGCAGAAGATATCCGCAATGCCAAAGCTGTTATCATCGCTGCAGATAAGGCAGTTGAGATGGACCGTTTTGATGGCAAACCATTGGTGAACCGTCCAGTTGCAGATGGTATTCGTAAGACAGAAGAGTTAATCAACTTGGCTCTTTCTGGTAATGCTGAAGTATATCGTGCTGCTAATGGAGCGCAAGCTGCAACAGCCTCTAATGAAAAACAAAGTCTAGGTGGTGCATTCTACAAGCACTTGATGAGTGGTGTATCACAAATGTTGCCATTCGTTATCGGTGGTGGTATCATGATTGCCCTTGCTTTCTTGATTGACGGTGCTTTGGGTGTGCCTAATGAGAGCCTTGGAAATCTTGGTTCTTACCATGAACTCGCTTCTATGTTCATGAAAATCGGTGGTTCTGCCTTTGGTTTGATGTTGCCAGTATTTGCAGGATATGTTGCCTACTCAATCGCTGAAAAACCAGGTTTGGTAGCCGGTTTCGTAGCTGGTGCTATCGCTAAAGAAGGTTATGCCTTTGGTAAAATTCCTTACGCTCAGGGTGGTGAAGCAACTTCAGCTCTTGCAGGAGTATCATCAGGTTTCCTTGGAGCCCTCGTAGGTGGATTTATCGCAGGTGCCTTGGTGCTCTTGGTTAAGAAATACGTGAAGGTTCCTCGCTCACTTGAAGGTGCTAAATCAATCCTTCTCTTGCCACTTTTTGGAACAATCTTGACAGGTTTTGTCATGTTAGCTGTTAATATCCCAATGGCCGCAATCAATACTGGTATGAACAACTTCCTTGGTGGTCTTGAAGGTGGATCAGCTGTCCTTCTTGGAGTCGTTCTTGGAGGAATGATGGCTGTCGACATGGGTGGACCTGTCAATAAAGCAGCCTACGTCTTTGGTACTGGTACTCTTGCTGCAACAGTGGCAACAGGTGGTTCAGTAGCCATGGCAGCAGTTATGGCTGGAGGAATGGTTCCACCACTTGCAATCTTTGTGGCAACACTTCTCTTCAAGAATAAATTTACCAAAGAAGAACGTAACTCTGGTTTGACGAACATCGTTATGGGCTTGTCATTCATCACTGAAGGAGCGATTCCATTTGGTGCGGCAGACCCAGCTCGTGCTATCCCAAGCTTCATCCTTGGTTCAGCGGTAGCAGGTGGACTCGTTGGTCTTGCAAATATCAAACTCATGGCTCCTCACGGAGGAATCTTCGTTATCGCCCTTACTTCAAATGCTCTTCTTTACCTTGTCTTTGTCTTGGTAGGAGCAATTGTCAGTGGTGTAGTTTACGGATACCTTCGTAAACCATTAGAAAAATAACCACAAACAAATTCAAATGACTGAACACGAAAGTGGGCAGTCATTTTTTTAACCCCTCGAAAAGTTCATGAAATATGATATAATAGAAGCATGGCAAACAAGAATACAACTAAAACAAGACGAAGACAGTCTAAAGCAGAATTGGAAAGAAAACAAGCGATTCAACGAATGCTGATTTCTTTAGCTTTGGCTATCTGTTTAATTTTTGCAGCTCTAAAATGGGGAGCTGTCGGAATCACTGTTTATAATCTGATTCGCTTACTCGTAGGGAGTTTAGCATACTTAGCTATTTTCTCTCTTTTAATCTATCTATTCTTTTTTAAATGGATTCATAAACAAGAAGGCTTGCTAGCAGGTTTCTTCTTTATTTTTGCAGGCTTACTCCTCATCTTTCAAGCTTATCTTGTCTGGAAGCTTAGCATGGCAAATGCTATTTTTCAAGGAACGATTGGACAAATCTTTAAAGATTTAACCAGTTTTCAAGTAACCAGTTTTGCAGGGGGAGGCTTGTTAGGGGTAGGTCTCTACATTCCGGTAGCCTTTTTGTTCTCAAACATCGGTACCTATTTTATCGGGGCAATCTTAATCCTAATCGGAGCTCTTTTAATGAGTCCATGGTCTATCTATGATATTGCTGATTTTCTTTCAGCTCGATTTGCTATCTGGATGGAGCGCCGTGAACAGAAAAAACAAGAGCGTTTTATCAAGCGTGAAGAGGAAAAGGCACGAAGAGAAGCAGAAGAGCAAGAAAGACTTGAAAAAGAAAGAGAAGAGCAGGCTTTGCTTGACATGCAGCCTGTAGATATGGAAACTGGAGAAATCTTATCAGACCAACCACTGCAAGAATTTCCTCCACTTCCAGAGGAGGAATGGGTAGAACCTGAGATTATTCTCCCGCAAGCTGATTTTGATTACCCTGAAGAAGGAGACTATCCAGAGGAAGAAGTTTTCTCTGAAGAAGATGATGATGACGAAGAGGTTGAAGTAGATTTTTCTGCTAAAAAGGCCCTGGAGTATAAGCTTCCAAGCTTACAACTCTTTGCACCAGATAAACCAAAAGATCAGTCAAAAGAAAAGAAAATCGTTCGAGAAAATATTAAAATTTTGGAAGAGACCTTCGCAAGTTTTGGTATTAAAGTGACTGTAGAAAGAGCGGAAATCGGTCCGTCGGTGACCAAGTATGAGGTTAAACCTGCAGTTGGTGTCCGTGTCAACCGTATTTCAAACCTAGCAGACGATTTAGCTTTGGCTTTGGCAGCTAAAGATGTCCGTATCGAAGCACCGATTCCAGGGAAATCCTTGGTAGGTATCGAAGTTCCTAACTCAGAAATTGCAACTGTGTCCTTCCGTGAGCTTTGGGAACAATCACAAACAAAACCTGAAAATCTTTTAGAAATTCCTCTTGGGAAAGCAGTCAATGGTACGGCTCGTAGTTTTGATTTGGCAAAAATGCCTCACTTGCTAGTGGCCGGTTCTACAGGTTCTGGTAAATCCGTTGCAGTTAATGGAATCATCGCAAGTATTTTAATGAAGGCCCGCCCTGACCAGGTTAAGTTTATGATGGTGGATCCAAAGATGGTTGAGCTTTCAGTCTACAACGATATCCCTCATCTCTTGATTCCAGTTGTGACCAACCCTCGTAAGGCCAGCAAAGCCCTTCAAAAAGTCGTTGATGAAATGGAAAACCGCTACGAACTTTTCGCCAAAGTCGGAGTTCGAAATATTGCCGGTTTCAATGCTAAAGTTGAGGAATTTAACGCTCAATCAGAGTACAAACAAGTGCCTCTACCTTTAATCGTCGTGATTGTGGATGAGTTGGCTGACCTCATGATGGTTGCTAGCAAGGAAGTAGAAGATGCCATTATCCGACTTGGACAGAAGGCGCGTGCGGCTGGTATTCACATGATTCTTGCAACCCAGCGTCCTTCAGTGGATGTTATCTCTGGTTTGATTAAGGCCAATGTACCATCACGTGTAGCCTTCGCGGTTTCTTCAGGAACGGATTCACGTACGATTTTGGATGAAAATGGTGCGGAGAAATTACTCGGTCGAGGGGATATGCTCTTTAAGCCAATTGATGAAAACCATCCTGTTCGTCTCCAAGGCTCCTTTATCTCTGATGATGATGTGGAACGTATCGTAAACTTCATTAAGGCTCAAGCTGATGCTGATTATGATGAAAGCTTTGACCCAGGAGAAGTATCTGAGACAGAAGGTGATTTTGGCTCTAGCGATGATGGTGGAGATCCACTTTTCGAAGAAGCCAAGGCACTTGTTATTGAAACTCAAAAAGCAAGTGCATCCATGATTCAGCGCCGTCTATCTGTTGGTTTTAACCGAGCCACTCGATTGATGGAAGAATTAGAGATGGCTGGAGTTATTGGTCCTGCTGAAGGGACAAAACCTCGAAAAGTCTTACAACAATAATTGTTTGAAAATAGAATAAAAATTCAAGAAATTACCTTTCGAAAATGGGGATAATCTACTCTAATTTTTCGAAGGTGATTTCTTTTTTTATGCCTATGATTATAGGTATTCTTGTAGTAAAAAAACTTTCAGTTTGGTTCGGGTTTTAGATTTTACTTTTACTAATTTTAACTAATAAAGTATTGATTTTTAAACTGGTTTTTGATATATTAAAATGGTATAAGAAATATTTATATGTTTAAAAAATAAGCGAAAAAAATGAAGGGGGTTATTTTTTTAAGACGAAATGCAAACGCTTACTTTTTAAGCAGGAAGGAATAAAAAATTATGGATAAAAGGTTATTTGAAAAACGTTGTAAATATAGTATTCGGAAATTTTCATTAGGTGTTGCTTCTGTAATTATTGGTGCTACATTCTTTGGAACAAGTACTGTTTTGGCAGATACAGCCCAAACTGGTTCTACTGCAAATATGCCAGCTGATTTAGTCGCAGCTCTGGCAAATGCAAAAGATGATAATGGACATGATTTTGAAGCACCAAAACCTGGAGAAAATCAAGGGTCTCCAGAAGTTACCGAAGGACCAAAAACTGAGGAAGAATTACTAGCGAAAGAAAAAGAAGCTGCAGCAACTTCAGCAACTGAAAATGAACTTCCTAAAGATTTACGCGAAAAACTCGATAAGGCTGAAGATAGTGGCCATACTGCTTCGAAAGAAGACTTAGCAAAAGAAGATAAAAGTTTAGTTCCAGAAGATGTCGCTAAAACAAAAAACGGTGAATTGAATTACGGTGCAACTGTTGAAATTAAGAGCGATGCTGGGACTGGTAGTGGGATTGTGATAGGAGAAAATCTTGTTTTATCCGTATCTCATAACTTTATCAAGGATGTTCCGGATGGTAATAATCGTAAGGTAGCAGACAACATCGAAAGTGATAAAGATGTGTATACAGTTTCTTATGAAGGTGCACCAGACGTTAAGTTTAGTAAAAATGATGTAAAACACTGGGACCGTGAAGGTTTCCTAAAAGGTTATAAAAATGACTTAGCCATTATCAAACTTCGCAGTCCACTTGCAAATGCTCCAGTTGAAGTTGCAGATAAACCATCAACTATCAAGACAGGAGATAAGGTACATGTATTTGGCTATCCAAAAGGAGAGCTTGATCCAATCCTTAATACCACTGTCGAAGATATTAATGACCATGGTGAGGGCGTTCGTGGAATTAGTTACCAAGGAAGTGAACCTGGTGCCAGTGGTGGCGGAATCTTTGATGAAAATGGAAAATTAATTGGGATTCATCAAAACGGTGTATCTGGTAAACGTAGTGGTGGTATTCTTTTCTCACCTGCCCAATTAGAGTGGATTCAAAATTATATCAAAGGTATTGAAACAACTAAACCAGCGGGTCTAGATGCACTTGATAAACAAGTAGAAGATAAAGAAGAAAAACCAAAAGAGGACAAACCTCAGGAAGAAAAACCAGTTGAAAACAAACCAGCTGAGAATAAACCAGCTGAAGCAGCAACGGGAGAAACTAGCGGCGCTACTGCCGAAGTGAAAAAAGAGTGGGACTCAGTAAGCCGTGTGAAAGGGAATGTTGAAGTCGTTGAAGAAGGCGGAGTACGCTACAACAAATTAACTTCAACAACAGCTAACGACAATGGAGCAAACGAAGCTTTATTTGAAAAAGCTGGATTACAGGCGGATGCGGAAGGAAATGTAAGCGTTGACTTAACGTTCAAGGCAAACACTCCTCCAGCTGAAACACGCTTTGGGGTATATCTAAAATATAAAGATAATGATAACAACATCTTTGTTGGGTATGACAAGGGCGGTTGGTTCTGGCAATACAAAGGACCAAATGTAAACACTTGGTATAGTAAGACTCGTGTAGAAGCACCAAATGTAGGTGAAGAAAACCACCTATCTATCGTTTACAAAAAAGACGGTCAATTAAATGCTACAAATAATGGACAAAATTTATTTAGCACAGAAGTTGTTCCAGAAGCTGTCAAGAACGCTTTAGCTGATGTGAATAAAGTTTACCTCAAAGCTGGTACTTACGGTACAGAATTATCTTCTGTATCGATCAAAGCGGATAACCAAGATAACATCAAACCTGAAGAAGAAACTCCAGCTGTGGATGATGGATTACGTCGCAATGACCAAGATGTTCACTATGAAACTTTACAATCAGAACAATTAAAAGCGATTATCGACACAGCGTTTCCACGTGTTAAAGAATATGAATTAGATGGAAAAACGTTAACAGGTCAAGTTCAAAAATTAGATAAAATGTCAATCAACGGTGTATTAGTCACTCCAGAAGTTCAATACCGTAAGATTGATGACACTACTGCAGAATATGTAATGAAAGTAAGAAACGATGATGAATTCATCAACGCTGAAATCACTGTAAAATTACAATTAGTCGGCAACGAAATGCACTTCGATGTGACAAAAGTAGTGAACAAAAACAATGTCGAAATGGGTAAACCAGTCGACAATGTTCGCAAATTAATCCAAACCATTGAATTCCCAGGAAACACACTTGTTTCTGTTGGTTCTAACAAACAAGGTGCAAAATTCGACGGAGCTCAAATGTCTACAAACACACATAACCGTGGAGACTATCATTTAGACTTGAAAGAAGGCAAGATGAATGAATATGCTTACGGCTTCATGTATGGATTTGTTTCTTCTAATGAATTAGCAGCATCTGTTTGGAGTAACTCTCAATTTACTTATAGAGGAAATGACTTTGCACGTTTAACAACAGCGTTAGAACGTGTTGAAGGCGTAAACTACTTAGGTATCCAAAGCTCACCTTACTGGTACCAACGTGCTTATAAGAACTTAGTATTCCCAGAATACACATTAGAATTACCAAGTTCTAAAGTAGTCATCACAAAAGACTTAAACAAAGATAATGTGGTGGACTGGCAAGATGGTGCGATTGCATATCGTAATATCATGAACAATCCTAAAGGGGCAGAATCTGTTCCAGATTTAGTAGCGTATCGTATTGCGATGAACTTCGCATCTCAAGCGCAAAACCCATTCTTAATGACATTAGATGGTATTAAGAAGATTAACTTACACACAGATGGTTTAGGACAATCAATCCTACTTAAAGGATATGGTAGTGAAGGTCACGACTCAGGTCACTTAAACTATGCGGATATCGGTAAGAGAATCGGTGGCGTTGAAGACTTCAAGAAATTATTAGCAAAATCAAAAGAATATGGAGCTAAAATCGGTATTCACGTTAATGCTTCTGAAACATATCCTGAATCTAAATACTTCAGCGAAGCGATTTTACGTAGAAACTCTGACGGGACATATATGTACGGTTGGAACTGGTTAGACCAAGGTATCAACATCGATGCAGAATATGACTTAGCTCATGGACGTTTGGATCGTTGGAAAGAGTTAAGAGAAAAACTAGGTGCTGACTTAGACTTCATCTATGTGGACGTTTGGGGTAACGGACAATCAGGAGATAACACTGCTTGGCCAACTCACGTACTTGCTAAAGAATTAAACTCTCAAGGCTGGCGTATGGCTATCGAGTGGGGCTTCGGTGCGGAATATGACTCAACATTCCAACACTGGGCAGCTGACTTAACTTACGGTGGATATTCACTGAAGGGTATTAACTCAAACATCACTCGATTCATTCGTAACCACCAAAAAGACTCATGGGTGGGTGACTATCCAAGCTACGGTGGTGCCGCTAACTATCCATTACTTGGTGGATATAACATGAAAGACTTCGAAGGGTGGCAAGGCCGAAGCGACTACGAAGGATATATTCGTAACCTCTTCGAAAACAACATCATGACGAAGTACTTCCAACACTACAAAGTTTCTAAATGGGTGAACGGTGACCCAGTTGCGATGAGCGACAACGGTCAAAACTACAAGTGGACTCCAGAGATGGAAGTACATTTAACAAATGACAATGGGGACGAAGTGAAAATTGTTCGTCAATCAAACGACCCTAATAGCCCAGATTACCGTAAACGTGTCACAACATTAAACGGTCGTGTCATCGAAAATGGTAGAAGCTACTTAGTACCATGGAACTGGGATGAAAATGGTAAAGCTTTAACAGGCGACAAAGAAAAGATGTACTTCTACACAACTGAAGGTGGAACAACTGAATGGACTCTTCCAGAAGATTGGACTGGAGATAAAGTATACCTTTACCGTTTAACAGACCAAGGTAAGAAAGATGTTGTAGAATTAACAGTCGGCGCAGACCGTAAGATTCAAATTACTGGAGATGCGAACCAACCATATGTACTTTACAAAGCTCCTCAAGGCAAAAAGACAATGGTATGGAGTGAAGGTCTACACATCTATGACCAAGGATTCAACAGCGGAACATTAGATCATTGGGAAAAAACGGGTGACAGCGAACACGCTGAAATCGTGAAATCTCAAGGGGCTAACGAAATGTTACGTATTCAAGGAAACACTGAACGTGTGACATTGAAACAACGCTTAACAGACTTGAAACCAAATACAAGATATGCTGTTTATGTAGGTGTAGATAACCGAAGTGATGCACGTGCAGATATCACAATCCGTGTAGGCGACAAAGTGATTTCTAACTACACTAACAAATCAATCGCGAAGAACTATGTACAAGCACATGCGCATAACACACTTTCGAAGAACGCGACAGTGGACAATACAAGTTACTTCCAAAACATGTATGTATACTTCACAACCGGCGAAGATGTTTCTAACGTGACATTAGAACTTGGACGTGATGCGGATGCAGCAGCAACTTACTTCGATGAAATTCGTGTATTTGAAAATCAATCTGTAATGTACAACGAAAAACACGATACAGGAAATGGTAAATTCAAACAAGACTTTGAAGAAGTGCCTCAAGGTATCTTCCCATTCGTAGTCGGCGATGTTGAAGGCGTACAAGATAACCGTACTCACTTATCTGAGAAACACGAACCATATACTCAACGTGGATGGAATGGTAAGAAAGTCAACGATGTTATCGAAGGCAATTGGTCATTGAAGACGAACGGTTTATCAGGTTATGACAAACTCGTTTACCAAACAATTCCACAAAACTTCCGCTTCGAAGAAGGTAAGACTTATAAAGTAACCTTCGAGTATGAAGCAGGTTCAAATGGAGCATACTCATTCGTTATCGGTAATGGCGAAAATTCTCGTCGTAGCAAATTAACGAAATACGACTTAGAAAACACTTGGGAAAAATCATCAACTCCTAAGAAAGTAAGCTTCTATGTTACTGGTGAAAAAGGTGGAAACACTTGGATTGGTATTTACTCAAATGCGCGTGGTGCCGATACTAAAGGAGATACAGATAACAACGAAATCAACTTCAAAGGTTATAAAGACTTTATGTTAGATAACCTTGAAATTGAAGAAATTAAGTTAACTGGTAAGATGATCATCGATGAAGCATACGAAAAGAATACTCCAATCGTAAATGGCAACTACAAACAAGATTCATTAAATGCATATAAAGACGCTGTAGCAGCTTTATTAGAAGCAGACGATGATATTAGTGTGGATGACGCTAAAGCTCTTGTAGAACGCGTTAACGAGGCTAAAGAAAAACTTGCGGTGAAACGTAGCGCTCCAGATTGGGATGATATTCATGATCTTGATGCTCCTTATGAAGAAGCAGATAATGTATGGTATGCATTTGATGGAAATACAAATACTTTATGGCATACACCTTATGGAGTGAATAGCTTAGGAAAACCATTAACAGTAGAGTTCAATAATCCGATGGAATCAACTCGCTTTGAATATGTTCCTCGCCCTTCAGGTCCAAACGGACGTGTGATGAGCGGTAGCCTTACAGTGATTGATGAAAAAGGACAAGAACATAACTTTAGCTTTACTGGATGGGAAAATAATGCGAAAACAAAAGTGATTAACTTCGATGCTCCAATCAAAGTGAAGAAAGCAATCTTTACTGGTAACGAAACATACGGTGATCCTGGACATATTTCAGCAGCGGAATTACGCTTCGTCCTTCCAGTTGAAGAGGATAAACCATTAGATGAAGCTGCATACAATGCTGAAGTAGAACGTGTTCGTAAGATCGATCGTCAAGATGCGAAAGAATACTTGGCGGCTGTTGAAGCTTACAAGAATGGTCTTGCAGAACATAACTTATTAACTCCAAACGGACTTAATAAATTGGTAGAAGGCTTGAAAGAAATTAAAGAAACTGAAGAGCCAACTCCAGATCCGAAACCAACTCCAGATCCAGAGCCAACTCCAGATCCGAAACCAACTCCAGAACCAAAACCAACCCCAGATCCAGAGCCAACTCCAGATCCGAAACCAACTCCAGATCCGAAACCAACTCCAGATCCAGAGCCGACTCCAGATCCAGAACCAACTCCAGATCCGAAACCAACTCCAGATCCGAAACCAACCCCAGATCCAGAGCCAACTCCAGATCCAAAACCAACCCCAGATCCAGAGCCAACTCCAGATCCGAAACCAACTCCAGATCCGAAACCAACTCCAGATCCGAAACCAACTCCAGATCCAGAACCAACTCCAGAACCTGAAGTTCTTTCAAGTAAGGGAGAACAGCAACCACCAGTAGTTGAAATTCCTGAATTTACAGGTGGAGTTAATGCTGCAGAAGCGGCTGTTTATGACATTCCAGAGTTCAAGGGTGGCGTTAATTGGGTTGAAGCAGCTAAGAATGATGTTCCAGAGTTCAAGGGTGGAGCTAATTGGGTTGAAGCAGCTAAGAATGATGTTCCAGAGTTCAAGGGTGGAGCTAATTGGGTTGAAGCAGCTAAGAATGATGTTCCAGAGTTCAAAGGTGGCGTTAATTGGGTTGAAGCAGCTAAGAATGATGTTCCTGAGTATAAAGAAACATTAGGTGCAGGAGACAATCAGACAAGTCCAGTTGCAGAAGAACTTGATCAGAAACCAGCTCTTACACCAACACCTGCTATGCAAGCGGCACAAAAAGAAACAGAACAGCCTAAACTTCCTGAAACAGGTGAAGGCACAACTGAACACCTCTTCCTAGCTGGTCTTACATTAGCAATGTCTGCTCTATTTCTTCAAAAAAGAAAAGAAGATTAAAATATAATTGAGTTTTATACTATGAAAACTCAAACTCCTAACTTATTGTAATGGAGAAAACCAAACACCTAGAGAGGACCTCTTGGTCCTCCCTTTTTAAAAGGGAAATGATAACGCTTACCCAATTTAAGCGTGGGAAAGGAAATAAAGAAAATGGGAAAACATTTTTTTGAGAGACGGTGTCATTACAGTATACGTAAGTTTGCAATAGGCGCTGCTTCTGTCATGATTGGTGCAAGCATTTTTGGTGCTGGTATGGTTCAAGCAGCAGAAACAGAAGGGCCTGCAGAGACAGAAGGCACGGTGACACAGGTTCAGCCCCTAGATAAGTTACCAGCGGATATAGCAGCAGCTATTGAAAAAGCTGAATCAGCAAAACCAACTGATCCTACTGAAACGAATCCGACTGATGCGGAAGCTCAGCCTGAAAATACTGGAGAAGTAGCTCCAAAACCAGCTGAAACTCCAGTTCCTAAGGAAGAAGCAACACCAAAACCAGCTGAGACTCCAAAAGAAGAAGCAGCACCAGTAGCTAAACCAGCAGAAAAGCCAGTTACTAAAGATTTGGTTGAAACTCCAGATGTCAATCATTTGGAAAAGGCTACTGCGACAGCATCAAACCATGAAGCGAACACACCATTTACAGCTGAGAAGGCGATTGATGGAAATCCAGATACTCGTTGGGCAACTGACCGTGATGTTGTGAAACCAACAATCGAATTTAAGCTTGAAAAGACAACCTTAATCAAGCATGTGGAAATCGATTGGGACCGTCGTGTTCGTGGTGAACAAAATGATCCAAATATCAAATCTTGGAATCTCTATTATGCAGGTCAAGACGAAGTCAATGGATCAGGTCCTGGAGAATGGAAGTTGGCTCATCAACGAACAGGAACTCCAGTTCTAGATGAAAAAGTTGACTTAAAAGAAGCCGTTCAAGCTAAGTATCTTAAACTTGAAATTACAGATTATCAAGCCGGTACTATGCAATGGAAAAATGTGGGTATTCAAGAAATTCGTGCCTACTCAAATATTCCAGACACAAGCAAACCAACAGATATTCGTCAAGTTACAGAAATAGCGGTTGCTGAAGACGGAAAATCACTTGTATTGCCTAAATTACCTGGTCAAGTTAGCTTGATTGGAAGCAATAAGCAAGGTGTTATCGACCTAAATAATAAAATCTACACACCGCTGACAGAACAACATGTCAAAGTGATGGTCCAACAAACCAATGATAACCATACCTTCACAAAAGAATTTGAAGTTGTCATTAAAGGCTTGCACGCTGATGAAGGCGTTGGGACCAAGCCTGCAGTTGCCCCAGCAGTTCAACAATGGTACGGCACTGAAGGTAAAACTTCTATTACTTCAGAAACTATCATTTCCGTTGGGAATTCTGGGTTTGACAAGGAAGCTAAGTTCTACCAAACTGACCTTGAAAATCGTGGTTTGGAAGTCGCAACTGGTGGTCAAGAAGCACAAAAACGTATTGAGTTTAAAAAGGTTGAAGACAAGGGTTATGGCAAAGAAGGCTATGGTATCACCATTAAAGATGGAGTTATCACTGTAGAAGCTGCGACCAATGCTGGTGCCTTTTATGCAACTCGTACCCTCCTTCAATTGGGAGAAAATAACTTGCAAAACGGTGAAATCCGTGATTTCCCAAGCTTCAGTCACCGCGGTTTTATGCTAGATACAGGTCGTAAGTTCATTCCTTATGATACGCTTGTAGATATCATGCTTAACATGGCCTACTACAAGATGAACGACTTGCAATTGCACTTGAATGACAACTATATCTTCCTGAATAAACACGTGGAAGGTAAACACCTCAGCCAGCAGGGAGAACTGGATTATGTACTGAAAAATGCTAAGACAGGTTTCCGTGTAGAAACAGATGTTGTTGGTGATAATGGTGAAAAATTAACCTCAAAAGAACATTACACAAAAGACGAATTGCAACAGATTATTAGCTTGGCTAAAGACTTGCATATCAATCTTGTTCCTGAAATTGACACACCAGGTCACGCATTGTCCTTTGTCAAAGTTCGTCCAGATTTGATGTATAAAGGACCACTGAGCGCTAACAAGCATAATGTAGAGCGTGTGGCAATGCTAGACTTGGATAACAAGTACGAAGAAACACTTGCTTTTGTTAAATCTGTTTATGACAAGTTACTAGTTGGTGAAAATGCGCCACTTCGAGGTGTTTCTACAGTTCACATCGGTACAGATGAGTACTATGGAAGTCCTGAAAATTATCGACGCTATGTCCATGATATGATTCAATACATCAAAGACAAAGGCTTAACACCACGTATTTGGGGTTCACTCACTGCGAAACCAGGGAAAACACCAGTAGATTGGAATGGTGTAGAAGTGGATATCTGGAGCCTTGGATGGCAAAATCCACAGGCAGCGATTGCTAAGGGTGCTAAAATTATCAATATCTTGGATGTACCAACCTATAGTGTTCCAAACGGAAGTAACAGTCAGGGACCTTATAGCGACTACGCTAACTATGAATTGCAATACAATAGCTGGGCACCAAATGACTTTACTGCTCGAAGAGGGCCACGCTTAGAAGCCTCAAATCCAAATATCATCGGTGGTGGTCATGCAGTCTGGAATGACAATATTGACCTGCATGAAACAGGACTTACTTCTTTTGATATCTTTAAACGCTTCTTCAAGAGTATGCAATCAACTGCAGAACGCACTTGGGGTTCAGATCGTGCAGCTAAGACCTATGCAGACCGTATCCAACCAACAAGTGTCTACGCACCACGTTCAAATCCAGAAAAAACAATAGAAGATAGTGACCTATTCACCATTAAACCAGAGACTATCAAGGAATATCTTGCTAAGAATGTGAAGAAAACAGACGCAGGTTTGAACTTCGAAAAAGATTCTAGCATTGAAGGTTTGGTTGGTGATGTTGGTCCGAGCCATGTTTTGAAATTGGATGTGACAGTGACTGGTGATGGAGAGCAGGTCTTCTCTACAAGTGGGGACAACCAACTTTATCTTGCAGACAAGGATGGCTATCTTGCTTATACCTTCGAGCAATTCCATATTCAATTTAACAAGAAACTTGAGAAGAACAAACGTTATCAAATTTCTGTCGTAACAAAACCTCAAGTGACCGAAGTTTATGTAGATGGCGAAAAAGTTGAACGCATTGCAAACCCAGCTCATCCTAACTTGACACACAACAGTTTGGTACTACCTCTTGAAACAATCGGTGGCTTTAAAGGAATCTTGCATAGTGCAGAGTTGTCAAATGAAGCATTTGTGAACCCACGTTTGATTCCAACGGATCACTTCACAGTTTCTGCAACTAGTCAGGAAACACCAGGAACAGAGAGTGAAGGACCAGTTGAAAAAGCTTTCGATAATGATCCAAATACCTTCTGGCATTCTAAATGGACTGGAGACCGTGCTCCTTATACCGTTGCTATGAATTTGAAGGCTCCTGAAAAAGTCAATGGTTTGACTTATCTTCCACGTCCAGGTGGTGGTAACGGAGTCGTGACATCTTATGAAATCTATGCTCAAAAAGATGGTCAAATGGTTAAAGTTGCATCAGGTACTTGGGAAAATAATGCTAAAGAGAAGACTGTTAGCTTTAATGCAATTGAAACCAATAAGGTAGAATTTAAAGTTCTGTCAGGTGTCGCAGGATTTGGTAGTGCTGCAGAAATTCAACTGCTCAAGCCACTTTCTGATAGTGAATCAGAAGAACCAGTTGCTCCAGAAAAACCAGTAACTCCTGAGAAACCAGTGACCCCAGAAAAACCAAAAGTTGAAGAAGTAAGTGATGGTACAACTGAACTTCCGGATAGCTTTGTAGCTACAAAAGCAGCCAGTGATGATGTGATTGCTGCTGCAGCACAAAGTCAAGACTATCTCAAGAAAGAATACAAGGTATTCCCAACACCACAAAAAGTTACTTACGGTGAAGGTGTCACTAAACTTCAAAAACAAGTTAATCTTGTTATGGGAGACCATCTAGATATTTACACTCGCAACCGATTGAAGAGTGTTCTACAAGATCATCAAATCTCATACACAAGCAGTCAAGCAGCAGTAGCAGGTGCTACAAATATCTATCTTGGTGTTCATGGTCAACATTCACAGGCTGAAAAAGAAATATCTGGTATTTCTCAAGGACTCTTTGATAAGATTGATGCTTATGCTTTGTCAATCAAGAACAATACAATCTCTATCGTCGGTAAGGATACAGATGCTGTTTTCTATGGATTGACAACTTTGAAACACATGCTTAATGAAAGTGAAGCTCCAGTTTTACGTAATGTAACTGTTGAAGACTACGCTGAAATTAAGAATCGTGGTTTTATCGAAGGTTACTATGGAAATCCATGGAGCAATGCTGATCGTGCTGAATTGATGCGCTATGGTGGTGACTTGAAGTTGACTCAATACTTCTTTGCTCCAAAAGACGATCCATACCACAACAAGAAATGGCGTGAACTTTATCCAGAAGAAAAATTAGCTGAAATCCGTGAATTGGCGCGTGTCGGAAACCAAAACAAGACTCGTTATGTTTGGACCATCCACCCATTCATGAACAACCGTATCCGTTTTGGCAACGATGCTGATTACCAAAAAGACCTTGAAACCATTAAGGCTAAATTCACTCAATTGATGGATGTCGGTGTCCGTGAGTTCGGTATTTTGGCCGATGATGCTCCAAGTCCAGTTGGTGGCTACAATAGCTACAACCGCTTGATGAAGGACATGACAGATTGGTTGACTGAAAAACAAGCAACTTATGTTGGCCTTCGTAAGGAAATGATCTTCGTTCCAGGTCAATATTGGGGTAATGGTCGTGAAGATGAGTTGAAATCTCTAAATGAAAACCTTCCAACTTCAACTTCTATGACTCTTACTGGTGGTAAGATTTGGGGTGAAGTATCAGAAAACTTCCTATCTAACCTTAAGAATAATCTGTCTGCAGGAGGTAAGACCTACCGCCCAGTTTCTCTATGGATTAACTGGCCTGTTACAGATAACTCTAAACAACACTTGATTTTGGGTGGCGGTGAGAAATTCCTTCATCCAAATGTGGACCCAAGTCTCCTTTCAGGTATCATGCTGAATCCAATGCAACAATCTGAGCCTTCTAAGATTGCCCTCTTCTCTGCAGCTCAGTACGCATGGAAACAATGGAAATCTGAAGACGAAGCTAAGAAAATCAATGATATCGCCTTCAACTTTGTTGAAACTGGTAAGTTTACAGATAGTGAAACATCTGTTGCCTTCCGTGAACTTGGTAAGCACATGATTAACCAAAATATGGATAGTCGTGTTGTCAAGTTGGAAGAATCTGTTGAACTGGCACCGAAACTAGATGCCTTTATGGCTAAGCTAAAAGCTGGTCAAGATGTTAGCGCAGAGCGTGCAGAATTGCGTGCAGAATTTGCCAAATTGAAAGCAGCAGCCCAACTTTATAAAGCGTCTGGCGATAAGAAGATGGTTGCTCAAATCCACTATTGGTTGGATAACACTATTGACCAAATGGACGCCTTGGATGCCTTCCTTGATGGTACAGAAGCTATCGAGAAGAATGATTCTTCAAAACTTTGGGATAGTTATTACAAGGGCTTGAAGCTTTATGAACAGTCTCAAACTTATACTTTCCATTATGTAGATCATGATGAAAGAGCTGAGTTGGGTGTTCAACATATCCGTCCATTCTTGCTTGGCCTTCGTGAAGTCTTGGCAACTGAAGTTCAAAAAGCCTTGCATCCAGACCAAGTTATTAGTACCTTTATTACAAACCGTACAGGTGTCGAAGGTGGACTTGCTGAAGTCACTGACGGTGATTTAGGAACCCATGCCCTTATCAAATCACCAAACAGTATCCAGACTGGTGATTACATTGGTTTGAAATTTAATAAGGTTGTTCCAATCCAAAGCTTGACATTCGCTATGGGAACTCAAGCAAATTCACATGATACCTTTAACGATGCTAAGGTTGAGTACCTCAATGAAAATGATGAGTGGGTAACACTTTCAGAACCAAGCTACACTGGTAATGAGCCTCTTCTTAAATTTGAAAATCTCAATATCAATGCTAAAGCTGTTCGAATGATTGCAACTTCTGATCGTGAGAACACTTGGTTTGCTGTACGAGAAATCGCTGTGAACCGTCCTGTAGAAGTAAGTCGTCCTAAACAGGCAGCTACAGTGACCATCAGTCCAAATCTTATGTATAAGTACAATACGACAGTTGCTCAGATTACAGATGGTCGTGACAATACAGAAGCCATGCTGGCAAATGCTGATCGAACAGATACAACTCCAGTCGGTGGTTGGGTTCAACTAGACTTGGGTGGAGTCAAACCTGTAACTAAGGTGCGCCTCGTTCAAGGATCAGGAGATAAATTGGCAGAAGGTGTTCTTGAGTATTCTACAGATGGAAATTCATGGCAAGAATTGGATCGTTTGACTGGTGAACAAACCAAAGAAATTGAAACTCCAATTTCAGCTCGCTACATCCGTGTTCGTAACACCAAGAATATCAATCTATGGTGGCGTATCGCTGACTTCTCAGTTGAAACACGTGCTGGCAATAGCGAGATGACAGATACTAATGTTGAAAGTTTGAAATCAACTCCAGTATATGACAGTCTCGGTCGTTATGACATGCAAATTCCAAGTGGAACTAAGCTTCCAGCTCATAGCTACTTGGGTATGAAGCTAGACCGTCTACACCAGGCTGAAAGCATTCAGGCTATTGGTATTGGAAATCCAGCCCTTGACTTGGAATTCTCTCCAAATGCACAAGAATGGTATCCAGCTAGCCAAGTAACTGATAAATCCTTGGTACGTTATGCTCGTTTGATTAATAAGACTGACCAAGAACAAGCAGTGACAGCGACATCTCTACTCATTAAGACAAAAGAAGTGGAGCCAACTAAGCTTGATTCTACATCAATGGGAATTGATGCCTACTATGGTGCAAATGATGTTCGCAAGATCAAGAATTTGGATCAGTTGTTTGATGGTGTTTACAACAACTTTGTAGAGTTCTCTGACTATGCACGTAAAGATGGTCATATTACCTTGAAACTTGGTAGTGAACGTGAAATCAAGAAGATTAGAGCCTATATCCAAGATGGTACGAAGAACTATCTTCGTGATGGTAAGATTCAGGTTAGCCAAGACGGCAAGACATGGACAGATGTTGTGACAGTAGGTGATGGTGTCGCTAATGAAATGCGTGATGATTCATTGACAGATGGATGGACACATGATTCTAAGATGCCTGGAAATCGCTACATCGAAGGTGAACTTGCAAGCCCAGTTAAAGCTAACTATCTCCGTGTTCTCTTCACTGCTAATTACGATGCTCGTTTTGTTGGATTTACTGAGTTAGTTATCAATGACGGCGAATTTGTGAAACCTATCAACGACCCAACTGTTCAAGGAAACGGTGGAGAAAGTAGAGGCAACCTTTACACAAATCTTGTAGATGGCAAAGTCTTGACAAGCTATAAGGCTGAGAAAGACCAAGGTGAGTTGGTTTACCACTTGTCAGAACCAACAGACGCTAACCACATCCGACTTGTTTCTAGTCTGCCTCAAGGAGTAGCAGCGCGTCTACTTGCTCGCACTCTGAAAACAGACAGAGACGGTGCTTGGACAGATTTGGGAGCAATTACTTCAAGCTTCCAAACATTTGCAGTCAGAGATAAGGCTCCGTTACTTGATGTTAAACTCATTTGGGAGGGTGGGAAACCAGAGTTCTATGAAATGACGACTTACTATCAAGAACTTTCAGAAGAACCTGAGCAACCAACTCCAGATCCAGAGCCAACTCCAAATCCAGAGCCAACTCCAGATCCAGAGCCAACTCCAGATCCAGAGCCAACTCCAGATCCGAAACCAACTCCAGATCCAGAGCCAACTCCAGATCCAGAACCAACTCCAGATCCAGAGCCAACTCCAGATCCAGAACCAACACCAGATCCAGAGCCAACTCCGGATCCAGAACCAACTCCAGATCCAGAACCAACTCCAGATCCAGAGCCAACTCCAGATCCAGAACCAACTCCAGATCCGAAACCAACTCCAGATCCAAAACCAACTCCAGATCCGAAACCAACTCCAGAACCTGAAGTCCTTTCAAGTAAGGGAGATCAGCAACCACCAGTAGTTGAAATTCCTGAATTTACAGGTGGAGTTAATGCTGCAGAAGCGGCTGTTTATGACATTCCAGAGTTCAAGGGCGGCGTCAATTGGGTTGAAGCGGACAAGAATGAGCTTCCAGAATTCAAGGGTGGCGTTAATTGGGTTGAAGCGGACAAGAATGAGCTTCCAGAATTCAAGGGTGGCGTTAATTGGGTTGAAGCAGCTAAGAATGAGGTTCCAGAATATAAAGAGCCTGTTGCAAACTCAGTTACACCAATCGCGGATCACAAGCAACCTTCAAGTTCAACAAACCAAAAACAAGAACCAGAAGGACCAAATGCACCAGCGACTGATGCTAAAGGTCAACTTCCAGCAACTGGTGAGCAAGATTCAGTAGGCTTAGCCTTCCTAGCTAGTCTTGGATTGGTTCTCTCTGCAACCTTTATCAAAAAAGGGAAAGAAGACTAAGTACGAATCTTCATTCGATGCAGAATATCTTGTTTTAAAAAAGAAAAACCAGGGACATTAGTTCCTGGTTTTTTATGATCAAAATGAAAAAACTAGCAAATAAAAAACCAACGAATGAATCGTTGGTCTAGGGGGAATTTAGGATGCTCCGTTATTAGCGCTAACTCCTGCTTCAGTAGTTGGAGTATTTGATGAAGAATCAGATTGCTCATTTTTTTGAGAATTGTCATCTGATTTTGTATCTTCCTTCTTGCTAGGTGTTTGAACTTCTTCTTTTTGAGTTGTTTCTTGATTATTAGACTGACTTTGTGCAGGTGCATTGGATTCAGCGGGAGCTTCCTTTTGAACTTCCTTGATAATGGTTGTTTGTGTAGTCGTATCTTTATGATCCTTGTTTTTATCCAAAGCATTCATGATAGTGATACTAGCTGTAATCAAACCAAGGATACTGGCTAAAGTTGCAATTGTTTTTTGAAAGACGGTAAAGCCTTTTTTGATATGTTCAGTTTTAGGTTTTGATTTTCTGCGATAGTTAGACATAATTTCTCTCCTTTACCATGATTCATTATACCCAAAATCTTTAAAAAAAACTTAAATGAACCTGAACGGCATTTCTTGTCGCCTGAACTGTTTCGTGTTACAATAGAAGGAGTGATTTTAGAAAGCGTGAGAAACAATGATTTACTTTGATAATTCGGCTACGACCAAGCCTTATCCTGAAGTACTTGAAACTTACATGCAGGTGTCTGCAAAAATTATTGGTAACCCATCGAGCCTTCATCGTTTGGGTGATCAGTCTACCAGAATTTTAGAAGCTTCTCGTCAGCAGATTGCAGATTTAATTGGTAAGAAAAGCGAAGAAATCTTCTTTACCTCTGGTGGTACCGAAGGAGATAACTGGGTTATCAAAGGTGTAGCTTTTGAAAAAGCTCAGTTTGGTAAACACATCATCGTGTCAGAAATTGAGCATCCAGCGGTTAAGGAGTCTGCTCTTTGGCTTCAGACTCAAGGATTTGAGGTGGATTTTGCACCAGTAGATGAAAAAGGATTTGTAGATGTAGCTGCTTTAGAAAATCTACTTCGTCCTGATACAACGCTAGTCTCTATCATGGCAGTCAACAATGAAATCGGCTCAATCCAGCCTATTGAAGCTATTTCAGAACTTTTGGCAGATAAGCCAACGATTTCCTTCCATGTTGATGCGGTTCAAGCTTTAGCTAAGATTCCGACAGAAAAGTATTTGACTGACCGAGTGGATTTTGCGACCTTCTCTAGTCATAAATTCCACGGAGTTCGTGGTGTTGGATTTGTCTATATCAAGTCTGGCAAGAAAATCACCCCCCTATTAACTGGCGGTGGCCAAGAGCGTGACTATCGTTCAACAACTGAAAATGTGGCTGGTATTGCTGCGACAGCCAAGGCCTTACGTTTGGCCATGGAAAAACTGGATTTGTTTACAAGCAAAACAAGTCAGATGAAGGCAGTCATCCGTCAAGCTCTACTCGAATATCCAGATGTTTTTGTTTTCTCAGGTGAGGAAGACTTTGCGCCTCATATTCTGACTTTTGGGATTAAGGGTGTCCGTGGGGAAGTCATCGTTCATGCATTTGAAGACTATGATATTTTCATTTCCACAACCTCTGCTTGCTCGTCAAAGGCAGGAAAACCTGCTGGTACCTTGATTGCCATGGGGGTTGAAAAAGATAAGGCCCAGTCAGCAGTACGCCTTAGCTTAGACCTAGAAAATGACATGAGTCAAGTTGAGCAATTTTTGACCAAACTAAAATTAATTTACAATCAAACTAGAAAAGTAAGATAGGAGCATTCATGCAATATTCAGAAATTATGATTCGCTACGGGGAACTTTCAACCAAAGGTAAAAACCGTATGCGTTTCATCAATAAACTACGTAATAATATCTCAGATGTTTTATCTATCTATCCTCAAGTCAAGGTAACTGCTGATCGCGACCGTGCCCATGCTTATCTTAATGGAGCCGACTATGCAGCAGTAGCTGAGTCTCTCAAACAGGTTTTTGGGATTCAAAACTTTTCTCCAGTATATAAGGTTGAAAAATCTGTAGAAGTTCTTGAATCTGCTGTCCAAGAGTTTATGCAGGACATCTATAAGGAAGGCATGACCTTTAAGATCTCTAGCAAACGTAGTGATCACAACTTTGAACTGGATAGTCGTGAACTCAACCAAGTTCTTGGTGGTGCTGTTTTTGAAGCCATTCCAAATATACAAGCCCAGATGAAAAATCCCGATATCAATCTGCAAGTGGAGATTCGTGAAGAGGCGGCTTATCTTTCCTATGAGACCATTCGTGGGGCTGGTGGTTTGCCAGTTGGCACTTCTGGGAAAGGTATGCTCATGTTGTCAGGGGGGATTGACTCTCCTGTAGCAGGTTATCTTGCTTTGAAACGTGGAGTAGATATCGAGGTTGTTCACTTTGCTAGTCCACCATATACTAGTCCAGGTGCCCTCAAGAAAGCTCAGGATTTAACCCGTAAATTGACTAAGTTCGGTGGGAATATCCAGTTTATCGAAGTGCCATTCACGGAGATTCAAGAAGAGATTAAGGCAAAGGCTCCAGAAGCTTATCTCATGACTCTGACTCGCCGCTTTATGATGCGCATTACAGACCGTATCCGTGAAGTGAGAAATGGTTTGGTCATCATCAATGGTGAAAGTCTTGGTCAGGTGGCAAGCCAAACCCTAGAAAGTATGCAGGCTATCAATGCCGTAACCAATACACCAATTATCCGTCCAGTTGTGACCATGGACAAGTTGGAAATCATAGATATCGCTCAGGAAATTGATACCTTTGAAATTTCTATCCAACCTTTTGAAGACTGCTGTACGATTTTTGCGCCTGATCGTCCGAAGACAAATCCTAAAATTAAGAATGCTGAACAGTATGAAACACGTATGGATGTTGAAGGATTGGTTGAGCGAGCAGTAGCAGGAATTATGATTACTGAAATTACCCCTCAAGCTGAGAAAGATGCGGTTGATGAGTTAATTGATGACCTCCTTTAATCAGAAAAACCAGAGGAAAAAATAAAATAAGTAAAAAAAGTTAGTTTATTGTCCTAAATTTGGACGGGAACTGACTTTTTTTCTATTTTTATGATATAATTAGGTAAAATTTTGAATATAGAGAGTTTTCTGACAATGAATCAATCCTACTTTTACCTGAAAATGCGAGAGCATAAACTCAAGGTTCCATACACAGGCAAGGACCGCCGTGTACGTGTTCTCCTCCCGAAAAACTACGAGAAAGACACGGATCGCACTTATCCGGTTGTTTATTTTCATGATGGTCAAAATGTCTTTTACAGTAAAGAATCCTATGTCGGTCATTCATGGAAGATCATTCCTACCATTAAACGGAATCCAGATATCAGCCGTATGATTGTAGTGGCTATTGATAATGATGGTCTAGGACGGATGAATGAGTATGCGGCATGGAAATTCCAGGAGTCTAATATTCCCGGTCAACAGTTTGGTGGTAAGGGAGTCGAGTACGCTGAGTTTGTCATGGAAGTGGTCAAACCCTTTATCGATGAAAACTATCGTACAAAATCAGACCGCAAGCACACTGCTATGGTTGGGTCTTCTCTAGGCGGCAATATTACTCAGTTTATTGGCTTGGAGTATCAGGATCAGATTGGGTGTTTGGGAGTGTTCTCATCAGCCAACTGGCTTCACCAAGAGGCCTTTGATCGCTATATGGAGCGTAAAAAACTATTACCTGACCAGCGTGTCTTCATCTATGTTGGAACGGAAGAGGCGGATGACACGGATAAGACCCTTATGGCTGGTAATATTAAGCAGGCCTATATTGACTCTTCTCTTAGCTATTATCATGATTTGATAGCAGGAGGAGTTGAGTTGGAAAATCTCTCTCTCAAGGTTCAGGCTGGAGCCATTCACCATGAAGTGCCATGGTCAGAAAATCTTCCAGCTTGCCTACGCTTTTTTGCAGAAAATTGGTAATTAGTATAAAGGAGACAGGATATGCATATTGAACATCTTAGCCACTGGAGTGGTCATCTTAACCGTGAAATGTATGTCAATCGATACGGACATGGAGGCATCCCAGTTGTTGTCTTTGCTTCTTCTGGTGGTAGCCACAATGAATACTATGATTTTGGGATGATTGATGCTTGTGCATCCTTTATTGAAGAAGGCCGTGTTCAGTTCTTTACCCTTTCAAGTGTAGATAGTGAGAGCTGGCTTGCGACTTGGAAAAATAGTCATGATCAAGCTGAGATGCACCGTGCCTATGAACGATATGTGATTGAAGAAGCTATTCCTTTTATCAAGCACAAGACAGGCTGGTTTGACGGTATGATGACAACAGGGTGCTCTATGGGAGCCTATCACGCTTTGAATTTCTTCCTCCAGCATCCAGATGTCTTTACCAAGGTTATCGCCCTCAGTGGTGTCTATGATGCTCGTTTCTTTGTTGGAGATTACTACAACGATGATGCTATCTATCAAAATTCACCAGTAGACTATATCTGGAATCAAAATGATGGTTGGTTTATCGATCGTTACCGTCAGGCTGAGATTGTCATCTGTACAGGACTAGGTGCTTGGGAACAGGATGGCCTGCCTTCTTACTACAAGTTAAAAGAAGCCTTTGACCAAAAACAAATTCCTGCCTGGTTTGCAGAATGGGGGCACGATGTTGCCCATGACTGGGAATGGTGGCGCAAACAAATGCCTTATTTCCTCGGTCATATGAGTCTATAAAAGGAGTTGCTTATGAATTATCTTGTAATTTCACCCTATTACCCACAAAATTTTCAGCAATTTAGTATTGAGCTAGCCAATAAAGGAATCACAGTTCTAGGGATTGGGCAAGAACCCTACGAACAACTAGATGAACCATTACGCAATAGCTTGACGGAGTACTTCCGAGTTGATAATCTTGAAAATATCGATGAGGTTAAACGAGCAGTTGCCTTTCTTTTCTATAAGCATGGTCCAATTGACCGCATCGAATCTCATAATGAATACTGGCTAGAGTTGGATGCTGCTCTTCGTGAACAGTTCAATGTTTTTGGTGCCAAACCAGAAGACCTCAAGAAGACCAAGTTCAAGTCTGAAATGAAAAAACTCTTCCAAAAAACTGGAGTTCCAGTTGTGCCAGGTGCTGTCATTGAAACAGAAGCAGATGTTGACAAAGCTGTGAAAGAAATCGGTCTTCCCATGATTGCCAAACCTGATAATGGAGTTGGTGCAGCAGCAACCTTCAAACTTGAAACAGAAGATGATGTAAACCACTTTAAGGCTGAATGGGACCATTCAACAGTTTATTTCTTTGAAAAATTTGTTACCTCTAGTGAAATCTGTACCTTCGATGGTTTGGTGGATAGAGATGGGAATATTGTCTTTTCAACTACCTTTGACTATGCACATACACCCCTTGATCTCATGATTTACAAGATGGACAATTCTTATTATGTTCTTAAAGATATGGATCCGAAACTTGGCAAGTATGGTGAGGCTATCGTCAAGGAATTTGGTATGAAAGAACGTTTCTTCCATATCGAGTTCTTCCGTGAGGGTGATGATTATATTGCCATCGAGTACAATAACCGTCCTGCAGGTGGCTTTACCATTGATGTCTATAACTATGCTCATTCTTTAGATTTGTACAAGGGCTATGCTGCTATCGTTGCAGGTGAACCCTTCCCAGAGTCTCCGTTTGAAACCCAGTATTGCTTGGCAACATCTCGTCGCGCCAATGCCAACTATGTTTATTCAGAAGAAGATTTGCTGGCTAAATATGGAAACCAGTTCAAGGTCAAGAAAATTATGCCAGCAGCCTTTGCTGAATTGCAAGGAGACTATCTCTATATGCTAACGACACCAAGTCGTGAAGAAATGGAACAGATGATTAAGGACTTTGGTCAGCGCCAAGAATAATTAAAATTTGGACTTAACAAAGGACGTTTGTTAGGTCTTTTTTGTAGACTTGAAATAAAAGCGTTTTCCCCTTGGATTCTTTTAGAAAATCTGTTGCTAAAAGGTTTAAAAATTGATAGAATAGGGATTGTCTAAAAAATATTAAGGAGAATCTATCAATGGATTTCACATGGGCAGTCAAATATGCCACTGAATTTTTGGGAACAGCCATCTTGATTATCTTGGGAAATGGTGCAGTTGCCAACGTTGAACTTAAAGGTACGAAAGGTCACCAAAGTGGCTGGCTCGTTATCGCTGTTGGTTACGGTATGGGGGTTATGATCCCTGCTTTGATGTTTGGTAACGTTTCTGGTAACCACATCAACCCAGCCTTCACTCTTGGACTTGCAGTTAGCGGTCTCTTCCCTTGGGCACAAGTACCATTTTACATCATCGCACAAGTTTTGGGAGCAATCTTCGGACAAGCCTTGGTTGTTGCGACTCACCGTCCATACTACTTGAAGACGGAAAATCCAAATAACATCTTGGGATCTTTCTCAACGATTTCAAGTTTGGACCACGGTACAAAAGAATCACGTTATGCAGCAACTGTGAATGGATTTATCAATGAGTTTATTGGATCATTTGTTCTTTTCTTTGCAGCTCTTGGTTTGACAAAGAACTTCTTTGGTGCTGAATTGGTTGCTAAAGCACAAGCGTTGGTTAACGAACAAGTGGCACAAGCGACTGCTCAAGGTCAAACAATTCCTCAAGAACAAGTCACTGCATATCTTGAACAAGCAAAAACTCAAGTAGCTCCATTCTTGTCACCAGGTCTTGGTATCGCACACTTGGCACTTGGTTTCCTAGTAATGGCCTTGGTTACATCACTTGGTGGACCTTCAGGACCTGGTTTGAACCCAGCTCGTGACCTTGGACCACGTCTTCTTCACGCAGTACTTCCTAAATCAATCCTTGGTGAACACAAGGGTGATTCAAAATGGTGGTATGCTTGGGTACCAGTAGTAGCACCGATTGCTGCTGCTATTGCCGCTGTAGCACTCTTCAAATTACTTTACCTATAATATTTAAAAACTGGGTTTTCCCAGTTTTTTCTTTTTTGTACAGATGTGTCTTTTAGAATTAAAGGGTGAAATCGTCAGACTTTTTTCATTTTAAATCAAAAGATGTAAATATGGCAAAAATATGGTAAAATAGAGTATTAAGTAAACGTTAAAAAGGAATATTATGCGTAAAGAAATTGCACCTGAATTATACAATTACAATAAATTCCCTGGTCCAGAATTTCATCTATCTGGAGATAAAGTCGAGGCTGAAGGTTTCACCTTCAACTTGGTTGAAAATAGTAAGGAAGCCTTTGATGCAACAGCTTTTACTCAACGCTTTTCGGAAGTTCTAAACAAGTATGATTATATTGTAGGAGACTGGAGTAATGAACAGTTGCGCTTGCGAGGATTCTACAAAAATGAGCGAGCTGAAGAATCTCTCGAGAAAATCAGTCGTTTACAAGATTACCTACTCGAGTATTGTAGCTATGGTTGTGCCTATTTTGTTTTAGAAAACGAGACACCGAAACGAGCACCATTTGACCAAAAAATGCGCAAGAAAGAAGAGAAAGACAACCGTAAAGGGAAAAAGTCTTCTCAAAATAAGAAAAAAAATCATACAGACAAGAGAAATAGACGTCGCCGTAAAGAACAGAAACCTCAGAATGAAGAAAAGGGACAACGTCATTTCGTCATCCGTAAGAAAGACTAGAAAATAAGGAGAAAAGATGAAACCGTCGATTTATAGTTTAACTCGTCAAGGAATGCAAGAATGGGTCTTAGAGCAAGGAGAAAAGAAATTCCGAGCGGATCAAATCTGGGAATGGCTTTACCGTAAACGTGTTCAGACATTTGAAGAAATGACTAACTTGTCTAAGGATTTGATTGCCAAACTCAACGAGCAGTTTGTAGTCAATCCCTTGAAACAACGTATCGTTCAAGAGTCAGCCGATGGTACTGTGAAGTACCTCTTTGAGTTGCCAGACGGTATGTTGATTGAGACGGTGCTTATGCGCCAACACTACGGTTTATCAGTCTGTGTCACTACTCAGGTAGGATGTAATATCGGTTGTACCTTCTGTGCGTCAGGTTTGATCAAGAAGCAACGGGACCTCAATAACGGGGAAATTGTGGCTCAAATTATGCTTGTTCAAAAATATTTTGACGAACGTGGACAAGATGAACGTGTTAGCCATATCGTTGTTATGGGTATTGGAGAACCATTTGATAACTACAATAATGTTTTGAACTTTATCCGTACCATCAATGACGATAAGGGAATGGCAATTGGTGCTCGTCATATCACCGTATCAACCTCTGGCTTGGCTCATAAGATTCGTGAGTTTGCCAATGAAGGAGTCCAGGTCAACCTTGCTGTTTCTCTTCATGCTCCAAACAATGAACTGCGTTCAAGCATTATGAAGATTAACCGTGCCTTTCCAATTGAAAAACTCTTTGCAGCGATTGAATACTACATCGAAACAACCAACCGCCGTGTAACTTTTGAGTATATCATGCTTAATGAAGTCAATGACGGAGTCGAACAAGCACTTGAGTTGGCAGAATTGCTCAAGAATATTAAGAAATTGTCATATGTCAACTTGATTCCTTACAACCCTGTTAGTGAGCATGACCAATATAGTCGTAGTCCTAAAGAGCGCGTGATGGCTTTCTATGATACCCTTAAGAAAAAAGGAATCAACTGTGTCGTTCGTCAGGAACACGGAACTGATATCGATGCAGCATGTGGACAATTGCGTTCAAATACCATGAAGCGTGACCGCCAAAAAGCAGTAGCTGAAGTAAATCCATAAGATGAAACGAAAAAAATTACTAAGCTTGGGAGTTGTGCTATACAGTCTTTGTATCGTCTGTTTTTGCTTTACTCCCCAGCCTCAACTTCCTACAGGAGTGGAAACTCCAGGTATTCAAACTATTGGACGCCTGGTTTTTCTTTTGACGCCTTTTAACTCTTTTTGGAAACTGGGTGAAGTGACTAGCCTTCTGCAATTATTCTGGATATTTTTGCAAAATGCCTTAAATATCCTCTTGCTCTTCCCGCTGATTTTCCAACTTCTCTATCTCATGCCTGGTCTAAGAAATACTAAGAAAGTGATTTGGTTCAGTTTTTTACTAAGTTTAGGAATCGAATGTACACAATTAGTTTTAGATTTTTTCTTTGATTTTAATCGGGTCTTTGAGATTGATGATTTGTGGACCAATACTTTGGGTGGCTACCTAGCCTGGGTCCTTTATAAACTACTACATAAAAACAAGATAAGGAATTAAAATGAGTATCTTAGAAGTAAAAAATTTAAGTCACGGTTTTGGTGACCGTGCGATTTTTGAAGACGTGTCCTTCCGACTCCTAAAAGGGGAACACATCGGACTAGTTGGTGCTAACGGTGAAGGGAAATCAACCTTCATGAGCATTGTGACTGGTAAGTTGGTACCTGATGAAGGTAAGGTGGAATGGTCCAAATATGTGACAGCAGGATACCTGGACCAGCATGCAGTTCTCAAAGAAGGTCAAACTGTGCGTGATGTTTTGCGTACAGCCTTTGACGAATTATTCAAAGCCGAAGCTCGGATCAATGACCTTTATATGGAAATGGCAGAAGAGGGCGCTGATATTGATGCCCTAATGGAAGAAGTCGGCGAACTTCAGGACCGTTTGGAAAGTCGTGACTTCTATACCTTGGATGCTAAGATTGATGAAGTTGCGCGTGCTCTTGGTGTCATGGATTATGGTATGGATACGGACGTAACAGCCTTATCTGGTGGACAAAGAACCAAGGTACTCTTGGCCAAACTCCTCCTTGAAAAGCCAGATATCTTGCTTTTGGATGAGCCAACCAACTATCTAGATGCGGAGCATATTGACTGGCTCAAGCGTTATCTGCAGAACTATGAGAATGCCTTTGTCCTTATTTCGCACGATATTCCATTCCTCAATGATGTTATCAATATCGTATATCACGTTGAAAATCAACAGTTGACACGCTACTCTGGCGATTACTACCAGTTCCAAGAAGTCTATGCCATGAAGAAATCGCAGCTGGAAGCAGCCTATGAGCGTCAACAGAAAGAAATTGCTGATCTCAAGGATTTCGTAGCCCGTAATAAGGCGCGTGTTGCTACCCGTAATATGGCTATGTCTCGTCAGAAGAAATTGGATAAGATGGACATTATCGAACTTCAAAGTGAGAAACCAAAGCCGTCCTTTGATTTTAAACCAGCTCGTACACCTGGACGCTTTATCTTCCAAGCCAAAGACTTACAGATTGGTTACGACCGCCCACTTACAAAACCATTAAATCTTACCTTTGAGCGCAATCAAAAGGTTGCCATCATTGGTGCCAACGGTATCGGGAAAACAACCCTCTTGAAGTCTCTTTTGGGGATTATTCCGCCAATTGCTGGTGAAGTTGAACGCGGTGATTATCTAGAACTTGGCTACTTTGAGCAAGAAGTGGAAGGCGGCAATCGTCAGACACCTTTAGAAGCTGTTTGGAATGCCTTTCCAGCTCTCAACCAAGCAGAAGTTCGTGCAGCCCTTGCTCGCTGTGGTTTGACAACGAAGCACATCGAAAGCCAGATTCAAGTTCTATCAGGTGGAGAACAAGCCAAGGTTCGTTTCTGTCTCTTGATGAACCGTGAGAACAATGTCCTTGTTCTAGACGAGCCTACCAACCACTTGGATGTGGATGCCAAGGACGAACTCAAACGTGCTCTAAAAGAGTATAAGGGTTCTATCCTTATGGTCTGCCACGAACCAGACTTCTATGAAGGTTGGATGGATCAAATCTGGGATTTCAATGAACTAACATAAATAGCCATAAAAAAGCCAAGTCTATATGACTTGGCTTTTTTTACGAGGGTTACAAATAATAGAAGTCGTACTGCTATCAACTTGTTTTAGTATCAAAAATAACTAATTTGTTTGATTTCCTTCGATTACATCCTTTTCAAAGTGTCCCACACCATCTTCAACAACAAATGGGCAGGTAACTTCAACTTTCTTCTGTATTCTATTTTCATAATAACAATTAATGTTATAAATTCCATCGGAAAATGAGTTTTTTGGTAAAGATAAGACTCTTTCCTTAAAGGCGTTCACGGGACTAGCATTTTCTGCCTTTATATTCGAAAGGTCACAATCAAAATCGAGAGTAAGACCTTTGTTTTTCATGAGATCTTTTGTTGTGATATTATAAAAGCCAGCTGCGTCAGAATCTCCTTTTTCTCGATTGCTGACAGCCTGCGCCATAATTGCCACATAGTAGTTTTCTATTGGATATTTTCCAAATTTAAAACTAGAAGTTATTGGTGTCGCAAAGAGTTTATCTATTTTTTCAGCAGTAGCATTTTTGATACTGTCTTCTTCTTGTTGGAAATTCGGCCTTTCTTTGTATACATCTAGTAAGAAACTGAATTCATCTTGTTTGACAGTGTGAAACAGTGCCTTTTCTTTATCATTAAGAAGTGTTTCAAGATCTGTTCCTGAAAGAAGAAAGAAATTTGATAAATGTTCTCCACTTCTTCCTTGAATTTTTGCGGTAGTAGTTTCTTTTAAAATAGTTCCATCGGATAAATTTTCTGTATATGTCAGCTTGTAGGCTGTTCCATAAAATGCTTCAATCTCTCTGTGTTTATCAACTACTTCAACCTTTCCTTTAAGCCCAAGTGATTGAAATTCTTCAGCGAAAGAAGGAGTAGTGTGTTTAGTAGTGTGTTTAATTGATGGAGAAGTGATTATAACTAGTGCTATGATAGTGAGAAAAATGATCATCCCCCCAAAGATAAAGCCAGCTATGGTAGCATTATCTTTTTCTTGCCCTAGCTTTATTGTCTGATAAATAGCAATCATGATAATGATAGAGTATACAATACTTGCGCAAACTAGTAGTGGATAATTATCAATGTAATTAAGTGGAGCCCCCTTAAAACCTATTATTTGCATGAAAAATCCAATTGTAGCTAGAACTAACTGTACAGTAGAAGTCTTTTGAATCAACTCATTATCTTCGAGGGAGGCTTTTAATTTTGAGATATCTCTAAATATAATAATATTTCCTAGCAAAATTAGAGCAAGTGAGAAGAAAAATGCTGGCCACAAAATTATAAAGGCAAATCCTGCAGAGTCATAAATAATAGAATAAACAAAATTATAGATTAAGTATCCTATCAGGATAAGACTGAGCCGAGCTACACTAATTTTGTATGGTTTCATAGGAGAACCTCCTCGTTACTATTGACCAAATTATATCATATTTGAAACAAAAAAGAGAACGTTTACATAAAAGTGTAAATAAAAAAAGATAGGCCGAATGACCTATCTTTTTTTAATAGTTTAGATATTGTTCAATTTCGGATTTTTGGATTTCTTTACCGTAGTGACAAATCGGACAAGAAACGAAATAAGTTTTACCATAAGGAAAGAGTGGAATCCAATAAAGAGTGAACTTGCGTCCATATTCCGTAATTTCCCAAGTATCAACATTGTTACAATGGCCACATTCGATAGTAGTCTGTGTATGTCCCAACACTTTTTGGTAACCTTTTGACCCCCAAAATAGAATCATTTTTACATCTCCTTATAATTAATGATGTTATTGTTTACTGAAATCGTAGTCTTTAACAATTTCGATACTATCGATAGTGATAGCAGTAGTTGGTTTGTCTTTTTCGTCTTTTTCAGCCTTGGCGATTTTATCTACTACGTCCATCCCATCGATCACTTGTCCAAAGACGGGGTGTTTCCCATCAAGAGTTGGATTTCCACCTTCTTTGTAGGCTTCGATAATTTTCTTAGGATAGCTACTTGTAGGAAGTTTAGATGAATAGTCTGTTGTACTTTGGTTAATGAAGAATTGGCTACCATTTGAATTTGGTTGACCAGTATTGGCCATAGATAGAGAACCACGGATATTATAGAGATATGGAGAAATTTCGTTTTTGAAACCTGTTCCCTTGTCCTTGGTTTTATCCTTATCATGCCAGATAGATTCACCACCTGTTCCATCTCCCTTAGGATCCCCAGTTTGTACCATAAAGCCGTCAATTACACGGTGGAAAGTCACACCATTGTAGTAACCTTCTTTAGCATGAGTAAGGAAGTTTTCAACCGCAAGTGGAGCTAACTTAGGAAAGAGTTTGATACGAATATCACCTTGACTTGTGTGAAGGATAGCTTCAGCCTCATCTTCAGCTACTTCCTTAGAAAGTTGAGGGAAGTTAGCATTTTCGTTTGTTAAGGCGTCTTTCAAATCTTTTTCTGCTTGGGCAGCAGCTTTCGAACTCTCTTCAGCAGCAATTTTAGAATCCACGTAATCATCACCACGAAGTGCACGTTGGATGCTTGTGCATCCACCAATAGCAAAAGTTGAAATGAGTAGTAGTGTAGCTAATTTTTTCATATTAGTCCTTTCAAAAATCATTTTTACTATTGTACCGTAAAAGAAAGGGGATTTCAAATTTTCAATTAAGAATATTTATCTAACACATGTAACTTTATAGCTTTACTTACTCCATTTTGTTCATTAGAGTCAGTAACTGCTTTTGCACAAGTTTTGACATCTCTAGGAGCATTCCCCATGGCTATACCTAGCCCTGCGGTTTCAATCATGGGAATATCATTATAATTGTCACCGAGAGTCATAATTGAGGTAAGGGGAAGTTGATAGTAATTTGCTAATTCTAACAGAGCTTGTTTTTTGGATACTTGATTATGTGTAACTTCTAGATAGTTATCTTTAGAGAGATAGAAGTCGGTTTGAGGGAAATCTATTGAGGATAAGGTTTTTTGAAGTTTCTGTATGGTATCCGTATTATCTATCAGCAAAAGTTTATGAACAAGAGTTTTCTCGTCTCTTATAAAATCTGCTAAAGATGTAACTTTTGGACTTTCTCCAGTAATAGTTGCTTCGATTTCTACCCATTCATCAATAGTATTCACAAGCCAATCTTTTCCAGAATAAACATTTATAGAAACTGTCGGGAATTCTTTTTTCAAAAAGTCATGAAGTAAGAGCAATTCGCTTTTATCAATAGAATACTGACTTAGGATTTTATCTCCTAAACTGATGAGTGCTCCATTATAGCAGGCAATAGGACAGTCGGTGATGCCAAGTTCTTTAGAAATTGGAGCTATACCGAGAGGAGATCTAGCAGAAGCTAGAACAAAAGGAATATTACATTGTTTTAAAAGTGGCATCAGTTCTATCAAATAAGAATCTAATTGGTGATTTTTATCCAAAATAGTGCCGTCAATATCACTCATAATTAATTTAATTCTTGACATATTTTGCTCCTTTTTAAAATAGTATTGTTGTTCTACCATCTAAAGATTCTTGTATTTCTACATCAGGCTCTTTATCTGTAATCCAGTAATCAAAATCAGCTAGTTCAGAAAGTATAAAATGAGAGTGTTTGTTTATCTTTCCTGTTTCAGCTAACAAGACGCGAATTTTACTAGTTTTAAATGCTCTTTTTTTCATGAGAACATCTTCTTGATCCTCAAAACTAACTTGTCCGTCTGAAAGACTAGCAGCGCCAAAAAATGCTACATCAAATCTAATTCCCTCTAAAGTATTGGATTCTTCTAGTGAATAATAAAAACGATTCTGTCTATGAAATTTTCCACCGAGAATATGAAAATCGACATTTTCATTATTTCCTAAGATAAGTGCGTTATCTAATGAATGACTGAAAATAGTAACTTTTTTATCTATAATTTTTGCTAACTCAAGTATAGTGGTTGAAACATCAAAGAATATCAGTTGTGAATCAGAAATGAGTTGGGTAGCTAAATGAGCAATTTTCTCTTTTTCTTTAGAAGATTGTTCTGCTCTACCTTGAAAATCAAGAATCCTTTGCTTTTGAATTGGCAATAAACCTCCATGAGTTCTTCTTGCTCGTTTTTCCTTTGCGAGAATTGAAAAATCTCTACGGATGGTATCTTTGGAAACATGGAAATGGTCAACCATTTCTTTTGCTGACAGACTTCCTCTATCCTCTAAAAGTTTTATGATTTCTTCTAATCGTTGTTCTTGGTACATAGGAATTCCTCCTTTTTTTAATACTATACTCTTTTTATAAGCATTTGTCAATAATTATAATGATTTGTAAGTGTTTTAAAAAATTACAAAAAAATCAACCAGCTTTGGTTGATTAAAGATTCTTTTTAGGATGGAGGTCAATGATTACTTGATGGTCTTTGAGAGCTTGTTCACCTTTTGGAGTTAGTTTATAGCCACGAATCGAAAAGCGGTTAGCTAATTCTTCTTCTGAAAAATGATCATGAAGTGCTTGATTCAATTCGGTGGCCTTCATCTTGGAGAGTCCAGTAACACCCTTCTTTTTAAGGATACTCTTTTTCATAGTAGCATTTAGATGGTAAAGCGAGTCAAAGGCGGTTTCGATAATAGCATATCCTTTTTCAACAAGCGTATCTAAATGTTTTGGGATATCAATGCCATAAGAACTACTATATTTTAAAAGAGCATATTCTCAAAGGATTTTTCTTTTGGCTTCAATTCCTAATTAATCAATGAACTTAATGCTAGGTCTCGAAAAGAATTATGCTTCCTCTTTCTGTCTGAGTTCAAAGAGGTCTTCTACTTTCAGATTAAAAACTTGAGCAATTTTAAGAGCCATTTCCAGCGAAGGATTGTAACGGTTATTTTCCAAGTGAAGAATTGTCTCACGTCGCATGCCGATGAGGTCGGCTAACTCCTGCTGGGTCATGCCTGTGGACTCACGAACAGATTTGAGATTAGTAATAATATTGCTTTCTTTGGCCATGCTTATCCTCTCCGTTCCAAGATAAGATAGACAACCGCAAAGATGCAAATCAAGGCAGCTATGCTAAAAAATATCTGGCCCATGTAAAGAGTGAGAGACCCCATATACCCAATGATAACTGCTAGGATCATCAGTGCGCCTAGTATAAAAACAAACATCAAGCTAGCTGCCTTGGCTAAATTAGCATAAAAGCGTTCGTCCGGAGTTTCCTTGACATTTTTCAAACAGAAAAAAGCAAATACAATCACTTCAATAACGAGGCCAATTCCCAAAATCCATTCTTTAATACCAGAACTTAAGCTTGGGGTCGCAACCCAAATTCCTAATGTATAAAAAATACTTGCTGCAAACAAAAGTATCGTGTAAAGCTTAGCAGACAAGTCAAAAATAATCTTCCCCTTTTCTTTCTGACTCTTATGAGGCCGTGGTTTCATATGTAGCCAGCTCCAAATAGCTATAATTTGACCTGACACTGAAATACCAGTAATAACTAACTTGGGTCCCCAACTAAGATTAGAACCAAATAAAACAATAAAATCAATAATGAGAGCTACGGCAATCATTGCAATGAGGCCACGCATTTTTTGACTTTTTTTCATGATAGACTCCTTTTTTGTGTTATAAATATATAACATTTAAATGTTATGTTATAAATATATCACACTTAAATTTAGAAAGCAAGAATTTTATGTGTCAATGTGGTAATTATTTGAAAAAATTTTTTAATTAAAGACCTCGCTAGTCAAACAACTAAAGAATTCTTTGAAGCAATGCATCGGATTTGGTTTGGATAGTTTCGTTAATAATATTTGATGATAAAGAATTTTTGGAAAATCTAGATACTGTATGAATCTCTACTTTTTTTCTTAGACTGTTATAAAGTCTGTCAGAATAAGCTTTGTAGGTGTAGAAGTTACTTTTTTCTTTCTAATTTATCCCTATTAGTCTAAAAAATTTAAAAATTTTAAAGTCTGTCAAGTTTTTTTCTTGACACCGCTCAGAAATCTGCTATAATAGAACATGTGCTAAATAGCTAAGCTATTTCACCGAAATAAAAAATAAAAGAAAAGAGATATTAAAAATGGCAGTAAAAATCCGTTTGACTCGTATGGGTTCTAAGAAAAAACCTTTCTACCGTATTAACGTAGCAGATTCACGTTCACCACGTGACGGACGTTTCATCGAAACAGTTGGAACTTACAACCCACTTGTTGAAGAAAACCAAGTAACTTTGAAAGAAGACCGTATTTTGGCATGGTTGGCTGATGGAGCTCAACCTTCAGATACAGTTCGCAACATTCTTTCAAAAGAAGGCGTATTGAAGAAATTCCACGATTCTAAATTCTCAAAATAAGTTTAAAGTAGGTTGACAGATGGATACGATTGAAAATCTCATTATTGCAATTGTGAAACCTTTGATTTCACAACCAGATGCCTTAACTATCAAGATTGAAGATACACCAGAATTTTTGGAATATCATTTGGATCTTGACCAGAGCGATGTGGGTCGTGTAATCGGTCGTAAGGGTCGCACTATTTCTGCGATAAGAACGATTGTCTACTCTGTCCCAACTGAAGACAAAAAAGTAAGAATCGTTATTGACGAAAAATAAAAAAAGCGGGACATGGTCTCGCTTTTTTTGTAAGGAGAAGGATATGAAGGATTTAACAGTTAGACAACTAGAGGGATACTTACTTGACCATTATCAACAATCTAGAACAGAAGAAGGACTTTTTATAAAACTAGTTGAAGAAGTTGGAGAAGTCGCTGAGGTTTTAAATGGACGTTCAGGTAGAAAAGAGGGTGTCCAAGATTCAAACGAGGAATTGGCAAAGGAGTTGGCAGATATCATTCACTACACAGTGGCAATTGCAGCTATCAACGATATTGACCTAACGAAGACCATTTTTGAAAAAGACAAAAAGGCATCCATCAAGTATCAGCATGTACAAGATTTGGAAAGCTTTTTAGATAAAAACCTTCCATAGTTCTCCTTTTCTCCAACTTGTGAAAATCCCTGTAACATGATAAAATAAAGGGAGAAACAGATACAGGAGATCAAATGAACTATTTTAACGTTGGGAAAATTGTCAATACTCAGGGCTTGCAGGGTGAGATGCGAGTCTTGTCAGTGACAGATTTTACTGAAGAACGCTTTAAAAAAGGGGCAGAACTTGCCTTATTTGATGAAAAAGATCAATTTGTGCGAACAGTGGTTATCGCTAGCCATCGTAAGCACAAAAACTTCGATATCATTAAGTTCAAGGATATGTACCATATCAATGATATCGAAAAATATAAGGGGCACAGTCTGAAGGTTGCTGAGGAGAATCTCAATGAACTTGATGATGGTGAGTTTTACTACCACGAGATTATCGGTTTAGAAGTCTATGAGGGAGATAACTTGATTGGAACCATCAAGGAAATCCTTCAGCCAGGTGCCAATGATGTCTGGGTGGTCAAACGTAAAGGCAAACGTGACCTGCTCTTACCCTATATTCCGCCTGTTGTCCTTAATATAGATATTCCTAATAACCGTGTGGATGTTGAACTCTTGGAAGGGTTAGACGATGAAGATTGATATTTTAACCCTTTTTCCAGAAATGTTCACACCCTTAGAACATTCCATCGTTGGAAAGGCTCGAGAAAAAGGACTCTTAGATATCCACTACCATAATTTTCGTGACTACGCTGAAAAGGCCCGTCATGTTGACGATGAACCTTACGGTGGTGGTCAAGGGATGTTGCTAAGAGCGCAACCCATCTTTGACGCCTTTGATGCCATTGAAAAAAAGAATCCGCGCGTGATTCTATTGGATCCAGCCGGTAAGCAGTTTGACCAGGCTTATGCGGAAGATTTAGCGCAAGAAGAAGAGCTTATCTTTATTTGTGGGCACTACGAGGGTTATGATGAACGGATTAAGACCTTGGTAACAGATGAGATATCTCTTGGAGATTATGTCTTGACTGGTGGAGAACTAGCAGCGATGACCATGATTGATGCGACGGTTCGCTTGATTCCAGAAGTTATCGGGAAGGAAGCAAGTCACCAGGATGATAGCTTTTCATCAGGACTCTTGGAATATCCTCAGTACACAAGACCTTACGATTTTCGTGGTATGTTAGTTCCGGATGTGCTTATGAGTGGACACCATGAAAACATCCGTCAATGGCGACTCTATGAGAGCCTCAAGAAAACCTACCAGCGCAGACCTGATTTGCTGGAACATTATCAGTTGACAGCAGAAGAAGAGAAAATGTTAGCAGAAATTAAAGAAAATAACAATTAAAAGGAGAACCCTATGCAAGTAATTAAACGTGATGGACAAGTCGCTGATTTTGATCCAGATAAAATCTACCAAGCCATCCTTAAGGCAGCTCAAACAGTCTATGTATTGACGGACGATTTGCGTCAAAATCTAGCTCAAGTTACAAAAAAAGTTGTTTTGGATTTAGAAGAAGCAAAAGTAGAACGTGCGACTATCAGTATGATTCAATCAATGGTTGAGCACCGCTTACTTGGTGCTGGCTACATTACAATCGCAGAACACTATATCTCTTACCGTTTGCAACGTGATTTGGAGAGAAGTGGTTACGGCGACCACATCGCTGTTCACCTTCATTTTGAACAAATTCGTTAATAGAAAAAGAGTGAGATGATAAAAGCATCTCACTCTTTCTTAAATCTTCTTTTTTGGGCCGTTTGGATAGTAGAAGGAACGAAAGTTACTCTTCGAATATCCGACACTCGAATAATACGGCTAACGTTTTTGGCGAAATTTTTAACAATAATTTGTTGGCGGTCAGTATCATACTTGATAATATCACCTGTAAAACTCGTTTCCGCAAAGATGATATGTACAGCCTTTTTTTTGGCTAGGGCTTCTTCAAGTCTAGCAATGAGGGGATCGCTTTTCTCAGGAATGGAATCTTCATGACCATTCACAAAATCATGGACTTTTTGTAAAGCTTGTTTCAAGAAATCTTTCATTCCGGCCTCCCTTCTTTACATCATTATATAAAAATTTTATGAAATCTACAAGATTTTTCGAATAATCAATTGAGAACAAAAAGGAGAAGGACATGGCAGAATTTACATTTGAAATTGAAGAACACTTACTCACTTTATCTGAAAACGATAAAGGATGGACCAAGGAAATCAATCGTGTCAGCTTTAATGGAGCTCCAGCAAAGTTTGACATTCGTAGCTGGAGTCCTGATCACACAAAGATGGGGAAAGGAATCACGCTCTCAAACGAGGAGTTCCAAGTGATGGTAGATGCCTTCAAGAATCAATAAGCGTTCATGCAAACATAAATGAAAAGAGGAAGGGAAAAAATTCCGACCTCTTTTTTATTTTTGTGAAAAGTAAGGTTGGCTACTAAGGCGTTGAAGGAGTGGTCGTCCGATAAAACTGATGGCAATAATTTTTGCAAGATCAGGAATGATGAAGGGAATGACGCCGACAGCGAGAGCCTTGTCAATAGGCATACCAGCAAGGAAGTGGAGGCTGAGGATACCACCGACAAAAACAAGTGAATCACCCAAGAGATTGGCTAGGAAGATACGTACAACACCACTATTTGTGTGTGTTAGATAAGATGCAAGTCCTGCATAGACTAGGTCAAACCAAAGATAACCAGCGCTTGGTCCAACTAAAACATGGAAACCAGCTCCACCGCTAGCAAAAACGGGAAGTCCAATAGCACCAAGCAAAAGATAAAGTCCTACAGAGAGAACAGCTTCCCTTGGTCTAAAAACAGTAGCAATGAGCCCGATTGCAAAGTTTTGCAGAGTAAATGGAACAGGTCCAATTGGAATGCTAATTTGGGCTAATACTGCAATCAGTGCAGCCCCGATAGCTGGGATAGCGTAAATGTGTGCTTTTTTCAAAATAGTTAACCTCTTCTATAAATTATAGTAACTATTATACTGGATGAGATAAAATTGTCAACCTATTTTAAAATAAAAGGTTACAAATTTGTAACGGCCGATTGAGATAAAAAAAGAGACCAAGGGGTCTCTCTTTTCTTTTAACGCATGGTCACAAATTCTTCTGAGCCGGTCGGGTGGATAGCGACAGTAGCATCAAAGTCTGCTTTTGTAGCTCCCATCTTGATAGCGACTGCGAAACCTTGGATCATTTCATCGACGCCATAGCCGATACCATGAAGTCCAACTACCTTTTCGTCTGCACCAGCTGTAACGAGCTTGAAGCGAGCTTCTTGACGGTGACTAGTAACGGCAGAATACATAGATGCAAATTTTGAAGTATAGACTTTGACGTTTTCTTGGCCGTACTCTTTGATAGCTTCTTCCTCAGTCAGACCGACTGTTCCGATTGCTGGGTGTGAAAAAACTACAGTTGGAATAGTCGTGTAGTCCATTTTAGCATTGGTTTTACCGTTGAAAAGTCTCTCGGATAGGGTACGACCAGCTTTGATTGCGACAGGAGTTAGTTCCTTTTCACCTGTGACATCCCCAAGAGCATAAATACCTTCAACGACTGTGTTCTGGTATTCATCAACCTGGATAAAGCCACGTGAATTAAGAGTAACACCTGCTTTTTCAAGTTGAAGTCCTTCAACGTTTGGACGGCGACCAGTTGCCCAGATAACTTGACTGGCAGTATGAGTGCTGCCATCTTCGAAATGAATGGTAATGCCTTGTTCAGTTTCTTCAAGTTTAGCAGGAACCTTGTGAGTGTGGAGTTTTAGTCCAGTATTTTCCATTTCTTGAACCAAGCTCTCAACAATATAGCTATCAAATCCACGTAGCGGACGTTCACGACGTACGAAAAGATCAGTCTTTACACCAAGTGTATGGAGTACACCAGCTAATTCGACGGCAATGTAACCAGCACCTAGAATAGCCACCGATTCAGGCAACTCTTCCCAGGCGAAGACATCATCTGAGCTACCACCAAGTTCAGCACCAGGAATAGCAGGGATATGAGGATGAGCTCCAGTCGCAATCACAATATGCTTAGCGTGGATCAATTCGCCATTAACGCTGACAGTATGAGCATCGACAAACTCGGCACGTCCTTCAATCAAATCAACTCCGTTGCGCTTGAAGCTTCCATCGTAAGACGAGCGAGCACGGTCAATATAGGCTTCACGATTCTTACGAAGAGTTGCATAATCAAATCGATTCCCAGTATTTGTGAATCCATAGTCAGGTCCATATTTGTGGATACTCTCTGCAATTTGGGCTCCATACCACATGATTTTTTTAGGGACACAGCCGAGGTTGACACAAGTTCCACCTAATTTCTTTTCCTCAATAACTGCCGCCTTAGCACCATGTTCACCAGCACGATTCATGGTAGCAATTCCCCCGCTACCTCCTCCGATGGCAATAATATCATATTCTCTCATAAGAAAGCTCCTTTAGTTGTTTTCTAGTCATATTCTATCTTTTTTTGGAAGTCAATGCAAAAATCTGCTACGCTTAAATTTCTTAAGAAAATGCTTGCAAAAATAAAAAAGAAGTTGTATTATATAACTAACACAACAATAAAAGATTTGACAATTATTTTTGGATGGTCAGAAAGCAATTGTCCATTTTTATGACTTGTGCTATAATCTTAATATATGTTTATAAAAGAGGTATGGATATGAAAAAGAAGTCAAAAGCTAAAAAATGGCCCCTATTTACAGCTATAGGAGTTACGTCAGTTCTTGTAGTAGGAGCAGCTGCTGTCCTTCTATTGAGACACCCAAATCAAGCTGCAACACAAGACGAAACTGCAAAAGTCGTTCTTGCCAAAGAGGGATCAGTGGCTTCATCGGTTCTCTTATCTGGTACTGTAACAGCTCAAAAAGAACAATATGTTTATTATGATGCTAGTAAAGGTGACTTGGATGAGGTTTCGGTCTCTGTAGGAGATAAGGTAAGTGAAGGCCAAGCCCTTGTTAAGTATAGTAGTACAGAAGCTCAGGCTGCCTATGATGCTGCCAGTCGTGCGGTTGCGAAAGCTGATCGTCATATCAATGAATTGAACGAGGCTCGAAATACTGCTGCAGCAACACCTGTACTCCCTCAAGCAGGGATTGAAGGCGCTACGGACCAAACTCAAGCGCAATCTTCTACATCAGCTACAGCTTCTATTGATTCACAAATCAGTGATGCCCGTGATGTTCGTGCAGACGCAGCGGCACAACTTGAAAAAGCCCAGGCTCAGTTGGATGCCGCTACAGTTTTGAGTACTGTAGAAGGTACAGTTGTTGAAGTCAATCGTAATGTTTCGAAATCTCCAACAGGAAATAGCCAAGTATTGGTGCATATCGTTAGTAACGACAACTTGCAGGTCAAGGGAGAACTTTCTGAGTACAACCTTGCCAATCTATCTGTAGGCCAAGAAGTTACCTTTACTTCTAAGGTTTACCCAGATAAAACTTGGAATGGTAAGATTAGCTATATTTCAAATTATCCAAAGAACAGTAGTGAAGCAAGCAGTAGCTTAGCTGGTTCAAACACAGGTTCTAAATATCCATATACGGTCGATGTAACTAGTGAAATTGGTGATCTGAAACAAGGTTTTACTGTCAGTGTCGAAGTGAAAAGCATGAGTAAAGCATTGCTTGTTCCTATTACAAGTATCGTCATGGAAGAAGATAAAAACTATGTTTGGATCCTTGATGAAAATCAGAAGGCCAAAAAAGTTGAAGTTGGATTGGGCAATGCAGATGCAGAAAACCAAGAAATCACATCTGGTCTGACAGATGGAGCAAAAGTCATCAGTAATCCGACAGCTTCCTTGCAAGAAGGAAAAGAGGTGAAGACTGATGAAGCAACTAATTAACCTCAAAAATATCTGCCGTAGTTATCGAAATGGTGATCAAGAGCTTCAAGTTCTCAAAAACATTAACCTTGAAGTTCACGAGGGAGAATTCGTGGCTATCATGGGACCATCTGGTTCTGGTAAGTCCACCCTCATGAATACCATTGGTATGTTGGATACCCCTACAAGTGGTCAGTATTTTCTAGATGGAAAAGAAGTAGCTGGTTTGGGTGAAAAACAATTAGCCAAGGTGCGAAATCAAGAAATTGGCTTTGTCTTTCAACAATTCTTTCTCTTGTCCAAAATGAATGCTCTCCAGAATGTCGAACTTCCCTTGATTTATGCGGGAGTTTCAGCTTCAAAACGTCGCAAATTAGCAGAAGAGTATCTGGAAAAGGTTGAACTGACTGAGCGTAGCCATCACTTACCTTCAGAGTTGTCAGGAGGTCAGAAACAAAGGGTGGCCATAGCGCGTGCACTCGTTAACAATCCTTCTATCATCTTGGCAGATGAACCTACTGGAGCCTTGGATACTAAAACAGGAAATCAGATCATGCAACTCTTAGTTGAATTAAACAAAGAAGGAAAAACCATCATTATGGTTACGCATGAGCCTGAAATTGCTGCCTACGCTAAACGTCAGATTGTCATCCGCGATGGAGTCATTTCGTCTGATAGTGGACTAGTAGAAAAGGAGGAAAACTAAGATGCAGAATCTGAAATTTGCCTTTTCATCTATCATGGCCCACAAGATGCGTTCCTTCTTGACCATGATTGGGATTATCATAGGTGTATCCTCTGTTGTAGTTATCATGGCCTTGGGTGACTCTATGTCTCGTCAGGTCAATAAAAACATGACCAAGTCTCAAAAAGACATTCATGTCTTTTTCTCACCTACCAAGAGTAAGGACGGTTCCTTTACACAAAGACAATCTGCCCTGACCTTGTCTGGCGGTCAAGAAGAAGATTTTGTTGAACCACCAAAACCTCAAGAAGCTTGGGTTAAGGAAGCTGCAAAGCTCAAGGGAGTAGATAGTTATTACGTAACCAACTCAGCCAATGTGACCTTGACTTATAAGGATAAAAAGGTCGAACACGCGAACATGACGGGTGGGAATGTCACCTATATGGATGCGGTCGAAAATGAAATCATTGCAGGTCGTGGACTTAAAGCACAAGATTATAAAGATTTTGCAAGTGTGATCATTTTAGATGAAGAGCTTGCCAATAGCCTTTTTGGTTCTGCAAAAGAAGCCCTCAACCAAATTGTTGAAGTAAATGAAATCAGTTACCGTGTTATTGGTGTTTATGCAAGTAAAGAAGCTAAGGCTGCGAAAACATTTGGAGTCGGAGGACTTCCAATTACGACCAATATTTCCTTGGCAGCTAATTTTAACACAGACGAGATTTCAAATATTGTCTTCCGTGTTAACGATACCAGCTTGACTCAGACTTTAGGACCAGAGTTAGCAAGAAGAATGACAGAGATTGCAGGTCTTCAACAAGGGGAGTATCAAGTTGCAGATGCGTCTGCCGCCTTCCAAGAAGTACAACAACTCTTCGGCTTTATAACTACGATTATTAGTGCCATTGCAGGGATTTCCCTCTTTGTTGGTGGTACTGGTGTTATGAACATTATGCTTGTTTCGGTGACAGAGCGTACCCGTGAGATTGGTTTACGGAAAGCACTAGGAGCAACACGGGCTAATATTCTGGTTCAGTTCTTGATTGAATCCATGATTTTAACCTTATTAGGTGGATTCATTGGTCTACTGCTTGCTGCAGGGGTGACTATGCTTGCAGGTGTTCTTCTTCAAAACATGATTGCAGGAATAGAAGTTGGTGTATCCATCCCAATCGCTCTCTTTAGTCTAGCGGTCTCAGCTAGTATCGGTATGATATTCGGTGTTCTACCAGCCAATAAAGCCTCTAAGCTTGATCCTATCGAAGCACTTCGCTATGAATAAGACAATCAACAGGAAAAACGAGATGGACGCTTGTCTATCTTGTTTTTTGTATGGATTTCTCTATCGAAAATCACTAAAAATGTGGTATAATGAAGTGTTAGAAAAACAGGTTTCATTAGCCTGGAAAGGAAATATTATGTCTGAAAAGAATTTTTATATTACAACACCGATTTACTATCCATCTGGTAAACTTCATATCGGTTCTGCCTACACAACTATAGCATGTGATGTCTTAGCACGTTACAAACGCCTGATGGGCTACGATGTCTTTTATCTGACTGGTCTTGATGAGCATGGCCAAAAGATTCAACAAAAAGCAGAAGAAGCTGGCATCACGCCTCAAGCCTATGTTGATGGTATGGCAGTTGGAGTTAAAGAACTCTGGAAATTGCTTGATATCTCATATGATAAATTTATCCGTACTACAGATGATTACCATGAAAAAGTGGTAGCACAAGTTTTTGAACGCTTGCTTGCTCAAGATGACATCTACCTAGGTGAATACTCTGGCTGGTACTCAGTATCCGATGAGGAATTCTTTACAGAAAGCCAACTTGCGGAAGTTTTCCGTGATGAAGCTGGAAATGTGACGGGTGGTATCGCTCCATCAGGTCACGAGGTTGAATGGGTTTCAGAAGAATCTTATTTCCTTCGCCTCAGCAAATACCAAGACCGCTTGGTCGAATTTTTCAAATCACATCCTGACTTCATCACTCCAGATGGTCGCCTTAATGAAATGCTACGTAACTTCATCGAGCCAGGTTTGGAAGACTTAGCAGTATCTCGTACAACCTTTACCTGGGGTGTACCAGTCCCATCAAATCCGAAACACGTTGTCTACGTTTGGATCGATGCCCTTCTTAACTATGCGACAGCTCTTGGTTATGGTCAAGATGAACATGGTAACTTTGATAAGTTCTGGAATGGAACAGTCTTCCATATGGTTGGAAAAGACATCCTTCGTTTCCACTCCATCTACTGGCCAATCCTTCTTATGATGTTGGATGTTAAATTACCTGACCGCTTGATTGCTCACGGTTGGTTTGTCATGAAAGATGGCAAGATGTCTAAGTCTAAAGGGAATGTCGTTTATCCTGAAATGTTGGTAGAGCGCTATGGACTCGATCCACTTCGTTACTACCTCATGCGTAGCCTTCCAGTTGGTTCAGACGGAACCTTCACTCCAGAGGACTATGTAGGTCGTATTAACTATGAATTGGCAAATGACCTCGGAAACCTCCTCAACCGTACGGTTTCAATGATTAACAAGTACTTTGATGGTCAAATCCCTGCCTATGTAGAAGGTGTAACAGACTTTGACAATGAACTTGCTCAAGTGGCAGAACAATCAATCGCTGACTACAATACCTACATGGAAGCAGTTGACTACCCACGTGCGCTTGAAGCAGTCTGGACCCTCATCTCACGTACTAATAAATACATCGATGAGACAGCCCCATGGGTACTGGCTAAGGACGAAGCGCACCGAGAGCAATTGGCAAGTGTTATGAGCCACTTGGCAGCTAGCCTTCGTGTCGTAGCACACTTGATTGAGCCATTTATGATGGAAACCAGTCGTGCAGTCTTGACACAACTTGGTCTAGCAGAAGTTTCTAGCCTTGAAAACTTGAGCTTGGCTGATTTCCCTGCAGGTGTGACTGTAGTGGCCAAAGGAACACCAATCTTCCCACGTCTCGATATGGAAGAAGAAATCGCCTATATCAAGGAACAAATGGAAGGCAACAAGCCTGCCGTCGAAAAAGAGTGGAACCCAGATGAAGTCGAACTCAAACTCAACAAGGAAGAAATCAAGTTTGAAGACTTTGACAAGGTTGAAATCCGTGTTGCTGAAGTAAAAGAAGTTTCTAAAGTAGAAGGTTCTGATAAGTTGCTTCAATTCCGCTTAGATGCTGGAGATGGTGAAGATCGTCAAATCCTTTCTGGTATTGCGAAATACTATCCAAACGAACAAGAATTGGTCGGCAAGAAAGTCCAAATCGTTGCCAACCTTAAACCACGTAAAATGATGAAAAAATATGTCAGCCAAGGGATGATTCTCTCAGCTGAACATGATGGCAAATTAACCCTTCTCACAGTTGATCCAGCTGTACCAAACGGAAGTGTGATTGGCTAAGATTTAAAAAGAACCAGATTAAACTGGTTCTTTTCTTTTGTAAGGTATCAGTTGATAAAAGTGGCATTCTGCTTTATAATGAAGAAAAGCGGAGGAAATTGCCATGAAATATATTCCATTTGGTCAAGAGAAAAGAGAATTGTCCGAAATCGTTCTAGGCATGATGCGAATCAGTGACAAATCGGTTAAAAAAGTGGAGGAGTTGGTTGAAACAGCCCTATCTGTAGGAATCAATGCCTTTGATTTGGCAGATATCTACGGTAGAGGACGTTGCGAAGAATTACTGGGTCAAGTGTTAAACAATCGTCCTGACCTGCGAGAAAAGATGTGGATCCAGTCCAAGTGTGGCATTCGCATAGAAGAATTTACCTATTTTGATTTTTCAAAAGACTATATTTTAGAATCAGTAGACGGGATTCTAAAAAGATTGCAGGTTGATTATCTAGATAGCTTTCTTCTCCATCGTCCAGATGCTTTGATGGAAGCTGATCAAGTGGCTCAAGCTTTTGAAATTCTACACAAATCAGGTAAAGTTCGAGACTTCGGTGTGTCCAATCAAAATCCTATGATGATGGAATTGCTGAAGAAAGAGGTCAAACAACCTTTGTCTATCAATCAATTACAACTAAGCGCAGCTTTCACGCCAGGATTTGAATCAGGTTTCCATGTCAATATGGAAGGTGACAAGGCAGCTTTGCGTGATGGTAGCGTCTTTGAATACTGCAAATTAAACGACATGGTTATTCAGGCCTGGTCAGTCTTGCAGTTCGGATATTTCAAAGGGAATTTTGTCGGCAATGAGAAGTTTCAACAACTAAACCAAGTCCTAAATCGATTAGCCTTAAAATACGGTGTAAGCCCATCAGCTATTGCTATCGCTTGGGTATTACGCTATCCAGCCAAGATGCAGGCAGTAGTAGGAACAACTAACCCTAAACATTTGATAGAAGCCAGCCAAGCAAGTCATGTCAACCTGACTCGAAAAGAATGGTATGAGATTTACCTCGCAGCAGGGAATGATTTGCCATAGGAAAAAATGCATTTTAAGAAATCACAGTCAAAAAGCCGTTGAAAAACGGTTTTTTGTTATAATGAAATTAAGATTTATAGATAACAAAGGAGAAAAACATGACATTCGAAGAAATCCTTCCTGGACTAAAGTCTAAGAAGAAATATGTGCGTACTGGTTGGGGTGGGGCTGAAAACTATGTACAGCTTTTTGATACCATCGAGCAAAATGGTGTCGCCCTTGAAGTGACACCCTATTTCCTCATCAACGTATCTGGTGAAGGAGAAGGTTTTTCTATGTGGAGTCCAACTCCTTGTGATGTCTTAGCGACGGATTGGGTAGAAGTCCATGACTAAACGTGTATTGATTACAGGCGTTAGCTCAGGGATTGGTCTGGCTCAAGCTCGACTCTTTTTAGAAAAAGGTTATCAGGTTTTTGGAGTGGATCAGGGTGACAATCCTGATTTACAGGGTGACTTTCACTTTTTACAACGTGATTTAACGCTTGACTTGGAACCAATTTTTGACTGGTGTCCTCAGGTGGATGTTCTCTGCAATACAGCTGGAGTTTTGGATGACTATAAACCTTTACTAGAACAATCTGCTCAGGAAATCCAAGAAATTTTTGAAATCAACTATGTGACTCCAGTAGAGTTGACGCGACATTATCTTACGCAAATGCTAGAGAATAAAAAAGGGATCATCATCAATATGTGTTCCATTGCTTCAAGTCTGGCAGGCGGAGGTGGGCACGCCTATACCTCTTCTAAACATGCCTTAGCAGGCTTTACCAAGCAATTAGCTCTAGACTATGCTGAAGCTGGGATTCAGGTCTTTGGCATTGCTCCTGGTGCAGTTAAGACAGGTATGACCGCTGCCGACTTTGAACCAGGTGGTCTGGCAGACTGGGTAGCCAGTGAAACACCCATCAAACACTGGATTGAGTCAGAGGAAGTGGCAGAAGTTAGCCTCCTCCTAGCAAGTGGAAAGGCAAGCGCCATGCAAGGACAAATCTTGACTATTGATGGTGGCTGGAGCTTGAAGTAGGAGAATCTGATGGAAATCAAAAATCACTTTGGGGTATACGGAGTCTGTCTTCAAGAGGGAAAACTGCTCTGTATTGAAAAAACAAGAGGCCCCTATCAGCATCGTTTTGACCTACCAGGTGGTAGCCAGGAAGTAGGGGAGGGACTGACTGAAACCCTCAAGAGAGAAGTTCTGGAAGAGACGGGTTATATGCTTAGTCAGTATTCAAATCCTAGGATTTATGATGTGCTGGTTCATGAAGAAGGGCAAGACTTCGCAGTACACCATATTATGGCCTTTTATGATATCGTACTCGATTTCGAAGGCTCTCAAAAATTCCTACCTCATGAAGTTCTTGATGGAAGTAATGATTCAGCAAATGCCATTTGGCTTCCTCTTGAGCAGTTGACCGAAGAAAATGCCTCACCCTTAGTATTGAAGGTGAAGGCAGAGTTACGAGGATTTCCAGAATTAGAACTGATAAGCTATAAGAATTGGAAGGTAAAACATGCAAAATCAACTGGCTTTTAGTGGCGAAAGAATTGATGAAAAAGTTTATCCACATTTATTGCACCACGTCGGCTTGATTCGTGGGGAATACTTGCTAAGAGAGCTCAATCAAAACATACTATTACCAAATTGTCAGCAATTTGTGAAAGATTATCTAGACACTATTTGTCATTTGTACTCAGATGAAGAAGTTTGGTATCGCTTTTCAGAGTTAACAAATGCAGAAGCAAATAGTCTAGACGGGACTAAAGAGTATTTTGACGAACGCCACCCCTTATTTGGATACAGAGGTATCAGGCGTTTGTTGGCGTGTCCAGATGAATTTCAGGCTGAGGCAAATGTCGTTACAGATGTTTATCAAAATAATCCCAATTTGTCTGTTATTTTTTCTTTTGTTAATGATGCCGACCAATTAAAACGAGCTATTACATTGTTACGTCAGCATGGTTTTACTGGAAAAGTTGGCACAATGATTGAATTGCCTTCAGCTTATTTTGACTTGGACAGGATACTGGAAACTGGCATTTCAAAGATTGTAGTGGGAATGAATGATTTGACTTCATTTATTTTTGCGACTGTAAGAAACAGTCAATGGCATGATATGGAAAGTCCCATTATGTTAGAAATGCTGAGACAGATGCAGGATAAAGCAAGGATGAAAAAGATAGATTTCGCTGTAGCAGGCTATCTGAATCCTTCTTTCATACAAAAAATGAATCAGATGGGGATTGAGTGCATTATCCACTACAGTTCTATTCCGGAGATTTTTAATTTAGATATTGACTATCCAGATCATCTCAAACGTGTAAAAGAAGAAAGTAAAAAAATACAAAGGAGAACTCATGACACCGCAAGAAATGTGGAATGCATACAAGAAAATCAATACCTCTATCGGTGATGAGATAGACGCCTGGGCTTTTGGAGTAGAGGCAGATCTCTTGGCTGATTTGGTTCTAAGAGGCGAAAAAACAGCAACAGCCTCAGCTTACGATCTCTACGCATTAGAGGACGAACCTCTTCCACAAGAAGGGACCTTTGATATTATTTTAGACAGCCAAGACCAGGCTGTCTGCATTGTCGAAATTACAAAGGTTTCTGTTCAGCCTTTCTATCAAGTGTCAGCCGACCATGCCTACAAGGAAGGTGAAGGCGATAAATCCTTAGCCTATTGGCGTCAGGTTCATGAAGACTTTTTCAAAGACTGCTTAGGAGAAGCAGGTCTGACGTTTACACCTGACAGTAAGGTGGTTTTAGAAGAATTTCGTAAGGTCTACCCCTTGTAAAAAGCAGACATAAGAAAGTTTTGGAAATCATTATCCAAAGCTTTTTTCTGACTTTAAATGATAAAACGAGCAAACAAAAAGCGGACAATCATGTCCGCTTTTTTGAATCTAGCAAGTGAAGTTCTGGATAAAGTATATCAAAGATGTTTATCTTTTGAATCCCTATTCATATCACTTCTACATTGGTTGATTATTTTTTACGATAATGTAAAACTGTTCCTACAGCTACGATAAGCATTGCAACACCAGCAACAGAAACAATTAGGCTATTACGTTCACCAGTGTTCGGAAGTTCTGGTTTGTCCCCAGTTGTTGAAACTGTTGTAGGTTCTCCAGTAGTTGTAGTGGTTGTTGAACCATTAGCTTCAGGAGTTGTTGTTTTCGAAGTTGAAGCTGTTGTATCTGCAGTTGGAGCTGTTGTCTCTGAAGTTGAACTTTCAGTAGTTGTAGTTGTTGTAGAGCTTGATTCTTCACTACTATTTTGACTAGTTGGCTCTTCAGGAGTTGTAGTAGTTGAAGTTGAAGTCTTAGGCTCTTCAGTCGTAGTTGTAGTGGATGAAGTTGTAGACTCAGGAGTCGTAGTTGTAGTAGATGAAGTTGTAGATTCAGGAGTCGTAGTTGTAGTAGATGAAGTTGTAGACTCAGGAGTCGTAGTTGTAGTGGATGAAGTTGTAGACTCAGTAGTTGTAGTGGATGAAGTTGTAGACTCAGTAGTTGTAGTAGTAGATGTCGTAGTCGTTGTTGAAGTTGTTGTGGTAGTAGATGTAGTCGTTGTTGAAGTTGTTACATCACTATTGTAGACTTGTGCATCTGCTGAAGCAGCTTTGTTAACCCAAGTGTTTTCTTTGGCTACAGCTTTTTTGTGTTGATCACTTGTAAGAGAAGCAACATTTGTTACGCTCTTAATTTGATCAGCATGTTGTAGAAGTGTTTGGTATGATAGGGTAATTTCGTCTGTAGATGCAACTTTAAATTGGTCGCTAACCTTAGTCAAATCAAGTTTAAATCCATGTTCTGTCCACTCGATGTATGGTTCTAATGCAAGACCAGACATTGATACTCCGTTAACAACTAGAGTTTTACCATTGACTTTCAAGTCAAATGATGCTGGAAGGTATGTTCCACCTTTGAAGTATTGAGACACATCTTGACCTTTAGCAGATTTAATACGGCTATAGTCAAGTGCAGGAAGGTTAGGCATTTGGTCAGTAAAGACGATGCTTGAAGCAGCTTCTTTCTTGTCAACAGCATTGTTTACTGAGATGTGCCAGAACAAGAAACCATCAGTAGTCTTATCAGTTACTTCTAGGGTATCTCTCCAGTCTGGAATTCCTGTAGGTCCCCAAATTTTTTGAGCATGTTGCAAGTTAGTGTTATCTGTACCACCAGAATTATACTTCTTAATCGGAAGTAGGACTGGTACTGGACCTTGTCCAGAACGTCTGACAATTGCAGATTCTGAGCCGATTTTAATGGAGCGTTCTTGGTCTTGACCAGTGGTGTTATCTCCATCCCATTTATACCAGAATGATACGTTTCCTTCAGCCCCTTTATTCCCTCCTTTTACAAAGGTAATAGTCAGAGTCTTACCGTCATCTGATACTTTTCCTGTTGCAATTTCTTCGCCACTAGCGTTTTTCATTGAGCTAAAAGCGGAAGAAGCAAACTTAACGTCCTCTGGCATAGAAATTGTGAATGTATCACCGACTTCTACGCCACCGTCAATTTCCCAGTGATATGAAATCTTTTCGCCTTCAGTTGTCACTTGAGAAATTTTCACTTGGCTGGTTAATTCTTTTGCTTGCGTTCTATATGCACCGATAGAAATTAGAAGTGCAAGAGCCGCAAATGCAGAAAAAACAGCAAAAAATAGCTTTTTCATTGATCCTCCTTTTTATAGTTGATTTACCAAACAAGACAATTTTAGCACTAACATATTAAGCGGTCAAATAATACGACTTAACAATTTTTATAAAACATCTTTAGAGTTTAGAGTAATGAAGAGATGAAAATATTGTAAAAATCATTTCAATCCTTCTTTCTATTTAAAAATATGATAAAATAGGTATGTTTGAACTAGAGCATTCGCTCAGAAATTTAGAATAGGAGAATATGATGCAAGCAGTAGAACATTATATCGAAACATTTGTTCCTGAACATTATGATTTGTTTTTAGACTTGAGTCGTGAGACCAAGACTTTTTCAGGAAAAGTAACCATTACTGGTCAAGCTAAAAGTGACCGTATTTCCCTTCACCAAAAAGATTTGGAAATTGCTTCAGTTGAAGTAGCAGGTCAAGCTCGTCCATTTACAGTTGATAACGAAAACGAAGCCCTTCATATCGAACTTGCAGAAGCAGGTTCAGTTGAATTGGTTATAGCTTTTTCAGGTAAAATCACAGACAATATGACAGGAATCTATCCATCATACTACACAGTTGATGGAGTTAAGAAGGAAGTCTTGTCTACGCAGTTTGAAAGCCACTTTGCCCGCGAAGCCTTCCCATGTGTGGATGAGCCAGAAGCTAAAGCAACCTTTGACCTAGCGCTTCGTTTTGACCAAGCAGAAGGCGAACTTGCCTTGTCAAACATGCCGGAAATCGATGTTGAAAACCGCAAAGAAACTGGCATCTGGAAGTTTGAAACTACACCTCGTATGTCTTCTTACTTGCTAGCTTTCGTAGCTGGTGATTTGCAAGGGGTAACTGCTACAACTAAAAATGGTACCTTGGTAGGTGTATACTCAACCAAGGCCCATCCACTTTCAAACCTTGATTTCTCACTAGATATCGCTGTTCGTTCTATTGAATTTTACGAAGACTACTACGGAGTCAAGTACCCAATCCCTCAATCTCTTCATATCGCCCTTCCTGACTTCTCAGCAGGTGCTATGGAAAACTGGGGTCTCGTAACCTACCGTGAAGTCTACTTGGTTGTGGATGAGAATTCTACCTTTGCCAGCCGTCAACAAGTAGCCCTCGTCATTGCTCACGAGCTTGCTCACCAATGGTTCGGTAACCTCGTAACTATGAAATGGTGGGATGACCTCTGGCTCAACGAAAGCTTCGCCAACATGATGGAATACGTCTGTGTGGATGCGATTGAGCCAAGCTGGAATATCTTTGAAGATTTCCAAACAAGTGGAGTACCAGCCGCTCTTAAACGTGATGCAACTGATGGTGTTCAGTCTGTTCACGTCGAAGTCAAACACCCAGATGAAATCAATACACTCTTTGACTCTGCAATCGTTTATGCTAAAGGAAGCCGTCTCATGCACATGCTTCGTCGTTGGCTAGGAGATGCTGATTTTGCTAAAGGCTTGCACGCTTACTTTGAAAAACACCAATACGGAAACACTATTGGTCGTGACCTTTGGAATGCCCTTGGTCAAGCATCAGGCCGTGATGTAGCAGCCTTTATGGATTCTTGGTTGGAGCAACCTGGTTATCCAGTTTTGACTGCTACAGTTGAAAATGATGTTTTGAAGATCTCACAAAAACAATTCTTCATCGGTGAGCATGAAGACAAGAACCGTCTTTGGGTAGTACCCCTTAACAGTAACTGGAAAGGTTTGCCAGATACACTCGAAACTGAAAGCATAGAAATTCCAGGTTATGCAGCTCTTCTTGCTGAAAACAAGACAGCCCTTCGTCTCAACACTGAAAATACTGCCCACTACATTACTGACTATCAAGGTGAATTACTGGATTCTATCCTTTCAGAATTAGTTGAACTTGATAATACAAGTAAGCTTCAAATCGTCCAAGAACGTCGTTTGCTTGCTGAAGCAGGACATGTATCATATGCAGACTTGTTGCCAGTACTTGATAAACTTGCTAAGGAAGAGTCTTACCTGGTTGTTGCTGCAGTTTCTCAGGTTATTTCTGCCCTTGAGCGCTTTATCGATGAAGGAACAGAAGCTGAGAAAGCCTTTAACACTCTGGTTGCTAAATTGGCCCGTCACAACTATGAACGACTTGGTTTTGAAGCGAAAGACGGAGAATCTGATGAAGATGAATTGGTTCGTCAATTGACCATTTCTATGATGATTCGTTCAAATGATGAAGAAGCTAGTCAGGTAGCAAGTCAAATCTTTGCAGCCCATAAAGACAATCTTGCAGGACTTCCAGCAGCCATTCGTTCTCAAGTTCTCATCAATGAGATTAAACACAATGAGACTAAGGACTTGGTTGCAACTTACCTAGACCTATACACTCATGCAACAGATGCAGTTTTCAAACGTCAATTAGCAGCTGCGCTTGCATACAGTACAGATGCAGAAAACATCCAAACTCTTCTTGCAACTTGGAAGGACAAATTTGTCGTGAAACCACAAGACCTTTCAGCATGGTACCTCCAATTCCTTGGACACCAAGCTACCCAAGAAACTGTTTGGGTTTGGGCTCGTGAAAACTGGGATTGGATCAAGGCAGCCCTTGGTGGAGACATGAGCTTTGATAGCTTTGTCATCTTCCCATCACACATCTTTAAAACAGAACAACGCTTGGCGGAATATAAAGCCTTCTTTGAACCACAACTTTCTGACCTTGCCCTTAGCCGGAACATCGGTATGGGAATCAAGGAAATCGCAGCACGCGTTGAATTGATTATGCGTGAAAAAGCAGCGGTTGAAGCAGTTGTTGCACAATATGGCAAGGCTTAAAAACTTTTTGACTAATTAGTATATAAAAACTCAACTTTCTCATAGAAAAACAAGGAAAGTTGAGTTTTTTTTAAGATATTTTTGCTATAATGGTTATAATAAGGAGGAATTTTTGATGATCAAAATTCTATTAGTGGAAGATGACCTAGGCCTGTCAAATTCAGTCTTTGATTTTTTGGATGATTTTGCGGATGTCATGCAGGTTTTTGATGGAGAAGAAGGTCTTTATGAGGCTGAAAGTGGTGTCTATGACTTGATTCTATTGGACTTGATGTTACCAGAAAAAAATGGTTTCCAAGTCTTAAAAGAACTACGTGAAAAAGGTGTTTCGACTCCTGTTCTCATCATGACAGCCAAGGAAAGTCTTGATGACAAAGGACATGGGTTTGAGCTGGGAGCAGATGATTATTTAACCAAACCATTTTATCTAGAAGAACTCAAGATGCGTATTCAGGCCCTCCTCAAACGCTCAGGGAAATTTAACGAAAATACCTTAACGTACGGTGATTTGACAGTCAATCTATCTACTAATGAAGTTAAGGTTCAAGATACCTCTGTTGAGCTGCTTGGTAAAGAATTTGAACTATTGGTCTATTTCCTCCAAAACCAAAATGTCATCTTACCAAAAACCCAAATCTTTGACCGTTTATGGGGATTTGACAGTGACACAACCATTTCCGTTGTAGAAGTTTATGTATCAAAAGTTCGTAAGAAATTGAAAGGTTCAGCTTTTGCTGAAAATCTCCAAACTTTGCGTAGTGTTGGGTATATTTTAAAACATGTTTAAGAAATTAAAAAAGAATTGGTACGCAGAAGATTTTAGCTACTTTATCCGTAATTTTGGTGTGTTCACCCTAATTTTCTCTGCCATGACCTTAATTATCTTGCAGGTTATGCACTCCAGTCTCTACACATCAGTGGATGAGAAACTGCTATCTCTCAGCAACAATCCTCAGGACATCATTCAATTGGCGGTCAATCGTGCAACTGAAGACGTTAAGGATTTAGGTAGTGGCAGTGTCGCTTCAGCATCTGATAAAAAGCCAAATGTAAGTTCCAATACTGAAGTAATTTTGCTAGATTCAAATTTGAATCAATTAGTGACTGGCAATCGTTTTTTAGGATTAGACAGAATAACTTTCAATAAAAAGGATTTAAACCATATCCGACAACTTCATGTTGTGAATAGCTACGGTCAGGATGAGATTTATCGGGTGGTCTTAACGGAAATGAATATTGATTCTGTTTCGACTAATATTAAGTATGCTGCTATCCTGATTAACACAAGCCAACTAGAGCAAATTAGTCAAAACCACGAGCAGTTAATCGTGGTGGTAATGGCAAGTTTTTGGATTCTATCTATCTTAGCCAGTCTTTATCTTGCACGTGTCAGTGTTAAACCCTTACTTGAAAGTATGCAAAAGCAAAAAAGTTTTGTGGAAAATGCCAGTCATGAATTACGGACTCCGTTGGCAGTTCTTCAGAACCGTCTGGAAACTCTTTTTAGAAAACCAGAGGCGACTATTATGGAGTCAAGTGAGAGTATCGCTTCTAGTTTGGAAGAAGTTCGAAATATGAAGTTTCTAACAACTAACCTTCTCAATCTGGCACGTAGAGATGATGGAATCAAGCCTGAGTTTGGAGAGGTAGAGCCAGACTTCTTTAATACAACCTTTACTAACTATGAGATGATTGCATCCGAGAATAATCGTGTTTTTCGTTTCCAAAATCGTGTTCATCGCACCATTATCACGGATAAACTCCTCCTCAAGCAATTGATGACCATTCTGTTTGACAATGCGGTCAAGTATACAGAAGAAGAAGGAGATATATATTTTGAGATTTCAACGAAAGAACGAAGCCTCTATCTAACGGTAGCTGATAATGGAATCGGTATTTCTGCAGCCGATAAAAAGAAAATCTTTGATCGTTTTTATCGCGTTGATAAGGCACGTACACGGCAAAAGGGTGGTTTCGGTTTAGGCTTGTCTTTAGCTAAGCAGATCGTCGATGCCTTAAAAGGCTCTATCAGTGTGAAAGATAACAAACCTAACGGAACAATTTTTGAAGTCAAGATAGCTATCACAACACCATCAAGACGAAAGAATAAATAAAAAAAACCTTCGATTTATCGAAGGTTTTTATTTGAATTTTTTCTTGATAAAAGTGCGCTGAAATTGTAAAGCTACAAGACTGAGGCCAATAGCCAAAGCAAATGATAAAACAGTGTTCAATTTAAGCGATAAGAACATAAAGCTAAAGATAGCTAAAAAGACACAGAAGCAAGCAATGTTTACAAAAAATAGGACTTCCTTTACACTAGCAACAGAAGTATTTTCCGGGACATAATCTTGAAACTGAGTAGTTTTTATACTTTCTTGTTCTAACTCATACGGGTGTAGTTTTCTTGCGGGCATATTTCTCTCCTTAACAGTACATTACTATTTTATCATTTTTTAAAGAGAGAATTATTACAGGATTGTTACAAATTGCATAAAATCTGTTATCAAGGACAATTTCGGAATTCTTGACATGCTAATGGGAAAATGATAGTATGAGTAAACCGTTTAAACTTTATCATTTTCTCATATTATATACAAGGAAAATTTGATGGTTGAAACGAATAAAAATCATACACAGATGCAAATAAATTCAGTTTTGAAGTAAGGACAGGATTCTTTTAAATTGATTCTAGCTGTTCATGACGAGATAGTTTTCTATCTTTAGTGCTATGGTAAAGAGGAGATTTGTTTCCTCAACAACAGAATACTTAAAGGAGATTGGCATGTATCTTGCTTTCAAAGAAATTTTACAGAATAAACTGCGTTACAGTTTAATTCTAACAACCATTTTTCTCATTGCTTTTATGGTCTTTTTTATGACTAGTTTGGCTCTCGGGCTTGTTCGAAATAACAGGGCTGCTATTGATAATTGGCAAGCAACAGGAGTTGTGCTATCCGATTATGCAAATGATAATTTAACTGCATCCTTTATACCAGAAAAAGACTACAAAGATAAAGTGTCTGGGTATGCTGTTCCCCTAAGCTACATGTTTGCGGTGACAAACCTTGTCGATAGTAGTGACAAAATGAATGTCTCTATTTTTGGTCAAGAATGGGACAGCTTTATCTCGCCAAACTTGATTGAAGGGCGTTACCCAGAAAACGACCAAGAAGTGGTAGTGGATCAGTCTTTTGAAAATTACGGTATCAAACTCGGGGACGCTATTCAACTCAACGGAAGTGAGACAAGTTTTAAGATTGTAGGTTTGACCAGAGAAAATAAATTTTTCACGGAACCTGTTATCTTTACAAGTTTAACAACGTATTGGGATTTACAAGGAATAACAAAAGGCAATCGTTCGATCTCCGCATTGGTATTGCAAAATGATGTAGAAGTGACTGGCGATGGTTTGAAGCAGATTTCTATTCAAAAAATGATTTCTAAAATTCCTGGCTATACCCCTCAGGTCAATGTATTCTCAGGAATGATTCTAGCTATGATTGTCATTACAGGTCTGATTGTAGGAATTTTTATCTACATCATTACCATTCAAAAATTAGGCCTTTATGGAATTATGCGAGCGCAAGGGATTCAGATAAAATCCATCGTATGGTCCCTTTTCTGTCAAATCTTTCTCTTATCTGGTTTGGGTATAGGATTGGCTTTATTAGCCATTTGGGCTGTTATTTTAGTCTTACCTGCAACCTTCTTTTTCTACCCTAGTTGGTTGGCATACTTTGTGTTAAGCTTGGTCATTTGCTTGATGGCACTACTAGGTGGCGTCATTTCCCTTCCGCGTCTACTTAAAGTAGATCCAATTACAGCGATTGCAGAATGATAAGGAGAATGATATGACGACATTAATTGAGATGATTCAAGTGACAAAAACTTATGGCGAAGGCATTATGAAAGTTACAGCTCTGCATGAGACCAATTTTCAGCTAAACGCTGGGGAGTTTGTAGCGATTGTGGGGCCTTCTGGATCAGGTAAAACAACTTTTTTAACGACTCTAGGCCAACTTCAGGAAGCTTCAAGTGGAAAGATTCTAGTAAAGGGAAAAGAGACTGGGCATTTATCTGAAAAAGAAAAAACGGATTTGCGCTTCAGAGAATTTGGTTTTATCCTCCAGGCTTCAAATCTGATTCCCTTTTTAACGGTTAAGGAGCAATTAGATTTAATTGACCGTTTGGATAAAAAGAAATCTATAAAAAGTAACCGACAAGAGTTATTCAGTTTGTTGGACTTGGAAAAGGTTCAAAATCACTATCCCAAAGCTCTCTCTGGTGGTGAACGCCAACGAGCTGCAATTGCTAGAGCCCTTTATAATAATCCTAGTATCGTACTTGCAGACGAGCCGACAGCTAGCTTGGATACACAACGTGCTTATCAAGTGACGGATATGTTGGCTTCAATTGCTCATGAGCAAGGCAGGGGAGTTGTCATGATTACTCATGATACTCGCTTACTAGATAAGGTTGACCGTATTTATGTGATGAATGACGGACGACTTGTTGAAAAGACACAAGCATAAATCTAAAAAGTGAACTGTTATTGGTACGGTTCACTTTTTTTAAAAATTTGGACTAACAAGACCCACTTTTCTATATAGCTGATTTTTTGGAAATGTGGTATAATTTTCTCTATGGAAAAGATTATCATTACAGCAACTGCTGAAAGTATTGAACAAGTAAAACAGCTACTTGAAGCTGGTGTCGACCGCATTTATGTCGGTGAGAAAGATTTTGGTCTTCGTTTGCCAACGACCTTTAGTCATGAAGAATTGCGTGAAATCGCAAAAATTGTTCATGATGCCGGTAAGGAATTAATCGTTGCGGTCAATGCTCTTATGCACCAAGACATGATGGACCGTATCAAGCCCTTCTTGGACTTTTTAGAAGAAATCAAAACGGACTATATCACAGTTGGGGACGCAGGTGTCTTTTATGTGGTTAACCGTGATAACTATTCTTTCAAAACGATTTACGATGCCTCAACCATGGTCACAAGCAGTCGTCAGATTAACTTCTGGGGACAAAAAGCAGGAGCGTCAGAAGCAGTTTTGGCGCGTGAAATCCCATCTGCAGAACTTTTCAAAATGCCTGAAATTTTAGAAATTCCTGCTGAGGTCTTGGTATACGGTGCTAGTGTCATCCACCATTCGAAGCGTCCACTCTTGCAAAACTACTATAATTTCACACAGATTGATGATGAAAAATCTCGTCAACGTGACTTGTTCTTGGCTGAGCCAAGTGACCCAGAGAGCCATTATTCTATCTTTGAAGACAAACATGGGACTCATATCTTTGCTAACAATGACCTTGATTTGATGACCAAATTGACAGAACTAGTAGAGCATGGTTTCACTCATTGGAAGCTTGAAGGTCTTTATACACCTGGGCAAAATTTTGTAGAAATTGCAAAACTCTTTATCCAAGCGCGCGATTTAATTCAAGAAGGTAACTTTACACATGACCAAGCCTTCTTGCTCGATGAAGAAGTTCGCAAGTTGCATCCTAAAAATCGTTTCTTGGATACTGGATTTTACGACTATGACCCTGATATGGTTAAGTAAACATCACAAAACCCGACATAAAATGTTCGGGTTTTTCTAGTGCAAGGATGAATTTGAAGCGTATTCATGATATAATAGAAGTAGCTCTATTTGGAGGTGTATAAGTGGAAAATCTGAAAAAAATGGCAGGGATTAAAGCTGCCGAGTTCGTCAAAGATGGTATGGTTGTCGGGCTTGGAACAGGCTCAACTGCCTACTATTTCGTAGAAGAAATAGGTCGTCGTATCAAGGAAGAGGGCTTACAGATTACAGCTGTAACGACTTCTAGTGTGACCAGCAAGCAGGCAGAAGGACTCAATATTCCTCTTAAGTCAATTGATCAAGTGGACTTTGTAGACCTGACAGTTGATGGTGCAGATGAAGTAGACAGTCAGTTTAACGGAATCAAAGGCGGTGGTGGGGCCCTTCTCATGGAAAAGGTTGTCGCAACTCCATCTAAAGAATATATCTGGGTAGTTGATGAAAGTAAGTTAGTAGAGAAACTCGGTGCCTTTAAATTACCTGTAGAGGTTGTTCAATATGGTGCCGAACAGGTCTTCCGTCGATTTGAGCGAGCTGGCTATAAACCGAGCTTTCGTGAAAAAGATGGTCAACGTTTTGTGACGGATATGCAGAACTTTATCATCGACCTCGCCTTGGAAGTGATTGAAGACCCAATTGCTCTTGGACAAGAATTGGACCATGTCGTTGGTGTCGTCGAGCATGGCTTGTTTAACCAAATGGTGGATAAGGTCATCGTTGCTGGACAAGAGGGCGTTCAGATTTTAACTTCAACAAAAGCAAAATAATCAAAATAAAAAGGAGACACACTATGCCAAAATTTAATCGTATTCACTTGGTGGTACTAGATTCTGTAGGAATCGGTGCAGCACCAGATGCTCATAATTTTGTCAACGCTGGTGTTCCTGATGGTGCATCAGACACGCTTGGACACATTTCAAAATCAGTAGGTTTGAATGTTCCAAATATGGCAAAACTTGGTCTTGGGAATATTCCTCGTGAACAAGCCTTGAAGACTGTTCCAGCTGAGAGCAATCCAACAGGTTATGCGACTAAGCTTGAAGAGGTATCACTAGGTAAAGATACCATGACAGGTCACTGGGAAATCATGGGTCTTAATATTACAGAACCGTTTGATACTTTCTGGAATGGATTCCCAGAAGAAATCTTGACAAAAATCGAAGAATTCTCAGGTCGCAAGGTCATCCGCGAAGCCAACAAACCTTACTCAGGAACAGCTGTTATCGACGATTTTGGACCACGTCAGATGGAAACTGGGGAGTTGATTATCTATACATCTGCTGATCCAGTTTTGCAGATTGCTGCCCACGAAGACGTTATTCCTTTGGATGAACTCTACCGTATCTGTGAATACGCTCGTTCGATTACTTTAGAGCGTCCAGCTCTTCTCGGACGTATTATTGCTCGTCCTTATGTTGGTGAGCCTGGAAACTTCACTCGTACGGCTAACCGTCGTGACTTGGCTGTATCTCCATTTGCTCCAACTGTATTGGACAAATTGAATGAAGCCGGTATTGATACATATGCAGTTGGTAAGATTAACGATATCTTCAACGGTGCTGGTATCAACCACGATATGGGTCACAATAAGTCAAATAGTCATGGAATTGATACACTATTGAAGACTATGGGACTTCCTGAATTTGAAAAAGGGTTCTCCTTCACAAACTTGGTAGACTTTGATGCTTTATATGGACACCGTCGTGATCCACACGGCTATCGTGATTGTTTGCATGAATTTGATGAGCGCTTGCCAGAAATTATGGCAGCAATGAGAGAAGACGATCTTCTTTTAATTACTGCTGACCACGGAAATGACCCAACCTACGCTGGTACTGACCATACTCGTGAATATATTCCACTTTTGGCATACAGTCCATCCTTTAAAGGCAATGGATTAATTCCAGTTGGACACTTCGCTGACATCTCAGCAACGATTGCAGAGAACTTTGGTGTTGAAAAAGCCATGATCGGTGAAAGTTTCTTAGATAAATTAGTTTAAGATGATTCGCTACGCTCTACTTGTTAGGGGAATTAATGTCGGTGGAAAGAACAAGGTGGTCATGGCTCAATTGCGTCAAGAATTGACGGAGTTGGGATTAGAAAATGTAGCAACCTACATCAATAGTGGCAATATTTTCTTTAATAGCATTGTGCCTAGAACTAAATTAATAGAGAATTTACAGGCTTTCTTTGAAAGACGCTATCCATTTATTCAGAGTTTTTCCTTGCTGAGTCTTGAAGACTATGAAAAGGAGCTTAGAAATCTTCCTGATTGGTGGAATCATGAGATGGCTCGAAAGGATGTGCTCTTTTACACTGAGGGCTTGGATGTGGATCAAGCCATCGAGAAAGTGAACAGTTTGGAACTGGTCGATGAAGTGCTTCATTTTGGGAAATTAGGGATCTTCTGGGGTAAATTGTCAGAAGCTAGCTACTCTAAAACAGCTTATCACAAGCACTTGCTTAAGATGCCTTTCTATCGCAATATTACCATTCGTAACGCTAATACCTTTGACAAAATTGGTCAATTTTTAAAACATAAAGAAGGAGATACCTAATGACATTATTAAATAAAATCAATGAAACAGCAGCATTTTTGAAGGGCAAAGGAATCGAAGCTCCTGAGTTCGGTTTGATCCTTGGTTCAGGTCTTGGAGAATTGGCTGAAGAAATCGAAAATGCAGTCGTAGTAGACTACTCTGACATTCCAAACTGGGGTCAATCCACAGTAGTCGGACATGCTGGTAAATTGGTTTATGGTGATCTTGCTGGACGTAAAGTCTTGGTTCTTCAAGGTCGTTTCCATTTCTATGAAGGAAATCCTCTTGAAGTCGTGACTTTCCCAGTACGTGTGATGAAAGTTCTTGGATGCGAAGGTGTCATTGTAACCAATGCAGCTGGAGGTATTGGATTTGGGCCTGGTACCTTGATGGCTATCTCAGACCATATCAATATGACGGGGCAAAACCCATTGATGGGTGAAAACTTGGATGATTTTGGTCCACGTTTCCCAGATATGTCTAAAGCCTACACTCCAGAATATCGTGCTACTGCCCATGAAGTGGCTAAGAAACTTGGTATCAAGCTTGATGAAGGTGTCTATATTGGTGTAACAGGTCCGACTTATGAAACCCCAGCAGAAATTCGTGCCTATAAGACATTGGGAGCAGATGCAGTTGGTATGTCTACTGTTCCTGAAGTTATTGTGGCAGCCCACTCAGGCATGAAAGTTCTAGGAATTTCATGTATCACTAACCATGCTGCAGGTTTCCAAGAAGAACTCAACCACGAAGAAGTTGTAGAAGTAACTGAACGCGTCAAAGGCGACTTCAAAGGATTGCTGAAAGCGATTCTTGCTGAATTATAATCATGGTACATGAGTTGAGGAGGAGTCTTCAGAAAATCCCATATAACCTCAAATTAGTTCTAGCGGTCATCATGCTAGGGTTAGTTTCAGGCATATTCGGAATTTTGCTCCATTATCTTTTAGAGCTGGTTGAAGGGATTGCTTTTGGTCAGACAGAGCATACCACTGGATTCTTGACAGATGGTGTTGCCTCATCACGGATAGGCATCAGTTTAATCATCGTGGGTGTCAGTTCTGCCTTGGTCTGGTATTTCTTGCAAAGAAAAGCAAAGATTTTTTCCATCAAAGCGCAGATGAAAGATGAAACATCACAATACAATCTTCATTTTTTAAAACAGCTAGTTCATTCAATTTGGCAGATTGTTGCAGTTGGAGGCGGAGCGCCTATCGGTAAGGAAGCTGCGCCGCGGGAGATTGGAGCTTTATTTGCAAGACCTATTGCCAATATTTTTTCTCTCTCCGTGAAGGACCAAATCTTTCTCATTGCCTGTGGAGCTGGCGCGGGTTTAGCGGCTGTCTATCAGGTTCCATTAACGAGTGTGTTTTTCGTTTTTGAAACCTTGGGAATTGCTATATCTGTCAAACGTTTTTTCTTGGTCGGTCTGACTACATATGTATCAGCTTTTACAGCAGGCTTTGTTGTTTCAGATCATGCTCTCTACCAGATTCCAGCCATGACTTGGCCACTAGGTGATATGTGGCTTGTTCCCTTATTAGTTCTTTTCCTGACTCCACTCGCTTGGCTTTTTAGTCGCTTCAACAAACAAGCTTCTTCAAAGAGAATAAAGGACAAGCGGATACTCTATACTCTGCCGGTAACATTCCTTTTCCTTGTTGGATTGGCTATCCATTTGCCTCATCTACTTGGTAACGGGCGTATGATGGCTCAGGAGATTTTAAACGGCAGTAATGCCAAGACGGTAATCCTCTTATTTGTCTTGAAAGCCTTGGTCGTTTTAGTTACCCTTTGGGCAGGTGCCTATGGCGGTACCTTGACCCCATCTTTTGCCTTGGGGATTGCAGGAGCTGCACTCTTGACCATGATTTTAGGTAGTGGCTACCAGCCAGCAGTCTTGCTATTAGGTTCGGTTTGTTTTTTAGCAGTGACCTTGAAGGCTCCCTTATCTGCAACTGGATTGGTGATTGGGTTCACTGGTCAATCATTAGAGGCTATACCTTTTCTTTTGGTGACTGCATACTTGGCATTTAGTTTTGCTAAAATGTTGGACCGAATCCCTTGGGAGAAATACTTACGACCAAAGATAAGGATAATAGAAAATTAATAAGAATACTCTAGTTTTTCTAATCCAAAATATATTTTTGACTTATAATCAATATCATTTAATAAAGAAAGGTAGAGCATGTGTTCAGATTTGAATAAAAGCGAAAAGCTTTTCTCTATAAAATACACAGAAAGGATGGGTTAATCGTATTCGCTGAACTGAATACGAGTTACTCTCCTCTAAATCATCAAAATTAAAAAAGAAAGGAATTGAACCCACTCTAAAAGCAGTGGGAAAAAGATAGTTGGTCTAGCGAGCATCGCTCACTGCGCCCAACTCCTATTTTCCCTTCGCTTTTTGACGGGTTTGGTATCTTATACTATGTCTATCCATATTGCTGCTAAGCAAGGTGAAATTGCTGATAAAATTCTTCTTCCTGGGGATCCTCTTCGTGCAAAATTTATCGCTGAGAGTTTTCTTGAAGATGCTGTTTGCTTTAACGAAGTTCGTAACATGTTTGGTTACACAGGTACTTACAAAGGTCACCGTGTATCTGTTATGGGAACTGGGATGGGGATGCCATCCATCTCTATTTATGCGCGCGAGTTGATTGTTGACTACGGAGTGAAGAAATTGATCCGTGTAGGAACGGCTGGATCTTTGAATGAGGATGTTCACGTCCGTGAATTGGTCTTGGCTCAAGCAGCTGCAACCAACTCAAACATTATCCGTAACGATTGGCCTCAATACGATTTCCCACAAATCGCTAGCTTTGATCTCTTAGATAAGGCTTACCATATTGCCAAAGGCCTTGGTATGACTACTCACGTCGGAAATGTCTTGTCATCAGACGTTTTCTATTCAAACTATGGTGAAAAGAACATCGAGCTTGGTAAATGGGGTGTGAAAGCTGTAGAAATGGAAGCAGCAGCTCTTTACTATCTTGCTGCTCAACACCATGTCGATGCCCTTGCTATCATGACCATTTCTGATAGCTTGGTCAATCCAGAAGAAGACACTACGGCAGAAGAACGTCAAAACACCTTCACTGATATGATGAAGGTTGGTTTGGAAACATTGATTGCTGAATAAAAGGAAACACAAAAGGAAGATTTTCTGAATGAAAATCTTCCTTTTTTAGTCATTCAGTCCATACTGTGACCTTAATGAAATGTTGCTCTATCGTCTATTTTTTAAGAGATTGCAAGAAATAATCAATCTCTGCTTGAGAATGGAGAATGCGCATCTTCTTAGGGTATGTTTTGTTTAAGTATTGGTATCTATCCTTTGCATTTTTCGTTCGTCCATCCCAAAGAATCCAGCGGATAAACTCCCAGTCAAAACGTTCAGGACAACCGTCTGCCATACTTTCTCTAACTTTTCCTCTGTATCTTAGATAGCGTTTAAAGGCTCTTGCTAAACAATTCCATGCTGAGAAGTTTAAAAAGATAATCTGATCAGCTTGCTCCATTCTTTCCTCGTAGCAACACCAGCTATAGTTGCCGTCGATAACCCAATCCTCATGTTTAGAAAGGAAAGTCTTCATCTCCTTTAACATCCAATCGTGGTCGCTATCTTGCCACCCAGGCTGAAATTGCAATCGGTCTATATGGAGTTTAGGAATGGAGTAGTAGCTGGAAAGTTTTTCTGCCAGAGTAGATTTACCTGAGCCTGAATATCCTATAATAGCAATTTTCATGATAACCTCCAGAAAAATGTGTACAAAAAAAGCTCCGAAGAGCTCATTTTGTATCCAGTTAAAGATTAACCAAGTTTAGCTGCAAGACGTGCTTTATCACGGTTAGCTTTATTCTTGTGGATCAAACCTTTAGTTTCTGCTTTATCGATGGCTGAGCTAGCAGCACGGTAAAGTTCTTCAGATGGGTTTGCTTCAAAAGCTTTGATAGCAGTACGCATAGCTGATTTTTGAGCTGAGTTCTTTTCGTTTTGTTTAACGTTCAATTCAGCGCGTTTGATAGCTGATTTAATGTTTGCCAATGTTCTTACCTCCATATTTACTAACTATACCATTATATCTGAAAACTATTATTTTGACAAGGGGAAATCACTTTTTTAAATAAATTTCATCAATTTCATGATTTTTAGATTTATGAAGAATGACTTCAGCCCGATTTCTGGTTGGTTCGATGTAGTTTTGTAGATTGGTCAAATTAATACTTGTCCAAACCTGATGGGCAAAATCTTTGACTTCACTAATTGGTTGCTGGGTGAAACGATAGTAATAGTTGTTTGGATCATCTTGTGCAAAGCTAAGAAGTTTCAAGAAACGGTCCAAATACCAGCTCTCGATATCCTCGACTGCAGCATCTACATAGATTGAAAAATCGAAGAAGTCTGTAATATAAAGACGGCTGTTATGTGGTGTTTGAAAGACATTAATACCTTCTACAATGACAAAATCTGCTGCTTGAACTCTTTGTGTTTTATCAGGTACGATATCGTAGATTTCGTGAGAATAAACGGGGATATCTACATCCTGACCGTTTTTAAGTTGATCAAGGAAATCGAGCAAGCTTTCCATATCATAACTCTCAGGGAAACCTTTTCGGTTTAGGATGTTTCGCTCATTTAAGATGCTGTTAGGATACAGAAAGCCATCAGTTGTCACTAATTCAACACTTGCTTCTGGAAAAATACGGGAAAGCAAAATTTGTAAGAGTCGGCTAGTAGTTGATTTGCCAACAGCGACACTACCTGAAATTCCGATAATAAATGGCTGATTTTTACTCTCCCTTTGGAGGAAAATCCCTTTTGAAAAGGCTAGGTCTTCTTTGGAGCGTTTGTAGATTTGAATCAGATGAGCTAGCGGCAGGTAAATATCTGTTACATCTTGGAGACTAATCTGGTCATTAAAACTCTTAATCGAATCCAATTCCTCCTCGGTTAAAGGAGGTGTTGTCTTACGATGTAAAGATTGCCAAGTTCCGCGACTGATTTTTTCATAATGTATAAATTCGTTGGTCATAAAATTTCCTCGTTTGATATCTCAGTATACCATAATTTACAAAGAAAGACATCTGAATCATTTGAGAAAAAGCGCTTTCTTTGTTAGAATAGAGGTAGAATAAACATCAAAAGAGGTGATGTTATGAGACTAGTGGTGAATGATAAAATCCTAAAACTGACTAGCTTACTGATTGTGATTCTGTGGTTATCTCCGACTTTAATTGAGTTTACTGTGAGTTTAGGAAGTCAAACCTGTAGTTGGTCTGCCTTTGTCTTGTTGTTCTTGCTACCAATCATTGGTTTTATCTACTTGATTCTCGCCATTTTAACAAGAAAATGGTGGCTTTTCTTGTTTGGTCTAGCCTGTATTTTTTCCTTTGCTATCACTATGGCATTGGGTTCTTACTTGCTCGGTCCCTAAAAGGAAATTCAACTTATATTATTTTCCTACGAATTAATGACAAAGAGAAGCCTTGGTTGTCATGTAAACGATTTACAATTAACTTATTTATGTGGTAAAATGAAACTATGAGTAAAATGTATTATGCAGAAAATCCAGATGCAGCCCATGATGTTCATGAACTTAGAGTTGAGCTACTTGGGCAAAAGATGACCTTTTTGACAGATGCTGGTGTCTTTAGTAAAAAAATGATTGATTTCGGAAGTCAGTTATTGTTAAGGTGTCTAGATGTCGAAAAAGATGAAAAAATCCTTGATGTTGGTTGTGGCTACGGTCCAATAGGTTTGTCTTTGGTTAAAGCTTATGGTGCCCAAGCGACCATGGTGGATATCAATAATCGTGCCCTGGATTTAGCCCAGCAAAATGCAGTAAAAAACAATGTTCAAGCGACTATCTTCCAGTCCAATATTTATGAGCAGGTAGAAGGTCAATTCGATCATGTCATTTCGAATCCGCCCATTCGTGCAGGCAAGCAGGTCGTTCATGAAATCATCGAGAAAAGTATTGATTATCTTATGGATGGTGGAGATTTGACCATTGTTATCCAGAAAAAACAAGGAGCTCCTAGTGCCAAAAACAAGATGGAAGAAGTCTTTGGTAATTGTGAGGTTGTGAAGAAAGACAAGGGATATTATATCCTTAGAAGTGTGAAAGAATGAGAGCAGTAGATCTAATCCAGAAAAAAAGAGACGGACAAGAACTCAGTTCCAATGAAATCCAATGGTTGGTAGAAGGCTATGTAGCTGGAACTGTTCCAGATTATCAAATGTCTGCTTTTGCTATGGCTGTATATTTTAAAGGTATGACCACTAGAGAGATTTCCGATTTGACTATGAACATGGTCAAGACAGGTCAGGAATTTGATTTATCTGCTATTGAAGGTATCAAGGTTGATAAACACTCTACGGGTGGTGTTGGTGACAAGGTAACTTTAATCCTAGCACCCTTGGTAGCTAGTTTTGACGTACCAGTTGCAAAGATGAGTGGTAGAGGTCTGGGGCACACAGGTGGAACAATTGATAAATTAGAGTCCATTAAAGGATTTCAAGTCGAACGCAGTCAGGATGACTTTATCAAACAGGTTCAGGATATCGGGGTTTCAGTTATTGGTCAATCTGACCAACTAGTCAAAGCGGATAAGTTGCTCTATGCACTACGTGATGTGACAGCAACAGTTGATACCATCCCCTTGATTGCTAGTTCTGTCATGAGTAAAAAGATTGCAGCTGGGTCGGATGCTATTTTGCTGGATGTTACTGTCGGTGAAGGTGCCTTTATGAAAACAGTCGACGAGGCGCGAGAACTGGCTCAAACCATGGTGAATCTCGGAAAAGCTGTTGGTCGCAAGACAGTAGCAGTCATTACGGATATGAGTCAACCTTTGGGACGTGCCATTGGGAATCGCTTGGAAATTCTAGAAGCACTAGAAATTCTTCAGGGTAAAGGACGCGAGGATATTAGTCACTTTATCTGTGAGTTAGCTCAGATTATGCTTTCTCTGGCAAATGTTGAAAAAACAGTTGAGGAAGTAAGGCAACATCTTGAAAATGGTCAGGCCCTCAAGAAATTCGAAGCGATGGTCCTCGCTCAAGGTGGAGATTTAGAAGATCTTTATCGACCTGTAACAGTTGATCATGTGGTAGAAATTCCTGCTCATGAAGATGGTGTTATTGAGTCACTGCCAGCCATGGAGTTCGGTCTTTTCGCTATGAGATTAGGTGCTGGTCGTGCAGTCAAAACAGATGCTCTTGATTATGAAACAGGAATTGTTTTTGAGAAGAAAGTTGGAGAATCAGTCAAAAAAGGTGAAATTGTCGCAAAAGTATATGCAAATGGCAAAATTTCTCCGGAACTAGTTACAGATTTCCAAAAATATGTTAAAATTAAAATGAGTGATGAAACGCTAAAAATGCGTGAAATCATCGAAATTATCTCCTAATTTAAGGAAAATCCGAAATGAAATTAAATAAATACATTGATCATACGCTTTTAAAACAAGATGCAACCGAACAACAAATCGATCGTTTGCTATCTGAAGCAAGAGAGTACGATTTTGCCAGTGTTTGTGTGAATCCTTGCTGGGTTTCGCATGCAAAAGCAGGTCTAACAGATACTGATGTCAAGGTTTGTACAGTTGTAGGTTTTCCTCTTGGAGCTACAACTTCAGCTGTCAAAGCCTATGAAACCAAAGAAGCCATCCAAAATGGTGCTGATGAGATTGATATGGTTATCAATGTTGGAGCGCTTAAGTCTGGGAATGCTGACTTGGTCGAATCAGATATTCGAGCAGTTGTTGAAGCAAGTGGAGACAAATTGGTTAAGGTTATTATTGAAGCTTGTTTGTTAACGAATGAAGAAAAAGTTCTGGCTTGCCAACTTGCTCAAAAAGCTGGTGCAGACTTTGTCAAGACTTCTACAGGTTTCTCAACAGGTGGAGCAACTTTGCCAGATGTTCAATTAATGCGTCAGACAGTTGGTCCTGATATGGGGGTCAAAGCAGCTGGTGGAGCTCGTTCTTATGCAGATGCAGTTGCCTTTGTTGAAGCAGGAGCTACTCGAATTGGAACATCTTCTGGTGTTGCAATCTTAAAAGGAGAATTAGCTGATGGCGACTACTGAGTTGATTGAATTAGCGATTGAAACTAGTAAGAAAGCTTACGTTCCCTATTCACATTTTCCGATTGGCGCTGTTTTGGTAGCCAAGGACGGAAGTATCTATACAGGGGTTAACATTGAAAATGCTAGCTACCCCTTGACCAACTGTGGCGAAAGAACTGCAATCTTTAAGGCGGTCTCTGAAGGACAACGAGACTTTTCAGAATTGATTGTCTATGGTCAAACTGAAAAACCAATTTCGCCTTGCGGTGCTTGTCGCCAAGTTATGGTCGAATTTTTTAAACCAGATCTAAAGGTGACTCTAGTCGCCAAAGATAAAACGACGGTCGAGATGACGGTCGGGGAATTACTTCCATATTCTTTTACAGACTTACAATAGTCTGTGTCACTCTCTGAGTGGCAAGGGTCCTTGTGACCAATCAATCCATACTTGCAACTTAGTTGCGCATCTTATTTAGGAGGTTCAGTAATGAACAAGAAACAATGGCTAGGCCTTGGTCTAGTTGCAGTAGCAGCATTTGGACTTGCTGCATGTGGTAATCGCTCTTCTCGTAACGCAGCTTCATCTTCTTCTGATGTGAAGACTAAAGCAGCTATCGTTACAGATACTGGTGGTGTTGATGATAAATCATTTAACCAATCAGCTTGGGAAGGTCTTCAAGCTTGGGGTAAAGAACACAACCTTTCAAAAGACAATGGTTACACTTACTTCCAATCAACAAGTGAAGCTGATTACGCTAACAACTTGAACCAAGCAGCTGGAAGCTACAACTTGATTTTCGGTGTTGGTTTTGCCCTTCACAACGCTGTTGAAGAAGCAGCAAAAGAACATTCAGATAAAAACTATGTTTTGATTGACGATGTGATTAAAGATCAAAAGAACGTTGCTAGCGTTACTTTCGCAGACAACGAAGCAGCTTACCTTGCAGGTGTTGCAGCTGCTAAAACTACAAAAACTAAACAGGTTGGTTTTGTAGGTGGTATGGAATCTGAAGTTATTTCTCGTTTCGCAGCTGGTTTTAAAGCTGGTGTTGAGTCAGTTGACCCATCTATCAAGGTTCAAGTAGACTATGCTGGATCATTTGGTGATGCGGCTAAAGGTAAAACAATCGCTGCAGCTCAATACGCTGCCGGTGCAGACGTTATCTACCAAGCAGCTGGTGGTACTGGAGCAGGTGTCTTCTCTGAAGCTAAATCATTGAACGAAAGTAAAAATGAAGACGAAAAAGTTTGGGTTATCGGTGTAGACCGTGACCAAGTTGATGAAGGTAAATACACTTCTAAAGACGGTAAAGAAGCTAACTTCGTGCTTGCTTCTACATTGAAACAAGTTGGAACAACAGTTCAAGATATCTCAAACAAGACTGAAAAAGGTGAATTCCCTGGCGGTCAAGTTATCGTTTACTCATTGAAGGATAAAGGTGTTGACTTGGCAGTGACAAACCTTTCTGAAGAAGGTAAAAAAGCTGTTGAAGATGCAAAAGCTAAAATCCTTGATGGTAGCATCAAAGTTCCTGAAAAATAATTGAAGGAAGTCATTTCTTAGGAAGCGGCCAGTGGCCGCTTCTTTAAGAATTGAGACAAATGGTTTTGTCTCAATAGAGCTTGCTAAGTTTCTTTAGTAGGTTTTATTGAAACAAAATAAAACTCTGAAAGGAAGAGCACATGGCACACGAAAATGTCATTGAAATGCGTGAAATTACCAAAGTTTTTGGTGAATTTGTCGCTAACGACAAGATTAACCTTGAACTTCGTAAAGGTGAAATTCATGCACTTTTAGGAGAAAATGGAGCTGGTAAGTCCACTCTTATGAACATGCTAGCGGGGCTTCTAGAACCAACTAGTGGTGAAATTGTGGTCAACGGTCAAGTTGTAAAGCTAGATTCGCCATCAAAAGCGGCTAGCTTAGGAATTGGGATGGTCCACCAACACTTTATGTTGGTAGAAGCTTTCACTGTTGCTGAAAATATCATTTTGGGGAGTGAATTGACCAAAAATGGTGTGCTAGATATTGCTCGTGCAACTCGAGAAATCAATGAGTTGTCTGAACGTTATGGCCTTGCTGTGAATCCTTCTGCCAAAGTTGCAGACATCTCTGTCGGCGCTCAACAACGTGTTGAAATCCTAAAGACACTTTATCGTGGAGCTGATATTCTTATCTTTGACGAACCTACTGCTGTTTTGACGCCATCAGAAATTGATGAGTTGATGGCTATCATGAAGAACTTGGTTAAAGAAGGTAAATCAATTATCTTGATTACCCATAAGTTGGATGAGATTCGTGCTGTATCTGACCGTGTTACAGTTATCCGTCGTGGTAAATCTATTGAAACAGTTGAGATTGCTGGTGCGACTAATGCTGACTTAGCTGAGATGATGGTAGGACGTTCTGTTTCCTTTAAAACTGAGAAACAGGAAGCTCAACCTAAAGAAGTTATTCTGTCTATTAAAGACCTAGTAGTAAACGAAAACCGTGGTGTTCCTGCTGTTAAAAATCTCTCACTCGATGTTCGAGCTGGTGAGATTGTCGGAATTGCCGGTATTGATGGAAATGGTCAATCTGAATTAATCCAAGCTATCACTGGTCTTCGTAAGATTGAGTCTGGTAGCGTGGAGTTGAAAGGCCAGTCTATCGTAGGTTTACACCCTCGTCAAATTACAGAAATGAGTGTAGGCCACGTTCCAGAAGATCGCCACCGTGATGGTTTAGTTTTAGAAATGATGATTTCTGAAAATATCGCTCTTCAAACCTACTATAAGGAACCTCTTAGCAAGAAGGGAATCTTAAACTACACCAATATCATCGGGTACGCTAAACAGTTAATGCAAGAATTCGATGTGCGTGCTGCTAGTGAGATTGTTCCAGCATCAGCTCTTTCTGGAGGAAATCAACAAAAAGCAATTATCGCTCGAGAAGTCGATCGAAATCCTGATCTCCTAATCGTCAGTCAACCTACTCGTGGTTTGGACGTCGGTGCTATTGAGTACATTCACAAACGCTTGATTCAAGAGCGTGATAATGGGAAAGCTGTCCTTGTAGTCAGCTTTGAACTAGATGAGATTCTAAATGTCTCTGATAGAATTGCTGTTATCCATGATGGTAAGATTCAAGGGATTGTAACGCCAGAAACAACCAACAAGCAAGAGCTTGGTGTCTTGATGGCTGGTGGTGAATTGGAAAAGGAGAAGAGTGATGTCTAAAAAATTACAACAAATTTCGGTTCCTTTGATTTCTGTTATTTTAGGAATTCTACTCGGAGCCATCGTCATGTGGATTTTCGGCTACGATGCTATCTGGGGCTATGAAGAACTGTTCTACACAGCATTTGGTAGTGTTCGTGGAATCGGTGAAATCTTCCGTGCTATGGGACCTTTAATTCTGATTGCCCTTGGATTTGCAGTTGCAAGTCGTGCTGGTTTCTTTAACGTTGGTCTTCCAGGACAAGCTCTCGCAGGTTGGGTTATGAGTGGCTGGTTCGCCCTCTCTTTCCCAGATTTGCCACGACCATTGATGATTCTTGCGACGATTGTAATTGCCTTAGTTGCAGGAGGAATCGTTGGTGCTATTCCTGGTATTTTAAGAGCCTACCTTGGGACATCTGAAGTTATTGTAACCATCATGATGAACTACATTGTTCTTTATGTGGGCAATGCCTTTATTCATCACTTCCCTAAAGAAATCATGCAAAGTACTGACTCATCCATTCGTGTTAGTGCAAATGCAACCTATCAGACACCATGGCTTGCTGAGTTAACTGGAAATTCTCGTATGAACATTGGAATTTTCTTTGCTATTATAGCAGTAGCGGTTATCTGGTTCATGCTTAAGAAGACAACTCTTGGTTTTGAAATTCGTGCAGTTGGATTAAACCCAAATGCTTCTGAATATGCAGGTATTTCTGCAAAACGTACCATTATTCTATCAATGATTATTTCTGGTGCGCTTGCAGGACTTGGTGGCGCAGTAGAAGGACTTGGTACCTTCCAAAACGTTTATGTTCAAGGTTCATCATTGGCAATAGGATTTAACGGTATGGCAGTAAGCCTACTTGCTTCAAACTCACCAGTTGGAATTCTATTTGCAGCCTTCCTTTTCAGTGTTCTTCAAGTTGGAGCCCCTGGTATGAATGCTGCACAAGTACCATCTGAGCTTGTAAGTATCGTTACAGCCTCAATTATCTTCTTTGTCAGCGTTCACTACATCATCGAACGCTTTGTCAAACCAAGAAGACAACTTAAAGGAGGTAAATAAGGATGTCGATTACAACAATGTTAACCCTTATGGTTTCTTCGATGTTGATTTATGCAGCACCACTTATTTTCACAAGTATCGGAGGAGTTTTCTCAGAACGTGGTGGAGTTGTTAACGTTGGTCTTGAAGGAATCATGGTCATGGGTGCCTTTTCTGGAGTTGTTTTTAACCTTGAATTTGCTCAAGATTTGGGAGCATTAACTCCTTGGTTAGCTCTTCTAGTTGGTGGATTAGTCGGAGCTATCTTCTCGCTCGTTCACGCAGTAGCTACAGTTCATTTCCGTGCAGACCATGTCGTCAGTGGTACTGTGCTTAACTTGATGGCGCCAGCCTTGGCAGTTTTCTTGGTGAAGGTGCTTTATAATAAGGGACAAACGGATAACTTAACGCAAACTTTTGGTCGTTTTGACTTCCCGGTATTAGCTAATATCCCTGTTATCGGAGATATCTTCTTCAAGTCAACTAGTCTACTAGGTTACCTAGCAATTGCTTTCTCATTCCTAGCTTGGTTTATCCTCTTTAAGACTCGCTTTGGACTTCGCCTTCGTTCAGTTGGTGAACACCCACAAGCAGCAGATACTTTGGGTATCAATGTCTACAAGATGAGATATCTTGGAGTTGTGATTTCAGGCTTCCTTGGAGGAATCGGAGGAGCTATTTACGCTCAGTCAATCTCCGTCAACTTCTCAGTTACAACTATCGTAGGACCTGGCTTTATCGCTCTTGCAGCCATGATCTTTGGTAAATGGAATCCTGTTGGTGCTATGCTTTCAAGTCTTTTCTTTGGGCTATCACAAAGTTTGGCAGTTATCGGTTCTCAGCTTCCATTCTTGCAAGGAGTACCAGCCGTTTACTTGCAAATCGCACCATACCTCTTGACCATTGTCGTCCTAGCAGCCTTCTTTGGTAAAGCTGTTGCGCCGAAGGCAGATGGTATCAACTATATCAAGTCTAAATAACAGAAAAAAACGTCAGTTGAAACTGACGTTTTATTTTTTTGGTTCTTGGTGCGTTAGGTTAAGTCCCCAAGGAATGAGATTTTCTGTTTTATTTTGGATACGTTTGATATTGTCCTTGTGGCGTACAATTACTAGACTTGCAAGACCAATAATAATCACAGTAAAAAGTAGGTCATAACTAGTTAAAATAAATCCAAAGAGAGGAAACAGAAGGACGCCAATAATTGCAGCAATAGCAGCAGAGATACTAGAGAGGGAAATCATACTTCCTAGATAAAGAATTCCAAAGAAAATGACTGCAAGGTAAAGGCAAAAGAGAGGAGCAAAACCAAAAATAACTCCTGCGCTGGTTGCAACAGCCTTACCACCCTTAAATTTGGCAAAGATAGGGAAGGTGTGGCCGATGACTGCTAAAAGCCCAAAGACGATTGGTGAAACTCCCTGCACATGGAAGATTAGTGGAAGTAGAGTGGCCAAAGTACCTTTAAAGAAATCAATTACAAAGGTTGCCATTCCAGCTTTTTTGCCTAAGATTCGGAAGGTATTGGTCGTTCCAGTATTCCCAGATCCATGTTCTCTTAGATTGATGTTAAAGAATATTTGTCCAATCCACAAGCCTGAAGGAATTGAACCCAATAAATAAGCTAAAATTAATAATACTATTGTCATCATGTTTCTATTATACCATGAATTAGGAGAGAAACGGAACTGAATCTGTTTACTAGCTGTGACATCTGATACTTTGCCAAAGTTGATAAGTTTTTCATGAGTACTATTTTTATTCAAAAATAAAGGCTAAAGTTTTAAAAATTCATGAAAATTTCTGAAAACTTGATTTTGTGTTTATTTATGCTATAATAGGAACAATTATTTTTAGGAGGTGGAATATGTCTTACTTATTTGAGATATTACCTAGTTTATTGAGCGGTGCGACAATGACTTTACAAGTATTTGCACTGGTCTTACTCTTTTCAATTCCTTTAGGTATTTTGGTTGCCTTTTGCTTACAGGTCCATTGGAAACCCCTCCATTACATGATTGATGTTTATATCTGGGTGATGCGTGGTACACCATTGCTCTTGCAGTTGATTTTTATTTATTATGTCCTCCCAAGTATCGGAATTCGACTTGATCGGGTGCCAGCAGCGATTATTGCCTTTACGTTTAATTATGCAGCCTATTTTGCAGAAATATTCCGTGGAGGGATTGCAACGATTCCTCAAGGACAATATGAAGCAGCTAAGGTTTTGAAATTCAAACCTATCGATACCGTCCGCTATATTATCTTGCCACAAGTAACTAAGATTGTTTTACCAAGTGTATTTAACGAGGTTATGAGTTTGGTTAAAGATACTTCTTTGGTCTATGCACTCGGTATTTCAGATTTAATCCTAGCTAGTCGTACAGCCGCCAATCGTGATGCGAGCTTGATTCCAATGTTTCTAGCAGGAGCTATCTATCTGCTTATGATTGGTATCGTTACAATCCTAGCTAAGAAACTTGAGAAAAAGTTTAGCTACTATAGATAGGAGATTATCCATGTTAGAGTTAAAAAATATCAGCAAAAAGTTTGGAAAAAAAGAAATTTTATCCAATTTCAATTTAACAATTCCTGAAAAGCAGATTTTGGCTATTGTTGGACCTTCTGGTGGTGGGAAGACAACCTTGCTTAGAATGTTGGCTGGACTTGAAACCATTGATTCAGGTGAGATTTTTTATAATGGAGAATCCCTACCTTTGGATGAACTTGAAAAGCGTCACTTATTAGGTTTTGTGTTTCAAGATTTTCAGCTATTTCCTCACTTATCCGTTATTGAGAACTTGATTTTGTCACCCATCAAGACTATGGGCATGTCTGAAGCAGATGCCAAGAAGAAGGCAACCGACTTACTCGCTCGTCTGGGGCTCGAAGCTCATGCGGATGCTTATCCATTCTCATTATCTGGTGGTCAAAAGCAACGGGTTGCCTTAGCGCGTGCTATGATGATAGATCCTGAAGTGATTGGCTATGACGAACCAACTTCAGCCCTTGACCCTGAGTTGCGTCTCGAGGTTGAAAAACTGATTCTACAAAATCGAGAATTAGGCATGACTCAGATTGTTGTGACTCACGATCTCCAGTTTGCAGAGAATATTGCTGACCAGATTCTCAAAGTAGAGCCTAAGTAGGAGGTATCTATGAATCGAAAGAAAATCAGCCTTGTTTTTGTATTCTTTCTGGCTTTTTTCCTGGTAGGATGCACACAAAAAGCTAGTGATCCCAAAGTCGATAATTGGGACAAATACCAAGAACAGGGTACCATTACCATCGGGTTTGACAATACCTTTGTTCCCATGGGCTTTGAAGAAAAGAATGGGCAATATGCTGGATTTGACATTGATTTAGCACAGGCTGTTTCTGAGAAACTTGGTTTCAAGGTACAGTTTCAACCCATTGATTGGGACATGAAGGAAACCGAACTTCAAAACGGCACTATTGATGCTATCTGGAATGGATATTCAGCGACTGATGAACGCCGTGAGAAGGTTGCTTTTACCATTCCTTACATGGAAAATCAGCAGGTTCTAGTCTCTAAGAAATCTCAGAATATACAATCAGTGTCTGATATGACAGGCAAGGTTTTGGGTGCCCAGGCAGGATCTTCTGGTTATATAGATTTCGAAGCTCAGCCAGAACTCTTGAAAAACATTGTAAAAGATCAAAAAGCCAACCAATATCAGAGTTTTAACGAAGCTTTGATTGACTTGCAAAATGATCGGATTGATGCCCTTTTAATTGACCGTGTGTACGCCAATTATTATCTTGAAACTGAAGGAATTTTAGACAAGTATGAGATTTTTCCTGCTGGTTTTGAGAGTGAGTCTTTTGCAGTTGGTGTGAGACCAGCTGATAAGACCTTGTTAGCAAATTTGAATAAAGCTTTTGAAGAACTCTATCAAGAAGGTAAATTCCAAGAAATAAGCAAGAAATGGTTTGGTGAAGATGTGACTACAAATCAAATTAAAGGAAAAGAAAACTAAGATTTTTATCTTGGTTTCTTTTTTTGGTATAACTAGGTGATGTTTTTGCTAAAAATACTTGGGAATAGGCTTTTTAACTAGAAAAACTTTGCAAAATCCCTAGAAAACCTGTAAAATAGTAAAGATGAACAAATAGGAGGTTCCTTGTGTCAAAAAAGGAAATCAATATTAACAATTATAATGATGATGCCATTCAGGTGTTAGAAGGGTTGGATGCGGTCCGTAAACGTCCAGGGATGTATATCGGATCGACTGACGGTGCTGGTCTCCACCACCTTGTCTGGGAAATCGTCGATAATGCTGTCGATGAGGCCTTGTCTGGATTTGGTGACCGGATTGATGTAACCATTAATAAAGACGGAAGTTTAACGGTTCAAGACCACGGACGTGGAATGCCGACTGGAATGCACGCTATGGGAATTCCAACGGTTGAGGTTATCTTTACCATCCTTCACGCCGGAGGAAAATTCGGTCAGGGTGGATATAAGACATCAGGAGGTCTCCACGGGGTTGGATCTTCTGTCGTCAATGCCCTCTCTAGTTGGTTAGAGGTAGAAATTACTCGTGATGGAGCAGTTTATAGACAGCGTTTTGAGAATGGAGGCAAACCAGTTACCACTCTAGAAAAGGTTGGGACTGCACCTAAGTCTAAGACAGGCACCAAAGTGACCTTCATGCCTGATGCCAGTATCTTTTCTACGACAGACTTTAAGTACAATACCATTTCAGAGCGTCTCAATGAGTCAGCTTTTCTCTTGAAGAATGTAACCTTGTCATTAACGGACAAGCGAACAGATGAAGCAATCGAGTTCCATTATGAGAACGGGGTACAGGACTTTGTTTCCTACCTCAACGAAGACAAGGAAACCTTGACACCAGTTCTATACTTTGAAGGGGAAGACAATGGTTTTCAAGTAGAAGTAGCCCTTCAGTATAATGATGGCTTTTCAGATAACATCTTATCCTTTGTCAATAACGTCCGTACCAAAGACGGTGGAACGCATGAGACAGGACTCAAGTCAGCCATTACCAAGGTTATGAATGACTATGCCCGTAAGACAGGCCTTCTCAAAGAAAAAGATAAAAATCTTGAAGGATCAGATTACCGTGAAGGATTGGCGGCTGTTCTTTCTATCTTGGTTCCGGAAGAACATCTTCAGTTTGAAGGACAGACTAAGGACAAACTTGGAAGTCCACTAGCTCGTCCAATCGTTGATAGTATTGTTGCTGAAAAACTGACTTTCTTCCTTATGGAAAATGGGGAACTGGCTTCAAATCTGATTCGTAAAGCTATCAAGGCTCGTGATGCCCGTGAAGCAGCCCGTAAAGCGCGTGATGAGAGCCGCAATGGCAAGAAAAACAAAAAAGACAAGGGATTGCTTTCTGGTAAATTAACGCCAGCCCAGTCTAAAAACCCAGCTAAGAATGAACTCTACCTAGTCGAGGGTGATTCTGCCGGTGGCTCTGCCAAACAAGGTCGTGACCGCAAGTTTCAGGCTATTTTGCCTCTTCGTGGTAAGGTCATCAATACAGCCAAGGCCAAGATGGCAGATATCCTCAAAAACGAAGAAATCAACACCATGATTTATACCATCGGTGCTGGTGTTGGGGCAGATTTCTCCCTTGAAGATGCCAACTATGACAAGATCATTATCATGACCGATGCGGACACCGATGGTGCCCACATTCAAACCCTTCTCTTAACCTTCTTTTATCGCTACATGCGTCCTTTAGTCGAGGCAGGACATGTCTATATTGCCCTTCCTCCTCTTTACAAGATGTCCAAAGGTAAAGGAAAGAAAGAAGAAGTGGCCTACGCTTGGACGGATGGCGAGCTAGAAGAACTTCGCAAGCAGTTCGGTAAAGGTGCTACCCTTCAACGCTACAAGGGTCTTGGTGAAATGAATGCGGACCAGCTCTGGGAAACAACCATGAACCCAGAAACTCGTACCCTCATTCGTGTCACGATTGAAGACTTAGCACGCGCAGAACGTCGTGTCAATGTCCTCATGGGTGACAAGGTCGAACCACGCCGTAAGTGGATTGAAGATAATGTCAAGTTTACGTTGGAAGAAGCGACAGTGTTTTAAAATTAGGATATAAATACAAATGGAGGACAAGATATGTCTGAAAATCTAAGTGAAGAGCAAGTGAAAGAAGCTCTTGAAAGTGGCTATGCGCAATCTGAGGCCTTATTAAACGATAAAGATGAATTAGATGATTTTTTGTACCGTTTGGAGCAAAAAATTAAAGAGATGCCATTGGTTGGTAAGAAATTTACAATGATCCCAGTCATGATTTCTTTAGTGAAAAATTATGTTCAAGGGAAATACACCACGGTTCCTTATGGGACTATTTTAGCCGTTTTAAGCGCACTTATTTATTTCCTTTCCCCAATTGACATTATTCCAGATTTTATTCCGTTAGCAGGTTTCTTGGATGATATGGCTGTTGTGGGACTTTGTATGAATATGGTCAAAACAGACATTGAAACCTATGATAAATGGCGTCAGTCTCAAGGATTGATCTGAAAAATCGTCTATATTTCTTAATTTTAGCTTTCTAAAAGAGGTGTAAATCATGATCAGTTTATTGTTTGATACTCCTTTTCTTGTGATAGTCTTGGTACTAGGCGCAGTTACATATATGATTGCTAAACCAGGAAAACCTGAGAAAATTCGCTTTCTTGAATTCTTACTATTAACTATAGTAACCACAGGTGTCTTTTTATTTGATAATCCTTTAAGGTCTAATCCTTATGCAGGTTTGCTTTTCTATGTTTTTGACTTTTATATTTTCACACCAGTGAGCCTTGCTTTTGGATTCACAACTATTTATAAGAGCAATAAACATATCAAACATTATCCTAGTGGTTACTCAAAATTTCTTAAGATAAATGCCTGGTTTTTAGCAATATTTTCGATTATTAACTTCCTCTTTTTAATGCTGACTGAAGAAATGGGAATTCTATTTCTATTACCACTTTTTGGAATCAGTTCTATTATCCAATTTATAGTCGGAGAACTTGAAAGAAAAAGAGTTCAGAAACTTCTTAAGCAAAGAAATGAAGATGCTGTTATTCAGAACATAGAGACCACTGAGGAAGAACCACATGAGAACTGACCAGGAAATGCTTGAACTGATTTTAGGAACAGCTAAAAAGTTACAAGTTGATGCTGTGGCACTATCTGGTTCACGTACTGATACAAAAGCACCAAAAGATGAGTTTCAGGATTACGACGTAGTCTATGTTGTGGACGACTTAGACACTCTAACGAATGACCTTTCTTGGCTGGACCAGTTCGGTAAACGCGTCATTGAGCAAGAGGTTACTCTTGGACATCGACGTCTCTACCTCATGCTTTTCGAAGATGGGAAAAGCATTGACCTAACCCTCTGTCCTAAAGAACACATTAACGAGTGGGTAGCTAGCGAAGCTGATTATACAGTTTTAGTAGATGAGAAGGATTTGTTTGAGTCTTATTCTCCCAGTCCTCAGCGTTTCTGGACAAGCCCAGCTAGTGAGACGGATTTTGAAAAAACTTGTAATGAATTTTGGTGGGTGTCAGCTTACGTAGTTAAAGGGATTTATCGAAAACAAGTCATCTATGCGACCGACTGAGCTCAAGGGCAAGGTTCCCAGCCAGAATAAGACCGTCCGCCTCAAGCTGCAGGAAATCTATGATTTCCTTGTGGACTATACTGCCATCGGTGCTTATGCTTATCCCGAAAGAACTCACATGGTCAATTTTCGCGACCCCCTCAACACCATCCGCAGCCGCTATAAAAAACGCAAGCCACCTAAGAAGGCGAGGGAAGAAGCGACGGAGAGCAACTAGAATATAACTAAATTTGAGTTAAAAAATTGTTAGTGGTCGCATCGGATTTGAAAGGAGTAGAGAATGATAATCAGACCTGCAAGCACAAAAGATTGTCAAGCTATTTATGCCCTTTATCAAAATGAAAAATGGATTTCTTTTACAGAGGAAAAAGTGACATCATTATTTTCAACAAATCTGTCCCATTACTTGGTAGTTGAAGAGAACCAGAAAATCCTTGGTTTTGCCCGCTACTTGACAGATGAAGTGATGACGACCTTTTTAGCTGAAATAGTTATTGATAAATGCCACCGTAGAAAAAGACTGGGGCAGCAGCTGATTGAGGAGATCCACAAAAAATATCCTTTGACACGGATTGAATTAATATCTGAAGCAGATGGATTTTATCGGTCAATAAGTTTTAAGCCTGTTGGTACAGGATTTAGAAAATCTGAATGAAAGGAGACAGCCAATGACGCTTGACAACAAATTGGGTCTGACAGATTCGCTTGAACTAGCCAAGATGGTTATGCGACGGAGGCTGCCAAGCCTGTCTAGACTTTGCTTTTCAGCAAGCTGGCTTGTTAGAAGTTTACTCTTTTACATCCTTACTCAATCAACTTTCGCAAAAAGTCATGCAAAAACTGAGCATGGAATTTGTCAAAGAATTTGATAATGAAAAAGTTCCAGCAGACAGTCCGCTTTATAGACATGTCCTCTACAGAATCAAGAGTTTCCACTAAAAAGGCAGGTATTCCCATGAGAACTGAAACTGAAATGATGAATCTGATTTTACAAATAGCTGAAAGTTTAAAAGTCGAGGCTGTCGCTTTATCTGGTTCACGAACGGATACAAAAGCTCCAAAAGATGAGTTTCAGGATTACGACATAGTCTATGTTGTAGACGACTTAGATACTCTAACAAGTAATCTTGCTTGGTTGGACCAGTTTGGCGCTCGTATCATTGAGCAGCATAATATCCTAGGCAACCGTCGTCTCTACCTCATGCTATTTGAAGATGGCAATCGGATTGATTTAACCCTCTGTCCTAAAGATTACATCAACGAGTGGGTGGATAGTGAGGCGGGCTTCACAGTTTTAGAAGATAAGAAGGGGATTTTTGAGACTTATTCTCCAAGTCCTCAGCGCTATTGGACGGCACCAGCCAGTGCGACTGACTTTGACAAATCTTGCAATGAATTTTGGTGGGTGTCAACTTACGTGGTCAAAGGAATTTGTCGTAATCAGCTCATCTATGCGACTGACCATCTCTACGGTATTTGCCAGCAAGAACTCTTGAAAATCTTAGCTTGGCAGGTGGCAAGTGATAGAGAAGCAGTCGACATCGGTAAAAACTACAAGTATCTCTTTAACTACTTGACTGCTGAGAAGGAGAAGGAATTCTCAAATCTGCTTGATTTCTCGAGTTTAGACAAAATCATTCAATCTTTATCGGCTACGATGCAACTTTTCCATCAGGAAGCTCAAAGCCTTGCTCAAAAGATGGACTTTAAGTATGAAAAAGAAGTGGCTGAGAAGATGATGAGATATGCTGAGGAAAACCTTCTAAATCATTAAAAAAATAAAGAACGAAACTTAAAAGATTAAACTACGGAAAGGGACGTTTGGTTACTGAGGGTAACTAATTTCCTTTACTCTGTAAAACCTACTCTACATTCTTTGAAAGGAGTTGAACACGCCCTAAATACTGGGTGGAAACTCCTGACGCATCTTTTAAAACGTATTTTAAACTACAGAAAGGATAGTTTGGTTACTAGAGGTAACTGAACACGGGACTAATTTCTTATGAAAAAAGATAAATCGTCTAGGGTTCATCGAACCCTGCATCGATTTCCTATTTTTCTACAGAAATTTTCGGCACGCCGAATCGCCCCTTTGTATCTTATATGAGTAATATCCAAAATATGTCCTTGGAGGACATCATGGGAGAGCGCTTTGGTCGCTACTCCAAATATATCATTCAAGACCGGGCTTTGCCAGACATTCGGGATGGATTGAAGCCGGTTCAACGCCGTATTCTTTATTCTATGAATAAGGATGGCAATACTTTTGACAAGAGCTACCGTAAGTCAGCCAAGTCTGTCGGGAACATTATGGGGAATTTCCACCCACACGGAGATTCTTCTATCTATGACGCCATGGTTCGTATGTCTCAGGACTGGAAGAACCGTGAGATTCTAGTTGAAATGCACGGAAACAACGGTTCCATGGACGGAGATCCACCTGCAGCAATGCGTTATACGGAAGCTCGTTTATCAGAGATTGCTGGTTATCTTCTTCAGGATATCGAGAAAAAGACAGTTCCCTTTGCTTGGAACTTTGACGATACCGAGAAAGAGCCAACAGTCTTGCCAGCGGCTTTTCCAAACCTTTTGGTCAATGGGTCAACTGGTATTTCAGCTGGTTATGCCACAGATATTCCACCACATAATTTGGCAGAGGTTATCGATGCGACAGTCTATATGATTGATCACCCAACTGCTAAGGTTGAAAAGCTCATGGAATTCTTGCCTGGGCCAGACTTTCCTACAGGAGCGATCATCCAAGGTCGTGACGAGATCAAAAAGGCCTATGAAACTGGTAAGGGTCGCGTGGTCGTTCGTTCCAAGACTGAAATTGAGAAGTTAAAAGGTGGTAAGGAACAAATCGTTATCACTGAGATTCCCTATGAGATTAATAAGGCTAACTTAGTCAAGAAAATTGATGAAGTTCGTGTCAATAACAAGGTAGCAGGAATTGCTGAGGTTCGAGATGAGTCTGACCGTGACGGTCTTCGCATTGCTATCGAACTCAAGAAAGATGCGAACACAGAGCTTGTTCTCAACTATCTTTTCAAGTATACAGACTTGCAAATCAACTACAACTTCAACATGGTTGCGATTGACAATTTCACCCCTCGTCAGGTTGGAATTGTGCCTATCTTATCTAGCTATATTGCCCACCGTCGTGAGGTCATCTTGGCACGTTCTCGCTTTGACAAGGAAAAGGCTGAAAAACGTCTCCATATCGTGGAAGGTTTGATTCGTGTCATCTCTATTTTAGATGAAGTCATTGCTCTTATCCGTGCTTCTGAGAACAAAGCTGATGCCAAGGAAAACCTCAAGGTCAGTTATGATTTTACTGAAGAGCAGGCTGAAGCTATTGTTACCTTGCAACTATACCGTTTGACCAATACAGACGTAGTTGTCTTGCAGGAAGAAGAAGCAGAGCTTCGCGAAAAAATTGCTATGCTGGCGGCTATCATCGGTGACGAACGGACTATGTACAATCTCATGAAAAAAGAACTTCGTGAGGTCAAGAGACAGTTTGCGACACCTCGTTTGAGTTCTTTAGAAGATACAGCAAAAGTGATCGAAATTGATACAGCTAGCCTTATCGCAGAGGAAGATACCTATGTCAGCGTGACGAAGGCTGGCTATATCAAGCGTACTAGCCCTCGCTCTTTCTCAGCTTCAACCTTAGAGGAAATTGGTAAACGGGATGATGACCGATTGCTATTTATCCAATCTGTTAAGACAACTCAACATCTCTTAATCTTTACGACACTAGGAAATGTTATCTACCGTCCTGTCCATGAATTAGCAGATATTCGTTGGAAGGATATCGGGGAGCACTTGAGTCAAACGATTACCAACTTTGAAACCAATGAAGAAGTGCTATACGTAGAAGTTGTGGATCAGTTTGATGACGCGACGACCTACTTTGCAGCGACTCGCCTTGGACAAATCAAGCGTGTCGAACGTAAAGAATTCTCTCCATGGAGAACCTATCGTTCTAAGTCTGTCAAATATGCTAAGTTGAAAGATGATAGTGACCAAATTGTAGCTGTTGCACCAATCAAGCTTGATGATGTTCTATTAATCAGTAAAAATGGCTATGCTCTTCGCTTTAATATCGAAGAGGTTCCAGTTGTAGGAGCTAAGGCTGCAGGGGTCAAAGCCATGAACTTGAAAGCAGATGATGAGCTTCAAGCTGCCTTTATCTGCAACACTTCATCCTTCTATCTGTTAACGCAACGTGGAAGTTTGAAACGTGTTTCAACAGAGGAAATTCCAGCAACTAGTCGCGCTAAGCGTGGTCTTCAAGTTCTGAGAGAATTGAAGAGTAAACCACATCGCGTCTTCTTGGCCGGTTCTGTCTCAGAACAAGGATTTATCGGAGATCTCTTCAGTACAGAAGTAGAAGATGGCGAACAAACTCTGGTTGTTCAATCAAATAATGGAACGATTTACGAATCAATCCTACAAGATTTGAATCTATCAGAGCGCACAAGTAATGGAAGCTTTATCTCAGATACTATTTCAGACGAGGAAGTTTTCGATGCCTATCTCAAAGAAGTCTTTAAAGAAGAAAAAGATAATTAATAAGAAAATCAGTCCTAGTGACTGATTTTTTATAAATAAAATTTTCAGAAAATTACAAATAATACTTGAATTTTTAGGAGAATAGTGTAGAATAGAACACAAAGCTTGATTAGAATAAAGGAGATTGTCATGACCGTTACGATTGATTGGGAAAATCTCGGTTTTTCCTATATGAAACTACCTTATCGTTATATCGCTTATTTTAAAAATGGACAATGGTCTCAAGGAGAATTAACAGAAGATGCAACCTTGCATATTTCAGAATCATCTCCAAGCCTTCACTATGGACAGCAAGCATTTGAAGGATTGAAAGCCTATCGTACAAAAGATGGCAGTATTCAACTCTTCCGTCCAGATGAAAATGCTAAACGTCTGCAACGTACCTGTGATCGTCTCTTGATGCCACAAGTGCCAACAGAAATGTTTGTAGAGGCTTGTAAGTCAGTAGTTCGAGCTAATGAAGAATACGTACCACCTTACGGAACTGGTGGAACTCTTTATCTTCGTCCGCTCTTGATTGGTGTCGGAGACATCATCGGGGTAAAACCAGCCGAGGAGTATATTTTTACCATCTTTGCTATGCCAGTTGGAAATTACTTTAAGGGTGGATTGGTTCCAACAAACTTCTTGATTCAAGATGAGTATGACCGTGCTGCACCGAATGGAACAGGAGCTGCCAAGGTCGGTGGTAACTATGCAGCTAGTCTTTTGCCAGGAAAAATGGCTAAATCCCGTCATTTCTCAGATGTTATTTATCTAGACCCATCAACCCACACTAAGATTGAAGAAGTTGGTTCAGCAAACTTCTTTGGAATTACAGCTGATAATGAGTTTGTTACCCCATTGAGTCCGTCAATTTTGCCATCAATTACCAAGTATTCATTGCTTTACTTGGCAGAGCATCGTTTAGGCTTGAAACCTGTCGAGGGAGATGTACCAATTGATAGTCTGGATCGATTTGTAGAAGCAGGTGCTTGTGGAACAGCAGCAGTAATCTCACCTATTGGGGGAATCCAACGCGGTGATGATTTCCATGTTTTCTACAGTGAAACAGAGGTTGGTCCAGTGACTCGTAAACTATACGATGAATTGACAGGTATCCAATTTGGTGACATTAAAGCGCCAGAAGGCTGGATTGTAAAAGTAGATTAAACATTATTAAAGGAGATCTTTATGAAAACGAAAAAGTGGATGTTAACAGCAGGAGTTGTCCTGAGTACAGTAGTTCTTCTTGTGGCTTGTGGTAAAGCTGATAAAGAAGCAGATGCGCCTACAACCTTCTCTTATGTCTATGGAGTAGACCCATCATCTTTGGACTACAGTATTGCAACTCGTACTTCAACAACGGATATTATTGGTAACGTTGTTGACGGATTGTTGGAAAACGACGAATATGGAAATTTGGTTCCTTCACTAGCAGAAGACTGGAGTGTTTCGCAAGACGGTTTGACTTATACTTATAAACTTCGTAAAGGAGTTAAATGGTATACTTCAGAGGGTGAAGAATACGCTGAAGTAACTGCGCATGACTTTGTTACAGGATTGAAACACGTTGCAGATGGTAAATCAGACGGTGTCACTCTTATTCAAAACTCCATCAAAGGCTTGAATGAATATATGACTGGTGAGACTAATGACTTCTCTACAGTTGGAGTTAAGGCATTGGATGACTACACAGTCCAGTATACTCTGAATGCACCTGAAAGTTTCTGGAATTCGAAAGTGACTTCAGCAACCATGTTGCCGGTAAACGAGGAATTCCTCAAAGCTTCAGGTAAGAACTACGGAGCAGTAAGTCCATCTGGAATTCTTTATAACGGTCCGTATATCCTGAAGACATTGACTTCAAAATCTTTAATCGAATACGAAAAGAACCCAAATTATTGGGATAAAGAGAAGGTTAAAATTGAGAAAGTAAAATTGACCTACTATGATGGTTCGGACCAAGAATCATTAATCCGTAGCTTCTCTTCAGGTGTTTATACAACAGCTCGTATCTTCCCAAGTAGCTCAAACTTTGCTTCTACTTTGGAACAATACGGAGATAAAATCACATATAGTCCACAGGATTCAACTAGTTACTACTTTACCTTTAACGTAAACCGTCAATCATACAATAAGACAGCAAAAACAAGTGAAGAACAAAAAACTTCCACAAAAGAAGCAATGTTGAACAAGGACTTCCGTCAAGCAATCAACTTTGCCTTCAACCGTCATTCTTATGCCGCACAACTTAATGGTGAAGATGGTGCGGATAAGATTATTCGTAATAGCTTAGTACCAGATAATTTCGTTCAATCTGGTGGTAAAAACTTTGGTGATATTGCTCAAGCAGAATTGGTTAACTACGGCGACCAATGGAAAGGCGTTGAGCTTGTAGACGGAAAAGATACCATCTACAATCCTGATAAAGCCAAAGCTTCGTTTGAGAAAGCTAAGAAAGAATTGGAAGCAAAAGGTGTAACCTTCCCAATTCACTTGGATGTTCCAGTTGAACAGACAGATACAATTGCTGTTCAACAAAGCAATTCCTTTAAACAATCAATCGAGTCAACTCTTGGTTCTGAAAATGTCGTGATTGATGTTCTTCAGATGACTGACAATGAGAAGGAAAGTATTACATCTCAAGCACGTGTTCCTGCTCAGAAAGACTATGACTTGAATAGCACTGGTTGGGCTCCAAGCTATCAAGACCCAGCAAGTTATCTAAATATCATGGATCCTAAAACTGGTTCTGCTATGAAACACCTTGGTATTACGAAAGGTAAAGACAAGGAAGTAGTAGCTCAACTTGGTCTAGACGAATATAAGAAACTCTTGGATGATGCAGTTTCTGAAACAAACGATTTGGACAAGAGATATGAAAAATATGCTAAAGCTCAAGCATGGCTCACTGATAGCTCTCTCTTAATGCCAACCGCTTCATCAGGTGGTTCACCAGTTGTCAGCAACGTTGTTCCTTTCTCTAAACCATACTCACAAGTAGGTATTAAGGGTGATCCATATATCTTCAAGGGAATGAAATTACAAAAAGAAATTGTATCTGCTAAAGAATATCAAGCAGCTCTTGAAAAATGGCAAAAAGAAAAATTGGAATCAAACAGTAAATACCAAAAAGAACTAGAAAGTCATGTCAAATAAAACAGACTAGTATTTTTGGAATAAAGGGGCCTATATGGAATGGATTAAACTAATAGGGATAGTTATCATTGTGGTTGGTTTTATCTATAAATTGGATACCATCGCAACGGTAGTCTTAGCTAGTTTAGTTACAGCTCTAGTTTCTGGAGTTTCTCTTGTTGAGTTCTTGGAAATTTTAGGAAGAGAATTTAGCAATCAACGAGTTCTTACGATTTTCATGGTAACCTTGCCCTTGGTTGGTTTATCTGAAACTTTTGGACTCAAGCAACGTTCAATTGACTTAATTCAAAAGATTAAAGGACTGACCGTAGGAAGTTTTTATACAATTTATTTCTTTTTTCGGGAACTCGACGGGTTCTTTGCCATTCGTCTAGGAGGGCAGCCGCAGTTTGTAAGGCCTCTGGTTCAACCCATGGGACAAGCAGCGGCAGAGTCACAATTAGGTAGAAAATTAACGGAGCAGGAGAGCGAAGCGCTAAAAGCGCGTGCAGCAGCAAATGATAATTTTGCAAATTTCTTTGCTCAGAACACTTTCGTTGGTGCAGGTGGTGTCCTCTTGGTGGGGGGCACTCTGGACCAATTAGGTTACGAAAGTAATTATGCAGGTATCGCTTCGGCTTCTCTTATTGTTGCAGGAGTTGCCTTGCTTGTGGTAGGGCTGTACAATTACTTATTTGATAGAAAATTGCTAGCGAATAAGCTTAGTAAAGGAAAAGATGAATGACCAATCTAGCAAGACAGTTATTAGAGTTAACCTATATTGTGATTGGTTGTCAATTTCTTCACACGGCCTATTGTAGTTCTAAAGACAAAACAAACCCAGTTCGATATGGAACAGCTGGGTTTTGGGCTTTATTGGGCATCAGTTTTATCGGTGGTTCTTATCTACCTTCTATCTGTATTGGAGTTATCGTAGTGCTCTTAGCCCTACTAACACTCTTTAAACAGGTTCGTATCGGAACCTTACCGTCTCTGGATGAAGTCAAGGCAAACTTTGAAGCTAAACGGTTGAAGAATAAAATTTTTATTCCGGTCATGCTGATGGCTTTGATTGCTTTAGTATTAGCAAAAATGATCCCTGAGTTTAGTAAGATTGCTATCAGTCTTGCAGCATTTTTAGCAACCATTTCTCTTTTATTGATTACTAAGAGTTCTCCTAAAAGCTTATTATCAGAAAACAATCGCATGGTTCAGCAAGTCTCAACTAGTGGGATTGTTCCCCAACTTTTAGGAGCTTTGGGGGCTATTTTTACTGTAGCTGGAGTTGGAGATTTAATGTCACATCTGATAAGTGGTTTTGTGCCTTCGGGGAGTCGGTTGATGGGTGTAGTGGCTTATGTCCTTGGTATGGTTCTATTTTCAATGATTATGGGAAATGCCTTTGCGGCCTTTACTGTCATTACTGCTGGAATTGGTGTTCCCTTTGTATTTTCCTTGGGAGCAGATCCAATCGTGGCGGGTGCTCTTGCTATGACAGCAGGTTGTTGTGGGACTCTATTAACCCCAATGGCTGCCAATTTCAATACATTACCTGTAGCCCTTTTGGATATGAAAGATCCAAATGGCGTTATCAAAGCGCAAGTAGGAGTAGCTATTGTCATGATTATCATACATGTATTTCTGATGTACTTTTTGGCATTTTAGTAAAGGAAATAAAATGAAAATATTAGTTACAGGATTTGATCCTTTTGGTGGTGAAAAGGTTAATCCAGCTCTAGAAGCAGTTAAATCATTACCTTCTGAAATCAATGGTGCAGAGCTTCATTGGGTAGAAATCCCAACGGTATTTTATAAATCAGCAGAGGTTTTAGAAGCAGAAATAAATCGATACCATCCAGATGTTGTGCTTTGCATCGGACAAGCAGGAGGAAGAGCTGCTTTAACTCCTGAGAGAGTTGCTATCAATCAAGATGATGCTAGAATTCCAGATAACCAAGGAAATCAACCGATTGACACTCCAATTCGCCTTGATGGAGAAGTTGCCTACTTTAGCAAGCTCCCTATCAAAGCAATGGTACAAGCCATAAAAGAAGAAGGGCTGCCTGCAGCAGTATCCAATTCAGCAGGAACCTTTGTTTGCAATCATCTGATGTATCAGGCTCTCTATTTAGTGGATAAGAAATTCCCTAATATGAGGGCAGGATTTATGCATATTCCCTATATGACAGAACAAGTGGTAAATAAGCCTAATACTGCATCCATGTGCTTAAGAGATATTGTCCGAGGTATCGAAGTTGCTATAGGTGCTATCGTAGACCATAAAGATAAAGATCTGAAGTTGGTCGGAGGGACGACTCACTAATGATTCAATTTTCAAATTAAAAAAATTTCTATTTTATTCCTTAAACTCTCTATCAAGATAAGCTTGATAGAGAGTTTTTTCTTGCTAGATTAGGGAATTTCTTGTAAAATAGATAAAGTGAAAAGAGGTATGGTATGAGTAAAAAAGATAAAAAAATTGAGATTCAATTATCAGATGCTAAAGTAGTAGTTGGAAAAGATAAGTTCGCTGGTTATACTTTAATGATTGGTAAAAAATTAATCGGTGAAATTGCCGAACTAGATGACCAATTTGCAATCATAAAGAATGGAAATGTCGATAGTTTTTACAAGAATCTTGAAAAAGCTGTGGAAATATTGATTGAGAACTATAATTTAGCAAAATAATGCTTGTTTTTTGCAAATTTTCATGATATAATAGTTTTCGTTGATTGTCGGAGAGATAGCGAAGAGGCTAAACGCGGCGGACTGTAAATCCGCTCCTTCGGGTTCGGGGGTTCGAATCCCTCTCTCTCCATATCATCAATGGGGTATAGCCAAGCGGTAAGGCAAGGGACTTTGACTCCCTCATGCGTTGGTTCGAATCCAGCTACCCCAGTTCTTAGGTAATAAATTCAAGATAAAAAGAAAAATATCTTAGGGTATTTTATTTTTATAATTGAAGGACGTTCGAGATGTTCATGTCGTTGCGGGTGCTTAGGAAAAAAATTATAAGTATGTCAAGTTTAAAAGACTTGATTGTTGGAGGATTTTTTAGATGAATGAATTTGAAGATTTGCTAAATAGCGTTAGCCAAGTTGAACCTGGTGATGTTGTTAGTGCTGAAGTATTGACAGTTGATGCTAATCAAGCTAACGTTGCAATCTCTGGAACTGGTGTTGAAGGTGTCTTGACTCTTCGCGAATTGACAAACGATCGCGATGCAGATATCAATGACTTTGTAAAAGTAGGTGAAGTATTTGATGTTCTTGTACTTCGTCAAGTAGTTGGTAAAGATACTGATACAGTAACATACCTTGTATCTAAAAAACGCCTTGAAGCTCGCAAAGCATGGGACAAACTTGTAGGACGCGAAGAAGAAGTTGTTACAGTTAAAGGAACTCGCGCTGTTAAAGGTGGACTTTCAGTAGAATTTGAAGGTTTGCGTGGATTTATCCCAGCTTCAATGTTGGATACTCGTTTCGTACGTAACACTGAGCGTTTTGTAGGTCAAGAATTTGAAGCTAAAATCAAAGAAGTTGACCCTAAAGAAAACCGCTTCATCCTTTCACGTCGTGAAGTTGTAGAAGCAGCTACTGCAGCAGCTCGTGCAGAAGTTTTCGGTAAATTGGCTGCTGGTGATGTAGTAACTGGTAAAGTTGCTCGTATCACAAGCTTCGGTGCTTTCATCGACCTTGGTGGTGTTGATGGATTGGTTCACTTGACTGAATTGTCACACGAACGTAACGTTTCTCCAAAATCAGTTGTAACTGTTGGTGAAGAAGTAGAAGTGAAAATCCTTGACCTTAACGAAGAAGAAGGACGTGTATCACTTTCACTTAAAGCAACAACACCTGGACCATGGGATGGCGTTGAGCAAAAATTGGCTAAAGGTGACGTTGTAGAAGGTACAGTTAAACGTTTGACTGACTTCGGTGCATTTGTTGAAGTATTGCCAGGTATCGATGGACTTGTTCACGTATCACAAATTTCACACAAACGTATTGAAAATCCAAAAGAAGCTCTTACAGTTGGTCAAGAAGTTACTGTTAAAGTTCTTGATGTTAATGCTGATGCAGAACGTGTATCACTTTCTATCAAAGCTCTTGAAGAGCGTCCAGCTCAAGAAGAAGGACAAAACGAAGAAAAACGTGCTCCACGTCCACGTCGTCCAAAACGTCAAGAAAAACGTGACTTTGAACTTCCTGAAACTCAAACAGGATTCTCAATGGCTGACTTGTTCGGAGACATCGAACTTTAATCAATCAGAACTAATTATAAATCCTTTGTTGTAAAACAAGGGATTTTTCTTTTTTCAACTAGTATTTTTTGATATAATGGATTTATGTTACATTCCGAAAAAAAATCAATTTACCAAATTGTAAATGAACAACTCTCTAGTCTTTTAGAAGGTGAGACCAATGTGTTGGCTAATCTATCAAATGCCAGTGCTCTCTTAAAAATGAACTTTCCTCGTACTGTCTTTGCAGGTTTCTATTTATATGACGGAAATGAGCTTATTTTAGGCCCTTTTCAGGGTGGAGTCTCATGTGTTAGAATTGCGCTCGGAAAAGGAGTTTGCGGTGAGTCAGCGGCTGGCCGTCAAACAGTCATCGTTGGTGATGTCAAGACTTATCCAAACTATATTTCTTGTGATAGTAGTGCTCGTAGCGAGATCGTACTTCCAATGGTAAAAAATGGACAGCTTCTAGGTGTATTAGATTTGGACTCATCTCATATTGATGATTATGATGAAATGGATCAGAAGTATTTAGAAGAGTTTGTGTCCATTTTACTAGATAAGACAGAATGGAAATTTTCAATGTTTGAGGAGAAGGCATAATGTATCAGGCGCTTTATCGAAAATATAGAAGTCAAAATTTTTCACAGTTAGTAGGCCAGGAAGTTGTTGCTAGAACTCTTAAACAGGCTGTAGAACAGGATAAGATTAGTCACGCCTATCTCTTTTCAGGGCCTCGTGGAACTGGTAAGACTAGTGTGGCTAAGATTTTTGCTAAGGCTATGAACTGCCCTAATCAAGTAGGGGGAGAACCTTGTAATAACTGTTATATCTGTCAAGCTGTTACGGATGGAAGTTTAGAAGACGTTATCGAAATGGATGCTGCTTCTAATAATGGTGTTGATGAAATTCGTGATATTCGTGATAAATCAACCTATGCTCCAAGTATAGCTCAGTATAAGGTTTATATCATTGATGAGGTTCATATGCTTTCGACAGGTGCCTTTAATGCTCTTTTGAAAACACTGGAAGAACCAACTCCAAATGTAGTCTTTATTTTGGCAACGACTGAGCTTCATAAAATTCCTGCAACTATTTTGTCTCGTGTTCAACGATTTGAGTTCAAGTCCATTAAGACTCAGGATATTCGAGATCATATCTTCCAGATTTTAGAAAAAGAAGGGATTGATTACGAAACAGAAGCTGTTGAAATTATTGCTCGACGAGCTGAGGGTGGTATGCGGGATGCCTTGTCAATTCTAGACCAGGCATTAAGCTTAACCCAAGAAGCTACATTGACAACTGCAGTCTCAGAAGAAATCACTGGTACCATTAGTTTAAGTGCCTTGGATCATTACGTAGCTGCTTTAGCTCAAAAGGATGTACCGGGAGCCCTTCAAAATCTTGATCTGATTTTTGAGAATGGAAAGAGCATGACACGTTTTGTAGTCGATTTGCTGCAATATCTCCGTGATATCTTAATTGTTCAAGCAGGCGGAGAAAATATACATCATAGTGATGCATTTGAGAGAAACTTAGCTCTTCCGCAGGATGTCTTGTTTGAGATGATTAGTCTTGCTACTAGAAGTCTAGCTGATATTAAGGCTAGCCTACAACCTAAAATTTATGCCGAAATGATGACTATTCGTTTAGCAGAAATTGATTCTCAATCAGAGCTTTCAGGTGAGGTGGCTGAGGAATTGTCTTCTCTTCGAGAAGAAGTTGTACGATTGAAACAAGCTCTTGCCAATGTTGGTTCTAATCCCAAACAAACTGTTTCTACACCAAGTCGTCCGACTAACAGTAAGTCAATCTATCGTGTAGACCGAAATAAGGTGCAGTCTATTCTTCAAGAAGCAGTAGAAAATCCAGACTTAGCTCGTCAAAACTTAATCCGTCTTCAGAATGCTTGGGGAGAAGTCATTGAAAGCTTATCTGGTCCAGATAAGGCACTCTTGGCTGGTTCTAAACCAGTTGCTGCTAATGAACATCATGCGATTTTGGCATTTGAATCTAACTTCAATGCTGGTCAAACCATGAAACGAGACAATCTAAACACTATGTTTGGCAATATTCTTAGTCGCGCTGCTGGATTTTCTCCGGAGATTCTTGCTATTTCTATGGAAGAATGGAAGGAAGTTCGAGCTGCATTTTCAAGCAGAGCCAAAGGTTCTCAAGAACAAGTCAATAAGGAAGAAACCGAAGAGTCCCTACTTCCTCAAGGCTTTGAATTTTTAGCAGATAAAGTGACTATAGCTGAAGATTAAAGGGAATTGGTGGTAAAAGACTATGAACAGACAACAATTTATTATCATGGCCTTCTTTACTGCTGCTGAGACTTATTTCTTTAATGAATCCATCATGGAGCAACGGTATATCGTGGCCTTGCTTTGGGCTATTTTGATCCTGAGAAATTTTCGCGTGAGTTATATCATGGGTAAAATTGTGAGCGCTATAGATGATCATTTTCAAGGGAAGAAGTAGCTCCTAGCTTCTAGACAAAATCAAAGCCTTTTAGGCTTTTTTTTGTTATACTATTAAGGTATATTTATTGACATTTTACTGTGTTTTTTTAGGGATTTAAAAAGGTTAAATTTCAGGTAAATACAGTAAAAAGGATGAAAAGAAAGGAACAATCATGTCAGTATTAGAGATCAAAGATCTTCACGTTGAAATTGAAGGAAAAGAAATTTTAAAAGGGGTCAATCTGACTCTTAAAACAGGGGAAATTGCAGCCATCATGGGACCAAATGGTACCGGTAAGTCTACTCTTTCAGCTGCTATTATGGGGAACCCAAACTATGAAGTCACTAAAGGTGAAGTCTTGTTTGACGGTGTAAACATCCTTGAATTGGAAGTGGATGAGCGTGCGCGTATGGGACTTTTCCTTGCCATGCAATATCCATCAGAAATTCCTGGGATTACAAATGCTGAGTTTCTTCGTGCAGCTATGAATGCTGGTAAAGAAGATGATGAGAAGATTTCAGTTCGTGAATTTATCACTAAGTTAGACGAAAAAATGGAATTGCTCAACATGAAAGAAGAAATGGCAGAGCGTTACCTCAACGAAGGTTTCTCAGGTGGTGAGAAAAAACGTAACGAAATTCTTCAACTCTTGATGTTGGAACCAACTTTCGCCCTCTTAGATGAGATTGACTCTGGTCTTGATATTGATGCCCTTAAAGTTGTCTCTAAAGGTGTGAATGCTATGCGTGGTGAAGGTTTTGGTGCTATGATCATTACTCACTACCAACGTCTTTTGAACTATATCACACCAGATGTGGTACACGTTATGATGGAAGGTCGTGTTGTTCTTTCTGGTGGTCCAGAATTGGCTGCACGCTTGGAACGTGAAGGATACGCGAAACTAGCTGAAGAACTTGGCTATGACTACAAGGAAGAATTGTAATTTCCTCGTATCTTTTAGGAGAAGTAAATGACTAAAGAAACTATTAAACTTTTTTCAGAAATGCACGCTGAACCAAGCTGGTTGTCAGACCTCCGTCAAAAAGCTTTTGATAAGATTGAGAGTTTGGAATTGCCAGTCATTGAGCGTGTAAAATTTCACCGTTGGAATCTTGGTGATGGTACCATCACAGAAAGTGAACCATCAGCAAATGTTCCTGATTTCACTGCTTTAGATAATCACTTGAAATTGGTGCAGGTTGGAACTCAAACAGTTTTTGAGCAAATTCCAGTTGAGTTGGCTGAACAAGGAGTGGTCTTTACAGACTTCCATTCGGCTTTAGAAGAAATTCCAGAACTCGTAGAAGAATTTTTCATGTCATCAGTAAAATACGACGATGACAAATTGGCAGCCTACCACACAGCTTACTTTAATAGTGGTGCTGTTCTCTATATTCCAGACAATGTCGAAATCACAGAACCAATCGAAGGAATTTTCTACCAAGACAGTGATAGTGATGTGCCATTTAACAAGCATATTCTGATCATTGCAGGTAAAAACTCTAAAATCAGCTACCTCGAACGTTTAGAATCACGCGGTGAGGGTAGTGCTAAGGCGACTGCTAATATCACAGTTGAAGTGATTGCACGTTCTGGTGCTCAAGTGAAGTTTGCGGCGATTGACCGTCTTGGTGAGAATGTTACTGCCTACATTAGCCGTCGTGGTAAATTAGGCAACGATGCAAGTATTGACTGGGCTATCGGTGTCATGAACGAAGGAAATGTCGTTGCTGACTTTGATAGTGACTTGATTGGTAATGGTAGCCATGCAGACCTGAAAGTTGTAGCACTTTCAAGCGGTCGTCAGGTACAGGGGATTGATACTCGAGTAACTAACTATGGTTGCAACTCTATCGGTAATATCCTTCAACATGGGGTTATCCTTGAAAAAGCAACTTTGACTTTCAATGGTATTGGCCACATCATCAAGGGTGCTAAGGGAGCAGATGCTCAGCAAGAAAGTCGTGTTCTCATGCTTTCTGACCAAGCGCGTTCCGATGCCAACCCAATTCTTTTAATTGATGAAAATGATGTTACTGCAGGGCATGCAGCGTCTATCGGTCAAGTTGATCCAGAAGATATGTACTATCTTATGAGCCGTGGATTGGACAAAGCCACTGCAGAACGTTTAGTTGTCCGTGGTTTCCTTGGCTCAGTTATTGTTGAGATCCCTGTCAAGGAAGTTCGTGATGAAATGATTGCGACGATCGAAGAAAAATTGTCAAAACGCTAAGGGGAAGTCTATGTTAGATGCAGAAGTGATTCGCAAGGATTTTCCGATTTTAGACCAGATTGTCAATGACGAACCTCTGGTTTATTTGGATAATGCTGCGACGACACAAAAACCACTAGCTGTTCTGGAAGCCATTAACCGCTACTATGAACAGGATAATGCAAATGTTCACCGAGGGGTTCACACCTTGGCAGAGCGTGCGACAGCATCTTATGAAGCTGCTCGTGAAACCATTGGTAAGTTTATCAACGCAGGTTCGACAAAGGAAGTACTCTTCACTAGAGGAACTACGACTAGTCTCAACTGGGTGGCACGTTTCGCTGAGGAAATCTTGACTGAGGGAGATCAGGTCTTGATTTCAGTCATGGAACACCATTCCAATATTATTCCATGGCAGGAAGCTTGCCGAAAGACTGGGGCAGAGCTTGTTTATGTCTATCTCAAAGATGGAGCTCTGGATATGGGTGACTTGCGTTCTAAATTGACTGACAAAGTTAAATTTGTTTCACTAGCTCACGCATCAAACGTTCTTGGAGTGGTTAATCCTATCGAAGAAATCACGCAAATGGCTCATCAAGTTGGAGCTATTATGGTGGTGGATGGTGCTCAGTCTACGCCTCATATGAAGATTGATGTCCAGGACTTGGATGTGGACTTCTTTGCCTTTTCAGGTCACAAGATGGCTGGTCCGACTGGTATTGGTGTTCTTTACGGTAAAGAAAAATATCTGGAGCAAATGTCACCTGTCGAGTTTGGCGGCGAGATGATTGATTTTGTTTACGAGCAATCTGCTAGTTGGAAGGAATTGCCTTGGAAATTCGAGGCTGGAACTCCCAATATGGCTGGTGCTATTGGACTTGCAGCTGCCGTGGATTATCTTGAAAAGATTGGTATGGACGTCATTGAAGCCCATGAACAAGAATTGATTGCATACGTCTATCCAAAATTGCAGGCAATTGAAGGATTGACCATTTACGGTTCGCAAGATTTGGCTCAACGTTCAGGTGTCATTGCCTTTAACCTAGGTGACCTTCATCCTCACGATCTTGCGACTGCTCTGGATTATGAAGGAGTAGCAGTTCGTGCCGGTCACCATTGCGCTCAACCTTTGCTCCAGTATTTGGACGTTCCAGCAACAGCTCGTGCAAGTTTTTATATCTACAATACTAAGGCAGACTGCGACAAGCTAGTCGATGCCTTACAAAAAACAAAGGAGTTTTTCAATGGCACTTTCTAAACTAGATAGCCTCTATATGGCAGTGGTAGCGGACCATTCGAAAAATCCCCATCATCAAGGAAAGTTAGAAGATGCTGAGCAAATCAGTCTCAACAATCCAACTTGTGGTGATGTCATCAATCTCTCTGTTAAGTTTGATGCAGAAGATCGTTTGGAAGATATTGCTTTTTTAAACTCAGGCTGTACCATTTCAACGGCCTCTGCTAGTATGATGACGGATGCAGTTTTAGGTAAGACCAAGCAAGAAATTTTAGAACTTGCAACCATTTTTTCTGAAATGGTTCAAGGGCAAAAAGATGACAGACAAGATAGTCTCGGCGACGCAGCTTTCCTGTCAGGAGTTGCCAAATTCCCTCAACGAATCAAATGCGCAACCCTAGCTTGGAATGCCCTTAAAAAAACAATTGAAGACCAAGAAAATAAATAAGACAAGCTTTCTTTGTCTTATAAATCATTAGAAATAAAGAATGAAAGAAAGGATATTATGGCTGAAGAAAGAGTAGAACCAAAACCAATTGATCTTGGTGAATATAAATTTGGTTTCCATGACGATGTAGAGCCTGTCCTATCGACAGGAAAAGGATTGAATGAAGATGTCATTCGTGAACTATCAGCAGCTAAGGGAGAACCTGAGTGGATGTTGGAATTCCGTTTGAAATCTTATGAAACCTTCAAAAAAATGCCCATGCAAACTTGGGGAGCAGATTTGTCAGAGATTGACTTTGATGACTTGATCTACTACCAAAAACCATCTGATAAACCAGCCCGTTCTTGGGATGACGTTCCTGAAAAAATCAAAGAAACCTTTGAACGAATCGGGATTCCTGAAGCTGAGCGTGCCTATCTAGCTGGAGCTTCTGCCCAGTATGAGTCAGAAGTGGTTTACCATAACATGAAGGAAGAATTTGAGAAGTTAGGAATTATCTTTACAGATACAGATTCTGCCCTCAAGGAATACCCGGACTTGTTTAAGCAATACTTTGCGAAATTAGTACCGCCGACAGATAACAAGTTGGCTGCCCTCAACTCAGCAGTATGGTCTGGCGGAACCTTCATTTATGTTCCTAAAGGAGTCAAGGTAGATATTCCACTTCAAACCTACTTCCGTATCAACAATGAAAATACTGGACAGTTTGAACGTACCTTAATCATCGTTGATGAGGGAGCAAGTGTCCACTACGTAGAAGGATGTACAGCGCCAACATATTCAAGCAACAGCTTGCATGCTGCTATTGTAGAAATATTTGCTTTGGACGGAGCTTATATGCGTTATACAACCATCCAAAACTGGTCTGATAACGTTTATAACTTGGTAACCAAACGTGCTAAAGCTTTGAAAGATGCGACTGTTGAGTGGATTGATGGAAACTTAGGTGCCAAAACAACTATGAAATATCCATCAGTTTACCTTGATGGAGAAGGAGCGCGTGGTACCATGCTTTCGATTGCCTTTGCCAATGCAGGGCAACACCAAGATACTGGTGCTAAGATGATCCACAATGCTCCACATACGAGCTCCTCTATCGTCTCTAAATCTATCGCTAAAGGTGGAGGAAAGGTTGACTACCGTGGACAAGTGACTTTCAACAAGAACTCTAAGAAATCTGTTTCTCACATCGAGTGTGATACCATTATCATGGATGACTTGTCAGCATCAGATACTATTCCATTTAATGAAATTCACAACTCACAAGTTGCTTTGGAGCACGAAGCCAAGGTATCTAAGATTTCAGAAGAACAACTCTATTACCTTATGAGCCGTGGTCTGTCAGAATCTGAAGCAACTGAAATGATTGTCATGGGATTTGTAGAGCCCTTCACCAAAGAACTTCCGATGGAGTATGCAGTTGAGCTTAACCGCTTGATTAGCTATGAAATGGAAGGGTCAGTTGGATAATCTTTATAAAAAAAACTGAGCAAATATTACATTTGTTCAGTTTTTTTAGATACAATTTTATAAATATTCACAAAATACATTATCTGTGGTAAAATAAAACAATTATTGTTAGTGGAGATCAAGAATGAATATTTTTAGAATAAAAGACTTCAGTCTAAGTAAAACAGAAATGCATCGTCATTTGAAATTATGGGATTTAATTCTTTAAGGAATTGGGGCCATGGTGGGAACTGGTATTTTTACCATTACAGGAACAGCTGCAGCAACACTAGCAGGACCTGCTCTTGTGGTATCTATCGTGATTTCTGCGATCTGTGTGTCCTTTATGCTTCAATACACTCTTGAAACTTGGATAGCATTTGTATTAGCCTTAATAGTAGGAGTTATTACTTACTTTACTTATGGCTATAAAAACTCTACACTATCAAAAAATCAATAAAGAAAAAATCGCGATTTTTCGCGATTTTTTTATAATTTTTCATTTACAAATCGAACGAAACGATTCCACCATACTTTTAAGAAGAAGGCTTTCTCAACATTCTTTTCAGCGACCATTTCAAAGGTTGGTTTGTCAGTGGTGATATAACCTTGACCAACTAAGTCCTTGTCCTCATAGGTCAGATGTCCAACGACCGTACCTGCTTCTAGAGGAGCAACATGCTCAGTAGCATCAGGTGTGTATGTAACACTTGATTCCGCTCGACTACCAAGACGTTGAACAATTTTTATATCTTCTTTAGCGACTGCTGTAACCGTATCTTGCTTCCCGTCATAAACTGGAGATTTGCTATCTTGGTAGCTTTCCCCCTGCTTAACGATTGTTTGGAGAGCAAAATTAGATGAGATATAGTCCAGAAGAGCTGAAGTTGCTGTGAAACGAGCGTAAGGATTGGTATCTTGGTTGTCAGCGTTAAGGACAACTGTAATAATACGCATTCCTTTTTCTACAGTTGTTCCAACAAAGGATGCTCCTGCCTTATCAGTAGTTCCAGTTTTTAGGCCATCAATTCCCCCACGGTAGGCAGGCATACCATCTAACATTGAGTTTGTAGAATGAATAGTCATTCCTGCAAAAGTGGAAGAAGGTTTCTTTGTAATTTCTAAAACCTGAGGATACTTGAGGATAAGATTACGAGCGACAACTGCAACATCATAGGCGCTCATCTTATTTTCATCATCTTTCTTAGAACCAGGGTAGATATTATTCCCAAGAGTTTCATTATTTAGACCAGTTGTATTGACGAGGGTAGCATCTTGAATTCCCCATTCAAGAAGTTTAGCCTTCATCATATCAACAAAGTCTTTTTCTGATCCAGCAACCTTTTCTGCTAACGCGATAGCTGCACTATTGGCACTAGATACCAATGTTGCTTCTAGCAACTCTTCAACAGTGTAGTTACGAGCTTCCATAGGAACGTTACTTGCTTCGGAGTTGGTTGTGAGCTGGTAGGGGTAATCTGAAATTTCCACTGGGGTAGAAAGGGTGATTTTGCCTTGCTCTAGAGCTTCATATACTAGGTAAACAGTAAGTAGTTTACTGATAGAGGCAATTTCAACCGATTGGGTCGCATCTTTTTCATACAAAATCTTACCACTGTTAGCCTCAACAGCGATGGCGTGTTTTGCTGCGACATCAAAATCCTGAGCAAAAACAGTAGTAGCAGAACCAAATGAAATAAGCGTGATTAATGTTAAAAATAATTTCTTCATAGTAACTTTATTCTATCATAAAGACAAAAAATATTCTTGTTTTTATAATGTAGGTTATCAATCTTTTTCGAAATATGGTAAAATAGGAAAAAGAGGAGGTGGCTTATGTTTCGGAGAAATAAATTATTCTTCTGGACCACTGAGATATTATTAATAACCCTTATTTTCTACTTATGGCGAGAAATGGGTACTATTATTACACCGTTTGTAAGTGTCGTAAATACAATCATGATTCCCTTTTTACTAGGTGGATTTCTATACTACTTAACAAATCCAATCGTCATCTTTTTGGAGAAGGAATGTCGCATTAATCGAATCATTGGTATTTTGTTAACACTTTGTGTTCTCTTTGGAACCATAGTGATAGCTGTCGTCTATCTCTTGCCGATTTTAATCAATCAGTTGAGTAGCTTGATTAATTCTAGCCAAGATATCTATTCTCGAATCCAAGATTTAGTGATAGAATTATCGAAATATCCTACTTTCCAAGAGCTAGATATTCAACAAACAATCCAACAATTAAATCTTTCTTATGTCGATATTTTACAAAATATCTTAAATAGTGTGACAAATAGTGTGGGAAGTGTCCTTTCAGCTTTGGTAAGCACTGTTTTAATTATCATTATGACACCGGTTTTCTTGATTTATTTCCTTTTAGATGGTCATAAATTCTTACCGATGCTAGAAAGAACTATTTTAAAGCGAGACAAACTCAATATATCTGGTTTAATAACAAACTTGAATGAGACTATTTCCCGTTACATAAGTGGAGTATCAATCGATGCATTTATTATCGGGTGTTTGGCTTTTATCGGTTATAGTGTAATTGGCTTAAAATATGCATTAGTTTTTGCTATTTTCTCAGGTTTAGCAAATTTGATTCCTTATGTTGGACCGAGTATTGGACTAATTCCGATGATTATTTCAAATCTGTTTACGGATCCTCAAAAGATGATTATAGCAGTTATCTATATGCTGATTATCCAACAAGTAGATGGGAATATCCTATACCCTCGTATTGTTGGTGGAGTCATGAAAGTCCATCCGATTACAATTCTCGTGCTATTATTGTTGTCAAGTAATATCTATGGTGTCGTAGGTATGATCGTTGCCGTTCCTACCTACTCAATTCTCAAAGAAATATCCAAATTCCTAGTCCGACTTTATGAAAAACATAAAGAAGTACAAGAAGTGGGAGAAAAATAAAGATTTTAAAAAGAAACGGATTCATCTGTTTCTTTTTTATCAATAAATCGACAACTTATAGTAAGAATAAGAATAATTAATAAAAACTTTGTAAAACACTTGCAATTTAGCTAAAATTTGATAAAATAGTAAGGAAAGTTAGACTGTATTGCCTACTGTCTATCTATAAAATATATTTTATTGGAGGCTTTTACTCAAATGGCAAAAGAAAAATACGATCGTAGTAAACCACACGTTAACATTGGTACTATCGGACACGTTGACCACGGTAAAACTACCCTAACTGCAGCTATCACAACTGTTTTGGCACGTCGCTTGCCTTCAGCAGTTAACCAACCTAAAGACTATGCGTCTATCGATGCTGCTCCAGAAGAACGCGAACGCGGTATCACTATCAACACTGCGCACGTTGAGTACGAAACTGAAAAACGTCACTATGCTCACATCGACGCTCCAGGACACGCGGACTACGTTAAAAACATGATCACTGGTGCCGCTCAAATGGACGGAGCTATCCTTGTAGTAGCTTCAACTGACGGACCAATGCCACAAACTCGTGAGCACATCCTTCTTTCACGTCAGGTTGGTGTTAAACACCTTATCGTCTTCATGAACAAGATCGACTTGGTTGACGACGAAGAATTGCTTGAATTGGTTGAAATGGAAATCCGTGACCTTCTTTCAGAATACGACTTCCCAGGTGACGATCTTCCAGTTATCCAAGGTTCAGCTCTTAAAGCTCTTGAAGGTGACTCTAAATATGAAGACATCATCATGGAATTGATGAACACTGTTGATGAGTACATTCCAGAACCAGAACGTGACACTGACAAACCATTGCTTCTTCCAGTCGAAGACGTATTCTCAATCACTGGACGTGGTACAGTTGCTTCAGGACGTATCGACCGTGGTACTGTTCGTGTCAACGACGAAATCGAAATCGTTGGTATCAAAGAAGAAACTTCAAAAGCAGTTGTTACTGGTGTTGAAATGTTCCGTAAACAACTTGACGAAGGTCTTGCAGGAGATAACGTAGGTGTCCTTCTTCGTGGTGTTCAACGTGACGAAATCGAACGTGGACAAGTTATCGCTAAACCAGGTTCAATCAACCCACACACTAAATTCAAAGGTGAAGTTTACATCCTTACTAAAGAAGAAGGTGGACGTCACACTCCATTCTTCAACAACTACCGCCCACAATTCTACTTCCGTACTACTGACGTTACAGGTTCAATCGAACTTCCAGCAGGTACTGAAATGGTAATGCCAGGTGATAACGTGACAATCGACGTTGAGTTGATCCACCCAATCGCCGTAGAACAAGGTACTACATTCTCTATCCGTGAGGGTGGACGTACTGTTGGTTCAGGTATGGTTACAGAAATCGAAGCTTAATTCGATTTAGTTCCCAGAAGAACAATTATTTAAGTCAGACATTAAAAGAATCTTGCTATGCAAGGTTCTTTTTTTCTAGTTATACAAAGACAAAATAAGACAGTATGGTAGTTGATTACGAATATATAAACTTAATTAAATATTTATCTTATTTATTAACGAATGTATTTCCTAGTTTTTCAGAATAAATTTTTATTAGGTTAAAAAGCTTTTCACAAATGCCTGTTTTTTTGATAGAATAGAAGGAAGAAAAAAAGAAAAGAGTTCGTCATGTCAAAAGGATTTTTAGTCTCTTTAGAGGGGCCAGAGGGAGCTGGTAAAACGAGTGTGCTTGAAGCTATCCTCCCTTTGTTAGAAGAAAAGAATATTGAGTTTTTAACAACACGTGAGCCAGGTGGTGTTTTGATTGGTGAGAAGATTCGAGAAGTCATTTTAGATCCTAGTCATACTCAGATGGATCCAAAGACAGAGTTGCTTCTCTATATTGCAAGTCGTAGACAGCACCTAGTAGAGAAGGTCTTGCCAGCACTTGCAGCTGGAAAATTGGTCATCATGGATCGTTTTATTGATAGTTCCGTTGCTTATCAAGGCTTTGGTCGTGGTTTGGATATTGAAGCTATTGACTGGCTCAATCAATTTGCGACAGATGGACTCAAGCCAGATTTGACACTTTATTTTGATATTGAAGTGGAGAAGGGACTTGAAAGAATCGCTGCAAACAGTGATCGCGAAGTCAATCGTTTGGACTTGGAAGGCTTAGACTTGCACAGAAAAGTTCGTCAAGGATATCTTTCCCTTCTTGAAAAAGAAGGTGAACGCATTTCAAAAATCGATGCCAGTTTACCACTAAATCAAGTGATTGAAAATACTAAGCAAGTCTTATTTGACAGAATGGGGCTGACAGAATGAATCAAGAGCAATTAAAAGCTTGTCAACCTCAGCAATTTGAGCGTTTTGTTCACATCTTAGAACAAAAACAGCTCAATCATGCCTATCTCTTTTCAGGGTATTTCGGAAGCATGGAGATGGCCTTATTTCTGTCTAAGAGTTTGTTCTGTACAGAAAAGCAGGGTGTCTTACCTTGCGAGTCTTGCCGAAATTGTAAGTTGATTGATCAGGAAGAATTTCCTGATGTCACCATTATTCGTCCGATGAATCAAATCATTAAAACGGAAAGAATCCGAGAATTAGTTGGCCAGTTTTCTCAATCAGGAATCGAAAATCAACGTCAGGTTTTTATTATTGAACAAGCTGAAAAAATGCATGCCAATGCCGCCAATTCACTACTAAAGGTCATTGAAGAACCGCAAAGTGAAACCTATATTTTCTTCTTAACCAATGATCAAGAGCAGATGTTACCAACTATCCGAAGTCGGACTCAAATTTTCCAGTTTAAGAAACAAGTTGAAAGCCTTAGGAATCAACTTGAACAAGCAGGATTGGTCAAAAATAAAGCAAGGTTTTTAGCTGAGTTTAGTCAATCGCAAGCAGAAGCCGAAAAACTGACAAATCAAACAAGTTTTTGGACTCTAGTTGAAGAAAGTGAACGATTTTATTCTTGGTTAGATGCTGGGAAAAAGGAAACTTATTTACAGGTCGCAAAATTAGCTAGTTTAGCAGATGACAAAGAAAAACAAGACCAAGTCTTTAGAATTTTAGAAGTTTTAGCAGGTCAAGAGATTCAAAAAAATGTAGCACGTACAATCTTGCAAAACCTTCTCGAAGCCAGAAAAATGTGGAAAGCAAATGTGTCTTTCCAAAATTCTTTGGAATACCTAGTTTTACAATAAAATGAACATGAAAACAGAAAAAGAAAGGGCTGTTCATGAACAAGAAAGAATTATTTGATGCCTTAGATGATTTTTCTCAACAGTTGTTGGCAACCTTGGCAGATGTTGAAGCCATCAAAAAAAATCTCAAGAGTGTTGTAGAAGAGAATACAGCTCTTCGTTTAGAGAACGATAAACTGAGGGAGCGTCTGAATGAGGAAGAAGAAACAGCTCCAACTAAGACCAAGCATGTTCGAGAAAATGTTCGTCGAATCTATGAAGATGGCTTTCATGTGTGTCGTGATTTTTATGGACAGCGTCGTGAACAAGATGCGGAATGTATGTTCTGTGATGAGTTGTTGTTTAGGGAGTAAGCATGCAGATTCAAAAAAGTTTTAAAGGGCAGTCACCTTATGGTAAGCTATATCTTGTCGCAACGCCGATTGGAAATCTTGAGGATATGACCTTTCGTGCCATTCAGACCTTGAAAGAAGTGGACTGGATTGCTGCCGAGGATACTCGTAATACCGGTCTATTGCTGAAGCATTTCGATATTTCAACCAAACAAATCAGTTTTCATGAGCACAATGCCAAGGAAAAGATTCCTGATTTGATTGAGTTGTTGAAGCAAGGTCAAAATCTTGCCCAAGTATCTGATGCAGGGATGCCTAGTATTTCTGACCCAGGTCATGATTTGGTCAAGGCGGCAATTGAAGAAGATATAGCAGTTGTCACAGTTCCAGGTGCTAGTGCAGGAATTTCTGCCTTAATAGCTAGTGGGTTGGCACCACAACCGCATATTTTTTATGGATTTTTACCTCGAAAATCGGGACAACAAAAGCAATTTTTTGAATCGAAAAAAGCTTATCCAGAGACTCAGATTTTCTATGAATCGCCTCACCGTGTGGCCGATACGTTAGAAAATATGCTAGAGGTATACGGAAATCGCTCGATTGTCTTAGTTCGAGAATTGACAAAGATTTATGAAGAATACCAAAGAGGTCAGATTACAGAGCTACTAGAAAGCATTTCTGAAACACCTCTCAAGGGCGAGTGCCTTCTCATTGTAGAGGGTGCCAGTCAAGATGCGGTAGAAAAGGATGAAGAGGATTTGTTCTCAGAAATCCAAGAACGTATCCAACAAGGCATGAAGAAAAATCAAGCCATTAAGGAAGTCGCTAAGATTTATCAGTGGAACAAAAGCCAGCTCTACGCAGCTTATCATGAATGGGAAGAGAATCAATCGGATGACTAAACAGGGAAGTTTGCCTTCTTCCCTTTTTTTGTTATACTAGTAAAAGAAAAATTAGAAAGATTTGTGGGTGTCAAATAGTCTAGTAGCTTGTTTTTATTTGGACTTAGTTTCCACCCAAAGAGGTATTAGTGTCGTGTCTCAATCTTATATCAATGTTATCGGAGCAGGTTTGGCAGGGTCTGAAGCAGCCTACCAAATCGCAGAACGTGGTATTCCAGTTAAACTCTATGAAATGCGTGGTGTCAAGTCAACACCCCAGCACAAAACAGACAATTTTGCTGAGTTGGTTTGTTCCAATTCTCTTCGTGGGGATGCCCTGACAAATGCTGTCGGGCTCCTCAAGGAAGAAATGCGTCGCTTGGGTTCTGTTGTCTTGGAATCAGCAGAAGCTACACGTGTTCCTGCAGGCGGAGCCCTTGCGGTGGACCGTGATGGTTTCTCTCAAATGGTGACTGAAAAAGTGGCCAATCATCCCTTGATTGAAGTGGTTCGTGATGAAATTACAGAATTGCCAACTGACGTTATTACTGTGGTCGCTACTGGTCCTTTGACTAGTGATGCCTTAGCTGAAAAGATTCATGCCCTTAATGATGGGGATGGATTCTATTTCTACGATGCGGCGGCGCCGATTATCGACGTTAACACCATTGATATGAGCAAGGTCTATCTCAAGTCTCGTTATGATAAGGGAGAAGCAGCCTACCTCAACGCTCCAATGACCAAACAAGAGTTTATGGATTTCCATGAAGCCTTGGTCAATGCGGAAGAAGCACCGCTCAATTCCTTTGAAAAAGAAAAGTACTTTGAAGGTTGTATGCCTATCGAAGTCATGGCTAAGCGTGGCATTAAAACCATGCTTTATGGTCCTATGAAACCAGTTGGTCTGGAGTACCCAGACGACTATACGGGGCCTCGTGATGGCGAGTTCAAAACACCGTATGCAGTTGTCCAGCTTCGTCAGGACAATGCAGCTGGAAGTCTTTATAACATCGTTGGTTTCCAAACTCACCTCAAATGGGGAGAGCAGAAGCGTGTCTTCCAAATGATTCCAGGTCTTGAAAATGCTGAGTTTGTTCGCTATGGCGTCATGCATCGTAATTCCTATATGGATTCGCCAAATCTTCTTGAACAGACATACCGTTCTAAGAAACAGCCAAATCTCTTCTTTGCTGGTCAGATGACTGGTGTAGAGGGCTACGTTGAGTCAGCTGCTTCAGGATTGGTTGCGGGGATAAACGCTGCTCGTCTTTTCAAGGGAGAAAGTGAGGCTATTTTCCCAGAGACTACAGCTATCGGTAGTTTAGCTCATTATATCACCCATGCTGATAGCAAGCATTTCCAACCCATGAATGTTAACTTCGGGATTATCAAGGAGCTAGAAGGCGAGCGTATTCGTGATAAAAAGGCTCGTTATGAGAAAATTGCAGAACGCGCCTTGTCTGATTTAGAGAAATTTTTATCTGTCTAATTTTTTTGAAAGAATCGCTCATGATACTATAAAAATCCTTGAAATTGTGATAAAATAGGTAGGATGAAAAAAGGAGAGAGAAAATGGTAGAACCTAAGTATAAACGTATCTTAATCAAGCTATCTGGTGAAGCCCTTGCTGGCGAACGTGGTGTCGGTATTGATATCAAAACCGTCCAAAGTATGGCCCAAGAAATCAAGGAAGTTCACGAGCTAGGAATTGAAATTGCCTTGGTTATCGGTGGTGGAAACCTTTGGCGTGGAGAACCTGCAGCAGAAGCTGGTATGGATCGTGTTCAAGCGGATTACACTGGAATGCTTGGGACAGTCATGAATGCTCTTGTGATGGCAGATTCGTTGCAACAAGCTGGTGTTGATACTCGTGTACAAACAGCTATTGCCATGCAACAAGTAGCAGAGCCTTATATTCGTGGACGTGCCCTTCGCCACCTTGAAAAAGGACGTATCGTTATCTTTGGCGCGGGAATTGGTTCACCTTACTTCTCTACAGATACAACAGCGGCTCTTCGTGCAGCCGAGATTGAAGCGGACGCTATTTTGATGGCTAAGAATGGTGTAGACGGTGTCTACAATGCGGATCCTAAGAAAGATAAAACGGCTGTTAAATTTGAAGAATTGACTCACCGTGATGTTATTAATAAAGGACTCCGTATCATGGATTCAACAGCTTCAACTCTATCTATGGATAACGATATTGACTTGGTAGTCTTTAATATGAATCAACCTGGCAATATCAAACGTGTTGTATTTGGTGAAAATATCGGAACAACTGTTTCAAACAATATCGAAGAAAAGGAATAAGAAAATTATGGCTAACGCAATTGTAGAAAAAGCTAAAGAGAGAATGACTCAATCTCACCACTCACTTGCTCGTGAATTTGGTGGTATCCGTGCAGGTCGTGCTAACGCTAGCTTGCTTGACCGTATTACTGTTGAATACTATGGTGTCGAAACACCTCTTAACCAAATCGCTTCTATCACAATTCCTGAAGCGCGTGTCTTGTTGGTAACACCATTTGATAAATCTTCATTGAAGGATATCGAGCGTGCCTTGAACGCTTCAGATCTTGGTATTACACCAGCTAACGATGGTTCTGTTATTCGCTTGGTAATCCCAGCTCTTACAGAAGAAACTCGTCGCGACCTCGCTAAAGAAGTGAAAAAAGTTGGTGAAAATGCTAAAGTAGCGATCCGTAATATTCGTCGTGACGCTATGGATGAAGCTAAGAAACAAGAAAAAGCAAAAGAAATCACTGAAGATGAATTGAAGACTCTTGAAAAAGATATTCAAAAAGCGACAGACGATGCTGTTAAACACATCGACGACATGACTGCCAATAAAGAAAAAGAAATCTTGGAAGTCTAAGAAATAAACAGAAAAACTCAGTTGGCATTGCTGGCTGAGTTTTATTCGAAAGAAGGAAACATGAATACAAATCTTGCAAGTTTTATCGTTGGACTCATCATCGATGAAAATGACAGTTTTTACTTTGTACAAAAGGATGGTCAAACCTATGCTCTTGCCAAGGAAGAAGGTCAGCATACAGTTGGTGATACTGTTAAAGGTTTCGCCTACACGGATATGAAGCAAAAACTTCGCTTGACAACTCAAGAAGTGACTGCAACTCAGGATCAATTTGGTTGGGGAACTGTAACAGAAGTGCGTAAGGATTTGGGTGTTTTTGTTGATACAGGGCTTCCTGACAAGGAAATCGTAGTGTCACTGGATATCCTACCTGAACTAAAAGAGCTCTGGCCCAAGAAGGGCGATAAACTCTATATTCGTCTAGAAGTAGATAAGAAAGACCGTATCTGGGGAGTTTTGGCTTATCAGGAAGACTTCCAACGTTTGGCACGTCCAGCATACAACAACATGCAAAATCAGAATTGGCCTGCAATCGTTTATCGTCTTAAGTTATCAGGAACTTTTGTCTATCTACCAGAAAACAACATGCTTGGATTTATCCACCCAAGTGAGCGCTATGCAGAGCCACGTTTGGGGCAAGTGTTAGATGTGCGTGTCATTGGTTTCCGTGAAGTTGACCGAACTCTTAATCTATCACTAAAACCTCGCTCTTTTGAGATGTTAGAAAACGATGCACAAATGATTCTGACTTATTTGGAAAGTAATGGTGGATTTATGACCTTAAATGACAAATCTTCACCGGATGACATCAAGGCTACCTTTGGTATTTCTAAAGGTCAATTTAAAAAAGCGCTTGGTGGTTTAATGAAAGCTGGAAAGATTAAACAAGACCAGTTTGGTACTGAGTTAATTTAGGGAGGCTTATGCGAAAATCATTTTATACTTGGCTTATGACAGAGCGTAATCCTAAAAGTAATAGTCCCAAAGCAATTTTAGCGGATCTTGCCTTTGAGGAATCAGCTTTCCCAAAACACACGGATGATTTTGATCAAGTCAGTCGATTTTTAGAAGAACATGCTAGTTTTTCCTTTAATATGGGAGACTTCGATCGCATCTGGCAAGAATATTTAGAACATTAAAGATACCATAGGTGTTAGGGATAGTAATTTCTAATTGCCTTTGCTATAATAAAAAGAAATTAAAGAGTTAGAGAGGTTCTTTATTTGAAGGAACATTCAATAGACATTCAGTTAAGTCATCCAGATGACCTGTTTCATCTTTTTGGTTCCAATGAACGCCATCTTCGCTTGATGGAGGATGAGTTAGATGTTATCATCCATGCTCGTACAGAGATTGTACAAGTCTTGGGAGAGGAGTCTTCTTGTGAAGAAGCACGGCAAGTAATTCAAGCCTTGATGGTCTTGGTCAATCGTGGCATGACAGTAGGAACTCCGGATGTGGTGACAGCCATCAATATGGTTAGAAACAATGAAATCGATAAGTTTGTTGCCCTCTATGAAGAAGAGATTATCAAAGACAATACTGGTAAGCCGATACGTGTAAAGACACTGGGTCAAAAACTTTATGTAGATAGTGTTAAGAACCATGATGTGACCTTCGGGATTGGGCCAGCTGGTACGGGTAAAACATTCCTAGCAGTGACCTTGGCTGTTACAGCTCTCAAACGAGGTCAAGTCAAGCGTATTATCCTGACTCGTCCAGCAGTAGAAGCTGGAGAAAGCCTAGGATTTCTACCTGGTGATTTGAAAGAAAAAGTAGACCCTTATCTTCGACCAGTCTATGATGCCTTGTACCAAATTCTTGGGAAGGACCAAACAACTCGTCTCATGGAGCGAGAAATTATTGAGATTGCACCTTTGGCCTATATGCGTGGACGTACCTTGGATGATGCCTTTGTCATCTTGGATGAAGCCCAAAATACAACCATCATGCAGATGAAGATGTTCTTGACACGTCTTGGATTCAATTCTAAAATGATTGTCAATGGGGATATTAGCCAGATTGACCTGCCGCGTAATGTTAAATCAGGTTTGATTGATGCCCAGGAAAAACTTAAGAATATTCACCAGATCGACTTTGTACACTTCTCAGCCAAGGATGTGGTTCGCCATCCAGTCGTTGCTCAGATTATCAGAGCCTATGAACCTCGACCTGTCAAAGCTGAAGAAAATCAAGAAGAAACAGAATAAAGAAAAAGAGCAGTTGAAAAACTGCTCTTAATTTTTTGAATTTCTTATTAGACAAGTTCACTGATAGGTGTGAAGTCACGTTCTAAACCTTCAGCAACTGGTTGACTTGTGAGTTGACCTTGGTAAGTTGTTACACCTTCAAGCAAACCTGCGTCTTCAAGGATTGCTTTTTTAAATCCTTTTCCTGCCAAGGCTTCGATATATGGAAGAGTCACATTTGTAAGGGCGATAGTAGAAGTACGAGCAACTGCTCCAGGAATGTTAGCAACCGCATAGTGAAGGACACCGTGTTTCTCATATACAGGCTCATCATGGGTTGTTACACGGTCAGCTGTTGCAATAACACCACCTTGGTCTACAGCAACGTCTACGATGACAGAACCAGGACGCATTTGTTGAACCATGTCATCTGTCACTAATTTTGGAGCTTTGGCACCAGGAATCAATACTGCACCGATAACAACGTCTGCCTCACGCACACTTGCTTCGATATTAAATGGGTTAGACATGAGTGTTTGGATTTGGTGACCAAAGACATCTTCAAGTTCAGAGAGACGTTTAGCGCTGATATCAAGAATAGTTACCTGAGCTCCTAAACCAAGAGCGATACGTGCTGCGTGTGTACCAACGACACCACCACCGATAATGGTTACTTTTCCTTTTGGTACACCTGGGACACCACCTAAAAGAACTCCAGAACCACCAGCTTGTTTCGTCAAGAAGTGAGCTCCGATTTGGACAGCCATACGACCTGCAACCTCACTCATTGGAACCAATAGAGGAAGTTGACCTTCAGTATTGCGCACAGTTTCATAAGCAACACCAGTTGTTTTCGCTGCAAGCATAGCATCCGCTAATTCTGGGGCTGCTGCCATGTGCAAGTAGGTGAAGAGAAGTAAATCGTCACGCAAGAACTGGTACTCACTAGCAAGGGGTTCCTTGACTTTAACAACTAACTCTGCAGCCCAGGCTTCAGCAGCAGTTGCGACAATCTCAGCTCCTTGCTTTTCATAGTCAGCATCAGCAAAACCAGATCCAAGTCCCGCATTTGTTTCGATGAGGACACGGTGACCACGACCAACAAGACTCTGTACACCAGCAGGTGTCAAAGCAACACGATTTTCATTATTTTTTATTTCCTTTGGAATTCCAATTAACATAGAGATTAGCTCCTTATTTAACATCTAGGTTCTTATACGAAATCATCACAGGAAGAACCCAGTCTTTTCTTGTGATGTTTTTATTTTATATGAAACCGCTATAAATTGCAAGAAAAACTTGTAAACCTATTTCTTTTATGTTATTCTTTTACCAACTTATTTTAGGAGGTACAATCATGGAATTATTATTTATCAAACTAGCGAAGCATCAAATTATCGAAACAGAACGCTTAGTACTTAGACCAGTAACACTTGATGATGCAGAAGCCATGTTTGAATATGCTTCAGACAAGGAAAATACACGCTACACTTTTCCAACCAATCAAAGTCTGGAGGAAACCAAGAATAATATTGCTCAGTTTTATCTAGCCAGTCCATTGGGCCGATGGGGAATTGAACTAAAAAGTACTGGAGAGTTTATCGGAACTATTGACCTGCACAAGTTGGATACTGTTCTTAAGAAGGCAACCATTGGTTATATTATCAATCAAAAATATTGGAATCAAGGTTTGACAACTGAAGCCAATCGAGCTGTAATTGAACTGGCTTTTGAAAAGATAGGAATGAATAAGTTAGATGCCTTTCATGATAAGGATAATCCCGCATCAGGAAAGGTCATGGAGAAATCAGGAATGCGTTTCTCTCACGAAGAACCATATGCTAGAATGGATAAAAATGAACCTGGAAGATTCGTAACAGATGTCCATTACGTCTTGACCAAAGAAGAATATTTTGCAAATAAGTAAGCAGTTGAAAAGTTTTTTCGGCTGTTTTTTCTTTGCCTTACGAATAAGATAAGAGAGGAGAAATTATGGAAGAACTTATTGAAAAAATCAAAGAATATAAAATCATTGTTATCTGTGCTAGTTTGGGCATGGTCTTAGGCGGATTTTTCTTCCTAAAGCCAGTCGCTCAAACACCGGCTAAGGAAAGCAATTTGCAAACAGAAGTTACAACTGTTTCAAAGGATGAAAAGGAAGATAAAAATCAGAAGGAAGAAGTGGTGGAGCAAGATCTGATTACTGTCGATGTCAAAGGTGCTGTCAAATCACCAGGAATCTATGATTTGCCAGTTGGAAGTCGTATCAACGATGCTGTCCAAAAAGCTGGTGGACTTACAGATAATGCTGATAGTAAGTCTATCAATCTTGCCCAGAGAATTAGTGACGAAGCACTTGTTTATGTTCCAACTAAGGAAGAAGCTACCAGTCAAGAGGCGCATTCAAATGCTTCCAACACCAAAGAAAATAAGAAAGTCAATCTTAATAAAGCCAGTTTAGAAGAACTTAAACAAGTCAAGGGGTTGGGAGCCAAACGTGCTCAGGATATCATCGACCATCGTGAGTCCAACGGTAAGTTTAAGTCAGTTGATGAGCTCAAAAAGGTTTCTGGTATTGGTGCAAAAACGATAGAAAAGTTAAAAGAGTATGTCACAGTGGATTAGTCGATTTCCCATCCCTAAAATCTATCTTAGTTTTCTCCTGCTTTGGCTCTACTATGCTATCTTTTCAGCAAGCTTTTTAGCACTTTTGGGCTTTGTCTTTTTACTGCTCTGCCTCTTTTTTCAATTTCCATGGAAGACTGTGGTCAAGGTTCTCTTTGTTTGTGGTCTTTTTGGAAGCTGGTTTATATTTCAAAAATGGCAACAAGAAGAAACGAGTCAACATCTTGTTGACTCCGTTAATACGGTACGAATCTTGCCTGATACTATCAAGGTCAATGGAGATAGTTTATCCTTTCGTGGGAAGGCTGATGGCAGACTCTTTCAGGTCTATTATAAATTCCAGTCAGAGTCTGAAAAGGAAAGGTTTAAAGAGTTATCTGAACTGCATGAGATAGTAGTAAAAGGAAAGCTAGCTATTCCTCAAGGAGCAAATAATTTTGCTGGATTTGATTATCAAAACTATCTCAAAACACAGGGGATTTATCAGACCTTAACTATATCGGAAATGGTCGAATTAAAGAAAACATCCAGCTGGGATATAGGAGAAAATCTATCCAGCTTGCGGAGAAAAGCAGTTGTCTGGATTAAAAGGAATTTTCCTGACCCCATGCGTAATTATATGACAGGTCTTTTATTAGGGCACTTGGACACAGATTTTGAGGAAATGAACGAACTCTATTCCAGTCTAGGGATTATTCACCTTTTTGCTTTGTCAGGAATGCAGGTCGGTTTCTTCATGAATGCTTTTAAGAAGTCACTCTTACGATTGGGTTTGACGCAAGAGAAGTTCAAATGGCTTGCCTATCCCTTTTCTTTGGTCTATGCAGGTTTGACAGGTTTCTCAGCTTCTGTCATTAGAAGCCTGTTGCAAAAACTTTTGGCTCAGCATGGCTTCAAGGGTCTGGATAACTTTGCTTTGACAGTCCTTGTCCTGTTTATCGTGATGCCGAATTTCTTCCTAACTGCTGGTGGAGTGCTCTCCTGTGCCTATGCCTTTATCCTGACCATGACTGGTGAAGAAGTAGCAGGGATAAAAGGTTTGGTAAGAGAAAGTTTCATTATTTCCCTAGGAATTCTGCCAATTTTATCATTCTATTTTTCTGAATTTCAACCTTGGTCCATACTCTTAACCTTTGTCTTTTCTTTTTTATTTGATATGGTCTTGCTACCACTTTTATCAATACTCTTCTGTCTGTCATGGATATATCCTATTACCCAGTTTAACTTTTTTTTTGAATGGCTAGAAAACATCATACGCTATGTATCTCAGCTATCTACTAGACCTTTAGTTTTTGGTCAACCGAGTCTTTGGGTTCTGGTATGTCTATTAGTCTCTTTGGCTCTGATTTATGATTATCGTAAAAATTTGAAGAAAGCACCTTTGCTTATCCTATTTATCGTTTTACTTTTCTTAGTAACCAAACAACCACTGGAAAATGAAATCACAGTTCTAGACATGGAGCAGGGACGTAGCATTTTCCTAAGAGACATGACAGGAAAGACAATATTACTGGATGTCGGTGAAAAGTTAGCAGTTGAGAAAAAAGAAGCTTGGCAGGAGAAAGTCACCTCGAGTGTTGCCAAACGGAGTTTAATTCCCTATCTGAAAAGTAGAGGAGTGGCAAAGATTGATCAGCTTGTTTTAACGGATAGTGAACCTAAGCAGCTAGACCATCTACTAGAAATTAGTAAAGCCTTCAATCTTGGAGAGATTCTAGTAACTGAAGAAACTCTATCTAAAAGAGAATTTATGGATAAATTAAATGAAAGTAACTTGAAAGTACGTCCTATTAAAACAGGAGAGCAGTTATTTATTTTTGGGAGTAGTTTAGAAGTAATCGAAAATCAAAACAGTGATAGTAAAGCCTCAATAGCAATGTATGGAAAGCTACTAAATCAAACTTTTCTAGTCACTGGAAATATAGAGGAGAAGTTCTTAAACAAGTCTTATCCAAAAATCCAAGCAGATGTAGTGCTAACTCATCAGCAAGTATCGAAGAAAAAGACAGATGTCGAAGTCTTCGAAATCTTTCAGCCTAAAATTACTGTCATTTCTGTAGACAAGAAGAAAAAATTTAAAGAAAAAAATGGGGAGAATAACCAAGAACTTGGGAATTCGATTTACAAAACGGATCAAAAGGGGGCCATTCGTTTTAAAGGTTGGGGTGCTTGGCAAATAGAAACAGTTCGCTGAGCTTAGCTTTTCAAGAAAATTAAAATTATCTAAACAATCAATCAAAACTTGATTTTAGAACCTTTTTGCTATAAAATGGTAAAGATTAGTGTCAAACTTTTATATTGCAAATAGGAGAAAACATGACAAAAACTTTGAAACGTCCTGAGGTTCTATCACCTGCAGGAACACTTGAAAAACTAAAAGTAGCTGTTCAATATGGAGCAGATGCTGTTTTTATCGGTGGTCAGGCCTATGGTCTTCGTAGCCGTGCAGGGAACTTTACTTTCGAACAAATGGAAGAAGGAGTACAGTTCGCGGCTAAGTATGGAGCTAAGGTATATGTGGCTGCTAATATGGTCATGCACGAAGGAAACGAAGAAGGGGCCGGCGAATGGTTCCGTAAATTACGTGATATTGGGATTGCAGCAGTTATCGTATCAGATCCAGCCTTGATCATGATTGCAGCAACAGAAGCGCCAGGACTTGAAATCCACCTTTCAACCCAGGCTAGTGCGACTAACTACGAAACCCTAGAATTCTGGAAAGAACTTGGATTGACGCGTGTCGTTTTGGCGCGTGAGGTTTCTATGGAAGAATTGGCAGAGATTCGAAAACGTACAGATGTTGAGATTGAAGCCTTCGTCCATGGAGCTATGTGTATCTCATACTCTGGTCGTTGTACTCTTTCTAACCATATGAGTATGCGTGATGCCAACCGTGGTGGATGTTCACAATCTTGCCGTTGGAAATATGACCTTTACGATATGCCCTTCGGTAAGGAACGTAAGAGTCTCAAGGGAGAAATTCCTGAAGAATTCTCTATGTCTGCGGTTGATATGTCTATGATTGACCATATCCCAGATATGATTGAAAATGGTGTAGACAGTCTTAAGATTGAGGGCCGTATGAAGTCTATCCACTACGTTTCAACAGTAACAAACTGCTACAAGGCAGCTGTTGATGCCTACCTTGAAAGCCCTGAAAAGTTTGAAGCTATTAAGCAAGACTTGATTGATGAAATGTGGAAGGTTGCCCAACGTGAGTTGGCTACAGGTTTCTACTACGGAACACCATCTGAAAATGAGCAACTGTTTGGTGCTCGTCGTAAGATTCCAGAATACAAGTTTGTTGCTGAAGTAGTAGCTTATGATGCTGCAACCCAAACAGCAACTATTCGTCAACGTAATGTTATCAACGAAGGCGACCAAGTTGAGTTCTACGGTCCAGGTTTCCGTCATTTTGAGACATATATTGAAGACCTTCACGATGCTAAAGGAAATAAAATCGATCGCGCACCAAATCCAATGGAACTTTTGACTATCAAGGTTCCTCAACCAGTAGAAGCTGGTGACATGGTACGTGCCCTGAAAGAAGGTCTCATCAATCTTTACAAAGAAGATGGAACAAGCGTCACAGTTCGTGCCTAGATAAGGAAAAAGAATGGTTCAAGCTCAGGGCTTACTAGTAGATCATGAAAGCAGATGTGTTCATTACCATAGTGATAAGGATATCGTAGCCTTACAGTGCTATGAGTGTCAGAAATACTATGCCTGTTATCAGTGTCATAATGAACTAGAGTCGCACGTATTTTCTCCCTATCCTTTAAATCTGAAAGAGGATAGACCTATCTTATGTGGATCCTGTGGCAAAACACTAACGTATGAGGAGTATACAGAGACAGGCACATGTCCATTTTGTAATGCTGCATTTAATCCAGCTTGTCAAAATCATTACTCAATTTATTTCAGATAAGAACTGACAAATCCGAGTTGTAAAACTCGGTTTTTTGTTTTCAGAAAACAAGGAAAGGCAGTGAAAGTGGTAGGAAAAGACAATAATATTTTCTATATAATTGTCTTAAAAATCGTAAAATTAGAAATAAATGATTCGAAACGCTTTCATTACTAGTAAAAAGTTGACAAAAGCAAATTTTAGGACTAAACTAGGGATGTAAATTTAATTTAAAAAAGGAGAATTCGTCATGAATTTAACATTTTTCGGACTTTGTCTTGCCTGTATGGGTGTATCTATTGCTGAAGGATTGATTATGAGTAATCTCTTCAAGTCTGCCGCTCGTCAACCTGAAATTATTGACCAATTACGCAGCCTTTTAATTCTTGGTGTTGCCTTTGTAGAAGGTACCTTCTTTGTAACCCTAGCGATGGCATTTGTCATTAAATAGACAACTCTATTTAGAAATGGAGGTGTCAAACCATGGAAGAAAGTTTGAATCCAACTGTTAATATTGGACCAATATCCTTTGATTTGACCCTGCTTGCCATGTCTCTTGTAACTGTTTTGATGGTTTTTGCCTTTGTCTACTGGGCAAGTCGTAAAATGACCATCCGTCCAAAGGGCAAACAAAATGCTCTTGAGATGATTTATGACTTTGTGATTGGTTTTACCAAACCAAACATTGGAGAATCATACATCAAGGATTATTCCTTGTTTCTGTTTTCTCTCTTTCTGTTTATCTTGGTTGCCAATAATATCGGCTTAATGGCAAAAGTACAAACAACAAACGGTTATAACTTGTGGACTTCCCCAACAGCCAACCTTGGATACGATTTATCCCTCTCATTATTGATCACTTTGATTGCTCATGTAGAAGGAGTTCGTCGTAGAGGCGTTAAAGAATATTTGAGAGCATTTGTTACACCTGGCTTTATGACTCCGATGAACATTTTAGAAGAGTTCACCAATTTTGCCTCTTTGGCGATTCGGATATACGGAAATATTTTTGCCGGTGAGGTTTTAGCAGGATTGCTATTGGCCTTGTCACATCATGCCTTGTATTGGTATCCTTTTGCCTTTATTGCAAACATGTCATGGACAGCATTTTCGATTTTCATTTCATGTATTCAAGCTTATGTATTTACCATGTTGTCATCTATGTACATTGGTAAAAAAATAAATGAAGGGGAAGAGTAAGTAGAGGAGGATTAGAAGATGGATTTAACTATTAGTACCATTATTGGTGACTTTATTCTGATCGCTGGTTCCTTCCTTTTATTGATCTTTTTAGTGAAGAAATATGCTTGGGGAAATATTACCAGTGTCTTAGATGAACGCGCTGAAAAGATTTCTTCAGATATTGATGGTGCCGAAGAAGCCCGTAAAAAGGCAGAGGAACTTGCTAGCAAACGCGAAGCTGAGTTAGCAGGTAGCCGTACCGAAGCTAAAACGATTATCGAGAATGCAAAGGAAACAGCTGAGAAAAGTAAAGCTGATATTTTGGCCGAAGCTAAACTTGAAGCAGGGCGCTTAAAAGAAAAAGCCAACCAAGAAATTGCTCAAAATAAAGCTGAAGCTTTACAAAGTGTTAAGGGAGATGTGGCAGACTTGACAATCAGTCTAGCTGGAAAAATTATCTCTCAAAACCTTGACGGTCAGACCCATAAAGAACTCATTGATCAGTATATCGATCAGCTAGGAGAAGCTTAATGGACAAAAAGACTCTAAAGGTAATTGAAAAATACAGCATGCCTTTTGTCCAATTGGTGATTGAAAAAGGAGAAGAAGATTCTATTTTTTCAGACTTGTCTCAAATCAAGCAAGTAGCTGAAGAAACAGGCTTACCTTCTTTTTTAGCTCAGGTGGCAGTAGATGAGTCGGATAAAGAAAAAACGGTTCGTTTTTTCCATGACTCTGTGTCACCTTTAGTACAAAACTTTATCGAGGTTCTACTTTACAATCACAGATCAAACCTGTTTTATGATGTGATTGTAGATTGCTTGAATCGTCTTGAAAAAGAAACCAATCGTTTTGAAGTGACTATTTTGTCTGCACATCCTTTGACTGACGAACAGAAAGAACGACTAATTCCTCTAATCGAGAAAAAGATGTCTCTAAAAGTTCGTAGCATTAAGGAAAAAGTTGACGATAGTTTAATCGGTGGTTTTGTTATTTTTGCCAATCACAAGACAATTGATGTGAGTATTAAACAACAACTTAAAGTTGTTAAGGAAAATTTGAAATAGAAAGTGGTGTTCTTTTGGCAATTAACGCACAAGAAATCAGCGCTTTAATTAAGCAACAAATTGAAAATTTCAAACCCAATTTTGATGTGACTGAAACAGGTGTTGTAACCTATATTGGTGACGGGATTGCGCGTGCTCATGGTCTTGAAAATGCCATGAGTGGTGAGCTGTTGATTTTTGAAAATGGCTCTTATGGTATGGCGCAAAACTTGGAATCAACAGATGTCGGTATTATCATCCTTGGGGACTTTACAGATATCCGTGAAGGCGATACAATTCGTCGTACAGGGAAAATCATGGAAGTTCCAGTTGGTGATAGCTTGATTGGACGTGTTGTCGATCCCCTTGGTCGTCCTGTAGACGGTTTGGGTCCAATCAACACAGATAAGACTCGTCCAGTTGAAGCACCAGCTCCTGGTGTTATGCAACGTAAGTCTGTATCAGAACCATTGCAAACGGGTTTGAAAGCTATTGACGCCCTTGTTCCAATCGGTCGTGGTCAACGTGAGTTGATCATTGGTGACCGTCAAACAGGGAAGACAACTATCGCTATTGACGCTATCTTGAACCAAAAAGGTCAAGATATGATTTGTATCTATGTAGCGATTGGACAAAAAGAATCAACAGTTCGTACACAAGTGGAAACACTTCGTCAGTACGGTGCCTTGGATTACACAATCGTTGTGACAGCTTCAGCTTCACAGCCTTCACCATTGCTCTACCTCGCACCATATGCTGGAGTTGCTATGGCAGAAGAGTTCATGTACCAAGGGAAGCATGTCTTGATCGTTTATGATGACCTATCTAAACAAGCGGTAGCTTATCGTGAACTTTCTCTCTTGCTCCGTCGTCCACCAGGTCGTGAGGCCTTCCCAGGGGATGTCTTCTACCTTCACAGTCGTCTACTTGAGCGTTCTGCTAAAGTTTCAGATGAGCTTGGCGGTGGATCTATCACGGCTCTTCCATTTATCGAGACACAAGCAGGAGATATCTCAGCTTATATCGCCACAAACGTAATCTCTATTACGGATGGACAAATCTTCCTAAGTGATAGTCTCTTTAATGCGGGTATTCGTCCAGCTATTGATGCGGGTTCTTCTGTATCTCGTGTAGGTGGTTCAGCTCAGATTAAAGCCATGAAGAAGGTTGCTGGTACTCTTCGTATCGACCTTGCTTCATACCGAGAGTTGGAAGCCTTCACTAAATTTGGTTCAGACTTGGATGCAGCTACACAGGCTAAATTGAACCGTGGTCGTCGTACTGTAGAAGTATTGAAACAACCAGTTCATAAACCACTACCTGTTGAGAAACAAGTAACCATTCTGTATGCCTTGACTCATGGATTCCTGGATACTATATCAGTTGATGATATTGTTCGTTTTGAGGAAGAATTCCATGCCTTCTTTGATGCGCAACATCCAGAGATTTTGGAAACTATTCGTGAAACAAAAGACTTGCCAGAAGAAGCGGTCTTGGATGCTGCGATTACTGAGTTTCTCAACCAATCCAGCTTCCAATAAGAATAGAGGTGTCAGATGGCAGTATCTCTAAATGATATTAAAACAAAAATCGCCTCAACGAAAAATACTAGTCAAATTACTAACGCCATGCAGATGGTTTCTGCAGCCAAGTTAGGTCGTTCTGAAGAAGCTGCACGCAACTTCCAGATTTATGCTCAAAAAGTCCGTAAACTCCTTACAGATATCCTTCACGGAGATGGTGCTGGCGGATTAACAAATCCAATGTTGATTAGCCGCCCGGTCAAAAAAACAGGCTATATCGTCATTACATCTGACCGTGGTCTTGTTGGAGGCTATAACTCTTCAATCTTGAAGGCTGTCATGGAACTTCAACAAGAATACCATCCTTCAGGTGATGATTTTGAAGTCATCTGTATCGGTGGTATGGGAGCAGACTTCTTTAAAGCTCGTGGTATTCAGCCAATTTATGAATTGCGTGGTCTAGCCAGTCAACCAAGCTTCGATGAAGTTCGCAAGATTATTTCAAAAACTATTGAAATGTACCAAAATGAACTTTTCGATGAGCTCTATGTTTGCTACAACCACCACGTGAATACACTGACAAGTCAAATGCGTGTGGAGCAGATGCTTCCAATTGTCGACTTGGACCCAAATGAAGCAGATGATAATTACAGCTTGACATTTGAGCTTGAGACAAGTCGTGAAGAAATCTTGGATCAACTATTGCCACAGTTTGCAGAAAGTATGATTTACGGTGCTATAATTGATGCTAAGACAGCTGAAAATGCGGCAGGGATGACGGCTATGCAAACAGCGACAGATAATGCTAAAAAAGTTATCAATGATTTGACTATCCAGTATAACCGTGCCAGACAGGCGGCGATTACACAAGAAATTACAGAAATCGTAGCAGGAGCTAGTGCCTTAGAATAGGCTCTAGTCCAGCTCGTATGAAAATGAACTTATACTCAATGAAAATCAAAGAGCAAACTAGGAAGCTAGTCGCAGGTTGCTCAAAGCACTGCTTTGAGGTTGTAGATAGAACTGACGAAGTCAGTAACATATATACGGTAAGGCGACGCTGACGTGGTTTGAATTAGATTATCGAAGAGTATTAGGACCTAGTTGAGCTAGGAACCGACAGTATCTTATACAGAATAGGAGAAGTAGATGAGTTCAGGTAAAATTGCTCAGGTTATCGGTCCCGTTGTAGACGTCATGTTTGCAGCAGGTGAGAAACTACCAGAGATTAATAATGCACTTGTCGTCTACAAAAATGACGAAAGAAAAACAAAAATCGTCCTTGAAGTAGCCTTGGAGTTGGGAGATGGTATGATTCGTACTATCGCTATGGAATCAACTGATGGCTTGACCCGTGGTTTGGAAGTATTGGACACAGGCCGTCCAATCTCAGTACCAGTTGGGAAAGAAACTCTAGGACGTGTCTTCAACGTTTTGGGAGATACCATTGACTTGGAAGCTCCTTTTGGTGAAGATGCAGAGCGTCAGCCAATTCATAAAAAAGCACCAACTTTTGATGAATTGTCTACCTCTTCAGAAATTCTAGAAACAGGGATCAAGGTTATCGACCTTCTTGCCCCTTACCTTAAAGGTGGTAAGGTCGGACTCTTCGGTGGTGCCGGAGTTGGTAAGACCGTTTTGATCCAAGAATTGATTCACAACATCGCCCAAGAACACGGTGGGATCTCAGTATTTACTGGTGTTGGGGAACGTACTCGTGAAGGGAACGACCTCTACTGGGAAATGAAAGAATCAGGCGTTATCGAAAAAACAGCTATGGTATTTGGTCAGATGAATGAGCCACCAGGAGCACGTATGCGTGTTGCTCTTACTGGTTTGACAATCGCTGAATACTTCCGTGATGTAGAAGGTCAAGACGTTCTTCTCTTCATTGACAACATTTTCCGTTTCACACAAGCTGGTTCAGAAGTATCTGCCCTTTTGGGTCGTATGCCTTCAGCCGTTGGTTATCAACCAACCCTCGCAACAGAAATGGGTCAATTGCAAGAACGTATCACGTCAACTAAGAAGGGTTCTGTAACCTCTATCCAGGCTATCTATGTGCCAGCGGATGACTATACTGACCCAGCGCCAGCAACAGCTTTTGCTCACTTGGACTCAACAACTAACTTGGAACGTAAATTGGTTCAATTGGGGATTTACCCTGCCGTTGACCCTCTTGCTTCAAGCTCACGTGCCTTGGCACCTGAAATTGTTGGAGAAGAGCACTATGCAGTAGCTGCTGAAGTGAAACGTGTTCTTCAACGTTACCATGAGTTGCAAGATATCATTGCCATCCTTGGTATGGATGAACTTTCTGATGAAGAAAAGACTTTGGTTGCTCGTGCACGCCGTATTCAGTTCTTCTTGTCACAAAACTTCAACGTTGCAGAACAATTTACTGGTCAACCAGGATCCTATGTTCCAGTAGCTGAAACTGTTCGTGGCTTCAAGGAAATTCTCGACGGTAAATACGATCATCTGCCAGAAGATGCCTTCCGTGGAGTAGGTTCAATCGAAGATGTTATTGCTAAGGCTGAAAAAATGGGATTTTAAGAGGTGATCTATGGCACATTTAACTGTCCAGATCGTGACACCAGATGGCCTCGTCTATGATCACCATGCCAGCTTTGTATCGGTACGAACTCTGGATGGTGAGATGGGGATCTTGCCACGACATGAAAATATGATTGCGGTTCTAGCAGTTGATGAAGTAAAGGTAAAACGCATCGATGATGATACTCATGTGAACTGGATTGCAGTAAACGGAGGAATCATTGAGATTGCTAATAATGTCATTACCATTATTGCTGACTCAGCTGAACGTGCGCGCGATATTGATGTTAGTCGTGCAGAACGTGCTAAACTTCGTGCAGAACGCGAAATTGAAGAAGCACAAGACAAACACTTAATCGACCAAGAGCGCCGTGCTAAAATTGCATTGCAACGTGCTATTAACCGTATCAATGTCGGAAATAAATTATAAAATAAAAATGAACTTGTTAAATCAAGTTCATTTTTTATTATTTCTTATTTAGTGAAATTATGCAGACTGCTTCAGGAACATGAAATTCATTAGATAGTTCTGCCAGTCTACCAGTTTCAGGATTGCGCTTAAAGACTGTTGCGTTATCAGAATCCTGGTGAACAGCGATAAGGAATTCTTGGTCAGGTGTTAAATCAAAATCACGTGGATTTTTCCCATTGGTTGGAACAATCTCTAATAATTCCAAGCTTCCATCTACTAAAATGCTATAAACAGCGATAGAATCATGACCTCGGTTAGAAGCGTAGAGGAATTTACCATCTTTAGAAAGACGAATAGCCGCAGTACCATTAAAGTCACTATAGTCATCTGGTAAGGTTGAAATGACCTGCATTTGTTCAAATTCTCCGACTCCATCGTAAATCAAAACTTCAATCGTACTGTTGAGTTCACAGATGAGATAAGCAATCTTGTAGTGGTGGTGGAAAACAAGGTGACGAGCACCAGCGCCAGGATTACAATTATAAGTTGCTAGTTTCGTCAACTTTCCTTCTAGATTGACATCATAGGTAGTGACTTCGTCAGTACCCAAGTCACAAGTTACCAAATATTGGTCTGGTGTTAAATCGGTGTAGTGTACGTGGGGAGAAGATTGGTTTTCATGTGGACCATGGCCAGTATGTTGAACTTTGTCTGCCAATTCAAGACAGCCATCTTCTTTACGTTTATAGACTAGAACTTGACCTTTATGATAGTTAGCGCCATAAACTAGACTCCGTGTCTCATCGACTGCAACATAGCAGTGAGGAGCACCTTCTTCAACGACGTGATTCAGGAGGGCACCATCAGTTTTGTATGCTGCGATTCCACCTTTGTCATCATGGCTTCCGACAGTATAGAGATGCTGATGCTGATCAAAGGCTAGGTAGGTTGGACTTGGCTCGGTTGCAAATAGTTCTAGATTTGAGAGTTTGCCAGTCTCAGTATCAAAATCAGCCTTGTAAATCCCTTGAGAAATACGTCGTGTATAGGTTCCAAAATATACTATTTCTTTCATATTCATACCTCTAGAAAAAGATAATTCAATTATAACATAAAAAGGCCTGCTTGATGAAAAATCTAAGTCAGAAAAAACAGCTCTTCCCTTGTCAAGAAGACAAATTTATCCCTTGCTAAATGACTATAAAAAACCCTTATTTTTCTTAAAACATGGTATAATGTTAGGACAAAGGAAAGGAAGAAAAAATGGAACAAAAAGAGAAACACTTTACCTTATCTTGGTTTTTTAAATGGTTTTTAGACAATAAAGCGACCACTGTTTTCTTGGTGACCTTGTTATTAGGTCTCAATATTTTTATTCTCAGTAAAATTAGCTTTTTATTTTTCCCAGTTATAGACTTTTTATCAGTAGTGATGTTGCCGGTTATTTTATCGGGTCTACTTTTTTACCTCTTAAATCCACTAGTAGATCTGATGGAGAAGTACAAGATCAACCGTGTCTTAGCCATTAGTATTATCTTTATCATTATTGCCATACTCTTGATTATTGGACTAGCCGTTGCAATTCCAAACCTTCAACGTCAAGTAGTAATTTTTGCGCAAAATGTCCCAAGTTATCTCGAAGATGCTGATAGAGTCATTAATGACCTTGTAACCAAGCGTTTGCCAGATGACTTTAGACCACAACTGGAGCAAGTTTTAGCTAATTTTTCAACACAAGCAACTGCTTGGGCAAGTAATATTTCTTCTAAGGCTGTTAACTGGGTGAGTGCTCTTATCAGTGGAACGTCACAGGTCATTGTCGCTCTGATCATCATGCCATTTATGCTCTTTTATCTCCTTCGAGATGGAAAAGGACTTAGAGACTATATTACTCAATTCTTACCAAATAAATTGAGAGAACCAGTTGGTAAGGTTCTTTCAGAAGTCAATCAACAACTTTCCAATTATGTTAGAGGACAAATTACGGTCGCTGTAATCGTAGCTATCATGTTTATTATCTTATTCAAGATTATAGGACTTCGTTATGCTGTTACTTTAGGTATTACAGCCGGTTTTCTCAATTTAGTTCCTTATCTAGGTAGTTTTCTTGCAATGATTCCAGCCCTTGTTTTGGGTTTGATTGCTGGTCCTGTTATGCTCTTAAAAGTTATTATCGTTTTCATTGTAGAGCAAACTATAGAGGGACGTTTTGTTTCTCCACTGATTTTGGGTAGCCAATTGAATATTCACCCAATTACCATTCTTTTTGTACTGTTGACTTCAGGATCCATGTTTGGTATTTGGGGTGTATTGCTAGGTATTCCAATCTACGCTTCCGCAAAAGTAGTCATCTCAGCAATTTTTGATTGGTATAAAGGAGTTAGTGGACTTTATGAGCCAGTAGAGGAGACTGATCGTGAACAATAGTCAACAAATGCTCGAAGCCTTGGAGCAACAAGATTTATCAAAAGCAGAATCTTTTTTCCAAAAAGCCCTGGATGAAGATTCAGATGAAGTTCTTCTTGAACTTGCTGCATATCTCGAAGGGATTGGTTTCTTCCCACAAGCTGCACAAATCTATGAGAAATTAGCGCCGAAATTTCCAGAAGTCTACATCAATCTAGCTGCAATAGCTGGTGAGGATGGATTGATTGAGGAGGCTTTTGATTATTTAGAGAATATTGGTCTGGAAAGTGAATGGTACGTATCAGCTCTTGCCTTAAAAGCAGATTTATATCAAATGGAAGGATTGACAGATGTTGCTCGTGAGAAGCTTCTAGAAGCTCGTAGCTACTCTGATGACCCTCTCCTAATATTTGGACTAGCTGAGCTAGATAGCGAGCTAGGAAACGATTTAGAAGCCATTAAAGGCTATGCTCAATTAGATAATCGAGTTATCTACGATCAAACTGGAATTTCGACATATCAGAGAATTGGTCTTGCTTATGCACGTTTAGGTAAGTTTGAATCTGCAATAGAATTTTTAGAGAAAGCCTTAGAATTAGAATATGATGACCAAACAGCCTTTGAGCTTGCGAGTCTCTATTTTGACCAAGAAGACTACCAGAAAGCTGTACTATACTTTAAACAACTAGACACTATTTCACCAGATTTTGAGGGTTATGAGTATGGTTATAGTTTAGCACTCCATAAGGAACATCGGACAGAAGAAGCTCTTAAAATAGCTCAACAGGGCTTGTCAAAAAATCCTTTTGAAACTCGGCTCTTACTCCTTGCATCTCAGCTATCTTATGAGTTGCATCAACCTGAGCAAGCAGAAGCTTATCTGATTCAAGCACAAGAAAATGCTGATGACCAGGAAGAAATTTTGCTACGCTTAGCTACCATCTACCAAGAACAAGAAAGATACGAAGATATTCTAGCTTTAGCAGTCTATGAACCTGAAAATCTCTTGACTAAATGGATGATTGCTCGAAGTTATCAAGAAACTGAAGAATTAGATGCAGCCTATGATCTCTATAAGGAACTTGCTACTGAACTCAAGGATAATCCAGAGTTTTTGGAACAGTTTATTTATTTGTTAAGAGAGTTAGGTCAGCTAGAAGAAGCAAAAGACTACATTCAATCCTATCTCCAATTAGTACCCGATGATTTACAAATGCAAGATTTGTATGATTATTTATCTTAAATACAAAAGATAATCACCAAGCATAGGTGATTTTCTTTTTTTATTAAAAAGAAGTATAAATTGCTTTAAATTTAGGTGGATTGAGTATGAACTTTTAGTATTTTTTTGATATAATTGTTATAGTTATAAGTTGAATAATCAACAATAGTAAAAATAGAAAGATTGGCAAAATGACAAAAGTAAAAATTGTAACGGATTCTTCGGTTACTATTGAACCGGAAGTGGTTAAAGAATTTGATATTACTGTTGTTCCACTATCTGTAATGATTGATAGTGTCCTTTATTCAGATGCAGATCTTGAAGAAGGAGAATTTCTTCGCTTGATGCAAGCTAGTAAAAATTTTCCTAAGACTAGCCAACCACCAGTGGGACTCTTTGCAGAAATTTTTGATGATTTGGGTAAGGATGGTAGTCAGATTCTAGCTATTCACATGTCCCATGCTTTATCAGGAACTGTTGAAGCGGCTCGTCAAGGAGCAAGTTTGTCAACAGCAGATGTCACTGTTTTGGATAGTTCATTTACGGATCAGGCCTTGAAGTTCCAAGTTGTGGAAGCTGCTAAACTAGCTCAAGAAGGAAAAGACCTTGAAACTATTCTAACCCATGTAGAGGACGTAAAAAATCACACTGAACTCTACATCGGTGTTTCAACTTTAGAAAATCTTGTAAAAGGTGGTCGCATTGGCCGTGTTACTGGTTTGCTGAGCTCTTTACTTAATATTCGAGTAGTTATGCAAATGAAAGACCATGAGCTTCAACCGATTGTCAAAGGACGTGGTTCAAAAACCTTTAAGAAATGGTTGGATGAGTTAGTAGCCACTCTTTCAAATCGTTCAGTAGCTGAGATTGGTATTTCTTATGCAGGTACAAATGAATTTGCAAACGAGATGAAAGCTGTTCTACAACCTTACGTTGAAAAACCGATTTCAGTCCTAGAAACAGGCTCAATTATCCAAACTCACACCGGAGAAAACGCCTGGGCGATCTTAATTCGCTATAATTCCTAAAAAAATGAAGAAAAATTGAGATAAAAGGTGTTTTTGACTTGACCTAAAAGGAATTTTAGGTTATGATTATAAGTGTTAATTAGAAATAATTTTGGAGGATTCATTAACATGGCAAACAAACAAGATTTGATCGCTAAAGTAGCAGAAGCTACAGAATTGACTAAGAAAGATTCAGCAGCAGCAGTTGACGCTGTATTCGCAGCTGTAACTGAATTCCTTTCAGCTGGTGAAAAAGTTCAATTGATCGGTTTTGGTAACTTCGAAGTTCGTAAACGTGCAGCTCGTAAAGGTCGCAACCCACAAACTGGTAAAGAAATCAAAATCAAAGCTTCTAAAGTTCCAGCATTCAAAGCTGGTAAAGCTCTTAAAGAAGCAGTTAAATAATGATTTTATAAAAAACCTATTAATCAAGCGTCAAGCTTGGTTAGTAGGTTTTTTTGTTTAATGGAGGACTTGTTACGAAAGTAGAAGTAGAAATAAGAATTGGGACTATTAAAAGCTATAAAAAAAATTAAAGCTTGAAAAAATAAAAGAAACAAAAAAAACAACTCCGAATCGAAGTTGTTTTCGTTTAACCGTATACAAGTGATGCGGTTGATTATTTGAGACCGTATTTTTTGTTGAAACGATCCACGCGTCCATCTGCTTGAGTGAACTTTTGACGTCCAGTGTAGAATGGGTGTGAGTCTGATGAAATTTCCACACGGATCAATGGGTAAGTTTCGCCTTCGAACTCAACTGTTTCGCTAGAGCGTTTTGTTGAACCGCTAAGGAATTTGTAACCAGTAGTTGTGTCCATAAAGACAACTGGGCGATATTCTGGATGGATATCTTTTTTCATTTTGCAATATTTCCTTTCTGCCATGGTCTCTTTGCGAGCCATAGATTGTTACCATACTAGTCTATCAGATTCTGAAAAGTTTGGCAAGCTTTTTATCTATTTTTCAGCAAGTTTTTTAATTTTTGGTAGATGAGCTCGTTCTCTTCTAAACTATACGAATTTGCCCCACTAGCAAGAGGATGGCCACCGCCATCATGTTCTTTTGCGACACCATTGATAGGGACAAATTTACTGCGAAGACGTACGCGGTAGTGACCATCTGCTTGCTCCACAAAGATTCCCCAAAGGCTAATAGTATCGATACGGCCCGGAGCTCCAACGATGGCTGCTGTTTCCGCATCAGTAACGTCGTATTTCTTCAAGATTTCTTGGGTGAGAGTGATACGAGCAGCACCATTTTCATCAACTTCTAAGTGATCATAGACATAACCCTGGAGTTTGGCAATCTTAAAGCTTATAGTATCCATTTTACGAGTTAATTCAGCGTAGTCAAAGTTATGCTCTCTGAGTTGACTTGCCATACGAAGCGTGCGTGCAGAAGTAGAAGGGTAGAGAAAACGGCCGGTATCACCAATAATTCCAGCGCAGAGCATTTTAGCAGCGTAGTCGGATAATTCTAAGTTAGTTGCTTCAGCAAAAAGAGCAATCATCTCACTCGCACTACTAGAGTTCGTATCTACCCAAACAAGATCGCCGTAAACTTCGTCATTTGGATGGTGGTCAATTTTGATAATTGTCTCAGCATTAAGATATCGTTTATCATCAATACGTGCTGTGTTTGCTGTATCACAGATAATGGCAAGTGCACCTTGATAGTCTGTGTCCTCTACCTGATCCATTTTAGCAAGCCAAGTTAAGGTTGGTTCATTAAAACCAACTACTTTTATCGTTTTTTCTGGAAAATGATGCTCAAGCAAGGCTTTTAAACCTACCTGACTCCCCAAAGCGTCAGGATCTGGTTTCATATGACGATGGATGATAATAGTATTATATGCTTTGATTTTTTCTAAAATTTGGTGACAAATTTCCATAATGAACCTCAATTCTTTCTCATTTCATTGTAGCACAAGAGTTTTTATTTTTAAAATGAAAAAGATGTGATATAATGGAGAAAGATTAATTGAGGAGGACCTTATGGCATTAGCAAAAATTGTATTTGCCAGTATGACCGGTAATACTGAAGAAATCGCTGATATTGTAGCAGATAAATTAAGAGAATGTGGTTTAGAAGTGGATGTTGATGAGTGTACAACCGTTGACGCTTCTGACTTTTTAGAAGCAGACATCGCCATTGTCGCAACCTATACCTACGGAGATGGAGAATTACCAGATGAGATGATGGACTTCTACGAAGATCTAGCAGACCTCAACTTGAGCGGTAAAATCTATGGTGTAGTCGGATCAGGTGATACTTTCTACGATGAATTCTGTAAAGCTGTTGATGACTTCGACCGAGTATTTATCGCTACTGGAGCTGAAAAGGGTTCAGAGTGCGTTAAAGTTGACCTTTCTGCCGAGGAAGAAGATATTGAACGCTTGGAGCAATTCGCAGAAGAATTGGCTGCTAAAGTAGGATAAGCATGAAGTGCACTGATGAAAGTTGTCAGTGCAGTTTTTATTAAACAGGATTAGGACTTTACTAGCCTATTTAGTGCTTTTTGGTACAATAGTTCAATTAAAAAGGAGACTCTATGGATTTAGATAATATTCGACAAGAAATCGATAAAATCGATGACCAGATCGTTCAACTTTTAGAAGAGAGGATGCATTTAGTTGAAGGAGTAGTTGCCTATAAAAAAGCTTCAGGAAAACCTATTCTAGATACTAAAAGAGAAGAAGTTATCTTTGAGAAAGTCAAAAGTCGTGTAGGCAATAAAAAATACGAAGATACAATTGTTGAGACTTTTTCAGATATTCTCAAACGTTCACGTGATTATCAGGATAAAACGATCAAATGAAAAAAGAAAAATTTTACCCTCTAGGAATCTTTCTAGCTGGTATGCTGGGGGGAATTGTGCGTTTTCAGATTTCGAGATGGTTGCCATCTAGTCCAGACTTCCCTTGGGGAACACTAGTAGTCAACTATTTAGGAATTTTTTGCCTTGTCTACCTTGTAAAAGGTTATCTGGTTTATAAGGGAAGTAGTAAAGGCACTATTCTAGCGCTTGGAACAGGATTCTGTGGTGGCTTAACGACTTTTTCTAGTCTCCTATTAGATGCAGTGAAATTGCTGGACACAGGGCGGTACCTTAGTTTGGTGACGTATTTGATTTTGAGCGTCGGTGGCGGACTTTTATTAGCTTATTGTCTAGGGAGGAAGAAATGGTAGTATTTTATCTAGCACTTGCTTGTGGACTGGGTGCTCTTGTTCGTTATTTCTTTTCCCGTTATAATCAGGGTTCAGTACTGCCTCTAGGAACTCTCATAGCCAATATTCTTGGCTGTTTTCTGATTGGCTTATTTTATAATCATGTGGAATCAAAAGAAATCTATCTTATCCTTGCGACAGGTTTTTGTGGTGGCTTGACTACTTTCTCAACTTTGAATGATGAACTCCAAAGACTGATCAATGACAAGAAGGCATTTTATAGTTATTTATTATTAACCTACTTGCTTGGTTTTCTTGCAATTTTTTTGGGAATTTTGCTTTAAATTTCTTTACTTTTTCTAGGAATTTTGATAAACTGTATCTTGTGTGTAATGGACGCACAAAAATACAGTTTATCCGCTGAGGAAGTTTCCTCAAGATTGACAAAGATAGGAGAATAAAATGAATCCATTAATCCAAAGCTTGACTGAAGGTCAACTTCGTACAGATATCCCTTCATTCCGTCCTGGTGACACTGTTCGTGTACACGCGAAAGTTGTCGAAGGAAACCGTGAACGTGTTCAGATCTTTGAAGGTGTTGTTATTGCACGTAAAGGTGCTGGCATCTCAGAAAACTACACAGTCCGTAAAATCTCTAACGGTGTAGGTGTTGAACGTATCTTCCCAATCCACACTCCACGTGTTGAAAAGATCGAAGTTGTTCGTTACGGTAAAGTACGTCGTGCGAAATTGTACTACTTGCGTGCTCTTCAAGGTAAGGCAGCTCGTATCAAAGAAATCCGTCGTTAATTCGATGATAAAAACTCTGCTGCAAGGCAGGGTTTTTCTCTAGCTCCCTTAGTTCAATGGATATAACAACTCCCTCCTAAGGAGTAGTTGCAGGTTCGATTCCTGCAGGGGGCATTTTAAGAAGCGTAAAGAAACATAAAGAATATTTAAAGTCTTTATTTATAGGCAATCATCACAATTTAGTTTTTTAAAATAGTATAGTATATTTTGTTTTTTTGACCAAACGTTGACCAAAATTTGACCAAAAATTTGTTTTGATTTTTATGAATATAGAATAAAGTAGATCAGGAAGCTGGTCTATTTTATTTTGTATTTAATATGTATAAAAATTTGAATTGTCTGTCTAAAATAACTTAGTATTTTTGGAATTTTTGACCAAAGTGTGACCAAAATTTGACTAAATATTTGTTTTGATTTTGATGATTATGAGGTTAAGTAGATCATAGGAGTAAGTCTTTATAGGTATAAGTTATTTATGCTCGCTATGTTAGTTAAATAATTAATTTTTGACTGATTTATCTCTGTTTAATGTAAATTAGTTATGAGGAATATTGTCTTATTTATATACGAATATATAAAATAATGATACAATAATATTATATAGAAAATTGTAGATATTAGACTGACTATAAAAAATGGAGGTAATTTATGAATAGCAAGGAATGGATTATGGAATTTGAATCTTTAAATGTATGATTACTATAACCGTTATAAAATCAATAAGAAACGTTGTGGTCGGAATTTTTGATATCTTCTAAGAGTAGTCAGAGGATTATTGATTTAATAACAGAAGTACACGAAGACATATATTTAACATCTATTATTTTACCCATCCCGAAGATTTTAGCTCAATCTTTAGCATTTTGGTAAAGTATGGAAAAAGTACAAGTAAATATATTTTATCGAAAGGAGAGATATATGAGTGAAATAGTTATTAATGCTCAGAATTTATCTAAAAATTTTTATAATTTTGATTCAAGACTCCCATTTATCAAGAGATTTTTGAAACGTAATCAAATAACGATTCGAGCTGTTCAAGATATTAGTTTTACGATTAAGAGAGGGAGTATAGTTGGCTTTATTGGGAGTAATGGAGCTGGTAAATCCACAACGATTAAAATGTTGACTGGGACTCTTTATCCTAGTTCCGGAAAATTAGAAGTGAATGGAGAAATTCCATTTAAAAGAAGTATAAATTTTAGAAAAAAAATTTCAATAGTAGTAGGAAATAAATTACAGTTATTTCAAGATGTTTCGGCTATGGATTATTTTCAATTGATTGGTACTTTATATGAGGTAGAACCGGCGATTTTACAAGAACGAATTCAGGAATTAAGCAATTTGTTGAATGTAAAAGATCAGCTTTACCAGCAGGTCCGGACCCTCTCTCTTGGACAAAAAATGAAAATGGAGTTTATCGCGGCATCTTTAACAAGTCCGGAAATATTATTTTTAGACGAGCCTACTATAGGGTTAGATATACAGTCTAAAAAAGATATCAGAACATTTTTAAAGAAAATGAATGAAGAATGTCATACTACTATTATTTTAACGAGTCATGATATGGATGATATTTCGTCTGTTTGTGACGAATTAATCGTCATTGACAAAGGAAAAATTATTTTGCAGGAGTCAATGGATGTTATTTTATCTAAATTTTCTGATTTTAAATATTTAAAGATAAAAATGACATTAGATTTGGTACCAGAGTTATGCTCTGTTAAAGGAGTAGTAGTCATTTCTCAAACAAAATCGGAATGTATACTAAAAATACCTAGAGATTTTGTCTTTGAGACATTAGAATCAATCAATAAGCTTGTAGATATAGAAGATTTTGAAATATCAAATCTTTCTTTAGAAGAAATTATTTTACAAAACTATTTTACAAAAAAGGAGCACAATTGAAAAAAGAAATGTCTATTATTCTGATATCATTTCGATCTATTTTGAACTATAAATCAAGTGTACTATTGTTAATGTTACAGGCAAGTATACAAATTATGATATCAGTATTTTTATGGACGTATATATATCAGAGTAACCAGATAAATATAGCAGGATATGATTTTACCTCAATGGTTCAATACTATTTGGGGACTATAATTTTTTCATATTTTGTTTTTTATCCAGTTGATTGGGAAATCAATGACGATGTTCATTCAGGAAATTTTTTTAGCATATTAATAAAACCTGTTACTTTTTATAAGTATTATTTTTGTAAAATGCTTGGAGATAGGCTTGCTCATTTATTATTTATCATCATTCCTGTCATTTTATTCTCCAGTGTTTATTACAAGAATGAGTTATTAACCATTGAAATTCTTATTTTAGGAAGTATTGCAATTATTCTATCTATGGTTCTATGGTTTTTAATATCATGTTGTGTAGGTATGCTTTCTTTTTGGTTAGAAAATATATTTTTTGTCCTTACTGTTAAAGAAATAGTAATTCAGTTTTTATCAGGAATATTATTGCCTTTAAGTTTTTTTTCAAATAATTTTCGTCTGTTTTTAGATATATTACCTTTTAAATACTTAGTATATGAACCGCTTCAGATGTTTAGTAATGATACATATAAATTAATAGACTATTTGAGAATTATTTGTATTCAATTGATTTGGTGCATCATTTTTTATATTATATCAAGATTCATATTGAGAAAAGGAGTGGAGCACTTCTCAAATGTGGGAGGATAAAATGTTTAGAATAAAAGTAATTTTTAGGCTACTTCATTTTGGTTTTAAATCTGATATGAATTTTCATTTTGACTTCTTTTGTGGTCTATTTTCGTCGATACTGTGGATTGGTTTACCTATTGTATTTTTTAGATTGATTTTCTTAAACATAGACTCTTTTAATGGTTGGAACTATTATCAAATTTTATTTTTGGTAGGTTCCTACACTATTGTAGATGGAGTTATGATGGGATTGTTAATTAGAAGTATGGGAATTTTAGAATCAGATATTTTGAGTGGTAACTTGGATCAAATTTTATTGAGGCCGTTTGATACTCAGTTGTTCTATATTTTTAGATCATTTAATTTAGTTCAATTCGTGAATACTTTTTTTGGTCTTGCGATCATTTTTATAAGTTATGGAAATTTAAATGTACATTTAAATTCATTAAAAATATTATTTTATATCCTTTCTTTAATGTGTGGTTGTATTATATATTATTCAATTTGGTTTCTAATAACGATTAGTTCATTTTGGTTCCCAACTAAATTTTCAAAAGTAGATGTATTTTTGAATTATATTGGAATTTCTAAGTATCCATATAATATTTTTACAGGTATTAACAGATTGATCACTATGTTATTTGTTCCCAATTTATTAATTGCCAATCCTGCAGTATTAATATTTTTAGGGAAAGATACATTGAACCTATTTTTCTATCAAATAGTTTTTACAGTTTTTTTGATTATTATCAGTCGTACAATTTTTAGAAAAGGATTGAAAAAATATGAAAGTGCAGGAAGATAAACAATGTTGTTCAGTTATATGTTTGACTAAAGGAAGTGATTCGCTGTACTTTCGGATATGAGCTTGAAGGTGGAATTGCCGGAGTGAGTTGGATAAAAAGTTAGCGAAATTTTTGACCAAAAATTGACCAAGTGAGATAGAAAAGCCCTTAGAATAGGACTTTAGGACTGATATTTATATTCCTGCAGGGGAGCGAAACTAGCCACAAAAACACTGGATAACCAGTGTTTTTTCTTTGACCAAATTTTGAACCATTCATAAGATATCCATGGTGTGGTATAATGGACATAGAATGTTTAGGAGAAAGAGATGAAAAAAGGCTTATTAATTGGCTGCTTATCCATGGTTATACTATTTGCAATATTCATAATCCTTAGTCCTATTCTTGCAATGATGGATATGTGGGGTCTATTTGCCCATGCAAGTCGGAATGAACTTGAGCAAGCTGTACATCGTTCTTATGAGAACTACGGTCTTACAGGTCAGTTTGAGTTAGAAAAATACGAAAAAAACTATACAAGTGTAGGAGGATTTGTAATCCATGGTACTTACACTGAAAATATAGATGGTAAAACCTATCAGGCTAATTCTCGATTTGAATACTATACTCGTCCTTCGGAAAACAAAAAGTATAAAAAGACGGATGCAGAAGTAGATTATGAACAAAACAAAAAAATTTATCAGGTTTTTCCAGAATTAGCCTATCTAGGAATTGAGATTAGTCCAGGTACCAGTGAGTTTTTAAAAACATTGGACACTTCAATAACAGATCCTAAAATGACTGCTTTGAAGTACGAAGGGATTGATTTTCAATTTAATAGTAAATCTGGCAACATGTATCTTTATGATAAAATATTAGAGGAAAATCAAAGAAATGGACAAGCATTACAAGGGATGTATCCCATGGATGCTCAAAAGCTTTTCCAAAAAGATATTTTTATACCAGAATTTCAATTTCGATACTACATTCCAGAAGACAAGAAGGATCAGTTATATGATGCTTATCTTAAAGACCTTGAATCGCGAATGAAGGAATTCTTTAACAATCAACCCTTACCAAGCGGTCTTTATGCTGTAAAGATTGATAAATATGAAGGGGATAAACTTGTCAATAATAGCGGTGGATATTATGTAAAGATTGAGAATCGTCAAGTTGTGGAGTTTATCAAAGATTTATACTAAAAGTTGCGTTCAACTGTTCAAAATATAAGAGAAAGATGAAATTTTTTAAATGATCCAAGAAGAATATTTGCAACTAAAAAAAGAATATAAAATTCGCTTAGTCTTAGTATTAGTTCTATTCGTATTATTTTCTATCCTAAGTATTTTGCTTATCATAAATCTCAATAGATTTATCCCGCTAGGCGCGACAGCCATGGCTACAGTTGTGCCATTTAACCATTATTTACTCGTTCCACTTTGGGAAGAGAAAAAAGCGATTGAAGCAGAGCTTCCTGAATGGAAGGACCTTAGTACAAGCGGAGTTAGGGTCCCTTCGACAGAAGCGAGTAAACGAAACATAGCAACTGTTGGGAGCATTATTGCCTTGTTCTTATCGTTTGCTTTACTCTATAGGCCTGCTAAGGTATACCAGAAGGTACCTACTGCCGATGAACTAAAGAACCTTCCCAAGATTGAGAACAAGGGCATTCCTAAACTGGATAATAAAAAAATCCCAAAAATAAAAAAAACTCTGAAGAGTAATCTGTAATAAAAACACCCCAGGAATTAGTTTTTTATATCTAACTTCTGGGGGTGCTTTTATTATATTCTATTCAGTTTACAAGACCCAAGTACGGATAGCATGGGCTACACCAGATTCGTCATTTGTTTTGGTGATGTATTTGGCGATTTTTTTGAGTTCTGGGTTTCCGTTTTCCATAACAACGGGATTACCAACGACTGCTAGCATGGCACGGTCATTTTCTTCATCCCCAATCGCCATAGTTTCATCCTTACTTAGTCCAAGTTTCTCAGCTAAGTGAGTGATAGCAGATCCCTTGTCTACATCCTTTTTAAGGAGTTCTAGGTAAAATGGAGCAGATTTGTTGATAGAGTATCGCTCGTAAAATTCTGCTGGAATCTTTTCAATAGCAGCATCGAGAATCTCTGGTTCGTCGATAAACATACATTTGACGATTTCTTTATCAGCCATCTCTTCAGGTGTACGATAAAAAATTGGCATGCTGACGAGGGTTGATTCGTGTACGGTGTATTTTCCGATATTGCGATTGGCAGTGTAGATGCCGTCTTTGGTAATAGCATGCATGTGGACTCCAAGTTTACGGCTGAGAAATTCCATATCCAGATAGTCCTCGTAAGTCAAGGATTCGCTGATAATCTCATGGCCATTAGCGGTTTCTTGAACTAGGGCACCGTTGAAGGTCACAACATAGTCACCTTCATCTCTCAACTGCAAGTCATCAAGGAGTTTGGCAACACCAGCGATGGGGCGTCCTGTTGCAATGACAACCTTGACTCCAGCTGCTTTGGCATCTTGAATAGCTGCAAAAACTTCTGGAGTAATTTCTTTTTTGCTATTAACCAGGGTACCATCAATATCGACGGCGATTAGTTTTATACTCATAAATTTCCTCTGTTAATTCTTGTCTGGATTAAAATGATCATTCTCAATCAAATGAGAAAATTGTTGAATGATATTTGTGAAAATACTGTTTTGCTTAAGCATTTCTTTAGGGAAGTAGAAGCGGTTGTCACCGTGACGGCTCCCTGCAAGAGACTGAACTATAGGAGATAAGCTAGAAAGTTCTGCCAGTTCACCATTTTTTTGAACAATCTCAATCTGTGTTCTAGGATTTTCAGACTCTGGTCGATAAATATCGTAAGGAAGGTCAAAATTCTTATGAATAGCTGTGTAGTAGTTGGGGTCAAAACCAATTTCTTCTACGAAATTTCGCATGATTTCAAGCTGGTCTTGGTCTTCTTGAGAAAAAGTAATAGATTTAAAGACTTTACGGTTGATAAAACGTTGTGATAAGTCAGCCAAAATCTTGTCCGTACTTGTCATCCAAAGCTGGAAATAGGTATTCATAACTCCATCATCTAGTGCTAGATAATCAGACAAGCTAACGTTTTTCTCAAAAAATGGCAGTAGATGGGGTGATGTAAGGGCAAAGAAGTCCTTATTTTCAGGATAGAGCTCTTTAGCACGTTTGAGAAGATTTTGCAAAAGGACTTCCATAGCTCGTGTGGCTGGGTGGAAATACACCTGCATGTACATCTGGTAACGACTGAGGACATAATCCTCGATGGCATGCATCCCATTACGCTGAAAGGCGATTCCATTTTCAACAGGACGAATAACACGAAGGATACGTGTCAAATCAAACTGGCCATAAAAAGCACCGGTGAAGTAGGAGTCGCGTAGGAGATAGTCCATGCGGTCCGCATCGATCTGACTAGAAATCAACTGAACCACTTGTTTATTTGGATAAGTGTGGTCAATAACGCTGGCAACCTTTTTAGGGAAGTCAGGCGCCACCTGTAACAAGACCTGGTGAATCTCTGTTTCAGGGCTTTGGATTATTTCCTGGGTAATCGCTTCATGGTCAGTGTCAAAGAGATTTTCAAAAGTATGAGAGTAGGCACCATGTCCAAGGTCATGTAGAAGGGCTGCAGTCATGGTTAAGAGAGACTCATTAGAATCCCATTCTTCAGGGTATTTTTCTTCGAAAATTTCAGTGATTTGACGGGCAATTTCATAGACGCCCAAACAGTGAGAAAACCGGCTATGCTCTCCGCCATGGAAGGTATAGCTAGATGTCCCTAACTGTTTGATACGACGGAGCCGTTGAAATTCTTTGGTATTGATCAAGTCGTAAATGACTTGATTGTTAACGTGGATATAGTTGTGAACAGGGTCACGAAATACTTTTTCATTCATAAGACCATTATAGCAAATTCCTTGGCTTTTTGGTAAAATAGTAGGGATAAGTGAGAAGAAAGAGGAATAGTTGTGAAGATTAGAATGAGAAATACCATCAAGTTCGATGAACAATTGGAAGTAATCGACCAACTTTATGATGTTGAATTACGGGAAAAGGGCGATTTTTCCTATCTCCTTTTTTACAATGAAGACCAAGAAAAAGTAGTTTTGAAATTTAATGGGGAGGAACTGGTCATGTCACGTTTCTCAAATCCCAAGACCATCATGCGTTTTCTCAAGGATTCCGATAGTTTAGCCTATATTCCGACACCTATAGGCATGCAAGAGTTTATCATCCAAACAAGTCACTACGAAGTTGGTGAAGAGAAGATTGAACTAGCCTACCAACTACAAAACAAAGAAGGTGTTCCATTTGCCAACTACCGTCTAGAAATTACTTGGGGATAAGAAAAAGAGGCTGGGACAAAAGTCCTAGCCTCTCAATTGTCTTTGGATTGTCGAGCGAGACGCAGTGGTTGAGTGGGCTCTACTACGCTGATTTTATCAGCTTTTACAGCCCTACTCAACTGTGCGGAGGTGGGACGACGAAATCGAATTCTAACGAATTACCGATTTCTGTCCCACTCTCATTTGATATACAGTTCCTGATTTTTCAGGACGATTTCACGTACGCTTGCAAATTTCTTAAGTTTTTTAAGCTCTTCTGGATGGGTGACAAGAGTGATGACATAGCCTTCTTTGCCCATGCGTCCTGTACGACCAGCACGGTGAGTGTAAGTTTCCTTGTCTCTAGGGACATCAAAGTTAATCACGCATTCCAGGCTATCAATGTCTATACCACGAGCGAGAAGGTCTGTGGCAAGAAGTAGTGTCAGTTGATTATCTTTAAATTTTTCTAGAATAACTTTTCTAAATTTAACGTTGACATCGCTAGCTAGCGAAACTGCTAAAACATCACGATATTGTAATTTTTCGTCTGCACTTCCAAGGTCTGACAAGCTATTAAAGAAGACAAGGCCGCGGAAATCTTCAACCTGTGCCAGTTTACGAAGCATATCTACTCTGTGACGTTGGTCTACTTGCATGTAGAAATGTTGAATATTGTCTAACTTTTGGTCTGATAGATCAATGATGCGCGTGTTAGGTGCAATCTTATCTTGGTCAAATTTGGTAGTGGCACTCATGTAAATAAGTTGATGGTCACGAGGTGCATAGTTGGTAATCCTTTCTACAAAGTGGATTTGAGAATCATCTAGCAACTGGTCGAATTCATCAAGAATGATTGTTTCCACGTTCATCATCTTGATTTTTTTCAATTTGACCAGTTCAAAGATACGACCAGGTGTTCCAATCAGAATTTCTGGTCCTTTTTTTAGTCTTTCAATTTGGCGTTTCTGGCTCGAACCGGATAGAAATAGCTGAGCTGTCAATCCGATAGCCTCACCCCAGGTTTTAGTGACTTCAAAAATTTGTCCAGCAAGCTCAGTATTAGGTGCTAAAATCAATAATTGTTGGGCTTTTTTCTTTTGCAGTTTGAGAAGACTAGGTAGGAGATAGGCTAAAGTCTTCCCTGTACCAGTTGGACTGACTCCAAGTAGGTTTTCACCATCTGTTATCGGTTCAAAAAGTTGAATTTGAATGGGAGTAAATTCTTGGAATCCCAGTTGATCAATCAACTCTTGCCATTCGATAGGTAGTTTGGTTTTCATTTTTCTGCCTCAAATCTAATGCCAGCATTCTGGCGCATGGTGTAAAGTAGGTTGTGGACGTGTGTCGCATCATCAATCCAAGATTGGTAAAGAGTCAGGTCTGCTTGCTTGATCATGTTCGCAAAAGCAGCAACTTCCTCAGTCATGGTGTGAGGAGCCTGCTGGATAGGAAGTTGAACATCATTTCCTTGATGGTCTGTAAAAATAGCTGATTGGACATGCTCGATTGTATTAAGTGTCAAGGTTCCATCAGTAGTATAAATCTCACAAGGAAGATTAGAAGTGATATTCTTTCCTGCTTTGATATGTACTTGATAGTTAGGATATGAGAGAATACCATCCCCATTTAAATCAATGCTATTATCTAGTTTCTGAGCTTGATAGGTTGCATGAGTCGGTTTTCCAAATAAGCGGATTGCTGCGTATAGAGTATAAATACCAAGATCCATAAGTGCACCACCTGCAAAACGGTCTGAGAAAACATTAGGAGTATTGCCAGCAAGTAGGTTAGGCATCTTAGAAGAGTATTTAGCGTAGTTAAAATCCGCACCCAGAATTTGTTTGTTTGCAAGAAAGTCTTTGATTGTGGCAAAAGCATCTTCGTGGTAGTTTCTTGCTGCTTCAAAGATAAAACATTTATTATCTTTAGCTGTTTGAACTAAATCCTGCCATTCTTGTGGTTGAGTGACAGCTGGTTTTTCAAGGAAAACATGTTTTCCAGCAGATAAAGCCATCTTTGCCTGGCTAAAATGCAGGGAATTCGGACTAGCAATGTATACCACATCGAATGAATCTTTAAAGAAATCATTTAGCTGATCAAATAGCTTAACGCCTTGATACTGTTCAACAAACTTTTCTGCAGTTTCTATTTTTCTAGAATAGACTGCACCCAGTTGAAATTTCTCGCTAGTATGGGCAGCCTCTAGAAAATGATGGCTGATTGAACTAGTTCCTATGATACCAAGTTTTAGCATAGTTACTCCTTTTTCACAAGTAATGATTGATTTCATTATAACATAGAAAGAGTCAACTAGTTACCTTAAGATATTTCTTTTGCTTTGATACTTCGAAATTTCTAGAAAAAATGGTACAATAGTTACAGTATATTTAGGAGATTAGTATGAGATTATTACCTATGAGAAAAATTTCTCGTCATTCAAAAAGATTGGCGCTTTTTTTGACTTTTTGTGCAGGCTATGTAGATGCCTATACGTTTATAGTAAGAGGGAATACCTTAGTCGCTGGGCAAACGGGGAATGTGGTATTTCTATCAGTCGGAATCGTTCAGAGAAATTTGGCTGATGCTGAAATAAAGATATTGACACTTTTATCTTTCATGTTAGGCGTTTTTTTGCTTACGATTTACAAGGAAAAACTTCGCATTGTTAAAAAACCCATTCTATCACTTGTTCCATTAGCTATTTTATCATTGATAATCGGCTTTGTTCCATTGAGTGTTGATAATATGTTTATTATTCCTCCTCTGGCTTTTTGTATGGGTCTCGTTACAACAGCTTTTGGAGAGGTTTCTGGAATTGCCTATAATAATGCCTTTATGACGGGAAATATCAAACGCACCATGTTAGCTTTTGGTGAATACGTCCGGACCAAGCATACAGCCTTTTTGATGGAAGGATTGATTTTTGTGAGCCTACTTGTTAGTTTCATTCTAGGAGTAGTATTTTCAGCTTACTTAACGATTATCTTCAACGAAAAAACAATTTTAGGTGTCCCTATCATGATGAGTATTTTTTATCTAAGTATGGTTTTATCTTCTTTGCGAAAAAAGTCTAATAAAAGGCTGAATTTTGAGTGAAAATACTTGTCAAAAATTTGGAATCATGCTATACTTGTAGAGTTGACTATGCACGATCCTGTGCAACCGCACGAACATCGTTGCTCGTCGTATAACAAATTTAAACTTCGTCATTATCGCCTTGCCTAACATAAGTTATGTCTTCGGCTCAATTCCTAGTTTATTCTTTGTTATACTAAGAGCTCTTCTTTTAAGTGGTTCGTCCCACGATGCTAGGCGAGTCTTCACAAAAATTCGGGGAAACCCCAAAAAATCATAGGAGGTGCATAATGAGCACATACGCAATTATCAAAACTGGCGGAAAACAAGTTAAAGTTGAAGTTGGTCAAGCAGTTTACGTTGAAAAATTGAACGTTGAAGCTGGTCAAGAAGTTACTTTTAACGAAGTTGTTCTTGTTGGTGGTGAAAACACTGTTGTCGGAACTCCACTTGTTGCTGGAGCTACTGTAGTTGGAACTGTTGAAAAACAAGGAAAACAAAAGAAAGTTGTTACTTACAAGTACAAACCTAAAAAAGGTAGCCACCGTAAACAAGGTCACCGTCAACCATACACTAAAGTTGTCATCAACGCAATCAACGCTTAATTTTAAGGAGAACACATGATACAAGCAGTCTTTGAGAGAGCCGAAGATGGCGAGCTGAGGAGTGCGGAGATTACTGGACACGCCGAGAGTGGCGAATACGGCCTAGATGTCGTGTGTGCATCGGTTTCTACGCTTGCCATAAACTTTATCAATTCCATTGAGAAATTTGCAGGCTATGAACCAATCTTAGAATTAAACGAAGATGAAGGTGGCTATCTGATGGTTGAAATTCCAAAAGATCTTCCTTCTCACCAGAGAGAAATGACACAATTATTCTTTGAATCATTTTTCTTAGGTATGGCAAACTTATCGGAGGACTCTTCTGAGTTCGTCCAAACCAGAGTTATCACAGAAAACTAACACGGAGGAAAACATTATGTTAAAAATGACTCTTAACAACTTGCAACTTTTCGCCCACAAAAAAGGTGGAGGTTCTACATCAAACGGACGCGATTCACAAGCTAAACGTCTTGGAGCTAAAGCAGCTGACGGACAAACTGTAACTGGTGGATCAATCCTTTACCGTCAACGTGGTACACACATCTATCCAGGTGTAAACGTTGGACGTGGTGGAGACGATACTTTGTTCGCTAAAGTTGAAGGCGTAGTACGTTTCGAACGTAAAGGTCGCGATAAGAAACAAGTTTCTGTTTACCCAATCGCTAAATAAGCATTAAAAAAGGCTTTCCAAGATTTTTGGAAAGCTTTTTTTCTTGAACAATTTTAGTATCAGTTATTTTTTATGTTTACTTCAGAAACTATTCTGAATCAATAAACTCTTAAGGAACTTATTTGATTTATTATGATAGATAATAAGAAAGAAATATGGTATAATATAGGGTGAGACCTTATGAATAAATAGTGAAAGAGTATATAAAAAATAATGAAAAAAATTGTCATTAACGGTGGGCGCCCATTAAAGGGTGAGATAACCATTAGCGGAGCGAAAAATAGTGTAGTAGCTCTAATTCCAGCTATTATTTTGTCAGATGATGTAGTTATTTTGGACTGTGTTCCAGACATCTCTGACGTTGCTAGTTTGGTTGATATCATGGAAATTATGGGTGCTAGTGTAAAGCGCTATGATGATGTTTTAGAGATTGATCCTCGTGGTGTTCAAAATAAACCAATGCCATATGGTAAAATCAACAGTCTTCGTGCATCCTATTATTTCTACGGTAGTCTTCTTGGACGTTTCGGTGAAGCAACAGTAGGTTTACCTGGTGGATGTGACTTGGGACCTCGTCCGATTGACTTGCATTTAAAAGCCTTCGAAGCAATGGGTGCTAAGACAACCTATGAGGGAGACAATATGAATCTCTCAACAAACGGCTCTAGATTACAAGGCGCTCATATTTATATGGATACTGTTAGTGTCGGAGCAACCATTAACACAATGCTTGCAGCGGTAAAAGCCCAAGGACGTACAGTCATTGAAAACGCGGCTAGAGAGCCTGAAATCATTGATGTAGCTACATTGTTAAATAATATGGGAGCTCATATTCGTGGTGCAGGTACAGATATGATTACTATCGATGGTGTTGAATCTCTACACGGTACACGCCATCAGGTAATTCCTGACCGTATTGAAGCAGGGACCTATATTGCAATGGCTGCTGCTGTGGGACAAGGAATTCGTATTAACAATGTACTTTATGAACACTTAGAAGGTTTTATTGCAAAACTTGAAGAAATGGGTGTTCATATGACTGTTTCTGAAGATAGTATCTTTGTTGAAGAGCAGAAAAATCTAAAAGCTGTTAATATCAAGACTGCTCCATATCCAGGATTTGCTACAGACCTTCAACAACCGATTACCCCTCTTTTGTTGAAAGCTGAAGGACGAGGAACACTGATTGATACCATTTATGAAAAACGTGTCAATCATGTCTTCGAATTAGCCAAAATGAATGCAGATATTTCTACAACGAATGACCATATTTTCTACAAGGGTGGCAATCCTTTACACGGTGCAAGTGTAAGAGCGACTGACTTACGTGCAGGAGCTGCCTTGGTTATTGCTGGATTAATGGCTGAAGGTAGAACAGAAATTACTAGTGTAGAGTTCATTTTAAGAGGCTACTCAAATATTATTGAAAAATTACGTAACCTTGGAGCAGATATTGAGCTAATCGAAGATTAGCCATTTTGAGGAACACAATGAATATCTGGACAAAATTAGCAATGTATTCTTTCTATGAGACGGAACGTTTGTATTTCCGTCCATTCTTTTTTACGGATGTAGATGACTTTCATGCTCTAGCATCAGACCCTGAAAATCTCCAATTTATTTTTCCTTCGCAAGCCAGCATTGAGGAAAGTCAATATGCTCTTTCTAACTACTTTATGAAATCACCTTTGGGAATTTGGGCGATTTGTGATAAGAAAGCACAGAAGATGATTGGAGCCATTAAGTTTGAAAAGCTGGATGAAATTCGTAAAGAAGCAGAAATTGGCTATTTTTTAAGGAAAGACTATTGGTCTCAGGGATATATGACGGAAGCAGTTACCAAATTACGTGATTTGTCTATGGATCAGTTTGAATTAAAGCAACTTTCTATTGTGACGCATTTAGAAAATAGTGCTAGTCAAAAGGTTGCACAAAAATCAGGCTTCGTTTTATATCGTCGTTTCAAGGGTAGTGACCGCTATACTCGTAAGATGCGGGATTATCTAGAATTTCGCTATACAAAAGGAGAGCTAAATGAGTAAACACCAAGAAATTTTAGCTTATTTAGAAGAATTACCAGTCGGAAAACGGGTCAGTGTTCGAAGTATTTCAAATAGGCTGGGAGTGAGTGATGGTACAGCTTATCGTGCTATCAAAGAAGCTGAAAATAGAGGATTGGTTGAAACACGTCCTCGAAGTGGAACTGTCCGTGTCAAGTCCAAAAAAGTTGCCATTGAGAGATTAACCTATGCAGAAATTGCAGAAGTCACTGGTTCGGAAATTTTAGCTGGCCAAGCAGGTTTGGAGAGAGAATTCAGTAAATTCTCCATTGGAGCCATGACAGAAAAGAATATTCTTTCTTATCTTCATGATGGTGGTCTACTTATTGTCGGTGACAGAACACGAATCCAATTATTGGCACTTGAGAATGAAAATGCTGTCTTGGTAACAGGTGGATTTGAAGTTCATAAAGATGTTTTGGATGCTGCTAATAAGAAAAATATCCCAGTGTTACGCAGTAAACATGACACATTTACCATTGCAACCATGATTAACCGAGCTTTGTCAAATGTACAAATAAAGACAGATATTTTAACTGTTGAAAAAATCTATCGTACTTGTCATGAATATGGTTTTTTACAGGAAACGGATACTGTTAAAGATTACTTAGATTTAGTTCGTAAGAATAGAAGTAGTCGCTTCCCTGTTATCAATCAGCATAAGGTTGTTGTGGGTGTCGTGACCATGCGTGATGCTGGAGATAAATCACCAGGGACTACCATTGATAAGGTCATGACAAGAACTGTCTACATGACCGGTTTAGCCACAAATATTGCTAACGTGAGCCAGAGAATGATTGCAGAAGATTTTGAAATGGTACCTGTTGTACGGAGCAATCAAACCTTGCTTGGTGTCATAACTAGACGTGATGTCATGGAAAAAATGAGTCGTTCTCAGGTCTCAACTTTACCAACCTTTTCAGAACAGATTGGACAGAAGTTATCTTATCATCATGATGAAGTTGTTATTACAGTTGAACCCTTTATGTTAGAAAAAAATGGTGTTCTGGCTAATGGTGTTCTTTCAGAAATCTTGACTCATATGACGCAAGACTTGGTCGTTAATAGCGGGCGTAACCTTATCATTGAACAAATGTTGATTTACTTCTTACAGGCTGTTCAGATTGATGATGTTCTACGTATTCAAGCTAGAATAATTCATCATACGAGACGATCGGCTATTATTGATTATGACATTTATCTCAATCATCAAATTGTATCAAAAGCAAATGTAACTGTAAAAATTAATTAGAATCTAGGAGAAAACATGATTACATTAAAATCAGCTAGAGAAATCGAAGCTATGGATAAGGCTGGTGATTTTCTTGCAAGTATCCACATTGGCTTGCGTGATATCATCAAGCCAGGTGTTGATATGTGGGAAGTAGAAGAGTATGTTCGCCGTCGTTGTAAAGAAGAGAATTTCCTTCCACTACAGATTGGTGTTGATGGAGCAATGATGGACTATCCATATGCAACCTGCTGTTCGCTCAATGACGAAGTAGCACATGCCTTCCCTCGCCATTATATCCTCAAAGAGGGTGACCTTCTCAAGGTTGATATGGTCCTTGGTGGGCCAATCGCGAAGTCTGACCTCAATGTTTCTAAACTCAATTTTAACAACGTTGAGCAGATGAAAAAATACACTCAAAACTATACGGGTGGATTAGCTGATTCTTGTTGGGCATACGCAGTTGGTAAACCATCAGAAGAAGTTAAAAACTTGATGGACGTGACCAAGGAAGCTATGTATAAGGGTATCGAGAAAGCTGTTGTTGGCAACCGAATTGGTGATATTGGTGCAGCTATTCAAGAATATGCTGAAAGTCGTGGATACGGTGTTGTTCGTGATCTTGTAGGACACGGTGTTGGCCCAACTATGCATGAAGAACCAATGGTTCCTAACTATGGTGTAGCTGGTCGTGGTCTCCGTCTTCGAGAAGGTATGGTTTTGACAATCGAACCTATGATCAATACAGGTGATTGGGAAATCGATACAGACATGAAAACAGGCTGGGCTCACAAAACTATCGACGGTGGTCTATCATGTCAGTATGAACACCAGTTTGTTATTACCAAGGATGGACCTGTAATCTTGACAAGTCAAGGTGAAGAAGGAACTTATTAATAAAAAAGGGGAGCTGAGCTCCTTTTTTTATTCGTTAAAGTTGAAATAAAATTTGCGTAGCAGATATCTTACAAACGTTTTCTTTTATAGTAAAATAAAAGATAACTATATGAAAGAAGGTTCTTAATTGGAAAGTATTATATTTTTTATCTCTGTATTTTTAGCTGGGGTTTTATCGTTTTTCTCACCCTGCATATTTCCTTTATTACCAGTCTATGCAGGTGTTTTGTTAGATGATCAAGAGCAGTCAAAGACATTTCGGTTTTTAGGTAAAGATGTTGCCTGGTCAGGATTAATTCGGACATTCTGTTTTATCGCAGGTATCTCTCTGATTTTCTTTATTCTAGGGTTTGGAGCAGGATTTCTCGGCAACTTACTCTATGCTGATTGGTTTCGTTATGTTATGGGTGGTATTATTATCATACTAGGCTTACATCAGATGGAAATCCTTCATTTACAAAAATTAGAGTTCCAAAAAACAGTAAGATTTGATCAAAAACAGTCTAGTAAATATCTATCAGCCTTTCTATTAGGTATTAGCTTCAGCTTTGGTTGGACTCCATGTATTGGTCCAGTTTTAAGTTCAATTTTAGCATTAGCTGCCTCAGGAGGAAATGGAGCTCTTCAAGGGGCCTTATTAACCCTAGTTTATACTCTTGGAATGGCGCTTCCATTTTTAGTATTGGCCTTGGCATCAGGTCTCATCATGCCTTATTTTAGTAGAATTAAATCTCACCTACTCTTACTGAAAAGAATTGGTGGTTTACTAATTATTCTCATGGGAATTTTATTAATGTTGGGACAGTTAAATGTCTTATCCGGAATATTAGGATAAAAGGAGTTATCTATGAAAAAAATAATCTATTTTGGACTTAGTTTCTTATCTATCTTTCTTTTGATTGCTTGTGGCAAGGAAGAGAAGGAATCAAGTCAGGAAAATCAAACGACTCAAACACAGCAACAAGCAACGGTTAAGCAAATTGCTGTAGGAGCAGAAGCGCCGGATTTCACGCTCCAATCGATGGATGGAAAAGAAGTCAAACTATCTGATTTTAAAGGTAAAAAAGTTTATCTAAAATTCTGGGCTTCTTGGTGCGGACCATGTAAAAAAAGTATGCCAGAACTAATGGAACTTGCTGCAAAAGAAGATCGTGATTTTGAAATATTATCTATTATTGCACCAGGCCTTCAAGGTGAAAAAACCATAGACCAATTTCCAAAATGGTTTGAGGAGCAGGGCTATAAGGATATTCCTGTCCTATATGACACCAAGGGGACAACCTTCCAAGCCTATCAGATTCGAAGCATTCCAACAGAATTTCTAATCGATTCAAATGGTAAAATTGCCAAAATCCAAATAGGTGCAATTAGTAATGCAGATGCAGAAGCGGCGTTTGCACAAATGAATTAACGTTATAAAAAAATGTCTAGACTGTTTTGTCTAGACATTTCTTTTTTTAAAAATTTAATTGAATTAGTTTTTAGAAGCAGCTTGGAATTCTGGGTTTTTCCATGCTTCGTCAATAATTTCTTGTAATTCACGAGCAGAAAGTTGCATTTTTTGAGTTTCAGCGTCGTTCAATGGGATGTTAACTGGGCGAACGATACCATGCGCACCAACGATAGCTGGTTGACCGATAAAGACGTTTTCAACTCCGTATTGTCCTTCTTGGAAGACTGAAAGTGGAAGAACCGCATTTTCATCATCAAGGATAGCTTTTGTGATACGAGCAAGAGCAACTGCGATACCGTAGTATGTAGCACCTTTTTTGTTGATGATTGAGTAAGCAGCGTCACGAACTGAGATGAAGAGTTCAACAAGGTCAGCTTCATTCAAGTCACGGTTAGCTTGCAACCATTGTTCCAATTTAACACCGGCAACGTTAGCGTGTGACCAAACAGCAAACTCAGAGTCACCGTGTTCACCCATGATGTAGGCGTGAACTGAACGTGCATCAACACCGATAGTTTCAGCAAGTGCTTGACGGAAACGAGCTGAGTCAAGTGAAGTACCTGAACCGATAACACGTTCTTTAGGGAAACCTGAGAATTTCCAAGTTGAGTAAGTTAAAATGTCAACTGGGTTAGCAGCAACAAGGAAGATACCGTCAAATCCAGATGCAACAACTTGTTCAACGATTGATTTGTTGATAGCAAGGTTTTTTCCAACAAGATCAAGACGAGTTTCACCTGGTTTTTGTGGAGCACCAGCAGTGATAACTACAAGGTCTGCATCCGCACAGTCTTCGTACTTAGCTGCATAGATTTTTTTAGGTGAAGTAAAAGCTAGCGCGTGGCTAAGGTCTTCAGCATCACCAACTGCTTTTTCAAACAATTGAGGAATCTCAATGATACCAAGTTCTTGTGCAATTCCTTGTGTTACGAGGGCAAAAGCGTAAGATGAACCTACGGCACCGTCACCGACGAGGATAACTTTTTTGTGTTGTTTAGTTGCTGTCATTTGTCTAAACATCTCCTTTATTTTATTAAGTGGGAAACCCATTTGATTTCATTCTATCACTTTTGCTAAGCTTTGTCACGGATATACCTTCGTGATAAATATGTAAACGTTTTACACGTGTTGTTAGACTGTAAAATAGTACAAACTATGGTATAATATATCTAGTTACTAATAGTGAAATGAGGCATTTTTTAATGCAAGATAAAAATTTAGTGAATGTCAATCTGACCAAGGAGATGAAGACTAGCTTTATCGACTACGCCATGAGTGTAATCGTATCGCGTGCTCTTCCTGATGTTCGTGATGGGTTGAAACCTGTTCATCGTCGTATTTTGTACGGAATGAACGAATTAGGAGTTACGCCTGATAAACCTCATAAGAAATCTGCCCGTATTACAGGGGACGTAATGGGTAAATACCACCCACACGGGGATTCATCTATCTATGAAGCTATGGTTCGTATGGCTCAATGGTGGAGCTACCGCTACATGCTTGTAGATGGGCACGGTAACTTTGGTTCTATGGACGGTGATGGTGCTGCCGCGCAACGTTATACCGAAGCACGTATGAGCAAGATTGCTCTTGAAATGCTTCGCGATATCAATAAAAATACTGTTGATTTTGTTGATAACTATGATGCCAACGAGCGCGAACCTGTTGTTTTACCAGCTCGTTTCCCAAATCTTTTGGTCAATGGTGCCACAGGTATTGCCGTTGGAATGGCGACCAATATTCCACCTCATAATTTGGGTGAAACCATTGATGCTGTTAAACTCGTCATGGATAATCCTGAAGTTACAACCAAAGATTTGATGGAAGTTTTGCCTGGTCCAGACTTCCCAACTGGTGCCCTAGTTATGGGTAAATCAGGTATTCATAAGGCTTATGAGACTGGTAAGGGATCTATTGTTCTTCGTTCTCGTACGGAAATTGAAGAAACTAAAACAGGTCGCGAACGTATCGTTGTTACTGAATTCCCATATATGGTCAACAAAACCAAAGTACATGAACATATTGTGCGCTTAGTTCAGGAAAAACGTATCGATGGAATTACAGCTGTTCGTGATGAATCTAACCGTGAAGGTGTTCGCTTTGTTATTGAAGTTAGACGCGATGCATCAGCTAATGTTATTTTGAACAACTTATTCAAGATGACTCAGATGCAGACTAGCTTTGGTTTTAACATGCTTGCTATCCAAAATGGTGTTCCAAAGATTTTATCGCTTCGCCAAATCTTGGATGCATACATTGAGCACCAAAAAGAAGTTGTGACTCGTCGCACTCAATTTGATAAAGAAAAAGCTGAGGCACGCGCGCATATCTTGGAAGGTTTGCTAATTGCTCTGGATCATATTGATGAAGTCATTCGTATCATCCGTTCCAGCGAAACTGACCAAGAAGCTCAAGCGGAATTGATGAGCAAGTTCAAGCTATCTGAACGTCAAAGCCAAGCAATCCTAGACATGCGTCTCCGTCGTTTGACTGGCTTGGAGCGTGATAAGATTCAATCTGAATATGATGACCTCATTGCTTTGATTGCCGACTTAGCAGATATTCTTGCAAAACCAGAACGTGTGGCTCAAATCATCAAGGAAGAATTGGATGAAGTCAAACGCAAGTATGAAGATAAACGCCGTACTGAGTTAATGGTTGGTGAAGTCTTGACGCTTGAAGATGAAGACTTGATTGAAGAGTCTGATGTTCTTATCACTCTATCAAATAAAGGTTATATTAAACGTTTGGACCAAGACGAGTTTACTGCCCAAAAACGTGGTGGACGTGGCGTACAGGGAACAGGAGTCAAGGACGATGACTTTGTCCGTGAGTTGGTTTCTACCAGCACCCATGATCACTTGCTCTTCTTTACCAACAAAGGTCGTGTCTATCGTTTGAAAGGTTATGAAATCCCAGAATATGGTCGTACAGCCAAGGGATTGCCTGTAGTTAACCTCTTGAAACTGGATGAGGGAGAAAGCATCCAAACTATCATTAATGTCGAATCAGAACGTAGTGATGATGCATACATCTTCTTTACGACCCGAGCAGGTATTGTTAAGAGAACTAGCGTTAAAGAATTTGCCAACATTCGTCAAAATGGTCTAAAAGCCTTGAATTTGAAAGATGAGGACGAATTGATTAATGTTCTTCTTACTCAAGAAGATACTGATATCATTATCGGTACTAAGTTAGGCTATGCAGTTCGTTTCAACCAGTCATCCGTTCGTAGCATGAGTCGTAGTGCAACTGGTGTTAAAGGAGTGAATCTTCGTGAAGGTGATGCTGTAGTTGGCGCTAGAGTGATTACCGATCAAGATGAAGTTCTTATCATTACTGAAAAAGGATACGGTAAGCGTACAGTTGCCACTGAATATCCAACTAAAGGTCGTGCTGGTAAAGGTATGAAGACCGCTAATATTACTGATAAAAACGGTCAACTTGCAGGCCTACTAACAGTAAAAGGTGACGAAGATTTGATGGTTATCACAGATACTGGTGTCATGATTCGTACAAATGTTGCCAATATTTCTCAAACTGGACGTTCAACCATGGGAGTTAAGGTTATGCGTTTAGATGAGAACGCTAAGATTGTAACCTTTACTACAGTTGCAGCAGCTGAGAAAGAAGAAGTTGGGGCAGACAACGAAACAGAAAGTGAAGAATAATGTCTCAAAAAAGAACTAAGAGTAAAAAAAATAAACGTAAGAATCTGCTGATTAATATTTTAGCTGGCTTTCTAATCCTTTTGTCTCTAGCCTTGATTTTTAACTCAAAGATTCGTAATATCTTTATGGTTTGGAATACTAACAAGTATCAAGTTAGTCAAGTCTCTAAAGAGAAGCTTGAAGAGAACAATGGTGCAGAAGGAAATTTTGATTTTAATTCCGTGAAGGCTATTTCTTCGGAGGCTGTTTTATCATCCCAATGGGATGCACAACAGTTGCCTGTTATAGGTGGAATTGCAGTTCCTGAAGTAGAAATCAACTTGCCAATCTTTAAAGGTTTGGACAATGTAAACTTGTTCTACGGAGCAGGAACCATGAAACCAAATCAAAAAATGGGTGAAGGAAATTATTCTCTAGCTAGTCACCATATCTTTACAGCTGAGAATGCTAGCCAAATGCTATTTTCTCCTTTGGTTAATGCCAAAGAAGGAATGAAGATTTATCTGACTGATAAGGATAAAGTTTATACCTACGAAATTCGGGAAGTGAAACACGTAACCCCAGATCGAGTTGATGAAATTGATGATCGTGAAGGTATCAATGAAATTACCTTGGTCACTTGTGTAGACTATGATGCAACCGAACGGATTATCGTAAAGGGAGATTTAAAAGAAATCAAATCTTATTCAGACACTCCGTCAGATGTCTTGGCAGCATTTAATAAACCGTATAAACAAAGATATTAATTTGTAAATTTTAGAAAAAGGTTCGCTAATGATAGCGACCTTTTTTCTTGTCAATTTCAGAAAATAGATAAGGTAAAGACTTTTCAATTTTTCTAAAAAGTAGTATAATGTTTCTATTATAGAAATTTTTAGAAAATTCCAAAAGAGGTTTGTTATGGGATATACAGTTGCTGTTGTCGGTGCTACAGGTGCCGTTGGTGCTCAAATGATCAAAATGTTGGAAGAATCAACTCTTCCAATCGATAAGATTCGCTACCTTGCGTCTGCACGTTCTGCAGGAAAGGTCTTGCAATTCAAGGGCCAAGATGTGACTATTGAAGAAACAACAGAAGAAGCTTTTGAAGGAGTTGATATTGCTCTCTTCTCTGCTGGTGGTTCAACTTCTGCAAAATACGCACCTTATGCTGTTAAAGCAGGGGCAGTAGTAGTAGATAACACTTCTTATTTCCGTCAAAATCCAGATGTGCCATTGGTTGTTCCTGAAGTAAACGCCCATGCTCTGGATGCTCATAACGGGATCATCGCATGTCCTAACTGTTCAACTATTCAAATGATGGTAGCTCTTGAACCAGTTCGTCAAAAATGGGGCTTAGACCGTATCATCGTTTCAACTTATCAAGCTGTTTCAGGTGCTGGTATGGGAGCCATTCTTGAGACACAACGTGAATTGCGTGAAGTCTTGAATGATGGTGTAAATCCACGTGATTTGCATGCGGAAATCTTGCCATCAGGTGGCGATAAGAAACACTATCCAATTGCTTTTAATGCCCTTCCTCAAATTGACGTCTTCACTGATAATGACTACACTTATGAAGAAATGAAGATGACAAAGGAAACTAAGAAAATCATGGAAGACGATAGCATTGCCGTTTCAGCAACTTGCGTGCGTATTCCTGTCTTGTCAGCTCACTCTGAGTCTGTTTACATTGAAACAAAAGAAGTGGCTCCAATCGATGAAGTCAAAGCTGCGATTGCTGCCTTTCCAGGTGCAGTTCTTGAAGACGATGTGGCTCACCAAATCTATCCACAAGCTATCAATGCGGTTGGTTCTCGCGATACCTTTGTCGGACGTATCCGTAAAGACTTGGATGCTGAAAAAGGGATCCACATGTGGGTGGTGTCTGATAACCTTCTTAAAGGTGCTGCTTGGAACTCAGTTCAAATTGCAGAAACTTTACATGAACGTGGTTTGGTTCGTCCAACTACAGAATTAAAATTTGAATTGAAATAGGGAGCAAAACAGAAATCAGTAACTCGAAGAGTTTGATTTCTTCCTCGCTTTTATAATTTAAGGCTCAGGCTATAAAAGTCCACCGGACTTTTATACTCCCCCCGCACAGTTGATTAGTAAGTACGAATGTTGCAAACATGAGTAGTTCCAATCAACCACTGCGTTATGAAACAGAAACCAGTAACTCGAAGAGTTTGATTTCTTCCTCTTATTTTATGTACATAACAGGAGGCAAAGGCAAGTATGCCCCAGCCTCTTTCTTATATAGAGAAAGGTTTTTTCTATGGCTTATCAAGATTTAAAAGAGTGTAAAATTATCACGGCTTTTATTACCCCTTTTCATGAAGATGGGTCAATAAATTTCGACGCTATTCCAAAATTGATTGAACATCTATTGGCACATCACACAGACGGAATTCTCTTGGCGGGGACGACTGCTGAGAGTCCGACTCTTACTCACGATGAGGAGTTGCAATTGTTTGCAGCTGTTCAGAAGGTTGTTAATGGACGTGTTCCTTTAATTGCTGGTGTTGGTACTAATGATACACGCGACTCTATTGAGTTCGTCAAAGAAGTAGCAGAATTTGGAGGCTTTGCGGCTGGTCTTGCGATTGTTCCTTACTACAATAAACCATCTCAAGAAGGAATGTATCAACACTTTAAAGCTATTGCAGATGCTTCTGATTTACCCATCATTATCTATAATATTCCAGGTCGTGTAGTAGTTGAGTTGACACCAGAAACCATGCTTCGCTTAGCGGAACATCCAAATATCATTGGTGTCAAGGAATGTACCAGCCTTGCAAATATGGCTTATTTGATTGAGCACAAACCAGAAGAATTCTTGATCTACACTGGTGAAGATGGAGATGCTTTCCATGCTATGAACCTTGGTGCTGATGGGGTTATCTCTGTTGCTTCTCATACCAATGGTGATGAAATGTATGAAATGTTCACTGCGATTGAAGAGAGTGATATGAAGAAGGCTGCAGCTATTCAACGTAAGTTTATTCCCAAAGTTAATGCTCTCTTCTCATACCCAAGTCCTGCACCTGTTAAGGCAGTCCTCAACTATATGGGATTTGAAGCTGGTCCAACTCGCCTCCCATTGGTTCCTGCGCCTGAAGAGGATGCTAAACGCATTATCAAGGTTGTTATTGACGGAGACTATGAGGCGACTAAAGCGACTGTCACTGGAGTTCTTCGACCTGATTATTAAGATAACAAATATAAAAAGAAACTTCCTACAAGTAAAAATTGTTGGGAGTTTTTTTCTTTTTCTACGAATATATAAATAGAGAGAGGATAACAAGGAGTTAATAATGAAGATTAAGATTGATAATTTTGAGATTTATAAGTTAAAGCAAGCAGGTTTAAGTAATCAGCAGGTTCTAAAAGTACTTCAATACGGAGAAATTTATGATCAGGAATTGAGTTTAGAGACAATCGCTGAAGCCTCAGAGTGTCGTAATCCAGTAGTTTTTATGGAGCGGTACCATAAACTGACTTTTGAAAGCATGGAACGCCTGAAGAAAGATTTTGAAAAGTTCCCATCATTTTCAATTTTGGATGATGTTTATCCCATTTCACTCAGTGAAATTTATGATGCACCTGTATTGCTTTTTTATAAAGGAGATTTAAATCTCTTGAAATTACCCAAGGTTGCAGTTGTAGGTAGTCGCTCTTGTAGTCAAATTGGAACCAAATCAGTCCGTAAAATCATTGAAGAATTGGAAAATGAATTAGTTGTGGTGAGTGGACTTGCTAGAGGAATTGATACAGCAGCCCATATGTCTGTTCTACAAACTGGGGGCAAAACGATTGGCATTATTGGGACTGGTTTAGATGTCTATTATCCCCGCTCCAATAAACGCCTTCAAGAATACATTGGAGAACATCATTTGCTTCTAAGCGAGTACGGTCCAGGAGAAGAACCTTTGAAATATCACTTTCCTGCCAGAAATCGCATTATTGCAGGATTGTGTCGAGGAGTCATCGTTGCAGAAGCTAAAATGAGATCTGGTAGCTTAATCACTTGTGAGCGTGCCATGGAGGAAGGTAGAGATGTCTTTGCGATTCCAGGTTCCATTTTAGATGGACGCTCAGACGGCTGTCATCATTTAATCCAAGAAGGAGCAAAACTAGCAACATGTGGGCAGGATATACTAGCAGAATTTGAATTTTAATGAATGAAATGATTTCATTTAGCAAACTTTTCTTCTATTATATGGGTGTTATGTCTTGACAGGTTTTTAAAAATGGTTTACACTTTATAAAGTTTAATTACTTTGAGAAGGTGTGATACTGTGGTAACGGCAACCAAAAAGAAAAAATCAACAAGTAAAAAAAATCTTGTAATCGTGGAGTCGCCTGCTAAGGCGAAAACGATTGAGAAATATCTAGGACGTAATTATAAGGTTTTAGCCAGCGTAGGACATATTCGTGATTTGAAAAAATCAAGTATGTCAGTTGACGTGGAAAATAATTACGAACCGCAATATATCAATATTCGTGGGAAAGGTCCTCTCATCAATGATTTGAAAAAAGAAGCTAAGAAAGCCAATAAAGTCTTTCTTGCAAGTGACCCGGACCGGGAAGGGGAGGCTATTTCATGGCATTTAGCGCATATTTTAGATCTAGACGAGAATGATACCAACCGTGTTGTTTTCAACGAGATTACCAAAGATGCAGTAAAAAATGCCTTTAAAGAACCTCGTAAAATCAATATGGATTTGGTCGATGCCCAACAAGCCCGTCGTGTTTTGGACCGTTTAGTGGGGTATTCAATTTCACCAATTCTTTGGAAAAAGGTTAAAAAAGGCTTATCAGCAGGACGTGTTCAGTCTGTTGCTCTTAAGCTAATCATTGATCGTGAAAATGAAATCAATGCCTTCCAACCAGAAGAATATTGGACGATTGATGGTGTTTTTAAAAAAGGTACCAAGCAATTCCAAGCTTCTTTTTATGGAATGAATGGCAAGAAGATGAAGTTGACTACCAATGATGAAGTCAAAAAAGTTTTATCTCATTTGAACAGCAAGGATTTTACAGTTGATCAAGTAGATAAAAAGGAAAGAAAGCGCAATGCTCCTCTTCCATATACAACGTCTTCTATGCAGATGGATGCTGCTAACAAGATTAACTTCCGTACTCGAAAGACGATGATGGTTGCTCAGCAACTCTATGAAGGAATCAATATCGGTACAGGTGTCCAAGGTTTGATCACCTATATGCGTACGGATTCTACTCGTATCAGTCCAGTTGCTCAGAATGAAGCCGCTAGCTACATCAATGAACGTTTTGGTAGTATGTATTCTAAACATGGTAGCAAGGTGAAAAATGCCTCTGGCGCTCAAGACGCCCACGAAGCTATTCGTCCTTCAAGTGTCTTTAATACACCTGAGAAAATTGCTAAGTATTTGGATAAAGACCAGCTAAAACTTTATACCCTTATCTGGAACCGCTTTGTAGCGAGTCAAATGACTGGTGCAATTTTTGATACCATGGCTGTTAAACTTTCACAAAATGGTGTTCAATTCGCGGCGAATGGTAGTCAGGTTAAGTTTGATGGTTATTTAGCCATTTACAATGATTCTGATAAGAATAAGATGCTGCCAGATATGAAGGTGGGTGATGTTGTTAAACAGGTTAATAGCAAACCTGAACAACATTTCACACAACCACCGGCACGATATTCAGAAGCAACACTGATTAAAACCTTGGAAGAAAATGGAGTTGGACGTCCATCTACCTATGCTCCAACCATTGAAACAATCCAAAAACGTTACTATGTAAGACTAGCATCTAAACGCTTTGAACCAACTGATTTGGGACAAGTTGTTAACAAGCTGATTGTCGAATATTTCCCAGACATTGTTAACGTGAAGTTTACCGCTGAAATGGAAGGTAAACTGGACGATGTTGAGGTCGGAAAAGAAGAGTGGCAACGGGTTATTGATGAATTTTACAAACCATTCTCTAAAGAGGTCGCAAAAGCTGAAGCAGAGATGGAAAAAATTCAAATCAAGGATGAGCCAGCTGGATTTGACTGTGAAGTTTGTGGTAGTCCTATGGTAATTAAGATTGGACGCTTCGGTAAGTTTTACGCATGTAGTAATTTTCCAGATTGTCGACATACGCAAGCCATTGTTAAAGAAGTCGGTGTTACATGTCCAAATTGTCATCAAGGGCAAATTATCGAACGTAAAACCAAACGTAATCGTATTTTCTATGGATGCAATCGTTATCCAGAATGTGAGTTTACCTCTTGGGATAAACCTGTTGGACGTGATTGTCCTAAATGTGGTCATTTCCTCATGGAGAAAAAAATCCGTGGTGGTGGGAAACAGATTGTATGTAGCAATGGTGACTACGAAGAAGAAAAGATTAAATAAAAATAATTAGGGCTGAAATGATAATTTCAGCTCTTTTTAATTTAAACTTGACAGATTTTATCTTTTTATGCTTAACTAGAAGAAGATTATTCTTACTTAGGAGCAGATATGCGCATTATTTATCTTTGCATTGGATTCATTTCTTTAGCTTTAGCAATCGTTGGAGTTGCCTTGCCACTATTACCGACAACACCCTTTCTCTTGTTGTCAATTGCTTGTTTTTCAAAATCCTCTAAACGTTTTGAAGATTGGCTCTATCATACCAAGCTCTACCAAACTTATGTTGCGGACTTCAGAGAAACTAAGTCTATTGCGCGTGAACGAAAGAAGAAGATTATCGTATCGATTTATATTTTGATGGGAATCTCCATTTATTTTGCTCCGCTCTTACCTGTAAAAATTGCTTTAGGCTGCTTAACAGTATTTATAACCTATTATCTCTTTAAGGTAATTCCAGATAAAGAATAGCTAAAAAAGTCATGATTTTCCTTGATAAAAAGTAGGGGTTACTTAAAACAATATGATATAATAATATCAAAGAAAGCTTCAAGGAGTATCAAATGATTTACGAATTTTGTGCTGAAAATGTGACCTTGCTTGAAAAGGCTATGCAAGCTGGAGCTCGCCGTATTGAGCTCTGTGATAATTTAGCAGTTGGTGGAACGACACCAACCTACGGAGTGACAAAGGCAGCTGTTGAACTTGCATCAAACTACGATACGACTATCATGACGATGATTCGTCCACGTGGTGGTGACTTTGTTTACAATGACCTCGAGATTTCTATTATGCTTGAGGATATTCGTCTAACTGCTCAAGCAGGTAGCCAAGGGGTTGTCTTTGGTGCCTTAACAGCAGATAAGAAATTGGATAAGGCTAACCTTGAAAAGTTGATTGCTGCATCTAAAGGTATGGAGATTGTCTTCCATATGGCTTTTGACGAATTGAGCGAACAAGATCAGTTGGAAGCCATTGATTGGCTCGGCCAGGCTGGTGTAACACGCATCCTCACTCGAGCTGGTGTATCTGGCGACTCGTTAGAGAAACGTTTTGCTCACTATCGCAGAATTTTAGAACACGCAGCAGGAAAAATTGAAATTTTACCTGGTGGGGGGATTGACATGGACAACCGTCAAACCTTTATTGACGAACTGGGCGTGACACAATTACATGGAACTAAGGTTGTCTTTTAAAAAATAGAAAGGAACTGCTAGCTTTTGGTAGCAGTTTTCGCTTATGTTTGAAATTTTTAAGGCCTATCAGTTTAATAGTAAAAAGGCTAAAGAGTATGGATTTTTAGAAAAACAAGGTGTATGGACCTATAGTTCGACTATCTTGCAGGGTGATTTTCTTATGAAGATTACAGTTGAGGATAGTGATTTAACTTTTCAGGTTTTTGATCAGGAAACTGGCGAACTCTATCCTCAAGTTCATATGGAAAGTATGAGAGGTACTTTTGTTGGAACTGTTCGAGAGACTTGTTTAGAAGTTCTTTATGGCATTCGAAAGGCTTGTTTTGAGGTACAGGAATTTCTCTGTCCACAGACCAAGAGAATCATGGCGCTTGTTCAAGAAAAGTATGGCAATCAGCTGGAATATCTATGGGAGAAATCACCTGATACGGCGGTTTTGCGCCATGAAGATAATCAGAAGTGGTATGCTATTTTAATGAGAATTCCTTGGGATAGGCTAGATAAGGGGAGAGATGGGCTAGTGGAAGCAGTCAACCTCAAACACGACCAAGTAGCTGACTTGCTTTCACAAAACGGGATTTATCCAGCCTTTCATATGAATAAACGCTATTGGATTAGTCTTCCACTCGATGACACTCTAACTGACGAAAAGGTCCTTGAATTATTTGAGAGAAGTTGGTTTTTGACTTCTAAGAAATAAATAAACATATTTGAGTTTTCAAATACTTTCAATTCGCAAAATATTCTTTATTGAAGAAATTTTCAGAAAATATTGGATTTTTTCTTGACAAGTGATTTTTCCTATGCTAGAATACTAAACAAGACATCAAACAAAGGAGAAAGCCAAACATGAAAACAGCTAAGTTTAATCAATTTGCTTTGTTGTTGAGGTACTCGGACTAGTGCAAAAGCATTAGTCCTGTTTGGCTTACCAAGCGGGAGTAAATCAACATCTCGCTTGGAACTCCGAGCGAGATGTTTTTTCTATATCGAAAATGTGAAGGGAGAATTCTCATGCGTGTAGTTGAGTTTTTAGATACCAGTCTCCGAGATGGTGAGCAGACACCAGGTGTCAATTTTTCAATAAAGGAAAAGGTTGCTATAGCAAAACAGTTAGAAAAATGGGGAATTTCAGCAATCGAAGCTGGTTTTCCAGCTGCTAGTCCAGATTCATTTACAGCTGTTCAAGAAATTGCTAAGGCTATGAAAAAAACAGCCGTGACAGGCTTAGCTCGTTCTGTTAAATCAGACATTGACGCTTGTTATGAAGCACTCAAGGATGCTAAGTATCCACAAATACATGTCTTTATAGCAACAAGTCCTATTCATCGTAAGTATAAGCTCAATAAGAGTAAGAAAGAGATTTTGGAAGCGATCAGTGAACAAGTTTCCTATGCACGGAGTAAGTTTGAAGTAGTAGAATTCTCTCCAGAAGATGCGACTAGAACTGAGCTGGAATTTCTCCTACAAGTCGTTCAAACTGCGGTCGATGCGGGGGCAACCTACATAAATATTCCTGATACAGTTGGATTTACTACACCAGAGGAATACGGAAGTATCTTTAAATATCTGATTGACAATGTCCAAACAGACCGTCAGATTATCTATTCTCCTCACTGTCATGATGACCTCGGAATGGCAGTAGCAAATAGCCTCGTTGCTGTAAAGAATGGTGCAGGACGAGTTGAAGGAACCATCAATGGTATCGGGGAGCGAGCTGGAAATGCTGCTTTAGAAGAAATAGCGGTAGCTCTCAATATTCGCCAAGATTATTACCAAGCAGAGACAAGTATTGTCCTAAACGAAACCATCAATACTTCTGAAATGGTCTCTCGTTTCTCAGGAATTCCAGTTCCTAAAAATAAGGCAGTTGTCGGTGGAAATGCCTTTTCTCATGAATCAGGTATTCACCAAGACGGAGTTCTTAAAAACCCACTTACCTATGAAATCATAACACCAGAATTGGTGGGTGTAAAGAGTAATAGTCTTCCGCTTGGAAAATTATCTGGTCGCCATGCCTTTGTAGAAAAACTGAGAGAACTGGCCTTAGACTTCACAGAAGAGGATATTAAGCCACTCTTTGACAAATTCAAATCACTTGCAGATAAGAAACAAGAAGTCACAGACGCGGATATTCGTGCTCTGGTAGCTGGAACCATGGTTGAAAATCCAGAAGGTTTCCACTTTGATGATTTACAACTTCAAACTCATGCGGAAAATGAAATTGAAGCGACTGTCAGATTGGCTAATTTGGACGGTGAGAAAGTCGACTTTAATGCGACTGGACAAGGATCTGTTGAAGCGATCTTTAACGCTGTTGACAAGTTCTTTAATCAATCTGTTCGCCTGGTATCCTACACCATTGATGCGGTAACAGATGGAATCGATGCTCAGGCTAGAGTCTTAGTTACTGTTGAAAATAGAGAAACAGAAACAATCTTTAACGCAGCCGGAATTGATTTCGATGTGTTGAAGGCTTCAGCTATTGCCTACATCAATGCCAATAGCTTTGTTCAAAAAGAGAATACCGGAGAGATAGGTCCAAATGTTTCCTATCGCGACATGCCTAGTCTTTAAAGGAGAATACCATGACAAAGAAAATTGTTGCTCTAGCAGGTGATGGGATTGGACCAGAAATCATGGAAGCTGGGTTAGAAGTTCTGGAGGCTTTAGCCAAAAAAACAGACTTTGACTTTGAGATTGATAGAAGACCCTTCGGAGGTACAGGTATTGATGCTGTAGGGCATCCCTTACCTGATGAAACGCTCAAGGCTGCTAGAGAAGCAGATGCTATTCTCCTAGCTGCAATCGGTAGTCCTCAGTATGATAATGCTACAGTTCGACCCGAACAAGGGCTTTTGGCACTCCGCAAGGAACTTAATCTTTATGCCAATATTCGTCCAGTTAAAATTTTTGATAGTCTTAAGCACTTATCGCCTCTCAAACCTGAACGAATTGCTGGTGTTGACTTTGTGGTAGTGCGTGAGTTGACAGGTGGGATTTACTTTGGTGATCATATCCTTGAAGAGCGAAAAGCGCGTGATATCAATGATTATAGTTATGAGGAAGTAGAGCGGATTATTCGTAAGGCTTTTGAAATTGCAAGAAGTCGGAGAAAAATCCTTTCCAGTATTGATAAGCAAAATGTTTTGGCAACATCAAAACTTTGGCGAAGAGTGGCTGAGGAAGTCGCAAAAGATTATCCCGATGTAACCTTGGAGCACCAGCTGGTCGACTCAGCTGCTATGCTCATGATTACCAATCCTGCTAAGTTTGATGTTATCGTGACAGAGAATCTTTTCGGAGATATCCTCTCGGATGAGTCAAGTGTTCTATCTGGTACACTTGGGGTTATGCCATCAGCCAGTCACTCTGATAATGGGCCAAGCCTCTATGAACCCATTCATGGTTCGGCGCCTGATATCGCAGGCCTAGGAATCGCCAATCCTATTTCTATGATTTTATCAGTTGCTATGATGTTGCGAGATAGTTTTGGGAGATATGAGGATGCTAAGCGTATAGAAGATGCTGTTGAAGCAACTTTAGCAGCAGGAATTTTAACAAGAGATTTAGGAGGACAGGCTTCGACCAAGGAAATGACGGAAGCCATCATTGAAAGATTATGAAGATAAATCAAGGAATTACTTTTGCTATTTTGATTTGGAATCTATTGGTATTTATGATTTATGGTATTGACAAATCCAAAGCAAGAAAAGGTGCTTGGCGCATCCCTGAAAAATATTTATTATCATTTGCATTCTTGTGTGGTGGTTTTGGTGCTTGGTTGGCAAGTGTTACCTTTCATCACAAGACTAGAAAATGGTATTTTAAAACGGTTTGGTTCCTAGGAATAGTGACTACACTAGTAACTTTGTATTTGATATGGAGGTAATGAATGGCAGGAAAATCGATTTTTGATAAATTATGGGACCTCCATGTGATTACAGGAGAAGAAGGACAACCTCAACTCATGTATGTAGATCAACACTATATTCACGAGGTGACCAGTCCTCAAGCTTTTCAAGGATTGCGGGATGCAGGACGTAGATTGAGACGACCAGATTTAACATTTGGTACCTTTGACCACAATGTCCCGACGGTTAATATATATGATATTCGAGATGTAATCTCCAAAGCACAGATTGATAAGTTAGCTGAAAATGTTGAAGAGTTTGGAATCGAACATGCTGCCCACGGTTCAGAAAAACAAGGTATCGTTCATATGGTTGGTCCAGAAACAGGAAGAACACAACCAGGAAAATTTATCGTCTGTGGTGATAGCCATACTGCAACACACGGAGCTTTTGGAGCGATTGCCTTTGGAATTGGAACCAGTGAGGTCGAACATGTCTTTGCAACCCAAACCATTTGGCAGGTTAAACCAAAGAAAATGTTGGTGGAATTCACAGGAGTTCCTCAAAAAGGGGTTTATGCCAAAGATTTCATTCTAGCCTTGATTGCCAAATACGGTGTTGCTTGTGGTGTTGGCTACGTGGTGGAGTATCGAGGTCAGGCCATTGATGCACTTAGCATGGAAGAGCGTATGACTATCTGCAATATGTCCGTCGAGTTTGGCTCCAAAATGGGAATCATGAATCCAGATCAGACAACTTTTGACTATTTAAAGGGACGAGAGTGTGTACCTAAAGATTTTGATGAAGCAGTAGCTGATTGGAAAAGACTGGTTAGTGATGAAGATGCCGTTTATGATAAGGTTATTCGTTTGGATGTGTCAGAATTGGCTCCAATGGTGACTTGGGGTACTAATCCCGCTATGGGTGTTGACTTTGATTCTAGTTTCCCAGAAATTAAGGATATGAATGATGAACGAGCCTATCATTACATGGATTTGCAACCAGGTCAAAAACCAGCAGATATCCAACTAGGCTATGTCTTTATTGGTTCTTGTACCAACGCTAGACTTAGTGATTTGCAACTGGCGGCTCGATTTGTAGAAGGGAAAAAGATTGCACCAAATTTGACGGCTATCGTGGTACCTGGTTCTCGACCTGTCAAGCGAGCTGCTGAGAAGTTAGGTTTGGACAAGGTATTCCTAGATGCTGGCTTCGAATGGAGAGATCCAGGGTGTTCTATGTGTCTAGGAATGAATCCTGATAAAGTACCAGATGGTGTTCATTGTGCCTCAACTAGCAACCGTAACTTTGAAGATCGGCAGGGCTTTGGTGCTAAGACTCATCTTTGTAGTCCAGCTATGGCAGCTGCGGCAGCAATTGCAGGACGTTTCGTAGATGTACGGAAAATGCCAGAAGCTCAGTAAGGAGAGGATATGGAGAATTTTACAGTTTATACGGGAACGACCGTTCCTCTGATGAATGACAATATCGATACCGACCAAATTCTTCCCAAACAGTTTCTGAAGTTGATTGACAAGAAAGGTTTTGGCAAATACCTCATGTATGCTTGGCGTTATTTGGACGATAAGTACACTGAGGATCCAGATTTTGTCTTTAACCGACCTGAATATAGCAAAGCTACTATCCTCATCACGGGAGATAACTTTGGAGCCGGCTCTTCTAGAGAGCACGCAGCTTGGGCGCTAGCAGACTATGGTTTTAAGGTCGTAATTGCAGGATCTTTTGGAGATATTCATTACAATAATGAGCTCAATAATGGTATGTTGCCAATTGTTCAACCAAGGGAAGTTAGAGAAAAACTCGCCCAATTGAAACCAAGCGACCAGGTAACTGTCGACTTGGAGCAACAAAAAATCATCACACCAGTTGGAGAATTCACTTTCGAAATCGATAGCGAATGGAAACACAAGCTCTTAAATGGTTTGGATGATATCGGTATTACCATGCAGTATGAAGATTTGATTGCTGCTTATGAGAAACAACGTCCAGCCTACTGGCAGGATTAGAATAAATATAGAAAAGGAAATAGAACTATGACAAAACACATTCGATGGGACGGAACACTTTCACAAGAAGGCTACGACATTTTAAAAGGTGACGGCGGATGTATCGTTTGTCCTACTAAAGTTGGTTACATTATCATGACTAGCGATAAGGCAGGACTTGAGCGTAAGTTTGAAGCCAAAGAACGTAATCGTAACAAACCAGGCGTAGTCCTCTGTGGTAGCATGGATGAGCTTCGCGCCTTAGCACAGCTAAATCCTGAAATCGAGGCTTTCTATCAAAAACATTGGGACGAAGATATTCTCCTTGGTTGTATCCTTCCTTGGAAACCAGAAGCTTTTGAAAAATTGAAAGCATACGATGATGGACGTGAAGAACTCATGACAGATGTTCGTGGTACTAGCTGTTTTGTCATCAAGTTTGGTAAAGCTGGTGAACAGTTGGCTGCTAAACTTTGGGAAGAAGGTAAAATGGTTTATGCCTCATCTGCAAATCCATCTGGAAAAGGGAACCGTGGTAAAGTGGAAGGAATTGGGGAGCGTATCGAAGGAGCAGTGGATCTTGTCATCGAAGCAGACGACTACGTTGCTTCAATCCAGCCAGACAAAACGATTGAAACTCGCTACGAGCAAGGTGTGATGGTGTCTATGGTCGATAAAGACGGCAAGCTTATTCCAGAACAAGGAGGAGCACGCTCAATTTCACCAGCACCAGTTGTGATCCGTAAAGGACTTGACATCGATAAAATCATGATGCATCTGTCAGACACCTTTAACTCATGGGACTACCGTCAGGGTGAGTATTATTAATATTAAAAAGAAGTCTAGTGTTAAGAGATATTGAAGCTCCTAACGCTGGGCTTTTTCTTTAGAAATTCTTTTCATTTTTTATAGGGTATGATATTCTATATATGAAATATATAGTTTTTTATTCGAACATTATTATAAAAGGAGTAAGATTGATGCTAAAAAGAAAAGTCAGTTTGGAAGATTTTTATGCTTGGTACCAAGAAAATAAAATAAGATTAAGAGAAGATGCATCTAAATATAGTATTTACAATGAACAATTACGTGAAGAATTTCTTAAAGAGTGGCCACTTGATAGAATTTTAACACTATCTATCGATGAATACGTCATTGGAAAAGGAGCTCAAAGTAATTCTTTTTGCTACGGTCTTGAGAGGGGGAAATACAAATCTTTATTTATGGGAATTGGAGGCGGAGGTTCTTCAAAATTTGGTATTTATTGGAATGAAAAAACAAAGAGTTATAAAGATCAAGCTAATAAAGTCATTTCGCTTTCAGAGTTGGATCAGCGATTTACTAAATTAAAAACAGATTTGTACGAAATTATTAAAGAAGGTATTCATCTTAAATTTGATAATGTTATCTTTGATATGAAAAAGTCAACAAATGAATTTATTGGTCGTTCTGCGGTGGTGACAAAATTACTTTGTATTTATTCTGAGAATCATTCTTTTTTAGGGGTAAATATGAATAGTCAAAAGAGATTCTGGAACAAGCTACTTCCTCAAAAAAATCAAGGAGGGCCTTATCTTCAGAATCATGAGATTTGTCAACTCGTATTGCAAAAGTATCCTGAGCTGGAACCATCATTGTTGGGAAGTATCTTATTTGAATATTCAACACAATTTTTAGACGAAAAAGAAAAGAAAGAAGAAAAAATGTCTCTAGAATATAAGGTTTATTATCCATCGAGTCAAACTCTACTACAATCCAAAAACCTCATTCTTCGTGGTGCTCCTGGTACAGGAAAAACTTATCTTGCTAAAGAAATTGCCAAAGAATTAACAGATGGTAACGAAGATCAAATCGGCTTTGTTCAGTTTCATCCATCCTATGACTATACAGATTTTGTAGAGGGGTTGAGACCGGTATCAAATGGGGATGGAGCTATTGAGTTTAGGCTACAGGATGGTATTTTTAAAGATTTTTGTCAGAAAGCAAAAGAAGCCCAATTGATTGGAGGACAAGATAATTTTGATGAGGCTTGGGATTCTTACTTAGAATATATAAATGTTGCTGAAGAAAAAGAATATATAACAAAAACATCTTACTTATCTGTTAATAGTAGACAAAATTTGTCAGTAAATTATGATAGTGGTGTTCCAGGATGGTCACTACCTCGCAAATATGTTTATGAGTTGTATAAAGATAAAAATTATAATAAGCAAGAATACTACAAAAGTGGTGGAAAAACTGTCCTAGAAACATTGAGAAAGAGATTTGGTCTGAAAGACTACCTTTCCCCAACAGAAATTGATACTGATAAGAAATTCGTCTTCATCATCGATGAGATCAATCGTGGTGAGATTTCTAAGATTTTTGGGGAACTATTTTTCTCTGTTGATCCTGGATATCGTGGTGAAAAGGGAAGTGTATCTACCCAATATGCCAATCTACACGAAAACGATGAAAAGTTTTATATCCCAGAAAATGTTTACATCATTGGAACTATGAATGATATTGACCGTTCGGTAGACACCTTTGATTTTGCTATGCGCCGTCGTTTCCGTTTTGTTGAAATTACTGCTGAAAGCCAACTAGGCATGCTAGATGATGCTCTTGGTGATAAGGCTGAAGAAGCTAAAGCGCGTCTAAGAAACTTGAATGCTGAAATTGAAAAAGTTCAGGAACTAAATAGTCATTATCATATCGGACCAAGTTATTTTCTTAAGTTAGAAGATGTAAACTTTGACTATGAGTTACTCTGGTCTGATTATCTTAAACCACTTTTGGAAGATTACTTGCGTGGTTCTTATGAAGAAGATGAAATACTGAATACTTTGAAAAAAGCATATGATCTGACAAATCAGCAAGATATTGGTGATGACGATGCAGTTAACTGACAATCAACAGGGCTTAAACAAAGAAGAGTTTATCACAGAATATCCTAAAATTAGTCAAGTTCTTTTAGATAGAACTCTAGATAATCTTTCTCAAGAAGATAGTATCTTTATATTTCCAAACGACCTGAAAAATTCTCCTGATTTGGATAAGGACCAAAAGATTTTGGAAACAGTCAATCAGAAAATTAAGACAGGGAATGTGATTGGATTTCTGGGGTGTGGTCAGGAGAGATTAACCATTTCTTCTCGCTTTTCGAGTAAAAGTGATGACTATTTTTTGCATTATCTATTGCAGAAAGTTCTAAATATCAATCTCACTAGTTTGGAGGTTGGTTTATCGCGCGAGGAAAGACTCTATCAACTTTTGATGTATCTATTTCCCAAGTATTTGCAAGCTGCTCTTCGAAAAGGTCATTATAAGGAATACCAGAGATTTTTTCATAACGACAGTCATGTTAACGGAGTAGTTGATGTAGGAAATCATCTCAAGAAAAATCTTCCTTTCACGGGAAATGTTGCCTATACAACAAGAGAGTTTGCTTTTGACAATCCGATGATGCAACTGATCCGTCACACAATTGAATTCATGAAGAATCAGAAAAGTATAGGGAGAGGAGTTCTTGAAAATCTCTCAACTAGCCGTGAAAATGTGGCAGAAATCGTACGAGTAACGCCCTCTTATAAAATAGCTAATCGTGCTAAGGTTATTCGACGAAATCAAGATAAACCCCTTCGTCATGCCTACTTTCGAGAGTACAGAAAATTGCAAGAACTTTGTCTGATGATCCTAAATAGAGAAGAGCATGGTTTAGGATACCAAGAGCAAAAAATCCATGGTATTCTTTTTGACGTTGCCTGGCTTTGGGAAGAGTATGTTCATACCTTGTTGCCAAAAGATTTTATCCATCCTAGAAATAAGGATAAAACGGACGGTATTTCAGTATTTTCTAATCGTGAAAGAAAAGTATATCCAGATTTTTATGATAGGGAACGAAAGATTATTCTAGATGCTAAATATAAAAAACTGGAATTGACTGAAAAGGGAATCAATCGTGATGATCTATTTCAATTGATTTCTTATGCTTATATCTTACAAGCAGAGAAAGCTGGCTTGATTTTCCCTAGCATAGATCAGACAGTAAGTAGTGAAATAGGAAAAGTTGAAGGTTATGGGGTCTTGCTTAAAAAGTGGTCTATCCAAATTCCTCAAAAGACGTCATCCTACAGCGAATTCTATGAAATGCTAGGGGTGTCAGAAAAAATTTTTCAAAATAATATAAATCAAAAATAGAGAGCCTATAAACTCTCTATTTTTATATGAAATTAGCAGTAAAATCCGAACGTTATAAATTTTAGGTTTCAAAATAATTGACAAAAACTTTACCTTAGTTTATAATCTTTAAAGGAAACGTCGGAAAAGGCGTAGTGATGCGCAAGCATAGGTAGGTCATTATAAAAGAAACGAGACATCGAAATGTTAAACGAATTTCCGATTTTTGACTATGAAGATATTCAACTAATTCCTAATAAGTGTGTTCTTCAAAGTCGAGCAGAAGCTGACACACAAGTAACACTAGGGAAGCACACCTTTAAATTACCAGTTGTTCCTTCTAATATGCAAACTATCTTGGATGAAGATGTTGCAGAACAACTTGCAAAAGGTGGTTATTTCTATATCATGCATCGCTTCGATGAAGCTGGACGCATTCCTTTTGTAAAACGCATGCATGAAAAAGGGTTGATTGCTTCTATCTCTGTTGGTGTTAAGGATTATGAGTATGACTTTGTTAGTCAATTAAAGGAAGATGCCCCAGAGTATATCACTATTGATATCGCTCATGGACATGCCGACAGTGTGATTTCAATGATTCAGCACATTAAGAAAGAATTGCCAGATACCTTTGTCATCGCTGGTAACGTTGGTACTCCCGAGGCAGTTCGTGAACTTGAAAATGCTGGAGCAGACGCTACTAAGGTCGGGATCGGTCCAGGTAAAGTATGTATTACTAAGGTTAAAACTGGTTTTGGTACTGGTGGTTGGCAGTTAGCTGCCCTTCGCTGGTGTGCGAAAGCTGCGCGTAAACCGATTATTGCTGATGGTGGTATCCGTACACACGGAGATATTGCCAAGTCAATCCGCTTTGGTGCAAGTATGGTTATGATTGGTTCTTTATTTGCAGGCCATATCGAAAGCCCTGGTAAAACTGTCGAAGTCGATGGGAAACAATTTAAAGAATACTATGGTTCTGCTTCAGAATACCAAAAAGGTGCCTATAAGAATGTCGAAGGTAAGAAAATTCTTCTTCCTGCCAAAGGACATTTACAAGATACCCTAACTGAGATGGAACAAGATTTGCAAAGTTCGATTTCTTATGCTGGAGGTCGAAAGGTAGCTGATCTTAGACATGTAGATTATGTGATTGTGAAGAACTCTATCTGGAATGGAGATGCTCACTAAAAATATGATTACTTATTTATGCTGCGAATTGGCGTGGCGTTTCTACAAGGTACCGTAAATACCTAACAATGAGTAAGTCGAAGAGAGATAAAAGAAGCAGTACTATCTGTTTCTATGTTTCCGAGGGACTTGCTTTGTGAGTCCCTTTTTATTTCGGAGGTTATTGTGAAATTACTAGAGGAACGTATTTTAAAAGATGGGAATATTCTAGGTGAGAATATTCTTAAGGTGGATTCATTCTTGACTCACCAAGTGGATTTTTCCTTAATGCGCGAGATTGGTCGCACCTTTGCAGAATATTTTAAAAATGCAGGTATTACCAAAGTCGTAACCATTGAAGCATCTGGAATTGCTCCAGCTCTATATGTTGCTGAACAATTAGATGTACCTATGATTTTTGCTAAGAAGGCAAAAAATATTACCATGAATGAGGGAATTTTAACTGCTGAGGTTTATTCTTTCACTAAGCAAGTTACTAGTACCGTATCCATTGCAGGGAAGTTCTTATCTCCAGGAGATAAAGTATTAATTATTGATGATTTCTTGGCTAATGGTCAAGCAGCTAAAGGTTTGATTCAAATTATCGAACAAGCTGGTGCTACAGTCGAAGCCGTCGGGATTGTGATTGAAAAATCTTTCCAAGATGGTCGTGAACTGTTAGAAAAATCAGGTCATCAGGTAGTATCACTTGCTCGTTTAGAGCGTTTTGAAAATGGAAGAGTTATCTTCAAGGAGGCAGACATCTAATGAATCAAAAAGAAAACCACTCAAAAGCGGCCGTATTGGGCTTGCAACACTTACTTGCCATGTACTCAGGTTCAATCCTGGTACCAATCATGATTGCAGGTGCCCTAGGTTACTCACCTCAACAACTGACATACCTTATCTCTACAGATATCTTTATGTGTGGGGTCGCAACTCTATTGCAGTTACAATTAAATAAATATTTCGGTGTCGGTTTACCGGTTGTTCTGGGTGTGGCCTTTCAGTCTGTTGCTCCACTTATTATGATTGGACAAAGTCACGGTAGTGGTGCTATGTTTGGTGCCTTGATTGCTTCTGGTATTTATGTCGTTCTTGTAGCAGGCGTATTTTCTAAGATTGCTAATCTGTTCCCTTCAATCGTAACGGGTTCTGTCATTACAACAATCGGATTGACCTTGATTCCAGCAGCTATCGGAAATATGGGAAATAATGTCGAAAAACCAACGGGACAAAGTCTAGCGTTAGCAACAATCACCATTCTTATCATTCTCTTGGTTAATATCTTTACAAAAGGATTCATTAAATCTATTTCAATTTTGATTGGTTTGATTGCAGGTACTATCATCGCTGCGACTATGGGCTTGGTTGATTTCTCTCCAGTAGCAGAAGCTCCACTTGTTCATATCCCAACTCCATTCTACTTTGGTGCTCCACAATTTGAGATTTCTTCTATTGTAATGATGTGTATTATCGCTACTGTATCAATGGTAGAATCAACTGGTGTATATCTTGCCCTTTCTGATATTACTAAAGATCCAATTGATAGCACTCGTCTCCGTAATGGTTATCGTGCTGAAGGTCTTGCTGTTTTACTTGGTGGACTTTTCAATACCTTCCCTTATACAGGATTTTCACAAAACGTAGGTTTGGTGAAACTTTCAGGTATTCGTACACGCTTGCCAATCTACTATGCTGGTGGTTTCCTCATCTTACTTGGTCTCTTGCCTAAGTTTGGTGCCTTAGCACAGATTATTCCTAGCCCTGTTCTAGGTGGAGCCATGCTCGTCATGTTTGGTTTCGTTTCACTTCAAGGGATGCAAATCTTGGCACGTGTGGACTTCGAACATAATGAACATAACTTCCTCATTGCAGCAGTTTCTATTGCTGCTGGTGTGGGATTAAACGGAAGCAACCTCTTCAATACTTTACCAACAGAATTACAGATGTTCTTCTCAAATGGTATCGTCATTGCAAGTACAGTGGCCATCATTTTGAACGCTATTTTGAATCGTAAAAAATAAAAATAAGTGAGAAGGATAGAAATATCCTTCTCATTTTGTTTTTTAGAGCTTCTGTATTGTTTCTATAGTCCTTTTTATGGTAAAATGGTTCTATGAATGAAAGAATGAAAGAGCTCGTTGAGTTGCTCAATCGCTATGCGACAGAGTATTATACAAGTGATAACCCATCTGTATCTGATAGTGAGTATGATCGTCTCTATCGTGAATTGGTAGAGTTGGAAAAAGCTCATCCAGAGCAAGTCTTGCCAGATAGTCCGACCCATCGCGTTGGCGGTAAGATTCTAGATGGATTTGAAAAATATAGTCATCAGTATCCTCTCTATAGTTTGCAGGATGCTTTTTCTCGTGAAGAACTCGATGCCTTTGATGCGCGTGTTCGTAAAGAATTGGATGATGTTACTTATATCTGTGAGTTAAAAATTGATGGTTTATCGATTTCCTTGACTTATGAGCAAGGAATTTTTGTTGCTGGAGCAACTCGTGGTGATGGTTCAATCGGTGAGAATATCACAGAAAATCTCAAACGTGTCAAGGACATTCCTTTATCCTTACCAGAGAAATTAGATATCACTGTTCGTGGTGAATGTTATATGCCAAGAGCTTCTTTCAATCAAGTTAATCTTGCTCGTCAAGAAAACGGGGAGCCGGAGTTTGCTAATCCACGAAATGCAGCTGCAGGAACCCTTCGCCAGTTAGATACAGCAGTAGTAGCTAAGCGTAATCTTGCAACTTTCCTCTATCAGGAAGCAAGTCCTTCAACTAGAGACAGCCAAGAGAAGGTTTTAAATCATCTGGAACAGTTGGGCTTTGTGGTTAACCCTAGACGACTATTAGCCCACAGCATGGACGAAGTTTGGGAATTTATCCAAGAAGTAGGCCAAGAAAGAGACCAATTGCCATATGATATCGACGGTGTCGTGATTAAGGTTAATGATTTAGCTGGTCAAGAGCAACTTGGTTTTACAGTTAAAGCGCCTAAGTGGGCAGTCGCTTATAAGTTCCCTGCAGAAGAAAAAGAAGCAAAATTGCTTTCTGTTGACTGGACAGTAGGAAGAACTGGTGTCGTAACTCCGACTGCTAATCTTACTCCGGTGCAATTGGCAGGTACAACAGTTAGTCGTGCAACCCTGCATAATGTAGACTATATCGCTGAAAAGGATATCCGCAAGGATGATACAGTCATTGTCTACAAGGCGGGAGATATCATTCCAGCTGTTTTACGAGTGGTAGAGTCTAAGCGAGTGTCTGAGGAGAAACTAGATATTCCAACAAACTGTCCAAGTTGTGAGAGCAAGCTGTTACACTTTGAAGATGAGGTGGCTCTTCGTTGTATAAACCCACGTTGTCCAGCTCAAATCAAGGAAGGTCTAATTCATTTCGCATCTCGTGACGCCATGAATATTTCTGGCCTTGGTCCATCAATCGTCGAAAAACTTTTTGCTACCGATTTGGTTAAAGATGTTGCAGATATATACCGTTTGACAGTTGAAGATTTTCTCTTGTTAGACGGTATCAAGGAGAAATCAGCTCAAAAACTTTATCAGGCTATTCAAGCTTCTAAAGAAAATTCTGCTGAAAAACTTTTGTTTGGTTTAGGGATTCGTCATGTTGGAAGCAAGGCAAGTCAGTTACTCTTACAACATTTCCATTCAATCGAGTCACTTGCACAAGCAAATCCTGAAGAAGTAGCAAGCATCGAAAGTTTGGGAAGTGTCATTGCTCAAAGTCTCCAATCTTATTTTGAGACTGAGGGTGCAAAAATTCTTTTAAGTGAATTGAAAGAATTAGGTGTTAATCTAGATTATAAAGGACAGATCGTTGCAGCAGATGCTGCCTTATCAGGTCTAACTGTTGTATTGACAGGGAAACTCGAACGTCTTACTCGCTCGGAAGCCAAAAGTAAGCTCGAAAATCTTGGGGCCAAGGTAACGGGTAGCGTATCGAAGAAGACTGACCTTGTAGTAGCAGGAGCAGATGCAGGAAGCAAACTCCAAAAAGCACAAGAACTGGGAATTGAGATTCGAGATGAAGCTTGGTTGGAGAGTTTATAATCATTACACACTAAAGAATGACTATCTTAGATTTCTTGCTCCAACTCGCAAATTTAAACAAGAAATTATTTTTTAAAATTTAACAATTAGAAATTAGGGAGAACTATGTACAATTATCCTGTACTTATTCATTATCATCGTAAGGATGGAGCGTATCAGAATTGCAACTTTAGTAAGGGGTCAGCTGATTCAGTAGAATTTGTTAAAGAAGAAGAGTATTTTGGAGAAAAATTTTCTTTAACTCAATCTAGCGAAAAAGCTATCGAAACGATGACTTTTGTAGTTACAAAAGACGGTGTTTCAAAAGAGTATCCAATTCGTTTCAATTATTATCCACTTCTAACGGAAGTTTGGATTTTAGACGGAGATGACACTGTTTATTATTCTGAAAATCCAGCTATTGCAAGTCCACACTATAAAGATCAAAATCCATTTGCTTTTGATAAAGCGATTAACAGTGCTAGTTTTGATCACCACTGGGGTTACCAAGGAGAACTGGGATGCAAGGTTTCCGAAGAAGAAACAAGCTTTAAACTTTGGTCGCCAACAGCAACAACTGTACAAGTTGTAGTCTATGAATCAGCAAGCAATGACGCTCCTATCCTAAAAACGCACGAGATGAAACGTGGAAATAGTTATTCCTATAGTCACAAGGATAATACAATTGGCGTTTGGAATTTGACAATTCCTGAAAGTCTTGCAGGTCGTGCCTATCAATATCAGATTGATTTTCCACATCATCAATCATTGACCCGCGATCCATATACCATTGCGACAAGTCCAGATGGCAAACGTTCAGCAATCCTTTCAGAAAAAGAACGTCAAGTTGAAGGTTTTGAAGTTAAGAATGGAACGGAAGCAACTTGGCGATTGGAAAATCCTTGTCAAGCGGTTGTTTACGAAATGCACATTCGTGACTTGACTAAGTCTGAAACTTCAGGTGTTGCTCCAGAATTAAGAGGTACTTTCTTAGGTGCTGCCCAAACTGGAACTGTCAACAAATATGGTCAGTCTACTGCATTTGACTACATCAAAGAACTTGGTGTGAACTATGTTCAACTGCAACCAATTGCTGATCGTCACAAAGAGTATGATGCAGATGGAAATGTGACCTACAACTGGGGTTACGATCCACAAAACTACAATGCACCAGAAACCAGCATGTCTACGAATCCAAATGATCCAGGTCAAGTCATCCGCGATTTGAAGACGATGATTCAAGCTTATCATGATGCTGGAATTGGCGTCATTATGGATGTGGTGTACAACCATACGTTTTCAACTGTTGATGCCCCATTCCAAACAACGGTTCCAGACTATTATTACCGAATGAACCGCGATGGAAGTTATCAAAATGGTACTGGTGTAGGAAACGAGACTGCTAGTGAACATGAAATGTTCCGTAAGTACATGATTGATTCACTTCTTTATTGGGTGAATGAGTTTAATATTGATGGTTTCCGCTTTGACTTGATGGGAATCCATGACATTAAAACCATGCAGATGATCCGTTGGGCAATGGATGAAGTCGATCCTAAAATCATCCTTTATGGAGAAGGTTGGGATATGGGTACTGGTCTAGCACCTTACGATAAGGCTAAGAAAGACAATGCTTATCAGTTACCTAATATTGGATTTTTCAATGATGATCAACGTAATGCGGTTAAGGGTGCTGAAGTTTATGGTGATATCAAATCAGGCTTCGTAAGTGGTGCTGCCACTGAACCAATTGTTGCCAAAGCTATCCTTGGTAGTCGTGAACTGGGCTCTTATTTAAGCCCTAATCAGGTTGTCAACTATGTAGAAGCCCATGACAACTATAACTTGCATGATTTATTAGCGACACTTCATCCAACAGAAGACCAAGCAAGTATCATGAAAAAGGTAGAAACAGCAACTGCCATGAATCTACTCATGCAAGGTATCTCCTTTATGGAACTTGGTCAAGAGTTTGGACGTACCAAACTGGTTCCTACAGGTGAAAACGGTGAGTTGACTCATGATGATCGCGAACGTGCCATGAACAGTTACAATGCTCCAGACGCTGTTAACCAGGTGGACTGGGACTTAATCAATGAGCGTCAGGATAGTATTGAATTTATTCGTCAGATTATAGGTCTTAAAACAAAGAGTAGTGCCTTTTCATACCCTACATACGAGGAAGTATACCGTCACGTCTTTGTTCACACAGCTATTGAAAATAGTGGCTGGATTGTCTATGAAATTCAGGAAGATGACGAGCATTACTTAGTGGTCTTTAATGCTAAAGGAGAATCCCACTATTATGAAAATGCGGGAAACCTTGAAATGCGAATCACTAATAGTCGTTCAAACCAAGAAAACACTATTGATAATGTGAGCGTTGCAGTTATGAATGTTTTAGTTTAAAAAAAATAAAACTCAAGATTAATCTTGAGTTTTTTATATATAAATTTGTCCTAATAAAAAATATGGAAATATTACTAAAAATAGTTGAAAATTTCAGAAAATTTGATAAAATTGTACTTAAGATACTTTATCCGAACAAAAATATTAATTTATGAAAATAATGTTAAGTTTTTGTGGTGTCTATTTTGCAAAATTAGGATTGAAAAAAATATTGTAAGCAATTTAATGCTACAAGAACTGAAATCAAGGTAGAATATCATTAAATACTGAAAATATAAGAAATGTCAAGATAATTATTTGAAGATTTTCTAAAAAATATTTATGATAATTCGGAAATTGGTTGAAAGTTTTCTTAAAAGATAGTATAATAGAAATATAGAAAACGCTTACAATATAAAGGGGGATTTATGGATACATTAGAAGCTTTAAGAACTTTTACAACAGGCGAAAATTTCCATCTTCAGCACTATTTGGGCGCACATCGTGAGGAGAAAGACGGGGAATGGGGTTACACATTCCGTGTTTGGGCTCCAAATGCGCAAGCTGTTCATCTAGTTGGTGATTTCACTAATTGGGTTGAAAATCAAATCCCTATGGTTCGAAATGAATCTGGAGTTTGGGAAGTTTTTACAACTTTAGCCCAAGAGGGTCAGATTTATAAATATCATATCACACGGGCTAACGGTCATCAGCTTATGAAGATTGATCCTTTAGCTGGTCGGTATGAAGCACGTCCAGGAACAGGGGCTGTTTTAACAGAAATCCCAGAAAAGAAATGGAAGGATGGACTTTGGTTAGCTCGTAGAAAACGTTTGGGATTTTTTGAAAGACCAGTTAATATCTATGAGGCTCATGCAGGCTCTTGGAAGAGAAATCCAGACGGAACTCCATACAGTTTTGCTCAATTAAAAGAAGAGTTGATTCCTTACTTAGTTGAGATGAACTACACTCATATTGAGTTTATGCCTTTGATGGCGCATCCGCTTGGTTTGAGCTGGGGCTATCAACTCATGGGGTATTTTGGTTTAGAACATTCTTACGGAAGACCAGAAGAGTTTCAAGACTTTGTTGAAGAGTGTCATTTAAACAATATCGGAGTTATCGTTGACTGGGTTCCAGGTCATTTTACTATCAATGATGATGCCCTAGCTTATTATGACGGAACACCAACTTTTGAATATCAAGACCATAACAAAGCTCATAACTATGGTTGGGGAGCACTAAACTTCGACTTAGGGAAAAACGAAGTACAGTCTTTCCTAATTTCTAGCATTAAGTTCTGGATTGATTTTTATCATTTAGATGGTATCCGTGTTGATGCCGTAAGTAATATCCTTTATCTTGATTATGATAATGCACCTTGGACACCAAATAAGGACGGTGGAAATCTTAACTACGAAGGCTATTATTTCCTTCAGCGTTTAAATACTGTTATTAAGCTAGCTCACCCTGATGTCATGATGATTGCAGAAGAAAGCTCTTCGGCAACTAAAATAACAGGTCCGAAAGAGATAGGTGGTCTTGGATTTGACTACAAGTGGAACATGGGCTGGATGAATGATATCTTACGTTTCTACGAAGAAGATCCAATTTACCGCAAGTATGATTTTAACCTTGTAACTTTCAGTTTTATGTATGTCTTTAATGAAAATTATCTCCTACCATTCTCACATGATGAGGTTGTACATGGTAAGAAGAGTATGATGCATAAGATGTGGGGAGATCGTTATAATCAATTTGCAGGCCTTAGAAATCTTTATACTTATCAAATTTGTCACCCTGGTAAGAAATTGCTCTTTATGGGTAGCGAATTCGGTCAATTCTTAGAGTGGAAATCAGAAGAGCAATTAGAATGGTCAAACCTTGAAGATCCAATGAATGCCAAGATGAAATACTTCACATCTCAGTTGAATCAACTTTATAAGGACCACCGTTGTCTTTGGGAAATTGATACAAGCTATGATGGAATTGAAATTATCGATGCAGATAATAGAGATCAGAGTGTTCTTTCCTTTATTCGTAAAGGAAAGAAAGGCGAGATGCTAGTCTGTGTCTTTAATATGGCACCAGTTGAACGTCCTGATTTCACAATTGGACTACCAGTTGCAGGTGTGTATGAAGAAATTTGGAATACAGAGTTGGAACAATGGGGAGGTGTTTGGAAAGAACACAACCAAACTGTTCAAACTCAAGAAGGGTTATGGAAGGATTATGAGCAGACTTTGACATTTACTTTGCCAGCTATGGGGGCAAGTATCTGGAAAATCAAACGTCGCTTGAAACCCGCTAAAAAAGAATCAAATAAATCTCAAAAAGGAGTAGAAAATGAAGAATGAAATGCTAGCTTTAATCCTTGCCGGTGGGCAAGGAACTCGTCTCGGTAAACTCACTCAAAGCATTGCAAAACCTGCTGTGCAATTTGGTGGGCGCTATCGTATCATTGACTTTGCTCTTTCTAACTGTGCCAACTCTGGCATCCATAATGTTGGGGTTATTACACAGTATCAACCACTAGCTCTCAACAGCCACATTGGTAATGGTTCTAGTTGGGGTCTTGATGTAATTGATTCAGGTGTTTCTATCCTTCAACCTTACTCTGCAAGTGAAGGAAATCGTTGGTTTGAAGGTACAAGTCATGCGATTTACCAAAATATTGATTATATCGATAGCATTAATCCTGAGTATGTTTTGATTCTTTCAGGAGACCATATCTACAAGATGGACTATGATGATATGCTCCAATCACACAAGGATAACAATGCCAGCTTGACAGTAGCTGTCTTGGATGTACCGCTAAAAGAAGCTAGCCGTTTCGGTATCATGAATACAGATGCTAATAATCGCATTGTTGAATTCGAAGAAAAACCTGCCCAACCAAAATCAACCAAGGCATCAATGGGGATTTATATCTTTGACTGGAAACGACTTCGCAACATGCTAGTTGCTGCTGAAAAGGCTAACCTAGATATGTCTGATTTCGGAAAGAATGTTATTCCTAATTATCTTGAGACAGGTGAAAGTGTCTATGCTTATGAATTTAATGGATACTGGAAGGATGTTGGTACAATCGAATCTCTTTGGGAAGCAAATATGGAATACATCTCTCCAGAAAATGCTCTAGACAGCCGAAATCGTCAATGGAAAATTTATTCTCGTAACCTTATCGCTCCACCAAACTACCTTGGAGAATTTGCTCAAGTAGAAGACTCTCTAGTAGTAGATGGATGTTACGTGAATGGTACTGTAAAACATTCCATTCTTTCTACAGCTGCTCAAGTTCGTAAGGGAGCAGAAGTTGTTAATTCTGTCATCATGAGTGGAGCAGTTATCGGTAGAGGTGCTAAAATTACACGTGCAATCATCGGTGAAGGTGCAATTATTGCCGATGGTGTTGAAATTGATGGTACAGAAGAAGTACAAGTAGTCGGATATAACGAAGTAGTGGGGGTAGCAACAGATGAAGATTGATAAATATTCAGCGATTTTAGGAAATACCGTTGGTTTTCATGATATGTCAACCTTGACGAGTAATCGTCCTGTGGCGAGTTTGCCATTCGGAGGAAAGTATCGCTTGATTGACTTCCCACTCTCAAGTTTAGCAAATGCTGGGGTTCGTAGTGTCTTTGGAATTTTCCAACAAGATAACATCAGCTCTGTATTTGACCACATTCGTTCTGGACGTGAATGGGGCTTGAATACCCTTCTTAGCCACTACTATCTTGGAATCTACAATACTCGTGTGGAAAGTAGTACTGTTGGTAAAGAGTATTATCAACAACTCTTGACTTATTTAAAACGTTCTGGATCTAACCAAACGGTTTCCTTGAACTGTGACGTTTTGGTAAATATTGATCTTACTCAGGTCTTCCATTTGCATAATACTACAAAATCTCCTATCACAGTCGTTTATAAGAAACTACCTAAAAAGGATATTTCAGAAGTAAATGCTATCCTAGATATTGATGAAACTGACCACGTGCTCTCTCACAAACTCTTCGATAAAAAAGCTGAACAAGAATACTACAACATGTCAACGGATATCTTTGTTGTAGATACTCAATGGTTGATTGAACGTCTGGAAGAAGAAGCTCAGAAAGAACACCCAGAAAAACTACGTTATGTTCTACGTGACTTAGCAGCGGAATCAGGCGCTTTTGCATATGAGTATACTGGTTACTTAGCTAATATTCATTCTGTAGAAACATACTACCAAGCCAATATTGATATGCTTGATCTGCATAAATTCTACTCTTTATTCTCTCCAAATCAAAAGATTCACACAAAGGTGAAAAACGAAGAACCAACTTATTATGCGCCTGGTTGTGAAGTAAATACTTCGCAGTTTGCTTCTGGTAGTATTGTCGAAGGTAAGGTTGATCGTTCAGTTGTTTCGCGTAATGTTCAAATTCATAAAGATAGCTTAGTTAAAGAATCTATTGTTTTCCCTCGTGTTGTCATTGGTGAAGGTGCTCAAGTTGAGTATGCAATTATTGATAAGGGTGCTGAAGTAGCTGATGGAGTTGTTATTCGTGGTACAGCAGAAAATCCTGTTGTCATCAAAAAAGGTGAAAAAGTAACAGAGGACATTCTTTCATGAAAATTTTATTTGTAGCAGCCGAAGGAGCCCCTTTTTCTAAAACAGGTGGCTTGGGAGATGTTATCGGGGCTCTTCCAAAATCATTAGTTAAAGCTGGTCATGAAGTTGCTGTTATCCTGCCATACTATGACATGGTGGAAGCTAAGTTTGGTGATCAAATTGAAGATGTTATTCAATTTGAAGTATACGTTGGTTGGCGTAGACAATTTTGTGGAATAAAGAAAACTGTTTTAAATGGCGTTACTTTCTACTTTATTGACAACCAGTATTATTTCTTCCGTGGTCACGTATACGGAGACTTCGATGATGGTGAACGCTTTGCTTTCTTCCAACTTGCAGCCTTAGAAGCTATGGAGCGTATTGGTTTTATCCCAGATGTTCTTCATGCTCATGATTATCATACAGCTATGATTCCTTTCTTGTTGAAGGAAAAATACAGATGGATTCAAGCCTATCAAAACATTAAGACTGTCTTAACGATCCATAATTTGGAATTCCAAGGTCAATTCTCTGAAGGTATGCTTTGGGATTTGTTCCGAGTTGGATTTGAACGCTATGCGGATGGTACAGTTCGCTGGAATGACTGCCTGAACTGGATGAAGGCTGGTATCCTCTATGCAGATCGTGTATCTACTGTATCGCCAAGCTATGCTTATGAAATCATGACAACAGAGTTTGGATGTGGTTTGGATCAAATTCTTCGAATGGAGTCTGGTAAGGTTTCTGGTATTGTAAATGGAATCGATACGGATCTTTATAATCCAGAAACGGATCCTTTGTTGGATTATCATTTTAATAAATCAGACCTATCAGGAAAAGCTCAGAATAAAGCTAAACTTCAGGAGAAAGTTGGTCTTCCAGTTCGTCCTGATGTTCCAATGATTGGTATTGTGTCGCGTTTGACAAGACAGAAAGGTTTTGATGTCGTCGTTGAAGGTTTGCATCGCATGCTTCAAGAAGATGTTCAAATCGTTCTCTTGGGTACAGGTGATCCTGGTTTTGAACAAGCCTTCTCATGGTTTGGTCAAGTATTCCCAGATAAACTTTCTGCCAATATTACCTTTGATGTCAAGCTAGCACAGGAAATTTATGCAGCCTGTGATATTTTCCTCATGCCAAGTCGTTTTGAACCTTGTGGACTTTCTCAAATGATGGCTATGCGTTATGGAACATTACCACTTGTTCATGAGGTAGGCGGGTTGAGAGATACTGTTCAACCATTCAATCCAATCGAAGGAACGGGTACAGGATTTAGTTTTGACAACTTGACGTCATACTGGCTTAACTGGGCTCTTCAAACTGCTTTGGATGTTTACTATAATCATCCTGACGTTTGGAAGAAACTTCAAGTACAAGCTATGGAATGTGATTTCTCCTGGGATACAGCTTGTCAGTCTTATCTTGATTTATATCACAGCTTAGCAAATTAAATAAATAAAATCGTATGATGCTTTCATACGATTTTTTGAGATAATAAAGTAAGGATTATAAATGAAAACAATCAACGGTCTCTGTGTCCTCGATGTAGATGGAACTCTGATAGAAGAAGAGGTTATTGATTTATTAGGGAAAGAGGCAGAGTGCGAAGAAGAAGTAGCCCTGCTAACAGCTCAAGCTATGAGAGGAGAATTAGACTTTGAAGCAAGTTTAAAAAGACGTATTTCTCTTCTTAAAGGTCTCTCTATCAATGTTTTTGATAGGATTTATCATGAACTTCACCTTAGTAAAAACGTTGCCAAGTTTATTAAAGTTCTTCAAGAAAATCAGATAGAAGTCGGCTTAGTATCAGGTGGATTTACCACTATTGTAGAAAGATTAGCAAAAGATTTGGGAATTTCATTATATACTGCTAATCAACTGGAAATCAAAGATGATCATTTAACTGGAAATCTAATTGGCCCTATTATAAGCAGAGAAGTAAAAGAAGCAACCCTCGTGAGATGGGCTGAAGAATTACAAGTGCCATTTGATAGAACGATTGCAATCGGTGATGGAGCTAATGACTTAAAAATGCTTAAAAGTGCAGGACTTGGAATAGCCTTTTGTGCCAAGGATATTGTGAAAAAGGAAATAAATCTTCAGGTAGATGAGAGAGATTTTGGGAAAGTTTTGGAAATGATAGACTTCCTTTAGATAGAAAGAGGAATCAAAATGAAAATTGTTATCGCGCCGGACTCTTTCAAAGAGAGTCTTCCTGCAAACGAAGTAGCAGAAGCTATAAAAAGAGGATTTAAAAGGGTGATACCGGATGCTGAATGTCTACTTTTACCTGTTGGCGATGGAGGTGAAGGAACAGTAGACGCCATTAAAAGTTCTCTAGGTTTGGAAGAAAAAAGAGTCCAGGTAACTGGACCTTTTGGTGATGAGGTTTTGATGTCTTACTTTCAAAAAAGAGAATTAGCTCTATTTGAAGTTGCAAATTTAGTAGGTCTTGCTAAAATCCCTTTTGATAAACGTAATCCTCTAGAGATTCAAACAAAGGGAATTGGTCAACTTATTCTCCATTTGATAGAACAAGGAATCAAAGATATCTACGTTGGTGTCGGTGGTACAGCTAGTAACGATGGTGGAATTGGCATTGCTGCAGGACTCGGATATCAATTTTATGATGAAAATGGAATTGAACTGGAGGCTTGTGGCCAGTCCTTGTTTGAAATTAGTCATATTTCGAAAGATAAAGCCTCATCTGTTCCTGCAGATGTTCGTATCAAAATTTTAGCGGATGTGTCCAATCCTCTCTGTGGACCTCATGGAGCCACCTATACATTTGGAAAACAAAAAGGATTAAACCCTGCTAAATTCCAAGACGTTGATATTGCTATTGAAGACTTTTATGGTAAAGTCGCACCTGAAATATTAAAATTAGATGGTGCAGGGGCAGGCGGTGGAATTGCAGCTGGCTTGTGTGCCTTCGCTAGAGCAGAGATTGTATCTGGTATTCAAACTTGTTTGGATTTGATAAACTTCGATCAAAAAGTTACTGATGCAGACCTAGTTATCGTTGGTGAAGGTAGGTTGGATACTCAAAGTTTGGCAGGTAAGGCACCAATCGGTGTAGCAAAAAGAACACCAAATGGTGTTCCAGTTATTGCTATTTGTGGTAGTTTATCAGAGGATTTACCACTCTTACCATTTGAGAATATAGTCGCAGCTTTTTCCATAATTGAAAAAAGCGAACCGTTAGCAGACAGTCTAAAAAAAGCAGCTGTTTATCTAGAAAATACAGCTGCAAGTATCGCACGAATCATGTCTTTGAGATAGAGTTAACCAAACCATTTTTTCCAGAGAGAAGTAGGAGCTTTCGTCTCTTTCTCTTGCCATAAGTCTGAAAAGGCCTTTCTGAGGTCTTTTTCACTTGTTTGAACCGGAACATCGCTATGGATAACCAGTCCGAAAGGAGAAGAGTTATGATCTTCAGAAACGATGGTTGCTTGGCAATCAGAATCTTTAGCATTTTTTAAATAATAAACTTGTTTGTCAAACTCAACTTGAGGAGAGATTTTGACAAATAGAGGTTCAGTTTCTTTTTTAAAAGTCTCCAAAATAGTCAAAAAACCTTTTTGAAATTTGTCATCATTCGCAGTAGCGAGTTCAGCGTAGCCAAGAACACGTTCTTCAAAAGTACCAAGAAAACGTCTTTGTTCGTCTGGATTTAACTTAAGAACACCATGAGCTTTTTCTAATATTTGTTTTGATACATCAGTCATAAATATAGTATATCATAAAAGTCTATAGATATAGCGGAAAAGAAAGCGATTACTTAACAAACTTAAGGAAAATTTGCACAAAGATAACGTTTTTTCTTGAAAAAGGTATCTTTTTGATGTATCATAGAGGTGTAAAATAATTTAACTCAAAGGAGAGTAAAAAATGTCAATTATTACTGATGTTTACGCTCGCGAAGTCCTAGACTCACGCGGTAACCCAACACTTGAAGTAGAAGTTTATACTGAATCAGGTGCTTTCGGACGTGGTATGGTTCCATCAGGAGCTTCTACTGGTGAACACGAAGCAGTTGAACTTCGCGACGGTGACAAATCTCGTTACGGTGGTCTTGGTACACAAAAAGCTGTTGACAACGTAAATAACATCATTGCTGAAGCTATTATCGGCTACGATGTACGTGACCAACAAGCTATCGACCGTGCTATGATCGCTCTTGACGGTACTCCTAACAAAGGTAAATTGGGTGCAAACGCAATCCTTGGTGTGTCTATCGCTGTAGCTCGCGCTGCTGCTGACTACCTTGAAATCCCACTTTACAGCTACCTTGGTGGATTCAACACTAAAGTTCTTCCAACTCCAATGATGAACATCATCAACGGTGGTTCTCACTCAGATGCTCCAATCGCTTTCCAAGAATTCATGATCGTACCTGCTGGTGCACCTACATTCAAAGAAGCTCTTCGTTGGGGTGCTGAAATCTTCCACGCTCTTAAGAAAATCCTTAAATCTCGTGGTCTTGAAACAGCTGTAGGTGACGAAGGTGGATTCGCTCCTCGTTTCGAAGGAACTGAAGATGGTGTTGAAACTATCCTTGCTGCTATCGAAGCTGCTGGTTATGTTCCAGGTAAAGACGTATTTATCGGATTTGACTGTGCATCATCAGAATTCTACGATAAAGAACGTCAAGTATACGACTACACTAAATTCGAAGGTGAAGGAGCTGCTGTCCGCACTGCTGCTGAACAAATCGATTACCTTGAAGAATTGGTAAACAAATACCCAATCATCACTATCGAAGATGGTATGGACGAAAACGACTGGGACGGTTGGAAAGCTCTTACTGAACGTCTTGGTGGTAAAGTTCAATTGGTTGGTGACGACTTCTTCGTAACAAACACTGACTACCTTTCACGTGGTATCGAAGAAGGTGCTGCTAACTCAATCCTTATCAAAGTTAACCAAATCGGTACTCTTACTGAAACATTCGACGCTATCGAAATGGCGAAAGAAGCTGGTTACACTGCCGTTGTATCACACCGTTCAGGTGAAACTGAAGATTCAACAATCGCTGACATCGCAGTTGCAACAAACGCAGGACAAATCAAGACTGGTTCACTTTCACGTACTGACCGTATCGCTAAATACAACCAATTGCTTCGTATCGAAGATCAACTTGGTGAAGTAGCTGAATACCGTGGATTGAAATCATTCTACAACTTGAAAAAATAATCTAGTTCAGTGAACTAATTAAAGCCCTTGGATTTTTCCGAGGGCTTTTGTATATTATTAGACAAGCCCAAAGAAATCCAGTCTTGTTTTCGTATTCTAGAGGTGAAAAGAGAGATTTTTAAACGTTTTTTTGGTATAATAATACCCAGGAAAAACTAGAGAAAGAAGGAGGTTGAGATGGAAAAATATTTGTCGGTAACAACTTTGACTAAGTATCTGAAAATGAAATTCGATAATGACCCATACTTGGAGAGGGTCTATTTAACTGGTCAGGTCTCTAACTTCCGGAAACGTCCAACTCATCAATATTTTTCTCTCAAAGATGATCGAGCAGTAATCCAAGCGACTATTTGGTCAGGTATTTATCAGAAACTAGGTTTTGATTTGGAAGAAGGGATGAAGATCAATGTTATCGGTCGTGTCCAAGTCTATGAACCAAGTGGGAGCTACTCTATCATCATTGAAAAGGCAGAGCCTGATGGTGTAGGGGCTCTTGCAATTCAGTTCGAACAATTAAAAAAGAAATTATCAGAAGAAGGCCTTTTTCAAGAACGCTTTAAACAAGCAATCCCTCAGTTTGCAAAACGCATCGGGGTTGTGACTAGTCGTAGTGGTGCTGTTATACAGGATATTATTACTACCGTTAGCAGACGTTTCCCAGGGGTTGAGATTGTTTTATATCCTACCAAGGTTCAAGGCGAAGGGGCAGCAGAGGAGATTGCCCGTAACATTGCTAGAGCTAATGAACGAGAAGACTTGGATGTTCTTATCATTGGTCGTGGTGGTGGATCAATTGAGGATCTTTGGGCTTTTAACGAAGAGATTGTAGTGCGTTCTATCTTTGAATCGCGCCTTCCTATTGTTTCAAGTGTGGGCCACGAAACAGATGTAACCTTGGCTGATTTTGTGGCTGATAAGAGAGCAGCAACACCAACTGCTGCAGCAGAGTTAGCTACACCTGTGACTAAGTTAGATCTACTGACCTATCTTAAAAATCAAGAGAAACGAATGGCTACTGCTGTACAAAATACTTTATCAAAGAAAAAAGAATCCTTGAGAGGGCTTAGTCAATCAGTCATCTTTAGACAACCAGAGCGTTTATATGATGGATATCTGCAACGTTTGGATCAGTTAATGCTTCGACTGAAGCAGGGATTGAATGGTGAGTTAGTTAGAAATCAACAGAAGGTTCAAGCTCAAATTCACCGTTTGGAGCAATTATCGCCAAATGTCAAGATTCAGCGCTACCAAGACCGTATTCAACAGTTACAAAAATTAATGCGTAGCCAGATGGCTGTAATCTATGATGCCAAGGTTGCTGAAGTAAAACGCTTGTCAGAAGCTCTACTCATGTTAGATACGAGTCGTATCGTAGCCAGAGGTTATGCGATTGTTAAAAAAGAGGATACTGTGGTATCTTCAGCAAATGATTTGAAAAAAAATGACCAGGTGATGCTGATGATGCGAGATGGTCAAGTAGATTTAGAGGTTAAAGATGTCAAAACAGAAGAAATTTGAAGATAATTTAGCAGAGCTTGAGACTATTGTTCAGAGTTTAGAAAATGGTGAAATTGCTTTAGAAGATGCTATTACTGCATTTCAAAAAGGAATGGTTCTTTCAAAAGAATTGCAAGCAACACTTGATAAAGCAGAAAAGACCTTGGTTAAAGTTATGCAAGAAGATGGAACAGAAAGCGAACTTCTATGAACAAGCAAGAAAAATTAGCTTTGGTTGAGTCAGCTCTTGAGGAGTTTTATGGAGACCAGCAATTAGCTGCTAATCTCAGAGAAGCTGTTCTCTATTCTATCCATGCAGGTGGTAAACGAATTCGTCCTTATCTGCTTTTAGAAGTGTTGGAATCTTTGCAGGTGCCAATCACTATAGCTCATGCCCAGGTTGCAGCAGCGCTTGAGATGATTCACACAGGAAGCTTAATTCATGATGATCTTCCTGCTATGGATGATGATGATTTTCGTCGTGGGCGTTTAACCAACCATAAGAAGTTTGGTGAAGCACTAGCAATTTTAGCAGGAGATGCCCTCTTTTTAGATCCTTATGCTTTGATAGCGCAAGCAGACTTGCCAAACGAAATTAAGGTAGATTTAATAGCTTCTTTGTCCCTTTCTTCTGGAAGTATGGGGATGGTCGCTGGCCAAGTTTTGGATATGGAAGGTGAAGGTAAACATTTAAACCTAGAAGAACTTCAGACCATCCATGCAAATAAAACTGGTAAACTCTTAGCCTTCCCTTTTCAAGCGGCAGGAGTTATTGCAGGATTGGATGAAAATCTTCAAAAACAGTTGAAAACAGTTGGAGAGCTGATTGGGCTTGCTTTTCAAGTGAGAGATGATATCCTTGATGTTACTGCTAGTTTTGAGGAAATTGGTAAAACACCACAAAAAGATTTGCAAGCTGAGAAATCAACCTATCCTGCTTTGTTAGGATTGGATGAGGCAAAAGTTTTTTGTAACCGAACTTTGGATCAGGCTAATGAGAAGTTAGACGTGATTAGCCAATTAGTTGATTTTGATAAAGAACCAATTGTAAAAATAGTAGAAAGTTTGAGAATCAATGCCTAAGGAAAGAGTAGATGTACTTGCCTACAAACAAGGTTTATTTGAAACAAGAGAACAGGCTAAGCGGGGCGTAATGGCTGGATTAGTGATTGCGGTCCTTAATGGTGAGCGTTTTGATAAACCAGGAGAAAAAATTCCAGATGATACTGAATTAAAACTCAAGGGTGAGAAACTTAAGTATGTTAGTCGAGGGGGCTTGAAACTTGAGAAAGCTTTAGAAAAATTTGATATATCGGTTGAAGGCAAAACGACCATTGATATTGGCGCTTCAACAGGAGGTTTTACGGATGTCATGCTTCAAAATGGTGCAAAACTGGTTTATGCTGTTGATGTTGGGACCAATCAGCTAGCCTGGGAATTACGCCAAGATTCACGAGTTGTTAGCATGGAGCAATTTAACTTTCGTTATGCTGAAAAAAATGACTTTGAAGTAGAGCCAAGTTTTGCAAGTATCGACGTGAGTTTTATTTCTTTGAGTCTCATTTTACCGGCTCTACATAGAATATTGGTCGACCAAGGGGAAGTTGTTGCACTCATAAAACCACAGTTTGAAGCAGGCCGAGAACAGATTGGTAAAAATGGAATTATCAGAGATGCCAAAGTTCACCAAAATGTTTTAGAATCAGTTACTAAAATGGCAGTTGATGAAGGATTCTCAGTCTTAGGATTGGATTTCTCTCCTATTCAAGGTGGACAGGGGAATATTGAATTTCTTGCTTATTTACGTAAAGAAGAACATGCAAGCAACCAAGTGGTTTCTGAAATAGAAAAAGTAGTAGAAAAAGCACATAGAGAGTTTAAAGATGAATAAAAAAGAAAGACTTGAAAAGATTAGAAGATTTGTGACTGACTATCAAATCGGCACACAAGAAGAAATCGTTGAACACTTGAGAGAAGCAGGCATCTCTGCCACTCAAGCAACTGTTTCACGAGATATCAAAGAATTAGGGATTGTAAAAATTCCTTTGAAAGACAATACATATGTCTATGAATTACCAAAGTCAGTAGTTAAAAGTTTACAGTTAGCTGAGAACAATATCGAAAGTTTCGAAAGAATGGGGAATCTCATCAACTTAGATGTTATTCCTGGGAATACAATTTTTGTAAAAAGTCAATTGACTCAAACATTTTCGGATATGATTTTTAGCTGTTTAGCAGATGATAACTCAATTTTAATTGTGGCGCGAACTGAAGAAGCAGCTGTAGAGATTGTTGAACAAGTTAAAAAGTGGTAGGACCTTATGTTACTTGAAATTTCAATTAAAAACTTTGCCATCATTGAGGGTATTTCACTTAATTTTGAGAAGGGAATGACAGTTCTGACGGGGGAAACCGGTGCTGGCAAGTCTATCATCATCGATGCTATGAATATGATGCTGGGAGCAAGAGCTACAACGGACGTCATTCGTCATGGTGCTCCTAAGGCTGAAATCGAAGGTCTTTTCTCGGTTGAAAACAGTCATGCTTTGCAAATGATTTTTGATGAGCAAGGAATAGAGCTAGGTGATGAAATCATCATCCGTCGTGAAATTTTACAAAACGGGCGTAGTGTTAGTCGTGTCAATGGACAGATGGTTAATCTATCTGTTCTTCGCTCGATTGGACAGTATCTGGTTGATATCCATGGCCAACATGATCAAGAAGAGTTAATGCGTCCCCAATTGCATATTCAGATGCTTGATGGGTTTGGTGATGCAGGTTTTCTGGAACTGAAGCAAGCCTACCAGACAAACTTTGATGCTTATCGTAAAATGCGCAAGCAACTTCTTGAGATTAAGAAAAATCAAGAAGAGCACAGGGCTCGTATTGAAATGTTGGAATTTCAGATGGCTGAAATTGAATCTGCGTCCTTACAGCCAGGTGAAGACCTCAAACTAAACCAAGAACGAGATAAACTTCTAAATCATAAAAATATTGCTGATACGTTGACTAATGCTTATACAATGTTAGATAATGAAGAATTTTCAAGTCTAGCTAACGTGCGTTCAGCTATGAATGATATGGAAAGTTTAGAAGAGTATGATGTAGAATATCGTGAAATTTCTACTTCCTTATCCGAATCTTATTATGTTCTAGAAGATGTTACTAAACGTTTAGAAGATATTATCGAAGATTTAGATTTCGATGGTAATCGTCTCATGCAGATTGAAAGCCGTTTAGATCTCCTTAACGCCATTACACGTAAGTATGGTGGGAATGTTGACGATGTCTTGATGTACTTTGCTAAAATCACAGAAGAATACAACCTTTTGACTGGCAATCATTTATCTTCAGATGATATGGAAGCAGAACTCAAAAAGTTGGAAGTAAGCCTGGTAGATTTAGCAAGTAAGCTTGCATCTGCTCGACATAACTTAGCTCAACAATTAGAAATTGAGATTCAGCAAGAACTCAAAGAACTTTATATGGATAAGGCTCGATTTCAGGTTCAATTTACTAAAGGTAAGTTTACTCGTGAAGGAAATGAAAGTGTTGAATTTTACATCTCCACAAACCCTGGAGAAGACTTTAAACCATTGGTTAAAGTAGCTTCTGGAGGAGAGTTGTCTCGCCTCATGTTGGCAATCAAGTCTGCTTTTTCTCGTAAGGAAGGTAAGACCAGTATTGTATTTGATGAAGTGGACACAGGAGTTTCAGGTCGTGTAGCCCAAGCAATTGCTCAAAAGATTCATAAAATTGGTCAGCACGGCCAAGTATTAGCTATATCTCATCTTCCTCAAGTCATTGCGATTGCAGATTATCAGTTCTTTATTGAAAAGATTAGTAATGACCATTCAACTGTTTCAACAGTTCGCTTGTTGACAGTCGAAGAAAGGGTGGAAGAAGTTGCTAAAATGTTGGCTGGTGAAAATGTGACTGAAGCAGCACTTAGTCAAGCGAGAGAATTGTTACAAAGTAAGGAGAAATAAATGACAGACTATTATGTTATTGGAGATGTTCACGGAAAAGCAGGAATGCTTGAAGACCTTCTAAAAACATGGGATGGTAAGACACAATTACTCTTTCTTGGAGATTTGATTGATAGAGGAGAAGATAGTCGTCGTGTCCTTGAAATGGTCAAAGACTTGGTAGAAAATCAAGGAGCGATTTGCATTTCAGGAAATCACGAGTACATGTTTTTAACTTGGTTGGATAATCCTGAAGAAAGCTATGACCACTATCGTCGTAATGGTGGGGATACAACTATTAATTCTATTCTAGGTCGTCCACTGGATGCACCAGTCGATGGAGTAGCAGATGCTAAACGTGTAGAAACTGAAGCAGCAGACTTGGTTGCTTTTATCCGACAAATGCCTTTTGTGATTGAAACGGATCAGTATATCTTTGTTCATGCGGGAATTGATTTAACTTTGGATGATTGGCATGAAACTACAGATTACAAGAAAGTCTGGCTCAGAAAACCATTCCACGAAGCAGTTAATCATACAGGGAAAACAATTGTCTTTGGGCATACACCAGTCTATGGTCTACTAGATCAGAAACCAGGCACAGCTGACCTTTGGGTGACAGAAGATGGAAAAATCGGAATGGATGGAGGAGCTGTCTATGGTGGTGTCCTTCATGGAATTGTCTTTACTGACCAAGGTATGACAGACCACTATTTCATCGAAAATGACGGCTTTGTTGCGGAAGATTAATACTCTCTACAGGGTATTATGGTCTTGTCAAAAACATAAAAACAATTTATAATTAATAGATACCCTGAAAGGAAGAGAATCTTGAATTTAGAAGAATTGAAAAAACGTCAGGAGAAGATCCGAAACTTTTCCATTATCGCTCATATTGACCATGGGAAGTCAACATTGGCAGACCGTATTTTGGAGGCTACAGAGACGGTTTCTAGTCGTGAAATGCAAGCTCAGCTTCTTGATAGTATGGACCTAGAGAGAGAACGTGGGATTACTATCAAACTGAATGCCATCGAGCTTAATTATACTGCCAAAGACGGCGAGACCTATATTTTCCACCTGATTGACACACCAGGACACGTGGACTTCACTTATGAGGTATCGCGTTCTCTAGCTGCCTGTGAGGGAGCCATTTTGGTTGTCGATGCTGCTCAAGGGATTGAGGCTCAAACATTAGCTAACGTTTACCTTGCCTTAGATAATGATTTGGAGATCCTTCCAGTTATCAATAAGATTGACTTGCCTGCTGCAGATCCGGAGCGCGTGCGTACAGAAATTGAAGATGTCATCGGTCTGGATGCTAGTGAGGCTGTATTAGCTTCAGCAAAAGCTGGGATTGGAATTGAAGATATTTTAGAGCAAATTGTAGAAAAAGTTCCAGCACCAACTGGTGATGTATCAGCACCATTAAAAGCTTTGATTTTTGACTCAGTTTACGATGCTTATCGTGGCGTTATCCTCCAAGTTCGTGTCATGGATGGAGTTGTGAAGCCAGGTGATAAGATTCAACTCATGAGCAATGGTAAAACCTTTGATGTTACTGAGGTCGGAATATTCACACCCAAAGCAGTAGGACGTGACTTCCTTGCGACAGGTGACGTTGGTTATATTGCAGCATCTATCAAGACTGTTCAAGACACTCGTGTCGGTGATACAGTTACCTTGGCGGCAAACCCTGCTTCAGAACCCCTATCTGGATACAAGCAGATGAATCCGATGGTTTTCGCAGGTCTTTATCCAATCGAGTCAAATAAATACAATGACCTACGTGAAGCTCTTGAAAAATTGCAGTTGAACGATGCTAGTCTTCAGTTTGAACCCGAAACATCGCAAGCTCTTGGTTTTGGTTTCCGTTGTGGATTCTTGGGTCTCCTTCATATGGATGTTATTCAAGAACGTTTGGAACGTGAGTTCAACATTGACTTGATCATGACTGCACCATCCGTTATCTACAAGGTCAATCAGACTGATGGTGAGTCTATGGATGTATCGAATCCATCCGAGTTTCCTGATCCTACTAAAATTGCAACTATTGAAGAACCTTATGTTAAAGCACAAATCATGGTACCGCAGGAATTTGTAGGAGCTGTTATGGAACTAGCTCAGCGCAAACGTGGTGACTTTGTGACGATGGACTATATCGATGATAATCGTGTCAATGTTATCTATCAAATTCCACTTGCTGAAATTGTCTTTGATTTCTTTGACAAGCTCAAATCTTCAACACGTGGCTATGCAAGCTTTGACTACGAACTGTCAGAGTATCGTCCATCTAAACTGGTTAAAATGGATATCCTTCTCAATGGAGACAAGGTTGATGCACTCAGCTTTATCGTTCACAAGGACTTTGCCTATGAACGTGGGAAACTCATCGTTGATAAACTCAAGAAAATCATTCCACGTCAACAATTTGAAGTTCCAATCCAAGCAGCTATTGGACACAAGATTGTAGCTCGTACAGATATCAAAGCTCTTCGTAAAAACGTTCTTGCCAAGTGTTATGGAGGTGACGTTTCGCGTAAACGTAAACTTCTTGAAAAACAAAAAGCTGGTAAAAAGCGCATGAAAGCAATTGGATCAGTAGAAGTTCCTCAAGAAGCCTTCCTAAGTGTCTTGAGTATGGATGAAGAATAATTGATTCCTAATTCAGTTATCTTTTGACACTTATCTTTTCTTTCATTAGAATAGAAGTGAAAGGAGAAGGATCATGAAAAAAATCGTCAGCTTATCTACACTTTTAGTGTGTTGCCTTTGCCTCGCTGCTTGTAATACTTCAAAATCTAAAAAAGAAGTAGCCTCAGAAACAACAACAGTTCAAGAAACTACTACAGCCCAAGAAACAACAACTGTAGCTGAAACAACAATTAAAGATACACAAGTAATTGGGTCAGATACTTATGGCTACGTAAAAGTGCCAAAATCATGGATTCATTTTACAGAAGTTGAGGGTGGTGATGATATTCAGTACTGTGATGGAACGGACATCAATATCGTAACCCTAAATACTTTTAAACCAGAGCACCTTGGTGTTAGTGAAAGTGAATATGCTGCTCTTGATGCTGTTCAAGTCTCTACTAGTGTTTATCAAACGAAACAACAAAGCAAGGATTTCTCTAAAGTTTGGGGATCTAAATCAAAAATTGGTGGTTATGACGCCTATGTCGTAAACTGTATTGCAAAAAATGGTAAATATCTAGTGATCTGGATCTTTAAATCAGACGATGGTAAGTTTAGATACGTTTCTCTAGAAGGAACACCTGAAGTGTTGAAGGATATGCTTCCATTAATTGAACAAAGTTGGACTACGAAAAAAAATTAATATAAAAAAACAGGATGTATGTCCTGTTTTTTCTATCTTTTTTCAAAACTATTTAAAATTATTTGCTGTTTAAAATCAAACAAAAAAAATAAAAATCAAACAAAATGCAACAAAAAAATATTGACAACGGTTTCATATAGTGATATACTTGTATCATAAAAGTTAAATATGAAGGGAGAAGGTCATGGGATTAGATCATTTCTTCAGCAAAGACTTAGTTTTTTGTTTAGAAGCAGATAATCAAGAGCAACTCTTTGATCAAGTTGCAACCCTGTTAGAAGAAAAGAAAGTTGTTACGGATACCTATCGATCGGCATTGATTGAACGTGAAAAAATGTTCCCAACCGGTTTAGATATGGAATTTCTAGGGAAGGACTTGCCGAATGTAGCAATCCCTCACACAGACACGATTCATAATTTAACTGAAAACGTTGTTGTGGTTCGCTTAGCGAAACCAGTAACATTCCACAACATGATTGCTCCTGACAAGGAAGTAGAAGTATCATTACTCTTCTTTATCATCAATAATTCAAGTTCGAGTCAAACAAATATTCTTGCTCAATTGATGGACTTCTTTACAGGTAATGGTCATTTAGAAGCACTTTCTAAGATTACAGAACCAGAAACTTTGTTCCAGTATATCTCAGAAGCAACTGCTTAAATTCATTAATAAATAGTAACTATAAAACGGAGGAAATCCAAATGATTAAAATTCTTGCTGCATGTGGTGCAGGTGTTAACTCAAGCCACCAAATTAAAAGCGCTCTAGAAGAAGAGCTATCTAACCGTGGATACGACGTACAGTGTGACGCAGTTATGGTTAAAGATGTCAATGAAGACTTGATTAAAGGTTATGATATCTTCACGCCAATTGCTGCAACTGACTTAGGTTTTGACCCTGGTATCCCAGTAGTTGAAGCTGGACCAATCTTGTTCCGTATTCCAGCAATGAGCGCTCCAGTTTATGACAATATTGAAGCAGCAATCAAAGAACACGGATTAAGTTAATTATAATTTTGTAATTTTCCATAAAAATAAAGGGAGGAAAAATTATGGAAATCATTATCAATCTAGCCAACGATTTCTTTAAACCAATCTTGGCTATGGGTGGCCCAATCATCATGCTGATCATTTTGACAGTATTGGCCTTGCTTTTCGGAGTTAAATTCTCCAAAGCACTTGAAGGTGGTATCAAACTTGCCATCGCGCTTACTGGTATCGGTGCTATCATCGGTATGCTTAATGGAGCTTTCTCAGCTTCACTTGCAAAATTCGTTGAAAATACTGGTATTCAATTGAACATCACCGACGTTGGTTGGGCACCGCTTGCTACAATCACTTGGGGATCTGCATGGACTCTATACTTCTTGCTAGTTATGTTGATTGTCAACATTGTAATGCTTGCAATTAAGAAAACTGATACACTTGACGTTGATATCTTCGATATCTGGCACTTGTCTATCACAGGACTTTTGATCAAATGGTACGCTGACAACAATGGAGTTAGCCAAGGAGTTTCACTCTTCATCGCGACTGCAGCTGTTGTTCTTGTTGGCGTTCTTAAAATTATCAACTCTGACTTGATGAAACCAACATTTGATGACCTTCTTAACGCACCAAGTTCATCACCAATGACTTCAACTCACATGAACTACATGATGAACCCAGTTATCATGGTTTTGGATAAGATTTTCGATAAATTCTTCCCAGGTCTTGATAAATACGACTTTGACGCTGCTAAATTGAACAAACGAATCGGTTTCTGGGGATCTAAATTCTTCATCGGTTTCATCCTTGGTATCGTTATCGGTTTGATGGGTACTCCACATCCAGTTGCTGGAGTAGAAGATGCATCTTCATGGGAACTTGTTATTAAAGGTTGGTTGTCACTTGGTTTGACTGCCGGTGTCTGCTTGGAGCTCTTCTCATTGATCGGTTCATGGTTCATCGCAGCCGTAGAACCACTTTCACAAGGTATTACAAACGTTGCTACTAAACGTCTTCAAGGACGTAAATTCAACATCGGTCTTGACTGGCCATTTATCGCTGGTCGTGCTGAAATCTGGGCTTGTGCTAACGTACTTGCACCAATCATGTTGGTTGAAGCAGTGCTTCTTTCAAATGTCGGAAATGGTATCTTGCCACTTGCTGGTATCATCGCTATGGGTGTAACTCCAGCTCTCTTGGTAGTTACTCGTGGTAAATTGCTCCGTATGATTATCTTCGGAACTCTCTTGTTGCCACTCTTCCTTCTTTCAGGTACACTTATCGCACCATTCGCAACTGAACTTGCTAAAGGTGTAGGTGCCTTCCCAGAAGGTGTGAACCAATCACAATTGATTACTCACTCAACTCTTGAAGGACCAATCGAAAAACTATTTGGTTGGGCAATCGGTAACGCTACAACTGGTGATATCAAAGCTATCCTTGGCGCATTAGTATTCCTTGTATTCTACGTTGGTATCTTTGCATGGTACAGAAAACAAATGATCAAACGTAATGAAGAATACGCAGCAAACGCAAAATAATTTGCTCCTAAAAATGTAAATTGTAAAAACTAGGTTGTCAGTTTCCACTATGGAGCAGTCAGCCTAGTTTTTTTAGAGAATTGGAGGTAAGACTTATGATTGTATTAAAATCAGATCAATTAAATGTTGAGTTTCAAACGCTTGGAGGCGCCCTTTCTTCCATAAAAGACAAGGAAGGCGTAGAGTATTTGTGGCAGGGTGATCCAACTTATTGGAGTGGACAAGCACCCGTATTATTCCCAATATGTGGTTCAGTAAGAAATGATACGGTCCTTTATGATAAGGAAGATGGTAGTCAAAAAGAAGTAAAAATTCCTCGACATGGTTTAGTAAGAAAAAAAGAATTTACATTAGTAGAACAAACAGATAATTCTGTTACATTCGCTATCGAAGACGATGAAGAAATGTATGCAAACTACCCTTATCATTTTCGTTTAGAAATCACTTATACAGTGACTGGGAAAACTATACGTACTCAGTATAAAATCTATAATAAAGAATCAGAAAAGAGTATGCCATATTTTATCGGTGGGCATCCTGGTTTTAACTGTCCCTTACTAGATGACGAGGTATATGAAGATTACTATCTTGAATTTGAAAAGCCAGAAACATGTACAGTTCCAAAACCTTTCCCAGAAACAGGAATGTTGGATTTAAAAGATAGAAATTCTTGGTTAAATAATCAAAAAGAAATAGACTTGAATTATGACTTCTTTAGCTATGATGCTGTGACATTAGATGAGTTGGAATCTCGCACAGTAGCTTTGCGTTCACGAAAACATGATAAAGGTTTGAAACTACATTTTAAAGAGTTTCCAAATTTAATCGTATGGTCAACTCTTAATAAAGGTCCTTTTATTGCCTTGGAACCATGGTCAGGTTTGTCTACTTCAATAGAAGAAGGAGATAGACTGGAAGATAAGAAAGATGTTAAGATTATAAAACCTAGTGATTTTGATCAGATTGGATTTGATATCGAGATTTTATAAAAAATAAACAAAAACAAACATAAATTGTTGACTTTTCCAACTAATAGTAGTATATTATGTTTATAAAGAACAATTTGTGTTTATTTTAACAAGATTACTGTTCTGGCTTTTCTCTGAAGAAAGCTTATTAAGAAACAAATAAGATATTTGTTCTTAATTTAAATGATTGTCAACAAAACTACTAGTAACTATTTGAGAAAGGTCTCTTTTGGGCTAGAATCAAAAAGTTTTACTGGTCTATTATAAAAAAGGAGTATACAATATGGCTATTGTTATTGGTGCAGATGCTGCAGGTTTAAGATTAAAAGAAGTTGTAAAAGACTTCTTGGAAAAAGAAAACTTCCACGTAGTGGATGTTACAGCAGAAGGTCAAGACTTTGTTGATGTAACTCTTGCGGTTGCGGAAGAAGTTAAGAAAGAAGAACAAAACCTTGGTATCGTCATTGATGCTTATGGTGCAGGTCCGTTTATGGTTGCTACTAAAATCAAAGGAATGGTTGCTGCAGAAGTTTCTGATGAACGTTCAGCTTATATGACTCGCGGTCACAACAACTCACGTATGATTACGATGGGTGCTCAACTTGTTGGTGATGAATTAGCTAAAAACATTGCTAAAGGCTTTGTAAATGGTAAATACGACGGCGGTCGTCACCAAATCAGGGTCGACATGTTGAACAAAATGTGCTAATACTCTTCAAAAATCAAGATAATCTGTCGTCAGCTCACTTTAGCTAACCTCAGTTATGCTCGCAGCTCGCTTCCTAAGCTAATCTTGATTTTTCTTGAGTTAGGATAAATGATATTAGATTTATACAATTAATCGGAGGGAATAAGTAATGAGAATTGCAATCGGATGTGACCACATCGTAACAAATGAAAAAATGGCGGTTTCAGAATTTTTGAAATCTAAAGGACACGAAGTTATCGACTTTGGTACTTATGACCATGCTCGTACCCACTACCCTATCTTTGGTAAAAAAGTTGGTGAAGCAGTAGTTAGTGGCCAAGCTGATCTTGGTGTATGTATCTGTGGAACTGGTGTAGGTATTAATAATGCTGTTAACAAGGTTCCTGGTGTTCGTTCTGCTTTGGTTCGCGATATGACAACAGCTCTATATGCAAAAGAACAATTGAATGCCAACGTAATCGGATTTGGTGGTAAAATCACTGGTGAATTGCTCATGTGTGATATCATTGAAGCTTTCATCAACGCTGAATACAAACCATCAGAAGAAAACAAAAAATTGATCGCTAAAATCCAACACGTCGAAACTCATAACGATCATCAAACGGATGCCAACTTCTTTACAGAGTTCCTTGAAAAATGGGATCGTGGTGAATACCACGACTAAGAGGTGACTTATGATTTTAACAGTCACAATGAACCCATCCATTGATATTTCCTATCCTTTGGATGAATTGAAAATTGACACTGTCAACCGTGTTGTAGATGTAACTAAAACGGCTGGTGGTAAAGGTTTAAATGTTACTCGTGTCCTATCAGAATTTGGTGATTCAGTAGTGGCAACAGGACTTGTCGGTGGTAAACTTGGTGATTTTTTAGTAGAAAATATTGATGATAAAGTAAGCAAACGTTTCTTCTCTATTCAAGGTGAAACCCGTAACTGTATCGCAATTCTACATGGAGAAAACCAAACAGAAATCCTAGAAAAAGGTCCTGAAGTTCAAGAAAAAGAAGGTCAAGATTTCTTGGCTCATTTCAAAGAACTTTTAGAGACTGTAGAGGTAGTGGCCATTTCAGGTAGTCTACCTGCAGGACTTCCAGTGGATTATTATGCTAGTCTGGTTGAACTTGCGAATCATGCTGGGAAACCTGTTGTATTGGACTGTTCAGGAGCTTCACTTCAGGCGGTTCTTGAATCTCCATATAAGCCAACAGTTATCAAACCAAATAATGAAGAATTATCTCAACTTTTAGGAAGAGAAATTTCTAAAGACTTGGATGAATTAAAAGAAGTCCTTCAAGAACCACTATTTGATGGAATCGAGTGGATTATCGTTTCCTTAGGCGCTAATGGGGCCTTTGCTAAACACGGTAACACTTTCTACAAAGTAGATATTCCAAGAATTCAAGTAGTAAATCCAGTTGGTTCTGGCGATTCTACAGTGGCAGGTATTGCTTCAGGTCTTTTCCATAAAGAAACGGATCAAGAACTGTTAATCAAGGCTAATGTCCTTGGTATGCTTAATGCTCAAGAAAAAATGACCGGTCATGTCAATATGGCTAACTATCAAGGTCTCTATGACCAATTAATTGTAAAAGAGGTATAAAATGGTTTTAACAGAAAATAAACGCGCTTGTATGCAAAAACTCTCTGATGAGAATGGTATCATCTCAGCTCTCGCTTTTGACCAACGTGGTGCTTTGAAACGCCTCATGGCTCAATACCAAACAGAAGAGCCAACAGTTGCTCAAATGGAAGAACTTAAAGTATTGGTGGCGGATGAATTAACTAAATATGCTTCATCTATGCTACTTGACCCTGAGTACGGACTTCCAGCTACAAAAGCTCTTGATCCAAATGCTGGTCTTCTCCTTGCTTATGAGAAAACAGGATACGATACAACAAGTACAAAACGCTTGCCAGACTGCTTGGACGTTTGGTCTGCAAAACGTATCAAAGAACAAGGTGCAGATGCCGTTAAATTCTTGCTTTACTATGACGTAGATAGCTCTGACGAACTCAACCAACAAAAACAAGCCTACATTGAACGTATTGGTTCTGAGTGTGTAGCTGAAGATATTCCATTCTTCCTTGAAATCTTGGCTTACGATGAAAAGATTGCGGACGCAGGTTCTGCAGAATACGCTAAAGTAAAACCACGCAAGGTTATCGGTGCTATGAAGGTCTTCTCAGACCCACGCTTTAACATCGATGTCTTGAAAGTGGAAGTTCCAGTTAACGTGAAATACGTTGAAGGATTTGGCGATGGCGAAATCGTTCACACACGTGAAGAAGCTGCAGACTTCTTTAAAGCTCAAGACGAAGCTACTAACTTGCCATACATCTACTTGAGTGCAGGTGTATCAGCTAAGCTCTTCCAAGAAACTCTTGTATTTGCGCACGAATCAGGTGCAAACTTCAATGGTGTTCTTTGTGGACGTGCAACATGGGCTGGATCAGTTGAAGCTTATATCAAAGACGGTGAAGCAGCTGCTCGCGAATGGCTTCGTACAACTGGTTTTGAGAACATCGATGAACTCAACAAAGTTCTTAAAACAACAGCAACTTCATGGACTGAACGTGTATAAACTCCCTATATCTGTCTTTTAAATCTACTAATTTTAAAAAAAGTTAGATGAAAAGGTTTACAAAAACAAAATCTTGTGATATACTAAAATCACAAGTTAATAAGAGTGAGTGTTACTAAGTAATATTAGGCATGATCACAGATGACTCAGAAATTTATTTTCAGGGTCATTTGTGGTCATTTTTTATACTCTAGCTCTTAAATGACAGAACAAGGAGGTCGACATGTATCGGATATTAAATCCAATGAATAACAATGTTTCTCTTGTGCGAAATAGCAAGGGAGAGGAGTTGATCGTAGTTGGTAAGGGTATTTCGTTTGGTAAGAAGAAGGGAGATTTGATTTCTGAGGATCAGGTTGAAAAAGTCTTTCGGATGAAGACTGAAGAATCTCGAGAAAATTTTATGACTTTACTCAAGGATGTTCCGTTAGACTTTATTACCGTTACTTATGAAATTATCGATAATCTTTCAAAAAAATACCAATATCCTGTTCAAGAGTACCTCTACGTAACCTTGACAGACCATATCTATTGTTCTTATCAAGCGATTAGCCAAGGACGTTATAAGGATAGTAATTTACCTGATATTTCAAAGGAGTATCCTATTGCTTTTCAAATAGCTCAAGAGTCTTTTGAAATCTATAATAGTAAACTATCTGGTAATTTACCAAAGGATGAAATAAAAAGAATAGCCTACCACTTTATTAATGCCGAGGGTGAGAATGAGGTAGAAGTTCCAGAAGCTATTGATAAGAGAAAGGAAATCATAAAGAAGGTTGAGAGTCTTCTCAGGAGCTATAACATTCAAAGAACCCAAGAAAATAATAATTTCTACGATCGTTTTATGATTCATCTAAATTATTTCTTGGATTACCTTGATCGTAGTCGCGATGATAATCAATCCTTGCTCGATATGGAAGAACATATAAAAAACACCTATCCAGAAGCATTCGAGATTGGTAGTAAAATTTATGAAGTTATTGCACAGGAAACGGGTGTTGACCTTTATAAGAGTGAACGAGTTTACCTTGTTCTACATATTCAACGTTTATTGTCATAATATTACTAAAAATTATATAAGGAGAAATCTATCATGAATAGAGAAGAAGTAACATTGCTAGGTTTTGAGATTGTTGCCTATGCTGGCGATGCTCGTTCAAAACTCTTAGAAGCTCTGAAAGCTGCTGAAGCTGGTGATTTTGCAAAAGCGGACGCTCTGGTAGAGGAAGCTGGTAGCTGTATTGCAGAGGCCCACCACGCGCAAACAAGTCTATTGACTAAGGAAGCTGCTGGTGAGGATTTAGCCTATAGCGTGACCATGATGCATGGCCAAGATCACCTGATGACAACAATCTTGCTAAAAGATTTGATGCATCATTTAATTGAACTTTATAAAAGAGGAGCTAAATAATGAATAAGTTAATTGCCTTTATCGAGAAAGGAAAACCTTTCTTTGAAAAACTATCTCGTAATATCTATCTTCGTGCTATTCGTGATGGATTTATCGCTGGGATGCCAGTCATTTTATTCTCAAGTATTTTTATCTTGATTGCCTTTGTGCCTAATTCATGGGGATTTGTATGGTCTGATGATGTTGTAGCGCTTTTGATGAAACCTTATAGCTATTCAATGGGTATTCTCGCACTTTTGGTTGCTGGTACAACTGCTAAATCTTTAACAGACTCTGTTAACCGTAGCATGGAAAAAACTAACCAAATCAACTATATGTCAACTCTATTAGCTGCTATTGTTGGGTTATTGATGTTGGCAGCTGACCCAATTGAAGGGGGCTTTGCAACAGGTTTCCTCGGAACAAAAGGTTTGCTTTCAGCTTTCCTAGCAGCCTTTGTGACTGTAGCAATCTATAAGGTTTGTGTGAAGAATAATGTTACTATTCGAATGCCTGATGAAGTTCCACCAAATATCTCACAGGTCTTTAAAGATGTTATTCCATTTACGCTTTCTATCGTTTCCCTATACGGTCTTGACTTACTTGCTCGTCATTTTGTTGGTGCAAGTGTAGCAGAATCAATCGGTAAATTCTTTGCGCCTCTATTCTCAGCAGCAGACGGTTATGTTGGTATTACGATTATTTTCGGTGCCTTTGCATTCTTCTGGTTTATTGGTATTCACGGCCCATCTATCGTTGAGCCTGCGATTGCAGCGATCACTTATGCAAATGCTGAAGTCAACTTGAACCTTCTTCAACAAGGTATGCACGCTGATAAGATCCTTACATCTGGTACACAAATGTTTATCGTTACTATGGGTGGTACAGGGGCAACTCTTGTGGTTCCATTCATGTTTATGTGGTTATGTAAATCGAAACGAAATCGTGCTATTGGACGCGCTTCAGTAGTTCCTACATTCTTTGGTGTAAACGAACCAATCTTGTTTGGTGCACCACTTGTTTTGAACCCGATCTTCTTTATCCCATTCATCTTTGCACCAATTGCAAACGTATGGATCTTTAAGTTCTTTATTGAAACACTTGGCATGAACTCATTTACTGCCAACCTTCCATGGACTACACCAGGACCTCTTGGTATTGTTCTTGGTACAAACTTCCAGTTCTTATCATTCGCTCTTGCAGCATTGTTAATTGTAGTAGATATTGCTATCTACTATCCATTCCTCAAGGTTTATGATGAACAAATTCTTGAAGAAGAACGTTCAGGTAAAGCTAATGATGAATTAAAAGATAAAGTAGCTGCAAACTTTAACACTGCAAAAGCAGATGCTATTCTTGCAAAAGCTGGAGTAGAACCAGCACAAAATACTATTACTGAAGAAACAAACGTCCTCGTTCTTTGTGCGGGTGGAGGAACAAGTGGTCTTCTTGCCAATGCTTTGAATAAAGCCGCAGAAGAGTATAAAGTTCCAGTAAAAGCTGCAGCAGGTGGCTATGGAGCCCACCGTGAAATGTTGCCAGAATTTGACCTTGTTATCTTGGCGCCTCAAGTTGCTTCCAACTTCGAAGATATGAAGGCTGAAACAGATAAACTAGGCATCAAATTGGCGAAGACAGAAGGTGCTCAGTACATCAAGTTAACCCGTGATGGAAAAGGTGCTCTGGCATTTGTTCAGGCGCAATTCGATTAACGATAGGGACTGTGAAACAGTCTCCTATCGTAACGGAAATTGCTATGGCGATTTTCCTAATCGCCTTGTTAATTCGTCGGTAAAAATATATCGTTTTTACCTCCTTATGTCACAATTCGGTGGCTTGGAACAAGAAGTGAGATGGAGATGGATGGCTCACTAACTCCTCTCCCCTCACTTTTCATTTTATCCAATCAAGAAATAGGTGAAAAAATGACAAAAACACTTCCTAAAGATTTTATTTTTGGTGGCGCAACAGCAGCTTATCAGGCAGAAGGTGCGACTCATACAGACGGTAAAGGTCCTGTTGCCTGGGATAAATACTTAGCTGATAACTATTGGTATACAGCAGAACCAGCAAGCGATTTTTACCATAAATATCCAGTAGACTTACAGTTGGCGGAAGAATATGGCGTAAACGGAATTCGTATTTCTATTGCTTGGTCACGTATTTTCCCAACTGGCTATGGTGAAGTAAATCCAAAAGGGGTAGAATTCTATCATAAGTTATTTGCAGAATGTCATAAACGTCATGTAGAACCATTTGTAACTCTTCACCACTTTGATACACCTGAAGCGCTTCACTCAAACGGAGACTTCTTAAATCGTGAAAATATGGACCATTTTGTGGACTATGCAGCCTTCTGTTTTGAAGAATTCCCAGAAGTCAACTACTGGACAACCTTCAATGAAATTGGCCCAATCGGTGATGGTCAATACTTGGTCGGTAAATTCCCACCAGGTATTCAATATGACCTTGCGAAAGTCTTCCAATCCCACCACAATATGATGGTTTCACATGCTCGAGCTGTCAAACTCTACAAGGATAAAGGCTATAAAGGTGAAATAGGGGTTGTTCACGCCCTTCCAACTAAGTATCCATTGGATCCTAAAAATCCTGCAGACGTTCGTGCTGCTGAGTTGGAAGATATCATCCACAACAAATTTATCTTGGATGCAACCTACCTTGGACACTATTCAGATGCAACAATGGAAGGTGTAAACCACATTCTTTCAGTTAATGGTGGTGAGTTGGATCTTCGAGACGAAGACTTTGTGGCACTTGAAGCAGCTAAAGACCTGAATGACTTCCTTGGAATTAACTACTACATGAGTGATTGGATGGAAGCATTTGATGGTGAAACTGAAATCATCCACAACGGTAAAGGGGAAAAAGGAAGCTCTAAGTACCAAATTAAAGGTGTTGGTCGTCGTGTAGCTCCTGACTATGTACCTCGCACTGACTGGGACTGGATCATTTATCCTCAAGGGCTATATGATCAGATCATGCGTGTGAAGGCGGATTATCCAAACTATAAGAAAATCTACATCACTGAAAACGGACTTGGCTACAAAGATGAATTTGTGGACAACACTGTTTACGATGATGGCCGTATTGATTATGTGAAACAACACTTGGAAGTATTGTCTGATGCGATTGCCGATGGTGCAAACGTCAAAGGATACTTCATCTGGTCATTGATGGACGTCTTCTCTTGGTCAAATGGTTACGAAAAACGCTATGGTCTCTTTTATGTGGACTTTGAAACCCAAGAGCGTTATCCTAAAAAGTCAGCTCATTGGTACAAGAAATTAGCAGAAACAGGCCTTATTGAGTAAATATAACGATAAAAAAAGTCTCACCATTGGTAAGACTTTTTAAGGTGTCGACTTAATAATTTTTGTTTGTTTAGACAAAGTTTTTAGGGTTTCTTGGCTAAGTTTTGAATCTGAAATAATTGTATCAATATCAGCAATATTATAGAAAGTATAAAAATCAAACTTATTAAATTTACTGTGGTCAGCAAGAAGAATCTTTTTATTAGCATTATTTAATGCTAGCTTTTGGACTTCGCCTTCATCTTCGCTAAAAGTAGCGATAGCATGATCTTTTATACCATTGCAACTAACAAAAGCTTTAGAGAATTGAAGACTTTCGATATCTTGGAGCGTTAAGGTTCCGACAAAGGCACCAGTGATTTCTCGATAATTTCCACCAATCAAAATTAAATCAGTCAACTTTCGCTCATTCAAGATAATGAAAACAGGAAGGCTATTTGTTACCACACGAATATTATCTATTGGAAGTTCACGCGCAAAGAACTCAAGAGTAGTACCTGGACCGATAAAAATCGTTTCTCTTTCTTCGACTAAATGACCAGCAAATTTTGCAATTTCTTGTTTTTCAGCAATCTGAAGACCTTGCTTTTCGACATTCGAGCGTTCATTTGCTAATAGAGAACCAGAACGAAGTTTTTCAGCACCTCCATGCACTCGAACAAGTAGATCCTTGTCAGCTAACTCTTGCAGATAACGTCGAGCAGTCATATCAGAAATATCTAAACGATTCATTATTTCTTTGACTGTAATGGTTCCTCTTGTATTGACAATCTCTAAAATCACATCTAGTTTTTCTTGTTTTAGCATTGAATCACCCCCATATCCAATATCATTTTATCATATTTTAAACATCTAAGCAACTTAAACAAAACAAAAATAAACAAAAACAAAAAACATCTGTGTTTGTTTTTAACTCAGATGTTTTTATATTTCTTAATTAGTCTAATCCGTAGTTATAATCATCGTCCTGCATAGCTTCAACTTCACCAAGTAGATATCCGTTACCAACTTGAGAGAAGAAGTCGTGGTTGGATGTACCAGTTGAAATTCCATTCATAACAATAGGGTTTACATCGTCAGCTGAGTCAGGGAAGAGAGGATCTTGTCCTAGGTTCATAAGAGCTTTATTGGCGTTGTAGCGAAGGAATGTTTTCACTTCTTCAGTCCAACCAACACCATCATATAAACTCTCTGTATAACCTTCTTCATTTTCATAAAGAGTGTAGAGGAGGTCGTACATCCAGTCTTTTAATTTTTCTTGCTCTTCTTCTGGTAATTCGTTAAAACCAAGTTGGAATTTATAACCAATATATGTTCCGTGAACTGACTCGTCCCGAATGATGAGTTTGATGATTTCAGCAACGTTTGCCAACTTGTTATTTCCTAGATAGTAGAGTGGAGTGAAGAAACCAGAGTAGAAGAGGAAGGTTTCAAGGAATACACTAGCCACTTTCTTTTCAAGTGGTGTTCCGTTAAGGTAAATCTCATTGATGATTTGTGCCTTTTTCTGAAGATATGGGTTTGTATCAGTCCATTCAAAGATTTCTTCAATTTCTGTCTTGGTATTCAAGGTTGAGAAAATAGAAGAATAAGATTTAGCGTGGACAGATTCCATGAATTGGATGTTGTTAAAAACAGCTTCTTCGTGAGGAGTACGAATATCAGCGCGAAGAGCATTTACCCCTGTTTCAGACTGCATGGTATCCAAAAGTGTCAAACCGCCAAAGACTTTTCCTACCAAGTCTTTTTCTTGATTTGATAACTTTCTCCAGTCATCTAAGTCATTAGATAAGGGAATACGTGTATCCAACCAAAATTGTTCGGTTAGTTTTTCCCATGTTGATTTATCGATGACATCTTCGATGGCATTCCAGTTAATGGCTTTGTAGTAAGTTTCCATTACAAATCTCTTTCTTTTGATTTTATTAAAATATTGATGCATGTTCTAGTCTTGTGTGATTGGGTTACCGCACAAAAAGTCGGTACTCCGACTTTTTGATGTTACCTTATCTTTGTAAACAAGATTTTAGTGAGATTTTAAATCACACAGCTTTCACATTGGTTAGCACCAACTTCACCGCCGTCATCTGTGTAGGTACGAACGTAGTAGATAGACTTAATACCCTTGTTAAATGCGTAGTTACGAAGGATAGATAGGTCACGTGTTGTTTGTTTGTTCTCCTTCTTCCATTCGTAAAGACCTGTTGGGATATCACTACGCATGAAGAGAGTAAGTGAAAGCCCTTGGTCTACGTGCTCAGTTGCAGCAGCATAGACATCGATAACTTTACGCATATCCATGTCATAGGCAGAAGTGTAGTAAGGAATAGTTTCAGTTGATAATCCTGTAGCAGGATAGTAAATCTTACCAATTTTCTTCTCTTGACGTTCTTCAATACGTTGAGTAATTGGGTGGATAGAAGCAGACACGTCATTGATGTAGCTGATAGAGCCATTCGGCGCTACAGCAAGACGGTTTTGGTGGTAAAGTCCATCAGTTTTAACTTTATCACGAAGTTCAGCCCAATCAGCTGCAGACGGGATAAAGATTCCATCAAAGAGTTCTTTAACACGATCAGATTTTGGAACAAATTGACCAGACGTATACTTATCGAAATAAGTACCATTTGCATAGTCTGATTTCTCAAAGTTGTGGAAGGTAATGCCACGTTCACGCGCAATATTGTTTGATTCTACCAAAGTCCAGTAATTCAAAAGCATAAAGTAGATGCTTGTAAATTCAACAGACTCAGGAGATCCATATTCGATTAATTGCTGAGCAAGATAGCTGTGAAGCCCCATGGCACCAAGTCCAAATGTATGAGCTTGGCTATTTCCGTGGTCGATAGTTGGAACAGCAACGATGTGAGAGCTATCTGTTACAAAGGTCAAAGCGCGAACCATTGCACGAATAGAACGTCCAAAGTCAGGTGATGTCATCATATTTACAACGTTGGTTGAACCAAGGTTACATGAAACGTCAGTACCCATTTGAAGGAATTCTTGCGCATCGTTGATAAGACTTGGTTCTTGGACTTGAAGAATTTCTGAACACAGGTTACTCATGATAATCTTACCATCGACAGGATTTGCACGGTTAGCAGTATCGATATTGACTACGTAAGGATAGCCAGATTCTTGTTGCAATTTAGAAATTTCTGTTTCCAAATCACGGGCCTTAATTTTTGTCTTACGGACGTTTGGATTTGCCACCAATTCATCGTATTTTTCTGTGATATCGATGTAGTTAAAAGGTACACCATACTCTTTTTCAACAGAATAAGGACTGAAGAGGTACATTTCTTCATTCTTACGTGCTAATTCGTAGAATTTATCTGGTACCACAACACCAAGTGAAAGAGTCTTGACACGAACTTTTTCATCAGCATTTTCTTTCTTAGTAGAAAGGAAAGCAATAATGTCTGGATGGAAGACGTTAAGGTAAACAACCCCAGCACCTTGACGTTGACCCAATTGGTTAGAGTAAGAGAAGCTGTCTTCGAAAAGCTTCATAACTGGTACGACACCAGAAGCAGCCCCTTCGTACCCTTTGATAGGTGATCCAGCTTCACGAAGGTTGCTGAGGGAAATTCCGACACCACCACCGATACGTGAAAGTTGAAGAGCTGAGTTGATAGAACGTCCAATAGAGTTCATATCATCTGTTACCTGAATCAAGAAACAGGATACCAATTCACCACGACGTGCACGGCCTGCATTCAAGAAAGAAGGTGTAGCAGGCTGGTAACGCTGGTGGATGATTTCATTGGCAATATCAATTGCGATAGCTTCGTCACCATCAGCAAAGTAAAGAGCGTTAAAGAAGACACGGTCTTCCATGCTTTCAAGATAGTACTCTCCGTCATTAGTTTTCAAGGCATATTGATTGTAAAACTTGTATGCTGCCATGAAAGACTTGAATTGGAAGTTTTGATCCTTAATAAATTGGTAAAGCTCTTCTAAGAATTCTGGACGATATTTCTTGATAAAAGCTGTTTCGATATAGTCTTGTTTAATAAGGTAATCGATTTTATCAGTGATAGAATCAAAAACCATAGAATTTGGTACAACATTTTCTTTAAAGAAAGCGTCCAAAGCTTCTTTATCTTTGTGGAGCATGATTTGTCCATTAACAGGACGGTTGATTTCATTATTTAGACGGAAGTAAGTTACGTCCTCAAGTTGTTTTAATCCCATAAAATTTCCTTTAATTCATTACAAAAGAAAGGCTTCTAAGATTGACATAGAAGCTTTTAATCCTGATACTTAAGCAAGTTCTTTAAGTTTTGCTGGTTGGAAACCAGAGAAAACTTCAGTTGGTGTTTGAATGATAGGAGCAGCGCTGAAGCCTAGCTCTTTAACTTGTTCAATAAATTCAGGTTGTTCATCAAGATTGATTTCGCGATATGCGATTTTGTTACTATCTAAGAATCGTTTGGTCATTTTACATTGAACACAATTGTTTTTAGAATAAACGGTTACCATTCTGTAACTCCTCTTTCAAAATTTAATTACTTCTTAAGTATATCAGAAAAAAAATCTTTGTCAACGAAGAAAAACTAAATATTGTAGATTTTTTTCAGATGAGAGTTATCCGAACACAATATATAGTGATTGTAAAAAATCAAACCCATAAATAACAGCGTTTTCTAAATGTTAAAATTTTAAAAAACTATATGATGTATTTTGATACATAAAATAGAAGATTTTCAGCAAGTTATCTGAAAGGAAAAAGAAGAAATCCCATAAAATACTTGAAAAAAATCCTAGAAGGTGATATAATACCAAATTGTAAGGGTTATCAGATATAACTCAAAAAGAAAACATTTAAAGGAGAGTCAAATTATGGCTTCTAAAGATTTCCACGTAGTGGCAGAAACAGGTATTCACGCACGTCCAGCAACATTGTTGGTACAAACTGCTAGCAAATTTGCTTCAGATATTACTCTTGAGTACAAAGGTAAATCAGTTAACCTTAAATCTATCATGGGTGTTATGAGCCTTGGTGTTGGTCAAGGTGCTGACGTTACGATCAGTGCTGAAGGTGCAGACGCTGATGATGCTATCGCTGCTATCTCAGAAACAATGGAAAAAGAAGGATTGGCATAAGGATATGACAGAAATGCTTAAAGGAATCGCAGCATCTGATGGTGTTGCAGTTGCTAAAGCATATCTACTCGTTCAACCGGATTTATCATTCGAGACTATTACAGTCGAAGATACAAATGCAGAAGAGGCTCGTTTGGATGTTGCTCTTGAAGCTTCTCAAAACGAGCTTTCTCTTATCCGCGAGAAGGCTGTAGGTACGCTTGGTGAAGAAGCGGCGCAAGTATTTGACGCTCACTTGATGGTTCTTGCTGACCCTGAATTGATCGGTCAGATTAAAGAAACAATTCGTGCAAAGAAAGTAAATGCAGAAGCAGGTCTGAAAGAAGTTACAGACATGTTTATCACTATCTTCGAAGGAATGGAAGACAACCCATACATGCAAGAACGTGCAGCGGATATTCGCGACGTTACCAAACGTGTTTTGGCAAATCTTCTTGGCAAGAAATTGCCAAACCCAGCTTCAATCAATGAAGAAGTGATTGTGATTGCGCACGACTTGACTCCGTCTGATACTGCTCAATTGGACAAAAACTTTGTAAAAGCTTTTGTAACAAACATTGGTGGACGTACAAGCCACTCAGCTATCATGGCTCGTACACTTGAAATAGCTGCTGTATTGGGTACAAACAACATCACTGAACTTGTAAAAGATGGTGATGTTTTGGCTGTTTCAGGTATTTCAGGTGAAGTCGTAATCAACCCAACTGAAGAACAAATTGCAGAATTCAAAGCAGCTGGTGAAGCTTACGCTAAACAAAAAGCTGAATGGGCTCTTTTGAAAGATGCTAAAACTGTTACTGCAGATGGTAAACACTTTGAGTTGGCAGCTAATATCGGTACACCAAAAGACGTTGAAGGTGTGAACGAAAATGGTGCCGAAGCTGTTGGTCTCTACCGTACAGAATTCTTGTACATGGATTCTCAAGATTTCCCAACGGAAGACGATCAATACGAAGCTTACAAAGCAGTTCTTGAAGGTATGAACGGTAAACCTGTTGTTGTTCGTACAATGGATATCGGTGGGGATAAAGAACTTCCTTACTTCGATCTTCCTAAAGAAATGAACCCATTCTTGGGTTACCGTGCTTTGCGTATCTCTATTTCTGAAACTGGTAACCAAATGTTCCGTACACAATTGCGTGCCTTGCTTCGTGCATCTGTTCACGGTAAATTGCGTATCATGTTCCCAATGGTTGCTTTGTTGAAAGAGTTCCGTACTGCTAAAGGTATTCTTGAAGAAGAAAAAGCTAAATTGGTTGCTGAAGGTGTTGCCGTTGCAGACGATATCGAAGTAGGGATCATGATTGAAATCCCAGCTGCAGCAATGCTTGCGGATCAATTTGCTAAAGAAGTTGATTTCTTCTCAATTGGTACAAACGATCTTATCCAATACACAATGGCTGCTGACCGTATGAACGAACAAGTTTCATACCTTTACCAACCATATAACCCATCAATCCTTCGTTTGATCAACAACGTGATCAAAGCAGCACATGCTGAAGGTAAATGGGCAGGTATGTGTGGTGAAATGGCCGGTGACCAAACTGCTGTTCCACTTCTTGTCGGAATGGGCTTGGATGAGTTCTCGATGTCAGCCACATCTGTACTTCGTACTCGTAGCTTGATGAAGAAACTTGACACAGCTAAGATGCAAGAATATGCTAACCGTGCTCTTACTGAATGTTCAACGATGGAAGAAGTTCTTGAACTTTCTAAAGAATACGTTAACTTTGATTAAAAACATTAAAACCTTGTAGAACTAAACTACAAGGTTTTTTTGTACTATTATTTAAAAAGTCCACCTGTAAAATTTTCTAAAAATATGGTAAAATAGACAAAGGAAAAATACGGAGGCAACTATGCAAAACAGACCAATCATTATCGGAGTAACAGGGGGATCTGGTGGAGGAAAAACCAGTGTTTCTAAAGCAATCTTATCCCATTTCCCAAATGAAAAAATTGCCATGATTGAGCATGATTCCTACTATAAAGATCAATCTCATTTAACCTTTGAAGAACGTATTAAGACTAATTATGACCATCCTTTTGCTTTTGATACTGACTTGATGATTGCGCAAATCAAAGAATTGTTGGCGGGGCGTCCTGTTGATATTCCTACATATGATTATGCTGCCCATACAAGAAGCTCGAAAACCTATCGTCAAGAACCTCAAGACGTCTTTATTGTAGAAGGAATTTTGGTTTTAGAAGACAAACGTCTTCGTGATTTGATGGATATCAAGATTTTTGTGGACACTGATGATGATGTTCGTATCATCCGTCGTATTAAACGCGATATGGAAGAACGTGGTCGTAGTTTGGATAGCGTCATTGATCAGTATCTTGGCGTCGTAAAACCTATGTATCATCAGTTTATCGAGCCAACAAAGCGTTATGCTGATATTGTGATACCTGAAGGTGTAACCAATACTGTAGCTATTGATTTACTGACAACAAAGATTGAGAAGATTTTAGAAGAAGCTCGTTTAGCTCAGTAATAGAAATAAAAAACTGTATCTCTTGATACAGTTTTTATTATTTAATTTTTTCAAGTCTCGGAACAATGACGAGAGTTAAGAGGGCTGAGATAATTAATTCTGCGATTGAATTTGTTGAGATAACAGTCGCTAATAGTTTTTGAATATTTCCATCAAAAACATTACCAAAGAGAAAGAAGATACCACCTAAGACAAATACTGTATTCGTGAGTGAGCCAAGTGCACCTGCAAAGATGAGTCCAGCTCTTCCCTTTAGTAGTTTATAGACGAAATAAGGGGTCAAACCGATTAAGATACGAGGAACAATTGCGATCACAACTGAATAGAAGTTACCATTTGGTACAAATGGTGAGAAGAGATAGCTTGTTGGCAGGATTGTGAGAGTATTAACCGTTAAGCTAAGCATTCCCATCAGAAAACCTAAGGTTGCACCGATTCTTGGTCCGTAGATAATACTTGCAATAATTACTGGAATGTGAACGATGGTTGGTTTGATTGGAAAGGGAAGTACATTAAATAAAATCGAGCTTAGTAAATGAATAACAATCATAATAGCAAAAAAGATAGCGATTGGAGCAATATTAGAGCGTTTGTTCATGAATTTTATCCTTTATTTCTTGTAAAATAGTTTCGAGATCAGCGAGAGCACCACGACCTGTATCCCCACAGGCCAGTAGAGAATCTTTGGGAGAAATAATTGTATAACCATAATTTTCTAAAGTTTTTAGATTAGCTTGGGTTGCAGGATGGTCATACATCTTTGTGTTCATAGCTGGAGCCAATAGTTTATGTACAAAGTGTGGCAAAGCAAGAGCAGTAGCAGTCACCATATTGTCAGCAAAACCGTGAGCTAATTTAGCGATTGTATTGGCTGTCGCAGGAACTACGATAAATAAATCTGTTTCTTTTCCTATTTGAATGTGATTCACTTGATCTGGAAAAGGTTCGTGCATGACATCGAGATGTACAGTATTTTGTGATAGTACTTGTAAAGTTAATGGCTGAATGAATTCTGTTGCTGACTGAGTCATAAGAACAGTAACAGAATGCCCCTGTTTTTTTAAAGAACTAACTAGGTCAACTGTCTTGTATGCAGCAATAGATCCTGTAATAGCGAGTGTAATACGGGCCATAAAATTCCTTTCTTTTAGTCATAACTTTTGATTTTCTCGAGGAGTAAATTAGCAATTTCATGTTTACTCATAGCAGTTTGGAAAGAATTTTTTTCAACTAAGTAAGCCTTATGTTGTTCGCTACTAATCTGAGTAAGGTCGTTTGCGACAATTAAATCAGCTTGGTTCTTTTCAAGACTTTCCCGAGCAATTTGAATCAGATGTTCCTGGCTGACATCAACCAGTAATTTAAATCCAATCAGGTGAATCTTAGGATTCCATTCTTTAACAAGAGATATGATTTTTGGATTCTTCTTGAGAAATAGAACCTGAACGTCTTCCTTAGATGAGATTTTTGTTTCCTGATTTTTCTTATCTAAAAACTCTGTTAAATCTTGACTAGCTTCAACCTCATCAAAACCAGCCATATAGACAGGCGTGTAATCTGATACTGCCATGGAATGGATTAAGACCTGGTGATCCATAACCTTATCTTTCATGACTTGCAGCAAATCAGCAGTATTTTTAATTTCGATGATGGTCAAGTTTGTCTGACTAAGTGGCTTAACTGCCTGAAGAGTGGTAATCAAACAAACTTCGTGGCCAGCCTTTAGAAAAGTTTCGGTGATAATTTTTCCAAGTTTACCGGAAGAGTGATTGGTAATAGAACGAACTCTATCAATTTTTTCACTTGTACCACCAGAAGTAACTAAAATTTTCATAGAACTATTGTACAAAAAAATGAGCATTAAGTAAAATGAAAGCGATGTAACAAGGGCCGAAAATAGGATGTTAATCCATAGTTAAAACCTATAAAGACATATAAAAATTTAAATAGAGATAAAGAAAGTCTGTTATTTAGCCATATTCACGAACGTTACTAATCATAATGACTGTTAAAAATCTTGTTTTATGATATAATGAATTAACACATTAGAGGCTAGAGGAGTTTTTTATGAAAACAGATATTGAAATTGCACAGAGTATTGAGTTAAAACCAATCGTTGATGTTGTTGAGAAACTTGGTATTTCATATGATGATTTGGAGTTGTATGGAAAGTACAAGGCTAAACTAAGCTTTGACAAGATTCGTGAGGTTGAGACAAATCCAGTTGGTAAGTTGATTCTTGTTACAGCTATCAACCCAACACCTGCTGGTGAAGGGAAGTCAACCATTACCATTGGTCTTGCTGATGCTTTGAACAAGATTGGTAAAAAAACTATGATTGCCATACGCGAACCTTCTCTTGGCCCTGTTATGGGGATTAAAGGTGGAGCTGCTGGGGGTGGTTATGCCCAAGTGTTACCAATGGAAGATATCAACCTTCACTTTACTGGGGATATGCACGCTATTACAACTGCCAACAATGCTCTTTCTGCCTTGATTGACAATCATTTGCACCAAGGAAATGAGCTAGGAATCGATCAACGTCGTATTCTCTGGAAACGTGTTGTTGACTTAAATGACCGCTCTCTTCGCCATGTAACTGTTGGTCTTGGTGGTCCACTTAATGGTATTCCACGTGAAGATGGATTTGATATCACAGTTGCTTCAGAGATCATGGCTATCCTTTGCTTGGCAACTGATATTGAAGATTTGAAACGTCGTTTGGCTAATATCGTTATCGGCTACCGTTATGATCGCACACCAGTTTCAGTTGGTGATTTACAGGTTGAAGGTGCCTTGGCATTGATTTTGAAAGATGCTATTAAACCCAACTTAGTTCAAACAATTTATGGTACACCTGCATTCGTACACGGTGGCCCATTTGCCAATATTGCTCACGGATGTAACTCTGTATTGGCGACTAAAACAGCTCTTCGTTTAGCTGATTATACTGTAACAGAAGCTGGCTTTGGTGCCGACCTTGGTGCTGAGAAGTTCCTGGATATCAAGACTCCAAACTTGCCAACAGCTCCAAGTGCAGTAGTCATTGTGGCGACTCTTCGTGCCCTTAAGATGAATGGTGGTGTTGCAAAGGATGCTCTGACAGAAGAGAATGTAGAAGCAGTACGTGTTGGATTTGCAAACTTAAAACGCCACGTTGAAAATATTCGTAAGTTCGGTATTCCAGCAGTTGTTGCTATCAATGAATTTGTTTCTGATACAGAAGCGGAAATCGCAGCCTTGAAAGAACTATGTGCTTCAATCGATGTACCAGTCGAATTAGCGAGCGTATGGGCTGATGGAGCTGAAGGAGGAGTTTCTCTAGCTGAAACTCTCGTAAAAACAATCGACGAAAACCCAGCAAACTACACACGTCTCTATGACAACTACCTTTCTGTTCAAGAAAAAATCGAAAAGATTGTGACTGAAATTTACCGTGGTAGCAAGGTTAACTTTGAGAAGAAAGCTCAAACCCAAATTGCACAAATCGTACAAAATGGTTGGGATAAACTGCCAATCTGTATGGCTAAGACTCAGTACAGTTTCTCAGATAATCCAAATGCACTTGGAGCACCTGAAAACTTTGAAATTACCATTCGTGAATTGGTACCAAAACTTGGTGCAGGCTTCATCGTTGCCTTAACTGGTGATGTCATGACTATGCCTGGACTTCCAAAACGTCCTGCCGCTCTCAACATGGATGTTGAAAGCGATGGAACTGTTCTTGGATTATTCTAATTCAAACACAAAAGACAACCTCTTAGATAAGGTTGTCTTTTTAACTACAAAAAACTCCTAGAAATCATCTAGGAGTTTAGTTTTTATTTCATAGTTGGGAAAAGAAGTACGTCACGGATAGTAGTAGTATCAGTGAGTAGCATGCAGAGACGGTCGATACCGATTCCCAAACCACCTGTTGGTGGCATACCATATTCAAGGGCTTCGATGTAGTCGTAGTCAATGCCAGTTGCTTCATCGTCACCAAGTTCTTTGGCTTTGGCTTGGGCTTCAAATCGGCTAAGCTGATCGATTGGATCGTTCAATTCAGTAAAGGCATTTCCGTATTCTTTAGTCATGATGAAGAGTTCGAAACGGTCAGTGAAGCGCTCGTCTTCAGGATTCTTCTTAGCAAGTGGAGATACAGCTACTGGGTGACCATAAACAAAGGTAGGCTGAATCAAAGTTTCTTCGACAAATTCTTCAAAGAAGGCATTTATGATGTGACCAACTTCGGTGTAGTGTTTTTCAACTGGGACTTTCTTGTCAGCAGCGATAGCTTTAGCTTCTTCGAAAGTCATGTCTTGCCAGAAATCTACACCAGTAATTTCCTTGATAGCATCAACCATGTGAACACGTTTAAATGGCTCGTTAATCTTGATTTCAGTTCCTTGATAGATAACTGGACTGTCGCCTTTAACGGCTCTAGCAACGTGTTGGATAATACCTTCAGTCAAGTCCATGATGTCCTGGAAGTCTGCATAAGCTTGATAAACTTCGATCGAAGTGAACTCGGGATTGTGTGTAGCATCCATTCCTTCGTTACGGAAGATACGACCGATCTCATAAACGCGTTCCATACCACCAACGATAAGGCGTTTTAAGTGAAGCTCAGTCGCGATACGAAGTACCATATCAATGTTCTGTGCATTGTGGTGAGTGATAAACGGACGGGCAGCAGCACCTCCAGCTTCGTTGTGAAGAACTGGAGTTTCAACTTCAAGGAATCCTTGAGCATCAAGGTAACGACGGATTTCAGAGATGATTTTTGAACGGGTAACAAAGCGTTCAAAGCTTTCGCGGTTTGAAATCAAATCAAGGTAACGTTTGCGGTAGATTGTCTCAACATCTGTTAAGCCGTGGAATTTTTCTGGAAGCGGACGAAGGGCTTTAGACAAGTGAGTGATGTGTGTAGCCTTAATAGAGAGCTCTCCCATATCAGTACGCATAACTTCACCTTCGACCCCAAGGAAGTCTCCTAGGTCAGCCTTTTTGAAGATTTCGTAGTTTTCTTCACCAACTTCATCTTTACGAACGTAGATTTGGATTTGACCTTCACGGTCTTGAAGGTGAGCAAAACCAACTTTACCTTTACCTCGTTTAGTCACCAAGCGTCCAGCGATAGTAGCAGTTTCATTTAGTTCGTGTAGTTGTTCTTTATCTAGCTCAGCAAATTTATCTTTTAGTTCTTGAGAGTTGGCAGTACGTTCAAAACGTTTACCGAAAGGATCAATTCCTTGTTCACGGAGCGCAGCCATTTTTTCGCGACGAACGATTTGCTGGTCATTTAGTTCTTCCATGTGTTCTGTTGACATGAGTTCCTCCTAATTTTAATCGAAATTTGAAATAATAAATTAATTTTTCACGATACTCCATTTTATCATAAATAGTCAAGAAATTCACGGATATTCTATAAAAACTAAAAAGAACTTGATTGTTAATATCAAGTTCTATATTTTTTGATAAGAAGTATCGTTCCAAGTCTTTAGAGTAAATCTTTCAAAGTCATCAGTTTCTATAATTGTTAGACTTGCATTAGCCAAACCTCCGTCTTTACGAAGCAGAGCTTCCTGATAGCCTATCAGCGTGCGAAGACTTGCAGTAAGGTTTGCTCCATGACCAACAAGTAATAGGTATTCTGCCTTAGAGTTTTTTAAGGACTTGATAAATTGGATGGTCCGCTGAGTTGTAGTGTAGAGTGATTCAGCTTCGAACATGCGTGTATCAAACTTAGCTAAGTTAGTTTTGAAGGCTTGAATTTGCTGAGGGTAGATAGCATTTAAAGTCGCAATTTTTAGACCTTCAAGCTTACCCAGGTGCCATTCTCTGAGTTCGGGAACACTTTCTAAGGGACATGGATTTGTCAGCTGACTTTGGATAATTTCAGCTGATTTTACAGCTCTCGGTAAATCACTCGAATAGATCTTGTCAAAAGGGATATCTTTAAGATACTGTCCTAGGTCTTTTAAAGTTTCAATAGATTCAGGGAGAAGTGGGGAATCTCCGCCAGCCCCTTGAAAGCGACCTTCTAGATTCCAGACTGTTCGACCGTGACGGACAAAGTAAAGTTTCATGAGTTACTTTCCTCCAAGATATCTACAAATCTAGCTTTTACAAAGTTTGCCAGATCTTTAGGTGCGATGATGATACTGTGTCCGACTTCTCCAGCAGAGACAATCAATTTTTCCAATTTTAAAGCTGTTTCATCAATAAAAATAGGGTAGTTGTGTTTTTGACGAATACCTACAGGGTTATTAGCTCCATGGATATATCCAGTCGTTTTTTCTAAATCCTTTTGAGGAATCATGGCCACTTTTTTATTGCCAGAAATCTTTGCTAATTTCTTTTCAGAAAGGTGTTCGGTGATAGGAACGATTCCTATTACCGGACCAGTCTTATCACCCAATAATGCTAAGGTCTTAAAGATATGATTTCTATCATAATTAGAAGGAAGTTCTCCCTCTAAAGCGTTAATTTGAATACCTTGATGGTCAATACCTGCCTTAGTCAATATTTGCTCTACTAAGGTTTTTTTAACTTTTACTTTTTTAGCCATTATTTGTATTTATCCTCCAATTGACTCATCCAAATACCTAACCAAATACCAAGAGCAAAAAAGAAGGCAACAATGACATAAGACACAAGAGATAAACCAGTGTAGTTAATACTTTCAGCATTACCCGCATTTGGAATCAATATCAAGAGTGTACTTGAAAGAACTATTGCAATGATGAAATGATAAACACGAGAGTGATACACTCGAAGAGCGTAGTCCATCAATTTTGAAAAAATGACTAGAGTAGCAGCAGCTCCAATTCCTATCGGAAGGAAGGTACCAAATAAATCAAAAGTTTTAAATCCAGTTAACATTGGGGTATAAAGACCTAAAATCAAGAGAAGATTTGAGGGGCTTAATCCTGGAACCAAGATACCTAGAGCAAGCAGAGCACCAGCTAGGATAAAACTTGTGAAACTTGCGCTGAGTGAACCAACAACAAAGTTTAAAGCATAAAGACCAATTCCAGAAACAATAAAGGTCACCCAAAACCAGATAAGATCGACTTTGTCTCTTTCTGAATCTTGAGTAGCCTCCCTTACAAGGCTTGGGACTGTACCAATAATGGCACCCGCAAAACTCCATAAAACATAAACCTGATAGTGCTCAAGGAGGTACTCAATTGGATAAGAAAATAGCCCAATACCTAGTAACATCCCAATAGCAACAGGTAAGAAATAAAGAATATCTTCTTTTAGGTTTTTGAATGGATGGGCAAGAAAACGAATCATTCTCTCATAGATACCCAAAATAGCTGCCAAGACTCCACCAGAAATACCAGGCAAGATAAATCCTAGCGCAATAACAATTCCTTTAATCATTTTTGAAATCCAAGATAACATAAACTCTCTCCATATTTATTCTCTAAAATTCTCTTCTTGTATTATATCACAAAGTAAGAGAAATAAAAAAAGCAAGCAGAAGTAATATCTTGCTTGCTGAATGAAATTAAGGTTTTAAAAATAGTTTTCTAAACGTTTCTTCCTTATCTTTTGACAAAGAAATAAGATTTAGGTCTAGATGGTGTTCAAATCCAACCAGTTTACCCTTTGAGGTGTATTGATGAAGATCGAAGTCAAGGTCTGTATTTGGTGAACTTTCAAAATAGCCCGAATCAGGTCCGTAGGAAGGAATCCAAATAGCTGAAAACTTATCTGTGCTGATGCTATGCTCTTCCATGAAGTAAACTCCGATGTAAATACCGATGTTTTTAGCACCTAGAGATTCTAGTTTAGCACGAAAAGCTTCAACCCCTTTATTCATATCTGACATCGTTTTTTCTTCGACATCTAACCAATAGTAACTTGGATTGTATGGGGAAGCTGAATTGTAGAATGCTTCAGCAGCCTTTTCCATTTCCTCTACACTCTTTCCAGATACATATGCATAGACAGCAACTGGAACATTTCTCTTTTGAAACTCAGCGATATGACTTTTATAAGCTTTATCTGTTCCATTGGTATAAGATGCATCGTTCTCAGTAGTAATCTGGTTTCCTCCGTGGACTCGAACAATAGCACCAGAGATATTTTTAGATAAAACATCATAATTAATCTCTGACGGTCGTTGCCAACCAGAGATATCGATGATAGGCTTATCCAAGTTATGTAGAGCTTGTGTTTCTATTTGAACTGGATTTTGTTTGGTTTTTACAGGATGTTCTTCGAATCGTGGACGATTGAGAATCAAGAGTCCTATAAAAGCAGCAAATATAATAACTATAAAAGCTGGACGAATTTTTTTTCTCATACTCCTATAGTTTATCGTAATTTATTAAAAAAATCAAAAAATTTACTCAAAACGGAGTAGTGACAGTCATTAGCGTTATGTTGAGGTCAACAAATTTGTGTATCGTGAAGTAAATTGTGGTATAATAATAAAGAATTTCTATAGAAAAGAGAAAAATATGGCAAATTATGCAATTATTTTAGCAGCGGGTAAAGGTACCCGTATGAAATCAGATCTACCTAAAGTTATGCACAAGGTTGCGGGAATTTCAATGCTTGAGCATGTTTTTCGTAGCGTGGGCGCAATTAATCCTGAAAAAACAGTTACTGTAATCGGGCATAAGGCTGAACTTGTAGAGCAAGTTTTAGCAGGACAGACTGATTTTGTGAGACAGTCCGAACAATTAGGTACTGGTCATGCGGTTATGATGGCCGAACCAATTCTTGAGGGTCTTTCTGGACAAACATTGGTTATTGCTGGCGACACACCGCTAATCACTGGTGAGAGTTTAAAGAACTTGATTGATTTTCATGTGAATCACAAGAACGTAGCCACTATCCTTACCGCAGAAGCTGAAGATCCATTTGGTTATGGACGTATTGTTCGCAATGATAATGCTGAAGTACTAAGAATTGTTGAACAAAAAGATGCGACTGATTTTGAAAAGCAAATCAAAGAAATTAATACAGGAACTTATGTTTTTGATAATGCTCGTCTCTTTGAAGCTCTTAAAAACATCAATACCAATAACGCTCAAGGCGAATACTATATTACAGACGTGATTGGTATTTTCCGTGAAGCTGGTGAAAAAGTCGGAGCCTACACTCTTAAAGACTTTGATGAAAGTCTCGGAGTCAATGACCGTGTAGCACTTTCTACAGCCGAAGCTGTTATGCGTCGTCGTATTAACCAAGCTCACATGATTAATGGCGTTAGTTTTGTAAATCCAGAAGCGACTTATATTGATATTGATGTTGAAATTGCTCCAGATGTACAAATTGAAGCTAATGTAACCCTCAAAGGTTCTAGCAAGATTGGTGCTGAGACTATTTTGACGAATGGAACTTATATTGTCGATAGTACTATCGGTTCAGGTGCAGTGATTACCAACTCTATGATTGAGGAGAGCACAGTTGCTGATGGTGTTACAGTCGGACCTTACGCTCATATTCGTCCAGGTTCTAGCCTGGCAAAAGATGTTCATATTGGAAACTTTGTTGAGGTGAAAGGTTCTAGCATTGGAGAAAATACAAAAGCTGGCCATTTGACATACATTGGTAACTGTGAAGTTGGCAGTGACGTCAACTTTGGTGCTGGTACTATAACAGTGAACTATGATGGGAAAAATAAATTCAAGACAGTCATCGGCAACAATGTCTTTGTTGGTTCTAATTCAACCATCATTGCTCCTGTTGAACTAGGAGACAACTCTCTTGTTGGCGCAGGTTCAACCATTACTAAAGACGTGCCTGCTGATGCTATTGCCATCGGTCGTGGCCGCCAAGTTAACAAAGACGAATATGCAACTCATCTCCCTCACCATCCTAAAAACAAATAGGAGCTAACCATGGAATTTGAAGAGAAAACACTCAGCCGTAGAGAAATCTATAAAGGTCCTATTTTCCAATTGGTACAAGACCAGGTTGAACTTCCTAATGGAAAAGGGACAGCTCAACGTGATTTGATTTTCCATAATGGTGCAGTATGTGTTCTTGCAGTTACTCCAGAAAATAAGATTGTTCTAGTCAAGCAATATCGCAAGGCGATTGAGAAAGTTTCTGTTGAAATTCCTGCAGGAAAACTAGAAATTGGAGAAAACGCTGATCCTGAAGCGGCAGCTCTTCGCGAATTGGAAGAAGAAGCTGCCTACACTGGAAAGCTGACTCTTTTGTACGATTTCTATTCTGCTATTGGTTTCTGTAATGAGCGATTAAAACTTTATTTGGCAAGTGATTTGACGAAGGTTAAGAATCCACGTCCGCAGGATGAAGATGAAACTTTAGAATTACTTGAAGTTAGTCTTGAAGAAGCTAAACAACTGATCCAGTCTGGTGATATCTGTGATGCCAAGACTATTATGGCTATCCAGTACTGGGAATTACAAGAAAAATAGGGGAGGAACCTATGGGAAAACCTTTATTAACAGACGAAATAATCGAGCGTGCAAATCGTGGTGAAGATATCTCTGGCTCTACTTTAGTAGATGATCAAGAAACAAAGATATTATCGACTTCATCTCAACATTATAGAGCTTCACGTTCAAGTGACCATGGTTTTAGTCAAGATACCCTAACGATTGATGTTGAACCACAAATCCATAAAAGTCGTCGAATTGAAAATACTAAGAGAAATGTTTTTAACTCAAAACTGAATAAGATTCTATTTGCTGTTATTCTTCTCTTGATTTTGCTAGTTTTAGCAATGAGATTTATTTAAGGGGAATGTCATGAAAATTGGAATTATAGCAGCTATGCCAGAAGAGCTAGTTTATCTGATTCAACATTTAGAAAACGCTCAAGAAGAGACGGTATTAGGAAATAAGTATCATACGGGTAAAATTGGTTCAGTCGAGCTTGTCTTGGTCGAGAGTGGAATTGGTAAAGTTATGTCTGCTATGAGTGTAGCAATCTTAGCTAACCACTTTAAAGTAGATGCTGTTATCAACACTGGTTCAGCTGGTGCTTTAGCAGGAGGAATCGAAGTTGGAGATGTAGTGATTGCTGATAAGCTAGCTTATCATGATGTTGATGTGACTGCTTTTGGTTATGAATACGGTCAAATGGCCCAACAACCACTCTACTTTGAAACAGATAAAAAGTTAGTTAGCTTGATTCAAGAAAGCTTGTCTAAACTAGACCAAAATTGGCATCTAGGTTTGATTGCGACCGGTGATAGTTTTATTGCGGGTGACGATAAGATTAAAGCTATAAAAGAACATTTTCCTCAGGTGCTTGCGGTTGAGATGGAAGGAGCGGCTATCGCTCAAGCAGCTCACGCGCTTAATCTACCTTTCTTAGTTGTCCGTGCCATGAGTGATAATGCTAACCACGAAGCTTCTATTTCATTTGATGAATTTATCGTAGAGGCTGGACGTCGCTCAGCAAAGGCGCTATTGACACTTTTAAAATCTATTCATGATTAAAATAAAAAGAACACTTGCTAGTGTTCTTTTTTTAGGAAAAAGGAAGCTTGTCTCAGATAGAGTTATTTTCATTCTTTTTTGATATAATAGAAACATTGATTTGAAGAATAGGAATAGGAAGAGAAAATGAACCCTTTATTAAACGGTATGAATAACCGACAGGCAGAAGCGGTCCAAACAACAGAAGGTCCACTGCTGATCATGGCGGGGGCTGGTTCTGGTAAAACACGAGTTTTGACCCATCGTATTGCCTACTTAATTGATGAAAAGATGGTTAATCCCTGGAATATTTTAGCCATTACCTTTACCAATAAGGCTGCTCGTGAAATGAAAGAACGTGCCTATGGGCTCAATCCAGCTACACAGAACTGTTTGATAGCGACCTTTCACTCTATGTGCGTTCGTATCTTACGTCGTGATGCGGATCATATTGGTTACAATCGTAACTTTACCATTATCGATCCAGGTGAGCAGCGAACACTGATGAAACGTATTCTCAAGCAGTTGAACTTGGATCCTAAAAAGTGGAATGAACGAACCATTTTGGGAACTATCTCCAATGCTAAGAATGATCTGATTGATGATGTGGCTTACGCTGCCCAGGCAGGAGATATGTATACGCAAATTGTAGCTAAGTGTTATACGGCCTATCAGAAAGAACTTCGCCAGTCAGAGTCGGTGGACTTTGATGACTTAATCATGTTGACCTTGCGTCTCTTTGACCAAAATCCTGATGTTTTGACTTATTATCAGCAGAAGTTCCAGTACATCCACGTTGATGAGTATCAAGATACCAACCATGCCCAGTATCAATTAGTTAAACTCCTGGCTTCACGCTTTCAAAATATCTGTGTAGTTGGGGATGCAGACCAGTCTATCTATGGTTGGCGTGGTGCTGATATGCAGAATATCTTGGACTTTGAGAAGGATTATCCTCAAGCCAAGGTTGTTTTGTTGGAGGAAAATTACCGCTCAACCAAAACCATCCTCCAAGCAGCTAATGATGTCATCAAAAACAATAAAAATCGCCGTTCAAAGAATCTATGGACTCAAAATGCGGATGGGGAACAGATTGTCTACTATCGTGCTAATGACGAACAAGACGAGGCTGTCTTTGTAGCCAAAACCATCGATGAACTTGGTCGAAGCCAAAACTTCCTACACAAAGACTTTGCAGTCCTTTACCGTACCAATGCTCAATCACGTACTATTGAGGAGGCCCTGCTCAAGTCTAATATTCCTTATACTATGGTTGGTGGTACCAAGTTCTACAGCCGAAAAGAAATCCGTGATATCATTGCTTACCTCAATCTCATTGCCAACCTAAGTGATAATATCAGTTTTGAGCGTATCATCAATGAACCAAAGCGTGGTATTGGACCAGGAACTGTTGAGAAGATTCGCGACTTTGCTAATTTGCAAGAAATGTCCATGCTGGATGCTTCAGCCAATATCATGTTATCAGGAATTAAGGGTAAGGCAGCCCAGTCGATCTGGGACTTTGCCAATATGATTCTGGATTTGAGGGAGAAACTGGACCAATTAACCATTACAGAGTTGGTTGAGGCTGTCCTTGCAAAAACAGGTTACGTCGATATTCTAAATGCACAAGCAACATTGGAGAGTAAAGCTCGGGTTGAAAATATTGAGGAATTCTTATCTGTTACCAAAAACTTTGATGACAATCCTGAAAGCCAAGAAGAGGAGACTGGATTGGATAAACTCAGTCGTTTCTTGAATGATCTTGCCTTAATTGCAGATACGGACTCAGGCAGTCAGGAGACGTCAGAAGTAACCTTAATGACCTTACACGCTGCCAAAGGACTCGAGTTTCCAGTTGTCTTTATTATCGGTATGGAGGAGAATGTCTTTCCTCTTAGTCGTGCCTCTGAAGATCCTGATGAATTGGAAGAAGAACGTCGTTTGGCCTATGTAGGTATCACGCGCGCTGAGAAGATTCTCTATCTGACCAACGCAAACTCTCGCTTACTTTTCGGACGTACAAGTTACAATCGTCCGACCCGTTTTATCAACGAGATTAGTTCAGATCTGTTGACCTATCAAGGTTTGGCTCGTCCAGCTAATACAAGTTTTAAAGCTTCTTACACAAGTGGAAACACTACATTTGGTCAAGGAATGAGTCTGGCACAGGCTCTTCAAGAACGAAAACGGAATACTGCGCCTACATCGATCCAATCAAGTGGTTTACCATTTGGACAATTTGCGGCTGGTTCTAAATCAGCTTCCAGTGAAACTAGCTGGTCTATCGGTGATATTGCCCTTCATAAAAAATGGGGTGAAGGAACTGTCCTTGAAGTATCAGGTAGTGGATCAACACAGGAATTAAAAATCAACTTCCCAGAAGTCGGTCTCAAAAAACTTTTGGCCAGTGTTGCACCGATTGAGAAGAAGTAAGTTATCTAAATGAATAAGATTCCCTTATCACAAGATTGTGATAGTTTACAAGTTTTTAACAAATAGGTTTTTAAACTTCACTATCTAAAAAAATAGTGTATAATTGAGACTGTTTTTGAAAGGAGAAAAAATGACTGAAAAACAAATGAAAACTTTAGGTTGGATTGCAACCTTTATGTCTGTAATGATGTATGTCTCTTATATTCCTCAAATTATGAATAACCTTGCTGGTCAAAAAGGGAATTTTATCCAACCAGCAGTAGCTGCACTTAACTGCAGTCTTTGGGTTTACTACGGTCTCTTTAAAAAAGAACGAGATATCCCTTTGGCAGCAGCTAATGCACCAGGTATCGTTTTTGGACTTATTACCGCATTGACAGCAATATTCTAAAAATAAAAAGCAATTAGCAGAGTTATCTGTTAGTTGCTTTTTATATATCTACAAAATATATTTCTCAATAGCGTGTGCAACACCATCTTCTTCATTGCTAGCAGTTACGGCATCAGCGAGAGATTTGACGTGGTCGCTGGCATTTCCCATGGCGATCCCCAGCCCAGCAAACTCTAACATCTCAATGTCGTTATTGGCATCACCCATAGCCATGATTTCAGAAGGTTGGATATCTAAAATCTCAGCCAAACGAGATAGAGCAGAAGCCTTGGTTGTACCGAGTGGCATTGCCTCATAGATAACAGGTTGAGAACGAACACCGCTAAATCTCTGACAAAGTTCATCAGCAAATTGTTGTTCAAAGTCATCTGTCTGTTCTTTTGTTCCTAAAAACATTCCCTGGAACATACGATATTTACCACTAGTAGCTTCTTCCAGTGAGATTTCAGTCAGGTCAGCAAAGACAAGTGTGGCATCATATTGAACGATAGGATTTGGTTTGCCTCCGAGAACGAAATAGTGCTCTTCATCAAAGAGAGTCAACTGGACTTCACTCTTTTCAGCAAGGTCATTGAGGTATTCGATGTCAGATTTGCTAAGTTCCCGCCAGTCGATAAGGCTCCAGTCGCTGGTTTGGTGGGTAGAACAACCATTATTGACAATAACGTATTCATTTTGCAAATCAAGACCGAGTTTCTTGTAGTAGGGAAGAACTCCAAAGAGAGGTCGTCCAGTACATAGAACCAGTTTAACACCTTTTTCGATAGCCTTATGAATGGCGTCAATATGAGCTTGAGGGATTTCCTTTGCTTCGTTGAGAAGAGTACCATCCATATCCAGAGCAAGTAGTTTAATCATAGCATTTCCCTTTTTCGTGTTTTGCTTATATTATAGCATATTTTGAGGCAAATGAGTCTAAAGCTAAGTGAAATACCATTTCTATTTAGGTTTTTAGTAGATCGATAACGAAAATATGATATACTAAATTAGTAATATATTTAATATTTATGCTGATAATGGATAAAAAATCAGAGGACTTGGCATGAAAAAAAGAACAGTACAGATTTTACTAGCCTTGTTAGTAATTATTTATAGAAAGACATGATTTTGGTGGATTTTTAATCATTTTGCAGGTAGGCTTGTACCTGCTAGTAGAGAATTTTTTCAAATTCTTTCTTTTTTAGAGTTTAGCGTTACTTTTCTAGCTATTCTTTATTTACTAGTATTCGAAGGTAGAAGAACTTTTGAGTTGAAGTGGAAATGGAGATATCCAGTTTATTTGCTTCTTGCTTATGGAGTCAATCATCTTTCAGGTATTGTGTTTTCCTTTTTAACCCCAGCAACGTCCAATCAAATGGCTTTAAATGAATTAGTTGAGATGACAGGGCGACAAGAGTTACTATATTTATTGCTTATTACTTGTCTGCTAGGACCAATTACAGAAGAATTGGTTTATCGAGGAGTTCTGATGAATACATTTTTGAAAGATTCACCTTGGTATGGAGATGTTTTACTATCAGCCTGTGTCTTTGGCTATGTGCATGTTTCTGATGGTATAACACCACTTGCCTTTTTCACCTATGCAAGCGGAGGAGCGATTGTAGCATTCCTCTACCGAAAAACTCATTCTCTCTATTATCCCATTTTGCTCCATATCATGATTAACATTTTAGCATTTTGGGAATTATGGGTACTCTTGTTTTCTGGTACTTAATAACTATAAAAGGTCGGATTTTATTCCGACTTTTTTGATATGGGACAGGTTAAAATTAGGACTTTATATCAATCTGTTTTGACTTAAAAAATGATATAATAAAAGGTAATGACAAAAACAAACGAGGCAGAGATGAAACTACTTTATACCGATATTCGGACTTCTTTGACAGAAATCCTAACCAAGGAGGCTCAAGGACTAGTTACCCAAGGCAAACGAGTCTTTTATATCGCCCCTAACTCTCTTTCTTTTGAAAAGGAACGTGCCGTGCTGGAATGTTTAAGCCAGCAGGCTTCTTTTGCTATCACAGTCACGCGCTTCGCCCAAATGGCTCGCTATCTGGTTTTAAATGATATTCCTGAGAGGTCAAGTCTCGATGATATCGGTCTTGGTATGGCTTTCTATAAATGTCTGTCCGAGATTGACCCTAAGGATTTACGTGTTTACGGGGCTATTAAACAAGATCCTCAATTCATCCAGCAACTGATTGAGATTTATCATGAAATGACAACGGCAAATATGAATTTTTTGGACTTGGAAAGTTTGACAGATGCTGATAAACGCTCTGATTTAATCTTGATTTTTGAAAAGATAACAGCTTATTTAAATCAAGGTCAAGTTTCACAGGGGAGTCCATTATCCTATCTGATTGATGCTATCGAAGAAAACAAGGTAAGTAGTGATTTTAGTAAGATTGCCCTTGTCATTGATGGTTTTACCCGATTTTCTGCAGAAGAGGAATACCTAGTGGATTTGCTTCATCGTAAGGGTGTTGAAATTATCATTGGTGTATATGCGTCTAAGAGAGCCTATAATAGTTCTTTTAGTGAAGGGAACCTCTATCAAGCCAGTGTTGAATTTCTACGTCATTTAGCTTTTAAATATCAGACCCAGGCAGAAGATGCATGTCAAGAACATAAAAATCTTGATGCTTTTGCCAAGGCCTCAAAATTACTGGAAAGTGCTTATGATTATTCTGAACTCAGTATAGAAGTGGATGCTAAGGATAGAGAAGACTTGCAAATCTGGTCTTGTCTAACACAGAAAGAAGAGCTGGAGCTCGTTGCTCGTAGTATTCGCCAGAAATTGCACCAAGAGCCAGAACTTAGCTATAAGAATTTTCGTATCTTACTAGGAGACGTAGAGTCTTATAAATTGTCCTTGCAGACAATTTTTAATCAATATCAGATTCCCTTCTATCTGGGGAGAAGTGAGTCTATGGCTCATCATCCTTTGACTCAATTTGTAGAATCTGTTGGACGTCTCAAACGGTACTATTTCCGTCAAGAAGATTTGATTAATCTCTTGCGAACTGGCTTATATACCGACCTTACTCAAGAAGAAATCGATAGCTTTGAACAATATATCCGCTATTTAGGTATTGATGGTCTTTCTAACTTTAAACAAGAATTTACAAAAAATCATCATGGAAAATTTGATTTAGAAAAATTAAATGAGCTGCGTGTTCGTGTCCTAAATCCACTAGAAGCTTTATTATCCAGTCGTAAGCAAAAGACTGAAAATATCCTTACAAAATGGAATAACTTTTTGAAGGATGCATCTGTTACCAAGCAATTACAATCCTTATCTGAAACGATGGATGCGACAGAGCAAGAAAGACAAGAGGAGGTTTGGAAAGCATTTTGTCATGTAATGGAGCAATTTGCTACTGTATTTGAAGGTTCTCAGGTCGCTTTAGATGATTTCTTGGCTCTTCTTCATTCAGGGATGTCCTTGTCCAATTATCGTACAATCCCAGCAACGGTAGATACGGTTCTGGTGCAAAGTTATGATTTGATTTCGCCTTTGACTTCTGATTACATCTATGCACTTGGCTTAACCCAGGATCATCTACCTAAAATCACCCAAAATACCAGTCTTTTGAGTGCTGAAGAAAGAGAAGTTTTAAACCAAGGTACTGAAGATGGCTCTCAATTGCTGATTGCTAGCCAAGAAAATCTTAAGAAAAATCGCTATACCATGCTTTCTTTGGCAAACTCTGCTAAGAAGCAATTGGTCTTATCAGCGCCAAGTTTACTCAATGAAAGCGAGAGTAAAGAGTCGGTTTATCTGAAAGAATTGCAGGATTTTGGTTTTAGCAAGATTGAAAAGAGAATTGATCGAAGCAGTCTATCAACAGATGACATTGGTTCTTATCACAGTCTTTTGTCTAGTCTTGTTGCTTATCACCAGCAAGGTGATATGGAGACAAGTGAACAAGATTTGACCTTTATTAAGGTTCTAGCTCGTGTTATGGGGAGAAAATTAGAAGATCAAGGTCTTGATAATCCCGTCCTGCCTACAAGTCCACGAAGTAAGACTTTAGCAGCAGATACTTTAGATGCCTTGTATCCTCAAGGTCAGGATTTCTATCTATCAACTTCTGGATTGACAGAGTTTTATCGAAACGAATACAGTTATTACCTTCGATATGTCTTAGGCTTACAGGAAGAATTGCGTCTACGACCTGATGCTCGAAGCCATGGGAATTTCTTGCATCGTATTTTTGAACGCGCTATGAAACTTCCTGTTGATACACCTTTTGACCGTCGTTTAGAACAAGCAATTTCTGAAACCAGTCAAGAACGTGAGTTTCAAGCGATTTATCAAGAAAGTTTGGAAGCCCAATTAACCAAAGAAGTTCTTTTGGATGTAGCGCGTGCAACTGGGCACATTCTTCGTCACAATTCTGAAATTGAAACCATTCAGGAAGAAGCAGTCTTTGGTGGTAAGGAACAAGCTTTTGTTCAGTTAGAAAACGGCAGAAATGTCTATGTCCGTGGTAAAGTCGACCGTATCGACCGCTTAAAGACAAGTGATGCGATTGGTGTTGTAGACTACAAATCTTCTCTAACTCAGTTTAACTTCCCTCTCTTTTATAACGGCCTTAATTCACAGTTACCGACCTATCTGGCTGCACTTAAAAAAGAAGGAAATACAGACTTCTTTGGTGCCATGTATTTAGAGATGGCTGAGCCAGTTCAGTCCTTACAAACTGTTAAAACTCTTTCAAAGGCTTTAGCAGAAACAACTAAGACTATGAAGTATCAAGGGTTATTTCTTGAAAAAGAGATAAAGAACCTTGGGGAACTATATAATAAAAACAAGACCTATCAGTTGTCTGATGAGGAATTCCAGTTATTGCTGGACTATAACGCCCTTATCTATAAGAAAGCTGCAGAGAAGATTTTATCTGGTAGATTTGCTATCAATCCCTATACAGAAGACGGCAGAAGTATTGCTCCTTATGTCCAACAATATCAGTCGATAACTGGTTTTGAAGCTAATTACCATTTAGGTCAGGCTAGATTATTAGATAAGGTCGCAAAGAGCAATGATAAGGAATCATGGTTTAATAAAATTAGAGAGGAGTTGGAGCGATGAAATTTTTATCCCAAGAAGAGATTGAAAAGTTGCAAATAGAAGAAGCTCATTCTGACAAGAAACCCAAGAAGACTGCTGAGCAAATTCAAGCTATTTACAGTTCTGGTCAAAATATTCTGGTCTCAGCATCAGCTGGCTCAGGAAAAACCTTTGTCATGGCTGAACGAATTCTTGATCAACTAGCGCGTGGAGTAGAAATTCGCCAACTCTTTATCTCAACCTTTACGGTGAAGGCAGCAAGCGAGTTAAAAGAACGCTTGGAAAAGAAAATCAGCCAACAAATCCAAGAGACTCAAGATTTTGAGCTAAAAAATCATCTTGGAAGACAATTAGCTGATTTACCAAACGCTGCTATCGGAACTATGGACTCTTTTACTCAGAAGTTTCTAGCTAAACATGGCTATCTGATTGACCTCGCTCCAAACTTTCGGATTCTTGAGAATGAAAGTGAGCAACTCCTCTTAAAGAATGATGTGTTTCGACAAGTTTTCGAAAGTCACTACCAAGGTAAGGAACAAGAACAGTTTAGTCAGTTGGTCAAGAACTTTGCGGGTAAAAGTAAGGATGCACGTGGACTGCGTAAACAGGTCTATATGATTTATGACTTTTTGCAATCTACAAGTAATCCTCAGGCTTGGCTACAGGAATCTTTCTTAAAAGGATTCGAAAAGGCCGATTTTACAAGTTCTAAAGAGAAGTTGGCTCAAGACATTCAGCAAAGACTCTGGGATTTGGAAAGTTTTTTCCGTTACCATCTTGAGAATGATGCCAAGGAATTTGGAAAAGCAGCCTACTTAGAAGCTGTCCAACAAGTTCTTGATGAAATTGGAGCTTTAACCAACGAATCAACTTTTAATCAATATCAAGAAGTTCTAGAGCGAGTTGTGAGTATTTCTAAGGATAAGGGTGGCCGTGCTCTCACAAATTCTAGTCGCAAGGCTGAACTCCTAGAACTGAAAGAAGCGTACAACCAAGAGAGAAAAGATAAGTTTGAAAAGTTAATTGCATTAAATGACCAAATTACTTTATTGAAATTCCAGGAAAAATATCATCAAGAGTCTTGGGACTTAGCAAAGACTTTTCAAGTTTTTATGAGTGATTTTGTTGACGCCTATCGAAAGCGTAAACGCGAAGAAAATGCCTTCGAATTTGCGGATATTAGTCACTATACCATTGAGATATTGGAAAACTTCCCTCAAGTTCGGAAAGAGTATCAGGAACGTTTCCACGAAGTTATGGTCGATGAGTACCAAGATACCAACCATATCCAGGAAAGAATGTTGGAACTCCTCTCAAACGGCTATAATCGTTTTATGGTGGGAGATATCAAGCAGTCTATTTATCGTTTTAGACAGGCAGATCCCCAAATCTTCAATGAGAAATTCCATAGTTTTGCTCAAGATAGTGAAGAAGCTCAGTTAATACTGCTCAAGCAAAACTTCCGTAGTAGTTCTGAAGTACTAAATGCTACCAATGACGTCTTTAAGCATCTCATGGATGAGGAAGTTGGAGAGATATCTTATGACGGTATGCATCAACTTATTTTCGGAAATACTGATTTACACCCAGATCCAGAAAACAAGGCAGAAGTTCTTTTGTATGATAAGGATGTTGATGGTGATTCTAAGGAAGAGGAAGATTTTTCGACCAACAAACTGACTGGTGAAATGCGAATGGTCATTAAGGAGATATTGCATCTTCATAATGATAAAGGTGTTCCTTTTAATGACATTGCTCTCTTGACTGCCAGCAGAAGTCGGAATGACCAGGTTTTACTTGCTTTGTCTGAGTATGGGATTCCAGTCAAGACAGATGGTGCTCAAAGCAACTATTTACAATCTTTAGAAGTCCAAGTTATGTTAGACACTCTTCGAGTTATCCATAATCCTCTGCAAGACTTCGCTTTAGTAGCTCTCATGAAGTCTCCTATGTTTAGCTTTGATGAAGATGAATTAGCTCGTCTAGCTCTTCAAAATTCTGAGGATAAGGTTCAAGAGAACTTTTATGAAAAACTAGTCAATGCTCAAGCACAAACTAGCCTCCATAAGGATTTAATAAAATCTGAACTCCATAAAAAGCTTAACCTTTTCTTGGAAACTGTTAATTCTTGGCGTTTGTTCTCAAAAACGCATTCGCTTTATGACCTTATTTGGAAAATCTATAGCGAACGTTTCTACTATGATTATGTTGGTGCTTTACCAAATGGTCAGGCTAGACAGGCCAACCTCTATGCCCTTGCACTACGAGCTGACCAGTTTGAAAAGAGTAATTTTAAAGGCTTATCACGTTTCATAACTATGATTGATCAAGTCTTGGAAGCCAAGCACGACCTTGCCAGTGTCACTGTTGCTCCACCTAAGGATGCTGTGGAGCTTATGAGTATTCATAAGAGTAAGGGGCTTGAGTTCCCATATGTCTTTATTCTCAATATTGATCAGCAATTTAACAAGCAAGATTCCATGTCTGAAGTTATCCTAAGTCGTAAAAATGGCCTTGGCCTTAAGTATGTGGCTAGAGTAGCTACAAATGCAAAAGAGGAATATCTTCCATCTACGATTAAGTTATCCATTCCAAGCTTGACTTATAGTCAAAATGAGGAGGAGCTCCAATTAGCAAGCTATTCTGAGTTAATGCGTTTACTGTATGTAGCAATGACTCGTGCTGAGAAAAAACTTTATCTAGTCGGAAAGGGATCGAGGGAAAAGTTAGAGTCTAAAGAATACCCGACAAATGGGCAAGGTCTTTTGACTCGTGAAACAAGACTTGACGCTCAAAATTTCCAGGATTGGATTTGGGCCATCTATCAAGCTTTTTCTAAAGAGGACTTACACTTTAGTGTGCGCTTTGAAGGTGAAGAAGACCTAACCAAGGAAGCTATCGGAGAATTGGAAACTAAAAACCAGCTCCAAGATCTTTCTCAGGCAAGCAACCGTCAGTCTGATGCCATTAGGGAAGCTTTAGAAATGCTGAAAGAAGTGGAAGTGTATAATGAAATCCACCGTGCAGCGATTAATCTTCCGAGTGTTCAGACCCCAAGCCAGATTAAGAAGTTTTATGAACCAGTCATGGATATGGAAGGTGTAGTAGTAGCTGGTCAATCTAAACCAAAAGAAACTATGATTCAGTTTGAACTTCCAGACTTCTCCAAGACAGAAGAAGTCACTGGAGCTGAGATTGGTAGTGCTACCCATGAACTCATGCAACGAATCAATCTCGCTAAGAAACCTACTTTGGAAACCTTGGCAGAAGCCTTGGAGCAAGTTCAGGCAACTTCAGCTGTTAAAGATAAAGTTAATCTAGAAAAAATCTTGCCCTTCTTTGATACAGCTCTTGGTCAAGAGATTTTTGCAAATCAAGATAAACTTTATCGAGAACAACCCTTCTCTATGTTAAAACGGGATACTAAGAGTCAGGAAGACTTTGTTGTCCGTGGGATTTTAGATGGTTATCTAGTTTATGAGGATAAAATTGTTCTCTTTGACTACAAGACAGATCATTATGAATATCCAAGTCAACTGATTGAACGTTATAGAGGTCAATTATCTCTATATGCAGAAGCCTTGTCTCGTTCTTACCAAATAGATCAAGTTGAAAAGTATTTAATCTTACTTGGCAAAGATATGGTTGAGGTGGTCGCAGTTAACTAATCTTGTAAAAACTATTGCCTTAACGGCAGTAGTTTTTATTTATGTTCAGTTATGGTATACTAGTTTCAGAAAAGGATGTTAAAGAATCTATGTCAAAAGAAATCGATATCGAATACTATCACCAATTAGCTTTACAAAAGCAAAAAGAGCATCGTAAATTTCTTGGAAATCTGAAAAAGAAAGCTCCAAAAAACCTAGATAAGATTGCCCTTGAAATTCACCAGGAAGTTTTTGAAGAAATTGATTGTACAGCCTGTGCAAACTGCTGCAAGAGCCTTGGACCAGACTTTAAAGAAGCAGATATCACACGCATTGCCAAGTACTTTAAAATGAAATTACCAGCCTTCGAAGATGAATTTCTACAGGTAGATGAAGACGGTGATAAGGTCTTTAAGTCAATGCCATGTCCATTTCTCGGTGGTGACAATCTCTGTTCCATCTATGATGTTCGTCCCAAGGCTTGTAGAGAATTTCCACATACCGACCGTAAAAAAATTTATCAAATCAATAATCTGACTATCAAAAACACTTTAACCTGTCCTGCGGCCTATCTCTTTGTCGAGAAATTAAGAGATAAAATAGAATAAAAGAAGATATACTGTTCTAGTATAAGCGAAGGGGCTTAAGCTAGTTAATTATAAATATTTATGACTCTGTTACTTTTAAAAAAATATAAAAAAAACGTTCATAAAGTATGTAAATTGTATAATTCCTTACATTTTAATTAACTTTCGTTTACAATAGATTATGGTTATTTAGACAAGTGATTTTGTTTTTATAGTTGGTATTTTTAACAGGAGTCTTTTCAAATGAATAAATTAGTAAAATTAGGGCTTACATCATTTTCAATTTTTGTATTGAATTCATATACACAATTCATTGTTAAATCTGATGAGAATATAAGTACAGAAACTATTGCTATCCAAGAAAATTCGGGTTATAGTGATAATAGCATCTCAAAACTAGAGTCTTCTAAATCAAACCAAATTGATGACTCTAACAAATCATTCGAATCATCTATTGCTGTAACAGAAGAAAATAACGTAGAAACAAAACTAAACGATAATGTTATTTCTGAAGGTGGCCATGTTAACGTAGAGGGACAGAATGCTACTATAACTAAAGATGGGAAGAGTGTCACTTATAGCTATATAGTTGCTTACCAGAGAATGCATACTAGTGACCATGGACAAACAGTAAATGATCTTTTGATTCGAGTTCCAAAGATTAAGAATGCTACGGTACAATTCACTCTTGTTGGTACACGAGATGCTAAGGGCAATCCTATCAATGTCAATAAGCCAATGACAGAGATTAGCTTTGATGATACAGAAAAATATGATCGCGAAACCCTTAATACTCCGACCGTTGAGGAACTGGAAGCAGGAAAAACACCTTACGTAGTCAATACCAGCAACTACGAATATGGTTATATGACAGATGGTAAAGTTGAATCTTATGGTTTGTTTACCAATTTTGATAATAGTCAAGCTTACAAAGTAGAAGTCACAGTTCCAATGGAAGAAGCTAAAAAAATCAAATACTTAGCAATTGATGCTAGAATGGTTTGGAAATCTAGTCAAGAAGGTGGTGTTATGAGTTATGAAACCGGCTCTCAAAATTTAGAAGAATATTCTAACCATTATTTTGCTGCCAATTTGGATAGTGACGACATTGGTGGTATGGGAGAGCCTTCATCTATTGATGAAAGTTATGTAAGGAATGGTCATCTTATCAAGTCAGTGTCCAATCCAACTACCTATATTACCCCAAATAATGGTGATTGGACAAGAATTCCTGAAGATACCAATATAGATAAATCAACTTTTTTCAATTATGTTGATAAATTTACTCTAAGGGCAAACACGAAAGTAGTTTATTATGTATCTGAAAAAGAAGATATGGCTGACCAAGATGTATCGGCTTTATATACAGGTAATGTAATTATAGATTATCTTATCAAAGGTACTAACCAAAAATTAAAAGAAACATACAACAAGATTTCTGAATTTCCTATCTATGATTCAACTGGAGAGTTGGTTACATACAAAGTCGGAGATAATAGAATTGAACGTCCTGACAAAATAATGGTTGATGGAATCACATATCGTCTTGTTGGACTCTCGACTTCTTCTGATTCGGAAACTGGAACGTTAAAAAATGGAACAGTTCATATTACTTATGAATATGAAAAGGAAATCCTAACAACGACAGAAGAACCAACAACAACGACAGAAGAGTCAACAACAACAACAGAAGAGCCAACAACAACAACGACAGTAGAACCAACAACCACAACCGTAGAGCCAACAACAACCACGACAGTAGAACCAACAACCACAACCGTAGAGCCAATAACAACCACGACAGTAGAGCTAACAACAACCACAGTAGAACCAACTCCTGGTTCAAGTTCAGAACCTGGCCAGGCACAGACTTCTAGTTCCGAAAAGGAAACAGAAGTAGAGTCAAAATCTGTAGCGGACCAAACAGAGTTACCAAATACAGGTGAGTCAAATTCTCAATTATTCTATACAATCGTAGCTATTCTAATGGGATTCTTTGGAATTTCACTATTAAAAGTGACACACGATAATAAGTGAGTCTTAGTCAAAGATTTAACATGAGTCAACCCTTTGGGGCTGACTTTTTTATTTGAATGATTTGTTAAGTGAAGTTTGAAGCATTTAAAGGATATTATGTATATTTATTACAAATAACGATTTACAATCTTTTCAAAACATTAAATTATTCTGTACTTTTTCTTAAAGAAAACTGATATAAGGTAGTTTTAAGCGATGTTCTGTATAGTTATACCATCACTAAGAAAGGAGTGCCGGTATGAACTATATAGTAATTCCAGCTTATCAACCTGATAATAAACTTATCAAACTCATCGAAAAAATCCACGAAAAGAGTGATTTTCGTATTCTAGTTATCGACGACGGTGGTTCATCAAAGTGTCAAAATATCTTTGATAAAGCAGAACAATATGCTACGGTGCTCCGTCACCAAGTGAACCAAGGTAAAGGCCAAGCGCTTAAAACGGCCTTTGATTATATCCAACAACAAAATAGCTATGGAACGGTTGTAACGGCAGACGCAGATGGGCAGCATAAGATTTGGGATATTCTCCGTACGGCTAACAAAGCTTCTGAAAATCCTAACAAGCTAATCTTGGGTGTGCGGGCCTTCACAGGTAAAGTACCCCTTCGTAGCCGTTTCGGAAATAGCTTGACAAAAGCACTCTTTAAACTTCAAACAGGAGTAGGTGTAACAGATACACAAACTGGACTTCGTGCTTTTACAACAAACTTGATACCGTTTATGCTTAAGATTGAAGGCCAACGTTACGAATATGAAATGAATATGTTGCTCGAAGCTACAAAAGAATATGAGATTTTAGAAGTTCCTATTGAAACTGTCTATATTAATGACAATGAGGCTTCACACTTCCGCCCAATCCAGGACGGGCTCATGATTTATAAAAATATCTTTAAATTTGCCTTATCATCTCTCAGTAGCTTTGTTGTAGACTATGTCGTTTACGCCCTAGCAATCTTGATTTTGCCGACAGTTCCGACGAGTCTACGAATCTTTCTAGCAAACGGACTAGCTCGTGTAACAAGCTACGTTTTTAACTACTCTACAAATAAAAAACTAGTCTTTAAAAACGACGATAGCATTGTGAAAACAGGAGTGGGATACTTTGGTCTAGCAGTCGGACTCTTTGTCTTAGACACGCTACTGATTCGTCTCTTCTTTACAGTCTTTGGTATCAACCTTCTGATTGCCAAAATTATCGTCGGCATCCTTCTCTTTGCTGTTTCTTGGACCGTTCAGAAGAAATTCATTTTTAAGGAAAGGACATCAACTGTACTATGAAATTTTTAAAGAAACGATATGCTTATGCTTCGGTTGTCGCATTACTTTTGACAGGATCCTTTAGCTACTCTATGCTGAAGACCTTTGTTCTCGCTGAAACTATTTCGACAGTAGCAACAACTAGCACTAGTACAAATACTGCCACGGCAAGCCAAGCAGCTAAAACAGCAACAGTAACAGACTCAAGTTATAAGGATGATAATATCTCCATCAATTTGACTGAAACAACGGTCAATAATACGCAAGTCTACGTTGCAGATGTTACAGTAAGTTCATCAGAATATCTAAAAACAGCATTTGCTCAAAACTCATTTGGAACAAACGTAACAGCTAAAACATCTGTCACTGCTGCAGATAATGATGCAATTTTAGCAGTCAATGGTGACTATTACGGTGCCAATTCTTCAGGTTATGTTATCCGTAATGGCGTTGTCTATCGTGATACTGTCCGTGAAAATTCTAATAATGGTGATTTAGCCATTTATAAAGATGGTTCTTTCAAGATTATTTACGAGGATCAGATTTCAGCTGACCAACTAGTCAAAGACGGAGTTGTTAATCTCTTAGCTTTTGGTCCTGCCTTGGTTGAAAATGGTGAAGTAGTAGTAGGAAAAAACCAAGAAGTTGGACAAGCTATGGCTTCGAATCCACGTACAGCTATTGGTATTATCGATGAAAACCACTACATTATTGTAGTTTCTGACGGACGTACATCTGAAAGCAAGGGTCTATCCCTGTACCAAATGGCTGAAGTCATGAAATCATACGGTGCAAAAACAGCTTACAATCTTGATGGTGGGGGTTCCTCTACACTTTACTTCAACGGTCAGGTTATCAATAAACCAACGACTGGAGGAAACAAAATTTCAGAAAGGGCGGTGAGTGATATTGTCTACATCGGTTATTAATCCTAACAAAAAACGTTTTAAAAAAACTGCCATCTCTTATACACTAATTACGATTTTCTTCTTTGCCTTCTCTAGAATTTATGAAGCATTCAGTTTTGGAGAGACATCAGTTTACATGCATTACTTGTTCACCGTACCTCTGGTCGGTGGGATAATACTAGCAATCTTGCTCAAAGTCCTTCCATATTTTTCCAGAATTAGCCTTAATTTATGGAATTCGGCAGTAGCTATTATTACAACAGGGACACTATTCCGAGGTATTGTCAATCTTTCTGGTCGTTCAACCACACTTGATGCACCATACTGGTATGTCGGTATCAGTTTTGCAATCTTAGCCATTCTATCTATTATTATACATCCACTTCTAACTAATAAAACTAGCAGAGTAATAGAGAGTTAATTATTGATAATACAAAAAAAGTAGTCGAACAATATCAGAACGACTACTTTTTGTTGACTTTTATTTCTAAATTGTTTTAACAATATTACAACTTTCTTTCTTCTTAAAGACCTTACTTTTATAATTAAAATTATATTGTATAATAAAGTGGATAAATGTTGTCTTTAAAACGATAAGTAAGAAGTAAAAAATTTAGGGAATATAAAATTGAAAGGTTAAAAATGAAAAAGATATTACTAGCAAGTTCTGTTGTTCTTTCCATTGCAGGTATTTCAAAAACAACAGTGTTGGCTGAAGAAAACCAAGCTACAAATAAAATAGAAAGTTCTGACAAAACTGTAGCAAATAGAACTAGTAAGGATAATAAAGAGATAAAGCAAGCTCAAGGTCAAGAGCAGAACGATAAGCAGAATCAGAACGAAACACAAAACAAGGCAGAAAAGGATTCTTCTCAAACCACACAGAAACAAGAAACAGCCCTTACCAAGGATAACTCTTCAACAGAAGAAATTACTGAAGAGGTCAACAAAGAAGGTTGGCAAAAAGAGAATGGCCAATGGCGTTATTATGAAAATAAAAAGGCTGTCAAAAATTGGAAGAAGATTGCTGGAGTTTGGTATTATTTTAACCAGGATGGTACCATGCTTAGCAATACTGTCTTTAACGACTATCTTTTCAATAAGAGTGGAGCCCTAGCGGAATCATCATGGGTGAAACTTGAAAATAAATGGTATTATGCGACTGAAGAAGGAAAAGTAACTCGAAATAAATGGGCTAGTATTTCTGGAGATTGGTATCGTTTTAATCAAGACGGTATCATGCTTAGTAATGTCATTTACGAAGACTATTTGTTCAATAGTAGTGGAGCTTTAGCAATTAACACTTGGACTAAAATTGGTGATAAATGGTACTATGGTAATCAAGATGGGAAAATTCTTCGTAATAAGTGGGAAAAAATTAAGAACATCTGGTATTACTTTAACCAAGACGGAACCATGCTCAGTGATACGATTTACAAAGAGTATCTCTTTAATAAGAGCGGTGCATTAGCCGAATCTTCATGGGTTAAAATTTCTAACAAGTGGTATTACGCTGATGCATCCGGTAAAATAACTCGTAATAAATGGGAAAAAATTAAAGACCGCTGGTATTACTTTGATGCGGAAGGTGTAATGGTAAGTAGCACCTGGAAAAAGAAATACTATTTAAAAGATAGTGGTGCTATGGCACAAAGTGAATGGATTTTTGACAAACAGTACAATAGCTGGTTCTACTTAAAACCAGATGGGACTTATGCTGAAAATCAATGGCAAGGGTCCTACTATCTTAAATCAGGTGGCCATATGGCCAAAAGTGAGTGGATATTTGATAACTCATACAATGCTTGGTATTATCTGAAAGAAGATGGACAATATGCTACTGGAACTCTTAAAATCAAAGGTAAAGATTATAGTTTCGAGAATAATGGAAAATGGATTTCTAATCCGTCTGCATCAACTTACTATAAGGTAAAACCAATTATAGCCTATGTTTATAGCGCCTCTGGTAGTAGACTTAGCTATATTTCTCAAGGTTCTATCGTTGCTGTTTCTGCCTCAGGATCTCAAGGAGATAGATTACCAGTCCAAATTTCTGGACTTTCAGGCTTTATGAATAAGAGTGACCTTGTAGCTGTGAATGCAAGTGACGAGTTTATCCCTCATTATACGAGTGACGGTCGTTATATTTACCACGAGTTATCACCATATACAAGCGTTCGTGTAGCACCTCATAGTTCATCTATGGCAATTGGTAAAAAATACTATTCATCGGATGGTGTTAACTTTGATACCTTTAAAGTCGAGAATCCATTCCTCTATCGAGACTTAAGAAAGCCAACCAATTATACAGCAGCTGAACTAGATAAAGTTTATTCTCTAATGAATATTAACGGAAGTCGTCTCGCAGGTAAAGGAGCTGTCTTTAAAGAAGCGGAGAAACGTTATCAGGTTAACGCACTCTATCTAATGGCTCACAGTGCCTTAGAAAGTTCGTGGGGACGTAGTCAAATTGCTAACGATAAAAATAACTTCTTTGGTATTGCAGCCTACGATACTACTCCGTATCATTCAGCTAAGAGTTTTGACAATGTCGACAAAGGAATCTTGGGGGCTGCTAAATGGATCCGAGAGAATTATATTGATGAAGGTAGAACTCATCTTGGAAATAAATCATCTGGAATGAACACTCTTTACGCTTCTGATCCATATTGGGGTGAAAAGATTGCAAGTATCATGATGACCATCAATAGCAAACTTGGTGAAAAGGACTAAAATTCTTTATTATCGATAACTAAACAAAACTAGTTATCGAATTTTATCTTTAATCATACAAAAAAGGATTTACTTTTAAAAAGTAAATCCTTTTTGAACTTCTAATCAAACCTAATCTCTAATTTAGAATTAGTCTTTTTTTGATTTATGTAGAAATGCTACCAAAATAATGGATGAAATTAAAGTTACAAATCCAATGATAGTAACCAATGTACCTTTGCCTTCTCCAGTTTTAGGAAGTCCAGGTTTATCATTTGTTGTAGTTACTGTAGTTTTAGGTTCTTCTACAGTAGTTGTTGTAGTTGAAGTAGTTTTAGGCTCTTCAGTTGTTGTAGTTGAAGTGGTCTTAGGTTCTTCAGTAGTTGTAGTTGAAGTAGTCTTAGGCTCTTCAGTAGTTGTAGTTGAAGTAGTTGTAGGCTCTTCAGTAGTTGTAGTTGAAGTAGTCTTAGGTTCTTCAGTTGTAGTTGTTGTTGAAGTAGTTGTAGGCTCTTCAGTAGTTGTAGTTGAAGTAGTCTTAGGTTCTTCAGTAGTTGTGGTTGAAGTAGTCTTAGGCTCTTCAGTTGTTGTGGTAGTAGTTGTGGTTTCTTCAGTCGTAGTTGTAGTGGTGGTTGTAGTTGTTGTAGTTTCTTCCTTCGGATTCACAATCGTTTTGGTTACCGAATGATCTGCTCCAAAATCTTCAACATTAACCACAGTATCGGCTTCTTTGATGATATGACCTGAAGGGGCTTCAATTTCAGTTAAGATATATTTATCTTTTAACAGTTTGCCAACAGCAATATTACCATTTTCATCTGATTCAAACTCACCAATGACTTGATTATTAGCTTGACGAACGACTCTAAACTTAGCACCTTTAAGTGGTTGGTTAGCATCATCGACTTTATGAATGTTGATTGAGAAAACATAACCAACACCAGAACCACCAGCAATTTGAACGGCAGCAGCATTCGTTACATTTTTGGTTTCAATACCTAGACCTTTAAGAGTTGCTTCATTTTTCAAGACCTCTCCGTCGGCTGGATCATAATTTAAACGAACATTATAAGCAATACGATATTGGTCATTTTCAGTAACATCACCTAAATCGATAACAAATGATTGACCATCTTCGCTAATTGTAATCTTATGTTGGTCTGTTACATCAACTCTATCAGAGAATACCCACTCACCAGTATCATAAGAGAATTTACCTTTAATAATTTTAATGCTATCTTTTACGTATGAAGCATTCGTAAATTGTAAGTGATCTTCGAGTGTAACATTCTTAATATTTTGTTTTGTACGATTGACAGAAATCGTGTATTGAATTTCCCTTTGGTCCCCTGCGTTTACCCAACTAGTCTTTGTTAAAAGTCTAGGATTTCCATCGCCAACACCAGTAAATGAAACTTTACCAGCAATTTTTGTTTCTTTGTTAATGGTGATTTCTACTGGAACCTCACCTTTTTGTGGGTGTTTTTTGAAATCGATACGAGCGTAAAAGAAGAATGATCCGCTTGTATCTGAGTGTTTTTCAACATAATCCGTATAGGTAATTGTAATGGATTTATTATCTGGGCTTACTTCAGCATTTGCGATAATCTCATTTGTATTGATATCACGAATCTTGAACGAAGTATTAGTAATCATCAAAGCATCTGGAACAGTAACTACAGTTGAATCTCCTGCTTTAACATTTTTTCCAGACAAATTATAATCAGCGTTGATTCGGAAGGTTGCCCACTGTTGCAAGTCCCAGTTGAGATCTCCGCCTTCATTATTTGATACTTTAACATTTTGGATTGTATCAACAAATTTTCCAGAAACTGAAACCTCAGGAGTTTCAGCAAAAGTTTTATTCAAACTAAATACGAAAATAGTCGTCAATACAACGATCAAAAATGAGAAAATACTAAACTTTTTCTTTTTGTTCATCATATACATCCTTCTTATAAATTTAAGATAGTTTCTAAATATAATATAAAGTAGTGTCAATCATTAACTGAAAGACGAGTTAATAATATAGGTTAATTTTATAGACAAACCTTAACCAAGCCTCCTCCTAGTCTAACACTAAAACTCCCCTATAACGTGAATTATATCACAATAAAACATGGACATCAATGTTTAAGGTGTCAAATTATTATGAAAATGTAAGTTTTTCGAATTATTATATAAGTTATGTTTTCAACGGACAAATAATATATAATAACAGTTGCATTTCTCATAAAATTAGGAGAAAATTAGTATCAGATTTATGCTTAAATGATATCCTTTATTTCTGTCACATTTTAGTAATTTAATATATTTTTTTTAAGTTTAACTAGTAATTTTAGAGCTTTTAGATTTAATTTTTTTAGTTCAATTTTGTCAACTTAAAATTACCACACTTGGTTAATAGTTTTGTTTGTGTTATACTTTGAAGTATATTATATAAAGAATACTGAATACAGGACAATGAATAGATGATTTATAAATTTTTACTCTTCGACCTTGATCATACCTTGCTTGATTTTGATACTGCCGAGGATGTAGCTTTAACGCAACTTCTAAAAGAAGAAGGTGTTACCGATATTCAAGCCTATAAAGATTATTACGTTCCAATGAATAAGTCTCTCTGGAAGGATTTGGAGCTTAAAAAGATTAGAAAACAGGAATTAGTTAATACACGATTTTCAAAATTGTTTTCGTATTTTGGAATTGAAAAGGATGGCGTATACTTAGCTGTACGTTATCAGTTTTATTTAGCTCAACAGGGGCAGGTATTTTCTGGGGCCATGGAACTCTTAGATAGCCTTATTGATCGTGGTTATGAACTCTACGCTGCCACCAACGGGATAACTACAATTCAGACAGGTCGTATGGCTCAATCAGGTCTGGCTCCCTATTTCAACCAAGTTTTTGTCTCAGAGCAGTTGCAAACTCAAAAACCTGATGCACTATTCTATGAAAAAATTGGTCAGCAGATTGCAGGTTTTAGCAAAGAAAAGACGCTGATGATTGGAGATTCCCTAACCGCCGACATTCAAGGTGGTAATAATACTGGGATTGCCACTATCTGGTACAACCCTCATCACCTCGAAAATCACACACAAGCCAAGCCGACTTACGAAGTTGACTCTTATCAGGCTCTGCTAGAACTCTTAGATAAACTGTAAAAAGTGGTTTCCATAGCCACTTTTTGCTATAATAGAGGCAGTAAAAACGAAGGAGTAGTAAATGATGTCTAGGCCACCTCTTTCTCTTTATGAACCATTGTATTTACTAAAGGAAGTTGATCAAAATATCTGGATAGTAGATGGTGATTTGATACAAATGGATATGAAGGTCTTCAAACTTCCTTTTCAGACACGTATGACGGTGATTAAGTTAAATGATGACAAACTTTGGATTCATTCTCCTATTGCTCCAAATGAGAAACTTTTTACTGAACTGAACGCTTTGGGCAAAGTGGCTTACCTGATTTCACCAAATAAGATTCACTACGCCTATATTGCAGATTGGAAACAAAGATATCCTCATGCGCAAGCATGGTCTAGTCCAGGAGTAGAAGAGAGAGCGAAAAGTCAGAAAGTCAAGGTTGTATTTGATGCTCCCTTAACAGATAAGGCTCCTGACTTATGGTCTGATGAGATTGAACAACTCATTTTTAAGGGAAGTTCAGTCATTGAAGAGGTGGTATTTTTTCATAAATCAACTAAAACACTGATTGTGACAGACCTCATAGAGAATTTTGAACCGGAAAAGATAGCTAGTCCAATCCGCAGAAGATTCTATCGTTTAGCTCGTGTAACATCCCCTGATGGACAAACTCCTATCGATTATCGGATGACTTTCATAGGAAGACAAAGGGAAGCAAAAACTTCCTTTTCCCGTATGTTAAACTGGAAACCTGATAAGATTATACTTGCACATGGTTTATGCTTTTTTAAAAATGGTACGGATGAATTAAGACGTGCTTTTCGATGGATACGGTAAAGGAGAGAAAGCTATGCAACACTCATCTTGGCACGCCTTGATTAAGGAGCAATTACCGGAAGGTTATTTTGGGAAAATCAATCACTTTATGGAACAGGTTTATGCACAAGAAACTGTCTATCCGGCCAAGGAAAAAGTTTTTCAGGCTCTTTTAACAACTCCTCTTGAAGAGGTTAAAGTGGTGATTCTTGGTCAGGATCCTTATCATGGTCCTGGTCAGGCTCAAGGTTTGAGTTTTTCTGTTCCAGATAATATCCCAGCACCTCCTTCTTTGCAAAATATTCTAAAAGAACTTGCTGATGATGTTGGGCTTAAATCTTCACACGATTTAACGTCTTGGGCGGAGCAAGGCGTTTTACTTCTAAATGCTTGCTTGACTGTTCCAGCTGGCCAGGCCAATGGTCATGCTGGTCAGATTTGGGAGCCTTTCACGGATGCAGTGATTAAGGTTGTCAATAATATAGATAGACCTGTAATCTTTGTTCTTTGGGGTGCTTATGCACGCAAGAAGAAATCATTGGTGACCAATCCCAAGCATTTGATTATCGAATCCGCCCATCCAAGTCCTCTTTCCGTTTACAGAGGATTTTGGGGTTCCAAGCCTTTTTCTAAGGCCAATACATTCTTAACAGAGACAGGACAAGAGCCGATTGATTGGCTTAGATAAGGAGAGAATAATATGCCCCAGTTAGCGACGATTTGCTACATTGATAATGGAAAAGAACTGCTCATGCTTCATCGCAATAAAAAGCCTAATGATGTCCATGAAGGAAAATGGATCGGTGTAGGTGGAAAGTTAGAGCGTGGAGAAACTCCACAAGAATGTGCGGCCCGCGAGATTTTAGAAGAAACAGGATTGAAGGCTAAGCCAGTTCTTAAAGGTGTAATCACCTTTCCTGAATTTACACCAGATTTAGACTGGTACACCTATGTGTTTAAAGTAACTGAGTTCGAAGGTGAGTTGATTGACTGTAATGAAGGGACTTTAGAATGGGTTCCTTATGATGAGGTTTTAAGCAAACCAACCTGGGAAGGAGACCACACCTTCGTAGAGTGGCTTTTAGAGGACAAACCCTTCTTTTCAGCTAAGTTTGTTTATGATGGTGATAAGTTATTGGATACCCAAGTGGATTTCTACGAATAAAGGAGAAAGCAGATGTTACTAATCAAAAATGGTCGAGTAATGGATCCTAAGTCTGGTTTGGATCAAGTGTGTGATGTCTTGGTTGAAGACGGTAAAATTGTCAAAATTGCACCACAAATTAGTGAGAAAGATGCAGAGATCATTGATGCAACTGGTCTTGTAGTTGCACCCGGCTTGGTTGATATCCATGTTCATTTCCGTGAACCTGGTCAAACTCACAAGGAAGATATCCATACAGGAGCCCTTGCAGCTGCTGCTGGTGGATTTGCAACTGTAGTTATGATGGCTAATACCAATCCAACCATCTCAGATGTTGAGACTTTGCAGGAAGTACTTCAATCTGCGGCAAAGGAAAAAATTAATGTTAAGTCTGTAGCAACGATTACCAAGAACTTTAATGGCCAAGACTTGACTGACTTTAAGGCGCTTTTAGAAGCTGGAGCCGTTGGTTTTTCAGATGATGGTATTCCGCTTGAAAGCAGTAAAGTGGTCAAGGAAGCTATGGAAGAGGCTAAAAAACTCAATACCTTTATCAGCTTACACGAGGAAGATCCTGGTCTGAATGGTACGCTAGGTTTTAATGAAAATATTGCTAAAGAACACTTCCATATTTGTGGCGCTACAGGGGTTGCAGAGTATGCAATGATTGCACGTGATGTCATGATCGCCTATGCAACAAAAGCCCATGTTCATATCCAGCACTTATCCAAGGAAGAAAGTGTTAAGGTTGTAGAGTTCGCTCAAGGTTTGGGAGCAAACGTAACTGCAGAAGTAGCACCGCAACATTTCTCTAAGACTGAAGCGCTTCTCTTGACTAAGGGAAGTAACGCTAAGATGAATCCACCACTTCGCTTGGAGTCTGACCGCCGTGCAGTTATCGAAGGACTCAAGTCTGGTGTCATTTCTGTCATTGCGACTGACCACGCGCCTCACCATGCTGATGAAAAGAATGTCGAAGATATCACCAAAGCTCCTTCAGGTATGACAGGACTGGAAACTTCATTGTCACTTGGTTTAACTTACTTAGTCGAAGCTGGTGAGCTAAGCTTGATGGAATTATTAGAAAAAATGACAGTAAACCCAGCTAAATTGTATCATTTTGAAGCAGGTTATTTGGCTGAAAATGGTCCAGCTGATATTACCATTTTCGATGATAAAGCTGACCGAATTGTAGACACACATTTTGCTTCTAAAGCAGCTAATTCACCATTTATCGGTGAAACTTTAAAAGGGCAGGTAAAATACACTATTTGTAATGGACAGATTGTCTATAAATACTAGATGAAATACTGCTCTATAAAATTTAAATTTAGAGAGAGTCTGTATGTATCAAACCGATCATTTTAAAGACAAGTTCATTTTATTTCTTAAGATTTTCTTCCCTATTTTGGTTTATCAATTCGCAAATTATTCGGCTTCCTTTGTCGATACAACCATGACCGGCCAGTACAATACTATTGATTTAGCTGGTGTTTCAATGGCTACTAGCTTGTGGAATCCTTTCTTTACTTTTTTAACAGGTATTGTTTCTGCCTTAGTTCCAATAGTTGGACATCATTTAGGACGTGGGAAAAAAGAAGAAGTGGCTTCTGATTTCTATCAGTTTCTTTATCTTTCGCTTGGCTTATCCATTTTTCTATTTGTTTTAGTTTTTCTGGTTGCTCCTCTAGTTCTAAATAATATGGGATTAGAAGTGACGGTAGCAAATATAGCAGTTCGTTATCTATGGTTTTTAGCAATAGGGATTATTCCTCTCCTACTCTTTAGTGTCATTCGTTCGTTACTGGATGCACTTGGGTTAACAAGGTTGTCCATGTATTTGATGCTTTTATTACTCCCTCTCAATAGTGGTTTTAACTATTTATTGATTTATGGTGCCTTTGGTTTTCCTGAGTTGGGAGGAGCTGGAGCTGGACTTGGGACCTCTATGGCTTATTGGGCCTTGTTGGGTATATCTATACTAGTCCTTCTTAAACAAGAAAAATTAAAAGAACTACATTTAGAAAACCGACTACCTTTAGACAGGAATAAAATAAAAGAAGCGATAAAACTGGGGTTACCTATTGGTGGGACTGTATTTGCTGAAGTTGCTATTTTTTCAGCCGTTGGCTTGATTATGGCGAAGTTTTCATCATTGATAATAGCTAGTCATCAGTCTGCCATGAACTTTTCATCTCTCATGTACGCTTTTCCTATGAGCATTTCAACAGCAATGGCTATTGTTGTTTCTTACGAGGTTGGTGCTAAACGTCAAGAGGATGCTAAGAAATACATAAAAATCGGACGACTATCAGCTATGGCATTCGCAATTTTAACCCTTTCTTTTCTGTATGTTTTTAGAAAAAATGTTGCCAGTCTCTATGGTCATGATCCAGAGTTCGTTCAACTAACTGCTAGTTTTATGACCTATAGCTTATTTTTCCAGTTAGCTGATACATTTGCGGCACCATTACAAGGGATTTTACGAGGCTACAAAGATACTGTCATACCTTTCTACCTTGGTCTCCTTGGATACTGGGGAGTTGCTATACCTCTTGGTTTGTTTCTAGATTATTCAACAAATCTCGATGCTTATTCATATTGGATAGGTCTTATCGTAAGTTTAGTTGTCAGCGGATTACTCTATCAGTGGCGTTTACAAGTTATTATGAAAAGATTCAAATAATTTGTTGAAAATATCCTTGAAAAATCACTTTGTGAAATAGTCATTTTACGTAAAGAAAAGTCTTGATTTCATTGACTTTTCTTTTTTTATATTGTGAAAAAATATTAAGCATAATCTTTGACTATAGTTAACCTATAAGTTAGAATAGAATTATAAGAAATTAAACTTAGAAAGGCAAGATTATGTCAACTTTAGATAAAAATCTTTTGCTTGAGATGTTCCGTAAGATGGAAGAAATTCGTCGTATGGATTTAAAAATTGCTCAATTAGTAAAAAAAGGTAAAGTGCCAGGTATGACGCACTTTTCTGTTGGTGAGGAAGCTGCAAACGTTGGGGCTATGTTAGCTCTAAACGAAGACGACCTCATAACATCAAACCACCGTGGTCACGGACAAGCCATTGCTAAAGGAATCGACCTTAATGGTATGATGGCTGAAATCCTTGGTAAGTATACTGGAACTTGTAAAGGTAAAGGTGGTTCAATGCACATCGCCGACCTAGATGCGGGTAACCTTGGTGCTAACGGTATCGTAGGTGGTGGTATGGGGATTGCAGTAGGTGCAGCCCTTACTCAACAAATGAAAAACACTGGTAAAATCGTTGTCTGCTTCTTTGGTGATGGAGCGACAAACGAAGGTGTATTTCATGAGGCTGTTAATATGGCTTCGATTTGGAATCTACCTGTTATTTTCTACTGTATCAATAACGGTTATGGAATTTCTGCCGACATTAAGAAAATGACAAATGTCAAGCATATCCATGAGCGTAGTGCTGCTTACGGTATTCCTGGAATGTTTATTGAAGACGGTAACAATGTTATCGATGTCTACGAAGGATTTAAGAAAGCAGTTGACCATGTTCGTTCTGGTAAAGGTCCTGTCTTGATTGAAAGTGTAACCTATCGTTGGCTTGGTCACTCATCATCAGACCCTGGTAAATATCGTACACGTGAAGAAGTCGATGAGTGGAAAGAAAAAGATCCAATCGAAAACCTTCGCAAGTACCTTGTTGAGAATAAAATTGCTAGTGCAGAAGAACTTGAAGAAATTCAAGCACAAGTTAAGGAAGCAGTGGAAGCATCTGTTAAATTTGCTGAAGAGAGTCCATTCCCTCCACTAGAATCAGCATTTGAAGATATATACGCAGACTAAGGAGAAGTAGAGAAAATATGGAAACTAAATTAATGTCTTTCCGCGATACCATTATCCTTGCAATGTCTGAGGAAATGCGTCGTGATGAAAATGTGCTTTTGATGGGTGAAGATGTCGGAGTTTTCGGTGGAGACTTCGGGACTTCTGTAGGTATGCTTGAAGAATTTGGGCCAGAACGTGTACGTGACTGTCCGATTTCTGAAGCTGCTATCTCAGGTGCAGCTGCTGGTGCAGCCATGACTGGACTTCGCCCAATCGTTGACATGACTTTCATGGACTTTTCTGTTATTGCCATGGATAATATCGTCAACCAAGCAGCTAAAACTCGTTACATGTTTGGTGGTAAAGGTCAAGTACCAATTACAATCCGCTGTGCCGCTGGTAACGGAGTTGGATCTGCAGCTCAACACTCCCAATCTTTGGAATCATGGTTTACCCATATTCCTGGTTTGAAGGTTGTAGCTCCAGGTACACCAGCTGATATGAAGGGTCTTCTTAAGTCTTCTATCCGTGACAACAACCCTGTTATCATTCTTGAATACAAATCAGAATTTAACCAAAAAGGTGAAGTTCCTGTTGATCCAGACTATACTATCCCACTTGGTGTCGGAGAAATCAAACGCGAAGGAACTGATGTAACTGTAGTAACATACGGTAAAATGCTTCGTCGTGTCATGCAAGCAGCTGAAGAATTGGCTGAAGAAGGCATCTCAGTAGAAGTAGTAGACCCACGTACTTTGGTTCCACTTGATAAAGAAATCATCATTAACTCAGTTAAGAAGACTGGAAAAGTAGTTCTTGTCAACGATGCCCACAAGACAAGTGGTTTTATCGGTGAAATTTCAGCTATTATCTCAGAATCAGAAGCATTCGATTATTTAGATGCACCTATTCGCCGTTGTGCAGGTGAGGATGTACCAATGCCTTATGCACAAAATCTTGAAAATGCAATGATTCCGACAGTTGAAAGCATCAAAGATGCAATCCGTAAAACTCACAACAAACAATAATACATAATATAAATTATGTAAATAAATTAATCGGACGAGATGCTTTGTATCTATAGATGCAAAGTTCTCTACGTCCTTGATATCTTATAATAGAATAGGAGAGGTCATGGCTGATGATAAGCTAAGAGCGACTCCTGCAGCTAGAAAATTAGCGGATGATTTAGGAATTAATCTCTACGATATTTCTGGCTCAGGCGCAAACGGTCGTGTCCACAAAGAAGACGTGGAAACATTTAAAGACACTAATGTGGTTCGCATTTCACCACTTGCAAAACGAATTGCCCTTGAACATAACATTGCATGGCAGGAAATCCAAGGAACTGGTCATCGTGGCAAGATTATGAAGAAGGATGTTTTAGCTTTCCTTCCGGAAAATATTGAAAACGATACAATCAAGTCACCTTCTCAGATCGAAAAAGTGGAAGAAATTCCAGATAACGTAACTCCTTATGGGGAAATCGAGCGTATTCCGATGACACCAATGCGTAAGGTTATTGCTCAACGTATGGTTGAATCTTACTTGACTGCACCAACCTTCACGCTTAACTATGATGTCGATATGTCTGAAATGCTTGCCCTTCGTAAGAAGGTCCTTGATCCAATCATGGAAGCAACTGGTAAGAAAATTACCGTTACAGACTTGCTTTCACTTGCGGTTGTTAAGACGCTTATGAAACACCCGTACATTAACGCTTCATTAACTGAAGACGGTAAGACAATTATCACTCACAACTATGTCAACCTTGCGATGGCAGTTGGAATGGATAATGGTTTGATGACGCCAGTTGTTTATAATGCTGAAAAATTGAGTTTGTCTGAGTTAGTAGTTGCCTTTAAAGATGTTATCGGACGTACTTTGGATGGTAAACTAGCTCCTAGCGAGTTGCAAAATTCAACCTTCACCATTAGTAACTTGGGAATGTTTGGTGTTCAATCATTCGGTCCAATCATTAACCAACCGAACTCAGCAATCCTTGGGGTTAGCTCAACAATTGAGAAACCAGTTGTTGTTAATGGTGAAATCGTGATTCGTCCAATTATGAGTCTTGGTTTAACAATTGACCACCGTGTCGTAGATGGTATGGCTGGTGCTAAGTTTATGAAAGACTTGAAAGCTTTAATTGAAAACCCAATCTCAATGTTGGTTTAGAGAATTTATTTTTAGAAATATAGATAAAGGAAGTAAGATATGGCCTTAGAAGTAATTATGCCAAAAGCAGGCGTGGATATGACAGAAGGACAAATCGTCCAATGGAATAAAAAAGTCGGAGAATTTGTAAAAGAAGGAGAAATCCTTTTGGAAATCATGACTGACAAAGTCAGCATGGAATTGGAAGCAGAAGAAGACGGTTACTTGATCGCTATCCTGAAAGGGGACGGCGAGACTGTTCCTGTTACTGAAGTTATCGGTTATCTTGGTGAAGAAGGGGAAAATATCCCAACAGCTGGAGCAGCTGCACCAGAAGCTAGCCCAGCACCTGCAGCAAGTGCTTCGAACGATGATGGTAAGAGCGATGATGCTTATGATATCGTTGTTATTGGTGGTGGACCTGCTGGTTATGTTTCTGCCATTAAAGCAGCTCAATTAGGTGGTAAGGTCGCTCTTGTTGAGAAATCTGAACTTGGTGGAACATGTTTGAACCGCGGATGTATCCCAACTAAAACTTACCTTCATAACGCTGAAATTATCGAGAATATCGGTCATGCAGCCAATCGTGGTATCGTGATTGAAAATCCTAATTTCACAGTTGATATGGAGAAACTTTTGGAAACTAAATCTAAAGTTGTCAATACCCTTGTAGGTGGTGTTGCAGGACTTCTTCGTAGCTATGGAGTTGATGTTCATAAAGGTATCGGTACTATTACTAAAGATAAGAATGTTTTGGTAAATGGTTCTGAATTGCTTGAAACTAAGAAGATTATCCTTGCTGGTGGTTCTAAAGTAAGCAAAATCAATGTTCCTGGTATGGAATCATCTCTTGTGATGACTAGTGATGACATCCTTGAAATGAATGAAGTACCAGAAAGCCTTGTGATCATTGGTGGTGGAGTTGTCGGTATCGAACTCGGTCAAGCCTTCATGACATTTGGTTCAAAAGTTACGGTTATCGAAATGATGGATCGCATTGTCCCAGCAATGGATGCGGAAGTATCTAAGAACCTTCGCTTGATTCTTGAACGCAAAGGTATGACTATCTTAACAGGTACTAAACTTCAAGAAATTATTGAAGAAGATGGCAAACTTCGTATCAAAGTTGAAGGAAAAGATGATATCATCGCAAATAAAGCCCTTCTTTCAATCGGCCGTGTTCCAGACCTTGAAGGTATCGGAGAAGTTGAGTTTGAGTTAGACCGTGGTCGTATCAAGGTTAATGAATACATGGAAACTTCTGTTCCAGGTATCTATGCACCAGGTGATATCAACGGTACTAAAATGTTGGCACATGCTGCCTTCCGTATGGGTGAAGTTGCTGCTGAAAATGCCCTTAAAGGAAATCACCATGTTGCTAAATTGAACTTGACTCCTGCAGCTATTTACACACTTCCAGAAGTAGCAGCAGTTGGTTTGACTGAAGAACAAGCTCGTGAAAAATATGATGTCCAAATCGGTAAATTCAACTTTGCTGCAAACGGACGTGCAATTGCATCTGATGCAGCTCAAGGATTTGTTAAAGTCATTGCAGACAAGAAATATGGTGAAATCCTTGGAGTCCATATCATTGGTCCTGCTGCTGCAGAGTTGATCAATGAAGCGTCAAGTATCATCGAAATGGAAATCACTGTTGAAGAAATGCTTAAGACAATCCACGGTCACCCAACATACTCTGAAGTTATGTACGAAGCATTTGCTGATGTTCTTGGAATGGCCATCCATTCACCTAAGAAAAAATAAAAATAGATAGACTAGACTGGAATTATTTTCCAGTCTCTATCGTATTAGAAGGTATCTTATGAAATACATTATCAATCATTCAAACGACACTGCCTTTAATATTGCTTTAGAGGAATATGCTTTTAAACACCTTTTGGACGAGGATCAAATCTTCCTTCTTTGGATTAATAAGCCATCTATTATTGTAGGACGTCACCAAAATACCATCGAAGAAATTAACCGTGACTATGTTCGTGAAAATGGAATTGAAGTAGTCCGTCGGATCAGTGGTGGTGGGGCTGTTTACCATGATTTGAACAACCTTAACTATACCATCATTTCAAAAGAAGATGAAAACAAGGCCTTTGACTTTAAGAGCTTCTCTACTCCAGTTATCAATACTTTGGCTGAACTTGGTGTTAAAGCTGAATTTACAGGCCGTAACGACTTAGAAATAGACGGTAAGAAATTCTGTGGAAATGCACAAGCCTATATCAATGGCCGTATCATGCACCATGGTTGTCTTCTCTTTGACGTGGATTTGTCTGTCCTAGCTAACGCACTTAAAGTGTCTAAAGATAAGTTTGAATCAAAAGGGGTTAAGTCAGTCCGTGCTCGAGTAACTAATATTATCGATGAGTTGCCAGAAAAGATCACTGTTGAAGAATTCCGTGATTTACTCTTGGAATACATGAAAAAAGAATACCCTGAGATGACTGAGTATGTATTCTCAGATGAAGAATTGGCTGAAATCAATCGCATCAAAGAAACTAAGTTTGGAACTTGGGACTGGAACTATGGGAAATCACCTGAATACAACATCCGTCGTGGAACTAAATTCCCAAGCGGTAAGGTTGAAATCTTTGCTAATGTTATTGAGTCAAAAATTCAAGATATCAAGATTTATGGAGACTTTTTCGGTATCGAAGATGTTGCAGCAGTAGAAGATGTCCTTCGTGGTGTCAAATACGAACGTGAAGATGTCCTCAAAGCCCTTCAAACCATTAACCTAGGTCGTTACTTCGCAGGAATCACTGCAGAAGAAATTGCTGAAGCAGTTGTTGAATAAACAAAAAAAGAAGTTGGTTTTTTCCAGCTTCTTTTTTTGTAACTATTATTTACATAATTTATATTATGTATTTTATAAACTATCCAAGGCGTTTTTCTGTTCGTCATTGACTATATGCGTATACAAGTCAGTGACTTGTGTGCTCGCATGTCCTAGCTGGTGGCTGACCAAAACTTGGGATTTGGTGGCATCATATAGACGGGTTGCAAGAGTATGGCGCAGTTTGTGGGGGGTTACTCGGACTTTAAAGTCTTCTGAATACTTGGCGACCATTTTTTCAACACTAGAAGCATCAATCCGGTTTGGAACACCTCGATACAAGGTTAAGAAGAGGGCAGTATCGGTCTTTTCTGTCTTATAACGTTTGTCTCGAATAGCAAGATATTGCTCTAAATAAGTCTTAGCAAAGGCAGCAACATTGACTGAGTCTCGTTTTCCACCTTTTCGAGTGACGTCAATCACCATCATCTTAAGATTGAGGTCTCGAAGATCTAGGTTAACTGCTTCAGAAAGACGGACACCAGAGGCAAGAAGGAGTGCAATAATGGCTAAATCACGCTCTTTATTCTTATTGAATGAAGATAAGGCGCGATTTGAGAGAGTTTGAGGGTACTCATGGTCGATATAGTTCAGGAAACCTTCTGTTTCATCCCCTAAAAAAAGCTTTTGCTTGATATTTTCAGCTCGGGCCGCCAAGGTTTCTTTCTTTTTCTTGGTAGCAACCTTCTTCATGACATTGCGATAGAAATAAGGTTCACCTTGTTCGTTTTCAACCTCCTCAGTCAAATACTTATAAAGACTAGAAAGTGCAGAAAGTGTACGATTAATGGTTGTTTGAGAGACACCATTTTTCGTCGTATTGGCATTGAGCAGAGGACGTTCACGTAAGTAAAGAATAAAAGATTCCATGTCTTTCTTGGTCATGTGCTCCAGAACGTCTAAGGGAATATTAGCCATGGTGTCAGCATCCGATATACCAGATTCCAAGACCCAAGTAAAAAATCGATCGTATTCCTTTAAGTATTCGTACAAGGTCGTAAAACTGTATGGAACAGCCAGTTTCGATTGATAGTATTCAAGAACATACCAGGGCATAACTTGTTTAAGTTTATCAATTCGTTCCAATAAGATCTCGCGTTTCATGTTTTTCTCCAAATCTTGCTATACTAGTAGTATAGCATACCCATGTATATTTTTCAAGAAAATTATAGTTTTTCGGAAAGATGTTATAGAGGAGAAAAGCGTTAACTGGAAAAAATTTTTCTCGAAATAATGTACTTTATTCCCGTGAAAACTAAATCTTTCGCATACTAAAATTCTGTACACTATCTACTTGAAAACTAAAAATACAATCTTTTAAAATAATGTACTTTATAAAAATCTATGATAAAAAACAAGTTCAAATTTGAACCTGTTTTTTAAATTTTCCTATAAGGAACAAAATGTTCTCTTTTTCGTCTACGCCCTTTACAAAATATGCATGGCTCGATAGATCGTTTTACATTTGCAATCTTATCTACAATAGCCATTCTATAACGATGCTCTGGATTATTCTTACAAATCCACCAAAATCTTAATTGCGTATTATTTGGGATTCTTTCTGGATCCCCTAGAATAAGATTGTTAAGATAGTCCCACTCGTTCATCAAATCTTCAAATGAGATATTATCTTGTCTTTCTTTTAATTCTGCACAAAATGGACACATTTCTTTAAGATCTTTTGTCTCGGAATTTAAATACTTATTTAATATAATGCTGAAGCGCTCATGAAATTCGAAGTTACATTCTTTGCAGCGCCATAAATAAAACCTTTTTTCAGTTAATAATGGAACAAAACTATCTATTGAGACTTTATTATTTGGTGCCCACAATTTTGCTAGTTCAGGGTACAAATAATCAAATGTATTATACCCATTCAGAGGCTTATCGTTGTTACAGAAAGGACAACACTGAGAAACTTCTCTTCGAATTGGGATAGAACATAAATATGTCCCATGACACTTTGAACAATCCCACCAATATTTTTTCGTTTCTATTGTTGTCTGAGATAAATGAATAGGAATTTTATTTTTATCGCTCCATTCTTTGATGAGTTTTGGTTCTTTAAGGAAAATATTATTTTTAAATACCTCAGTCCTCCAGTCACATTGATTGGGACATGTTTGAAAGTTTTGATTTTCTAAATCGGTTCGACTGATCATTTCGGCTGGGCTACATTGAAAGTTGATTTTACAACAAGGACAAACCCAACTAACTACATTATTTGACTTAAACCAATATTCGGAAAAATCCCTTTCATTACTGAGGTCCCAAAATTCCCTCAAATAGGGATGTGTTTCATTTAGTGTATTAAAATCCTGAAGTTTTTCTCTATTTGAACAAAATGGACAAGACCTATCTGTTTTTTCAAATAGTGAGCATGAATACTCTCCGTGACAATTCGTACATTCCCATAACACATGAACATTAGATAATACATCAACTTGATTAGGTGTATTATTGTTCCTTTTAGACCACTCCTTGAGCATGGAAGAATTTAAAAAAGATAGAGGAGAAACATCAAAATCTTTATCCAATAACTCTTCAAATGAAGAATGACACTCCAAACAGTAATGACCACTTCTTTTAATTCGGTTCAATAATCTATCAATAGATAATTCAAATTTGCAATGACACTTATCACATTCCCAATGGATAGGTACTGTTATATTGTAACTCAGCTTCAGTTCGTTAAATTTAAATTTGTTTAAATGTTCGCTATAGATTTTAGCTAAATTTGGATAAATTGATTTGTAATCGCAATGATAGGAAGTTTCATTGCAGCCAAAATGAAATAAATCCCCACTTGTTAGTTGAAATAACCTCTTATTTGTCGCAGAATCTTTCCAACTTAATTGACACGTCGGACATTTAAAATTGAATTTTCTTTTACTATTGAACGGCAAGGTAAGAAGTTTCTCATCTAATTCTTCATCTCGCTCAATGCTGTAGTTTATATAATTTCTGAAATCGGGATAAACCTGAAGGACGCTCTCATTTTCATCAATGGAACGTTCACCTAATCCACAATGGGGGCAACACCTAAGATATTCATAACTGTCAAGCTGCACATCAATGATTTTCGCTTCCCAATGGTGTTGACAATAAGGGCAAGACCAATAGGCATATTTTAAACTATTTGACGATAATTTTTTGGGGTCAAGAACATTTCGTTTTTGATCCCAGTACATGTAAATAGCTGGATTATCTTTAACTTTCTTGTTCATTTCTTTCCTCATTTATAATTAGTTTTGCTGTCTAGTAAGTTTTTAATAGAAACCACTTTAGTTGATTTTTGAGGATTTTCTTGTTCAATAAGACCACCAGAATGAAAATCTATTTCTGAATCAGCGGTGATGATATTGTCTGCTAGGAAATCCTCACTGATAACCTTTTGAGAATATTTTAACAATCCTTCTTCTTTTAAAAGCTCATTCGCAATTTCTGGATAGACACTTGTTTTGATTATTTGTAATAGTTTTTGATTCTCATCACTTAACTCATTTTCTCTTTGTAGCTTCTGTTTTAAATCTTCATTAGTTGACTGTAGTTCAGAATTTAAACTACGTAACTTATCTGCTTCTTGTTTATAGCTGGCCGCAATGTTTGCTATTTTCTTGTAGTATTGGCTAATTTCCACCAATGCTCTTTTCATAGCACCTGGAGCACGATTTTTTGCCATAAAATTGTCAGGATCTATGGTCTTATAAGTAATTACAGCTTCATAATTTTCATCTTGGTATTTAATTTCACTTTCTTTTAAAAAATCCCTGAATCTTTTATTACGTCTAATGGTTGTATCCGCAACATTTTGATAGCCATTATTCCTAACATAGTCACCAAACCGAGGGATTTTTACCAAGCTTAAATCACAGGAACACTGGGAAATTAAATACTGTTCAAACAAATGAATCAATTCATCATCAGAAATTGATTTCTTTCTAGCCATTAGACTTATTCTCCTCTAAAGATAGTTGTTTAGCATTTAAGTAATCTTGATAGGTATTGCTAACTGTTTTTAATTTCAACAAAGCTTCTCCAATATCTTCAATATGACCTTTCCCTTGCCTAACTTTTCTAATCGCTTCATCTACAACCATAGCTTTTTCATCAACTGACTTTTTAAATGTTTTATCCATTGAAAAATAATCTTTACCTGCTTTACGGTAAAAAGGGCAGCTCGTACAAGCACCTAGTTCTGCATGCTCACTAATAACTTTCAGACAATCTGAATAATCACCTTTCGCAAAGCGGGGTGAGTAACACCGTCCTTTATTTTCTAAAGTGATGTATTGTCCTTGTGCTGTATAAAATGGCTGTCTCTTACTTATGGTGTAATTCGTATTCTTACTCGTTAGTTTACGATACATTTGATAACTACGACATTCAATAAATTGGCTTAAATTTGAAAAATAGTGAGATGAAGTTGTCACATCTTCATGACCAGCTAAAAGCATAGCTGTAACAGGACTAGCCCCTTCTGCAATTAAATTGATCATTGCAATGTGTCTCGTATCCCCAATATGAATCAAATTAATCTCGTTTTCATCTAATCTAGCTGGAAAACTAAAATAATTAACTTGATAACCGTATTTTTGAGAAATAATCTCATTAAAAAAATACCTCAAAATAGTATTGAGATTAGTGTAAGTTAAAAATCGGTTATTAACACCTGTTCGACGACCCCAACGGTTATAATGAGGATCAGTCACAAATAATGTATCTAATTTAGTAGAATTATTATTTTCCGTAAGTTTGAGGTAAGTCTTTATTTCAGAAGCTAATGAATTAGTAATTTCATAAGTATTCAAAGTATAATCTTCAGAAATTTTATGTGCAACAAGTCGATCCCTTCCTTTGATTATATTTCTCCTTAATGTAAGAAAATATTTTCCATCTTTCTCGGTTAAACAGTTTCTTTGTATTAAAAGAAATTCTCTTGGCCTTAAAGGTAAAATTGCTGTAATCTGCCACCAGAGATACAATGGATAATAAAATAGACGTTCTTTCTTAGATAATGTTTGAGACCAATAATCATTTAAAATGTCATTAAAAGTAAAATAGGATTGAAATTGCGCTAATTGTCTTTGCTGTTTTGACCTCTGCTTTTTTTGAAGGTTGATAGTTAATTTATTATCTAATTGCTCCAATAGTTGATTTAGTTGACTATCATCTGAACAGGGAAGATTTGAGAAAAAGTCAATACATAAACCAGGAAATTTTACAGAAATATTTTCTAAATCTAAAAACGTATCTTTGGTTGTATTTTTAATAATTTGTTTAATATCCATTAGAAATAGCTGTAAAGTTTTTAAAACATGTTGTTTCATTGAGAAAACAATAAAACTTTTTAAGTAATTGATAAATTCCTTATAAGACAACTGAAAAAATGATTGATAAAATCTCCTATATTGAAATTCAGAAATGTTAAAAAACAGGCTAATATTGGCATATTCATTTGTAGTTTCCCATTTCTTATGATCAAAATCGTAACTTAGAATAATTCCTTTATCAAAATAGTCATCGAAAACTTCTTTTGCTCGCAGAACACAATCACGGTCAAAAGTTTCAAAATAATTTTCAATTTTAAAAAGTTTAGCTTGATTGTTCAATTTATTAACTCCTTTATTATTTCTTCGTAATCATGTAACACGTCATCTCCATATTGCTCGCATAAAGCTTGCAACATTTCAGTTAAACAAGGTTTTATTTGTTCTTCTAAAATACTCCGAATTTTACCTTTTTCTAAATCAGTTCGAACTCTAGAGTATTGTTTGTTCAAACGATTGAATTCTCCTACTAATAACAATAAAGTAGATTTCGTTTGTAATTCATAATGACAACCGATGCAATGTTGCCTATCGTCATATGGACAAATCTTTCCAAGCGCAGATAAAAGACACATGCTTTCACCTTGTTTTGAGAAGGCTTCACCGTTTCCTATACGATGACAAATAGTAAGAAGTTGATTAGGCTCTGCTTCTTCTTCTACCAAAATCTTTAATGCCTTTTGCGATTTCACTTCTGCCTGAATGCTTAAAGCCAATGTTTTTTCAATCTCATTTGGTGTCAAATCTAACTGTTTAATCATCTGAGTCTGTTGACTAGGACTTAATTCTTTATACTTTCCTCTAGTTACAATCGTCAGGATCATTGATGGAATCATAGATAAAACACCTCGTTCAAATAGTTCTCTCGCAACCATTTCTGGTTTAAGCTGGCTTAGTTGGGCATCTTTTAGGTACGTTGTTGTAGTTTGTGCAAATTCATCGAATGAACCTTTATGGCTACGGGCTAATGCGGCTAAAAAATAGCCTTTAATATTTAACTCAGATTTTTCTTGCAAAACATCATCTGCTAACATGGCAACAGTTTGAAGATAGGATTTATTTGCAGATCTAGAACTAAAATTCCTTTCAAGAAATAAGTCTCCAATTTCTTTCCCCATATATCGATTAATTCGTTTATATTCTTTTATTTGTCGAATTAAAGGTTCATCATTATTATCTTTATTCAACTGATAATGAGCTTCACAGATAGCCAACAACGTTCCAATCAATACCTGACAACTCTCAGGGACCTGAAATTTAATCTGACTAATATTTTTAGTTCGCTTTGTTTTGTTTGGAGTAATATTTAAATAAGTTAAACGAGTTGTAATACTTAAAAGAGTTCTTCTTGCCTCACTGCTACTCCAATTACCACTTCTAACTGATTTTAGAACTTCTTTCGGTGTTCTAGGAAGTTGTGGATGTCCAAGTTGTTCTAAATCTGTTCCACGTAGCGCACATATAAAATGAAGTGCTAGAAATAGCCAGGTATCTGCGTAGTCTTTTGAGATTGCTGCTTTATAAAGCATATCTTCTTTTCTAATGTAATTGTCATTAAAAAGAAAATACAGTAATTCTAAATATTCGTCTAACTCATAAGCGTTAGTCTCCTGTTCTAATGTGTATCGAGGTGTAAATTCATATCTTTTGTGATAGTTACATCTCATTTTATTCATTAACCACTTTAAAAAATCAATAAAAACTTCGCCTTTTTGCTTTTCAAGTGCATATACTGCTTCTTCAACCAACAATTCAATCTCATTATCATTACAGAGAAATAAATCTCTTTTAAGATAAAAAGCAAGAAAATCTTGAACATAAAACATGTTTTCCTTAGATAAGTTGCTATCTTCTGAGTATTGCTGAAAATATTTGTAAGTTAATGGGAATTTTTGTTTAAATATAGGCTGAATTCCTGCTAAACCAGTTGGTCCAAGAAGATAATTGGTTATTTTTTCTATTAATAATTGAGCATCTTTATCTGAGATAGAATAGTTATCCAAATCAATCTCAATATTAAACCAATTGTTATCAACTAAAAACTTACTAATTTTGCCTTTATACTGTATATCGTTTTTTCCGAGTTCACTTAACAGATTTTCGATCAAAGATTTAATTGAATAAGTCATACATTACCTTTCTAACTTATCACCAAAAAGTTCATTTGCTCGCCAATTCATATAGTCAAAAACACCATTATTAACTTGACCATATTGTTTTGCGATTTCTCCTTTGTTTTGTAGATAAACCCAAGCACTCTCAGGCGATTTATCACCTCTTGCTGACATAAGCTCACTTATTTCAGAAACCCCAGATAATACTAACTGTGTCGTGTACCAGTGTCTGAAAATATGTGGGGAAATATTATGCTCCTGCAAAAGCTGCCCAAAAAAGACAACCTCTGCATCATCAGATTTTAAGAAGATTGGGATCATTTCGTCGCGAATAATCTTACGAAATCGTTGATAGTATACATCGTATGATAATGCTTTTCCTCGTCTGTTAAGATTTAAAGGTCCATAATCCTTCTCATACTTCTTACCTTCCAGATAAGTCATATAGTCATTATAAGTGTCTAAAAAGACCTCCAGAAAGATATAAGGTACTGCTTGAAGTCTTTCCTTTTTAATCCGTCCAGTTGGCTTTAAATCGCTTCGGAGAGGTATTTCTTTTCGTAGATCGATCTCAATCTTAAATACTTGCCCATCACTTTGGTGAAACAAAATACCTGGCCCTAGAGGACTATCTTCACGTCTTACATTGCATGCTTCTGATGGTCTTAAGCCAACAAAGGCTCCCAAGGCCACAACCATGAGTAGATCTTTATGATAGTGTGCTATGTGAGAAAATAACATCTCAAAAGCACTATTTGGCATATCACGAAAAATAGCTTTCTCAGTGTTGCTATCATTTACGTATATTTCAAAATTTGGTTCTTTACGTTTTATAACCCGTCCTCTACTATTCGTAAAAGTTGTCGTAGAATACAATTCTTCTGCTTTTAACTTAGCCTTTCCCTCTCGCTCACTTAAATAAAGAGTTAAGAAGTCAAGAACTGCATTTACGCATTTTTCAACGGTGCTTTTCTTTCTTTTTTCTCTATCTCCTGGTAACTGAGATAATCCATAAAGCGTAAAAAATTCTCTAACCATTTCAAGTGTAAGTTGATCTATACTTTTAAGTCCAGAAGTACCAAATATAAAATTTAGAAACTTAACAACGTAAGAAAAGCGTTTATTCCCATCATCTGAAATAGACTTGATTCTTGAAGTAGATTTAACATAACGATGAAAATCAGTAAATTGTAAGTTGCCGTCATCGTGCTTCAGAACGATAAATTGCTTTGTCACGATGTTGTTATCACCTAAAACTAGTGAATGTTTATATACAACAAATCTCATGTTATCTCCTTGTTTAATATGACTGAAGGTTCTGACTGGGTTTTAGGATGTCAATACACAAAAAAACGATCAAATCAGTACCATTTTCCTTTGTGCTCTAAACTGCATAAAGGGAATATCGATGAGTACTTTCATTGATCGTTATTATTATTTGAATTAATTCAATAACAAAAGTAACTTCATCTAAGTAATAAGAGCAATTAATTAGCTCAGCAACAACGATAACCACAGCAACTCCTTCTAAACAATGAAAGGAATATCCGCCGTGGCTATCTATTTACTTTTTTTCTTTTACTTTTGTAAGTTACTTTTGTTATTTTTACTTTTTCTGTATTATATCATATTTTGATTAAATTGTCATCTGAGATAGTGATTTTAAAAAAACTGGAAATTTTTTTAATTGTATATTTTGACAATAAAAAACATTTTTATATCAATTTAATGATTTTAGAGCGTTTTTAGCTTATTTGATTTTAAAGTTGTCGTCTATTCCTCAGGATTACTTGAAGAACAGGAAAAATTCGACAACAAAGTAGTCGATCTATTCAGTTATAAAACCTATGAAGGTCTTTCTGCTGGAACTGGCCACTCCTACTTTGGAGATGTAGATTATACTCTTACTTATTCAACTGAGAATATCCCTCATGATTTCTCCTCATGTGCTGAGAGCTTTCTTCTATACTAATAGACGAAAGGGTGTGAAAATGATTTTTAAATGATACTGTGGAACGGAACAGTAGCCCTAGTATTGACTACTGTCGTTTCTATTCATATTGGCTATTCTAGGACTGAGATGAAAAAATCTATAAATGCTCAGAATAAAATTGAACCCGCAAATCTCCCCAAAACAATGGTGAGTCATGTACTTGTATTATTCCGAAAAAATACACCTCTGGTGCAGTGAGACAAATTGGTGTATCTTATAGTGGCTTCGTAGATGAAAGCTATACTCTACTATCACTCTTTGATGATGTAGAACAAATTGAAAAAGATAATAGACTTCAGACAGCTATTGATGTTGTCAGAGAACAGTTTGGTTTTTTAGCCATACAAAAAGGAACCGTCCTAACTGAAGGTTCCAGAAATATTGAACGCAGTAAACTTATCGGTGGTCATTCCGCGGGTGGATTGGAGGGATTAAAATGAAACAAGAAAAAAATACAGTACAATTTTCAGAAATCCGTAGCAAAGGATGTAATGATATTGAAATGCTTGAAAGATTTTTACATGGAATCGTTGAAACAGCAACTTCAAAACTTCGTCAGAGAAAACTCAAAACAACTGAAATATCGATACGACTAGTACATGCTAAATCTGAAAACCGATTACCATTGGAATTTACATTTAGCATTAAGCCAACAAGCTCATCTGTGATAATCTATACTGAGGTAATCAATCGCTTTAAAGAATGTTACACAGGTGGGGGAATTCAAGGTTTTACGATTCAATTTGATAAAAATACCCTTGCCTCTGCATAGAAAGGATTTGATATGATTGACCGTTCATATTTACCATTTCAATCAGCAAGAGAGTACCAGGATACAAAGATGCAAAAATGGATGGGCTTTTTCCTATCTGAACATGCATCAGCACTCTCTGATGATACAAACAAAGTAACGTACATGTCTGACTTATCACTAGAGAAGAAATTATTACTCCTCAGTCAAGTATACGCCGGGCAGCTACGCACACGCATTCAAGTGATTGAAAAAAACAAGCGTGTTTCCTACACTGGAACAATACCAAGTCTGACCAAAGATTTCATTTTGATAAAAACTACAACAGGTCACATCAATTTGAAATTAAAAGACATTATTAGTATTGAACTTGTCGAGGAGGTGCTCTATGAATCAGCTTGAGTTTCAGCGTAATCACCTACAAATGGACTATTATAGCGAGAGCTACCAAGATTTTGAACGTGACTTCTACCGCTACTCTAACATGAATATTCCATTGACCTTCCTAACTGATGATATCCTAAAAACAATGGCGACTTCACGTAAGAATTACTTTGTCCTCAATAAGGAAAAGTCCAGAGATAACCGCGATCACTTCTTCATATTTGAAGTAAGTACCGTAGATGAGAATCCGCTAATCTATCATTATACATATAAGAAAACTACAATATATTTAGCAGAAAAATAGGAGCAGTTCAATTGACTGTTCCTATTTTTAATATTCATAAAATCTAAAGTCTTTATACTCTTTAACAATGGAGTCGCCAACCAGAACAGACTATACTGACCAGCGACTACCTTAAATTTAATGTTTCAGATTTATTTTCTTATCTCTAATTTCATAAACTACATCTGCTACATTTTCGAGTAATCGTTTATCGTGGGTGATAAACACGATAGTTCCGGTGTACTCCTTCATTAGTATTTCCAAAGCCTCTAAACTTGGTATGTCAAGGAAGTTACTGGGTTCATCCATTATTAGGATGTTATATCTACCCATGAGCATTTTAGCAAGCAACAATTTTATAATTTCTCCACCGCTTAAAACAGATAAACTTTTTCCAATATCGTTCTGTTTGAACCCCATAGATGCTAGCACTGAACGAATTTCTGATATATTGTAGTCACAATCCTTCTGCATAAACTCCATAACATTCTGATTACTGTTGTACTTGTAACCATTCTGTGCAAAGTAACCTATTTTTGCCTTAGGCGAAATAGAAATTCCTTCTTCATGGTTTAAGATCATTTGGATTAAAGTTGTTTTTCCGATTCCATTACCACCAGTTAACGCCACTTTTGCTCCTAACGGAATTTGAAAAGATGCATTTTCAAACAGAGCCTTATCCCCAAATACTTTATTAATTTCTGCACCGACTATAGGGTATGGATTATGGAGCTCCAATGCTTTACTTTGCCTGAAACGAATTCTGCGAATGCCTTCCGGAGCTTCTACTTTTCCTAAGGCCGCAATCCTGTGCTCTAGGGTTTTAGCAGCATTATACATCTTTTTTTCCTTACTTCCTATTGATTTTTGATGAGCTAAACGCCCTCCGTCTTCAGTACTTTTTTTCTTTGAAGAACCTTTTGCCTTCTGTTCTATTTTACGAGCCTGTTTTCGCTTTTCCTCCGCAGCCCTTTCCAATCGGGCACGTTCCGCAATAAATTGTTCGTATTCTGCAGCTTGGCTCTTACGTTCTTCCTCTTTCTGACGAAGATAATCAGAATAGTTTCCCCAATACTCAGTGATTTTGCCATCTTTCAGTTCCCATATTTTATCTACTATTTCATCAAGAAAATAGCGGTCATGGCTAATAACTAACAGTGCACCTGTAAAATATTTTAGCTGTCCTATTAGAAAATCAATTCCTTCACGGTCTAAATGGCTCGTAGGTTCATCCGCTAAAATACCATGAACCTGTGCCGATAAGGCCTGTGCTATTTTAAGCCTTGTTTCTTCACCACCGCTCATAGTCTGTATATTTAATTGCTCAACACCTAGCTTGCCTACAAGTGCAAAATCTTTTTCCTCCTGCAGAGTTACTTCGTCCAACTGGGGAATATAGGCAAGTTCACCCAGACGATTCATTTTACATCCTGGGGGAGTTAATTCTCCTAAAAGTACCCTGAGTAAAGTGCTTTTTCCAGCACCATTTGCTCCTACTAAACCAATACGGTCATAATCATATACTTCTAATTCATTTATATCTAAAACATCGCGTCCTTTGAATTCCACACGAATGTCTTTTGCTTTTAATATTAATTCCATAACATTTCCTCCTGTCTATAATCGCATGCTTTCATTTGCTTGTATGCAGGGAAAACCCTGCGATTTTAGCAGGAAGAGTTACATGAAAATAAGATACATAAATATTCCTCCAATATTGTTTATTTTAAATCTAATTTTCTAACCTCAGTTATCATTTGGCAAACTATAGCAATGCCAATAATTAAAATACCTGATAGTAAAAACCAATGATTTACACCGATTTTATCAGCAAAGAATCCAGAAAGAATTAACCCAATTGGCATAGCAAGTGACATGATACTTCCGATCAAAGAAAATACACGTCCTAAATATTCAGGCTTAATTTTCTCCTGAAAAAGAGCTGTTTGCACACCGCTATAAAATGGCACCGAAAGCCCCATTATTGCACAGCAAACTACGAATATTACAAATCCATTTGGAGGAAGTATTCCCGAAACGGCTAAACTGGTCCCCATTATAAAAAATGAACTTGTTATTAGTAATACATGCTTTTCGAAGCCCCCTAATCTTCCTAATAATAAGCCTCCTGCTAGCATCCCAAATGCAAAGGAAATTTCCGTAATAGAAATATGCACAGGCGTTCCATTAAAGTGTTCCATGCTTATTAAAGGAAATAGTGCATTGATTGGCATATAAACAAAAGTATATAGTGTTCCTAAGAGTAATAAGGCAAACAATCCTTTGTTTTGTCTCAGAACCACAACTCCTTCTTTCATCTCCCTTATGAAATTTGGTTCTAAACTTTGCACTTGATTACCCAGCTTAGGTATACGTACAATTGCTACCGTAATAGATGCAATCACAGCACCCAATACGTCGATGGCAATAATAGCATTTAAATCCCAAACGGAGTATAAGAGTGCTGCAACTGCCGGACTAACAATATAGCTTATAGACTGCAAAGACTGACTATAGCCTGCGCATTTCGTTAGCTGTTCTTCTGGTACTAAAAGTGGTGTAACCGCATTGAGTGCTGGGGTATGAAAAGCTGTTCCAATGCTACGGATAAACAATACTATCATAATCATCCAGACAGGTAGCTCCATACAGAATGCAACAATAGCAAGCACTGCACCAGCTGCTGCGATAATTAAATCGGCACCAATCATTATCTTCTTCCTATCATGACGATCCACTAGCACACCAATGGCAGGTCCCAAAATCGCATAGGGTAAAAAACCTACTAATGAAGCCATAGACAAGACCATCGCAGATCCTGTTTTTTCTGTAAGGTAAAAAATAATCGCCATTTGCAGGATGGCACTAGTGATTAATGATACTGCTTGCCCTGCCCATATTGCATAAAATTTTCGTTTCCAATTGTTGTATTTTTCCATTTATATTATCTCCTGCATATTATTTTGCTTGAATTTCTATTTTGAATAGCATTCTAGGCAATAAAAAATGCAGGCCAAACCCCACAATGTGGCTTTTGGTCTGCATACATACAATTTGGAAACATTCATATTAAAGACATAGTTAAATAAAGGTATAGTTAAATAACCAATATCCTCACCGTAACTAATGAATGCTCAATATCGTATAAATAAGCACAACAAAAAAGCCTATCATCGGGTATAGATTCTGCTTTTTTTATTGCCAGCTTATCTTAAACGCATTGAGGCTGTCATAGTTTCGGTTCCTCCTACATCTTTTTTTATATCAATTTATAGTATAACACAACAAGATGATATGTTCAATATAAAAGTTATGGAATGAGACTCATACTTCCAATTCGATGCCAGATTTAAAGGATATGACGAAGTTTTCTTCATAGACTGTAACGCTCTGGATTATCTTCCTTAGTAGCAAGCGATTAGCTTTCACAAAATCTTCTGTTTGTAGTTTTAAAAATTCATCAGGATTTTCTAACTCAACCTCAAAATATTTCATTTTACATTCCCTCATTTCATTTATTGATAAATTGAGTTTGCAAAAAAGAGTGGACAATTTTTGTCTACTCTTAACCTTTAAAATAGTTTTTTTTAATCGATTTGAAGTTGCCTAAATTATTACTTATTCGGTAAAATGAAGTATTGCTTTCAACAGATTTCCTTCAACTACACTTCACTTGATTCAAACAAGGTGGGTACATTTCTATTCCCACAAACTCCTTGTCAATGGAAACAAACACGTACCCACAGGGTAAATGGAAATAGAAACTGATAATTTCTAGCTATCACTTCTACTCATTCCAAAAATTTTCTCACTCTGATACTTACCCACCATAAAGCAAAAAGCCTTGCAATCAAGGCTTTCATTATCCCTTTCGTTCAAAGGTTTCTAAGCTTTTACGAGCAGAGCGACACACTCAGCGGTTCGCTATCTCCGTTCTGTCTGCGTGCTAGCACTTGTCAATCACGGACAGCTATCGCATGGGCGGAAGTAAATGCTAATCTTCGTCGTTTTACTCCTTGACTAGCAAACTTACCGCCTCAACATGTGGTGCTAGCAAGCTTATATATTATAGAACGAAAAGGATAGAGTGTTTTATAAAATTATACTATAAAATGAAAGAGAATTACACACTCAACTCAAACAACTTATAAAACTCACCTCTCCTATCCATCAAATCACTGAAAGAACCATCTTCAACAATAACGCCATCTTTCATAAAGAGAATTCTATCGTATTTTTTCAAAATGTTCTCATTCAACTTGTGGGTTACTACAAGTGCAGTCAAATTTTGAATATCCAAGATTGAACTTTCAATTTCAGTAGTTACTTGATTATCCAAAGATGAAGTAGCCTCATCCAATAATAAGATTGGTGTTTTTCGAATCAAGGCACGCGCAATACTAACTCTTTGTTTTTGTCCGCCAGATAGATTTGAGCCATTCTCTCCACATAAAGTTTGTAGACCAGATTCATTTTCTAAAACATAACTTTCTAAACCCGACTGCTGTACAGCTTGCTTTATTTCCTCATCAGTGAAGGATTGATTAAGAGTAATATTTGCTCTTAAAGTATCATCAAAGATATAAACGTCTTGTTGAACAATTGTCATTAAGTTATAAAGGCTCTCTGCTGAAATAGCTTGCAAATCTATATTATCAATGGAGATGTGCCCACTTGTTACATCGTAAAAACGCAGTAATAGATTGAGCAAAGTTGATTTCCCACTCCCTGACATTCCAACAATTGCAATTTTTTCTCCTTTTTGAATCTTCAAAGATAAATGGTTAAAAATTTTTTCTTTAGTATTAGGGTAAGAAAAGTCTATATTTGAAAAAGAAATAACATCATCGAAATATTCTTTTGTTTCACCAGTCTGAAGCTCAGTTACATCTTTTACCTCAAATGCATCTAGTGTTGCCTGACCTTCACGAAATTTACTTATTCCCATTCCAACTTCATTCAGTGGCATTACTACAAAATTGACCAGTTGAACAATAGCTGTTACACTCCCAATTGTGGTAGAGCTATTAAATACGAGATACATCCCTCCACCAAAGGCTACCAAAAAAACAATCATCCCTGAAAGCTGTGAAATAACATTAGTTAAAACGTCAAATTTCCCTTTTATAAAATTTATTTCATCAAATTTTTCACTTTCATGACTATAATCCTCACAGATAGCATCTTTCACATTAAAACTTTTAATAACAAGAAATCCTGCTAAAATATCTTTAACCTTAGCTAAATACTTCTGATCGGCAACCATAGCTCTATTTTGTAAAGAGGCTGATTTTTGTCCAATAAATCCTGAAATCATCATCGGAATGATGCTAGCAATGATAACTAATAAGGTCAAAAACCAATTACCTATAAACATAGTTAGAAGTGAAAAAATCATTAAGGAAAGGTTTTTTGAAATATTAAAATACTGGTATAGATAATCTTGCTCAATTTTCTTCATATTTTCGGTTAATACGGAAATAAATTTCCCTGATTTTTCTTTAGAAAAGTCTCTATAATCCCTATCTAAAATAGATTGGAACACCTTGTTTTTGTATCTTGACATGATTTGCCTAACAAGTTTATTTCTCAATCGAAGAGATATAAAGTTGAGTGCTGCATAGATGAAAATAACAGTAGCTCCTACTAGTACCGCTTGAGTTAAGGCTTCTTTATTTTGGGACATGCCACTATCAATAATACCTTTAATAGAATAAGCAAAAGCAATATTAGTTAAAGGGACCAGTATATTAAATATCATGAAAGCATAAAAAGCCTTCTGATGGTTCTTTATCAATTGTTTCATCCTTAATCTACCTCATAATTCTTAATTTCATTTAGAAAATGTGACATAAAATATTCTTCTAAGTCAATATTCTCTCTCCTAATCTCTTTCATAGAAACCTGTTCTACAATTTCTCCATTTTTGATAAAGCCAATTTTATCTGCTATCTGTGAAATTTCCGATAATATATGACTCGATATTAGAATAGTAATTCCATGCTCCTTAGAAAGCGACAACAAAAGATTTCGAATTTCTTGAATCCCTATTGGATCTAAACCATTGATTGGCTCATCTAAAATTAACAATTTAGGTTTTGTTAGAAAGGCACGAGCTAAACCAAGCCTTTGCCTCATTCCTAACGAAAAATCTTTTACTTTTTTAGTCGTATTTTTTAAGCCGACCATTCTTAAGGCTTTTTTTATATCTGATTCAATAATATTTTTCCCCATATATTGAGCGTGAATTTCCAAAATTTCTTTTGCAGTGCAATTATCATAAAAAATTGGTGATTCAATAATACTTCCAATCTGACTTAGGATTTCTTCTCTGTGTTCTTGTAGATTTTTCCCAAAAATTTCAATACTACCTGATGTAATTGTTGATAAGGTTAACATACATTTCATTAACGTTGTTTTTCCAGCACCGTTCGGTCCTAAAAAACCATAGATTTCTCCTTCAGCAATTTGAAGGTTGATACCACTTAAAATTTCTTCTTTATCAATTGTTTTAAAAACTTCTTTTATTTCAACAATATTTCTCATTTCTATCTCTCTTTCTATATCCAGCTTTAAATGAAAGAATTTTTCTCCTGGAGCATAAATACCAACTTATACAGCCTCTTTTTTTATAGAAATCATCAAGGAATTATCACATTCCTTCAATTAAATTCAGCTATGCTACTTGATACTAATATCTTGTCTTGAAATATTATAAATTGAAAATGAAGTAATCATTAAACTTATGAAACTTGCAAATATCAAAAAGAATAAGTTATCAGCAATATTATTAGATAAACTTCCTGGACTGGCATTCGAAAGTAATGCTGCTAAACCAAGTCCTGTAAGCATTGTTATAGCTGTTGAATGCTTAATCATACCTAAAACAAATGGTAATAACCCTATTAGTACTGTTCCAAACGTAATTCCAGCTAAGTTAATTAATTGATTAGCTACAGGGATACAACTAGATTCAGTTACAACAGCCATGAATCTAATGAATATTTGAATAACTAAATGTGCAGAAAAATGGGCAATAAATGATATTAGGATGACTAAAAGAATTTTTCCCCATAGTAACTTTATTTTAGAAATAGGGTAAGAAAACAACTGAAAAATTGTTCTTCGTTTAAATTCATCAATGATAATCGTAGATAATAAATAAGATTCGAAAATCAAAAATGCTGCTTTTGTAAATAAAGATGAAAACAATGAAGCTACAATTGCCCAGCCTTCCCATTTACCAGTAACTCTAATAACATTAGAATCCTGACCAGCGAATTCTCCTAGTTTATTGTCAGTACCTAAACCCATAATAATGATTGCTGTAATGCCTAACACTATAAAAATAGTACACAACCAGGCTAAAAATAATTTAGGTTTAGAAATTTTATTTAATTCAATTTTAATAAGCGATAACATAGATTCTTTCCTCCAAAGTGTAAATAAAGAGTAAACTATTCAAACTAATCTCAACAAATATTTAAAAATTAGCTTATTTTTCAGACAATTACACCATACATACTATCGGTATGGCTACACTGAAAAATAAACATACCTACGGTATGTATAGTGGATTTTTAATAACACACTTTAAGTGTGTTATTTTTAAATTATAAATTATGTAATATAGTTTATTCAATTGATAATACATAAATAGAAATTAGTATTAACAAGAATGTCATGCGACTACTTATTTACTATTTTTTTAAGTGATCAAATAAGTTGAAAATCACCTCCATCATTTCATCAGAAATTAACTGTACCCCTAGACCTTCAAAAGTAAGTTTAATGAAATTCATTTTGCGCTTTAATTCTACTAATGAAAAAACGGAAATTTGAAAACCAATCCAAATATTTAGAGTTAAAACAATTAAATCTGCTAGCTCTTCTGGATATTCTGTTTTAATAGACCCATCTTCAACTCCTTCGTAAACTTTTTCTCTAATTTCGGGTAAAAAATCAGAAAATAGACCTAGATACTGCTCTCCTAACAAACGTGGACTTCTAAGCATGATTGAGGCAGAGTAAACGAGCCTTTGGTGTTCAAAATTAGAGAAAGAGTCCATCAAAGAATTTTGTATCTTTTCTAACCCAGTATTTCCTCTCCAATTATAATTTAAAATTTCTTGATTATTTTCGCTAATGATTGTTTGCAGTATATCGTATTTAGACTCAAAATGATGATAGATAACACCTTTTGTTAATCCACCTAACCCATCTATGATATCTTGTATTGACGTATTATCAAATCCTTTTTCTAAAAATAAATTTTTAGAGACCTCTAGTATTTTTTGTCTAGTTTCATGTGAGTTTCTATTTCTTGCCATTCCAGTCCCTTTCTATCATACCAATGGTATGTAATTCTATTGTAGTGGAAGTAACTAATAATGTCAAGTTCTTTATTGGAATATGAAAAACCTTTATAATAAAGGCTTTTCATTATTACTTCGCTACAAGGTTTCTAAGCTTTTACCAGCAAAGATACACACTCAACATGGGTTTTAGAGGACTAAATGGAGTCTGAATTGCCTGATAGAGATGTAGTATTGATTAAGCCATCAACAAAAAATGTACAAAACAAAAATAAAGTACACTACTTAATGAGTGCACTTTATTCTTCTAATTCAGTTTTATCAATGGTTTAGCTCTAGTTAAATCAATTGTACATAAACTTTTAGTTTTTTTTTGGAACAAAAATATCCTAAAGTCTACCCTATCAAAGTGAAAACTGGAAATTTATTAAACCTGAATTTTAGTGAGAATATACTTTACTAAAATCATATAGTTAAAGTCTGACAAGGAATTTGCCAGACTTTTTGTCATCAGTGTTCTTTAATATAATTCATCCCTGATTGATTCAACAAACTCCGTGTAAAAGCGCTGAATGGATTGCTTAACATAATCAGATTGGCGGTCATCAGTCCCATCTAACAATCTCTGATAGCTATCCAAAGATTCTACATCCTTGAGTTGACTTCAAAGGTGTGCCTAATACACCGGCTTCTCAAAGTCACTAAGAAATCCTTTTAGCGATTCTTTTTGCATTCCTTGGTAAATATTTTTATCTAACCGAATACCAAGAGTGTTTAACTCAGTTGATAGGTTGTCGTAAAGTTCTTGTAAGTCCATAATGTACTCTTTGTAAATAAATTTCATGCGGGAATAGAGATATCCATTTGGACATTTGGGAGAATATCTCTGAAATTATTGCTGTCTGTTAATTAAATACTTGCAATATTTTATAGTTTTGGTATAATATAGTTAACTCATCGACCAAGTTGTTGAAGGAGATTGCGATTACGTCCCTAATCATAGGGACGTTTTCTGTTTTTCTCAGTTAGTTTTATATTTATCGTATTCTTTCAGTTTCTTTCGAAGTACATTATCATAGTGTATGTAAAATGCTGTTATCAATAAATAGTAACTAGGTCTTTCTTCAAGTACAATAAAATAGCGATCTACTGGATCTAATAAAAATATTCTATTAGATTTTTTATACGGTCGTTCATATATTAAGAAACAATCTTGTTTGCAAATCTTGTTATGATCCGTTTCTATTGCAGGTCTTAACCAACATAATCTTTCGCTCCTTCTTAAATCAGGTTCTCGTTCTTCTGAATCTATATCAAAATTTTTACAGGTAAGATGAAAATAACTATCTTCTTTACCTTCAAAATACGGATACGACTTTAACTCGACAAATTTCCCTCTAAAAGTTATCTTGAAGTTGAACAATTGCTCTAAAAATACATTCTCATATAAAAAATCATCATAAAGAGCATAGTCACCATTAAATTGATCAAGTGTTATCTTCGGAGGAAGGATAGGACAAAAATCTGTTACGTTACTGCTCATCACTTAACTCCATTTTAAAAATATTGAATTTTATTGCGTTATACTTTGTATTCGTTGTTAACTCATGCTTAGCTCTATTAGAGATTAAATTACTTAGCCTGATTCTAGCTAAACTACTTTCAAAGCTCCTATTTTTATAAGCTACTGCCCCTATCAATAGGTCAGCTAATTGCATTATTGAGTTTTCATGAGAGCGAATTTGTTGAATATTTTTGATATGTTTGGGTGACTGCTTCCAGTTTTCAAGAATATTCTTTAACTTGTTAACTTTTAAAATACTATTTGTGTCTTTTATATCTATAAAAACGTTAACATCATCCTCAAAGAGAAATTTTCTTACTAAATAAAAGTACTGCTTATAGTAAAAATCATCGTGGGTTTGATTATATTTCTTATGGTTTAATTTATTTTTGTCTATTATAACTACTCTAAAATTAAGATGCTCATTATCAAAAAAATAATTTACAAGATCTTCATAAAAGGTAATTTTAGAATTTGAAACTTTCCTCCACTTTATTTCAGAACGTGAAGAAATACCGTGTTTTCTTTTTATTTCTTTTATCTCCTTATAGACAATATTCCTTACATAGTCTGGACAAGAAATCCCTCCTATTAACATTACACTCTCACCATCATTTTCCAAATGACAAGACTCATCACAATATAAGTTGAGCATCTTAATAACTCCTAATTTTTGTAGTAATAATTCTATTATACCACGAACCCCCAGTAAAACTAAGACTTACAAAGGATTATTCTTCAAGAATTAGTATGTATTTTTAAGAACAATAATCTAAAATAGATTGGAGAACAGACATCTTACTTCGGTGTCTGTTTTTCTATACCTAAAAATGTACTTTTGCTCTTCATCAACTTCACCAAACTTTCTTCTAAAATATACATTAAAAAATCTCCTAATGGACTACAATATAGATACCACGATGAACGTTATTCTAGCTTTTTCAATTTTACATAATAAAATAAAGTACATTTTTCAAATAGTCTACATTACTCCTTAAACTCAGTTGTATCAAGGGTTTATCCACTGTCTCGGGAAAAGTACAAAATTTTTTAGTTTTAACATGTAGTAATTTTCAATGAAAACTTTATGTATACAAATAAAAAAAACAATATATTGTGTTTTGCTGAGTCTTTAATAAAAATAATTTTAATTTTTTGTACTTTTTTATTCTATCAAATATCTATCTTAGACTTAAATTTTTTTCATTATTCCATAATTTGGGTTCATCAGGAAAAATATAGTCATGTGTTTTAAAATATTGCTCTCTTACCACATCAATCCACTTATTTAGCATTTTTGCAGCTATTATAGAATCACCAGATGGATATACCATCAAAAGCAACCCCGTAAGTTGCGCTATTGTTATAGCAGAGTGTTCACCAGGTATTGTTAGTCCATAATCAGTATGCCCTACACTTATTTTCTCTTCCCCGTCCATTAGACCTAATCGATTAAATGTGCCTTGTGATGATGCATGTGTGACTTCATTAGAGATTCGATATGGTTGTTGCCATAATTCTGATGGGAAATTGGATTTTTTTCTGATATCGTCAAAACTTATATATCTCTTTTTAGGACTAAATTCACCACAAGCTCTTGCCCATTCATAACGATCTTCTGTATTATGTGATGAAATATAAGCTTCAGCAACTTCCTCTCCATATTCTGAAATAAACGACGCAATAATATTTAATTCGTAAAGTGAACGCCATCTAGAATACGCACCATCAGCAAATCCATTTTTCATTAAAGTGATTATCTCTAAAAATTGTTGTAGACCTCTTCCGTGTATGTATTTTAAGGCTGTGTATTTATGAATAGATTTTTCTCTCTCCTTGTTATCAATTTTATTTACATAATCAGAATAATCTTTTACAGATTCAAGAACCATCATATACATGGTCTCAGATGTAGCAAACGCATTAGACCACTTTTGCTCTATTCTTGCAATTATTTCTGTTTCCTCTCCTCTAAACAGTAACGTATTCTCATGCATTATCATCTTAGCATCTCTTACCATTTGATTTGAAGTGTCATTAATCATTTCTAGATATAATCCTGAAAAATCAGCCTTTTCATATTTTTCATAAAATTTATCAATTTCAGATTGATTTTTTAATTCTTTTACATGTTCTACGAGAATTTCTTTTAGTGTATCTTTAAAAAACTGTCCAAATTTATCGGCCATTATAGCTCCTACCTTTTTAATAGTTTATACATAGTATTTATTGCAATAATCTTCTAGTCTAAAAGAAAATAAATTAGAAAATCTTGTATTTTACGTTTAGAAATAGCGCATCATCTATCATTAATTATACCATCAACAAAATAAAAATCTATATCTTGTGTTAAGTAGGAACATAAATAAGTTTTAAAAAAATGTACAATTGAACCACCACTTCTTCTGCACTTATTAGAGTAAAAAATGTACAAAATAATCCCTTAAATCAGATGATGTTATGAACTAGAAAACATACAAAATACCACTCCAGAATAATGTACAAAATAAAAATAAAGTACACTTTTTAAAGAATGTACTTTATGCTTCTAATTCAGTTGTATCAATGGTTTAGCTCTAGTTAAGTCAATTGTACATAAACTTTTAGTTTTTTTAGGAATGTTCAAATAAGCTATATAATTCTAAAAAACGAATAGATTGGCTAACTGAATTATTGATCATTAATTTATTGACTTAAAAAATTTCTAAGGCTTCTACAGTTTAAGTTTATTAGAATACAATATAAAAACTCGATACCATTATTTAGGAATCGAGTTTTGATTCATATGATTCGGTCTATCATTTTAATTACTAATCTTAGACCACTAATATACAAGACATAATATAATTTATGTAAATAACTAATCCTACAACAATAAATCTTTCACTTTTCCAATTTCACTTTTTGGTATCACGAGATGAATCATATCACCTAGATACATCCTTGTAGATCCATTAACTGTCTTACTCTTCCCATTATGTACTTGGGTTGTGATGAGTACGTTGTGTGGTAAATTGAGTTCATGTACCTGCTTACCAGCTATCTTATCAGAAACTGGGATTTCTATAAGAGTAACTTCACCATCGTCACTTGCGGTTTCTGGTAACATTTTTTCAAGCATGGCTTCATAGACAGGCGCTCCTTTGAGCAGATCCATAACAATATAGGCAACTAGGGTTACCATCCCTAAAGGCATGAGATTTCGGATATCCCCAACCATTTCCGTTACAAGAATCATAGCAGTCAAAGGTGCTTTTGAGATAGCCCCAAAATACCCGCTCATCCCCAGAATTACAAAGATAGGGAATTGCTGCTGGGTAACAAGGCCTAGATTGACACAAATAACACCTACCAGGGCACCAAGTAAGGAGCCTAAAGCTAAAATTGGCAAGAAAATACCACCTGGTAGTCCACTACCATAACTGATCATACTCCAGATAAAGCGAATAATAAAGTAAGCCAAGAGAATTTGAAAACTAAAATCCTGTTCTGTTAAGGATAAGACAACCTGATTGCCTCCACCAAGTATCTGTGGTAGGAATATTCCTACTGGAATGATAAGGAGAAAGGCTAGAATAGGATAATAGGCCTTATCCAGATGAATCTTTTGACCAATCCAATCATATACTTTTCCGACATTCAGAACGGCTTTTTCATAGAGAAAACCTGAGAGTCCTAGAAAAATTCCCATCACTAGATAAATCCAATATTGGCTCAAGTTCATGAGAGGGATATTGTCCGGCATATCAAGTACAGGTGTTAAGCCAAAGATGAGAAGGGAAACAAAGTTTGCTACTAGACTAGCAGCCAAGGTAGAAACCCAGAAGAATCGTGAAAAATGGTGATAGACTTCTTCTACTACAAATAATAACCCCGCAATCGGTGCATTAAAGGCTGCAGCAAGTCCAGCAGCAGCTCCGCTAGCAATCAAAGAACGCTCCTCAACAGGGCTAGAATTGAGCCATTTAGCAATTCCTTTTCCTCCAGCGGCACCTAGCTGAATACTGGGACCTTCACGACCGAGCATGAGCCCACTCGCAATGGCCAAGATACCTAGAATGTATTTCTTCCAGAGGACACTCCACCAGTTGAGAGACATGAGACCTTTTAACTCGGCTTCAACTTGAGGAATACCAGAACCTTTGATATCTTTTTCTGAACGTGTTAATTTGGCACTAAGTAAGCAAATGAGGATATAAAACAATAAAATAATCAATAGATTCCGTATCAGATTCTCTTGGTCTTGATAAAATCCTTGAACGATATGAAAGCCTTTTTCGATCAAAAATCGAAATGATCCTACAATAATTCCTACGACTAATCCAACAATAATACCTCGCCCTACTTGAGCTAAGATCGTACTGGACGCGAAGGCAAATTCTTTCTCGGAACTAAGTATTTCCGATTGTTCCTCCATAATTCTCTCCTTTAATTATCTTTTACTAGATTCTGAAACGATCGTTTTAATTGGTTCAAAACTGGTGCGATGAATAGGTATGACACCGTGCTTTTCAATTCCTTCTAGATGCTTAGCAGTACCATAGCCAGCATTTTGAGCAAAATCATAGCCTGGAAATTCTTGGTCATAGTTAGCCATGATCTTATCTCTGGTAACTTTAGCTATAATCGATGCTGCTGCAATAGATAAGGAGTTGGCATCCCCTTTGATGATGGATGTCTGAGAAATCAGCAAGTCCAACTTCATAGCATCGATCAAGAGGTGCTCTGGTTGTGGCTCAAGCTGATAAATAGCTTCCTTCATGGCTAGTTTCGTCGCTTCATAGATATTGACTTGGTCAATGACATGATTGTCCATAATCCCGATACCGATTGCTAAAGCACTATCCTTAACGGCTTGAAAAATCTCCTGGTGTTTTTTCTTAGGAATTTTTTTACTGTCATTTAAACCTTTAATTTTACAATTTTGAGGTAAAATCACTGCAGCAGCTACCACTGGACCAGCTAGCGGACCACGTCCAACCTCATCTACACCTGCAATTAGAGATATCCCTTTACTATATAGATCTTTTTCATATCGAAGCATGGCTTCTAAGCGAAGATTTTCATCCATTTCTGCTTGGATGGCCTTTTTACGCTTTTCGATTTCCTTTTGTACACCTGAACGAGAATCTTTTTCAAATTCCTTAAACAAGGGACTTTCAAGTTCTCTTATCTTTGCTAATGCTTCTTTTATTTCTTTAATCGTTGCCATTGAGATCATCCAATGTATCTAAGGTATAGTTACCAAGTTTTCCATCACGAATTTCTTTGACAAAGAGATTGTAAAAACGATCGTAATCATCACGGAAACCAAGGGTACGCGTCATATCCATGATAATTTCTGGAGCCTCATCGTCCAGATTCATTTGTTTGAAACGTTCTTGAAGCTTTTCAGGATAATGCGTTTTAAAGTAATTGAGACCGAAAATCGTTACCTCATCCATTGGAAGCAACTGATCCTTGATTGCTCCCGTAAGGGCAAGTTTAAGAGCGACCGTTTCATCTTCGAATTTTGGCCAAAGAATCCCTGGAGTATCCAAGATTTCAAGATCTTTATTGGTTTTAAGCCATTGCTGGCCTTTTGTCACACCAGGCTTGTTTCCAACTACAGCAATTTTCTTACCAGCTAAACGGTTCATCAGAGTTGATTTTCCTGCGTTGGGAATCCCAATAATCATGGTGCGTAAGGTTTCAATTTTAATCCCACGTTCTTTTTGACGAGCTATCTTATCTGCCATGAGTTTCTTAGCAGCATCCGTTACGACTTTTACTGTTATTTGTTCCTTAGAGTTGATAGCAAGTGTTTGAATGCCTTGTGATTCAAAGTGCTGACGCCATTCTTTTGTTAATACTGGGTCCGCAAGGTCTGCCTTGTTTAAAATTAATAGTCTTGGTTTATCTCCGACAATTTTAGTCAGCATCGGATTTTGACTAGACAAGGGCAAACGTGCATCTACTAAAACTGTTACAAAATCAACAAATTTTAAATTTTCCTGGACCTGACGTCGTGCTTTGGACATATGCCCAGGAAACCATTGAATAGTTGCCATTTTATTTCCTTTTCTTCATACAAACTTATTCTATAAAACATAGATGATTACTGACTATTTTACCATATTTTGGCTATTTTTGCAGATGAATGATATCTTAATGAAATGGAAATCCCCCTTTACCAAGAGGAAAAGAGGGATAAAATTCTTATTGATGAACAGCTTGCGCTGCTGTAATTAGAGTTAATTTGTAAACATCGTCAGAGTTACATCCGCGAGAAAGGTCGTTTACTGGTTTGTTAAGTCCTTGCAAGACAGGTCCAACTGCAGCAAATCCACCAAGACGTTCTGCCATCTTGTAACCAATGTTACCTGCTTCAATACCAGGGAAGATGAAAACATTAGCTTGTCCAGCTACGTTACTTCCTGGTGCTTTAAGAGCTGCAGTTTCAGGAACAAAGGCTGCATCGAATTGCAACTCGCCATCAATTTCAAGGTCTGGACGCAAGTCGTGGGCGATTTTTGTTGCTTCAACCACCTTGTCAACACTTTCACCAAATCCTGAACCTTTAGTTGAATAGCTAAGCATAGCAATCTTAGGTTCGATACCAAACATCTTAGCTGTGATAGCTGAGTTAATCGCAATTTCAGCTAGAGCATCAGCATCTGGGTTGATGTTGATAGCACAGTCACCAAACAAGTAACGTTCAGTGCCACGAACCATAAGGAAGGCACCTGATGTACGGCTCACATTCGGACGAGTCTTAATGATTTGAAGAGCAGGACGAACAGTTGAAGCTGTTGAGTGAATAGCACCTGAAACCATACCATCAACCAAGCCCATATAAACTAACATCACACCAAAGTAGTTAACATCATTGATGAGTACTTCTCTCGCTTCTTCTTCTGTCATTTTTCCTTTACGACGTTCAACAAGCGCAGCTACCATTTCTTCAAATTGTGGGTAATGTTCTGGATTGATGACTTCGTAACCCTCTGTAATTCCTTCGATTTCAAGATAAATTTTAATCTTATCAGGGTTTCCTAATAGGACAGGGATAACTTCTGTTTCTTTTACCAAACGCTTCGTTGCTTGTAGGATACGTGGTTCTTCACCTTCAGGTAGAACGATGCGAGCATTTTTACCAACTAGGTTGGCTTTCAAACTTTCAAAAACTTCCATGAGTTTTGACTCCTTTTAAGATAAATTATTATTTGATAACTGTGTAATAAGTGTGTCGAAATCATCCGGCAGTGGGCATTCTAGCTCTAACTGCTCTTCTAAGAAAGGATGATAGAACGATAAGTAATGGCAATGTAGAGCCTGGCGATCGATGCCATATTCTAAGCTTCCCCCATAAAGATCATCTCCTAGTAATGGAAATCCAATATGCGAGAAATGAACACGAATCTGGTGGGTTCTCCCGGTGTGGAGACGAATATCAACTAAGTGAATATTCCCATAAGATGCCACGATTTGATAGGACGTATGGGCATATTTCCCCCCCTTTGCTACTCGTCGAGTAATGATAGAATCTTCATCCCGGGCTATTGGAGCGATGATTTCTCCCTGAGATTCCAAATGACCATGTCCCTTAACTAGGGCGTAATAACGCTTTTCAATAGCCTTTTTTTGCAACTGTTTATCTAATCTGGCATGCGCATAGCCGTGTTTAGCAAAAAGCATCAATCCAGAGGTATCTCTATCAAGCCGAGTCACAATATGAACCTGCTGATTCTCATAGTTTTGTTTTACATAGTAGCCCTTAATAAAGTTGGCAATGGTATTGGAATGATTGACACTAGGGATTGAAGCGACTCCAAAGGGTTTGTTGATAATCAAGAAATGATCATCTTCAAATAGAATATCTAGAGGATAATCAATTGCTTCAAGTGTCTCGAATCCTTCCTCTGGCGGAATATCAATAACGACTTCATCTCCGATATCTAAGAGATAAGTTGCATTCTGCGGATGTCCGTTAACTCGAATATCACCACCTCGAAACTTAATCTTGGCAAGTAACCCTTTTGAAACTTCATGTTTTTTCAGAAAGGTTTTGACCTTGACATGTTCATCGGCAATAAACTGAAACCTCATTCGTCCACCTCACCAATAAAGGCATCTTTAACACGATTCCAAAAACTGGTGTGGCTTGGCGTGGCTACAAAATGAATCTTGTGGTGATCAATCTGATACTCTATTTTCTCAATATTTCGGAAAGAATAAATACTATTATCGATTGAGATTGTGTGATAGTCATTTCGAGTCGGTATCAGTTCGATTTTATCTTTCTTAGGAACAATGATTGAAGAACCGAGTGTTCGATAAATTCGATTATTCAGACTAGCAATTTCCGCCAATTGTAATGCTTCTATCGTTGGATGTAAAACTGCTCCACCAAGCGATTTATTGTAGGCTGTGCTACCTGTTGGAGTTGAAACCGTCAAGCCGTCTCCTCGAAAACGTTCAAAGGGAACATGGTTAATGATAACATCTGCAACCATCGTGCGATCCGCTCGACGAATACTAGCTTCATTTAGTGCTCGGAAAGACTTGACTTCTCCATTTTCAAGAAAGATTTTAACACTTAAGAGCGGATAAGAAACTCGAGCTCCATTATCCAACTGTAAATTTGTGACTAATTGATCCAACTCAAAATCACGATAATCCGTATAAAAACCTAAATGTCCAGTATGCACTCCAATAAACCGAACCTTATCCAGTTGATTTTCATACTTGTGAAACGCAGACAACAACATGCCATCCCCACCAATAGAAACGACAATATCTGGATTTTTATCATTCAGGATAAAATTATTCTTTTTTAATCGGTCTTTTAACTCAAATAGAACTTTCTGACTCTGAGGTTTACGGTTGGCAATTAGGTCAATTCGTTTACCTGTATTCTTCATCGGTATCGTCACTGTTTCCTACCCCGTCATTTAACTTTCTGTGCAAAGGATCAAAGAGCGCTTGTGCTTCCTGAATATCAGCACGTATTTTACTCATTTCTTCGTCTAGCTGATGAGAAATTCTGGCAGTAATCTCAAGCCTTTCTTTGATTTCCTCTGGGAAATCTCCTTGATATTTATAGTTGAGTGAATGTTCGATTGTCGCCCAAAAGTTCATAGCCAAGGTACGAATTTGAATCTCAACTAGAATAGTTTTCGCACCGTAAATCGTATCAACCGTATACTCAATAATCACATGGTAAGAACGATAACCCGATGCCTTTCTATGAGTAATGTAATCACGTTCTTGAACAACTCTCATATCCTGTCTTTTACGAAGGATTGAAACAACCTCGTTTACGTCGTCTACAAATTGTACCATGACACGTAAACCTGCAATATCTTGCAAATCTTGTTCAAGCGTGTCATAGCCAATACCCCGGCGTGCCATTTTTTCTTTGATGCTTTCAATCGGTTTAACCCGACCCGTGACAAACTCGATTGGAGAATGTCGGTTTTGTTTTCTATATTGTTTTCGGATTCCTCGGAGTTTTATTTTTAATTCTCCGACAGCTTGAATGTAAGGATCTAAAAATTCTTCCCATTCTGTAATCATATAACTCTTACGTCCAATTCTCTATGAAGTTTAATTTATCTAGTTTTTGATTTTCTCATGAAAATCATATACAATAAATACAATGCTTATTATACCATAAATCGCTTTCAAATATAAAGAAAAGGTTGAAAAAATGAAACATTTAGAAATTGAAATGAAAACACTTCTCAGTAAAGAAGAATATCAGAGATTGCAAGGTCAGTTTTCAGAAATTACACCAATTACACAAAAAAATTACTACTTAGATACACCTGATTTTTATCTTCGTCAACATAAGATTGCCATGCGCATTCGTACATTTGAAAATAGTGCCGAATTAACCATAAAAATCCCTCAAACAGTTGGAAATATGGAATACAATCAAGCCCTCACTCTTGAGGAAGCCAATGCTTGTCTTGAAGAATGCAAACTCCCTCAAGGATTGATTTTTGATGAGTTATCAAATCGAGGTGTTTCACCAAGTGGCTGGGTTGTCTTAGGTTGTTTAACTACTGTTCGTTATGAGAAAGAGACGTCTATTGGGCTCATGGCCCTTGATCAAAGCAGATACTTTAATGTTGTTGATTATGAACTAGAGTTGGAAGTCGAAAATGGAGACCAAGGAAGTCTTGATTTTCAGGAGTTTTTACAGGCAAATGATATCGAATACAAGAAAGCTCCTTCTAAATTAGTGAGATTTATAGAAAATATGAAAAAATACTGAAATTATCTTCTTTTTTTGATAAAATAGAAGGGATAAAAAATAATAGAATCTGTAATGGACTACAGTTGTTAATAAAATGTTTTCTTTTACTGATTCACATAGTTTATAGAGGACGGTTTATCAATGTCAGATACAAAGAATATGAAGCTTTTTTCACTTTCATCAAATCATGAAATTGCTCAAAAAATTGCGGATGCTGCAGGTGTTCCGCTTGGAAAATTATCATCACGTCAATTTTCAGATGGTGAAATCCAAGTTAACATCGAAGAAAGTGTTCGTGGCTATGATGTTTATATCATCCAGTCTACTTCTTATCCTGTTAGCAATCATTTGATGGAACTTTTAATCACTGTTGATGCCTGTGTTCGTGCTAGTGCAAATACAATCAATGTTGTCATGCCTTATTTTGGTTATGCTCGTCAAGACCGTATTGCTTCCTCTCGCGAACCTCTTACAGCTAAACTTGTTGCAAATATGTTAGTAAAAGCTGGGGTTAGTCGTGTATTGACACTGGACCTTCATGCTGTTCAGGTACAAGGTTTCTTTGATATTCCTGTAGATAACCTCTATACAATTCCGCTATTTGCAAAACACTACATTGATAAAGGTTTAACTGGTCCAGATGTGGTTGTTGTCAGCCCTAAAAACTCAGGTGTAAAGCGTGCTCGTAGCCTTGCTGAATACCTTGATGCTCCGATTGCTATCATTGACTATGCTCAAGATGATTCTGAACGTAGCCAAGGTTACATTATCGGAGAGGTTGAAGGTAAGAAAGCAATCTTAATCGATGACATTCTTAATACAGGCCGTACTTTCTCTGAAGCTGCTAAAATTTTGGAACGCGATGGTGCTACTGAAATCTACGCGGTATCCAGCCATGGATTGTTCGTCAACGGTGCTGCTGAGTTGTTGGATGCAGCTAATATCAAGGAAGTCTTGGTTACAGATTCTGTATTGACAGAAAGTAAAAAACCTAAGAATGTACAATATATTACCGCAAGCGAACTAATTGGTGATGCCATGGTTCGTATTCATGAAAGAAAACCAGTTAGTCCACTATTTAAATTTAAATAGAAATTAGGTGAATTTTTGATTTATTTAGATAATGCTGCTACGACACCCATGTCATCTGCAGCTATCTCAGCAATGACTCAAGTCATGCAAGAGACTTATGGCAATCCTTCTAGTATTCATGGTCATGGGCGTCAAGCAGGAAAATTATTACGAGAAGCCCGTCAAGAGTTGGCAGGTTTACTAGCTACAAAGCCACAACACATTTTCTTCACTTCTGGTGGTACAGAAAGTAATAATACAGCTATTATCGGCTACTGTCTTCATCATCAAAATCGCGGAAAACACATTATTACTACTGCTATTGAGCATCATTCAGTTCTTGAGCCTATTGAATACTTGGTTGAGAATTTTGGTTTTGAAGTAACAATTTTACAACCCATTAATCAAGAAATCACTGCAGATCAAGTCAAAAATGCACTGCGTGAAGATACTATTCTCGTTTCAACTATGTATGTTAACAATGAAACAGGTACTCTTTTACCAATCGCTGAAATTGGTCAGATTTTAAAAGTCCATTCAGCTGCTTATCATGTAGATGCTGTTCAAGCTGTCGGGAAGCTAGAGATTCTTCCTGAAGAACTAGGAATAGATTTCCTCAGTGCTTCTGCTCATAAATTTCACGGTCCAAAGGGTATCGGTTTCCTATACGCTGCTTCTGCAGATTTTGATCCTTATCTACATGGTGGAGATCAAGAACAGAAAAAAAGAGCAGGGACAGAAAACCTTCCCGCAATTATAGGTATGGTTGCAGCTCTTAAGGACGATATAGATCATCTAGAGACTAACTTTAATAAAGTTCAAAAACTACAGAAAGTTTTTCTAACTGAAATGGCTGGATCAACCTATTATCTCAATCAAGGTAAAGAGCAACTCCCTTATGTCCTAAATATCGGATTTCCGGGACAACGCAACGATCTACTACTACTTCGTTTAGACCTTGAAGGTATTTCTATTTCAACAGGTTCTGCTTGTACAGCTGGTGTTGTTCAGGTCAGTCATGTTCTTCAAGCCTTCTACGGAGAAGAATCTCCTCGCTTACACGAGTCTGTACGCGTCAGCATTTCACCTCAAAATACAGAACAAGAAATGATAACTCTTGCTAAAACTCTTAAAAATATCATCGGAGGATAAACTTAATGGCATTTGAGCAAACGATTAAACTTAAAAATTGTCGTTACGAATACACACTTAGTCCAATTGTTAAAAAATTTACGCTTAAAGATAATACTTTTTTTGAAACTAAAGTTGGGAACTATGAATTAACGCGTCTACTTGAAAAAGTTCCAAACAGTGGAGAAGGTTTTCAACTCAAGATTATCATCAACAAAGACTTGACAGGTGCAAAAATCAATATCACTGATAAATTTGGCTTACGTCTAGTTGATATCTTCAAATCAGAAGAAACTCATATCCACCAAGAAAAGTTCTACTTTTTGATGGATAGCCTGGTTGAACGTGGTGTATTTACAAAAAGCGAAAGATAGAAGGTCATTATGTTTCGATTAACTTATAAAGATGCCTATCAAGTAGAGCGAGTGCAAGAATATGAAGACTATGAAGCTCTTATGCTCTCTCTATCGGGTTGTGTAACTCTCCCTGATACTACTCATATTACTTCATTAACACATGATGGAGTTGAAATCTATCAAGGACTCCTAGGTAACCTCTACCGCTTTTTAGGGACTTACCACGAAACCAAGATAAACTAAGATTTTTTCTTAGTTTTTTTCGTTATTGTTGCAATTTTCACAAGCTTTCTATAAAATAGTAGATAGAAAGGTTGTGATTTTGTGAAAGAAAAACAGTCTGCTATTCCTAAAGCAACAGCAAAGAGACTTTCTCTCTATTACCGTATTTTTAAAAGATTTAATGCCGAGAAAATTGAAAGAGCTAATTCCAAACAAATTGCAGAGGCGATTGGAATTGATTCTGCCACAGTTCGTCGTGACTTCTCCTACTTTGGGGAACTCGGTAGACGTGGATTTGGTTATGATGTCAAAAAGCTCATGACTTTTTTTGCTGATCTTTTAAATGATAATTCTATTACCAATGTTATGCTTGTAGGTATTGGAAATATGGGGCATGCCCTTCTCCACTATCGTTTTCATGAGCGCAACAAGATGAAAATCATTATGGCATTTGATCTAGATGATCATCCAGAGGTCGGCACTCGAACTCCTGATGGTGTTCCAATCTATGGAATCTCTCAAATTAATGAAAAAATTAAGGATAGTGATGTGAAAACAGCTATTCTTACTGTCCCTAGTGTTAAATCACAAGAGGTTGCTGAACTTTTGGTCGATGCTGGTATCAAAGGTATTCTCAGTTTTTCTCCTGTTCACCTACATCTTCCTAAAGACGTAGTTGTTCAGTATGTCGATCTTACAAGCGAACTTCAAACTCTCCTCTATTTCATGCGTAAAGAGGATTAGAAAGTGAAAGTATTTATGAAAAAACCAGTTATTGGGATTACAGGAAATGAAAAAACTCATCCTGATGATGAGCTTATGATGAGTTATGCTGCAAAAGGCTTTATAGAAGGTGTTAAAGAAGCCGGAGGAATTCCCATTATCCTACCAATTGGTGATGAAGAAATGGCTAGTTACTACATTAGCCTAATTGATAAATTGATCCTAACTGGTGGGCAAAATGTAGACCCAAAATTCTATGGTGAACCTAAAGCTATCGAAAGCGATGACTACCATCTTCAAAGAGACATTTTTGAACTAGAGCTCATCAAAGAGGCCATCAAACAAAAGAAACCTATTTTCTCTGTCTGTCGTGGAACACAACTCTTTAATGTCGCTATGGGTGGAACTCTTTATCAAGATATCGAACATCATTGGCAGGACACTTCTGCTGAGTATACAACTCAGAGACTTGTTACTGAGCCAGATACTATTCTTCGAGAAATCTATGGGGAAATTTCTCATATCAACTCTTTCCACCATCAAAGTATTAAGGACCTAGCTCCGAATCTAAAAGTTGTAGCTCATGATCCTAAAGATGGTATTATCGAGGCTGTTACAACTACAGACGGTTTCCCTTATCTTGGTGTTCAATGGCATCCCGAATTTCTTTTTGAAAATCGTCCCAAAGATAAAACACTTTTCGACTATGTCGTCAATGAATTGTAAAACCTGTATTATATACAGGTTTTTTATATCATATCTGTCTTCTCACGATAACTAAAATAGTCGGAGTGTGAGACGATTAGATGGTCTAGTAAGACCAAGCCCATTAACTCACAGGCTTCTTTAACAAGCTTGGTAACATGATCATCATTGGGGCTAGGAAGTACTGCTCCTGATGGGTGATTGTGAACCAGAATCACAGATGTTGCCATATGCTTTAAGGCATAGTGGAGAATCTCCCGTGGTTCAGCAATACTTCTAGTAGCAGAACCTATAAAAATAGTTTGCTGATGAATAATTTGATTCTGAGTATTCAGATAGAGCGCCACCAGGTGCTCTTGTTTTTTATCCCCTAGTTCATCTTGCATCTTTTTCGCTAACTTTCGACTACTTAGGATACTCTCCATCTCTACTGTTTCGCGTTTATGAATCCGGTAGCCTAGTTCAATCATAGCTTGTAGTTCGATAGCCTTAACACGTCCAATACCTGATAGAGTCTGCAATTCCTGTAGACTCATTTTTTTTAGGTCAGTTAAACATGTCAGTTGATTTAAGACCTTCTGTGCTATTTCAAAAACATTGGCCTGTTTTGTCCCTGTCCTTAGTAATATTGCCAGTAATTCTTGGTTGCTGAGCGCTTCTACTCCTTCTTTTACTAATCTCTCTCTGGGTAAAAGCGAATCTTCTTGAAATGAAATACTATACATAAAAATCCTCCTCACTTTATTATTCGTGAGAAGGATGCTTAATTTGATAAAAACTAGTTATTTTTAGATTTTTTCAAGTGCAAGACGCAAATCTTCAATCAAATCATCGACATTTTCTAGTCCAATTGATAGACGAATTTGATTTTTAGTTACTCCTGCTGCTTCTAGATCAGAGTCAGACAATTGAGCATGCGTTGTAGTTGCTGGATGAACGACCAATGACTTTGCATCTGCCACATTGGCTAGGTTTGAAAAGATTTCTAAGCTATCAATCACCTTACGAGCTTCTGCTTCTCCACCCTTAACATGGAAGGTAAAGATTGAACCAACACCTTTTGGTAAATATTTCTCCGCTAAGGCATGGTAAGGGCTATCAGCTAATTTTGGATAATTAACTTTTTCAACTTTCGGATGATTCACAAGGAAATCAACAATTTTCTCAGCATTTTGCACATGACGTTCAACACGGAGAGATAGTGTTTCAAGACCTTGTAAGAGCAAGAATGAGTTAAATGGTGAAAGGGCGGCTCCCATATCGCGAAGTAATTGCACGCGAGCAGCAACGATAAAGGCTGCAGCACCTACATCTCGAGTATAGCTTAAATTATGGTAGCTTGGATCTTCATTGACGAATTGAGGGAATTTCCCTGAAGCAGCCCAGTCAAATTTACCGCTATCAACAATGACACCGCCAATAGTTGTACCGTGTCCACCGATAAATTTAGTTGCCGAGTGAACTGAGATATCTACACCGTGTGAAAAGACATTAATGAGATATGGTGTTGCAAATGTATTGTCAGAAACTAAAGGAATTTGGTGTTTGTGAGCAATTTCAGCTATTTTTTCAATATCAGGAATGTTGATAACTGGATTACCCAAAGTTTCAATCAAAACAAGTTTGGTATTATCTTTAATCGCTGCTTCCACTTCTTCTAAATTGTCAATATCAACAAAAGTTGTGGTGATTCCATAGCGGGGAAGGGTTTCTTTCAAAAGGTTAAAGGTCCCACCGTAAATAGTTGAAGCTGCAACAATATGATCGCCTGCATGAGCAAGTCCAAGGATAGTATAAGTAAGAGCTGCCATCCCAGAAGCTGTGGCAAGTGCACCTACTCCGCCTTCTAGTGCTGCAATACGCTCTTCAAAGGCTGAAGTTGTTGGATTGGTAATACGAGTATAGATATTTCCAGCTTTTTGAAGGGCAAAAAGGTCTGCCCCCTCCTGTGTATCTTCAAATACAAAAGATGTTGTTTGGTAAATTGGTACAGCACGAGACTTGGTAGTAGCATCTACCACTTGTCCTGCATGCAATTGAAGAGTTTCAAATTTAAATTCACGAGTCATCATCAGACCTCCAAAGATTTCATTAAATTAATTGTATCATCTATGGCATTCAGTTACAAATACAACTTTGTTATATATTATCATAAGCAATAGCTATGGCATTTATTAGAATTGAAAAACTTTTTTCAGATAGTTTAAAAAGTTTGTATTCGCTATTTCTATACTTTATAATGGATAAAAAGGAGAAGACTATGTCAGAAATTACACATGAAATTGATTCAAACTTCGCTGGTCGTTTAAATATTTTACGTGCTGGTGTGCTCGGAGCCAATGACGGGATCATTTCCATCGCTGGAGTTGTTATCGGGGTTGCCAGTGCAACCAGTAATATCTGGATAATCTTTCTTTCGGGTTTGGCTGCCATCTTAGCAGGTGCCTTCTCTATGGCTGGAGGTGAATATGTTTCAGTATCCACTCAAAAAGACACTGAAGAGGCCGCTGTAGCTCGAGAGCAATTACTTTTGGATAAGGATATCGAGGCTGCAAAGAAATCTCTCTATGCTGCTTATCTTCAAAATGGTGAGTGTGAAACTTCAGCTCAACTTTTAGTCAATAAAGCTTTTCTTAAAAATCCACTTAAAGCCTTAGTTGAAGAAAAATACGGAATCGAGTATGAAGAGTTTACCAATCCTTGGCATGCTGCAGCATCTAGCTTCATCGCTTTTGTTCTTGGTAGTTTACCACCAATGCTTTCCATTACCATCTTTCCAAGTGACTATCGAATCCCTGCTACTGTTTTTATCGTTGCGATGTCTTTATTGATTACAGGTTACACCAGTGCCAAACTCGGAAAAGCCCCAACCAAAACAGCTATGATTCGTAACCTTTGTATCGGTTTGTTAACCATGGGAGTGACCTATCTATTGGGTCAGTTGTTTAGTATTTAAAAAAGATACCGTACGGTATCTTTTTTATTATCCAAACATAAACAATTAAGAGAAACTACCAAAACCAACCTTCATTATCATTAATTGGTTCAGCCTCTTTCATCTTACGTGGTCCTGTTCCGTACATTTCAGCTTCGATATCTTCTTTTGTTGGCAAGATAGAGGCCAGGATGATGTAGATGATGATTCCAAGTCCGAAGTTTGCGATTGTAAAGATAGCAAAAATGAAGCGCACAAGAGTAACATCAAGGTCCCATTTATCAGAGAGTCCAGCAAGTACTCCTGATATCATACGATTTCGTCTCATTTTGTAAAAATTTTTATTCATAGTTTGTACCTCTTTCGGTATTCTTGAAATAAGTATAACATGAAATAAAAACTTCTTGCATCAGTCCTTAGGCGGATTTTGCAAAATGAGTTTGCCACGACAGAGACCACAACGATAGCGTTTTGTATCAATTCGTCGCTTTCGCTGATAAGTCTGACCACAAGTTTGACAAGTATAGACTAGAACTGGTGTTTGACTGACACTTGATAAGGGTGGAACAAAGCGGAGCCCGTCCACTTCTTTTAACAGTTCCTTAAAGGCTAGATCTTTATGTTTATACCCCTTGCCCTCATAGTATAGATGATAATGACAGAGTTCGTGACGGACAATTTTCCGAAAAACCTCTAAACCTAGTTCTTGATAGACTTTGGGATTAAAATCCAAATGCCCATCCTTAGGAAAGAATCGCCCACCTGTCGACCGTAGGCGAGTATTCCATTGAGCTTGGTGTTTGAAAGGTTTTCCAAAGTCTTCTAAAGAAACTTGTCGAACGTAATTAGTTAGATTCATCTGGGGCAAGGAGCGACAGATTTACTTTTTCACGTTGGACATCGATTTTATTAACCCAAACGGTTACCAAATCACCAACTGAAACGACTTGACTCGGATGCTTGATGAATTTCTTGCTCATATGAGAGATATGAATCAGGCCATCCTCATGAATACCAATGTCCACAAAGGCACCGAAGTCAACGACATTGCGAACAACTCCTTCAAGTTTTTGCCCAACTTTTAAATCCTTGATATCCAAAACATCCTGACGAAGGACTGGAGCATCAAAAGAATCACGGAAATCACGACCTGGTTTGAGAAGGTCTGCAATAATATCTTTAAGAGTTTCTTGACCGAGGTCTAACTCTTGTGCCATTTCCTTGATTGAAATAGATTTGAGTTTGGCTTGCGCTTCTTCATTTAGGTCTTTAATGTCCAAACGTTTAAAGAGTTCCTTGACTGCAGCATAATTTTCTGGGTGAACACCTGTATTATCAAGGATATTGCTACTTTCAGGGATACGGAGGAAACCTGCAGCCTGCTCAAATGCTTTAGCACCTAAACGAGGAACTTTCTTAATTTGGGCGCGTGAAGTGATTTTACCTTCTTCTTCACGATACTTCACGATATTCTCAGAGATCGTTTTGTTAAGACCAGCTACGTGTGAAAGTAAGGCTGGACTAGCCGTATTAATATTAACGCCGACTTGGTTAACAACTGTATCCACAACAAAGTCAAGACTTTCAGACAGTTTCTTTTGACTAACATCGTGCTGATATTGACCAACACCGATGGATTTGGGATCAATTTTAACCAATTCAGCAAGGGGGTCTTGCAAGCGACGAGCAATAGAAATAGCAGATCGTTTCTCAACAGTTAACTCTGGAAACTCTTGACGGGCAAGTTCACTAGCTGAGTAGACAGATGCCCCGCTCTCATTTACAATAACATAGCTGACCTCAGGAAAATCTTTAAGTACTTCAGCGACAAAGGCTTCACTCTCACGACTAGCAGTACCATTACCGATAGCAATGATTTCAACACCATATTGGCCAATCAAATCAGCCAAATCACGCTTAGCTTCTTCAATCTGACGAGCCGAAGCTGGTTTGACTGGATAAATGACTTGCGTTGTCAACATCTTCCCAGTCGCATCTACAACAGCAAGCTTAGCCCCTGTACGAAAGGCTGGGTCAAAACCGAGAACCACACGCCCTTTAAGCGGTGCTACAAGAAGGAGATTACGAAGGTTTTCTGAAAACAGTTGAATAGCTCCTTCTTCTGCCTTTTCTGTTAATTCTGTACGAATACGACGCTCAATAGCTGGTAATACCTTCTTCTTAACAGATTGCTGAATGACTTCGTCAATATAATCATTCCTAACCTTGAAACGAGCAGCAAAGAAGGCTTGAATACGTTCAACCGCATGCTCAAAACCGATTTTCAAGATACCAAGCTTCTCACCACGATTAAGCGCAAGAGTGCGATATCCCTGCATATTGGCAACTGTTTCTGAGAAGTCATAATAAATCTGAAAGACTTGTTTTTCATCTAAAGTTTCGTCCTTGACTTGGGAAGTAATCTTAGAATGTCTAAGTACCTCTTGATAAGTCATTGAACGCAAGTTGACATCTTCAGATAGAGCTTCAACCAAGATATCAACTGCACCTGCTAAAGCCTCTTGAGGCGTAGCAAATCCTTCACAGACAAATGATTCTGCTTCTTTTTCTAGGTCAGAAACATTTTGTAAGATTAAGCGAGCAAGTGGGAAGAGTCCTGCCTCACGCGCAATCGTTGCCTTAGTGCGACGTTTTTCCTTATAAGGAAGATAGAGTTCTTCTACATCAGCTAGTTTTTCAGCTGCTAAAATAGCTTCTTCTAACTCCTTAGTTAGCTTGCCTTGTTCTTTGATTTTGGCTAAGACAGCTTCTTTACGATCATTAAGAGCAGTTAGACTTTTATCAAGGTCTATAATAGCCTTAATGGCCACTTCATCCAAGCTACCAGTCATGTCTTTCCGATAACGAGCGATAAAAGGAATAGTTGCTCCTTCAGCTGTCAAAGATAAGACAGTATCAATTTGTTTTAAGGTTACACCCAAATCTTGGGAAATTTTTTCATATTTTTTATCCATGAAACTATTATACCATAAGGAAGAAAGCTTGTTTTCATTAATTTGTTGCTTTCATTCAACTTTATAAAGATAAAAGCCATGTTTATTTTAAAATCCAAACATTTCTCAGAAATAATAGTATAATAGTGTTAACTAAAAGAATAGAGGTATGCCTTATGGCTGTTAAATTTACAAAAACTGATGACTTAGATAAGATGTTTGAGGAGTTCGCCAAGCTTCCTGACTTGAAGCAAGTAACATTTCCAGATGACAAAGAAAAGAAAGATAAGGCAGAAAAGAAAAAATAGATGGCACTCTTTCAAAGTTTACCTTCTAATGTGCTACAAGCTGGCGCCATTTTTCTTTCAATTATCATTGAAGCTTTACCCTTTGTCTTAATTGGTAGTATCATCTCTGGTGCCATTGAAGTCTATGTCACACCTGAGAAGGTTTATAAATCTCTCCCTAAAAATCGATTGGGGAGAATCTTTTTTGGTAGCTTCATCGGTTTTCTCTTTCCCTCTTGTGAGTGTGGAATCGTTCCGATCATCAACCGCTTTTTAGAAAAGAAGGTTCCTAGCTATACAGCGGTACCTTTTCTAGTAACGGCTCCTATCATCAATCCTATCGTACTTTTTGCGACTTATTCAGCCTTTGGCAATTCAATTCAAATGGTTTTCCTAAGAGCTTTGGGCGCGATTCTAGTTGCTACTATATTGGGTATCTTTCTTGGTTTTGTATGGCAGGAACCTATCCAAAAAGAAAATAGATTGGCTTGTCATGAGCATAATTTTTCTCACTTTTCTAAAAGTCAAAAAATCCTTCAGGTATTCATTCAAGCTATTGATGAATTCTTTGATATGGGACGTTACTTGGTCTTTGGCTGTCTTTTTGCAAGTATAGTCCAAGTCTATGTTCCAACTCGTATCCTAACATCCATCAGTGCGACACCACTGCTCGCTATTGTTCTTTTGATGGTCTTGTCCTTTCTTCTATCACTCTGTAGTGAAGCGGATGCCTTTATCGGATCTTCGCTTCTCTCTAGTTTTGGCTTTGCTCCAGTGCTTGCCTTTCTGGTTATAGGTCCCATGCTTGATGTCAAGAACCTACTCATGATGAAGAATTATCTTAAAACGCGATTTATTTGGCAATTCATGACAATTGTAACTCTTGTTGTTCTTGTCTATTCTTATCTAGTCGGGGTGATGCTATGATTCGATTTTTTATCTTATTTGGCTATTTTATCTTAACCCTTTATCTGCACCTATCAGGTAAGCTCAATCAGTATATAAACCTCCACTACTCTTATCTGGCTTATATCACTATGTTTTTATCTTTGTTACTAGCCATCGTTCAAGCCTATATTTGCCTCAAACGTTTGAAAGAACATAGTCACTTACATAGTTTTTCAGCCAAGCTTGCTAGTTTTGTCCTCTTAAGTTTACCCTTGTTAGTTGGATTTACCTTTCCAACTGTCACTCTGGATTCACAAACAGTATCGGCAAAAGGATATTATTTTCCTTTGTCGGAAGGAACTGACAAGGCAATCCAAGCAAGTGAAGGAACGAGCAGTCAGTATCTTAAGCCGGATACCAGTCGCTTTTATTCACAAACAGCTCATGAAAATATTATTCGAAAGAGTGCTGATAAATACTTAGCTCAATCTAGTATAGTTATCAATGATGAAAATTACCTGGAGGTCATGGAAGCTATCTACGATTATCCAAATGAATTTGAAGACAAGGAAATCGAGTTTATTGGCTTTGTCTATAACGATCCAAATCATACCAATAGTCAATTTGTTTTTCGCTTTGGTATTATGCACTGTATCGCTGATTCAGGAGTTTTTGGCCTCTTAACCACAGGAAATACCAATCATTATGAGAATAACACCTGGGTGAGAGTTAAAGGAAAGATTAGCAATCACTATCACAAAGAACTCAACCAAGTCCTCCCAACCCTTGAAGTCCAGTCTTTCATCAAAGTAGACAAACCAGAGAATCCTTATGTTTACAAAGAATTTTAAAAAGTAGCCTGAGGGGGCTACTTTTTCTTGTTTAGTAAGTTTTTAACTTCTCGGGCTCCGATCTGATCGCCAGTTTTTTAAAGAGCTTGATATAACCCAGCAAATTGAGAAGGCTGTAATCCTTGCAAGTTTCTAACGAGAAGATTTCTGAGACTATTTTCTTGGCCTCATCAATCTTCCCTTCAAACAATAATTCCCAGGCTTGATTCATGCTTATTCTCCTCTAGCTTATGTTGTATAGAAATCAATCGACAAATCACTATCAGACTCGTATTTTTTCCAGGCTATACTAAAGCCATAATAATCTTCAAATTCTGGATGCCAGTCATAATAAAGTGGGATACGGCTAAATTTTCTTGCAACTACTTCGTCTTCAAATTCTGGGGACTCTCCTGCAGTAATTCCAAATTGAAGACCATTCATTTCCCAGGTGTTTCCCCAAACATTTTCGTCTGATAGAACGTCAATCCAACGAGAGGCGTCAATATCAAAATCTGCACATAATTCAAGTTCTAACAATTTTCTGTAGTTTACCTTGGTGGGTTTAATGAAGAAGGCACCCTCTACCTGATACCTTTTATCTTTAACTTGAATTTGTGTGATTTTCATCGGAATTGGAATTCTATTTAACTCCAACCAAAAATAGCCTAGAGGAGTTTTGATTGCATGGTAAATTTGTTTAGACTCTATATTTACTTTGTTCGAACAAGCATTTAGAATTTTTCCATGCTCAAGTATATTTTTACAAACTATTTTTGAAGTCTCAGGATCAAAAATAGAATACCTACGGATGACTCTTTTTAACTTTTCAACGGGATAAGTGATATCTCTTGGGTAAGCATGATATTTCTGTACTACCAGAGCTATTTTTTCAATATTTTCCTTCCCTGTTGGGACAATAACAGCATGTCCAATATGGATATTTGGCTCGTCACATATATAAGTATAACCATTTCCACCTTCTTGAAACTCAACAACTACAATATTTAACTCCTGATCAGGATCGAAAAGTGGTTCAGCTTCTCCACTGGTCTGGCGCTCATAAAAAGTGAAACAATTTGGATTATCCACTTCGCCAAAGACCATAAAACTACCACAATTTGGGCACTTCCACATATAGAAGGAAGCCTCCGAAATGTCTTCATAGGAAATTCTATCATGTTCGTCAGTATTGTTAAAAATATCTTCAAGCAACTCATCCGAATAAACCGAATAAGCATTTGGATCAGGCGCTTGGTGGTCGTTCATTGCTTGACCACATCTACAAGTCCATTTTCCCATAATTAACCTCAGTCACTACTTAATTCTTCAAGGAAAAATTGATTAAGAGCTTTCCAGTCTTTCTTTTCCTCTGTAACACTTTGGACGTAGTCATCCAGCTCTTGGATATTTTTGATGATAAAGTCCTGAATCGGCTCTATCGGCTCAATTTCCATGCCTTCGGGTCCCTTTACCTTTATTTCAAGCAATTTAGACACATGCTCTTTCATTTCATCAGGGAGGAGTTCTTTGACCAAATCATCAAACAAAATCGGTGGAACAGAGTGATGTTTTTCAATCCAACGACAAGCTAAAATAGGACGAAGTGCATAGAAATACTTTTTAGGTTTGACCTTATCTCCTGAAAGATACTTATTCATTTGAGTTCTAGCAGTATTCAAGTAATGGTGGAGCATCTTTTTCTCGGAAAAATACTGACTGACAAGCGGACGGATACGGTCAATAAAGCCTTCGTCTTGCTGGTAAACGATTGGCGACTGTAACCACTCAAAGAGGGTTGGATTTGACTTATAAAGTAACTTTAAAGCCTTGTCCAAATCCCAGCCACTCACATCCCATGTATCGTCAATTGGTAGTTCGATGACATCTCGATGATCGTTCAAGCTTAGATAAAAATCTTGCTTGTGCTTGTATACAAAACGTACATCAAAATCACTATCCGGAGACTCAAAGCCCCAAGCGCGACTACCAGACTCAATTGCCCACAAAACAGTAACATCATAATTACGCTCAATTTCTGCTAGTTTTTCAGGTACCAAAACATTCATTTCTTCTTGTGTTTGCATGGTGATTCTCTTTCTATTTTCAAGCTACTTCTTCGGCGCGATTATTGATTAAGTCAATTGTTTGGACAATATTCCTCAATACTGGTATTTGATGTTGAAATAGTACTTGTACAGATCCATAAGATTTAAACGGTTCTTGTGTCAGGATCGACTTATCCATATAACCATTTTCAACGACATAATCGACAATCAATTTCACAAAAGAAATTTGCTTAGCATTAAGGCTTTCATCTGACAAGAACTTTGAAAACACTTGATTAGCGGCCTCTCTATCCAAACCTATAATCTCACGAACTAATCTAGGAATAGCCTTGTTCTCATAGTGTTGCTGATAGTCAGATCTACTTCCTAATTTTTCCCACAATAGAGTTTCTAATGCTAATAAATCTTGTGCAATCAACTTCTTGTTATGATACAATTTAGAAATTGCTTCCTCATCCAAATGAGCTTTCAAATAGTGTTCAACTTTTTCGTTATAGGATCGAAGATCATTTACCTGCAAATAAGGAGTGGTTTCATAAACAGTAGAAAGAATTCGATCTTCAAAATTGACATAATATACCTTTCGGCTCTTTTTATCCAAGAATTGCAATAAATCTCTTAGAGAAAGGCGTATTTTTTCAAGTTCAGACAAGCTTACTTCCTCCCAAAATTCAGGTTCTTGAACTTTCCTTATAATTTCAGCCTGTGCAAAGACCTGAGGGATATTACCAACAGAAGCAAGAGCCTGAGCAGTTTTCATAACTTGTAATATATGAGTCCGTGATGGCTTAGAGGTTAGTTGTCCGACTTGAATTTCTAACATCCATAAATCAAAGCGTCTAGCCATTTCATTTTCATTATCTTCATCAAACATGAGAGGAGATATATGAGTATGAAGACTTTCACATGAAATCGTTGTAAGATTTTGCCAATTTTCTAATTTCTTATATGTATACACCGTATCTAGAACCATACGAACCCTAAAGTCTAACTCATTCAAGTCCTCTACATGGCTATGAAGTTCTGAGACCAGTTGCTGACGATACTCTCTTGCAAACTGATTTTCTTGATAATTAAGGCTCTGCAGTTCACGAATCAAGTCTACCTTGATATTAAACAAACGCTGTGTCAAGGGAACAATATGACGTCCATTTCCTTCTCTCGGATCTGCTTTGAAGTATTCAAAGTTGTCACCATAATCAAATACCAAGAAGTTTTCCTTATCCTGGTCAGGTCCAAACAAATCTTTACAGAGACGGGTTCCACGACCAATCATCTGCCAAAATTTTGTTTTTGAGCGTACTTTCTTGAAGAAGACTAAATTGACAACCTCTGGAACATCAATACCTGTATCCAACATGTCAACTGAAATTGCAATTTGAGGATATTTCTCCTTAATTTTAAAATCATCAATCAAGGTTTGATAATGTTTAATACTGTAATCAATCACCTGAGCATAGTCGCTCCCCTTTTCAGGATATCGTTTATTAAAAATCTCTCTAATAAATTCAGCATGGTGGTGATTCTTGGCAAAGATAATCGTTTTTCCAATCTCATCCCCTGAAGCTGTTTGAATTCCTCTCGTCATTAGTTCATCTAGAACAATCTCAACTGTAGCTTTATTAAAAATAAAGGAATTAAAAGCTCCAGCATCAATGTCTTTTTCTAGACTATCATCTTCAAATTGGCTATCAAAATATTCTTTATCTTCTTGGGATAGATCATCGTAATGAAGCCCATCTGTAGGTAATTCTAACTTGGTTTCAATCGAATGATAGGATACCAAGTAGCCATCCTCAACAGCCTTTTCAAGATCATAAGCATAGGTAGGAACACCATTTTCCAAGTTAAAAAATCCATAAGTGTTTTTATCAAGATCCTGACGAGGTGTGGCCGTTAAGCCTACGATTCTAGCATCAAAATAATCAAAAATGGCCTTGTATTTTTGATAAATAGAGCGATGGGACTCGTCAATAATGATAAGATCAAAATGACCAACAGTGAAAGGGCGTTGAATGACTTCTTCCTGATCACTAATAGCTCCAATCATGGTCGGATAAGTAGAAAACACCATACGACTTGATCGTGCCCCAGCTTTATCCTCTAAAAAGTTACAAACCGAAAGATCTGGAAGTAATTTCCTAAATGAATCATAGGCTTGTTTTACAAGAGATGTTCGGTCAGCTAGAAAGAGAACATTTTTGACCCAATTGTGACGTGATAGGATATCAACAAGAGAGACTGCTGTTCGAGTTTTCCCAGAACCAGTTGCCATTACCAAAAGAGCTTGTCTTCGATTGTTGGAAAAAGACTCACAAACACTTGCAATCGCATGTTTCTGGTAATATCGACCAGAGATATCGTCTCTGATTTTACTAGAAATATCCTCCAGTGGTTTTTGCAAATGTCGTCTGTCCATCAATAATTGCAATTCTTCTTGAGAATAGAATCCTGCAACCTGGCGACGATTTACACCATCAAGAATGTAGTGCTTGAGGCCATTTGTAATAAAACAAATCGGTTGGTAACCTATTTTTTCCTCTAGCGCTTTAGCATATTCCTTAACTTGTACTTCACCGACTTCTGGATTAACTGCAGCCTTTTTGGCTTCAATAATTGCTAAAATCTTTCCATTTTTACCATAAAGGACATAATCACAATAACCTGTTCCCGATCCGTGTTTCAGTCCATTAACAGCGACTTCAACTCGACAATTTTCTTCAAATGTCCAACCTGCTAAGCGTAAATCAATGTCAATAAAGAGTTTTCTCGTCTCAGCCTCAGATAACTGATCGATATGAAAAGAAATCTCTTGCCGTTGAGCAGCAGTTTCACGTTTTTCTGTATAATTTTCTTGAACTTCCAAGGACTGTACAGCCATTTGTTCATGAAAGTCAGGCATAACAGGTAAACTTTCTTGCAGTTCCACCATGGCTTGTGGTGTTTCTCTTTTCTTGACATTCTCTGAAATTGGCAATAACTTCTCGTCAAAAAAACGTTCCACAAACTCATTGCTGTAGCAGTAATCAATAAAGTTTACGAACTGGTACAAATGATGTAAGGCTAAAATCGCTTCACGTTCTTTGATCTCCCCACCATGAGCAGCATGATTGCCCCAACGTATCAAGAGAACCATCTGACTATGAAGCTCTGGATCTACGATTTCTCTAAAGTCATCATCCCAAACTAATGAAGACAAGGTAGCACGATAAGGGGCTTCCAAATAAGAATCATGGCTATAAATCCAATGAACAGCCTGCTCCAAGGCACGACGTGCCATGAAAGCTGTCGCTACAGTAGATGTCCCAATCATATTCTCAGCTTCTATACAGGGCTTTGAAAAAGATCCATACTCCTCGTTATTTAAAAGAAAATCAAAATTTCCCATTTTTCTCTCACTTTGATTAAATAGATACCTATATTATACTAGATTTCAAGCTATTTCTCCACAGTTTTATAGCCTTCTGACAAGCAAATTGTGATTTGTCAACCTGAGCCACAAAGTCTGCGAACTCGTTTTGGAGGGAAAGAGGGGGGAGGGGGATGGTTAATTCTTCAATCTGATTTTTTGTTATCGCTTGACGAGTAGCACCTGAACTTTCTCCTATTTTCTGTAGCAAACTCTTAAACTCGGAAGTTATTAAAAGTTGATTTAAAAATATTGGTGATAATAAGTGCTTTTTACAACGAATTATAGAAACGTGCTGATTAACTCTCGCAGGCAAAATAATTTGTGGAACAATACAACAACGAGATACAGATGCACCTGTAATATTCAGCAAAACATCGTCAGATTCAACAATTACATTATTTAATTTTTCAGCCTGAACATTAGTTAAATAAGCTAAATCTTTGAAAATAAACTTACCATCATATACATTCATACTTCTAATGAGCGCTATCCCTTCGTTGACATAACTTTCTCTTCCTCCTCTAGGTGTAGCACCTGAACCAATTTTTAATGTTAATTTTGATAATCTATGCTTTTCCCAACCCATTTCATTCAAAACAGGATCCCCAAACATCTCGTTAAATCGGGATTTGCACTTAAGAGATGAATTTCTGATGGGAATGTTTGACATTACTTTGGTTTACCATAGCATAGGCTAAGGTTGTGTCAATTTTGCTGTGACCTAGCAGTTTTTGGACTTGTTCGATAGGCATTCCCTTATCAATTGCCTTTGTTGCTAGTGTTCTTCTAAATTTATGTGGGTGGACCTTTTGTATTCCAAGCTTTTGACCTAACTTTCTTAATCGAATCTCAACACCAGCTATTCCAAGTCTCTGGGCTTTTCCAAGTAAGGTAACAAAAAGAGCTGGATGATTATCTTCTCTGCTATTGATATAGTTCTTTAAATGGATTTTCGTCCGAGCATCAAAGTAAACAGGTCTTTCCTTTTTACCTTTCCCAAATACAACACATTCTCGATTTTCAAAGTCAATATCTGAGCGATTCAGCTGCACAAGTTCTCCCACGCGCATTCCTGTTGAAGCTAGTAGATCGATCATTGCTAAATCCCTTAAGTTTTCACAATTGTCTCGCATGATTTCAAGATGTTCATCAGTATAAGTTTCTTTCACAGTTTGTTCGGTCTTAATCTTTTTAATCCTTCGAATAGGATTTTTGATGATATATTCCTCCTGCTCAAGCCAAGCAAAAAACGAAGACAGGATGCGTCGGATATTGTCCAAATTTGCTTTACTGCAATCTTTTTCTGACTGATACTGTGCTAGATAACTTCTCAAATCATCTGTTGTCAGTTGTGTTACAGACTGCTTTATGCTTGTAAATAAGTTTTCAATGGTCCTTTGATAATAACGAATGGTTTTTGCACTACAACCCTCCACCTGTTTAGCAGTAATAAATAAAGCTAACAAGGAATTATTCGTATACTTCTGTTGATTTACACTACTCACTAAATGGCGCTCTAAACTCTCCCGCAATGCTAGTAATTGTGCATTGTTTAAAAGGGGTAGCATTTCTTGAATGATAATTGTCACTTTTGTTTCCATATTTTCTCACTTTCATCATTTCAATAAAAAGAGACAATATTAGTTTTCTGCATTACAGAATTCTAATACTGTCTGTTTATCTATTTTTTTCTTATAGGATTTAAACATCCAAGCTTAATTTTTGCCATTAACTCTAAACGAATTTTCAGATACCCATTTGGTGTAGGAAGCTAACTTTTCATCTGTCAAGGCTTCTACTGCGATAGTAACGCACATAGCGACCGCTTCTTCAACTGTTACAGAAAAACGATATCCATTCAACTGTAGGAATTTCACTAAAACGAAGAAAGCAGTTCGTTTATTAGCGTTGGCAAAAACATGCTTCTTGATCAATTGGACAAATAGTATCGTTGCCTTATCAAAAATTGTTGGATAAAGAGGTTTGCCAAAGACGAATTGTTCTGGTAAATTGACAATCATATTTAAGGCAGAAGGACTAACTGTTTGAATTTTTTCATTAGGTGAATACCGTTGAATTGCTAAAGAATTGATTTTCTCGATTTGCCTTTCTGTCAGATAGACTGTCATTTTTCCACCAAAGCTTTGAAAACATCATCGTATTCGTCAAAAATTTTGTCCAAATTTAAGTCAAAGGCATCATCAGATACATAAGAAATCTGATGCCCAGACTCTTCGGGAGTAAAGATAATTTCACCACTTGGTAACAATTTCGCTTCGTATTTAACACCACTTGGAATATTGAATTCACTTGGAATGGTGATGGTGATTGAATTTCCTTGTTTTCTTGTTTTTACTACCATCTGATTTCCTCCTTTGAAGTATTATAACAAATAAATACCGTAATTACAATGACAGAATATCAGCCAAAATACTCTTGCATGAGAGATTTTTTCAAGGTTTCCAGTTCTTCTAGTGATTTTTGAATTGCCAATTGTGATTTGTCTACCTGAGCCACAAAGTCTGCGAACTCATTTTGGAGGGAAAGAGGGGGGAGGGGAAGAAGTATTTTTTTTAATTTTATAATTGGTAACTGAGGTTGAGCACTTCCTGATATCGCTCGACTATAATTATTATTCCTTAAAACGTGGATAATAAATATCTGATTTAGATTTGGTTTCTTAGGACGTAATATTACCATACCTGAATTTATGCGTAAATGTTTATATTTTATTGATTCATCGTAGTACGCTACATTTCCAACAGTACCTCTTGTTGTCAAGACTATATCATAACGCTCAAGTTTGCCTTTTCTAAGCAATTTATCCTTTGTTTCAGTAATAAATTGATTTGTAATAAATGAAAATCCATTTTTTGTAACATTCTTTGTATTTAAAAATAAGCAATATTCTTCATCAAACAACTCATCTGATTTCGGATAATTTTTTCCTCTATCACCATCTATAATATCAAATAGATTATCAATACTTTCAAATTGTTTATTTCCCCCAAACATCTCGTTAAATCGGGATTTTACAAGGTTAGAAAGTTCACTAAGTTGTTTATTTCTAATTATAATTTCATTGTCTAACTTTTCTAATATTCTAATAATTTTATCTTGTTCAATAGTACTTCTCATTGGAATCTGTGCATCTGATAAATTATTGAGCTTAATATACTTTATAACTCCTCCAATTGATTGATATCGTAAAACTTCAATGTACTTATCAAGAAAGTAGTATAAATATTTCATTCTTACATTAGAATTACTAGTCAAAATATAGGTTCTCTGATAAGCATTAAATTTACCTTTATAATACTTAACATTTAAATCCCCATTTCCTGCTACTAAAACGACTTCATCGTCATAAGCGTATTCATTAATACAAGAAATTTCTTTTGCTGTTGTAAAAAATGGATACTTACCTCCAGGAACTGCCTCATTAGCATCCAATTTACCAGTTTGAATAGAAACCAATTGCCCTAACTTCACTTTCTTCATGCAACCACCTCCTCGAAATATCGGGATTTGACGAGCTCATTTAATCCTTCTGACTGAATTTTACGAAAATCATAAATATGACTAATTGTATTTAGTTTTTTTGAAATTAACTTTTGTTCCAGTTTATTAGGCAAAACAAATGAGATATCTTTAATTTCAGCTACTGAAAGATGTTTTACTGTAACAAAAGGGGTCTTATCTTCAATTTCTTTCAGGAATTTCGGAATCAACCAAGCTATATAACCTTCATCTACACTTTTATCCGTAATTTTAATTTTACAGACACGTTGATTAAGTAGCGCTAAATCCCCCTCCCATTTTTTCAATATAAAACTGCCATCCATTGTAATCAATAAATCTCCATTTTTAATCAAATATTCTTCTGGATAAGCTCCTTCAAAGTAGGTATCAGAAAAACCTCTCTCTACATCTCGAATTCGGATTAAGGGAAGCCCAATTTTTTTATCGTTAAATTGTGATGATTTAAAAGCGTAACCAGATAAAATCTCACAAACTTCCCCCAACTTCACTTTTTTCATACATGCATCTCCCTACTTTAGTAATTCTTCTAACTCTGCTAAGCCAGCTTGAATTTCTTTTTCTAGATCATTGATTTTCTTTAAGATGACTTCTGTTGGTTCATAGTCAACTTTTTCATACTCGATTTCTTTGTATTTATTGATGGACAAATCAAAATCATTTTCCTTAATCTCATCAACTGGAACAAAGAAGGACTGGTCTGTTCTCTTACGATCTGTTTCTTTCTCTAATTGATGGTATCGTTGAATAATATCTGGAATATCATTTTCGTTGATAGGCTGGCGTTTATCATCTAAACTCAGACCGTCTGCTTTCATATCGTAAAACCAAACCTTATCCGTTCCACCATTTCCAGTCTTAGTGAAGATAAGGATAGCGGTTGAAACCCCTGCATAAGGCTTGAAAACACCACTTGGCATCGAAATAACTGCATCTAGTTTATGATGCTCAACGATTTCCTGACGAATCCCTTTATGAGCTTTAGAGGAACCAAATAGGACACCGTCCGGTACAATAACAGCTGCACGTCCACCTGGCTTCAAAGTGCGTAAGAAAAGGGCAAGGAAAAGCAACTCTGTCTTCTTAGTCTTAATCGTAGCCAACAAATCTCCAGAGGTTGAATCATAATCAAGAGATCCTTTGAAAGGTGGATTGGCTAAAACTAGAGTATATTTATCAGCTTCTTCATTATCTTGAGATAGTGAGTCTAGATAGCAAATTTGGGGATTTTCAACCCCATGGAGCATCATGTTCATAGCACCAAGTCTCAACATTGTCGTATCCGTATCATTCCCATGAAACATAGTATTGTGGAAATGCTTTACACTGTCAATATTTGTTTGCCACTCTTCTTTTCTTCGGTCTAGGTAGCGACTTGCAGAAACTAAAAATCCTGCAGACCCCATGGCAGGATCTGAAATAATATCCTTAATTGTCGGTTGCATTAGCTCAACCATCATATCAATGATATGACGAGGAGTACGAAATTGACCATTTGCCCCTGCCTGAGATAATTTTGACAATAGATACTCGTAGATGTCTCCAATATCTTTTATATCCGTAGGTAACTCATCCAGAGCAGCTATCGCCTTTTGTAAGGTAGCAGGTTTATTGATTTGAAAAATCGCTTCACGCATATAACGTGAAAAAGCTGTATCGTCAGTATCCCCCTTCAGATTCTTAATAAATGGAAAAATCTCTTGTGACATCAGACGATAAACTTCTTGGGCATCTCCTAAGTTCTTAAAGGTTGACCAACGATATTCGGGTTTATCTTTTGGGAAAATTCCCTCATAGGGAATACCTAGAAATTCAGCATCATTTTCTCGTCCAAGTTCAACTCTGTCCAAATCCTTCATAAATAAAAGATAAGTCAATTGCTCAATGTTGGTCAAAGGATTCGCATTCCCCTCTGTCCATAGCATTTCCCAAAGCTGATCAATCTTATTCTTTAATTCGCCTGTAATCATATTTTACCTCTCAAAATGTTTTAATTTTAAAAAACTGTCATTTAAAATTTTAAAACTTCTTATACCCCATTTTATCAGATTTCTAATACTTTATCAAAAATTAATATAGTATATAAAGAAAAAGCCTCTTAGAGGCTTTTTCTCATCTGACAATATCTTTATACATGTCTGGTCTTCTGTCTCTAAAGAGACCCCAGTTCAGGCGTTCATTCGCTCCCTTGTCAAGGTCATAAGTGGTTAAGAGGATTGCTTCATCTTGTCGTTCGGCTTGACTTAAAATAGCTCCTGTTTCATCGGTCATAAAGGATGAACCGTAGAAGTTAAGACTGGAACTTTGTCCTCCATTTTCCTCGCAAGGGGTGACTTCTTCTAAACCATAACGATTGGCTGCAATAACTGGCACAATATTTGCTGCTGCATGCCCTTGCATAGTACGTTGCCAATGACCACAACTATCTGTATCCAAAATAGGCTCTGAACCAATAGCTGTTGGATAAAAGAGCAATTCTGCACCATTTAAAGCAAGGCAACGGGCTGTTTCAGGAAACCATTGGTCCCAACAGATGCCAATACCAATCTTGGCATAGCGAGTATCCCAGACCTTGAAGCCTGTGTTTCCAGGTGTGAAATAGAATTTCTCTTGGTAATAATGGTCATCAGGAATGTGAGTCTTCCGATAAACGCCAAGCACTTCTCCATCTGCATCAATGACAGCAATAGAATTGTACAAGACATTACCATCCTTTTCATAGAAACTGATCGGTAAAACGACCTTTAGCTCCTTGGCAATTCCTTTAAAATGCTGAATGGCCGTATTTTCTGTCACCGACTGGGCATACTGGTAGTAGTCATACTGACGCTCCTGACAGAAATAGGGACGTTCAAATAATTCAGGCAAGAGAATAATTTGGGCTCCTTGCTCAGCAGCTTGTCGAACTAGACGTTCAGCTGTTTGGATATTGGTTTCCACATCCTTAGCGCATTGCATCTGAATAGCTGCAACCGTTACATTTCTCATCTTTTTCTCCTATTCTGGAATTTGTTGGGTAATACAGTGGATATTTCCACCACCTAAAAGAATATCTCTTGCAGGAATTCCGACAACTTCACGGTCTGGGAAACACTGGCTCAGGATATTCAAGGCTACTTGGTCGTTTACATCCTGAAATTGCGGCACTAATACAGACTTATTAGCAATGTAAAAATTTACATAGGAAGCTGCTAGACGTTCCCCTGCATAACGCTCCTCTTCGCCTTCTTCATATGTATATCCCGGCAAATCTTCTTCTGTAACTACTTGATGAATAGCTGGGATTGGAAGTTTATGAATAGTGAAACTCCGGCCTTTTGCATCAGTTTCCTTCTCTAAGAGAGCTAAATCAGCTGCAGACATGGCATACTGAGGATCTTCTTGGTCGTCCGTCCAAGCTAAAACAACCTCTGCAGGACCAACAAAGGCAGCAACATTGTCGACGTGTTCATTTGTCTCATCTTGATAAATACCATAAGGCAACCAAATGACCTTTTCGGCACCAAGGCTCTCTAGTAAGGTCTCTTCAATCTCCTCTTTAGTCAGGTGAGGATTACGACCCGGACTGAGCAAGCAACTTTCAGTCACAAGTATAGTTCCTTGACCGTCATTATGAATAGCTCCGCCTTCCAGTACAAATGGTTTGGCATCGTAAACAGGTATATCTAAAACTTCTGCAAAGCGACTGGCTACTTGGTCATCTGCTTCATAGTCTTGGTAAAGACCGTCAACAGCACCACCCCAGGCATTGAAAGACCAATCTACCGCCAACTTTTTCCTTTGATCATTGAGGAGAATGGTCGGACCTGTATCACGAGCCCAGGCATCATTTGTCTGAATATCTAGATAAACAACATTGTCTCCAAGATAAGATTGTGCTTCAGATAGATAGTCTTGCTCCACCAAAAGGTAGACTGTTTCCCCTTGAGCAATGGTTTTGATAATCCGGCTAAAAGCAGCTTTAGCGGCCTTGCCTTCAAATGGCCAAGAACCTGGTCGAGTCGGCCATATCATGAGAGTCCCATGATGGGGTTCATACTCTGCAGGCATACGATAACCTAATTTCTTTGGGCTGTCCATCATGATAATCTCTCCTTAAAGTCTTGGTAGCCAAATGCTTTGACTAGACTGCACTCACCCTCTTTATCCATGAGATACAAACTTGGAAGTCCAATCCCGTTAAAGGTATTATTTTTGACAAAGGAGTAAATAGCCATGTCTTCAAAATAGAGGCAATCACCGATTTCTATCGGTTTTTCAAAGCTGTAATCCCCAATGATATCACCTGTCAGGCAAGTATTTGAAGAGAGTCTATAAGTATAAGGTTTTTCTTGCGCTTCAAATCCATCTCTTAATGGGGGACGATAAGGCATCTCAAGAACATCTGGCATATGGCAGCTTGCCGAGGCATCTAACACCAAGGTCTCAATCCCGTTTTCAACAATATCTAAGACTTCTGTTGCTAGATAACCCGCATTAAGTGCAATGGCTTCACCTGGTTCGATATAGACATCAAGGTTATAAGTTTCTCGAATTCGTTTAAGCTCAGAAATCAGTAAGTCCACATCATAGTCATCTCTCGTAATATGATGACCACCACCCATATTGAGCCATTTAACTTGATGCAAATAGGCTCCAAACTGCTCTTCTACTGCTTTCAAAGTCGTTTGTAAATCATCTGCCCCTTGCTCACAGAGAGTATGAAAATGAAGTCCGTCAACCAATTCCAATAAATCACTTGGTATCTTATCCAAAGTTACTCCAAAACGAGAGCCAGGTGCACAAGGATCATAAAGCGCGTGGTCACCCTGCGTTGAACATTGAGGATTGATGCGAAGACCTACACTTATACCAACTTCACGACAACGTTGACCATATTTTCGTAGTTGTCTCTCTGAGTTAAAAACAATATGATCAGATATTTGCAGCAACTCTTCCATATCTGATTCCTTGAAAGCAGGCGCAAATACATGGACTTCCCCCGGAAACTCTTCTCTAGCCAGCTTGGCTTCATAGAGTCCACTAGCTGTCGTACCTGATAGATACTGGCTAATTAGGGGATAGGTTTTATAGAGAGAATAAGCCTTTTGAGCTAGCAAAACCTTACAACCTGCCTTTTCCTGAACCTCTTGCAGAATTCTACAATTTTCTTCTAGTTTTGCTAAATCAATGACGTAAGCTGGTGTTGGTACTTGTTCTAATTTCATTAGTCCACCATTTGTGGATTTTCAACCACAACCCATGGCAAACCGTATTTATTTAAAGCTTCCATGAATGGGTCTGGATCCAACTCTTCAAGGTTATAAACTCCTGGTTGTTTCCATGTACCATCCATCACTAATTTTGTCCCAATCATAGCAGGAACACCTGTTGTGTAAGAAATGGCTTGTGAACCAACTTCTGCGTAACATTCTTGATGGTCGCAAACATTGTAGATGTAGATGGTCTTTTCAACTCCATCTTTGACACCAGTAAAGATACATCCGATATTAGTTTTTCCAACAGTACGTGGTCCAAGGCTTGCAGGATCTGGAAGCAAGGCTTTCAAGAATTGAATCGGAACAATTTCTTGTCCGTTAAAGTTAATCGCATCTGTACGAAGAAGCCCAACGTTTTCCAAGCATTTCATGTGCGTTAGATAGGATTGACCAAAAGTCATAAAGAAACGAATGCGTTTAACACCTGGAATATTCTTTGCTAATGATTCGATTTCTTCATGGTGGAGGAGATACATGTCTTTTTGACCAACTTGAGGGAAATCATACTCACGTTTGATAGACATTGCTTCGACCTCAACCCATTTTCCATCTTCCCAGTAAGAACCTGGTGCAGAAACCTCACGTAGATTGATTTCTGGGTTAAAGTTAGTTGCAAATGGATAACCATGGTCCCCACCATTACAGTCTAAAATGTCGATATAGTGGATTTCATCAAAGTAATGTTTGAGTGCATAAGCTGAAAAGACGCTGGTTACACCTGGGTCAAAACCAGAACCAAGAAGAGCTGTCAAGCCTGCTTCCTTGAATTTTTCTTGATAAGCCCATTGCCATGAGTAGTCAAAGTAGGCTGTAAAACCAAGTTCCTTACAACGTTTCTCATAGATGGCACGCCATTCAGGGTCTTCTGTGTCCTCAGCCTCATAGTTGGCAGTATCGATATAGTGGACTCCTGTTGCCAAACAAGCATCCATAATAGTCAAATCTTGGTATGGTAGAGCTACGTTCAAAACAGCTTCTGGTTTGTAGCTTTCAATCAAGGCAATCACTTCTTCCACCTTGTCAGCATCAAGAGCAGCTGTTTCAATTTTAGTACTTGTTTTTCCTTCTAATTTAGCCTTTAATTCATCACATTTTGACTTGGTACGGCTAGCAATCATAATTTCTTTAAAAGTATCGCTATCTTGGCAAATCTTTGATATAGCAACTTGGGCAACGCCCCCACATCCAATAACTAATAAACGACTCATTTTTTTCCTTCCTCTTCTTCTAAAATGTCTTCAACGTATTTTGGCAACATAAAGGCACCAACGTGTAGGTTTGCAGTGTAGTATTCTGTGAAAAGCTGGCGTTTTTTCCAGCCTTCCTTGTCAAAATCTTTGACAGGGTGATATTTTTTCGATGCAAATCCAAATAACCAATAGCCAGCAGGACTAGTTGGGATATGTGCTTGGTAAACCCTGCTGATTGGAAAGGCTTGATTGACCTTGCGGTGCATACTTCGGCAAGCCGACTCATCTTCGTCAAAGAAAGGACTACCATGTTGGTAAATCATAATACCATCTTCTTTCAAGGCTCTGTAACTATTGCCGTAAAATTCCTTGGTAAAGAGCCCTTCCGTATGGCCAAATGGATCTGTCGCATCGTTAATGATGATGTCGTAATCATCTTCACAGTTTCTCAAAAATCTCAGTCCATTTTGGTAGTAAATGGTGACACGAGGGTCATCAAGTCCCGCAGCAAAATCTGGGAAGTATTCTCGACAAACCTCAACCAGCATCTCATCTGGTTCCACGATATCAATTTGCTCCAGTTCAGGATATAGCGTTAATACTTGGGCAACACCACCGTCTCCCCCCCCGATAACCAAAACTTTCTTTGGATTGGGATGGACAGCCATTGGAACATGGACTGTCATTTCATTGTAGACAAAATCATCTGCATCTGAAAACAAGACATGCCCATTTAAAATTAACACTTTCCCAAAAGCTGGTGTATCTAATACTTCAATATCCTGCCATTCACTTTGACCAGAATACAGTTGCTTTGCTGTTCTCATCGTTAACTTCACATCTGGAGTATGAACTTCAGAAAACCATAAATCCATCTAGTTCTCCTTTCTTTCAATGACGTTGATGTGATTGACCTCTGGATCTTCCGTTCCTTGGAGGGAGCAACCACGTTCTTTGGCGAATTTTATATAATCCACAATTTCTCGTGTAATCCGTTCACCTGGCGCTAGGATTGGAATACCTGGAGGATAACACATGACAAATTCTCCGCAGACTTGCCCCACAGACTCGTCTAATGTTAAGCTTCTTCTCTCTGCATAGAAGGCTTCCTGAGGGGATAGCACCAACTCAGGCTGGATATATTCTCCAGCAATCAAGTCCTTCCCATCTCGTGAGTATAGTCTCTTGATATCAGCCAAAGCACCTACCAAGCGCTCAATATCTTGGATACGGTCACCGATCGAAATGTAGGCCAAGATATTCCCGATATCACCAAACTCGATCTGAATGTCATATTCATCTCGTAAGAGGTCATAAACCTCGATACCTGTTAAGCCAATACCCTGAGTATAGACTGACAACTTAGTCACGTCAAAATCACAAACTGAGACACCGTCTATTAGTTCTTTTGAGTAGGCGTAGTAGCCACCGATGGCATTGATTTCACGACGAGCATACTCAGATAACTCAATAACTTTCTCAAAGGAATCTTTGCCACGAAGGGCTAGGTTTCTACGAGAAACATCTAAACTAGCCATTAGCAAGTAGGATGCTGATGTTGACTGTGTCAGGTTAATAATCTGACGTACGTACTCAGGATTCATCTGATCGCCAACTAAAAGAAGGGAACTTTGAGTCAAGCTGCCACCGGACTTATGCATGGATACAGCTGACATATCTGCTCCTGCGTCCATAGCAGACAGAGGAAGTTTATCTGTAAAGTGCAGATGAGCACCGTGCGCCTCGTCTACTAAGACTTTCATTCCTGCGGCGTGTGCCATCTCTGTTAAACCCTTAAGATCTGAACAAATCCCATAATAGGTTGGATTGTTAATTAGGATAGCCTTGGCATCCGGATGGTCCTTAATAGCTTGCGCCACACGGTCATTCTCAAGCCCCAAAGCAATACCGATTTTGGGATCCACACTCATCTCAATATAGATAGGAATTGCTCCGCATAAAACGAGAGCATTAATAGCTGATTTATGGACATTTCGTGGAAGGATGATTTTATCACCGGATTTACAGGTGGAAAGAATCATGGTTTGCACGGATGAGGTTGTCCCGCCAATCATTAAAAAGGCATGAGCAGCACCAAATGCTTCTGCTGCTAGTTCTTCTGCATCTCTGATAATCGAAATGGGATGTCCTAGATTATCCAAAGGTTTCATAGAATTGACATCGATACCAACACATTTCTCACCAAGAAGTTCCACTAATTCCGGATTCCCACGACCACGCTTATGACCAGGTACATCGAACGGTACAATTCTTTTTTTTCGTAATTTGACCAACCCCTCATAGATGGGAGCTTGGTTTTGATTTAACATGTTTTAGACATACTCCTTTACCATAGTTTTACACCTTAACAATGCAAGGCTCTAAAGGATACTTATGAAAAAAAGAGCAGGTTGGCACCTGCTCTACAATCTACTGACGTGTTTATGTTTGTTTCTTTTGAGTATGTCTGTTCCTGATGTTTCCTAACTCTCTAGTAGCAAATATTACGTACTTTATTGATCGTTTCACAAGATGACGTGTGCTTTCACCACACTAACAAATCTTTACGAATTAGAACTAATGTCCTAACATCAACTTATAAAAGTAGGCTTTTAACCCTATCAATAATGTGGCTTTTCAACCACGCTTCGGCATTCAACCCTGCCTGTCCGTAGGCATTTTTTACTCGGGTTTATATTTGCTAGAAAACATCATCTCATTTTCTAAGCTTCATTACTATACCATGATTTCACAATCTTGTAAAGTATTTTTAGAACTTTTTTTAAATAATTTAATATTTAGTTCGTGTAATTTATTCAACCAAGAAATAGAAATCGTTTTACATTTAAATCAAAAACAAAAAAAGGAACTAAATAAATTAATTCCTATAGATAGTCATAAGCAAATTCAACTATTCAAAATCGTATTTACTCATCACGCGCAACTTTGGCAGCTAGTTCAAAATCAGTCATCAAGTAATTTTCATCTAGGCGGATGAGACTATAATACTCATTCCAAAATAGAGAGTCACTGTGACTTGACCACTGTAATCCATACCACAATTGAGTGACATCACTTGTATTTGATGGGGGGATTGACCATAGATGCTTTTTGAAAGTTTCTTGAACAAGCGGGATATCAAGTCTAGTAGTCAAGTCGAGTTCATCTAACTTGAAAGTGATAGAATGTTTCTTTGCTTCTTCAATACTGTCCTTATTAGATCGAACCTGAATAACCTTAGAATCTTCTAAAGCCACATCCTGGTCCTCAGCACCGTAAAAGGAAATACTGCCAAGAACTATGCCATCTTTTGCCAGAAGATAGGGAGCGTAGGGAACAGCATTGCTATCAAGTCTAAAGCCTTTTTCGATAGTGACTGATTTATCTCCTGAATACTTTTGAAAATTGCCATCTGTCAGGAGGTCTTCGTAGTCGCTACCACCATCACCTTGTCTGACATAGATATCAAATCCAGCTTCCATCAAATCACTTGCTTTGGTTTCTGCTAAAGTGATTTTACTTTCATTAATTTGCAAAATCGGTGCTTGAGGTGGCAAACCAATCGTGAGATGAAACATGACTCCTACTAGAAAGACCATCAAGGTTATAAGGAGGGCAAGCATAGACTTCCCAGTCCTTTTTCTCGCATTGAAAAGGGCCATTATAGCAGGTAGGAGAATCATTTTGGCTAAAATAGAATTCCCAACACCACCTCTATTTAAGGTCTGAAAGGCAAAGAGCCCTGCGATGACAATCAGGGACAGGTAGACCAAAATCTCTCCTAGACCCAGTTTTTCTGTTCGAGTTTGCTGATTTACAGGAGTTTCGTACAATGACTGCCCATTCTCTTTCCTCTTTTTTAGAAAGAGATAAAAACCCAGACCGAGTAGCAGATTAAAGATTGCAAAAACTATTAAAGTACCTATAATCACCGTTCTACCCATTGCTCTCTACTCCTTTATGTTCTCTCTCAAATCTTATCTTTCTCTTCATTGTCCAATTCCCAATCAATAAAACCATTAAGAAGAAGGGGGCAGCCTTCTATCAGCACAATCGGTAAAGCTTAAATGGCAATGATTCTCATCTTTTTATCTTTAAGGAAACTGCTGATATTTCTAGCTCTATTTCCCTAGAAAGTGCTATAATGGAGCTAACAAAATTGTTCTCTAGCAATTGAAAAACGGGGGAAGTAGTCATGCTCACCACTATTGTTTTAGGATTTTATGCTCTTTTCTTTCTATCCTTGTGCTTTACTATCTATCTCTATATTAGACTTGTAGTTGCGGTTAAAAAAGGCAAAGACATTCCCAAATGGATTTATAAACTCGGCCATGCTGTTCAAGGAAGAATTCACGTTGACTATGAAGAAATCACTGATGCTAATGCCCTTAAAGAGATTCATTGGTTCTTGCTAATCTATTTAATCGTAAATCTACTCGTATTGGCTGTCTTCTATTATCATGGTAATAGCTTTCCTCAAGCCATTTATGAATGTTTGAAAAAACAATTTTTTATCGTAATTGTTAGTATGGTTTTAAAAAGTATTGGCAAATTTGTTGTACTTGCTATAAGAAAGAACTTTCATAACAGTCATGTCTATGCATCAACCAACGCTTTTATCGGGACAGCTTTTTTAACGAGTTATGTTTTTATGTTTTGCATGATGATGAGTGGACTTCCAGCTCAACCTGTTTCAGTAACCATTCAAGATACCACTGTCATTATTGGTGAGACCAAGGCTTCCGAGCTTTTGGACCAAGGCTTTAGCTTCGAAGATAAAAATCCAGAGAGTTCCATCACCAATCCCAAAAACGACCACTTCTACTACGGTCAGCTTCTCGAAGTCAAGCGGGATAATCAGTCCTACGGCTTTATGAGCCTTACTCCTACGGGTAGAGATACTGATCAACTCAAAAACTGCGTCATCACCTATTACAGAACACCTAAGGATAACAATCAACTAGAAGAAATTTCCATCAATCATGTCAAGTTAGCAAATCTCAAGCTCCAAGATTTTCAAACACGAAAATTAATCGATATCTTTGAAGTCAATCCAGCTGATTATAACGTCTCTGATAAAGATACTAACTTTATCCTAACCATCCAAACAGCAGATTACGACCTCTGGAAAAGGTACCGTATTGAATCCAAGTTTAATTCAGATGGTTCGATTGATAGCTATGGAGTCAGAGCTCAGCATAGCATGTGGGAATGATGGAGTGTTAGCTTTAGTCATTAGTAAGCATATAATCAAATAGATGAGCGTTTAGGCGCTCCTACTTGATTTTATGCTTATTCATTTTTTCTTGGAAAATATCAGTAAGAATTTGTCGTAATTCTTGAGCTTCTTTATCTGGAAGTTGGCCTTCTTGTTCAGCAACAGCGTACAATTCCGGATACTCAAGAGAGATTCTCTTAATCGTACGAGTAATCGCATGTTTTCTAACAAAAAACGGGATACGCTTAATGTATTCTTGAGGGATTAGAGCGATAATCTTATCGGTTGTTTCCTTATCGCTAAGTTTAGAGAAAGTCAGTCCCTTTTTAATCATTTCTTGTTCTTTTTCTGTAAAATCTTGTAATTCCATATGTCTAGTCCTCATCTTCTGTCACTTCCCAAATCTCTGCTTGGTAGGGTTCTCCATCTTCATCGTATCGATTGATATAACCAATAAATCTTTCATTATTTCTGGGTCTCTGCTGGTTTCCTTTGATAACCCAAACAGCCCATACCCCAATTAGGAATAAGACTATCATTCCAAACAATGCATCCATAATGTCTACTCCCTTAAAATTGAACCCACTTATCATTATCCATAATAAATGGTTTAGCTAGACCTTCTCCTGTATAGTTTTCGTATTTTGTATCTAGATATTTGTAACAATCTTCCTTGGTCGCAAATTTGATGGCTTGATAAGGCTCCTCAAAGGTTAACTTTTCAACAAAGAGATAGCCGTCCTCACTTGGTACAAGTATCCCGACATGGCCAATAAAGAGGGATTGACCATCCAAGTCATCATGGACGACTACGGAGAGCATTCTTGCATTTTCATTAAACTTGAATTGAGAAAGGAATTGTTCCATCTTTGCAGCATGAACTTTGACATCTGTCGTTGCTTCGGTCTTGACTCTTGAGAATAAAATATCAAAGGCATCCTTGTCTTCTGCATCAAAGACCTTACCTTTGTCAATGGCATCATTATCGACAAACAAGAGAGAATCATCTTTCTCTAATTTAGGAATTTCGATAGAATTTTTTAATAAACAATAACTGTTAATACGACAGTTGGTACCGACAAAATCACCCTTTTTAGGAGCCCAAAGATTGCTTATCTTTTCAACATCATAGTCTGTTTTGGTAAATGGAGAAAAATCTCCAGTTAAGCCTACTGAACCGACAGTCGCGTTGTAATCATTGACAAGGTTAAAAAATGCATCGACACTATCTTTATCCAAATGTGCAGCTAAGGCTTTCCGAACTTCTTCTACACTCGGTTGATTATTCAAATTGCTATAAGTTGCTTTCCAGGAAACCTGATTTGACTGTGATTGAGTCACTGAAGTTTCAGCAGTACTATCAGAAGCCTTTTGAGTTTGACTACAAGCTACTAAGGTCAAAAGAAGTGTTGAGCAAAGACTAACAGTTGCTAATTTTTTAATTTTCATAGGCTTTCCTTTATTAAAAAATATCGTTAAAAAGACTTGTCAAAGTTTAAAAATCTTATTCTTTCGGTTGAGAATAGACCTCGATATGCTGACCTAGCACCTTGATTTCTACTGGTAGGTCATCAGATTTGTCACCATCAACATCTGTTTCTAATTCAGAATCAGAAGAAATTTTTATATGACGAGCTTTTATATACTCGATATTATCATTTACGACGACATCCCCTTTTAATAAATCAGGGATAACTGCCAATTTAGTAAGGATTGAAGCATCTTTTAAAATTAAAAGATTGGCATAACCATCCTTGTCTTCATCAAAGATTTTTTTGTCAGCGAAATAATTGGTAAGAAGAACTAAAACATGGCTAGCTGGGCCAATATAATTTCCATTTTCTGTCTCAACAGAAATATTAAATGCTTGATCTGTCACGACAGACTTCATGGTATTAATCACATAGGCAAGCATACCAAATTTTGTTTTATCTTCTATCCCAACGTTGTGGATAGCTTCTGGCAGTGAACCAATACTAAAAATGTATCCGAAATAGTGCCCATTTGATTTTCCGATATCAATCTTATTGGTAGAATTGAAATCGAGTTCGTCAATGGCACCATCAATATCTTGATTAATTTCTAATAGTTTGGTGATAAGATTTCCAGTTCCTCCTGGGATAATCGCAAGTTTAGGAATGTAGTCTTTTTCCGCGATACCAGAGATTACTTCATTGACAGTCCCATCACCACCAAAAACAAGAACAGCATCATAGTGCTCACGAGAAGCTTCTTCAGCAAAGTTTGTGGCGTCTTGCGCTTTCTCCGTAATTTTAATTTCCACATCTTCAAAATAGTCTCTAGCTTTATTCTCAAGTTTCACCTTATAATCCAAAGCTTTTTCGCCACCAGAGGTTGGATTGATGATTACCATAATTTTTTTCATTTATAATTCTCCTTACAACCTAACTATAAAAAATTAAGTTTCAATATAGCTTTTTTAATACTATGCCATTATATAACTAAATTCTCAAAATTAAAAATTGGATGTCCTGAATTTAAATAGATTGATCTCTTGCCTTTTATTGCCTTAATATTAATTCTTAAAGTTCTTAAGTTTTCAATGTTAAAAATCATCTAGAATAGAATGCTTGCTAATGGTATCCTTTGACACTCCATCTTGAGAGAACTTATTAAATCTAGTTAAAAAGGACGTTTATAGTCGTTCTACTTTTATTCCTTGACTCTTAAAAATATCCTCAACTTGTTCAAAATTACTAGTCATAATTGTCGCTTTCTTCAGATTAGGAAACTGTTGCAGTTCTTTAAGACTAACTTCATTTAGATCGAAACTATCATCTTCACCATCCCACTGAGGTATCAGATTCATATAAATCTCGTTACCTCCATCCATATCGATTTCTTGAACTTGTTCAGCATATTTCTTAGGTATAGGAAGATTTATCATATAATCAAGTGCTGGTTGAATAATCTCCATACTTTCTGTGTCGATATTCAACTCACTGGCTTCCTCTGCAAAATCAAAAATATTAAAAACAGGTTTCAAAACCTCTAAATCATACATTAAAACCTGGATAATGGCTAGTTTAAAAGTTATATTGTCAAAGTGAAGCACTTCTTCATCAGTTGTTTTTAACTTGTAACTTTCCGGTTCACGTTTTATCTCTGGAAAATAAGAAATAGAAAGTGTGTCTGTGATTGTCTCTGTAATTCCTTTAAAATTTGTTCCATAAGGAGTCCATAAAATAAGGTTAAAATCCCCTACTCTATGCCTATCAGAAAAGAAATAAGGCGATTTTCCATCTGATAATACCACAGCTTGACATGGTTGTTTTGGCAATTCTTTCTCTCCAGTCATAGATTTTACAACATCGCCATAGTAGAGGAAAACAGTAGAAATCAAATGTTCCTCATCAATGTATGTTTTAGATTTTTTTAAATGATTTTTAATTGAGAAAGAATGTTCAAATACAATACCAATATTGTCATAAATGTATTTAATAAACTTATTATCTCTTTTGACAACCTGGTCAGGCTTCCCCAAAACAGTTTCAATATCTTTCAAGGACAAAGGAAAAGATAAGCTGGTTCCGTTAATAATCATTGAGTTGTTATGGAGATTGATTTCAAGTTTTTTGTGTGTTGTTTTCTTAAAAAATTTAAACATATTACTACCTTTTCTTAAGTTTCTTCCAGATAAATCTTGACCGCTTGGTATTCCTGCTCTTTAGCATAGGCAAACACCTCTGAAGCTCTAATGTAATCAAAGATATTTTCCTCTAAATCTTCATCCCAGGTCGATTCATGAAATCTTTCATTCTCTTGACATGCTTCATAGAAAATATCGAGGTGGACTTGATAAAACTCTTCATCTTCATTTGGGGCTTGCCTTACTAAGGATAGTTGAAACATTGGCTTATCAGATATAGCTGTAAATGTCCCTGTTTCAAATAAAATCATCTCATCCTCAATAGGCTCACGGCACAAGTCTTCAAAGATTGCTACCATTTCCTCTAAGGACATCTTATCGGTAATTCTTTGTCTTAAAAATTCAAGTGATTGCTTCATATTTTTTCTCTTTCTAGATGTTTTCGTTCTTAGAATAATTCTATTAAAAAATTGAATCCCTACACCTTTTATTATACTACATTAACAGAAAAAAAGACCGAACCAGACGGTTTTCACCGTGGTTTCATTCTAGTTTTTTTATAACGAAAAAGTCTCTATGAAGACTCTATTTCAAATATAAACTCTTAACTTAAATTGATTAATTAGGTATAAGCTTAATTAAAAGTAGGCATTTTCAATTTGCAACTCACATCCTCTAGAAATTCTCATGAGCGACTTCTTCAAGATAGTCATCCAGATGATCGTAAATTTGTATATCTTCCTCTGAACTATCTAGTAAAACTGCAAATACCTTCACTTTCTCATCATTGACAAATACGAAATTATGTTCACCAAAATAAGCCTGATAACCCTTGTCAACTAAAGTCCAAAGTTCATCTTTTTTTAAACCAAAAATATCTTTTTTTACAAGATAGGTTTTCCCGACTTCCATTTCCATGATAGATATTTCTCCTTAAGAAGCTAGATAGTGCTAGATGTTTCTCTTTACTGCTCAATTCGTCTACTCAAGCGGTGGCATACACTCACAAAGAACTTTGGTTGACTATTGAATATCTTCCATAGCTTCTTTCACATATCCTTCGACATCTTCAATCTCTACAAACAGCGGGTCTAAGTGACATAAGAAGTGCCAATCTTGGGCGCCTTTTTTTCTGTAGACAATCGCTTCGCCGTCTTCACTTCCGAAAAAGCTTCTATCAACTTCATACCCTTTGCTTTCTAAGAAAGCTTTTGCCTTGCGGAAGTTTGCTTCTCTTGAATTGATATAAGCTTTGACTTCATCGTTATTCACGACATACGCGTCGACTTTTGTAGCTCCTTCAATCACTTTATCGTTTGGTTCGGATAGATTCGAAATCTCTTTCCAAATAATGTCCACGTTTTCCTCAGGATCAAACGAAAATCTAGATAAAGGGACAATATTTCCATTGAACACAATTTCCATATAATCCGGTAGATTTTTTGGATTAAAATACTCCATTTCAAACCCATCTTCGTTTTCTTGAGTATATCCAGGAATTTGAGCTACAAAATCTTTCCCTTCTTCTAAAGTCTCAAATACGACTAAATCCTTTTGATAATCACCTTGATACAATTCCAATATAACCATCGATAACTCTCCGTCATTCAGTATCAGTCCGCATAACGCCTATCTATTATTCTATTACAACCGTTTCTTCCCATCGTCTGAGCACCTCTTTCAAAGGCTCATCTAGATAGCTATAGGCCTTGTCCTTAATCCACTCAGGAACTCCATAAGCTGCCTCGGCGATACTTCCTGTGATTGCAGCAAGAGTGTCGCTGTCCCCACCAAGAGAAATCGCATTTCGAATCGCATCTTCAAAATCTGTACTCTCTAGAAAGGCAACGATAGCTTGAGGAACCGTATCCTGACACGTTTCATTGAATCGATACGTAGGACGAATTTCATCTAACGTTTTAGAAAGGTCATATCCATACTCTTTCTCGATATGTTCCTTGATACGTCTTTTAATATCCGCAGGGTTATCGCTACCATCACCGCCAAGGAAATAACGGCACATAAAGATAGCATCCGCTATGGCCATCGCTCCTTTGATTCCTTCTGGATGGTTATGCGTCACCTCTGCAGAAAGTTGTGCCAGACGTTTCACCTCGGACGGCAACTCGTCTGTTGTGGCATCCATGATCCAAGCGCACGGAGAAACGCGCATCGCAGACCCATTTCCAAAACTATTGTATGGTTCACGGTTGTCCGTTATCAGCCACCGGTTACACCTAGCACCGTAATCCGCGTTTGGATACCTTCTGCCGTACTTCTTCATGGCATCAATGAAGTCATCCTTCTGACCACCATTCATAATTGCTTCTGCAACGGCGCAGGTCATGACAGTGTCATCTGTGAAAAAACAGTCATCCCTAAACAATGGAAAGTCTTTCGTTTTAATGTTGTCCCATTCATAAACAGAACCTACAATATCTCCAACTATTGCTCCTAGCATCAGATTCCTCCTTGTGATATATCAGATTCATTACACATTTCCAATGAATCGCTCTTTAAAAACGGCTCTACCAAATCAATCCACTCTTGAGGTAGATAAGCTGATAAATAGCCGTGGTTATAGCCCTTAGCTTCATACAAGATCGTGTTTTGATGTATTTGTTGAAATAATTTTGCCGATGCTTTCACACAGTTCAATTCTTTTTCACCGTAGATATACAGAACCTGCGCCTTACTAGCAGAAATCGTGTCCTTCAGCTTGTAACGCTCCATATAGGTTTTGTAAATAGTCACTAATGTTTTGATAGGCGTCCTTGGCAGATCCTCCAAATAATAAGCTTTTATTTCCTCTGGATAAGCCAGTTTAGGATAGAGTCTGTCCATCATGCTTAATTGGAGTTTGCAAGAGAATTTACTGAACATCAGTTTACCAAATAGGGATACTAGAAAGATGCTGATTTTAGCTAACCCTGGTTGAGGAATACAGAGGCTTCCGTCTATGATGGCCTTCTCAGCTATATTGCTATCTAAGGATAAAAGCTCCATAGCAATTTGACCACCAAGTGAAACGCCACCAATCGCAAACAATTTCCCACCACAGTTTGCTTTGATATAGTCTAGAATCTCCAAAGCAGAATCTTCAGTAGAAATATAATCAAGTTGATATTCTTCGCCGTGGCCATTCAAGGTGGGTAGAATGACACGGTATTCTTCTGACAAGATCCGTGCTTGACAAAGATAATTCCACCAAGAACTGCCACCGCCATGTATCAGCAAGATAGAAGGCAAATTCTTATCACCAAATTCATGGAATTTCATATTTAAACTCCTTACTGTAAGACATTCCTAGCTACATCTTTGTTTAATCTGTTTGAACAAGCTGTGATACCACTTTAAACAGACAATCTCTAACATCGATTATCTAGAAAGAATGTTACCTTTAATAATGGGTATCCTGATCTAAATTTTAAAATCTTTTTTCCTTACTAATTCTATTACTCGCCAATATAGTATAGATTATATAACCAATAAAAATGATAATAAAAATAACATAGCAGCCAGTCTTACAACTTACTACTTTTCATATGATAATTTACAAATGTTTTTCCAGCCACTCGATCTTTTTAAAATCCTTATTGTTATTTTGTTCATTTCGATAGGAGTCTTGAGAAGAAGCTTTGTAAATACTTAGATACTGCACCAGACTTGGAAGACGAAAAGTGATGCCTTCAATGTGAATAAGCTCTATATCCGATTCCGAAACTCCTGCAAAATCGAGTAAGGAATCGATACTTCCAAATTCAACACTCTCTCTATCCTTTTGGAATTCATGCTCATGAATATCTATTAAGACGTAGCCTAAGTCTTTCATCACTTTCATTATCTTTTCCCAGTCATAAATTCTGAGATGGTCAGGTGCTTCCCAACCTCTAGGGTCACCAGGTACATGAATGTCAATGTCAGACGGCCCCCAATTTTCTTTCGTTCTAAACTCCAATCCCAAAGAACCCATCAGTGTCGGTGTAATTCCGACTCGATTTAAATGGAAACAAATGGTTTTAAATTCTTCAAATAAGAGACTCATGTTTACTCTAAACCTTTCATCTAAATGTTCGTTTACACTTTAGTTACCTAAATCAAGATTTAGATAATGTAAACTAGTCAATTTTCTCTATGATATTTCCAAGTTTATCCAATACAAGACATGAATGATCATTTAGTGGAATTACGGGAACATCAACAAGTTCTTCAGCTCTATCCTTATTAGCTTTATCATTCCATGAATCATAATGGACACTAATTAAAAACTGACTAAAGATTCCTAATCCATTTTTTATCATTATCTGATGATCTGAATTATCATTAGGTGAGACATAGACTTTTTCTCCTAATAATAGGGCTCCTGCAGAAAAACCTATAACTTTCGCCCCTTTATTAATCATATGATCGATATAATTTTTAAACTGCTGATTGACGTAAGTAGCTAGATACTTTTCCGTATTTCCACCACCAATGATGATTAGATCAGCGTCTAAATAGCTATCAAAATCAATCTGCTCAGTGTCCAAAAGTAAGTAATCAGTGTTTAGATTAGGAAATTGACTTTAGAAAACTTCCGTGTACTTTTTCATATAGGGTTGCCAATTATCTCGAAAAACTGTAAAAATAACAATTCTTTCAATCTTGCTTGATAATACAATTTTATTAACAATCGTATGGTTCTTTATCGGCGGATTTCCACTCATCAAAAGAATTTGTTCTTCCAATCTTTCACACTTTCTAAAGATACATAAAGTTTAAACAAGTTTATCCACGTTTCTAAATTATAATTTTTTCTTAAAATGAATAATTCTATTTGCCTCCTGAAATCCAATATTGAGATGAAATCTTATAGAATCCGTATTCGTTAAAGTACAGTCACTTGCAAATTCCTTACATCCTTTATTTTTCGCCCATTCCTCACATTTTGTACAGAGATTTTTAGCAATATCCTTTAAACGATATTCCTCGTCGACAATAATCCCTTCTAAGAATCCAACAGGACTATATTTACAACCTTCAACATAATCAAATCTGAGTGAACATAGTGCTAGACCTACAATTGTGTCACCTTCAACTTCAGTAAAGATTGCAGTATTTTTGCCATTCGTATATTTTTTTACTTCATCAAAAGCTTCTTTATCGGTCAATTCGGGCCATAATTGGTTTATTAGTTTAGCCGTTTTTATAGAATCTTTTGTTATTCCATCCATATTGATGTTCCTCCGCAAATTACAAGCAAATGTTTCGAATCATGCTGTTACTTTGTTACTCATTGATTGATACCAATACCATCCCCTTCTACTTTTCGACTGTCTTAGATCGGAAGAGCAGAGCCATGCACTCAGCGGTTCGTTATTACCGTATCGTTTCGTCGTATACTCCATACTCTACGACAGCTATCGCATGGGCAGATCATCTACTTCTACTTCGCTGATGCCTCAGCTCGTACAAGCAGTGATACTGCCTCAACATGATGCGTCTGCGGAAAAAGATCAACCGGCTGCACTTTCTTCAGTTCATAACCCAACTCTTGATAGAGTTTGATATCACGCGCCATAGTAGCGACGTTACAGGAGATATAGGCGATGCGGTAAGCGCCTGTTTGGGCACTTGCTTTGATAAAGCTTTCGGTTAAACCTTTGCGTGGTGGGTCGACCAAAATAACGGTTGGTTGGATACCTTCCTTGAGCCAATTCTTCATAGCATTTTCTGCTGTATCACAGACATAGTGGGCATTGGTGATACCATTCAACTCTGCATTCTTAATGCTATTCTCCACGGCTTCTGAAATGACCTCAACCCCATAGACTTCCTTGACATGTTTAGCGACTGATAAGCCAATGGTTCCGATTCCTGAGTAGGCATCGATGACCACATCATCTTCACTTAACTCCGCAAAATCAATGGCTGTCTGATAAAGCTTCTCTGCAATTTCTGTATTGACCTGGTAAAAGGCTGGTCCTGAGATTTGGAAGCTATTCCCCAACATTTGGTCTGTAATGTAATCTTGACCATAAAGTGTACGCCATTCTTTCCCGAAAATGGCATTGATATTCTGGTCATTGATATTTTGCATGACAGACACAATCTCTGGGAATTGCTTGATGACTTGTTCAATCAACTGTTCAACTCGGAAAATTTTAGGACGAGTGGTCACCAAAATAACCATGATTTGACCTGAATGATGGCCACGACGAACAACAAGGTTACGAATCAAGCCGGACTGTTCCTTCTCATCATAGGGTTTTAAGTCATAGCGACGAAGCAAATCACGTAAAGCAAGGATAACTTGGTCAATCACTGGATCTTGGATATAAAAATCCTCAAGAGGCATTAGATCATGAGAATTCTTACGGAAGAAACCAGTCTCCAGAACACCATTAACGCGACGAACAGGAACCTGAGCCTTGTTACGATACTTGACAGGATTTTCCATACCAAGTGTATCTGCGACCTCTATATCCGTGATTCCAGCAATCTTATATAGGCTATCTTTTACTTGCTTGGTTTTAAACTTGAGTTGCTCTGGATAAGCCAGATGTCCCAAGTCGGCAATGCCTGAACGCAGGTAAGCCAAATCTAAGTCTTGATTACGATGTGGAGATTGCGTAAGGTATTCCTCAACTTTACCAAAGCCAATCTTCTTGTTGACTTTAAGGACTCGCATAAGGACTTTTTCAGTTGGAAGAGCATTCTCTACAAAAAAGACCAAGCCATCTACCTTGGCAACACCTGCTCCTTCATGGGTCAAATCGACAATCTCAACTTCTACAATATCATTTTTCTTTAACATAATTTTCACTTTCTATAAGACGGCAACAATCCTGTTACCATCTATTATACCATGAATTGACCTAAGCACCAAAACTCTTGAAGAAATCAAGGATAGCTTGCCAAATTGAGCTAAGGATGTTTCCACCGTCTTGAATAGCTTTATTGGCATCAAAGTTTAAATCGATATTGCTAAAACTATCACCTGCTTGTGCAACGATACTTTGTTTCAAATCTTTTAGCGTCTTAGTAAAGTCTTCGTTGTTAAGAATATCGCTCTTAGAAAGATTGAAGGCAAAGTTGATGATGACATTGACTTGGTTGCCTGTAACAACTTGATCAAGTTTGTAGTTCTTTAAGGTATCTTCAACAATCTTACGAACATCATCTTCTGTAAGTTCACCCTTAGACTCTTTGGCTTTAGCAATAGCAGACTTGATATCAGCAAGGGCTACGTTCAGTTTATTGGCATCAAAGCCAGATTTGTCCTTGTTTTCATCATTGATATCTGACAAGGTTTTTAGCTCCTCTTGAGCCAAGTCTTTATTTTCTTGTGGAAGTTTGACCCCATTGGACTCAAGGGAATAGTAAATACCTGCTAGGGCACTTTCCCCAGTAACTGGAATTGGTGCCGCAACGGTGATACGCGCGTGCTCCACACCCAAGGTAACAGCCGCATTACGGTACATATCTTGCGTCACTTTAGTGATATTTTCAGGTGTCTCAATCTTGACCTCAAGTGGAGATTTTTCTCCTAATTTTTGAATTTTTGCTGATGAATAAAGTTGAAGACTAGAGTCGTTGGCCACATTCATAATTTTTGAGTAGACATCTGGTGTCATGGTCTTCAAATCTTTAGTATCTTTTGAGGCATCATAGCCAAGTTTTTTAAGTGTTTGATTTTTTTGATCTTCTGTTAGTGAAGAACCCAAGACATACTCAGGTTGAACATAGGTTTCATCAATTACTTTTTGAACATCAGTTGCTGCATGAACGTTTTGTAATGTTGCAACCGCCAAAAGAACTGCAGCACTCGTCAGAAAGAATTTCTTTCGCATGAGACGTTCCTCCTTTTCCACTCTAGCATATTAAAGTATTCTTAAAGAAAACTTATAAAAAGCACCTAGAAATTCTAGATGCTTAAAATAGATTAAAAATTTTCATGATATAGAGATTTACTTGAACCTGTCTAGAGTAATAATAGTTTCCCCCATCGACATAAAGTTCTCCACCCTGAAAAATGGAAATAGGATTGATGTAGCGATAGGTTTTTCCTGTTGTATTCCCTAATGTCGGCGCAACTGTATCTCTAGAATATTGTTTAGCTAGAGCAATCGTGTTTTTCTTGCCATTTTGGGCGATAAAATCAATATAAGCAGGTCCAAAGTTATAAGCTTGAATGGCTGTCCAGACATCCACTCCTTTTTCTTGAGCAAGATAGAGATTTTCTGTCAAGGTTTGAACCCCTTGCCGAATACTACTTGCATTATCGTTTATGGTATCAGTAGAGCCACTAGCAGATTCACTTGACTGCATCACGTCCCCTTCTTTACCCTTAGTTTCTGTATAAATCATGGCGAGCACAAGCTCTTCGTTTGCTGGGGTATCTTTTTCATTCAAGATTTCGCGAACCATGGGTTGGTAGGTCATGACTTGTTTGACATCCTGACGAATCAGATAAGCTTTATATCCAGCGAAAAGGAAGACTGCTAGTACCAGCATTCTTCGTATAAATTTAAACATTATTTATTTTGTATATCCTCGATGTTTTTGATTAAGATAGAATAGGTTCCATTATCGTTTTGAATGAACTCAACTGATTCCGCATCTTGATAGACATTGTTTGGTACGATGAGTTCAATTCCATTTGACAAGGAAAGTTTCTGATTCTCAAATCTCTTTAACTGACGACTGGCATCAATCTCATCAAACTGTACTGGCTCTGGTACTGCTTCTTTAACCTGGTCAATGAAGCTAAGTCGAGCAGTAAGATTATTGTCAAAAAGATCATTGGCTAATTTTTCTGGAGAGAGCTCATTATTCTCTTCAAGATTATTGAAAATTGCTGATTTTACCTTGGATTGAAATTGAAAATCATCTGTGTTAAAGGTTTCGGCAATCTTTTGAGCCGTTTTTTCCAGTTCCTTAATAGATTTCTTAGGTGAAATCTTTGGTTGTGCTTGAATAAGATTCTCAGAAAAATAGTTTAAAAAGGCTCCATTATACTTGATGCGTTTTTCAATCAAGTGATACTTGCGACTTTTAAGATTAACAACTAGGGCTTCATCTGCTCCAGTTCCAAACCCAGGTAAGTTATTTTGAGTCAGTTTGATTGGATTGTCAACCTCGCCACCCAAGTGTGTCAAGGTTTCGCGTAATGCAATTCGTAGAAAGGCAAAGTGGTCTACTCCCTCTTTTGAAAACTGGACAAAAACCAAGTCATTCGTCTTTTGGTTTTCAGATACAGAGAATTCCTCTTTCCAGAGATTAGCAATTGTAACAGATGTTTCCATTAAATCTTCTGTGATGTGATTGAAAAAAGGATTATCCTCTTCAAAAATACCAGTTTTGGCATCATCCGAATACACACGCTCCACTTTTTTACGCAAGTATTCCTCGATTTTAGGAGTGATATTGAGAAACTTATCCGCCAAGAACAACTCTGTGTCATCAGGGCTAAACTGATGGATAATGGCTTTCTTAATATAAATATCCATAAAATATTAGTCCTCATATAATGGGAAGGCATCTGTCAAGGATTTGACTGCACTTCTCACTTCTTCTAAGACAGCTTCGTTTTCTGCATTCTTAAGGGCTTTAATAATAAGTTCAGCAACTTGACGGCTTTCTTTTTCACCAAAACCACGAGCAGTAATTGCTGCCGCTCCGATACGAATACCACTTGTCTTAAATGGTGACAATGTTTCGTAAGGAATTGAATTTTTATTAAGGGTAATGTTAACCTCATCCAATAAGTTTTGGGCTACTTTTCCACTTTCTACAACCTTTGTTACATCCACTAAGAAGAGGTGGTTTTCAGTACCACCAGAGATAATGCGGAAATTAGGATCTTGCAAGAAGACATCTGCCATGGCCTTGCTGTTCTTTATGACATTAGCTGCATATTCTTTAAAGGCTGGATCCAATACTTCTTTAAAGGCTACAGCCTTAGCAGCAACAACATGCTCTAATGGTCCACCTTGGATGCCTGGGAAAATAGCGGAATTGATTTTCTTAGCAAGATCTTCGTCGTTAGTCAAAATCAACCCACCACGTGGTCCACGAAGAGTTTTGTGAGTTGTTGTCGTTGTGATATGTGCGTATGGAACTGGATTTGGGTGAAGACCGGCTGCAACCAAGCCAGCAATGTGTGCCATGTCGACCATGAGTTTTGCGCCCACAGCATCCGCAATTTCACGGAATTTTGAGAAATCAATAATGTGAGAATAGGCTGAGGCACCAGCTACGATAAGTTTTGGTTGAACTTCTTGAGCTTGTTTCAAGATAGCGTCAAAGTCCAATAGCTCTGTCTCCGGATCAACGCTATATGAAACGAAGTTATAGGTTTGACCTGAGAAGCTAACAGGAGCTCCGTGAGTCAAGTGCCCACCTGCAGCTAAATCCATCCCCATAACCGTATCACCTGGCTCAATCAAAGCCATATAGGCAGCACAGTTAGCTTGACTTCCTGAGTGAGGTTGGACATTGGCAAATTTAGCACCAAAGATTTCTTTGGCACGTTCAATAGCTAGACTTTCGATAACATCCACTACATCAGTACCACCATAGTAACGACGTCCAGGATATCCTTCAGCATATTTATTAGTCAAGATAGAACCTTGAGCAGCCATAACAGCCTTAGAGACTACGTTCTCTGAAGCGATCAATTCAATATTATTTTGTTGGCGTTCCTCTTCTTTAGCAATAGCATTCCAAAGTTCTGCGTCATATGTTTTAAAATCATCTTTGTCAAAAATCATAGTTTTTCTCCTTTAATTAACTTAATAAATCGTTTCTGCACTTTATCACAAGTATAACCCACTCTTTCATAAAATGCATGAGCACCAAGACGATGGTCTGCAGAGTTTAATCGAATAAACTTATAGCCACGTTTTTCTGCTTCTTGTTCTAATCCTTCAAGTAAATCTCTACCAAAACCTCTACCCTGGCTTTGTGGCAACACTGCCAAGGCTAAGATATTGAATCCTGCTTTAGAATAAAGAGACTCATAAACCTCAGCGTGAATATAACCAACTAGTTCGTGACTAGTATCATCCTCATAACCAAGTAGGAAATGATGTGAGTCTTGGGATAATTTGGTTAGTTGACTAGCCGTTTCCTCAGGGCTAAAATCATAACCTAAAGCTTCTTTGTTAATCTCATGAATCGATGCAACATCTGTTGCTTTCAAAGCACGTAGCATATCATACCTCCTCAAAAGGAATTTCAGGTATCTTGGCAAGGATATCTTCTCGAGTTATCGAACCTTGGCGTAGAATTCTTGCCTTAGAAGCAGTCAAATCTAAAATAGTCGAATCTTGACCTGTTAAAAAAGCATCATCTTCTATTCCCAGAACCTCTTGTCCAAATTCTTTTAAAATTTCTTCAAAGCTAACACCGCTTGTATGCCCTGAAATATTTGCAGACGGGCCGATTAAGGGACCAAACGCACGAATCAATTCTAGAGTTATAGGGTGACTGGGCATCCTAAAACCAACTGTCGGTAATCCTGAATTGACCCAGTAAGGGACCTTGTCATTAGCTTCTAAGATAATGGTCAATGGACCAGGAAGAAAACTATCAACAAGTTTTTGTAAATAAGGTGGCTGATTCTTAGAAAAGTTCAAGATATCGTCTAGATGAGCGGCATTGAGATTAAGTGCCTTGTCTCTAGGACGACGTTTAAGCTGGTAGACATGGTCAACAGCCTTTTCATCCAATGCTTTTGCAAAAAGTCCATAAACTGTCTCCGTTGGCAAAACAACAGCTCCACCTTTTTCCAACTCTTGCTTAATTTTCTCCATCATCAATGACTACCATCCTATCTTGGCCAAATTGGTCTTTGAGCGTTCGAACTCGTTTCTCGGGAAAATTTTCCGTAAAGAGAGCGGGCACACTTTGACCTTGTTTGTAGCCAATTTCGAGATAAATCTTACCACCATCATTTAGATAGTCCTTAGAGCTTTCCGCGATTCTACGATAGATAGCTAGGCCATCCTCGTCAGCAAAAAGTGCCAAATGTGGTTCTGAATGCAAAACATTCAAGCCAACTTCTTCTTGATCTTCACGAGAAATGTATGGTGGATTGGATACAATTATATCATATTTTGAAGAAATTTTAGAGAAACAGTCAGATTTGATAAAAGAGAGATTTAGATTTTGAACGTTAGCATTCTCTGTTGCAAGCTCTAATGCATCCTGTGAAATATCCGCTGCCGTAACCGACCAATCTGGCCTATTTTTAGCTAAAACAAGGGCTATTGCACCGCTACCCGTTCCGATATCTAGAACTTTTAGATTGTCCTTTAGATTCTCGGCTAGGATGAGCTCTACCAACTCTTCTGTCTCTGGGCGAGGAATCAAGACCCGCTCATCAACCTTTAACTGCATCCCAAAAAATTCTGCATGACCGATAATGTACTGGGCAGGAATGTGTGCTGCTAATTTCTTGAAAATTTCTTCCACAAATTGCTTCTCTTCCTCTGTTACTTCTTGCTGGAGGGCAAAGACGAAGTCTGTAAAAGATAGATTTTTTAGGCTACGATAGACAAAGGAGAGGCTTTCTGCTTCCTCTCCTTGTACTATTAACTTTTCCTCAAAATCTTTAAAAATTTGAGCTAATTTCATTATTTGTTTAATTCTTCCAATTTTTGTGTTTGGTCATAAAGAACCAAGGCATCTACAACTTCATCCAATTTACCAGCTAGAATTGTATCAAGTTTTTGTAGAGTCAAGCCGATACGGTGGTCTGTGACACGGTTTTGTGGGAAGTTATAAGTACGAATACGCTCTGAACGGTCACCAGTACCGATAGTAGACTTACGTTCAGCATCTTGTTCATCTTGGGCAATCTGTGCAAAGTGGTCAGCAACACGCGCACGAATGATTTTCATGGCCTTCTCACGGTTTTTCTGCTGGGTACGTTCTTCCTGCATCTCCACCTTGATATTGGTTGGCAAGTGAACAATACGAACGGCAGTTGCAACTTTGTTGACGTTCTGTCCACCAGCACCAGATGCGTGGTAGATGTCCACACGAAGATCTTTTGGATCAATATCGTACTCTACTTCTTCTACCTCAGGCATGACAAGGACAGTTGCTGTCGAGGTATGAACACGCCCTTGACTTTCTGTCACAGGGACACGTTGCACACGATGGGCTCCAGACTCATACTTAAGCTTAGAGTATACAGACTGACCTGATACCATGGCAACCACTTCTTTGAAACCGCCGACACCGTTCATTGACACTTCCATGACTTCAAAGCGCCAGCCTTGGGCTTCAGCATACTTTTGGTACATTGTTAGAAGGTCACCAGCAAAAAGTGCTGCCTCATCTCCACCAGCAGCTCCACGGATTTCAAGGATGATGTTCTTATCATCGTTTGGATCTTTTGGAAGAAGCAAGATTTTCAATTTTTCTTCGTACTCTTCTTTTTCTGCCTTAGCATCCTTGAGTTCTTGCTTGGCCATTTCTTCCAAGTCGGCATCTCCGCCAGACTCTTTAATCATTTCTTCAGCATCAACGATGTTTTGGAGGACTTGTTTGTATTCACGGTAGGCGGTTACGGTGTCACGAGTTGAAGCTTCCTCTTTTGAAAGCTCCATGAAACGCTTGGTGTCAGAGACCACATCTGGGTCACTCAGCAATTCTCCCAACTCTTCATAACGGTCTTCTACAGCTTGTAGTTGATCATAGATGTTCATTCTTTCTCCTTATTTCTCAATTGTTAAATCGTATATGGCTACTACTTCGTTCTCAAATATTTCCCCAGTTTCTTTAAATCCATAACTGAGGTAACAAGATCTTGCATGTTCATTTTCTGATTCATAAGACAACCAAAGTTTATTGGATAAACCTGCTGGCGCTGTCCGAACATAGTCTAGCACCTTATCCATAATTGGTTTAAAATATCCTTGATCTTGAAAATGCTTATCAATCATGAAACGAAATAGTAAATAATTTCCATTACTAATTCCGATTTTTTTATCATAAGCTAACATCACAAAACCTATGATTGCATCATTATCGTAAACTGCCAATGGAGCTACAAAATCTCCATTTTTTGTGTAGACATATGCTTCAGCTAAACTAATTGCGTTGGTAGCAATAAATTGTTTTTGATATTCCTTAACATCCAAATTCAGAACATCAAAATAATTTTTCATTGTAACATCTCTTAGTTCAATTGTCATAGTCTTGCTCCTTTTTAGATGTTATCAGTGGGGCAAAATAATGTTTACGGCAAACCGAGATATAGGTTTCATTACCACCTATCTGGATTTGTTCACCTTCATAAGTAGGTTTCCCATCTAACGTTCGTAGTACCATGGTCGCCTTTTTCTTACAATACTGACAGATGGTTTTAATCTCATCAATCTTGTCTGCTAGTAACAATAGATGTCTAGATCCTTCAAAAAGTTCATTACGAAAGTCGTTCTTTAAACCAAATGCCATAACAGGTATGTCTAACTCATCGACGACACGAGCTAAATCGTAAACATGATGACGCTTCAGAAACTGGGCCTCATCGACCAAAACACAGTAGGGTTTTTCAGGTAAGTCTCGAATAAAACCAAAAATATCCGTAGTATCATCGATAGCAACTGCTGGTCGCTTCATGCCAATCCGACTCGACACATAGCCTATACCGTCTCTTGTATCCAGAGCCGAAGTCATGATCACAACTCCCTTTCCTTGCTCCTCATAGTTATAGGCTACCTTGAGAATCTCGATGGTCTTTCCTGAATTCATGGTCCTATAACGATAATACAACTGTGCCATGTTTCTATTTCACGTCCATTTCTAATTTTCTGCTACATTCTAGTATATCATATTTTCCAAAAGCTTTAAACGGCAAAATGTGGTAAAATAGAAGAAATCAAAAACTAATGGAGGAAGCTATTATGCCATTTGTACGCATCGATTTATTTGAAGGTCGCACACTCGAGCAAAAGAAAGCCCTAGCAAAGGAAGTAACTGAAGCTGTGGTTCGTAACACTGGTGCACCACAATCTGCTGTTCATGTCATCATCAACGATATGCCTGAAGGAACTTACTTCCCGCAAGGGGAAATGCGCACTAAGTAAAGCTTAAGCGAAATGCTTAGGCTTTTCTTTATAAGTGGCATTCGTTGAATAAAAAACTATATTTTGTTACAATTTTAAGAGATATTTGTATATAAATTGTTAAAAGGAACTGAAATGATTACACGTGAATTTGATACCATTGCTGCAATCTCGACTCCGCTTGGTGAAGGAGCTATTGGTATTGTCCGCTTAAGCGGAACAGACAGTTTTACCATTGCGCAAAAGATTTTTAAAGGCAAAGACTTGAGTCAGGTCGCTAGCCACACACTGAACTACGGCCACATTGTTGACCCTTTGACTGGTAAGGTTATGGACGAGGTTATGGTTGGAGCTATGAAGTCTCCAAAGACCTTCACTCGCGAGGATATTATCGAGATTAACACCCACGGTGGTATTGCCGTAACCAATGAAATTCTGCAGCTGGCTATCCGTGAAGGGGCTCGCATGGCAGAACCTGGAGAATTTACCAAACGTGCCTTCCTCAATGGTCGTGTGGACTTGACTCAGGCTGAAGCTGTTATGGATATCATCCGTGCTAAGACTGACAAGGCTATGAATATAGCAGTCAAACAACTTGATGGATCCCTGTCTGACCTCATTAACAATACTCGTCAGGAAATTCTCAATACCTTGGCTCAGGTTGAGGTTAATATCGATTACCCTGAGTATGACGATGTAGAAGAAGCCACTACTGCTGTTGTCCGAGAAAAAACTATGGAGTTTGAACAACTCTTGACCAATCTCCTAAAAACTGCACGCCGAGGTAAAATCCTCCGCGAAGGAATTGCAACGGCTATCATTGGTCGTCCCAACGTTGGGAAGTCAAGTCTACTTAATAACCTCCTGCGCGAAGATAAAGCCATTGTAACAGATATTGCAGGGACTACTCGAGACGTCATCGAAGAATACGTCAATATCAACGGTGTTCCACTGAAGTTGATCGATACTGCAGGTATTCGTGAAACGGATGATGTCGTGGAACAGATCGGTGTTGAACGCTCCAAAAAAGCCCTCAAGGAAGCTGATTTAGTTCTACTGGTTCTAAATGCTAGTGAACCACTAACTGCCCAAGACCGACAACTTCTTGAAATTAGTCAAGATACTAATCGAATCATTCTTCTCAACAAAACTGACCTGCCAGAAGCGATCGAAACTGCTGAGCTTCCAGATGATGTCATTCGTATTTCAGTCCTTAAAAATCAAAACATTGATAAGATTGAAGAACGCATCAATAACCTCTTCTTTGAAAATGCTGGCTTGGTCGAACAAGATGCTACTTATCTATCCAACGCCCGTCATATTTCATTAATTGAAAAGGCAGTTGAAAGCCTACAGGCAGTTAACGAAGGTCTTGAACTGGGTATGCCAGTTGATCTGCTTCAAGTTGATTTGACTCGTACTTGGGAAATTCTTGGCGAGATAACTGGTGATGCAGCGCCAGATGAACTTATTACTCAATTGTTCAGCCAATTCTGTTTAGGTAAATAAAAAATTGTAAAAAGGAGTTATGATGAAATACCCTACATTACTAGAGCGTTTTTTAACTTATGTTAAGGTTAACACACGTTCAGACGAAAATTCTACTACTACACCAAGCACTCAGAGTCAGGTAGACTTTGCGACTAATGTCCTCATCCCAGAAATGAAACGTGTCGGTTTGCAAAATGTCTATTATTTGCCAAACGGTTTTGCTATCGGTACACTTCCAGCTAACGATCCAAGTTTAACTCGCAAGATTGGTTTTATCTCTCACATGGATACGGCTGATTTTAATGCTGAAGGTGTTAACCCACAAGTTATTGAAAACTACGATGGGGGAGTTATCGAGCTTGGGAATTCTGGTTTCAAACTTGATCCTGCAGATTTCAAGAGCTTAGAGAAATATCCTGGACAAACCTTGGTTACTACTGATGGAACTACTCTTCTCGGTGCCGATGATAAATCAGGTATCGCCGAAATCATGACAGCTATCGAATACTTAACTGCTCATCCTGAGATTAAACACTGCGAAATCCGTGTCGGCTTTGGACCTGATGAAGAAATCGGTGTTGGTGCCAACAAATTTGATGCAGAAGATTTCGATGTCGACTTTGCTTATACAGTTGACGGTGGACCTCTTGGTGAACTTCAATACGAAACCTTCTCCGCAGCAGGTGCTGAACTTCATTTCCAAGGACGTAATGTCCACCCTGGAACTGCTAAGGGACAAATGGTTAACGCTCTTCAGTTGGCGATTGACTTCCACAACCAACTCCCAGCTGGAGACCGACCTGAATTGACTGAGGGCTACCAAGGTTTCTACCATCTCATGGATATAACTGGTAGTGTTGAGGAAGCGCGTGCTAGCTACATCATTCGTGACTTCGAAAAAGAAAACTTTGAAGCGCGTAAAGCTGCTATGCAAGCTATCGCTGATAAGATGAACCAAGAACTTGGTAGTGATCGTGTAACCTTGACTTTGACAGACCAGTATTACAACATGAAAGAAGTCATCGAAAAGGATATGACACCAATCACCATCGCTAAATCAGTAATGGAAAGTCTTGATATCACACCTATTATCGAGCCTATCCGTGGAGGAACAGATGGTTCTAAGATTTCCTTTATGGGAATTCCAACGCCGAATATCTTCGCTGGCGGTGAAAACATGCATGGTCGTTTTGAATACGTTAGCCTTCAAACCATGGAACGTGCAGTTGATACTATTATTGGAATTGTAGCTTATAAAGACTAAAAAAGAAGTAGCAATGCTACTTCTTTTTAATTTACTTCTTTGTCACTTGTTTCAGGACTTGTAGTTGTTAAATGTGAACTTGATTCTTCACTTGTTACTTCGGTGCTAGCTTGACCTGGTGTTTCTTGTTTTGCTTCAACAGGTGTTTCTTGACTTGGCGTTGCTTTAGATCTAAGCTCTTGATTTAACAAGACTATTTCTTGGGCAAGAGCTAGAAGAGCCTGCTTATCTTTGCTTGCTGCACTTAGCTTATCAAACAAGGCATCTACTTTATCAAAGTCCGCATCAGAACCATTATTCATTTCCAAATAAGTATGGAGAGCAATGACACCGTTATAGAGTTTTTGGTAAAGAACTAAAACCTCTGGGTCTTGTTTCGAATTATCACGTTCATTTTGGATTGTTAGTGAAATACGTTTCAAGAGATCTTGAACCTGTGTATTTAATTCATCAAGGTCTGCGTCTTCTTTCTCCATAGCAACCTTCAGATTTTTCACTTCGTCAGAGAGTGAAGCTTTAACCCCCTCCTCATTGACTTGATTCACTAATTCTTCAGCTTTTGTTAGTAACTCTTCTACTTGCCCTTTTAAGACATGGTTACTTTGTTCCTCAGGTTTGAGATCATCATACAAACCTTTCAAGAACTCATAGACTGCAGTTTTAGCACTATGTCCATCCACTTTTTCTGTATCTAAGATTGTTTCAGAAGTCTTGCTTGCAACTGGCTCATTTTTCAGTGCTTCTTCTACTTCCAGTTTTGTTTGATAGATTTCTGGGAAGAGTTTGTTTAAGTCAGTTGCCTTAAGGAAGGATTGTGACTGATAAAGTGTCCACGTTAGGTTGGCAACTTTATTTCTAAGAGTGTCATTTAAACGACCGTCAGATAGATGTTGGTAGAAATACTTGATGTATTCTACTGTTGTAACTCCAGTACGGTCATTAAAATCTTGCAAAGCTAGTAACTTAGCTTCAACTGCATCTAAACCTGCTTCATCTTGGGCAAGTTTATTTTCTTGAAGCTGAGTCAATAAATCCTTCTTAGGAAGTCCATAAGCATCTGTGTCTAAGGTATTAATCTTATCTACTAATGCTTGATATTTCTTGTCTAAAGGACTGATTTCTGTTGGTTTGACACTTGAGTCAATGTGAATATACTGCTTATCAAACAAATCCAAAGCTGCCAAATAACCTGCAGTAGAGTTGGTTGATAGCTTCTTCATATTCTCAGAAAATTGCCCCAAAGCAAGTTCAATCTGTCTTTGTAAAATCGGTTTATCTTTATAAATTTCGCGCCTTTCTGCCAAGAGTTGATCAATCTTATACTGGACTGCTTTTTCATCAAAAGCACCAGGTTGGTAAGTTGACTGTAATGCAGGAATTTTGTTTTTCAAAGCGACTTCATAACCTTTAGTTTGAACCTTGATGTAGTGGTTATGGTCACCATGAGGGATAACAAAGCTACCATTTTCAACCTGCAAGCTATAAGGAGAAACACCATCACGTAGAGCAGTTGTATAGAGTTCGTTTAGGAAATCAAGCTCTGCATCACCTGTTTGAAGCGGAATACGAACGTGTTCCTTACGAACAGCGTAAGGGTGAATGTGAGTTGGGTCATAAGCCTGGTCTGGATTACCAAATACAAAGAATCCATTTGAAATTCTGATAGCCTCAAGAGGAACGCCATATGTTTTAGAAATATAAGCTATTTTTTCTTCATCGCTGGCATCTCGAGAGAAACTTTCAACCGTCTTGGCAAGAGGTTTAACAGGTTCTGTCTGCTGATGGCCATGAAGATGGTCTTGTGCAGCCTTAATCTGCTCTGCTGATAAATCTTTCTTAAAGAAATAATGGGCATGGTCTCCATGTGAAACTACAAAACCTTGCTCATCTTCACTTATCACTCGGTCAGCATCGAATCCGTGATCGTGGTCTCCACCATGGTGGTGATCATGCCCGTCTTCATCATGGTGATCATCTGATGGATTAGGTTTAACTTCGGTTTTGCCTTTCAAGTGTTCCTGGGCTTCTTTAATCTGTTGAGCCGTTAAATCTTTCTTGTAAAAATAATGATTGTGGTCTCCATGTGAAACTACGAAACCTTGGTCGTCCTCACTAACCACTCGATCAATAGCAAAGCCATGATCGTGGTCTTCTCCGTGTCGATGATTAGCATGGTCGTGGTCATGGTCTTCTTCGTGTTGATGATCAACATCTTCGTGGCCATGGTCGTGATCATGATCTTCGTTTGGTTTACTTGGAGTTTCTACGGGATTTGATGGTGTTACTAGACCTGAAAGTGGCATCAAGCGTGCAATCTTTTGCTCCAAAGCAGATAAACTAGTATAAGGGATGAAATGGTAATGATTCCCATGAGGGATAGCAACTCCATTAGGCGTACGACTGGTAATTTTAGCCGGGTCAAATACCAAACCATCAGATTCTTTATAGCGTTGACTAACTGGTAAAGCGTAAAGCTGTTCTAGAAGTTTTTGAAGATTATTTTCTTCTTGTACTGGATTGCTTGTAGCCGGTTTCTCTACTTGATGACTTGGTTCAACACTTGGAATCGGTTTGTAGTCTGTTAGACTTTGTTGACTTCCTCTTCCAGCAAGGTAAGCTTGAGCGGCAGCCAATTCACTTGAAGATAGAGCACTTTTAGGAACGTAATGATAATGGCCTCCATGAGGAACGATATAAGCGTCACCTGTGTCTTCAATAATATCTGCAGCATTAAAGACGTAACCGTCATCAGTTGTATATCGACCTTGTGCTCTGGCAGCAATAACCTCATTACTTGTACTGCTACTATCTGATGTGTGTTCTTGTTTTTGTTGCTCGATTTGGTCTTTGGTACGAATATTATCTGCGTGACTAGCATCCTTCAGATAGACATAATATTTGCCATCCACCTTGATGATATAGCCACCTTTAATCTCATTGACAATATCTCCATCACTTAGTTTATAGTTTGGATCTTTCATGACCAATTCTTCACTAAAGATGGCATCAAAAGGCACCTTACCATTGTAGAAATGGAAATGGTCACCGTGGGAAGTCACATAGCCTTGATCTGTAATCTTAGTAACAATCTGTTCAGCTTCTATTCCTTCTTTTTGGTTAACTTGATCAGGTGTCAGATTTTCATTCTTTTTAGCATCAGACTCTTTCCCATCAACATAGGATACACGGTTATTTTCTTTGTTCTCAGGCGCTTGATGTTGATTTAAAGCGTAAGCGCAGACACTTAATGCAAGGACCACTGCAGATCCTGCTAGATATTTTTTATTAATTTTCATAAACTCCTCATTTCAATTCTTCAGCTAAAATAGCTATATTGTCTTCTAAATTTTCCAAGTAGGACTTATCGTTTTGTGGGTCGGCCTCTAAAGGATTGAGTGTTTTAAGAGTCACACCTGTTGATTTGACAAGTGTATCAGCAACTTTAGACGAAGCATTGCTCTCTGTAAAGATAGTTTTGACCTTATAATTCTTTACAAATTCTTGAATTTCGGTTAACTGTCTCGGGCTTGGTTCTTGGTCTGGTGAAATACCAGCTATTCCAAGTTGATTTAATCCAAAGCGTTTAGCTAAATATGAAAAAGCTGTGTGTTGAGTTACAAAATTTCTTTGACTGACTTTTTCAAAAATGGGTTGGTATTTCTTGGTCAAATCATGAGCTTTAGCACTAAAATTTTGTGCGTTTTTCTGGTAAGTTTCCTTGTTAGCGCTGTCTAGTTCGGATAACTTATCAGCGATAATCTGGGCTTCTTCAGCAACCTTTTCAGGATCAAGCCAAGTATGAGGATCATACAAGGTCTTCTCATCAATCCCGTCTCCAGCTTTCATATCTTCTAATCCAGGCACGCGCTCCAAGGTCATACCTTCTGATGCTTCTAAAACCTTTACCTTAGACTTTTGCAGGCTTGGATCCAAACTTCCCGCCCATGATTCCAAGGTATGAGAATGATAAACGAAAACATCGGCATCATAGATGGCTGCAATATCATTTGCCGAAGGTTCAAAGGAATGGATACCTGAACTCGACTGAATCATCCGAACATCATTTAGGTCACCCGAAATTTCTTTGACCATGGCATATACAGGATAAAAACTAGTCACAATCTTCATTCCCTTAGTTTCATTCCGATTGTCTTGATTAGCCTTTTGTCCACAAGCTCCCAAAACGAGAACAAAGAAGGTAATCATGACCCATAGAATACTTCTTTTTTTCATAACAACTCCTTAACTAGTATTTAACCATTTAATTAACTAGTAAATAGTTTATCTTTTTTTATTTATTAAGTCAAGACTTTTTATCGTAAAAATAAAATCATTGTTTTAGAATTCCTTGATTCATTTTTTAATACAGCAAATTTCAGTTTTTTAACAAATAAAAGGACATTATTCAATCAAAAATCGAACAATATCCTTTCGAGTAGATTATAATTGATAAAAATATTTTAAGGCTTTACTTGTTTTAGTGTCTTAATGTCATACATCACTAATTCACCATTTTTATTGTAAAACTGAACACCTTCTGGCTGAAAAATTAGAAACTTAGGATCGATTTGAGCAATTTTTGCTAACTTTTCTATATGTTCATTTAAAGTTACTTTATCCAATCCGTAGTCTGGTAAATCATCGTCACTTTCTTCTTTGGAGTTTTCTTTATCTTCAACCTTGTTTTCTGAAGGAATTTTATTGGTTGTACCAGTCTCATTTACGCCTGTATTATTCTTCGGTTGCTCCTCAGTTTTATCTACACCAGTCTTATTTTTATCACTATTTTCAGTATTATTTGAATCAGGTTTTAATTCTTTATTAGGATGTGTAGACGTTTCAGTTTTGGATTCTTTTTCTTTTATTCTTTTTGCTATTAAGTCTTGTGCTTGTTTCCATTCTACTTCTGACAAGTCGGATTTAGTGATACTTCTCAATGAACCACCTCCCGCTCTTGGAATACTAAATGATTTGTCTTCCCATATAAAAGTTTCTTTTGCCAATACATCTTTCGGATCAAAAATATAACCATCTGGAGTTGCAAATCGACCTTCTGCAAGAGCTTTCTGAACTTCTTCAGCAGAATGGATAATTTGCCAATTCTGCATTCCAGCGCGTTTTTCAAGAGGAGTCACATTAGCAATAACGGAACCTGAGTCCTCGTGACCCGGCTTAGACCAAACTTCAGGACGAACCTCAGGGTGTTGCATGACATATTTAATAGTCGCAATTTGATCAGGCTCTAACCATGAGTAAGGCACAACGTGAATATGATCAATGTGTGGAATAATGAATGAACTTCCAGTATCATAAGTAGTATTTGCTGCATGCATCGGCAAACTTGAGACATCTACAGCTAATCTTGGTTTAATCCCTGTGTCTACTATATCATAACGATAATGATCTCGATCCTTAAGCATTAGTTCTTGCTCAGAAAAAGCAATTTGAGTAAGATCAAGTTCGTCTCGAGAATAGAAGTATTCTTTCCCGTCTTCTTTAAGAACATATCCAACTTTACCATCTTTGGTAACTTTGCTAGTCACTTTTTTTGAATTAAATTTTGGTTTATCTTCGTTATTCATTTTCTCTGAAGGAATAACACTATCATTAGCTTGACCTTTTTCCTTCATCCACTTGCTAACTTCATCTAATTCAAATTGTTCTAACTCTCCAAATCCCACATAATGGAAATGATTTCCATGTTTCGCTATAATGCCTGATTTATCAACTGAATAGATAGAATCTTTACTGAATACATATCCATCACTAGTATCGTATGGTTTGCCATCCAGCCCCTTACCATAAGCTTTAATTGAATTTCCTAAAAACGTATGCTCAACTGTACTGTTTGTTGGCTTTTGGGTATTTACTGGCTTGTTGTTCCCATTATTTTGTCCTTTTACTGGAATTATCCGTGAAATCTTTTCTTCCAAAGCTGACATTTGACTATAAGGGATAAAATGATAGTGATCCCCATGAGGTACTGCTACCCCATTTGCTGTTTTTTTCGTGATTTGGGCAGGGTCAAAGAGCAAACCATCGGATTCCACATGACGTTGGCTGAGTGGCAAGGCATAAAGTTGTTTCAAAAGACTAGATACATCTTCACTTGGACTTGCTTGATAACTATTATCCACTTGTGGGCTAACACTTGGGGTCCATCTTCTAGTATTTGCCTCAACATTGCTTTGATTCGTTTGTCTATATGTACTACTATTCGAAGCATCTGATGAGCTGCTAGAAGAATTTGTTGACTGTCGATACCCAACTGAGCTTGTTTGACCACCTTTAGCGGATAAGAAGGCTTGAGCAGCAGCTAATTCACTGGCAGACAAGTCACTCTTAGGAATATAGTGGAAATGATTGCCATGTGGAACGATGTAAGCATCACCCGTGTCCTCAATAATATCACTAGCATTAAAAATATAACCATCATCCGTCGTATAACGTCCCTGAGTTCTTGCAACAGCGACTTCATTACTAACCTTTACTCCTCCACCATGTCCATGTTCCTGCTTCTGACGATTGATCTCATCCTTACTACGAATATTTTCGGAATGAGAAGCATCTTTGAGGTATACATAATAGCGACCATCAACCTTAATGACATAGCCACCCTTGACTTCGTTGACAATATCCTCATTTCGAAGTTGATAATTCGAATCTTTCATCAAGAGTTCTTCACTAATAATAGCGTCATAAGGAACCTTACCATTAAAGTAATGATAATGGTCTCCATGTGAAGTTACGTAGCCTTGATCGGTAATCTTAACGACTATCTGTTCTGCATTGATTCCTTCTCGCTGACTAACTTCATCTGGCGTCAAATTTTCTCTCTTAGTACTAGCCTGATTTCCATCTATATAAGCCACACGATTAGACTCTTTGCCAGTCTGTACTGCTTGATAACGCCCTAATTCATAACTTGAAAGGCTTAAGGCTAAAAGAGCTACAGAACCAAGAACATATTTTTTATTGATTTTCATCTAAACACACTTTCTATTTTTACTACTAAATATAAGATTTAGGCAACACTATAAGTTTTGTGTCATTAACCAGTTAAGTTTATGACTAGAAATATTTATAAAAACAATTAAAATGTTCTAATCCTTTTTATAGATTTCTAGTATTGTTTAGCCAAATATATTGGATATATAAACTTAACCATTTAATTAACCAGTAAATATTCTACTCCTTAACATTTAAGATGTCAAGTTATAAATTCACTTTTTCCAAAATTTTACCCAAAAGGAAAAGCACCCTAAAAGATGCTTTCTTATAAACTACCAATGTTGATCTCAGGAAATTTTTTTGGAAGAAGATTCCAGAATTCTTCTAATTGTTCTTCTACTCTATTAGTATTTCGAATAGTTAGGCTATAATTCTTAGAACTATCTTTTCGAGTGTATACAAACTGATAAACTTTTGTAAAACGGCTATAACTTGTACGTACTAAATAGATCCTCCACACATCTCTAAGATCTAGAGCTTGGGTTCCTTTGTAATAAGTAATGAGATGATTCTTATACAAAATAACTTTCAAGTCCTGGTCGTAAAATTCAGCTTGAGTATCAAGCAGCTCAAGATTTCCGTCTAATTCAGGGTACAGACGATACAGCTCTTTGAATGAATCAACTGTTTTCTTTCGTATGATAAATGCTGCGATTAAAGTCATTAGCCCCATGCCGGAAAAAATCACAATACCAAAAATATAGCTCAGACTGTCTCGTAAGTATTCACTGAGACTGAGATAAATTCTTGTATTCATATTACGAGCGACAACCGATTTAGCAGGAAGAATAGAGCTAATAAATTCATCAAGATTGATAATCTTAGTGTTCTTCGAAGTATTGACAAAATTGGTATCAGTGAGGGGTTCTAACTGTATACCTGTGAGAGTTTCAGGATTATCAGCAAGACTGTCTGCGTTCTCAAGAAGTTTATTAATTGACTCATCTTTCACTTTAGATTCAACTACAGCAAACTTTCCTTCACCTTCCTTGCTATATTGCACAATATAAACAACAGTTCCACCATCAACTTCACCAACAGGTTCAGGATAGATACCGTAGACTGACATAGTAACTTCTTTTCCAGTATCAGTTGTATCTGCAAACCTCTCTGTAGGCTTCTTGTGCATTTGACCTAAGAATCCTGAAATAGAAGCAATCGCAAAGAATACCAGCGAAAGCATCAGTACAGAAATAAAACCCTTATTTCTTTTTTCTTTAAACATCATAATCTCCCTTAATCTCTTATTAGAATTATACCAGACTTAAGTTTATATCTCATCTCTTATTCTAATTTTTATTAGATTTTAACAAAATAAAAAGCTCGAATTTTCATTCGAACTTGATTTTATTTTCTTGCAGCTTTTTCATCTTCTTCGAGTTGTTTGACCAGTTGTTCAATGCCGTCAAATTTTACCATATCTCGGATACGATCTAACCAATAGACTGTCACTGTTTCGCCATAAATATCTTCATCAAAATCAAAGATATTCACTTCAAAACGCTCTTCCTCTCCATCAAAAGTTACGTTCTTCCCGACACTGGCCATTCCTCGATAGAGTTTTCTTTTGATTTCGATATCAACGGTATAGACACCATCTGCCGGCATATAAGTACGATCCAAGAGCACGAGATTGGCAGTTGGATAACCGATTGTTCGGCCACGAGCATTGCCATGAACGACAATTCCTATTGTTGGAAGTGGGCTACCAAGCAATTGGCCAGCTTCTTTCACATTCCCTTCTAGGATAGCTTGTCGAATGCGAGTAGAGCTAATCTTTCCTTTTTCATCTTCTACAGGTGGTACTACGACTACTTCTCCATCAAAGATTTCTTTTAAATCTTCTGCTGATTTTCTATCAGAACCAAGACTATAATCAAATCCAACTACAATGGTATCAGCTTTAACTTCTTTGACAAAAGTATCTACAAACTCTTGAGCTGTCATATTAGCGATACGACTTGAGAAGTCCATTAAATAAAGATTTTCAACACCAGCACGTTTAAACTTACGTTCACGTTCTTCTGCATTCAGGATATGAAGTAAATTTTCTGGTGTATAGGGTTTTAAGGTTAACTTCGGTGACTCATGAAAGGTAATTAAAGCAACGCTTAATCTCTTCTTAGCAGCAATTTCACCAGCAATACTAAATAATTTTTGATGTCCTAGATGAATTCCATCAAAATATCCTAAAACGAGGACTGTTGGACCTGGTGTTGCAATGTCTTTTTCAGTTTTTATAGGTATTGTTACAATCATAGTCATATTATACCAGAAAGAAGAAAGCATTCAAAATATTACGAATTTAAAAAACTATAAGTTACTTTTTACTTCTTTTCTCAATTGCTCCAGACTTTCGATATTATATTTGTCCATGACTTTTGGTAGGTTATCAATGATATCAGGACAGGCATAAGGATTGGTAAAGTTTGCTGTACCGACTCCTATTGCTGACGCACCCGCCAAATACATTTCTATAGCGGCTTCAGCTGAATCAACTCCTCCCATACCAATGATTGGAAGATTAGTTGTTTGAGCTACTTGACGGATTAGTTTAAGAGCTACCGGAAAGACTGCAGGCCCAGACATTCCACCAGTACCATTGGCAATGATTGGTTTTCTAGTTTTGAGATCAAAGCGCATACCAACAAGGGTATTGATCATAGTGAGACCACTAGCACCTGCGTCCTCTACTGCTTTTGCGATGGTTACGATATCAGTTACACTGGGTGTCAATTTAACGTAAACTGGCACATCTGATGCCCCTACGGCTGCTTTTACCACATCATAAGCTAAATCTGGGTCTTGCCCAATCAAAAGTCCGTGATTCCCATGATCGACGTTTGGACAAGAAATATTGAGCTCAATGGCTTTCACGTTAGGTGCCTTGGAAATACCACTAGAAACGGTTGCGTATTCTTGCTTTGAAAATCCAGCAACATTTGCGATTATTGGAAGATTGGGAAACTCTCTTTGCAACCAAGGTAATTTTTCAGAGAGAACGGCATCTAGTCCTGGATTTTGTAGACCAATGGCATTCAGCATACCAGCAGGTGTTTCTGCCACTCGTGGAGTGGGATTACCAAAGCGAGATTCAAGGGTTGTAGCTTTAATCATGATAGAGCCCAAGAGATCCAAATCATAGTATTTGGCATATTCTTGACCAAAGCCAAAACAGCCTGAAGCAGGAATGATTGGATTCTTTAGTTCTAAGCCTGGTAGAGAGACTTGTAATCGATTTGTAGTCATGACACTCTCCTTATAAAACAACAGTTCCTGTTTTAAATACAGGCCCATCTTCGCAGACGCGTTGACTAACTGTTTCACTATCTGGTACTTTCAAAACGCAAGCGTAGCAAGCTCCCATGCCACAGGCCATACGAGATTCTAGAGATAGATAAGCTCTTGGATGGTCATGAAAGGTTTGATTGATGTATTTCATCATACCAGGCGCACCGCATGAATAGATGGCATCAAATTTTGTGTCAAATTCATTAATCACTACCGATACATTTCCTTTAATACCATAAGATCCATCATCAGTCGTTACAAAGACCTGACTAAATTTGGATAATTCATCTTCCAAAATAACAGCATCTTTAGTAGCGAATCCTAAAACAGTTGTTATTTCAACACCACACTCATTCAGTTGTTTAGCTACTTCAAGTAAGGGCGGCACTCCTATTCCACCACCAACTATAAGAACACGATTCTTCTTGTCTAAATCAGATAAATCGAAACCATTTCCTTGAGGTCCCATAACATCTATGCTATCACCTGTTTTTAAGCTTGAAAAGATTGCTGTCCCTGCTCCTTCAACTCGATAGATAAGTCTGCATTGCTTAGTCACCTTATCAATTGATGAAATCGAAATTGGACGACGTAAGAGATGGGCATCATCAGGTACACGCAAATGAAGAAATTGGCCCGCTTTCATAGCTTCGACCATTTCTCCTTCAAGTACAAGCTCAAAGATTGCCGGCGCGATTTCCTCCTGAGATACTACTCTCATAACTTCCAAGTGAATGACACCCATTCGTTTTTTACAATTTGGATTCATAACTTTTCCTCCTTAAATTTTAAGGGGATCAGATAAAGAAAAACCTTGCTATTGCAAGGTTTCAGTTAAGATATTTACACAAAAGTAGCAAATAAGCACTCGCTTACTTGTTTCCATTGTTGCTTCTTTTTCTGACACCTTGTGAGTCTCTCTGGACTTCCCTTAAAGGTTAAATTTTCACTAGTATACTGTATCAAACATGAAAAGTCAAGTAAAAATAGGTAAGGTATCAGTTCATAAAAGTTGCTTATTTTTGTGAAGAAAGAATTTTTTCTAGTTTTTGATAATCTTTAACACTGTCAATTTCGTAGATAGAATTTTCTTCTAACTCCTCTACATAAACATCTAGTTCTTTGATGTTATCTTTAACCATGTTATCCCAGTAAAGGTCAACAAACTCGCCACTTTCATAGGCTTGGTTAATAAATCCTACAATCTTCTCAGCTGTTGGAGCATCCCAGAACGATACCCCACTCAAGATGCGTCCGTTTTTACTATCGACAATGATATCTTGAACTTTGAAGTCATCACCATAAACTAGGAACCACTCATTATCACAGTCTTCGCGATAAACACTAAAGTAAGTTGAACGTTCGATATCATTGCGGAACATATTCTTGAAAAGATAGTTATCTGCATCGATAACGTAGCTATTAGCCAATTCTTCTTTTACCAAGTAAAGAGAGTAAAAGTTATTGTAATCAGCATACTTATCGTTGAAGACCAAACGAACCCCGTACTTTTCTTTAAGATAGTCGAATTGTTCTTTTAAATAACCGACAACGATGATAATGTCATCAATTCCACGTTCTTTCAAAAATTCGATTTGATATTCAACCAATGGTTTTTGATTGACTTTAACCAAGGCTTTGGGAGTATTTTCTGTCATGGGTCTCAAACGTGTTCCCAAGCCAGCTGCTAAGATAATCGCTTTCACGCGTTTTCTCCTTTATTCTTTAATAATAATATAAACACCAGCCATTACGATAAGTGAAGTAATGATGGTCAGCAAATTAAGGGGCGAACCCAAGAAAATTGCTGCAAACAAAACAGTCCATACTACATAACTCACATTTAATCCAGTAGCTTTTGCTGGCTGCAATCGATTGATAGCAATGTAGTAGGCAAGGTAAGAGATCATATTACATGCTGCAAAGACAATTAATAGACCAAATAATTGTCCATTTGCCACTTCTGCAAATGAATGATGCGAGAAGAGAACAATAACAAGATAGGACAAGAAAGATGTGACTTGTCGTATCAAGAGTGCTTCGAGTTCACTGAGTTCACTTTCCATAGCAAATGAGCTGAGAACACTTTCACTTCCCCAAGCAAGGGCACAGATCAAGGCACAGAGGATACCAATATAGAATGAATTGACCTGTTCAACCTTGTAGGTCTGAGCAATAATTCCTGCAATGATTAATAAAATTCCAAATACTGTATTCTTCGAAACCTTATGCTTAAGAATAAAGAAGGCAAGAAGGACAGAAACCGCAGGATAAATCGCTGAAACAGATGATGCTAAAGAACTACCGATATACTTGACTGCATAGAGATTGGCCTGCATGCCTATTGGCCCAGCCAATAGTGCTCCTATAATAACACTGACATTTCGAATGTTCAAGAAAATTGAAAAACGTACCTTTCCTTCTTTAACTAGAAGATATCCTAGCAAGATAAAAATACTAAGAAAGTCGTGCGCTGCTGCTACTACAAAAGGTGACAAGTCAGTAAATATAGAGAAGATATAAGCACTAATGGTTAGCCCTAATCCCCAAAAAATACCTGATATAAGTCCAAAGGAAACTCCATTTTTAGTCTTCATCAATACCTCCCTGAGACTGCAATCCTTTTACAGCTCTATTATAACGAGTGATTCCATAATCTCCAAAATCTGCACCATTTTCTTCTTTGTAAATGGTCCATAGGCTCCAAATAATGTCTTGCAAGATTTTGTAGATACGAATTTTTTTCCGAGAAACTGGTGTCTGTTCGCTTTCATAATAAGACAAGAAGGAATCTTCTTCGTCTGGAGTAAATTCAGATTCTAAAAAGAGTGCTGCAAGGTCCCACATAGGGTCGTTCATGGAAGAATATTCCCAATCAATCAGATAAAGATGTCCATCTGGTCCTTCAATAAAGTTTTCTGGAACCAAATCAATATGACATGATTTCTTCTCAATACCAATTTTTTCAAGCTCATTTTTTAAAGAAAGAACTGATTTTCTGACAGCTTCATAATTAGGATAAGAAATCTCCCCTTGAATCAATGATTCATATTTTTTAATTTCCTCAAAAGGAGCAAACTCTCCTTTCAATTCTTTACCAGAAGCATGAATCGTTTGTAAAATTGGAGCTATCTTTTCAAATTTGGTTTTAATGATAGTTGAATCAAGTGTCTCAGCATTTTCAATGTATTGATTAACCTTAATTCCTGCTTCAATATCGAAAAGATAATTTTCTACATCTAATTTCAAATCTTTCAACAACTCAAGATTGTACTTTTCATTCTGGCGGTCGATTAATTTATCAGTACCTTTACCGAAAAACTTAACGATGTACTGGTTTGAGGTTGTCTTAACCAAATAGTTTTGATTGGTCATCCCCCCCAATTGTTCAACGATCTGAATTTCTTCGTCAGCTGACAATAAGGAAGCAATCTTTGCTTTAACGATTTCCTTCACAATCATCCTCCATTATAATTCCCACTTAAAGACTGTCTTAAATGCGGTATTTAAGTCAGTTGCAAAAACTCGGTGAATATCTTTAATTTCTCTGACTGGTTCTTCTAGATAAATGATATTCTTCAAACGATTGGCAAATTTTTTAATTTCCATCATTTGGATAGCATTTTCAAAGTCAATTCTTCCTGAACGTGAAGAGCCGACTAGTAACAAGCCTTTTTCCAATGAATCCCGAGTGTTGATGTTGACCTTATACTCACTAACACCCATCATCAAAATGGTCCCTTGTGGTTTGATGTAACGAATCAAGTCATTAATAGCAGGCCCGCATCCATCACCACCACAGCATTCGAAACCATGGTCAAAACTTAAATCTTCTGGAATACTATCAGTAATGTAAAGCTCTTTTGCAAATGAGAAGAGTTCTAATTTCTCCCAATGACGTCCGATAACAATAATCTCAGCATCAGGCAAAGTGTAGTTGATAATATTGGCCATGACAAAAGCTAAACTTCCATCACCAATGACAGCGATGCGTTGGCGTCTGCTGTGAGATACCGTCATGAAACGATTCATAGCATGCATGCCAACACTGACAAACTCTGTAATGGCGGCAACTGTGTCTTCGATTTCTTTGTAAGATACAACACGATCCTTAGGCAGAGATACAAATTCTCGCATAAACCCATCATAACCACTTGATAAGAAATATGTTCCAGTCATGTAATTTTCGTAGAATTCCTCATCACTTTGCATAGGTGGTTGATTTGGAACCATAACAACCTTCTGACCAACCTTATAGGTACCTGTTGGATCAGAAATAACAGTTCCACAAGACTCATGAATCATAGCCATTGGAAGCTTTTTAGATAATATTTTGGGATCACGCTTTCCTTGGTAATAGCGTTGATCCGCATGACAAACCGCCATATAATTTGGTCGAATGAGGATATGATTCTCTTGGTCAATCTCTTCTTCCTGATATTTAATATTGATAAATTTTGGTTTTGTCAGTTGATAAATTTGATTAATCATGTCTCTAGTCTTTCTCAATCATGCTTTTAGCAATCTTCAAGTCTGTAACTGTTGTAATTTTAAGGTTTGAGTATTCACCTTTAGCCAAGGCCACATCTTTACCCTTAATGACAAAGATTTTACATGCATCTGTTAAAATTTCTTTTTCTTCTGCTGATAATGAACCATACAAATCAATAAAGTCTTTACAACGGAATGTTTGTGGAGTCTGTCCTTGGTAAAGATGAGCACGATTTGGAATATCTGTAATAAACTGACCATTTGTGCTTTCAACAATTGTATCCACCGCTTCAACCACAGTGTCAACCGCATCATGTTTTTGAGCAAGAGCGATATTGTCTTGAATCATACGAAGAGTGATAAAGGGACGAACCGAATCATGTGTTACTACGATATCATCTTCTGTTAGTGGACGGTAAGCATCGATGGCTTCAATAATCTTTTCAATACTAGAATTACGATCAGCCCCACCTTTTGTAATGATAATACGGTCCTTGTGGAGTGGAAGGAATTTTTCAACTAAATCTTCAGCATGTGTCACCCAGTCTCCATGAACTCCGACTACAATTTTTTCAATACTTGGTTCTAAGACAAATTTTTCAATTGTATGGATTAGAATTGGGCGATCTCCCAACTCAAGAAATTGTTTGGGTAAATTACTGATACCCATACGCGTGCCGGTTCCACCTGCTAAAATTCCAGCGTAAATCATATCGATTCTCCTTTAGTTTGTTCTAAAAACTCATTCTTTACTATTATATCATAATCTAGCATTATCTTGAAATAAATACTAGTTCTCTCCAGTTAGAAACTGATGGCGAGAGCACTTTAGGCTTTGAACATTAAAAAATTTAATCCTTGCATTTTTATTTCTCGGTTAAAATAGAGTTCTTCAGAATAATATAGAAAGCTTAAAGAAACCTTAAATCAATGGTTGATATGTATAGAGATCCTGAAATTTTAATTAGACTTTTCCAATTAAAATTGTTAAAATAAAATGGAAAATAAAAGAAAAGGAAGCTAACTACCGCCATGATGAATATGCAAAACATGATGCGTCAAGCTCAAAAACTTCAAAAACAAATGGAGCAAAGCCAAGCTGAATTGGCTGCCACAGAATTTGTTGGGACTTCTGCTCAAAACCTTGTAACTGCTACCTTAACAGGTGATAAAAAAGTCGTAAAAATTGATTTCGATCCTGCAGTTGTGGATGCTGAAGATATTGAAACACTTTCAGATATGACTGTTCAAGCGCTCAATGCTGCTCTTGAACAAATTGATGAAACTACTAAAAAGAAACTTGGAGCATTTGCTGGTAAGTTGCCATTTTAATTATATTCTTAAAAAGAGGCTGATTTACAGCCTCTTTTAATTTATGTTAATAAGCAAAGAACTCATTTGCTTTATTTAGCAATAAGTCACTATATTCAGGGTCTTCCTGAGCAGTTACTAATTCTTCTTTTATGTTTTCCAAGTCGTCTGTAATCATTCCGTCAACACCTAGGTGAAAAGACTTATTAAATGATTCCGAACTATTGATTGTCCATACATAGAGCTTTTGTTCAGTATTCCATAGTTTCGTCACAAAGTATTCATCTAAAGTAGAGTACTCCATTGTGTAGCCTGTAGCAACCGTTCTAGGAAAAACAGAATTATAGGGAAGAATAAAGTAGACAGGAATATCCTTGTCATACTCTCTTACTTTTTCAATAACCTTATAATCCAAGGATTGCATTTGATGACCATAAACCTTAATTTTTGCACCGTATTTGTCTAGAAAATGTTCCATCATCTGCGGGCTATCTTTGTGGCTGGTCTTAATCTCAATGAGTAGTTTCTGATGCAGTTCATTTGCACGATTCAGATAATCATCAAAACTTGAAATCTTTGTCTCATAACCATTCTCATGAATGTCAATCTGCGTTAACTCTTCTAAGGTCAAATCCTGTGGTGTTTTATTAATACCAGCTAAGCCTTTAAGATTAGCATCATGCATCATAACAAATTGACCATCTTTAGTCTCCTGGATATCCATCTCGATTAAATCTGGTTTTAACTGCGCTGTCTTTTCTAAGGATTCTACTGTATTTTGGACACCATTTCCATTCGATACACCACGGTGTGAAATCACAAGCGGTGGATTGACTACTGGAGCTTCCAGATAATTATAGCCTTCAATCGCAAAGAAGATACATGCACACACCATAACACCCCACCTCATGATATGGTCCTTCTCGCGTCTTGGCATAATGTCAAGTTCTTCTCCTGTTAAGAAGGACGTAAATTTCACAAGGAAATAGGTCAGTGCCATATAGTGGAAATTCTTGATAAGAACGAAGTTGCAAATAGCAAGGAGTAGAGATTCTCTCTGAGTAAGGCTATCTACTAAATACTGGATTGATAGTAAAGGGATGAGAGGAAGATAGAAGAATAGATTGGTTTTTACAATAATTAAGAATAAATGCCAAGCATAAAACCAAAAGAAATTCTTAGTTTTATCCAAACTATAAATGATTGCTTCCTTAACCGTCATCTTTTCATAAAAGACCTTGGGCAGAGTGAATATCAAGCGAACTGAAACATAAAAGAATAAGAGTGATAAGATAATAATGGCTACCCACCACATCCAGTACTTATCTTCCATGTAGGTTTGAATAAACTCTGGAATTACGATTTTATTGAAATAATAAATCTTAAATATCTTTCTGATAAACGGAAATAGCATTGCTACAAATATAAAGATGAACAAAGCTTTTGAAATAGTCAATTCCTTCATAAAAGCAAGGCTTTCACGAAATACTTTTCGACTGTATTCTATAAGAGTTCTTTTTTCGTGATATAGGAGGTGGCGAGCTCCAATAAAGAGAATACTAAGTTGAAAATAGGCTACCAGCAGATTGATGGCTATTAAGATTACGAAGCCAAGACTGACTATAGGTGCGTTTTTTATAATCTCAAAAATATTGTTGTAGGAAATAAACAAATATCCAGTCTGACTTAGTAAAAATCCAGCTATCACTGAGTTTAATGGCAACCAGATATAGTCAACCAACATAAAGATTAGAAAGAATAGAAAGAGGATTTTATCTAGATTTAGGTAAATCTTTTTAAAACCCAATTTTTTCGGTTTTTCAGGTTTCATAAAACCTCCTAATCAAAAAACTGTGATAGATCTAAGGCATCAAATGGATTCGAATTGAGACTACTCTGAGAATTGAGTAACAGCCTACTCTCATCTGACTCAAGAAAAGCTTCATACACTCGAGCAGTCATACGAGCATCCTCTAAACTATTATGAGATCGCCCTTTAAAACCTAGAAAATTAGCCACAGTTTGTAATTTTAGATTAGCAATTCCATGCAAATCAGAACTACGTCGCTCAAGTGCCTCATTATAGAGATCGACTAAATATTGTTCTCGATAGTCCAAACCATGTTCTAGTAAAATCGGTAAATCACTCTTTGCTGCATTATAACCAACAAGGGGTAAATCACCAACAAAATCTTGAAATTTTTGGAGGACTTCTTCTACCTTTGGAGCATTCTTGAGAGTCTCTGAAGTAATACCAGTCAAACCATTAATAAAACTCTTTAAAGGTACATCTGAGTGAACATAAGAGTCAAACGCTTCTACCTCTTCACCATCTTTAAAGTGCACTGCCGATACCTGAATCAAATGAGTCTTATCCTGGTGTTTGTTGAATTCTAAGTCAAAGGAGATATAATCTCTTAATGTTTCCATCTTATCATTCCTTATTGATTTGTAAAAAGAAACCACCTGGTCTAGTCATAGAAACCAAGCAGTTTTTTCTTATTTGCCAAATAAGCGAGCAAAGAAGCCTTTCTTCGATGCCTGAACTTCTTGCTTAGCTTGATCCAACTCCAACTGAAGTGTTTCTTGATCCTTCATAGCTTGAAGGGTTAACTGTTGTTGTTGGTCCAATTGCTTATCTTTTTCAGCGATTTGGCGGTCTTTGACACGCATCTGTTCATCTTTTTCAGCCAGTTGCTTATCTTTAGCTTTCAATTGCTCATAAAGACGAATGATTTCAGCGTTCTTTTCATCAACAAGAATTTCCATGAGTTCTCGTTGCTTAACTTCATCACTAACCGGTTCATCTTCAAAGATAGTCTTTTTGTAGATTTCTTCAAGTTTGATCAATCCACTGCGAGTAACAACAGTAACACCCTTGTCGTTTTTTGTAATATCTTCTTCTGGTAATTCTTTGACACGATTATTGATTGCTTGTCGGGATAGTCCCAAGACCTCAGCAATCTCACTGACAGTCATTTCAATACTCATAATATCCTCTATTTTTCTCTAGCTTTTCTTAAATTAAATCTTATCATAAGTAAGCAAAACTGTCAAATAACACTGTATTTTCAATGGTTTTTTAAAACATAAAATATAAAAACTATTTATTGGCTAATATTTTAAAAAAATGAGAGCATCTCATCTTTAAACTAGTAGATAAAAATCATTGCTTTTCCAAATACTTAAGAGAAAACCTTTCTCGGTTTGTAAAGATGTTCTCGTTTCTCCATAATAGCAAGTAGCTTCTCGCCTTCGAAAGCGGCAACTTCTTTCTCGCTACACTCTAACTCAATAAAACGACCATAACGGACTTCATCTGCCTGCTCAGGAGTCAAGTTTACTTTTACTAAATCCCCTGTACCAATCTCAAGCGGATGGAGAAAGTCTAATTCACCAGCCTCTACTTTTTCTGCAATTTCTTCTAAGGTCAAGGAATCTTCTAACTGTAAACCAGCTGCACTAGTCCGTGTAAGATGAGACATGTGAGCTGCATAACCAAGCTTCTCGCCCAAGTCAACCGATAAGGTACGGACATAGGATCCCTTGCTACATTTTACTCGGAAGGTAAAACGCGCAAGTTTATCCTCGTAGCAAATGGGACTGGTTCTTTCAAAACTATAAATGGTCACCTGACGTTCTGGACGTTCGACTTCCTGACCAGCACGCGCATACTCATAGAGCTTGCGACCATTGACCTTGACAGCCGAATACATAGGTGGTATCTGAATGATAGGTCCAGTCAGACTAGCAATGGCTTCATCGACAAGCTTTTCATCCAGTGGAGACAAAACAGGAGTCTCTGCGACAAGTTCCCCACTAGCATCCTCGGTCGTTGTAGAATATCCTAATGTGATTTCCCCCTCGTAGACCTTACCCTCATCCTGCATGAACTCTACCATACGAGTCGCCTTCCCTACAGCAATGGGCAAAACACCCACAACATCCGGATCCAAGGTCCCACCGTGTCCGATTTTCTTGGTACCCAAAATCTTACGCAGTTTAAAGACCGCATCATGGGAGGTCATCCCTGCTTCTTTCTTTAAGTTGATAATACCGTTCATGTTTGCTTTCTGATTTCCTTTTCACTTTATATCAACATACTCTATCTTAGACAGATTTTAAAACTATATCAGCTCATTCTTCTAAATATTTCTGCGCTTCCTGAACATAAAAGAGTTCTGGATTTTCATGGGCGATGCTTTCAAACAAACTGCGAGTACGAGCTTCATCTCCTTTTAATTGGGCATTGAGAGCGCCGTAATAAGAAAACATGATTCGAGCTAACTTATTTTCTGGTTCCGCAGTGTCAAAATAGTCGTTTGATATTTTATTTAAAACAAGATCCTCTATAGCTTGTATTATGTTTATTGCATTCGTCTGCCTAGTGACCTGAGAATTTGTTCGAACTTTTAATGTAGCTAACATATCGATTTGGTTCGAAATTTCTTCTGTTTTATCAGCATGGATTAGAGAAAGAATCTTAAAGTAAGCTGTGGACAATTGGATCTCAAATTTCTTATTAAAATTTTTATCCTCAAAATTTATTCGTTCCAAATTATCAAGTGTTTCTTCAAACTTTCCTTGGTAGTATGACGCTTGGGCAATAGCTAGTAAATAATTTGCATTATTAAACAGTTGTTGAGACTTGACTGAGTGTTCAGCCACATAACGATAATAACTTATGTGCTTGTCGAAATTAATATCCGTCAAAAGGATATTATCTACAGCTAATTTAACTAGTTTATTGTTTAATGAAAGGAGTGTCTCAAACCCAAAACATACTACCGTATAAGTAATGAATTTCATAAAATTCATTTCCCCACCTTTAAATAATTCAACAACCATCCCTATAAATGCTAGACAAACTATAGGAAATAAGCAAATGTATACTATTTTTGTCAAATTATATAATTTTGGAATTTCAAATCCAGATATTTTCAACGAATAGTTATTTAATATTTCTTTCATCATTATCCTCCATTGTAGAACTTAAATATAAGAAGGCGCTCGCTATTACTGGAGCCGCTATCGAGACTCCAAATCCAAATGTTGATGCATTAACTGCTACCCCATAAATTATCACATCTATAACAAAAACTGTAGCAACAACCACTCTACATGTACTCATAATTCTCTTTATGACATCTACCCTTCTCATCCCCTGTTTCAGTGGTCGTGTTAACTGTTGCGTAGTCTTTTTTTGACCTGGTTACTCTCTTTACTTAATTTAGGGGAAAGGTACTAGACAACATTATTGCTTACAAAATATTTCTTCGCTTCCTGAACATAAAAGAGTTCTGGATTTTCATGGGCGATGCTTTCAAACAAACCACGGGCACGAGCTTCATCTCCTTTTAATTGGGCATTGAGAGCGCCGTAATAAGAGAACATGATTCGAGCTAACTTATTTTCTGGTTCTGTGGTATCGAAGTAGTCGTTCACTTCTTTATTGAACACAATGTCTTTTATGGCTTGAGTTTGGGCGACTAGTTTAGCTTTGCCTCCTTTAAAATCTGGCGCCTTGGACAATTGTTCCTCAAAGAAAGCAATATCTTGTGCATCTTGAAGATGAATGCAAACTTTTAATAGCTCATAGGTTGATATTAAAAATGTATGGTTCCTGAATCTCTTCCAAATTTTCTTCAAATCATATTTGGACATATTTTCCTTGGCAGCTTGAAAATCTCCTTTTAGATAAGCCACTTGACCTTGGATAAATTGGCAATACTCACGATATGTTGCCCTAAAGGGCTTAATAGACTTTTCTGATTGAACCCTGAACATGTCCACATAGAGCTTAAGATTAATAGCATCGTTTAACACTAGATAAATAACTTTGTTTAGGACAAAACGTAGGTATAAAACTAGACTAGCAAATAGTACTACTACTACTACTAATATTACTCCCCACTTTTTGGTATCACTTTGGAAAATTAAAAATACAGCCAACACATCCAAAACAAGTCCAATAATTGAGCTAATTTGACTAATAGTCTCAATTTGTAGAAGAATATTCTCTGTCGCCCTACTTACTATTTTTTCAATTAATTTCATATGTTACTCTCTTATTCCCCTGATCCTAAATATTTCTGCGCTTCCTGAACATAAAAGAGTTCTGGATTTTCATGGGCGATGCTTTCAAACAAACTGCGAGTACGAGCTTCATCTCCTTTTAATTGGGCATTTAGAGCTCCGTAATAAGAGAACATGATTCGAGCTAACTTATTTTCTGGTTCCGCAGTGTCGAAGTAGTCGTTTGATATTTTATTACAATAGATGTCAACAATAGCCTTTAAACTCAAAATATCTTCCTGATATTTTAGAATTTGAGATTGAACATTACTTGTTAGTCCTTCAATTTCTACCATCAATTCTTTTAATTCTAAACAATTATTCAAATGAAGCAAGTTTAGGATGCTATAATACTTGATATTAAATACATAGTACAGATTTTTGGATTTCTTTAGATTACTATTTTTTATGTTATTCAGCAATTCTAAACTATCTTGGAAGTGTCCTCTATAAAAGGATACTCTTGCATTTGCCAAATATTTTGGAAGAACTTGAACATTTCTATTTAAAGAATTTTCCTCAGCTCTAGCAATTATTTCTTGATACTTTGCTAAATTGATATCTTCAGATAAAATATCAATTAAAGCCTTATCAAGTAATAGTTTAGATAGAAGAATAAACAGTATAACAAAGACAAGAAATATTGTTAATGCCTTTGTGTAAGTGGTCGATGAATGGTTAAAAATATAGACATAAACAATTACCGTTGAAAACACTAATAAATACAGCAAGTATTTAAATATAATTTTAAGAAATACTAATTCTATTTTATCAGCTGACCATGTTCTAATAATTTCTATAACTCTTTTCATATAAATTCCTGGTTCTATGGAAAATTTACTCCCCCTTCAAGGCATCAAACTTAGCCTTCATGGTCGGATTCTTCCGAGTCAATTTTTTAACAGATACATCATCCAACTTATTATTGGCAAGTCGGAGTTGGTTTTCTGATGTTGTTAGGAATTTCTTGACATCTTCCATCCTTTTGATGGCCTTGTCGATTTCATCGATGGCCTTGCCAAAGTTGACTGAGGCTGAATTGTAGTTCTTAGCAAAGGCAATCTTGAAGGCGTCTAGGTCTTCTTCAAAGTGGGTAATGTCAATATTTTGCTCACGGATAAGTGCTAACTCCTGCTTGTATTTTAGAGAATTAAGGGCAGCATTACGCAAGAGCCCGATCAGTTGAATAAAGAATTGAGGACGAATGACATACATTTTCTCATATTCGTGACTAACATCGACAATCCCTGTATTAAAGGAGTCAGCATCAGCTTCAAGCATACTTACCAAAACCGCATACTCACATTTCTTTTCTCGTCTGTCCTTATCCAACTCCTTGTAGAAATCGGAATTCTTGTGTTTACTTTTTGTGCCATCAGCTTCATTTTTCATCTCAAACATGATGGAAATAAATTCTAGGCCATTTTCATCAAAATCACGGAAAATAAAGTCACCTTTAGAGCCACGTTCAGAAACCTTGTTGTCCTTTTCGAAATAGGCATTTGGAAAAGCTAAGCTACGAATCTTGTTGAACTCATTTTCCGCATATCTCTCTAAACTTTCACCGATTTCCTTGGTTGACTGTTGGGCCTTGAAATTCTTGTAAAACTCAACTTGCTCACTAGCTGCCTTGAGCTGGGCTTCATAGTTTTGTTTCACCGAAGCAAGAGAAAGCTCGTTTTCTTTTTCTTGTAAAAGGAGCTGATTTTTAACCTGATCGCGTTCTTTTTCAAGATCAGAAAGAGTTTTTTGTAGTTGATTTTCATGCTCTAAGCGTAAGGTAGCTAATTGATTCTCAAGAGCTTGGACCTCTTTTTCTTTTTCTAACAGACTTTGGCTAGCACTTTGCTCCACTTCTTTCTTAGCCAATTCTTTTTCAGTATCGAAATTTTGGATTTGACTTTGTAGCTGGGCAATTTCTTGGTCTTTTTGAGCGAGTTTTGCCTGTTGTTCATTTAAAGCTTTTTGTTCCACCAATGTCAATTCTTGCTTGATTCGCTCGTGCAATTCCTTGTCAAACTCTACAGTACGAACTTGAGAGATCAGCTCTGCATATTGACTTTCATTTACTGTAAAAACTTCCCCACAATTTGGACATTTAATTTCGTTCATAATTTTCCTCTATATCAAACTATTCTCCATTCATTATAGCATGGAAAAACAAAAAGAAAAAGTTGGAATCAATCCAACTTTTAATCTACGTATGTATCTTCGTTTTTGTTTAAGAAGGCGTAAGGCAATCCCATCAGTAGACCACCACCGATAAAGTTACCGATGAAGGTTACACCCCAGTGACGAAGAATATTTCCAATACCGAAGTTAGCGATTGAATCAGCAGCAACACTGAACTTCACAATAGCAAATGATGCAAAGTTTGCAGCGATGTGTTCATTTGTTAAGAATACAAACATGTAAATGGCTGAAAGAACCAACCAAAGTTTAGCTCCACCATCTTTAACCAAAACAAATGAAAGGATGGCGATGTTTACAAAGATATTAGCTAGAATACCTTCTAGCAATACTAATTCATTCGAACGTGCTAACTTCATTTCTACAACGCCAGAAATAAAGCTATCATGTGTAAGATTTGCATAGGCTGCTGAATGAGCAAATCCCCAACCGGCAATAAGCGCACCAATTAAGTTAAAGAAAGTACAATACAAAAGAATTTCAGCTGTTTTTCTCCAGCTAATTTTTTTCAAAAAGCTACCAGCTGTAAGGAACATCATATTAGATGTAACCAACTCAGCATTCAAGAATACAATGTAAGCCAATCCCCAAGCGAAAACAAATGGGAAAAGGAATCGTCCGCTACCTGGTGCAATCTTATTAATCAAATCTGCACCAACTGCTCCTGCTGCTGTACTGAAGGTAAGGAAAGCACCTGCAAACATTGAACGGATAGCATACTTGAATTTACTATTTGAATAAAGACTTTCTTTCTTTTTACAAGCAAATTCAATTTTTGAGATAAATTCTGATGAAACCATAAAAACTCCTAAAACTTTTATTTGTGAATATTATAACATAAAACCGACTTTATGGAAAGGCTTTCTGAAATTTTAAAAAAATTAAAACCTATGATTCTAAAATGCGAATTTTGATATTGTATTTTTTCGTTTCATTTTTTAGATTTCTGACAAGCTTATCATTCTCTTTTGATTGGCCAAAGAAAAAGGCTAGAGCTTTTCCGTTCTTTTGTTGGATACACAAAAAATATCTAGCTCCATTCAATTAACACTTGGAATAAAATGGACCTCAATCTTTTTTATATTATTCAGTGGTATAATTCGCTTTCTAAAAACATAAGCATTATGGATATAAAATCTTCCCTTAGCAATATGAAATGGGGCAAAAAAGTTTCCACCACTTTGACGCACAATGATATAACGGCGCCATAGAATCAGTAAAAGAAGGAGGGATACAAAGCAAATAGCAAAAGTCAAAACCGAGCTTTTCATCATCGATTTTAGCCCAATCAAAAAATAATCAATCATAATTAAACCTCCTTTTTCCCTTATTATATCACTTTTATTGAACTACTAGTTTTATGGACAAAGAAAAAGACTGAACAAAGTTCAGTCCTTTTCACAAATATTTGATGTGATATCTTTATCTAGTCAAATCAATACGTTGACCAATTTTACCAATGATAATTGCACCGACAATTAGTGAAGCGAATTCTCCGATTCCAGTAGTGAACCAAGTAAAGAAGAAAGGTGCTTCTGCTACGATGTTCAATTCAGCAGCAATGGTGATCATTGAAATTGAAAATAGAATTGAAAAGAAGAAATGATCTTTCCGAATCAATCCATTAAAAAGATAGTCTTTACTATATTTACTGAACAACAAAACTCCTAAGCTTAGGAAGACAAGAGTTGATCCTCCACCAACAGCGACATCAATGAGTCCAAAACTGAAAAAATTAGCAATCATACATCCAAGAGTAACACCAATAATGTACTTAGGATTGTAAAAAGCTAGAAAGTTCATCATTTCAGAAATACGGAATTGGTAAGCTCCGTAGCTAATGGCATTGAGTGGTGGTGTAATAGTCAAAACCACATAAATTGCTGCGACAATGGCAATGTCAGCCAAATCGCGGACAGTAAGTTTTTTCATGTTTTCTCCTTTAGCGGCTCCACCGCGTTTAATATGCTTGGTGAAAGAAGCTAAGCACCAAGGGTTGAACAAGTCAACTTTGTTAGTATAGCACATTTAAAGGCTTTATGCTATACTAATCTTATGAAAAGATACATTAAAAAATTCTTCGATAACGAAATTTTATCTTATTTATTTTTCGGCGTTGCTACTACTGTTGTTTCTGTAGGGACTCGAATGATTATTTTTTACTTGACTCAGCAAGAATTAACAGCTACTGCTCTAGGTAATATAACAGGTATTCTATTTGCTTTCTTTACCAATGACACTATTGTTTTTAAACAAAAACGAGAAAATTGGTTTGGACGTCTCATTAAATTCTCTGGAGCTAGATTTTTTACCTTCTTACTTGATATGGCACTAACCTTTATTTTTGTCACCAAGTTTCCTCATATAATTGGTCAATTTATAGATGATGATATTAATATAATTAATACGGTTGAAATAGTTCTCGCTCAAGTTACAATTGTCGTTCTAAATTACCTTTTTAGCAAGCTTTTTGTTTTTAAAAATAAATGAGCACTTTTCTTGCATTCAACATAAATTTACGATATAATGTGCCTGTAGAAATTTGATAAAATTTTGAAAGGAAAATATTATGTTAAAGGAACTTAAAGATTTCTTGCTCCGTGGCAATGTCGTTGACCTTGCTGTCGGTGTGATCATCGCCACTGCTTTTGGTGCTATCATCAATTCATTTGTTAATGATATCATCACTCCACTTCTATTGAACCCAGCCTTGGAAGCTGCGAATGTACAAAACATTGCTGAGCTTGCTTGGAATGGTGTTACATATGGTAAATTCTTGAGCGCTGTTATCAACTTCGTTGTAATTGGTACTGTTCTCTTCTTCATGATTAAAGCTATTGAAAAAGCTCAAAACCTTCGTAAGAAAGAAGAAGTTGCTGAAGAAGCTCCAGCAGGTCCAACTGAATTGGAAGTTCTTCAAGAAATCAAAGCACTTCTTGAAAAAAAATAAAAATGTAAAAGGATTTAGATATTGTCTAAATCCTTTTTTCTTCCTCTTTTTATATTGGTTTTAGTCTTGAGTAAAACTCCTATTTTTGATATAATGATGAGAGTTTCCACCCTTAGTGTAATGGATATCACGTAAGATTCCGGTTCTTGAGATGGGGGTTCGATTCCCTCAGGGTGGATAGATACAAACGAAAAAGCAACGGTGCCGTTGCTTTTTTATTATTAAACTTTTTCCGATAATTCTTCCCACTCTAGCATCGCTTCTTCCTGGCGCTGACTAATCTTATCTAGTTCAGCTTGTAATTGCATGAGTTCATCTGCATCATTGGTGGTATGCATTTGTTCAGAGATAACTTGGGCTTGAGTTTCCAGCTCTTCGATTTCTGTCTCAAGACTTTCGATTTGTCTCATCAATTTACGAAGTTCTTTTTGACTTTCCTTTTGAGCTTGGTAGTCATTAACTGGAGAAGCCTCTTTTTCTTGGCTAACAGCTGCCGCTTCTTCCTCTTGACTAGTTGCTAGCTCTGTTTTTTTCTCCACATAATAGTCATAATCTCCAAGATAGAGGGTCGAACCATTTTCGGACAATTCCAGAACATGTGTAGCGACACGATTGATAAAGTAACGGTCATGGCTGACAAAAAGTAAAGTACCATCAAAGTCAATCAGTGCATTTTCCAGAACTTCCTTACTATCAATATCCAAATGGTTGGTCGGCTCGTCAAGAATCAGGAAGTTATTATTTTCCATTGATAGTTTAGCCAGTAACAAGCGAGCTTTCTCACCACCTGAAAGCATGCCAACTGATTTCTTAACATCATCACCTGAGAATAGAAAGGCACCTAAACGGTTTCGAATTTCCACTTCTGGCGTCAATTTAAAATCATTCCAGAGTTCATCTAGAACAGTATTACTTGGTGTAAGCTTGCTTTGTGTTTGATCATAGTAGCCAACTTCGACATTGGCACCGAAACGCTTCTCACCCTTTATAAAAGGAATCTGATCAACAATAGACTTGATAAAGGTTGTCTTTCCAATCCCATTCGGACCTACAACTGCCACAGCATTCATCTTACGAAGATCAAGATTGATAGGCTCTGATAAGATTTCTCCATCATATCCAATAGCAGCATTCTCAACTGTCAGCACAATATTACCAGATGTTTTATCAGAGTGAAAGGTCATATTTGCTGATTTATTCCCAGCTTCAGGCTTATCTAAACGCTCCATCTTTTCCAGTTGTTTACGTCTAGATTGAGCACGCTTGGTTGTCGATGCTCGAACGAGATTTCGGTTAACAAAGTCTTCTAAAGCAGCAATTTCCTTCTGTTGCTTTTCGTAGTTCTTAGCTTCAGTCAGTAACTTCTGCTCTTTCTGCTCCACAAAACTAGAGTAGTTCCCTACGTATCTATCTAAAGAATGTTTGGTTAAGTCGAGCGTTATGGTTGCTACCTTATCTAGGAAATAACGGTCGTGACTGACAATTATCAAGGCACCACTGTAATTAACCAGATAGTTTTCTAACCAGGCAATGGTTTCAATATCCAGGTGGTTGGTCGGCTCATCCAAAACCAAGAGATTTGGTTTTTCAAGTAACATTTTTGCCAGAGCTAAACGTGTATTTTGCCCACCAGAAAGCTCAGCGATTCGCATCTGCCACATAGACTCGTCAAACTTGAAACCATTTAAAATAGAGCGAATATCAGCTTCATAGGTAAATCCTCCAGCTTGACGGAATTCTTCAGATAGACGATCGTAGTCTGACATGAGCTTATCGAGTTCTGCACCTGTCTTTTCCCCCATCTCTAGCTCCATTTGTCGAAGTTGTCTTTCAGTAGTACGTAAGTCGTCAAAGACGTGAAGCATCTCGTCATAGATAGTATTTTCGGATTCAAATCGACTATCCTGTGCTAAGTAAGAAAGGGAAATGTCTTTTTTCTTATTAATCTCACCAGAAGTTGGCTCTTCTTCCCCGACTAATATCTTTAATAGTGTCGACTTACCTGCTCCATTTTTTCCAACGAGAGCAATACGATCTCTTTCATCTACTTGTAGATTAATATTTTCAAATAGAACATCGCCTGCAAAAGAACGTTCGATTTTATTAGCTTGTAAAATAATCATGTAACTATTTTACTATCTTTTTCTGTTTTTAACAATTCAAATAAAAAAAGTTCGAGATTTAAACTCGAACTTTTAGATATTAATAACCGATACCACCACGGAATGTACGTGCCATATCTTTTAAGTTATAGTTCTTAGAAGATGTGTCGATTGTCCATTTACCGTCTTTCTTAGTCATCTTGATTTCGTATCCTTCTTTTTGCATATTATCGCTAGTATCAAGAGGAGTTGAATCAAATTGACTTGGTGCATTTTCTAAAATGTACTTCTCACCAGCTTTCATAGCTTCTGAGTAGCTGCTGTATTTACCTTTGTTTTCGTCGTAGAATTTACGGCTCAATTCATAAACATTTAAGTTATCCAAGTCGATTGTTTCTGGTCTTACATAAACAACTGCATAGTCTGGTAAATAAGTTTTTACTTTGTAATCAACTTTTGCTCGTTTTGCATTTGCTTTGATATATGCTTCTGCAAATGTACGAAGTTCAGAATCAGAAGGTTTGTAGTTGTAGAATCCTTTACCGAATGATTCGATGAATTTCTTGATAAATTCTTCTCTATCAGCCTTCACGTCATTTGTAATCACATCAGAATCGTTTGAAGATTTTTTGTCATCTGATTTTTTGTCTTCAGACTTATTATCATCTTTCTTTTCTTCAGATTTCTTGTCGTCTGATTTCTTGTCGTCTGATTTCTTGTTGTCTGATTTTTTATCTTCAAGTGCGACGATTTGAGTTTTGTCATTAGTAAAGCTTACGTTTGATGCACCACCAGTGTTTTCACCATCTAGGTAAACAGCATCAACATATTTTTTCATAGCTTCTTTAGCTTCATCAATAGTGTCTTCGTATTGAGTTGGGTCAACCTTGATAGCTACGTCATTTTTACCTTTTTTGTTTTCTTTTACATCATCGTAAAAGCTTGGGGCAAAGTGAAGTTCATATTTTGCATCTTTATCAACTTCATAAACTACATAACCAGCAACACTCTTGCCTTTAGAGAGGCTATCTCCGTACGACATGAATTTAGTTTTACTGTCTGACTCATAAATTTGAATTGGTTCAACTTTTTCGTCTTTTTCGTTATAAAGCGCGATATCTTGGCTAGTAAAGCTAAACTGTTTATCACGATTGTTTTTAATCTCAACTTGAAGTGCAAGGTAGTGTGAATTTGAATCTTCATCTTTTGGAAGAACATACATACCGTCTTTAACAGAAACTTCAAAGTTTGAATTAGATGCAGTACCATTGTCACTTGCTTTTTTACTATTTCCACAAGCTACTAATGCTAAAGCAGTTAAAACTAAAGCTGAATGCTTAAGAACTTTTTTCATAATAGAAAACTCCTTTTATTATTGACTATATTGTACCATATAGTCAATAATTTTCAAACTAAAAAAAGGAAATCGCTTTAAAAATATTGTAAATTTTTAAATATAATAAATTTCTACTCATTCTATGATTAAAATGAAACTTAAATTCAAAGAACTGAGCCACGCTAACGTTTTACTAAAACTTTAAATCGTGGTATAATGAAGGCGATTAGATTATATATTAAAGGAGATAACTTATGACTTACCAAGAAAACTACCAAAAATGGGTTGATTTCGCAGATCTTCCAGACTATCTTCGTCGTGATTTGGAAAGCATGGATGAAAAAACAAAGGAAGATGCCTTTTACACAAACCTTGAATTCGGTACTGCTGGTATGCGTGGTTTGATTGGTGCTGGTACAAACCGCATTAATATCTACGTTGTTCGCCAAGCAACTGAAGGTTTGGCTCGTTTGATCGAATCAAAAGCTGGAAACGAAAAAGAACGTGGTGTTGCCATCGCTTATGATAGCCGCCACTTCTCTCCTGAGTTTGCCTTTGAATCTGCTGCAGTTCTTGCAAAACACGGTATTAAATCGTATGTTTTTGAAAGTCTCCGTCCAACTCCAGAACTTTCATTTGCTGTTCGTCACCTCAATTGTTTCGCAGGTATCATGATTACTGCCAGTCACAACCCTGCTCCGTTTAACGGATACAAGGTATATGGTGAAGACGGTGGACAAATGCCTCCACACGATGCAGACGCTTTGACTACCTACATCCGTGCTATCGACAATCCTTTCGCTGTAGAAGTCGCTGATGTAGAAGCTGAAAAAGCTTCTGGCTTGATTGAAGTTATCGGCGAAGCAGTCGATGCAGAATACCTCAAAGAAGTTAAAGATGTAAACATCAACCCTGCCTTGATTGAAGAATTCGGTAAAGATATGAAGATTGTCTACACCCCACTTCATGGTACTGGTGAAATGTTAGCTCGTCGTGCTCTTGCTCAAGCAGGATTTGATTCTGTTCAAGTCGTTGAAGCTCAAGCAACTCCAGACCCAGACTTCTCAACTGTTAAATCTCCAAACCCAGAAAGCCAAGCAGCCTTTGCCCTTGCTGAAGAACTTGGTCGCCAAGTAGGCGCTGATGTTCTTGTTGCAACCGACCCTGACGCTGACCGTGTCGGTGTTGAAGTCCTTCAAAAAGACGGAAGCTACCTTAACCTTTCAGGGAACCAAATCGGTGCCATCATGGCTAAGTACATCTTGGAAGCTCACAAAAATGCTGGAACTCTTCCTGAAAATGCCGCTCTCTGCAAATCTATCGTATCAACTGACTTGGTAACGAAGATTGCTGAAAGCTACGGCGCAACTATGTTCAACGTTTTGACAGGTTTCAAATTTATCGCTGAAAAAATCCAAGAATTCGAAGAAAAACACAATCACACATACATGATGGGATTTGAAGAAAGCTTCGGTTACTTGATTAAGCCATTCGTACGTGATAAAGATGCCATCCAAGCCGTTCTTGTCGTTGCTGAACTTGCTGCCTACTACCGTTCACGCGGTTTGACACTTGCTGACGGTATCGAAGAAATCTACAAAGAATACGGCTACTACGCAGAAAAAACAATCTCTGTAACTCTCTCAGGTGTTGATGGTGCTGAACAAATCAAAGCGATCATGGCGAAATTCCGCAACAATGCTCCAAAAGAATGGAACGCAACAGAAATCACAGTCGTAGAAGACTTTAAAGCACAAACATCCACTGCCACTGATGGTACTGTAACAGCCTTGACTACTCCTCCAAGTGATGTCTTGAAATACACACTTGCTGATGGTTCATGGATTGCAGTTCGTCCTTCCGGTACTGAACCAAAAATCAAGTTCTACATTGCCGTTGTTGGAGAAAGCAACGAAGATTCACAATCTAAGATTGCTAATATCGAAGCTGAAATCAATGCCTTTGTAAAATAAACAATTAAAAGATGAGATCAACCAATCTCATCTTTTTTCGTATCAAATCTAAGCATTTTTAAAAACTTTATGGCATACTAGATTTAAAAGAAAGCGAGGAAAACTCATGGAACAATTTTTAGAAAACATTAAAGATCTTGAAGTGACAACTGTTGCGCGTGCGCAAGAAGCTCTTGATAAAAAAGAAACTGCTACATTCTTTATCGGTCGCAAAACTTGCCCTTACTGCCGTAAATTTGCTGGCACATTGGCTGGTGTGGTAGCTGAAACCAAAGCACACATCTATTTCATCAATAGTGAAGAACCAAGTCAACTTGAAGCACTGCAAGATTTCCGTTCACGCTATGAAATCCCTACTGTACCAGGTTTTGTTCATGTTGAAAATGGAGAGATTAAGGTACGTTGTGATTCTTCTATGTCAGCTCAAGAAATCAAAGAATTTGCTGGATTATAAAAATATATAAAAAAGAAGGCGTCTGCCTTCTTTTTTATATGTCTGTTAGTGGTGTTGCAGTGTCTGGAGACGTATCGTGAACTTGAAAATCCACCCCTACTCCTAGATCTGCTTGAGCTAGCTGATTGACCATGGTCATGTGGGCTAGCTCCTTGATATTATTTTCCTTGGATAGATGGCCTAGGTAAATTTTCTTCGTACGATTTCCTAGTGTGCGAATCATAGCGTCTGCTCCATCTTCATTTGAGAGGTGACCAAGGTCAGACAGGATTCGTTGTTTGAGTCGCCATGCGTAAGATCCTGCTCGCAGGATTTCAACATCATGATTAGACTCAATCAAGTAGCCATCGGCATTCTCGACAATGCCAGCCATACGGTCACTAACATAGCCTGTATCCGTCAGCATAACAAAGCTCTTGTCATCCTTCATAAAACGGTAGAATTGGGGAGCAACTGCATCATGGCTAACTCCAAAACTCTCAATGTCGATATCTCCAAATGTTTTGGTTTTCCCCATTTCAAAGATATGCTTTTGTGAAGAGTCAACTTTACCTAGATACTTACTATTTTCCATAGCTTGCCAGGTCTTTTCATTGGCGTAAAGATCCATGCCGTACTTACGAGCTAAAACTCCAACACCATGTATATGGTCAGCATGCTCATGCGTAATCAAAATAGCATCCAAATCTTCTGGTTTACGATTGATTTCACCCAATAAGCTTGTAATTTTTTTACCAGATAATCCTGCGTCTACTAAAATCTTTTTCTTAGGGGTTTCTAGATAGAAGGAATTACCACTAGAACCCGATGCTAAAATACTATATTTAAAGCCTGTTTCACTCATTCTAGTCTTCTACTTCATCCTCCCATACTTCTTCTTTTACAGCATCATTATCATAAGGAAGAACAATGGTAAAGGTAGAACCCTTCCCGTATTCACTCTTGGCCCAGATAAATCCATTGTGTTGTTTAATGATTTCTTTTGCTATAGCAAGACCTAAACCAGTCCCACCTTGGGCACGACTTCTAGCCTTATCAACCCTATAGAAACGGTCAAAAATCTTCGGTAAATCTTCTTTAGGAATCCCAAGTCCTTGGTCCGAAATAGATAAAATCATCTGGTCATCAGTGGTTTTCATGCTAACCGTAATTTTCCCACCATCAGGCGAATACTTGATGGCATTGTTAAGAATATTATCGATTACCTGAGTCATCTTGTCTGTATCAATTTCAATCCAGACCGATGTAATCGGATAATCTCGAACCAACTCGTATTTCTTTTCTTGATCCTGAGATCGCATCTTATCGAAACGGTTTAGGATAAACGTAATGAAAGCTGTAAAGTTAATCAATTCAACATCTAAATGGCTAGTTGCATTATCAATACGCGAAAGATGCAAGAGGTCCGTTACCATTCGCATCATACGGTTGGTCTCATTTAGAGATACTTTGATAAAATCGGGAGCAACAGGTTCATATAATGCACCCTCATCCAAGGCCTCTAGGTAAGATTTTACACTGGTCAATGGAGTTCGCAATTCATGACTAACGTTGGAAACGAAAAGCCTTCTCTCGCGTTCTTCCTTCTCTTGTTCAGTCGTATCATGTAGAACTGCTACCAAGCCAGAGATAAAGCCAGACTCTCTACGAATCAAGGCAAAACGCACACGCAAACTAATATACTCCCCATTTACATTTTGGGAATAAATCATCATTTCAGGACTTTGCGTAATTAAGTCTCTAAGCTCGTACTCATCTTCAATCTTGAGCAACTCTAAAATGTTCTGATTGAGCGCGTCATCACTTTCAACCCCAAGTTGTCTTTTAGCCATATCGTTAATCATAGTGATTTGACCACGACGATTGGTTGCAAGAACCCCATCAGTCATGTATGATAGAATACTATGCAGTCTTTTACTTTCCTGCTCAAGGTTTTCTTGAGTTAGACGAATAACTTCAGACAAATCATTTAAGTTATTCGTAATGTTAGTGATTTCAGTATTCCCCTGCATATTTAATACCTGAGAATAATCACCAGCAATTAAATCTTTAATCTTTTGATTTAACTGTTTGAGTCGAATATTATCTCTACGGCCTTCAAGCAAGAGAAAGCTAACAAGCATGATAAAACCAATTAATATGAGTACAAAGACGAAATCTCTGGTTAAAATTGTTTGTTTAATTATATCAATCATTATTTCTCATATAATAACCCACACCACGACGAGTTAAGATATATTCAGGTCTACTTGGTGTGTCTTCAATCTTCTCACGTAGACGTCTAATGGTAACATCTACAGTACGAACATCACCAAAATAATCATAACCCCAAACAGTCTCAAGAAGATGTTCACGGGTAATAACTTGACCAAGATGAGAAGCTAAGTGATGCAACAACTCAAACTCTCTGTGAGTTAAATCCAATTCTTCTCCATATTTTTTGGCTACATAAGCATCTGGAAGAATCTCTAAATCCCTAATTTGAAGACTTTGCAATTTAGTATCTTCCTCTTGGTTATCTACTGCTACTAACTCCGTACGACGAAGAAGAGCCTTCACACGCGCTTGTAGCTCACGGTTTGAAAATGGCTTGGTCACATAATCATCCGCACCAAGTTCAAGACCAATAACCTTGTCAAACTCACTATCTTTTGCTGAAAGCATGATAATTGGAACACTACTTGTCTTGCGAATTGTTTTAGCCACTTCAAGACCATCAATTTCTGGAAGCATCAAATCCAAAATAATAATATCTGGTTTCTCAGCTTCAAATAATTCGATGGCTTCGCGTCCATTAAAGGCTGTAACAACCTCATAACCTTCCTTGGTCATATTAAACTTAATAATATCTGAGATTGGTTTTTCATCATCTACAATCAATATTTTTTTCATATAGTCACCTTTTTCCTTATATCAATTATACCAAAAAAATGCAAAGAAGACACGAAAGACTGGTATTATCCTATCTTTTTAAATATGCTTGCCAAATTTTTTGTTGAGGTTTTGCTAGTGGATAGAGGTCAAACTCTTCAGGAGTTAACCAAACTACCTCTTTATCACAATATTCTTTGCTATCAACTACTTTCCCGGATAGGATTCGTACATGCCACTTTCGATGGCTAAAGATATGTTTCACTTCTTCGAAATGACTATCCTGCCACTCAACTTCTAAATCATAATCCTGCTCAAAACTTTCTTGCGGTGATGGCCCAAGTTGAATAGATGGTTCAGCTACCTGATTAAAGAGATTTAGTTCTTCATTTTTTGAAAATTCATCTACCTCAATCAAGGGAAAATGCCAAAATCCAGCAAGTAACTTTTCACTTTCATTCTTTTCTAGTAAAAACTGCCCCTTACCATTTTGAACAACTAAAGCATTAAGATAGACGGGAACTGGCTTTTTCTTTGGCGCTTTAATTGGATAGCGATCCATTGTTCCATTTTGATAGGCAGCACTAAAATCTTTAACTGGACTATCTTCTGGCCTCGGATTAACGGGTGCCTCAATATCTGAACCCAAATCCATCAAGGCTTGATTGAAATCACCTGGACGTTCTGGATCAATCAAATTTTCCATTATAGCTTGAAATATCTTGCGATTACTTGGATTACCAATGTCGTGATTGACTTCAAATAAACGAGCCAAAACACGCATGACATTCCCATCAACTGCAGGCTGTGCTAGATTAAAGGCAATACTTGAAATAGCTCCGGCTGTATAGGGACCTATCCCTTTCAAGCTTGAAATACCTTCGTAAGTTGAAGGAAATTCTCCATTAAATTCATTCATAATCTGCTGAGCTGCAGTTTGCATATTGCGAACACGAGAATAATAACCAAGACCTTCCCATGCCTTTAATAAGCATTCTTCAGATGTATTTGCTAAAGTCTCTACAGTTGGAAAGCTTTCTAAAAAACGTTCATAATAGGGAATAACTGTATCAACTCTGGTCTGCTGCAACATGATTTCAGATACCCAGATATGGTATGGATTTTTACTTCTTCTCCAAGGTAGGTCCCGCTTATTTTCATCATACCAGGCTAAAAGTTTTTGACGGAAAGAGAGAATTTTCTCCTCTTCCCACATGGTCACGCCGTATTTCTCCAAATCTAACATATATCTAGTATAGCATATCCTTATAGGATACTCAAAAAATGAAAATTGTCCTTGTTTTGGTATCGGCTCTCTTATCATACCTGACTATAAGTCATATCTCTACTCTTTCTGTTATTTTCTATGATTTTTTGATATAATGACTCTTGAATGATTCTTTAAAAGGAGATATCCATGCGTTTTAATCAATTTAGTTATTATCCCGTTACAAACCAACAAGCTTTACAGGAATTATCTGAGCTTGGATTCAAGCTTGATCTTTCAGCTTCACATAAAGAACAGTTTGAAGCTTTTGTTAGAACTTGTTTTTTCAATTTTAAAAATACGGATTATCCCCTCACTACTTTAGCAGTTGATAAAGAAACAGATTTACTCACTTTCTTCAATTTAGACCGTGAATTGACAGCAGAAATTTTCTACACTGTTGCCTTTCAATTGCTTGGATTCAGTTACTTAGTAGACTTTGAAGATGCTCTTGCTTTTCACAAAGAAACAGCGTTTCCGATCGTTTACGGAGATCTAATCGACAATCTCTACCAGCTTTTAAACACACGCACTAAAAAAGGGAACACCCTTATCGATCAGTTAGTTAGTGATGGTCTTATTCCTGAGGACAATAACTATCACTACTTCAATGGCAAGAGTTTGGCAACCTTCAATACTAACAATGTCATTCGTGAAGTAGTTTATGTAGAGACTCGTGTTGATTCTGATAAAGATGGTCTACCTGACCTCATCAAGGTAAATATCATTCGTCCAGCATACAATGGAAAGATTCCAGCTGTCATGACAGCAAGTCCATACCATCAAGGAACCAATGACAAAGCAAGCGATAAGGCTCTCTATAAGATGGAAGCCGAACTAGAAGTCAAGGAACCACATGAAATTACGTTAGAAAATCCAACCCTGGACTTAGTTGAACCCGTTGGGGAGGCTGAACTTGTTTCTGAAGCTGAAGAAAAACTCACTCATATCAATAGCAGCTACACACTTAACGACTACTTCCTTCCAAGAGGATTTGCCAATATCTACGTATCAGGTCTTGGTACTAAAGATTCACAAGGTTTAATGACCAATGGAGATTACCGTCAAGTTGAAGCTTTTAAGAATGTTATCGATTGGCTAAATGGTCGTTGTCGTGCCTTTACGGATCATAGTCGTAAACGTCAAGTAAAAGCTGATTGGTCAAATGGTAAAGTGGCAACTACTGGTCTTTCTTACCTAGGAACAATGTCTAACGGTCTTGCTAGCACAGGAGTTGATGGTTTAGAGGTTATTATTGCAGAAGCAGGTATCTCATCATGGTACAACTATTACCGTGAAAATGGTCTTGTGACAAGCCCAGGTGGCTATCCAGGTGAGGACTTCGATTCATTAGATGAATTAACCTATTCCCGTAATCTCTTAGCTGGTGACTTTATTCGTGGAAACGAGGCTCATAAAGCTTCCATAGAAGAACTCAAGAAAAATCTAGACCGTAAAACTGGAGATTATAACCAATTTTGGCATGACAGAAACTACCTTCTTAATGCTAAAAAGGTTAAGGCTGAAGTTGTCTTTACTCACGGTTCACAAGACTGGAATGTAAAACCTCTTCACGTCTATCAAATGTTCAATGCTCTTCCAAGTCATGTTAAAAAACATCTCTTTTACCATAACGGCGCCCACGTTTATATGAACAACTGGCAGTCAATTGATTTCCGTGAATCCATGAATGCCCTTTTGACACAGAAATTATTGGACCAAGAAACTGACTACCAACTTCCAAGAGTCGTTTGGCAAGACAATACTGCTCCTCAAACTTGGCTGTCACTTGAAGATTTTGGAAATCAAACTGACCATAAAACTTTCTCTTTAGGTACTGAGGAAGCTGTCATTGAAAATCATTACCAAGATTCTGACTTCGAACGATTTGGAAAGACTTACCAAACCTTTAATAATGAACTCTATCAAGGAAAAGTCAATCAGGTAACTATTGACCTGCCAGTGACTGAAGATCTTCATATCAATGGTCGTGTTAAACTAAACCTTCGTCTCAAGTCAAGTACCAATAAAGGTCTTCTCTCTGCTCAACTTCTCGAACTTGGTCAAAAGAAATACCTTCAACCTTATCCTGGAGTCTTGGCTGCTCGTACTATTGATAATGGTCGTTACCATATGCTGGAAAACCTTTGCGAACTACCATTTAGCCCAAATGCCCAACGTGTTATCACCAAAGGCTACCTCAACCTCCAAAATCGTCATGATTTATTAAAAATTGAAGAAGTTAAACCAGATGAATGGATGGAATTCCAATTTGAACTCCAACCAACAATTTACAAACTAAGAAAAGGTGATACTCTCCGTCTCGTTCTTTATACTACTGACTTTGAGATTACAATACGTGACAATACAGACTATCAATTAACTGTAGACCTTGCGCAATCTAGTCTTGAAATCCCAGATCAAAAATAGTTAGAAACCAGAAAACCCGTGATACAAATATCACGGGTTCTTTTATTCTTATTTTTTTTCTTCGGCTTGTTTCTTCATTCTCGCAAGTCTCAATGAACGATTGGGATTGAGGCGATTAAAAAGTTCTTCTAATTTCTTTTCATTCCAGACGTCTGCAGCAGAAACAAAATTTCCATCAGCATCTCGGAAAGATATTGGTTTATCACCCATAGCTATCTCCTAGTCTACAAATTCAAACTCAAATTTTCCAATACGGACAAGGTCGCCGTCCTTAGCTCCACGAGCACGAAGAGCTTCATCAACTCCCATACCACGCAACTGACGCGCAAATTTCATGACAGACTCATCACGGTCAAAGTTAGTCATGTTAAAGAGTTTCATGAGTTTTTCACCTGAGAGAACCCATGTTGCATCATCGTCACGACCAATCTCAAATGGTTTTTCTTCCTCATCGAAGCCATAATAAACCTCTTCTTCCATATCTGACTCATCATAAAGAAGGAATTCTGGCGTTTTATCAAGAAGTTCAGCCGTTGCATCTAATAGCGGTGCAAGTCCTTGCTTAGTCAAACCTGAAATTGGGAAGATTGGTGGCAATTCTTCAAATTCATCATAATTAGCAGCCAATTTTTTCTTGAACTCTTCAAGGTTTTCTTGACTCTCAGGCATATCCATTTTATTGGCAACAATAATCTGTGGACGCTCCATAAGACGAAGGTTATAAGATTCAAGTTCCTTATTGATCGCTAAATAATCCTCATAGGGATCACGTCCTTCACTAGCTGACATGTCAATGATATGAAGAATAACGCGAGTACGCTCGATATGGCGAAGGAACTGGGTACCCAAGCCAACACCTTGGCTGGCACCTTCAATCAATCCAGGAAGGTCTGCAACGGCAAAGGATTCACCGGACTGGGTACGAACCATACCAAGATTTGGAACAATTGTTGTAAAGTGGTAGGCACCAATTTTTGGCTTAGCAGAGGTAATCACGCTAAGGAGTGTTGATTTACCAACAGATGGGAAACCAACTAAACCTACATCCGCAAGGATTTTAAGTTCTAACTGTAATTCACGTTCTTGACCAGGTTCTCCGTTTTCTGAGATTTCTGGCGCAGGATTTTTAGGTGTTGCAAAACGAATATTTCCGCGACCACCACGACCACCGTAAGCCACGATGAACTCTTGTCCGTTCTCTATCAAATCAGTAAGAACTTTCCCAGTCTCCGCATCACGCACGGTTGTCCCTTGAGGTACACGGACAATCAAGTCTTCTGCCCCTCTACCATGCATTCCTTTTGTCATCCCTTTTTCACCTGATTGGGCCTTGAAATGACGATTGTAACGGAAGTCCATAAGGGTACGTAAACCTTCGTCTACAACGAAAACAACGTTACCACCACGTCCTCCATCACCGCCCCATGGTCCACCATTAGGGACGTATTTTTCACGACGAAAGGCAACCATGCCATCGCCACCATTACCAGCCTTTACTTTAATCTTGGCTGTGTCTAAAAACATACTCATATTCTTTTCTCACTTTAAAAAGGGCTGGGAAAATCCCAGTCACCAACTATTTGAAATAAATCCTACAACTAGCAATTTAGAATCTACTAAATACACCAATTGCAGTCGCAAAAATACCGGCTAAAGTAACAAACAACATGATTAATACGACAAACATTGTAAGTTTTTCAAAGAATGTTTTTTTACGTTTACCATTATCACCGAATGCCATGTTTTCTCCTTTACTCTAATACTCTAATATTAATACTCATCAGATACAGGAGCGATTGCCCACAAGATCAAGTAAGCAATAAGTCCTGCACCATAACAGAAAGCCAAAACTCCCCAAATAACACGTACGATTGTAGGGTCAATATCAAAATAATGTGCTAAACCAGCGCATACACCACCGATTTTTTGATCTCTACCACTTCTCATAAATTTCTTTTGCATATTTTTATTTCCTTTCTTTGATTTGATTAATCATTTAAATATTTTCTTAAATTTCTTAATTGTTTTCTAGATGCTTTAAGCATACGCTTCGAACCTTTAACTGGCATAGTAACAGCCTGTTGCGGAATATAGAAGACTGTCTTTAAAATACGTTTTGTAACAGGTTCGTCAGCCCCTGTTTCTTTGGCAAAATTATTTGAAATAATGAGGTCTAGATAAAATTCATGGACTCTTCTACCAAAATTCTCAGCAGAAATTTCATATAATTTTTCAGCCAAGTGTTTTTCATCCATTGACGGTGTAGCAAGTAAAGCCTCAAGAATCGCTCCTGCCAAGTCTCTTTCCTCATAATAAAGAGTTCCGAACATTTTATCATTGATGAGATTATCCAAATAAGGATTACCCTGGGCAATAACAGGTGTCTTACTAGCTAAACTTTCCAGATAAGTCAATCCCTGAGTCTCACTTGTAGAAGCCGATATGAAGAAATCAGCTGCCTTATAATAGAGTGCCGTCTCATTTGGCGGAATCATACCTGTAAAGATAACAGAATCTTGAATTTTTAAATCTTCTGCTTGCTCCTTAAGATTGTCTAAATAAGGTCCATCTCCAGCTACAACCAGTTTAACATTTGGTTCTTCTTTTAGGACATCTGGTAAAGCTTTAAGAACTGCTTGAATATTCTTCTCGTAAGAAACTCGAGAAAGACTTAGAAGCATCTTTTCGTCTTGTTGGATCCCTAGTTTATCCCTTAAGTCACTAATGTGTTCAGGACCAATCTCAGGGCGTTCAAATTTGGCAAGTTCAATTCCAGTAGGAATAACACGCTTTTCAACTTTTACCTTATAGTCAGATAAAAGATCGCGTACAATTTCACTCGGACAAATGACTCCATCAACGTCATGCAAAAAACCTCGAACAAGATATTTGACCATACTTGGACGAATCAACATCCCCTTAGCAATATAATGGACATAATCCTCATACTGGGTATGATATGTATGAATGACTGGGATTTTCAGTTCTCGAGCAATCCAAATTCCCAATAAACCAAGAGAAAACTCCGTTTGGGTATGAATAATATCGAGTTTATATTGTTTAGCAATTTCAAGAGCTTTCGTAAATCCGCGATAAGCAAAACGACGGTCTTTAAAGGCGAAGAAAGGAACACTAGGAATACGAATAATCTGCCAGTCTTCATAACGATTGACATCCTTATCGGTTGTCGTGAAGATAAAGACTGCATGCCCTTGCTTTTCAAGCTCTGTTTTTAAGGTTCGAATACTGGTTGCAACACCCGAAACCTGTGGGAAATAAGTATCTGTAAATAATCCAATTCGCATATACTACCTCATTTTTTTCCTAAAGCCGCTTGCTCCCGATAGAATTTTAGCCATATTTCAAGGAGATGCTCCTCTGAGTATTCTCTTGAAATAGCCTTGGCCTTTTCTTTTAACTCTTTCAAAGCTTCTGGATGCTCTCTATATTCCAAAATAGCTTGTTTCATCTCTTCCACATCGGTGGTTGGTCTGTAATTTCCTTCTAGAATCACCTTATAAAGATCTAAGTCCCGAAGCATAATGGGAGCTTCACAACTCGCAGCTTCTAGAATAGTCATCGGAAAGAGCTCATTATAGCTAGGAAGTAAGAACAGATCTGCCAAAGCATAGAGTTCTCTCATCCGTTCTGGCTCAACAATTCCAGGGAAAATCAGATTCTCCGGAGGATTATCCATGATTTTTTTATAGCGTTCATAACCATCTGTAATCCCACCAAATGAGAAGCCTCCCGCCCAAATAAAGGTGATATCCGGTAGTTCCTCAGCAAGAGTGATGAAATCATCGATTCCCTTACGCTTTTGAACCTGCCCAGCTCCTACTACTACAAATTGATTTTCGTTCAATCCCATGTCATTTCGAAGTTGACTTAGTTTTTCTGCAGAAAGTGGGTGCCATTTTTCTTTGTTAACAAAGTTAGGAATATAGGTCACCTTTTCACGATGAATACCAGCTGCAACCAAATCTTCGATAAAAGTAGGATTAACCACAACCAAGTGTTCCATACGGTCATAAAAGGAAAATACGTAGCGCTTCACGATTCCTTTTAGGAAGAACGGAATTTTCAAACTGCCCTCTAAGGTATCAGGTAAGAAGTGAACATAACCAATTCGACGTCCAGAGCGTTTCTTTTGGAAAGTGGATAAATAGTATGGAAGATCTATTGTATGAAAATGAGTAACATCAGCTTCCACAGGAAGATTCTCCGTTACAATTAGTTGGTCTTTCGCATCACGTTTCAAAAGTTGCACAAGTTCACGGTAAGCTCCAGAAACACCTTGTCCTGCTACCTTTTCACTCGAACTTAGCATGTTGATGCGTAATTTCTCTTTTTCCATACTATCCATTATATCATTTTATTGAAAGAAAATCAGCAAATTAAAAAAGAGATAGCATAAAAGCTAGGGAATTTCCTAACACTTATACTATTTCTTTTTTTATATCATTCTATTTAATACCTAAAGCGATACGTGCATAGCGACTCATTTTTTCAACCGTCCAAGCTGGATACCAAACTAATTTCACTTCAACGTTAGTAACCTCTGGTACATCTGTCATAGCATCATAAATTTGATCGGTCAAGAGATCTGCTAATGGACAACCCATAGTCGTTAAGGTCATATCAATCTCAGTATCACCGGTATCACCATCAAATCGAATCTCATAAATCAGACCTAGGTTGACGATATCGATTCCTAATTCTGGGTCGATAACTTCTTCTAGAGCAGATAAGATTTTCGTTTTGATAGTTTCAATTTGCTCTTCTGTGTAAGCCATATTTAGTCTCCTCTATCTTAATCCTCGATAAAGTCACGAAGCGGTTTGCTTCGACTTGGTTGGCGAAGTTTTCTCAAAGCTTTTGCTTCAATCTGACGAATACGCTCACGAGTGACGTTAAAGACTTTACCCACATCTTCTAACGTACGCATTTTACCATCATCGAGTCCAAAACGAAGACGCAAGACATTTTCTTCTCTATCAGTCAAGGTATCTAGAACTTCATCCAACTGCTCACGCAAGACGATACGAGTTGTGTAGTCAACTGGATTTTCAATCACTTCATCTTCGATAAAGTCACCAAGATGGCTATCATCTTCCTCACCAATAGGTGTTTCAAGAGAAACGGGTTCTTGAGCAATCTTAAGGATTTCACGAACTTTATCAGGTGTCATATCCATACGTTCAGCAATTTGCTCAGGAGTAGGATCTTGTCCCAACTCTTGAAGAAGATTACGTTGTTCACGAACAAGCTTGTTGATAGTTTCCACCATGTGAACTGGGATACGGATGGTACGAGCTTGGTCAGCAATGGCACGGGTAATAGCCTGACGGATCCACCAAGTTGCATAAGTTGAGAATTTGAACCCTTTAGAGTAGTCAAATTTATCAACGGCCTTCATCAATCCCATATTTCCTTCTTGGATCAAGTCAAGGAACTGCATACCGCGTCCAACATATCGTTTCGCGATAGACACTACCAAACGAAGGTTAGCCTCTGCTAGACGTTGTTTCGCTTCTACATCTCCCGCTTCAACAGCAAGAGCTAATTCTTTTTCTTCTTCGTTTGTAAGAAGAGGTACAACCCCAATTTCTTTCAAATACATGCGGACAGGATCGTTAACCTTGGCAGATGTTGAACCAATTAAGTCCTCATCACTTAGTTCCGGTTCTTCCTCTGTACTTAGAACACGCTCACTTGGATTTCCTTCGTTATCCGTGATTGCAATACCTGCATCTTGAATACGTTGCAAAAGATTTTCAATCCCTTCAACATCAAGAGCAAAAGGAATTACAAGGACATTGTTGATTTCGTCATCTGTCGCAGTACCAGTTTTCTTATGGTTACGAATAAACTCAGCGACTTGGACATCAAAAGTTGTTACTTCTTTTTGTTTTTTTGCCATTCTTACTCCATTCTTCTTTTTTGGGCAATTAAGCGTTTAAGCTCTTCTAAAGCAGTATCAGTATCACCTACATGACTAGCTTCCTGAACCTTCTTTTTAATTTGCAAGTTTTGTTGATTCAAAAGAGCACGATTACGAGACTCTTCCACTTCTTTTAGTTCTTCTGGAGACATTTCAGAAGGTAAATCCAAGGCTAACACTTGGTACCAAGCATTTTCAACTTCTCTAGTCTGATTTGCTAAGTCTTCAGAAGATATCGAACCATTATCAATCAAGAGTCCATACAAGGTCTGAAACTCTGGAGTTTCAAATACAAAATCATCTCTCAAACGATAATCATTCAACACAAGGGGGTGCTCCATCATACGATAAAGAATATGTGCTTCAGCTCTCATGACTGCAGTCAATTGTTTAGTAACCGACATAGTAATTGGTGTCGGATTAACAACCTGCTTCACTTTTTCTTGTCTTTGTCTGACACGACTTTCGTTGATGATGTGCTCAACTTGTTGATAATCAAAAGATGGTAAATGATCCGTCAACAAATGAATATAGGTGTTCTGGGCTGTGATAGAAGGTTCTTTGACGATAAGAGGTGCAATTTTCTCAATGAACTCAATCTGTGCTTGGAGATTATCACTATTACTAGGTTTGTAATGATGGATATAAAACTCAATCGGACTGATTCGAGTATTGGATAAAAGATAAGCCAAATCCTCTGGAGAATTCTTTTGTAAATACTCGTCAGGATCCATTGCATCAGGAATCTGGACAACTTGTACAGGTAGATCTTTAAGCTCGTCCAAAGCTTTAGCAGTTGCAGCTTGTCCTGCCTTATCACCGTCATAAGTGATAATCACTTTTTTTGTAAAGCGTTTGAGATGTTCGACGTGCTCAGCTGTCAAGGCCGTTCCCATGGAAGCTACTGCATTTTCAATACCAGCACGGTAGGCTGCAATAACATCCATAAAGCCTTCCATCAGATACATTTCAGGAGCTTTTCCAGACCCTTTTTTTACCCTATCCAAATGATATAATTCGTAACTCTTGTTAAAAATCGCCGTTGCTCGACTATTTTTATACTTGGCAGTTTGAGAATCTGTCTCTTGCCAAATCCGTCCAGAGAAAGCAATTACCTTTCCTTGGTCGTTTGAGAGTGGAAATATAATCCGGTTATGGAAAGTATCAAAAAATTGGTTACTCTCAGATAGATAAAATAGACCTGAATCCAGCAAGTCCTTCTCACTATAATCGTCTGCTAAACGCTGATAAAGATAAGAGCGTTCTGCTGGAGCTAGACCAATCATAAAGTGTTTAATGACATCATCAGTCAAGCCACGTTTATAGAGATAGTTTCTCGCCTCCTCACCCATTTTAGTCGTCATGAGGATTGCATGATAAAAGCGTGCAGCCTTGTCATGCATATCGTAGAGATTTTGATAGGGTGACGTGTGTGGGACAGGGTTATGTACAGGAGCTTCAAGGTGCATTCCGAGACGTTCGCCCAACATCCTTACCGCATCCGCAAAAGTTACTTGTTGATACTCTTCTATAAACTTAAAGACGTCTCCAGAACGACCACAACCAAAACAGTGGTAAAATTGCTTATCTTCGACCACGTTAAAGGAAGGGGTCTTTTCACCATGAAAAGGACAGAGCCCTAAAAAGTTCCGTCCAGATTTTTGTAAAGAAATCACTTCTCCTATGATTTCGACAATATTGGTATTGTTTTTGATTTCTTCGATGACTCTCTTGTCAACCATAGACAATACCTCCATTTTATCACAGTTTACTTTATATAGTATAGCTTATTTCTGAAAAAAAGTAAACCATTTCATACTCTTTACATGCTTCTATTTCATAGAAAATAGGCATTTTCGAGAGTAAAATTTTAGGAAATTACACATTTACTTAAAATTGAAAAAATATATAAATAAAAAAATCTCTATTTGCTCAACAAAAAACTTAGAGGTAAAATTTTATCCCTAAGTTTTTTGTAAATGAGTAATTTTATTCAAACAACTGATAGTAATCTGAAATCTTCATCTTGGCTTTTTCATCCTTGTTTAAATCTTGGATGATTCGTCCTTCCTTCATAACAATGAGGCGATTTCCATACTTGAGAGCATCTTCCATATGGTGGGTAATCATCAATGCTGTTAGATGGTCCTTGCTGACAAAGTCATCTGTCAATTCCATCAAGGCCACACTCGTTTTAGGGTCAAGGGCTGCCGTATGTTCATCCAACAAAAGGAGTTCAGGACGTTTCAAGGTTGCCATCAAGAGGCTCAAGGCCTGTCTTTGTCCACCTGACAAGAATTCAATCGGTGTATCCAAGTGTTTTTCTAGGCCATTTCCAACCTTCTCAATGGTTGCTTGAAATTCTTCCTTGTAAGCTGAGAGTCTTCTCGGAAAAAGTCCACGTTTTTCACCACGGAACTTTGCAATCAAGAGATTTTCTGCAACCGTCATTCGAGGGGCAGTTCCCATCTTAGGATCCTGAAAGACACGAGAAAGGTACTTAGCGCGTTTTTCAGGACTAAAATGAGTCACATCCTCACCCATAATACGGATAGTCCCACTAGTCAAGGGCAAAGTTCCTGCAATGCTATTAAAGAGTGTTGATTTTCCTGCACCATTTCCACCTAAGATTGTGATGAAGTCGTGTTCATAAATATCAAGCGAAACATCGTTTAGGATAATTTTTTCCTCGTCAAATCCATTTTTCACAATTTTTGTGGCATTTCTTAATTCTACAATCGCTGTCATTTGCTTAACTTGACTCCTTTCAAGTATTTATCCTTAAGGGTTGGAATGACTAGACAAGTTGCTAGGATAAGAGCACTGTATAGACGGAGGTAGCTAGTATTAAAGCCAAGAGCAATGACTCCCCATACCAAGAATTGGTAGCTAATAGACCCAACAACAATAGTAACCAAGCGTTCTGCTAGAGTCAAACTCTTAAAGAGTACTTCTCCGATAATTAAGCTTGCAAGACCAACTACGATAACCCCGATACCACGAGAAACATCTGCATATCCTTCTTGTTGAGCGATAAGAGCGCCAGCAAGTGCGATCACACCATTTGACAAGACCAAGCCCATCAACTCCATACGTCCAGTATTGATACCAAAACTACGAGCCATATCTGGATTATCTCCTGTTGCGATATAAGCTTGTCCCAATTTAGTATCTAGGAAGAAAAGCATAAGAAGGATAACCAAAGTCACAAAAATCAAACCTGTAAATAATTGATTAACCTCAGATGAGAAAGGAAGAACGTCCTGGATTTGTTTAGTTCCTAAGAGCCCAAGGTTTGCCCGTCCCATAATCATGAGCATGATAGAATGACAAGAAGTCATCACCAAAATACCAGACAAGAGTGTTGGAATCTTTCCTTTCGTGTAAAGAAGACCAGTCGCTAAACCTGCAAGACAGCCTGCTCCAACAGCTACTAAGGTAGCAAGAAAAGGATTGACACCTTGTGTAATTAGAGTTACTGCTACCGCTCCTCCAAGCGGGAAGGAACCCTCGGTTGTCATATCTGGAAAGTTGAGGATTCGAAAGGTCATAAAGATTCCCAAACCTAGAATAGCCCAGACAAATCCTTGTGAAATAATCGATACTATCATGTTACATTCATTTCCTTCTTTTAAAAATTGGAGGAGATGTCTCCAACTCCTCCTTCATTCTTATTCGATTACTTGACCAGCTTCTTTAAGAACTGATTCAGGTATAGTGATTCCAAGTTCTTGAGCCACTTTTTTATTGATAACTGATTTACCAGTTGAGAAGACATTAACTGGAGTATCAGCTGGTTTTTCACCCTTCAAGACTTTGGCAATCATCTTACCGGTAGCAACACCAAGATCGTGTTGGTCCACAACGACTGATGCCAAACCACCTGCTTCTACCATGGCAGTCGCACTTGGGTAGATTGGTTTTTTAGCTGTTTGGTTGCTTGATACTACAGTTGAGAACGCAGATGCGATTGTGTTGTCAATTGGAACCCAGATTGCATCTACTTTACCAGTCATAACGTTTACTGTAGAAGCAATTTCGTTAGTTGAAGGAACTGCAAAAGTCTCTACTTTCAAACCAGCTTTTTCAGCGTAAGCTTTGAATTCTTCGACTTGTGATTTTGAGTTATCTTCGCTACTTGAGTAAAGAGCTCCAACTGTCTTGACATCAGGAGTCAATGTTTTAATCAATTCAACCTGTTGTTCAGCAGGGTTATGGTCAGATACCCCTGTGATGTTTCCACCTGGTTTTTCCAAGTTTTGTACCAGGTTAGCTCCAACTGGGTCTGTAATAGCTGCCATGATAACAGGAAGGTCTTTTGTTGCACTTGCTAGACCCTGAGCTGCAGGTGTCGCAATTCCGACAACAACATCATTTCCATTTGACACCAATTGTTTACTCATTGTGGCAACCTTACTTTGGTCACCTTCTGAATTCATAAAGTCGATTTTAACTTGGTCGCCTTTATAGCCTTCTTCAGCAAGTCCATCTTGGATACCTTGGTAAATCAAGTCGAGTGATGGGTGACTGACGAACTGTAGAACACCAACCTTAGCTGTTTTGTTAGTTGTCTCGGTTTTAGTATCTTGTTTCATTAAGTTAGAGTAGACCAAGCTTCCTCCAACTACAAGTGCTAGTACTGCAATAATACCAATTAAACGTTTATTCATATCTATTTCTCCTTATTTCACTTAAACTTAGTAATGTTCATGTCACTTTCAATATAACTTTACCAAGCGTCGCCATCGTTTGATTTCCATCATTTTTTCCTCCCCATAGAAAAAGTCCTCACACAAAAAACTTGTGTGAGGACGTCGATGCGCGGTGCCACCTCAATTATAGGAATTATTCCTATCGCTCTTACTCGCTTCACGAGTTGCACTATAAGGTGTGCTCACCGAATTCTTATGATTTCAAATTCTTAATAACATCCAGCCCAATTTCTTCATCTTCATCTATCTGTTTCCACCAACCACAGACTCGCTAAAAAAATTCAATGATTACTTTCTGAATGCTTAAATTATATCATTTTACTAAAACTTGTCAAGGATTTTCATGAATTATTTTAAAAAATTATGAAAATTCCTACGGTTTTTGGAAAATATTTCTAGTATTAACCTGAATTACGTAATCCTGTAGCAATTCCGTTAATAGTTGTATGAATCAATCTTTCTTCATCTGAAGAAAGCTCGCCACGACGTTGACGCTTAATCAATTCCAACTGAATATAGTTAAGAACATTGAAATAAGGCATGCGGTAGTTCAAACTGTCTTTCAAGTAAGTATTTTCTGCCAAAAGTTCATCATAGCCTTCGATAGCTAATATAATGTTCTTGGTCAATTGCCATTCATCCAAAATAGTATAGTAGATTGCTTGTACTTCTTCGCTTTCACAAAGTTTAGCATATTCAAAAGCAATATTCATATTTGATTTTGATAAAACCATGTCAACGTTTGATAGGAGTGACTGGAAGAATGGCCAATTTTGATACATGTCACGAAGGTATTCAATATTTTTTGGATCTTGATCAATAAATTCCTTGAAGCTTGAACCAACACCATACCAACCTGGGAACATGACACGACTTTGTGACCATGAGAATACCCAAGGAATGGCACGTAGACCACCAATTTCAGTGATTGTTTTACGTGCTGCTGGACGAGAACCAATATTAAAGCTTGAGATATTCTTGATTGGACTAGATTCAAAGAAATAATCGTAGAAATGATCATTTCCAAATACTAGTTCACGGTAAATATCATAGCTACGACTGACTACTTGGTCCATGATGGCCTCATAGCGATTTGACGTATTGGTGTCACTCTTCTTCTGTGTAATCATACGGTTAATAGCTGCAGATACTAACATTTCTAAGTTATAGTAAGCTGCATCCTTGTTTCCGTATTTATTTCCGATAACTTCACCTTGTTCAGTTAATCGTATACGGTCCTTGATTGATTTGAGTGGCTGAGAAGCAATGGCATCATACGTAGGGCCACCACCACGGCCAACAGTACCACCACGACCGTGAAAGAAGGTTACTTTGACTCCAAATTCATCACCGATAGCGGTTAATTGTTGTTGAGCTTTGTATAGCGTCCAACAAGATGATAGATAACCACCATCCTTATTACTATCAGAGTAACCTAGCATGATTTCTTGATAATTATCTTTTGAAGCAATCCACTTCTTAGCAAGTGGTAATGAGAAATACTTTCTCATTGTTTCTTCGGAATGATCCAAGTCCTCAATTGTTTCAAAGAGAGGCACGATTTGAACCCGTGCTTTTTCAGCATCAACAAGACCGACTTCTTTCAGCATAATCGCCAATTCTAACATATCAGACACGCTGGTTGCATGAGAAATAATCGTTTGACGAATGACGTCTTCTCCCAAACGATCTTTTAATTCACGTGCAGTTTGGAAAATGGCTAATTCTTTTTCAAGAAGTTCAGACTTTTCAGCATGAGTAGCTGACAAGATTCGAGGATCTTCTAATAGTTCATGTAAAAGCAACTCGCACTTCTCATCTTCTGAAAGATCGCTATAATGGTCATTAATTCCGGCAGATGCTAACAATTCAGCAACACAGGCTTCATGAACACTTGAGTCTTGGCGCATATCGATAGATGCCAAGAAGAATCCAAAGACTTCAACAGCCTCCAAAAGCTCGGCAAACTCTCCAGTAAGCAAGGCCTCTGCCTTATTTTCAAGCAATGAATCTTTAATGATAGCTAAGTCTTGTTTAAATTCTTCAATTGTTTCGTAGTAAGGAGGACGATCTTCAGCCAATTCTTGAATGGCTCCTGAGAGACGGTTACTAATATAGTCAGTAACTACTCCTTGTTGATGTCCTTGAGTTCCAAAGAGTCGTTCAATGTGATGGCGTTCATCTGCTGATGAGCCGACAAGAGCCCACTCTTTCAAATTTAAAAGAGTTTGAATTAATTTTGATTGAATAAAGTGAAAAGCCCGACGATAAGGTTCTTTCTCGCGGAAAACAGAAGTATCTTGAGATTGAGCTGCCATTTCTTCAACCGCCTTACTTGTCTTAGATAAATTAGTAGAAAGAGAGAAGGTACGGTAGAGACTAGAAATCTTACTGATGTAGTAGTTTAAGATCACTTCACTTTGAATGGTAGCAGAACGCATGAGTGTCTCAGCAGTTACAAATGGATTGCCATCACGGTCTCCACCAATCCACATTCCCATGGTGATAGGTTTTGCTTGTTTTAGGTCAATTCCCTGCTCTTTTGCAAGACGCTTATACTCTAACATTAGATTTGGTACAGCTTGTAGGAAAGAACTATTGTAATATTCCATCACGTTTGTGATTTCATTCGTTACTTTTAGTTTCTTCTCACGAATCATATCCGTCTGCATGATAATCTCAATGTAGCGACGAAGATCATTATGCCATTTTTCTTTGTTAATAAGCCCCATTCTCACGTCACGGTATTTACGCAAGAGAGTATGGATATGATTAGTCAAGTCCAGCATACTCTTACGTTGAACCTGAGTTGGATGGGCTGTTAATACTGGCACCACGTTCAGATGTTCTAGAATTTCAGCCGCATTTTCTTTTTCAGCAACCATTTCAATGGTTGTTGACAATTTACCAAGATAATCTTGATCAATATTGTTTAGATGGTTAATCTCATATGCTAAGTCTACGTCTTCGGAGATGTTAATCAAAAGTGGTAAAATAGAGAAATATCTGGAGATGTAGACCATTTCATCATTTGAAAGGCTTCTCACTACATTATCTAGTCCTTGATAGTCTAGATTTGATGATAGCTTCTTCAACTGCATAATCTTGTCAAAGGTCTCAGCGGGAAGCATATTTTTAGTAATATCTTCAAGCAATTCTGTCAAAATTTGAACTTCTTCTTGCACGACAGTTTTGTTTCTGTTATTTTCTAGTTTTTGAAGAGACATATTTTTCTCCTTGTCACTTTTTCTTAGAGCTGTGCTTCATACTCGCTATAAAGTTTTGCACGTTTTTCACTAGCATCGATATTTAACACAAAGGCGATAGCTACTGATAGAACCAGGAGACTATTCCCCCCTTGAGAAAGGAATGGGAAGGTTACCCCTGTTGAAGGGATCAATCCTGAAATCCCTCCGATATTAACGAATACCTGAATTAAAATCATCCCACCAATACCGATTGCTACCATAGAGTTGAACGGATCTTTTGCTCGTACCCCCACTAAAATAATACGAAGAATTAGGAAGAATAATAGAGCTAAAATAAGACTGGCACCAACAAATCCAAACTCTTCAATTACAATAGAGAAAACAAAGTCCGTGTGTGCCTCAGGTAGATAGCCTCGTTTTTCGATAGAGTTTCCTAATCCTAGCCCAAACCATCCTCCATTTACCATAGCATAGTATGAATTTGCCAATTGGTGTCCTGCACCAGCGACATCATCAAAGGGATTAAAGAAAGCACTGAATCGTTTAGCTACGTATCCAAATACTGGAATCTTAGAAAACTTCTCAACACCAATAAACTTAATGGTTGTTAGAGAAACAAAGGATAAACTGGTCAATACTCCAAGAATAGTTGCAAACCATCGGTGAGCTATCCCACTAATTGAGTACATCAACAATGCTACTAAAAAGAGAATTGTAGCATTTCCAAGGTCAGGGAAAATAGCCAAACTACCAATCATGACTAGAAGTACAAACCGCCAATCGTTAAAGGATCTAGGCAACCATTGGTTTTGAGTTAAAACTTGGAAATCATAAACGGCAATTTCTTCTTGTTGTTTTGAAAAACGTTGAGCCAAGTACCAAATGATGATAATTTTCAAGTATTCCGCAGGCTGAACAGTAATAGGTCCTACTTTGATCCAACCGTAAGCACCATTGATGGGAATACCAATCAAACGAGCTAAAGCTAGTAACACTAACTCAGCAAACATAACGATAAATAACAAACGTTCGTTTCGAAGAAAACCAAGTTTCAGTTTATAGATTACTGCAATAAGCAACAAACTAACAATCCAAAACAAGCCCTGATTTCGAACCAATTGAAAGGCGCTCTTACCCTCCTGAATCAAGGATGCACTCGTTGTCGAATATACCACTATCAATCCCAGAACGGATAAGAGAATATAGGGCACTAAAATAGAGTAATTCAACAGGTGCCTTTTACTAATTTTCATATTTCACCATCCACTAAATTTTTAATTTTCTATTAATTCTAGTTTTACATGCTATTATACCACTTTTTAGACTAGAAAAAAACTCTTATCCGTTAAAGCCTAGAATTTAAGCTTTTAGAATTCACAAACATTTATTTATATTTTGGGATTTTAGCTAAGAAATCTCCAAAAAAACTCTACCTTTCAAGAGTAGAAAGATAGAGTTTTCATCTTTAGTTTGAAGATGTTGTTGTCGTTTCAGCTGCAGTTGTGGTCGTTTCAGTTGCTGCTGATGTTGTTGTCGTTTGAGTTGTTGTATCACTTTGAATGTACTGAGTAAAGATATTTTGGAAGGCTTGATCTTTAACCTTGATATTTGCTGCCTGCAACTCTTTACTAATTACACCTTGAACAAAAGTAGCATCATTTTGTTTTTGAGTCAGTATAACTGTCTTCAATTTTTCTTTATAATCTTCCCAGTTAGAAGATTTTTCTGTTTTCTTGGTCAATTTCACAATATAGAAACTGTTTGAATAAGCTTGCGTACCTGGAGCTGTGATCACATCTGAGATTCCATCAACATTTAGGGCAAAGGCTGCTTTTTTAACAACGTCTGGCAATTCTGTTGATGCAGAGTCGAAGGTGATTTCTCCACCATTTGCTTTTGTCTTTTCGTCAGTTGAATTATCCTTAGCCAATTGTGCAAAGTCAGCTCCAGATTCTTGCGCTTTAGCAAGTACTTCTTTAGCCTTATCTTCACTGTCAAGTTTAATCACTTGAGCAGTTACTTCTGGTGTGTACTCATCGTAAGCTTTTTTGTAGTTCTCATCTGTCAATTCAGCTTCTGCAGCTTTCTTAACAGCATATTCAACTAGTTTACTTGTACGAATTTGAGCTTTACGGCTTTCTGCTGTCATACCAGCACGAGAAAGAACGATTTGATAGCTATCACCATATCTTTTTTGCTCTTCTGCTACCGCATCTTCTACTTCTTTGTCACTTACTTCAGATCCATATTGTTTTTCAAAAACTTTTTGGATTGTCATATTGAGCAAGATTTGTTGAGCAGTTGGGTTGTTTTTCACTTCTTCATAAAATTGGTGCTCAGTGATGACATCACCCTTCATACTGATGAGGTCAGCTCCTTGAGAGCTATTTGAACAAGCAGCCAAAGTAGCTACTGATAACAAAGTGATGGCACCAGCCAATAATTTTTTCTTCATGTTTACTCCTTTTTATACACTAGATAAATGTTTACCTTATCTATTTTACTAAATTGTCTTAAAAATATCTGAAATTAATCAACATCAGGCAGTTCTATTTCTGCTTGATTCTTTCTTAGCATCAAGATTCCATCTCCAAGAGGAACTAGACTAGCTGTTAATCCTGGATTGTTTAGAGTTGCGTCAAATAGTCTTTGCAAACCACGATAAATGGTTCGTTGCCCGCGTCGGACTTCCATAATATCCTTAGCAATGTCTCCACCTTGGAAAATATCATCCAAGACAACTACTCCACCAACCTCAAGGTGTTTTAGGATTTCTGGCAAAAATACGATGTATTTGGATTTTGCAGAATCCATAAAAACAAAATCATAGGTCTCTGTCAATGTTGACAAAACGTCTACCGCATCGCCTTCCAAAAGAGTGATTTGTTGGCGATTATCAAACTTGGCGAAATTTTCCTTGGCAAAACCAATCATTTCAGGATTCCGATCAATGGTTGTAATTTTAGCCTCTGGGGCATGTTGAGCCATCAAAAGTGCTGAAAAGCCAATTGCCGTTCCAATTTCTAAAATATTTTTTGGTTGAATTGTTTCCATTAGAAAACGGAAATAAGCGACTGTTTCATGAGGAATGATAGGAATATTCTCCTTGCGAGCAAAGTTTTCTAGTTCTTTTAAAGAACCAGTCACCTGCTCTTGTCTGTGGCGCATAAATTCCACAATCTCATCCTTAACAACAGGCCGTCGCATGTTATGGTTAGCATTTTTACTGTATGACTCAACCATTTTATGCTAATCCTAATTTTTCAACAAGGGCTTCGAACTCATCCAAACGGCGTTCAAAGACTGCAAAGGCATCATTAAGATAGTCTTCTTTTTCCATATCAACACCAGCTTTTCGCATGATATTAAGAGGATAGTCTGACTTCCCAGCCTTGAGGTAATCAATATAACGGTCACGATCATCTTGACTACCATGAACAATCTTTTCAGCCAAGGCCGAAGCTGCTGCAAAGCCTGTTGAATATTGATATACATAGTAATTATAGTAGAAATGAGGGATACGAGCCCACTCGTACTGAATTTGAGGGTTGTCTTCCTTGCTCAAGCCATAATATTCTTGGTTCAAGTCAGCATAGAGATTGTTTAAGAACTCGCTTGTCAAGACTTCACCATTTTGATCGGCTTGGTGAATAGCATGTTCAAATTCAGCAAATTGAGTTTGGCGGAAGACTGTTCCACGGAAACCATCCAAGAAGTTGTTTAGAATAGCGAAGCGTGTTGCGTCATCTTGAACTTCTTGCAATAATTTTTCAGTTAAGATATTTTCATTGGTTGTTGAAGCAATTTCTGCCAAGAAGATTGAGTAATCTCCGTATACATAAGGTTGTGTTTCACGCGTGTAGCTAGAATGCATACTATGACCTGTCTCATGTACAAGAGTAAAGAGATTGTCTAGGTTATCTTGCCAGTTAAGAAGCATGAAGGCGTTAGTATCGTAGGAACCACCAGAGTATGCACCTGAACGCTTGCCTTGGTTTTCATACACATCAATCCAACGTTCGCTAAAGGCGCGTTTAACACGACTCAAGTAATCCTCACCAAGAACAGCCAAAGAATCTTCTGCTTTCTTCAAGGCTTCCTCATAAGTAAAGCTGTATTCTACTGAAGACAGTGGTGTATAGACATCGTACATTTTAAGATCTGGAATACCCAAGATTTTTGAACGAAGTGCGAGATAACGATGCAATAATGGCAAATGCTTACGAACAGCAGATACTAAGTTGTCATAGACACTTTCTGGAACAAAGTTGGTTGCAAGAGCTGCTTCACGCGCACTCTTGTAGTTCCGAACTTTTGCACGGTAGTTTTGTACTTTTACATTGGTCTGCAAGGTTTTAGCGTAAGTGTGCTGGTATTGCTCATAGGTAGAGTATAGTGCTTCATATGCACCACGACGAACTTCACGGTTCTTAGATTCTACTAAGCGCATATAGACACCATGTGACAACTGCACTTCATTTCCATCTTCATCTTTAACAAATGGAAAGACGATATCTGCATTATCTAAGATAGCAAAGGTTTCACTAGCTGCCCCGAAGATTTCACCAGCACCTGCTAACAACTCTTCTTCACGTTGTGAAAGGACATGTTCCTTATTTTGCAAGAGTTTATCAAAGAAGTGTTTATAAGGCTTGAGTTTTGGTTCTTCTGCTAAAAAGTTTTGATACAGCTCTTCAGTAATTGCCATAAATTCTGGCTCATAGAAAGAAAAGACTTGATCTAGTTGACTGTATAGAGTCATTGCCTTTGCATAATATTCTTGATATTTAGCAACTCGTGTATCCTGGTCGTTTTTCATATGAGCGTAGACATAGAGTTTTTCAAGACGACGGCTCAAATCCAAATAACGCTCTGTAATATTTAATAGGCTCTCTGCGCTATCCAAAAGATGCCCTTCAAGACTAGCTGCTTGTTTTGTATCTTCCGTTAGTAGGGCTAGTTCTTCTTCCCATTTTTGGTCTGTTTCAAAGATAGTGGACAAATCCCATGTATCTTTTTCATTGATTTCATTTCGTTGTAATACCATAAATTTCCTCCATCCTTTCTATTTTACCATATTTTTCGAGAAATACTGCTGATAAAAGGCAGGTGGATAGAGCTTTTGTTGTTGATTTTGTGAATTCAGTTCATAATAAGCCTGAAAGCTTCGATAATAATCATATAGATTTTGACTTATCTGACAAAAATGACCATGTTCTATCGGCCTTACTTGGGGATACCAGTCCTGTTTTTTTAGATTTAAAAGATTTTCTCCTCTCAAGTAAGCTTGGGCTTGTTGTTTCATCCAATAGGGATTTTGATAGTAGAGTTGTTTTTGAATGAAACGACAAATGTTTTTGTCCTGTTCAACTGAAAAAGTAATAAGAGCTTGTTGCTTATATGGACTACGTAAAATTTCTAGGAGATTTCCTTTGCCATAAGAAAATTCCTTGAGCTGATAATGGAGTTTCCCTTTCAAATCTTGGTGAAGGAGGTACTTGAGCCTCAAAACTTGTTTTTTATGATCTAACTCCCAAAGATAAAATCCCATATTATTACTAAAGTAAAGAAAATCTCTTTGAAGTTTAGTTAGTCGATCTTTAGGCCAGAGCTTTTCTCCCAGTAGCCAAAGAACTTGAATTCCCAAACTTCGATAACCATTGCTTCTCTCCCGTAAAAGTTCGCAAGAAATATGACTACACTGAACTTCTAGTGCTATTTTATTATTGATAAAGATATCTGCGATTTGCTTAAGTTCAGGAATCGAATATTCCATTTCTACTTCAGCATCTTTCTTAGCCCAATTAAAAAGTGCCACCTTATTCTCCAAATGTTCTGGTCCTTCGTTCTCATGATAAAAATCACAACTTTTTAAACTTTCATGCGCAAAATGAGTTCTTACATTTTTTCCTTTTTTCAAGCGAACACTCGTTCCGCAAGCTGGACAATAATAAACTTGTTTCTTTACTTCATTCTCTAAAGCGTTAATTAAGTTACCCTTTTCATCTCTAGCTATAAACATATATCCCCCTTTTCTACTTTATTCGAAAAGGATAAGAAAAGAGAGTGGGACAGAAATCGGTAATTTGTTAGAATTCGATTTCGTCGTCCCACCTCCGCACAGTTGAGTAGGGCTGTAAAAGCTGATGAAATCAGCATAGTAGAGCCCACTCAACCACTGCGTCTTGCTCGACAATCCAAAGACAATTGAGAGTCTAGAACTATTATCCCAGACTCTTCTTCACTATAACATCTAGTATCATTGACGTTTGTTCTTCATATATTTCCGTAACATGGGAATAAGATTCTGTATTTGATCCTGCTTTATCACCATTACACCATATTCCTGACAACGATTACTGTAAACGGGGTTAATCTTGCCTGAGCAAACAATTATTTTCAAACAATTATCACCTGCAAAATGATTGGCATAAACTTCAAGTTCGTTAATAGCTTCAACTGCTAGATCAGTCATTTTACAAGAAATGAAAACTACAGAGTGACCTTTACGAAGAATAACATCAATCTCATTTTGAACATTGTCAGCCTCAGGAAAAATCCCATTCCAGTCAATTTCAGTACCAATCATACATTCATTAAAATACTCCGACTCGAGAGCTAGTAAATAGATATACAATTCTAAAATATGCCCTTTAGTTCGACATAACAGATGTGCTTCTGGTGTTGGGAATGTATAAGTGACAGTATCCGTTGTTTCCTCTTCTACTTTCAATAAATTAGCTTTTGTGAACAAAGGAATCAAGCTACTGGGGTAAGAATAAATTTTTCTATTACTCTTTAAAACTTTTGCTGTTTCAGCGTGAAAATCATTTGTTTTTGCCAGTGCAAAGAATTGGGTAATCTGATACCATTTTTCAGGATTTTCGATAGCATATTTGGCCAATTTTTTAATAGCTAGCACTTGCTTATTAGAATGCTGAGGCCTTCTTGATTTAAGGACTTTTCCACCACGTAAAGCTATCAATTGTTCAATAGATAAACTAGGAATCTCTAACTTTTTATCATAAATCTTATCCCTTTCCCAGGCATACTGCATTCCTTGTTCTACATCCATAGCAATAATGGGAATACCTTTCTCCAAACCATACTGATATAGAACTATCGCTAATAGATTATCTCCACCAAAAACATCGATGGTCACTGTCTCAAAATCATTGATAAATACGTCTAATTCCTGGCAGATTTTTTCTAGGTGAAATTGTCGAAAATGTACTTGTTTTAAGTGTGGAACTTGTTCCATTAGAAAATGCTTCAAGGATAGCTTCTCTTCCTCAGCAATTTTTCTTGTAGAAAGATATAAAATCTCATCACAATCACTGACAAAAGCCTGATAGACATTTTTCTCAATGGTATGACGGTCGTACAGTTCAATTAAAAGACTAGTCATCCTAAGACCTCCTCTACAAAAAAGTTTGAAAGAATAGTGGTCGATTAGAATCATTTTAAAACCATCACAATTCTGTTTCATTTCATCGACTTCTCCTACTTCTAGTATAGCATAAATTGAGAATTCCCTTTCTTATTAGGGTAACAAATAAGGAATAGAAAACAACTGCTCTCTATTCCTTTTTTTCATTTATTTTACTTTTTTAGCCAACATGGTTGCAAAACGTAGTTGAATACGATTTCCGTTTTCATCGCGACGGTGGAGATGGCCTGGATTTTCATTGTACTTCACTAATTCCCAGTCCTTGTAGTAATTTGCCAACTCACCCTCTTTAAAGGTAAATGGGAAGTTCACTGAGCAAGGATAATCCTCCGTGTCCATAGCACACACAATCAAATTATAACCTCCAATTGAGGTTTGTTCTTGCATGTTTCGAATAATAGCTGGAATACGATCTGCTTGTAAAAACATGAGCACAACCGTTGATACGATAAAATCATAAGTTTGTCCAATGCTAGCTGAATTGATATCGTAGATACCGACAGGCATTTCTATATCTTCTTGCTCCACAATGCTTTGCAAGATTTCAAGAGATAGCTCATTTTGATCTACAGCTGTGACATCAAAGCCTTGTTGAGCTAGAAAGAGTGCATTTCTTCCTTGACCACATCCTAGGTCTAGTGCCTTACATGGTTTTACTGTATCCATAGCTTCTAAAACTTCCGAATGAACTGGATTAGTATTGTATTTCTTAGGGAAATAATCCTCCGGTTTACAATAGAATTCCAAGTACCATTCCACATCGTCTGTGGCAGCTTCTACTCTGTGCCAGGCTTGAGATTGCACCATAGGATTATCAGCACCTGCTTTAAAGAGATGCTCAGCTATCACTTCTCCCTCTTCGGTCAACTCAATAAACTTAAGAATCCCTTTTAATACGGTAATCTTACCCCAGGTTCCAACCTTAGTATTGTGTTTTCTTTGAACAGCCTCTGGCATGGTGTCTTTATTCCAGACAGGCATGCGTTTGTAGGCAACTAGTTTTTCCATATTCTTCACTCTTTCTATCGGTGGTTAACAGCTTTCATCACACGCGCAATATCACGATCTTGCTCACGGCGTTTGATAGACTCACGTTTATCGTAATCATGTTTCCCTTTTGCAAGTCCTAAAAGTAATTTGGCATAGCCATCTTTGATATAAACTTTAAGAGGAACCAAGGTCATCCCCGTCCCTTTTGTTTCTTGCTCTAATTTCTGGATTTGTTTCTTATGGAGCAGGAGTTTACGACGACGTTCGGGTTCCTGATTCCAGATATTTCCTTCTTCATAGGGTGCAATATGCACATTGCTCAGCCAAACTTCCCCATTTTTCACTTGGGCAAACCCATCTTTCAGATTGATGCGGGCTGCTCGAACACTCTTGATCTCAGTTCCTGTCAGGACCATTCCTGCTTCTAGCGTATCTACGATTGTATAGTCGTGGTGCGCCTTTTTATTTTGCGCGACGACCTTTCCCACGCCCTTTGCCATTCTTGGCTCCTTTCTTTACTACTTCCTTATAAAAAGGTTTCTTGCTTTTTTTCTTCTTGTCTTTTGGAGAATGCTTGCGCTTATCACCTAAGCGACCAGATTTTCTTTTGTCTTCTTTCTTATCTGAACGACGCCCTCTATCCTTACGACCAGAACCTTTCAAACCTTTTTCAATGACATCAAATTCACTTGGAATGAAGGAAAAATCGATCTCACCAGTCATCTTATCCGCTCTTTCGACACGAATACGGATCTGCTGCCCAACTCGGAAAGTAATTCCTGATTTCTCCCCACGGAGGGTTAAATCGCGTTCATTAAAATGGTAAAATTCAGGTAGATTGGTAATGTGAATCAATCCCTCAACTGTATTTGGCAATTCGACAAAAAGACCAAATTTAACGATGCTTGAAACAACTGCATCATACTCTTCACCAACGTACTCTTCCATGTATTCAGCTTTTTTCATGGCTTCGACTTCACGCTCTGCCTCGATAGCACGACGCTCACGGTTGGAAGATTGAGTCGCAATCTCTGGAATGACCTGTTCAAAATGATCTGCTACATCCTTAGAACGTCCATAGTCACGAATCATACGATGAACAAGGAGGTCCGGATAACGACGAATTGGGCTGGTAAAGTGAGTGTAGTAGTCTGCAGCTAATCCATAGTGACCGTGATTATGCTCAGAATAACGAGCCTGCTGCATCGAACGCAGAAGCATCATAGACAATACATCCGCATATGGCTCTCCCTCAACAGTACTCATGATGTCTTGGAGAGCTTCCTGACTTATCTCACTGGCAGTCCCATAAATTCGCAAACCAAAGCTCGAAGCATAATCAATAAACTTCTGAACTTTTTCAGCCTTAGGCTCCTCGTGAATCCGATAGATAAAAGGTAGGTCCAGCTTGCTAAAGTGCTCGGCAACTGTTTCGTTAGCAATCAACATAAAGGACTCAATCATACGTTCAGCAACACCACGATGACGAAGGACAATATCAACTGGCTTGCCTTTTTTATCGACTAAAATCTTAGCTTCATTGGTATCAAAATTTAAAGCACCACGCTTGATTCGCATACTTTCCAAAGTCTCATGGAGATTGGCCATAAGTTCGATACTAGGAACAATTTTCTTATAGTCTTGTCTCTTCTCCTCGTCACCAGCTAAAATGTCATTGACATCACTATAAGTCATACGAAAACTTGTCTTGATAACGGTCTGCGTAATCGTATAATTCACAACACGACCCTGCTTATTAATTTCCATAATAGCAGATTGAGTCAAGCGGTCCACTTGAGGGTTAAGAGAACAGATTCCGTTTGAGAGGCGCTCTGGCAGCATTGGAACTACACGGTCTGTCACATAGACAGAGGTCGCACGATTGAGAGCTTCCTTATCTAGAGCAGATCCCTCTGTCACATAGTAGGAGACATCGGCAATGTGAACACCTAGTTCGATATTTCCATTTTTCAATGGTTTGATATGAACAGCATCATCCAAGTCCTTAGCATCCGCTCCATCTATGGTAAATGTAATTTCATCTCTCAGATCTAGACGTCCGTTCAAATCCGCTTCAGATGGTGCATCTGGAACGCTCTCTGCTTCCTTAAGAACAGCCTCTGGAAACTCTGACACAATATCCATTGATTCCAAGACCTCGAGGACATCAATCCCTGCATCTGTAGAATGTCCAACAACATCTAGGACACTAGCGACAAAAAAATCGTGTTTCTTACTTGGGTACTTATCGATAAAGACCTTGAGAACTTCTGTACCGTCTAATTGAATAGCTGGTTTCTTAACGTAGATTGGTTGACTAATCTTTTGATTTTTTGAACGGATGTAACCTGCATACTTGGGTTTTTCCTCATCAAGAACGATTTGACCAACAACCGTCGTCAAACTGTGTTCTAAAATATCGATAATCTTTGCTTCAGCTGCAGTTCCTTTTTGGCGATCCGCAACCTTCTTGATTACAATTTCAACAGTATCGCCATCAATGGCATAGTTCACATCATTTTTTCCTACAAAAAGATCGTCTTCCTCACCTTCGAGACTAACAAAGCCGAAGCCATTTTTATGGGCATGAAAAGTTCCTTTAAGAGTAATCTCGTGTTTCTTCTTTTGGTCCAAGGTGAGACTACCATCTTCTTCAAAGCGAATTTGGTGCTTTCTCTCCATCAGGGACAAGGTTTTAATGAGCTCTCGAAAATCCTTGGAACCATCCTTTCCAAGAGCTTGGGCCAAGTCATTTACAGTGACTCGTCCTTTTTCTTTTAAATATTCTTTTATTCTATCTTTCATGTTTTCTTTCTAAATTGTAAATTTTTTTGGTGTAAAACCTTATTTCTTTCAAAAATAAAAATAGGCAAAGACCTAGTCTCGCCCATTATTTTCTTATCTACTTGATAATACCGTCAATGCTAAGGCAATGGCTAGCCAGAAAAAGACTAAGATTCCTGTCAAACGTTGCATTACGGCTTCAAAACCACGCGCTTTGCTACGTTCAAACAAGTCACCAGAGCTGGCATCAAATACATTGCTAGATTGATTTTTAGTTGGTTGCATAAAAATTGCAATCACAATCACAACAGATAATACTAATAAAATGGTTAATAATAGGTTATACATATCAAACTCCTTAAAATCCCTATTATTCTACCATAATTTCTACTTAGATTCAAGATGTAGCGTCACTTTTCTTTCTTTGGGACAATATTTTAAGACTTCAATCTTATCTGGATGTGTTTTGGAGTTCTTACTGGTTAGATAATTCATGCTGCCACAAGAGGAGCATTTTAGATTAATTTTTACACGCATTAGATTTTTTTGTATTTGATACTATTTCAATCTAAGATGATTTGAACAAACAATACCAAAATTCTCCTTCCTAACAATGTTAATTTATAGACACATTTCTTCAAGCAACTGAACTACTTGAGCTATCAACTGTTCCTGATTTCCATTATTATCTAGACTATGACTAGCCAGACTAATTTTTCTTTCTAAAGGCCATTGAGAGTTTAAACGGGATTCAGCTGCTTCTTTTGAAATTTGGTCCCGTTTCATTAATCGCTCCAATTGAACATCACGATTTACATAGACTAACCAAGTTTCGTAAAACCATGAAGCATAGTTCTGCTCAAAAAGCAGAGGAATATCCATGAAAAAGAGAGCTTCTGTTTGAGCCAAATGATTTCGTAATGCAGCTAACTCCTCACGAATAATCTCACCTTGGGTTATCTTAGACCATTCTTGCTCTTCAGGATTTGAAAAAATAAGGCTACCAAGCAAGGGGCGATTCAGTTCACCATTTTCAAGAAGGATTTTCTCCCCAAAATGCTCCACTAAAACCTGATAGAGTCGTCCACCTGGTTTTTGTAGTTGGTGGACGACTGCATCCGCATCTACAACTTGAAACCCTTTTTGTCTTAAAAATTCTGTTACAGTGGACTTACCTGACGCAATACCACCGGTGATTCCGATTATTTTTCCCATCACTTTCTCCTTTGACACTTAGGACAAAAGTGAGTTCCACGACCACCTAGTTGAATTTTTTCGATGATGGTTTCACAACGCGAACAAGCTTGACCTGCCTTGTCGTATACTTGATGGAATTCCTGCATGGTGCCATCTTCTCCAAATGCATTGGTATAAGTGCGAATTGTTGAACCACCCTTTTCAACCGCCTGACCTAAAACATTGATCGTTTCATCATGTACTTTTCTAGCCTCTTGTGCTGTTAAACTATTAGAGGTTCTAGAAGGATGGACTTTCGCTCTCCAAAGAACTTCATCAACATAGATATTTCCCAACCCTGCAACCAAAGTCTGGTCGAGAAGATGCGATTTGATTGGTTTTTTAGATTTTTTCAAGGCTAGTTTAAAACTCCCTAAATCAAAATCCTTCTCAGTGGGTTCCGGACCAAGTTTTTTTGAAATAAAGTAAGCTTCTAAAAGCTCAGGAGCAAGCAACTCCATAGTTCCGAACTTACGGACATCCTCATAGACTAAAGTCCCGCCATCCTTAAAATGAATCAACACATGTGCATGTTTGCGTTCTGGAACTTGGTCTGGGTAATAAAAATACTTGCCTTCCATTCTCAAGTGAGAGATTAAAACTTTGTCGGATAAATAGAAAAGCAAATACTTGCCACGACGTCCCATTGTTTGAATGACTTGACCAGGCATTTCCTTCTGAAATTCATGCAAATCAGTTTTAATCATCTTGGGGTAACGAATGTCAATGTTTGAAATCTTCTTCCCCAGAATCAATTTTTCCAGACCACGTCGGACAGTCTCAACTTCTGGTAATTCAGGCATAGCTCCTCCTTCTTTAAAAACAAGAAGCAGGCTCCTGCCCACCTCTTCTTAATATTCTTTTTCGTTGTAACCAAAATCGGCAAGATCTAATTTCTTATCGCGCCAATTTTTCTTGACCTTGACCCATGTTTCTAGGAAGACCTTGTCTCCTAGCATGAGTTCGATATCTTTGCGAGCCATGGTACCAATTTTCTTGAGCATGGCACCGCCTTTACCGATGATAATCCCTTTTTGGCTGTCACGCTCAACCATAATGGTTGCTCGGATATGAACCTTGTCAGTCTCTTCATCTCGTTTCATAGAATCAACCACTACTGCAACTGAGTGTGGAATTTCCTCACGCGTTAAGTGTAACACTTTTTCACGAATCATCTCTGATACTAGGAAACGTTCTGGGTGATCGGTGATTTGATCTGACGGGAAATATTGGAAACCTTCCTCTAAGTTTCCGCTCAAAATATCGATCAAACGCGAAACATTATTTCCTTGTAGAGCTGAAATCGGTACAATTTCCTTAAAGTCCATCTGATTACGGAAATCATCGATTTGCGCCAAAAGTTGGTCTGGGTGCACCTTGTCAATCTTGTTTACCACGAGAATGACTGGTACTTTAGCAGCCTTGAGGCGTTCGATGATCATATCGTCGCCCTTGCCTCGTGGTTCATCTGCTGGCACCATAAAGAGAACCGTATCGACTTCTCGAAGAGTGCTATAGGCTGACTCCACCATGAAGTCTCCAAGGGCTGTCTTAGGTTTATGAATCCCTGGCGTATCGATAAAGACGATTTGTTCCTTATCAGTAGTGTAGATTCCCATAATCTTGTTGCGCGTTGTTTGCGCCTTATCACTCATGATGGCAATCTTTTGCCCCATGACATGATTCAAAAAAGTTGACTTCCCGACATTGGGACGTCCTAAAATAGCTACGAAGCCTGATTTAAATGTCATAGTTACCTCTATAAATGTTTAAAATAGCAAATCCCAAATCCTAGGGATGAAAATGATAAGTCCAGTCACTGCAGCAAATAAAGACACTACAAGAACTGCACCTGCAGCCATGTCTTTAGCCTTCTTTGCAAGCATATCGAAGTGATAATGGCTAGCCAAATCCACTACATTTTCAATAGCAGAATTTAAAATCTCAAAAGCAATTACTAAAAAAATGCTTAATAGGAGAAAGAGCCATTCAATTCTGGAAACTTGAAAAACAATGCCTGCAAGTAGAACTAAGAGAGAAGTCACTGCATGCTTTCTCATATTACGCTCTTCTTTTATGGCAGTAAAAATACCTGTCAGGGCAAAATCTAGACTTGAGAGCAAGTCACGATTCTTCCATTTTCGTTTATTGTCTTGTGAGTCCATAGGCTGTTAAAATTTCTTCTTGTAAACCGAACATCTCCGCTTCTTCTTCCGGAGTGTAGTGATCATAACCGTTTATGTGTAAAAAACCGTGCACAGCTAAAAAGCCCATTTCACGTTCGAAACTATGCCCGTAGTCTTCAGCTTGCTCATGGGCCTTATCAATTGAAATGAATAACTCGCCGATATAAGAATCAAATTCTGACATCATTTCTGCTAAGTCAGGATCTTCTGCCAAATCCTCTTCGTCAAAGGTAATCTCTAATTCAGGTTTGTATTCAAGGCTAATAACATCTGTTGGACGGTCAGTAGAACGAAACTCTAAATTGAGTTCATGACTGCGTTCATTGGTCACAAAAGTGACTGCCATCTCCTTGTCTTCTTTTCCAAGCTTTTTAGCAGCAAATTCCAAAATTTCTTGAGTTTGCTTTAAAATTTCTTTAGAAACCTGACCAGTTTCATCTACCATTTCAATATACATGCGTTTCTCGATTCTCTTTACTTGGCTTTATTATACCATATTTCTATGATTTTATTCTACCTTTTTGATATAATACTATGGAATACATTCATAAGGAGAGAACCATGTCATTTGATGGATTTTTTTTACACCACATGGTTGAGGAATTGCGAGCTGAACTACTAAACGGTCGCATTCAAAAAATTAATCAACCTTTTGATCAAGAATTGGTCTTACAAATCCGTAGCAATCGCCAAAGTCATCGTCTGCTCCTTTCTGCTCATCCTGTTTTTGGACGCATTCAGTTGACAGAAACGACCTTTGAAAACCCTGCTCAACCTTCTACCTTTATCATGGTTTTAAGGAAATATTTACAGGGTGCTGTTATCGAGTCTATCGAGCAGATTGAAAACGATCGAATCGTTGAAATCACTGTTTCTAACAAGAATGAGATTGGAGATGATATTCAAGCCACCCTCATCATTGAGATTATGGGTAAACATAGTAATATCCTCCTCGTAGATAAGTCTAGCAACAAAGTTCTTGAGGTGATCAAGCACATTGGTTTCTCTCAAAATAGTTACCGTACACTCCTACCTGGTGCAACTTACATAGCCCCACCAAGTACAGAGGCCCTCAATCCTTTTACTATTAAGGATGAAAAACTTTTTGAAATCCTACAAACACAGGAATTGACAGCTAAAAACCTTCAAAGCCTCTTTCAAGGTTTAGGCCGTGATACAGCAATTGAATTAGAGAATTTATTAACTGATGATAGACTTTCCAATTTTCGTGACTTTTTTAAGCAAGAAACCAACCCATGCTTAACTGATAAGTCTTTTTCTTGTGTCCCTTTTTCAACTAAAATTGAAGGACATTTTTCAAACTTATCTCAACTTCTTGATGTTTTTTACAAAGATAAGGCAGAACGTGATCGTGTCAAACAACAGGCTAGCGAACTCATTCGTCGTGTTGAAAATGAACTACAAAAAAATCGGCAAAAACTGAAGAAGCAAGAAAAAGAACTTCAGGCTACTGAAAACGCTGAGGAGTTCCGACAAAAAGGCGAGTTACTAACGACTTTTCTTCATCAAGTTCCAAATGACCAAGACCAAGTCGTCTTAGATAACTACTACACCAATCAGCCTATCACGATTTCTCTCGATAAAGCTTTAACACCAAACCAAAACGCTCAAAAATACTTCAAACGTTATCAGAAGTTAAAAGAGGCTGTCAAATACCTGACTGATCTAATTGAAGAAACAAAGGCTACTATTCTCTATCTGGAAAGCGTCGAAACAGTCCTCAACCTAGCTGGGCTAGATGAAATTGCTGAAATTCGTGAAGAATTAATTCAAACAGGCTTTATTAGAAGACGCCAACGCGAAAAAATTCAAAAGCGTAAAAAGCCAGAGAAATATCTGGCTAGCGATGGTAAAACCATTATTCTCGTTGGACGAAACAATCTCCAAAACGAGGAATTAACCTTTAAGATTGCACGCAAAGAGGAACTTTGGTTCCATGCTAAGGATATACCAGGAAGCCACGTTGTCATCTCAGGAAATCTGAATCCTTCTGACGAAGTCAAGACGGATGCTGCAGAACTAGCTGCCTACTATTCGAAAGGACGCCTTTCCAATCTCGTTCAAGTTGATATGATTGAGGTTAAAAAACTCAATAAACCAACTGGTGGGAAACCTGGTTTTGTTACCTATACCGGTCAAAAAACTCTTCGTGTTACACCTGATTCCGAGAAAATTGAATCCATGAAGTTGTAATATCAGTCTTATTTTAATAATATTATTACTTCACTTTTACACAAAAATAGGAGGGGAGCTCAATGCTACGGCATATTAAACCAACTATAACTATTATATTCGGAGCTGCTATCTTCGCCTTCGGACTTACTTATTTTGTTGTTCCACATCACTTGTTCGAAGGTGGAGCAACAGGGATAACCTTGATTACCTACTATCTCTTTAATATCCCTATTTCGCTGATGAATATCTTAATTAATATCCCTCTCTTCCTACTAGCTTGGAAAATATTTGGACTAAGATCACTGTATTCCAGTCTACTTGGAACCATTGCCGTCTCCGTCTGGTTAGCTATCTTTGAGAAAATTCCTCTCCAGTTTAACCTTGAAGGAGATCTCGTTGTGGTTGCTTTAGTAGCTGGTGTCCTCCTAGGTGTTGGACTCGGTGTTATTTTCAACGCGGGTGGAACAACTGGTGGTACTGATATCGTCGCTCGTATCCTTAATAAATACACCAATATCTCTGTTGGAAAATTGCTTTTTGGACTTGATTTTCTGATTCTGATGCTGATTTTAATCATCTTCCAAGACCTACGTCTTGTAACCTATACTCTCTTATTTGACTTCATCGTTTCAAGAGTTATTGACTTAATCGGTGAGGGTGGATATGCTGGAAAAGGATTTATGATTATCACTCAAAAACCGATGGAATTAGCTGATAAAATTAATGAAGAACTCGGTCGTGGTGTTACCTTTATCTCAGGACAAGGCTACTATAGCCAAAAGGACTTAAAGATTATTTACTGTATTGTCGCAAGAAATGAAATTGTCAAGATGAAAGAAATGATTCATACAGTAGATCCGATGGCCTTTATCACTATCACGGAAGCTCACGAAATCCTTGGAGAAGGGTTTACTTTCCCAGCAAGAGACGAGGTTTCTTAACCTAAAAATAAAAAAGTAACTTCAATAGTTGAAGTTACTTTTTTTATTGACATATCATCAATTATTTTTCTGCTGTAAGTGCAGCCATTGTGATGTAGTTGTATGGTTTATTGAAGTGTGGCAAGAAGAATAGGTCTGTCAATGCTAATTTATCAATTGTAACGTGTTCTTGAATAGCAAGTGAGAACATGTGAATTCCCATGCTAATTGCTGAATCACGAGATACCATTTGAGCACCAAGGATTTCACGGCTATCTTTATCAAAGACGATTTTGATAGCTACTTCATAGTTGTCATGCTTCATAAATTCTGGTTTTTGAAGGTCGTTGAATCCAGTTTCAGTTGCGTTGTAACCAGCAGCTTTTGCTTTTTCAAGTGTCAAACCAGTTGAAACCATGTGAAGACCATAGATTGAGATACCATTTGATCCTTGAACACCGATTCCTTCAAGCTCATGTCCACAAGCATTGTAAGCACCTACGATACCAGTACGAACAGCGTTTGATGCAAGAGCGATGTAGCTAGTGTCTTTACGAGCGTTGTCATAAACAGTCGCACAGTCACCAACAGCATATACACCTGGGATAGATGTTTCTTGTTTCTTGTCAACAAGGAAAGCACCGTTACGGAAGAGTTCAATCTTACCATCAGCAAGTGCAGTGTTTGGGCGGAAACCAACTGCAAGAACAACCATATCCACATCAAATGTTTCTTTGTCAGTGATCAAGCGTTCAACTTTTCCTTCACCTTCGATAGCTTTAACAGTTTGACCAAGTGCCAAACGGATGTTGTGGTCTTCCAAGTTTTTAGCCATCAGTTGTGTGAAGTCTTTGTCATAGTATCCGTTCAATACAGTGTCAACGATATCAACAAGGACAACTTCTTTTCCAAGACGTTCAAAAGCTTCAGCAAGCTCAACACCGATGTAACCACCACCTACAACAGCGATACGCTCAAGGTGTTTGCTCTTGTCAGCAAGTTTGTTGATAACTTCTTCTGCGTTTTGGTACAATTTAACGAATTGTACGTTTTCAAGAGTTGCTTTGAACTCACGGTTACCTTTAACGATTTCAACGCCTTCGATTGGTGGCAAGATTGGAGTTGAACCAGTCGCAAAGATCAATTTGTCATAAGACTCTTTGTGTTCTTGACCTTCAACTTCTGCTGTTACAACTTTGTTGTCGTAGTCAATTGAAAGAACTGGTGAGTTCATGTAAACTTTAGCACCTTTCGCTTCCAATTTTTCTTTGTCAGAGTAGAACAAACCTTCAGGTCCGTCAATTTGTTCACCAATCCAAAGTGCCATTCCGCATCCAAGGAATGAAATGTTTGAGTTTTGGTCAAATACAACGATTTCGTTTTCGTTTCCAAAGTTATCCAACATTGTGTTGATACATGCAGTTCCAGCGTGGTTAGCTCCCACGACTACGATTTTACTCATAAGATAAATCCTACCTTTATTTTTTTATTTACCTCTCAAGTATACCATTATCTGTGAACGTTTTCAAGACTTTTGACCAGTTTGATGTTATTTAAGAAAGTTTTTGAAAGATATATCAACTTGTTTTCAAAGAGCTCTTATTGATTTGGAGCTGTTTTTATTTTTTTAAGCATATTTCTTGACTTTTTGTAAAAAATGATTTGTGAAAACGCTGACTTTATGATATTCTATTTATATGGAAATAGATTATAAATTTTAAATTTCTCATTCTTTCAAGATTTATAGCTATTTCCCAGTGATTTGAAGGGAGTTGATTCTTTGCCTCTTAGTTCATCATCTGAGCGATTAATGGGAACTACGATTACTATTTCCTTAGTACATGAACAAGCCGATAATCTTCTCCGTCAAGCTTTTGATTTGCTCAAGGAACTTGAATTCCGCTTCAATGCTAACAGTACTGAATCTGAATTAATGGAAATTAACTATCAGGCAGGTATCGCTCCAGTTAAAGTCCACCCTGATTTGTTTGAGCTGATTTCATTAGGTCTAGAACACAGTCTAGCACCTAAAAGTCATCTCAATATTAGTATAGGACCTTTGGTTCAAACCTGGCGTATCGGTTTTTCCGATGCAAAGGTTGCAAGCCCTGAAGAAATTGCTCAAGCTTTACCACTAATAGACCCTCATTTTATTATACTCGATTCAGTCAATTCTACGGTTTTCCTAGAAAAAAAGGGAATGAAAATTGACTTAGGGTGTTTAGCAAAGGGGTACAGTGCAGATAAGGTTGCAGCTTTCTTAAAAGAAAACGGCGTCACTTCTGCTCTTATCAATCTTGGAGGAAACATCCTCACAATTGGGAACAATCAATCAAAAGATGGACGTCCGTGGCAAATCGGCATTCAAGATCCAAATAATCCACGCGGTAATCACCTGATAACCTTGTCTATTACTGGAAAATCAGTGGTTACATCTGGGATTTATGAACGGCATCTTGCAATCAATGGCAAGGATTATCATCACATTTTCGATAGTGAAATAGGCTATCCTATTGAAACGGATTTAGCTAGTTTAACCATAATATCTGACCGCTCTGTTGACGGCGAGATATGGACCACACGATTATTTGGAGAACGCAGCGCCTCTATTATGTGGCAAGTCGAAAATATTGATGGTATCGAAGCCATCCTCATTGACAAAGATGGACACCTAGCTTGTTCATCTGGTATCCAACGATAAATCATTAATAATGCAAAAAGAGAAAGGAAAGCCCATGCTTAAACTTATTGCTATTGTAGGAACTAACTCAAAACGTTCCACAAACCGCCAACTGCTTCAATACATGCAGAAACACTTTGCTGATAAAGCAGAAATCGAATTGGTAGAAATTAAAGATCTACCTGTATTTAACAAACCAGCTGACAAACAAATCCCAGCTGAAGCTACGGAAATCGCTGCTAAAATCGAAGCTGCTGATGGAGTTATTATAGGTACTCCAGAATACGACCACTCAATCCCGGCTGTTCTTATGAGCGCTCTTGCTTGGATTTCATATGGTGTATTCCCGCTTTTGAACAAACCTGTCATGATTACAGGTGCTTCATATGGTACACTCGGTTCATCACGTGCTCAATTGCAACTTCGTCAAATTCTTAATGCTCCTGAAATCAAAGCAAATGTTCTCCCAGATGAATTCTTGCTTTCACATTCTCTTCAAGCATTTGATCAAAATGGTGACTTGGTAGATCTTGATGTCATCAAGAAATTGGATGCCATCTTTGATGACTTCCGTGTCTTTGTTAAAGTTACTGAGAAATTGCGTAACGCACAAGAGCTTCTTCGCAAAGATGCTGAAGATTTTGATTGGGAAAATTTGTAAGATAGGAGATCGAAAGAATGAAATTTGTTGGACTTGTTGGATCAAACTACGATCAATCATATAACCGCAAACTCTTGGAGTTCATCCGCCGTCAGTTTAAATTTAAATTTGAACTAGAAGTTTTGGAAATCGATGAAGTTCCAATGTTTAACCAAGACGAAAAATGGGACGAGAGCTTCCAGTTACGCCTTCTTTACAACAAAATTACTCGAGCTGATGGTGTGATTATTGCTACTCCAGAGCACAACCACACTATTTCTGCTTCACTTAAGTCAGTCCTTGAATGGCTTTCATACGAAGTTCATCCATTTGAAAACAAACCAGTTATGATTGTGGGTGCTTCATACTACGATCAAGGAACATCACGTGCTCAAGTTCACCTTCGTAAAATTCTTGATGCACCAGGAGTAAATGCCTACACATTACCAGGTAATGAGTTCCTTCTTGGAAAAGCCAAAGAAGCTTTTGATGCAAAAGGAAATATTATTAACGAAGGAACTGTTAAATTCCTTGAAACTTGCTTAGATAACTTTGTCAAATACGTAGGAGTCGTATCTAATTTGAAAAAACCAAAACCAATTGAACCAGAAGACTTGGATTGTGGAAAACCAATTGCCACAACTATTACAGAAGTTGACCCTGATGATCCAGAATGGGTAGAAAAAGTTGCAGAAATTACAGGTGCTGTTTCAGGTGATACATACGTTAAACTTGACCATGGTATCCTTACAGTTAACCAAATCGATATGTTCTTGAAAGCTATGCCTTTTGAATTGACATATGCTGATGACAACAACCAATTCCTATACTACAACAACGCTCATCAAGATCCAGAAACAATGTTTGCGAAACGTGTGCCACCTCAATCTGGTAGCCGTATGTCAACAGTTCACGGATCACTTCCACCTGCACGTATGAAAAACGTTGAGTGGGTTATTGGTACGCTTCGCAATGGCAACCAAGAATACGTACGTACAATTGTTCCTGGTTCACCTGCAGGTGTTATCAATACTCACAACTACCAAGCTATGTACTATCCTGATGGATCATATGCTGGTATCAATGAAATTGTCTTTAACTTCCAACCATGGCTTGACTGGTACTTGAAAGAAACTGGTCAACGTTTGGTAGGCGGTAGCGGACCTTTTGCTCCTGCTGCTGGAGGTCACGGAGATGCCGATGCTACTTCTGGTGCATCTGACGCTGGAGGACATGGTGATGGTGGCCACGGAGCTGCTGATGCTACTTCTGGTGCAAGTAACTAATAAATAACAAAAAGGAATCCAAAATGGTTCCTTTTTTATAATAGAAATCTCGGTTCGCACATACAAACCGAGAATTTTTTTATTTATGAATTCGGATCATCAAGACTACGGCCGTGTAAACCTTTTTCGCGTTGTACTTGACGAAGTTTTTCAGGAGTCACATCATTACCATCTTCATCGACGATTTTGATTCCTTCAACGTGATGACGAACTGAACGACGATAGCCTTCGATGTATTCTTCACGAAGTTTGGCTTGTTCTACTTTTTCTTCCGCAGTCAAGCCTTCTGTTTTTTTCTTCTTAGCAAGTTCATTAATACGAGCGATTTTTTCTGGTGTCATATTTGGACCTCCGATCTATTTTTCAATTACTATTTTGTATTAAGAAGGTTAAAAGCAGCCACTGTTTTTGCTTTATTGACAAGTTCAGCTAGAATAGCCAAACGATTATTCTTAACATCAATATCCTCTGCCATAACCATGGTATTGTCAAAGAATGCATCAATAACTGGACTAAGAGCAAATAGTTGTGTTAATTTATCGCTTGCTGAACCTTTCAATTCTAGGTTTTCTACCGCTTGAGCTAGTTCTTTTTCCTGTTCATTTTCAAAGAGACTTACATCAACTTTGACTGAACCTTCTGCCTTTTCTGCTAGGTTAAAGGCACGAGATAATGACTCAACTGATGATTTGTAATCTTCAGTTTTCGCAGCTTCTGAAAGAGCTTCTGCTGCTTCAATCATATCAGAGACAACAAAGTTTGAACTTGCGAGAACAGCCTCTTTAATATCTTTTGCAGTAGAACCCATCATCTTATCAACACGAGCTTTGATGAAGTTAAGCACTTCTTCTTGGTTATCGTAAGTTAAACTATCAAACGATAAAGCATAAAGACTCGCAATCAACTCGTCCATTGGAATATGCCATCCAAAGTCTTCTAAGATTCGAACAATCCCTTGTGTTGCACGACGAAGGGCATAAGGGTCGTTTGAACCAGATGGAATCAAACCAACAGAGAAGAAAGATAAGAGAGTATCTAATTTATCGGCTAGTGCAAGTATTGCTCCAACTTTAGATTCAGGAAGAGCTCCGTCTGCTGAGTCTGGAAGGTAGTGTTCACGGATTGCTTGTGCCACTGCAGCATTTTCACCTGCAAGAAGCGCATACTTCTCACCCATGATCCCTTGAAGCTCATCAAATTCACCAACCATACCAGTTAAGAGGTCAAATTTATAAATGGCTGCAGCACGAGCAAGATCAATAGATTCATCAACTGATAGACCAGCTTTTTCTGCTAGCAGGATAGCAATTTGCCCTGTACGAATCATATGTTCACGAAGTGAACCAATCTTTTCATGGAAGGTAACGTGTGAAAGTTTAGCAACTAAATCTTCAATCTTGAGTTTTTGGTCTTCACGCCAGAAGAATTCTCCATCTTCCAAGCGGGCAACCAAAACTTTCTCATTTCCTCGAATGACATTTTCCAAGTGTTCAGCATTTCCGTTACGAACTGAAATGAAGTTTGGTTTTAGATTTCCTTCAAGATCACGGACAACAAAATAACGTTGATGAGTTTCCATTGAAGTAACCAAAACTTCTTCTGGGACTTCTAGGTATTTAGGATCAAAATTACCCATAAAAGCGGTTGGATATTCGACCAGATTCAAGACTTCATTCAAGAGTCCTTCATCAATTTGTACCTGAACACCTTCTGATGCTTCAATTTCCTTAATTTGTTCACGAATCATATTTTCACGTTCAATGCTATCAGCAATGACATAGACTTTGCGTAAGTCTTCTTCGTAACTATCAGCATGACGGATTTCAACTTCATGTCCAAGGAAGCGATGTCCTCGACTCACTCTGCCTGAATGAATATCTAAGAAATCTAGTTCAAGAGCTTCATCATCCAAAAGCACTGTCAAAGTGTGGACTGGACGGATATATTCAAAAGTATTGTTTGCCCAACGCATGCTAACAGGGAAACTTAAGCTAGCCAAGACTTCTGGAATTCCAGTCAGAACTTCTTCTGCTGGTTTTCCAGCTTCATGCTTAGTTACATAGACGTATTCTTCACCTTTGATTTCACGAAATTCAATGTCATCTACAGTCAAGCCTTTTCCACGGACAAATCCTTGTGCTGCTTTAGAAAAGTTTCCTTCTGCATCCAAAGCAATTTTCTTAGAAGGCCCTTTAAAATCTTCAGTCAAATCAGTCTGCTGGTCTGCCAATCCAAGTACACGAACAGCCAAACGACGTGGTGTTGAGAAAGTTTGAATTCCTTCGTATGAAAGGCGATTTTCATCTAAGAAAGCTGCCATTTTTTCACCTAGTTGTTTTTCAGTTGGTGTGACAACGTAGGCTGGTAACTCTTCGAGTCCTAGTTCTACTAATAAGTTTTTTGTCATGTTTTTTCCTTTACACAATTAATGTTCTTCAACAAGACCTTTAGTAGTGGGGGACGCAAGCAAACCTTCGGTTTCATTGCTAACTGTCAAGCCTTAAGTCTCGTCAGTTCCCCAGTCGGATAAGAAACTTCTTATCCGACTTTCACTACAGCGATCTTGTTTTATTTAGCGACCTACGGTCGACTTTCAGTCATTTATTCCTGTAATTCTATCTATTCTTCCTCTTCTGCTAGGAGTTTCGCGCGTGTGGCTTCGTCGAGAAGTGGGTATCCGAGTTTTTTGCGTTCTGCGACGAAGGTTTTAGCAACGACACGGGCCAAGTTACGGATGCGGGCAATGTAACCGGCACGTTCTGTAACTGATACCGCTCCACGAGCGTCAAGCAAGTTGAAGGTATGTGAACATTTCAAAACGTAGTCATAGGCTGGGTGCACAAGGCCTAATTCCAAAGCACGTCCAGCTTCTTTTTCAAACTTTTCAAAGTTTTCAAGAAGCATATCTTGGTCAGAAACTTCAAAGCTGTATTTTGAATGCTCATATTCTGGCTGAAGGAAGATTTCTCCATATTTAACACCTGGAGCCCACTCAATATCGTAAACTGAGTCTACTTCTTGGATATAAGAAGCTAAGCGTTCCAATCCATAAGTGACCTCGGCGGTAACAGGACCTGTTGCTAAACCACCGACTTGTTGGAAGTAAGTGAACTGGGTGATTTCCATACCATCAAGCCACACTTCCCATCCAAGACCAGCTGAACCAGTTGATGGATTTTCCCAGTTATCTTCAACGAAACGAATATCGTGTTCCAATGGGTTGATTCCCAATTTTTCCAAAGACTCAAGGTAGAGTTCTTGGATATTTGATGGAGATGGTTTCATAACTACTTGGAATTGGTGGTGTTGGTAGAGACGATTTGGGTTTTCTCCGTAACGACCGTCAGCAGGACGACGAGATGGTTCTACATAAGCCGCATTCCATGGCTCAGGACCAATGGCACGAAGGAAAGTGTAAGGACTCATGGTTCCCGCACCTTTTTCGTTATCATAAGCCTGCATCAGCATACAACCCTGGTCATTCCAGTATTGTTGCAAAGTCAAGATAATCTCTTGGAAGGTTAGTTTTTTAGACATTATTAACTCCTTTTTTAAATTCTAACGACTTTGGATACAAAAAGAACCGTGTCTTTGCTCCTAAGTCAAGTGACCTAGGGGCGTCAAAAACGCGGTTCCACCCTAATTTATTACTTCATTATTTTTTATTAAAATACCAAAAGCGCCACACTTATCACTCAATCACCTGACTCTCACTATCTCAGGCTCGCTTAAGATCTACCGATAAGATATTCTTTCTTGCGTCTATTATAACAAAATGCAATTAAAAAGTAAATTTTTTTCATAAGGAATCTCCAATAATTCACCTAAAATAGAAATACTAATCTAACGTCATTCCCTTTTTTGCCCCTTCTAGAACAAAAAGAAAAACCGCTACTCCTAAGAATAGCGGTTTAATCATGTTTTTAAGCTACAAATGTAGTCGCTCTATTATTTAAGAGTAACTGAAGCTCCAGCTTCTTCCAATTTAGCTTTGATTTCTTCAGCTTCTGCAGTTGGAACACCTTCTTTGATGACACCTGGTGCACCATCAACAAGTTCTTTAGCTTCTTTAAGTCCAAGACCAGTGATTTCACGTACAACTTTGATAACGCCAACTTTTTTGTCACCAGCAGCTGTCAATTCAACGTCAAATGAGTCTTTAGCAGCACCAGCGTCAGCAGCACCAGCTGCAGCAACAGCTACAGGAGCAGCTGCAGTTACACCAAATTCTTCTTCGATAGCTTTTACAAGGTCGTTCAATTCAAGGATTGAAGCTTCTTTAATTTCAGCAATAATGTTTTCAATGTTCAATGCCATTGTTATTTCCTCCAAATAAGTTTAAATTTAATTTTGTTATTTTTTTGTAGCTAGGCTACGCTGCGTAGCTTATGATTAAGCTGCGTCTTCTTTGTTGTCTGCAACCGCTTTGACTGCAAGAGCAACGTTGCGCACTGGCGCTTGAAGTACAGAAAGGAGCATAGAAAGAAGTCCTTCGCGACTTGGAAGAGTTGCAAGAGCAACGATTTCTTCTTTTGATGCGACAGCGCCTTCGATTGCACCACCTTTGATTTCAAGTGCTTCAGCGTTTTTAGAAAAGTCGTTCAAGATTTTCGCTGGTGCGATAACATCTTCGTTAGAAAATGCTACTGCAGATGGTCCAACAAAAACAGATGCAAGATCTTCAAGACCAGCTTTTTCAGCTGCACGACGTAAGATTGAGTTTTTGATAACTTTATACTCAACTTCGCTTCCACGAAGCTCACGACGAAGAACTGTATCTTGTTCAACTGTCAAACCACGAGCGTCTACAACGACGATTGATGCAGCAGCTTTCATTTTCTCAGCTACTACGTCAACTAGTTCCGCTTTCTTAGCAATAATTGCTTCACTCATTAGTGTGTTCACCTCCGTAATTATTTTGCTTGGGGAATTTTTCCAAAAGAAAAACGCGCCCAAACCTAGACACGAAAGTACAATACGCTTCTTTTTACATGATACGTTTTGTCCTCGGTAGGATATTTATGAGTCTTGCTCCCCTACTGTCTTAGGCAGTTTTTTCAAACCGTTTATAAGTATATCACAAGAATTCTATCAAAGCAAGTATTTTTTAAAAAAAATTGAGTTTTTTCTCAATTCTACTGCCACTTAGAGAAGAATATTTAAATATTTTCTCAGTAAATGGAAAAGATTGGTACCAAGTTATTATAGATTAAGAGCGCATGAAAGATCAACATTAACACATGAAATATGAATGGAGTATTTTCCGTGGTTTGAATGTTCTGATTAGATTTTTGATTGTCTAAGAAAAAAGTTAATGACAAGAAAAGTAGGATTATGCCATAAATAATGCTAATGTGATAAAGAATGAGCCCTATGATACTGAAATAGAGGAAACCGAATATGGGTGTCGAGAAAACAATCAGAGCTAAGGAACCAAATGCGATTCTTATTATCGAAATCATTAAGAAACTATAGGCTGAAAATGTGGTAAATTTTGATACTTGGAATCCTGTTTTTTTCTGCTTGGATAAATAATGAATGATAAAAATCGGATAAAGAATATCTATCATCTTGACTCTCTCCTCTTTCTAAGATACTTTACTCTAATTTATTTTACCTATTTTTCCTTCAAAATTCAATTTCTCTCTTGACGGATAATATTATTTAGTGTACTATACAACTGTATATACACTTAAAAAGGAGTTATTATGAATACACAAAAGAAAACCCAATTCATGACTTTAACCGCATTGCTAACCGCTATCGCTATTTTGATTCCCTTGGCAATGCCCTTCAAGATTGTTATTCCGCCCGCTTCTTACACTCTAGGAAGCCACGTTGCAATCTTTATTGCTATGTTCCTTTCTCCTTGGATGGCAATCTTTGTCATTATAGCTTCTAGCCTAGGATTCCTCATGGCTGGTTATCCAATTGTCATTGTACTTCGAGCTTTCTCCCATATCTTTTTCGGCACTTTGGGCGCCTTCTATCTGCAAAAACATCCTCAAATCTTAGATAATCCAAAATCTTCTTTGATTTTTAACTTTGTACTTGGTTTAGTACACGCTATTGCCGAAGTCTTTGCTTGTATTATCTTCTATGCTAGTACAGGAACAGACCTAAAAAATATGTTCTATGTTCTCTTTGTATTGGTTGGTTTTGGAACTATTGTTCATAGTATGGTAGACTATTACTTAGCATTAGCTGTTTATAAAGCATTGAAAAAACGTCGTTAAGCGTTAAGAAAGAAGAATATGACAAAAAATCGAAAAGAAGCACTTCTACAACTCTTAAAAGAAGCTCAAAAACCTCAAAACGGAAAAAGCTTAGCAGAACATTTTCATGTCACTCGCCAGATTATCGTTCAGGACATTGCAGTTCTTCGTGCAGACGGTGCTCCTATCTTATCAACCAATCGTGGCTATATTTATAAAGAAAGCAAAACCAACCCGTATGTTCACAAGCTGTTTAAAGTAAAGCACGAGATGGAAGAAATCGGTCAAGAACTTCTAGCTATCGTCGATAATGGGGGGCGTGTTCAGAATACCTTAATTGATCATCCTGTCTACGGGGAAATTGAAACCTTGCTTAAACTCTCTTGTCGCCGTGACGTTCAGCATTTTTTAGAGCAAGTCGAACGGTCTGACTTTAGACCACTTTCTGAATTAACAGATGGCGTCCATTATCACCTAGTCGAAGCTGAAAACGAACAAGACCTCCTCTATATTGAGAAGGCCTTGGACAAGTTAGGGTATTTGGTAAAGGATTAAAAAATTCTTTTTTCCCATCCATCTTCTGTACGGTGACGGTAGAAAAATTCAGACTTGTCTGGAGCTTCCATCATCTTCATCAAAGGTAACATATCATAAGCCAGATCCAAATTCGGAATCTGGTCTTTTTGTACCCAGGAAACTTCTCCTTCTTCAGATGATTGTAGAGTACCAGTAAACTCAGTCGCCTTGTAACAAAAGACAATATAACGCTCACCTGTATCCAGTGGCCAATTTTTAATGCCGACAAGTTGAGGATTTTGGATTGTCAGACCTGTTTCCTCGTATATTTCGCGAATAACTGACTCTGCAAAAGCCTCTCCGTCTTCGACATGTCCTCCTGGAAAGGCATAGCCAGACCAGCGATTGCTTTCGGGTGAACGATACTGCATGACCACGCGCTGCTTTTCTAGATCTTCAATCATACAAATATTGGTAAGAATGGTTAATTGTGCTCGAGACATAGGACTCACTTTCTAATCTTTAATTTTCTATCTTATACTTAACTTTAGATTTCATAATCAAAGGATTAACTAAGTCATGATATTCATGAATTTCATGGAGCAAGGAACCTCTGATGATTCTAATTTCATTATTTTCTTTATTAACGTAGTAGTCTAAATTGATAGGCATAGATGAATCTGGAACCATGGAGAAAAAGAAAAATATCACGAACCAGATTATGAGAGCAAAGAATCCGCTGAGAGCTTGAAAAATCAAATGATGCCATTGAAAGATTCTTGTTTTATAAAAGATGGTCCATGGATGGATAAATAGGGTTAAGCAGAGACCAAAAAACCAGATATTCCACAAAACTGGGGTAAAAGCTAAACCAAATAAACCTAGGATAAAATGGAGTAGGGCAAATACCAAGAACAGTAGGTAAAGAATCCTAAATATAGTTAGATGTTTTCTCATAATTAACTCCTCTTATTTTCAATAAATTTCATAAACAAAATCGTTAAAGCAGCTACAGTAAAAAAGATTAGATAGGTTGCTATAGGAAACCAAATATAGCGGTGGTCTAGGGATACGAGAGAAGGTAAAATCCCTTTACTGTTTTTTCCACCAATCCCAATAAAGAGATGGACTATTAAACCGATACTATTAAGATAGATAAATAAATCTGCAAATCTTTTTATTGTCATCCTTGCCCCAGACAAGTCTAAGAACCAATAGTCAAATAATCGATATACCAGACAAAAAAGATTTATATATATCGGAAAACTATAGTTGATATCTCTGTATGGCGAAGGAATAGGGAGACATTCAAAAATTAGATTCAAACTTAGTCCTATTGCTAGGATAATTCCGAGAATCAAGAAGAATCCTAAAAATTTATGAGAATCTAGCCAAAGATGAAAACTTTCTCTCCTTGAGAGATTCTTTTTTGTATTTGAATTTCTTTTATTCTTTTTCATTTGAGTGGATTTTCCCTATTTTCTTCTTCCCTCTTTTTCTTTTCAATATGCTTGGAAATCAAAATGATCAAAGCAGGCACTAAGAAGAAAATTACATAAGTAAGAATAGGAAACCAGGTATAGTGGGGGTCTAAAGTTAGCAAGGGAGGAATACTCTTTCTATTTCGACCCATTATTCCAAAAAATAAGTGAAACAGAAAACCTACTCCATTTAGGTACAAGAATGGATTTGCAAAATCTTGGACTCTAGTCATTCCATCGAAATTATCTCTAAAAATACCCTGATAAAGTATATTCACTAAGAATACTAGATTCATATAAAGTGGAAAGACATAATTGAGGTTTTGATATGGTTTTGGAAGAAGAGTTGTCCCAAGTAACAAATAGATTATCCCACAAGCTGATAAGAAAAATATACTACTATCTAATAGAAAAGCTATTTTTGAATGCTGTAGCAACCACAATTTAACTTTATCCAGCCAGCTTATTTTTTGATTTTGCTTATAGTGTTTTTTTGATGTTTTCTGACTCTTATTTTCTTGTTTCATGATAGTTTCTTCACTTCTGCTGCAACCTTTTTGAGATGCTGTTCCCGCATACTAGCGGTATTCACATCCCGGCCAACTTCTCCTAAGATGCAGACGCGCTTGGTTTTAATCCCACAGTGGTTCAAGACGGCATTTTTCAAAACAGAGATACCATAACTATCAGGAATGTTGAGAGGACCTGAAAAGATCTTGTACCACCAGGTAGGTGCCATCGAAGTTGCATAAATACTTGCTGTTTTCCCTTTTAATAACTTTTTAAACTGTTTGCCTCTGAGGTAATTCCAAATAAAACTTCCCTGGTCATTGGCTGAGTAGGCAATTCCTGGTGTAAAGACACGATCAATCCAACCTTTCATAAGGCTAGGCATACTACTCCACCAGATGGGATAAACAAAGATGAAATGATCTGCCCACTTTATTAATTCCTGAGAACGAAGGATAAAAGAATCTTCTTCCATACGTTTTCGATAGCCATAACGTAAAACAGGATCAAAGTCCTCTTCATTAAGGTTGATGGCTTCAAGTTCATGGCGACCTGAGTCAAGATTTTCTACAATGGTTTGAAAAATAGCCTGACAGTAACTTTCCTTATCAGGGTGTCCATTGATGACTAGAATTTTCATTCGTCTTCTCCTTCATTTCTTTGGTTCATTCTATCTCTTTTAATTTTTTACTTGATTAATTGATAATGATTCAAAGATCGATAGATACGTCCTTTAGGAATCTTTATTTGAAGAACACACCATCCGCAATTCCTTAACAGATTTTCCAAGTTCAAGTATTTTTTCTGGGCCATCAACAGTAAAACCCATTTTTTGATAGAAAGCAATGGCTCGCTTATTATCTTTCAATACCCATAAATAAATTTCAGAGAAATGATCAAGAGCAGCAAATGCAGCATGCATTAACTGTTTACTCACACCTTTTCCATAGTAATCTTTTAAAACATATAAGGCTATGATTTCACCAGCTTGAATGGCTTCATCACGAAAATTTCCATAGCTGATAAATCCAACGACCTTCTTTCCATCCATCGCAATCAAGGTATTCTCTGGATATTTTTGACTAAAGAATCGACATTTTTCTAATGTCATCGTCTCCTGAAAATCCGCGGGTAAAAGATCGTCATAAGCCTCTCTCCACGTTTGCCAATGAACGAGAGATTTTCCTTCTATCTCTTCAGGAGTTTCCATTGTTTTAATGATAATCTTCATTCGCTTTATCCTATCTAATCCAAGGCCTTGACTTCCAACATCATATCACGTATTTGAGCAGCTAACTCGAAATCAAGCACTTCGACGGCTTCTTGCATTTGTTTTTCCAGTTTCTTGACAAGTTCTTTGCGTTCTTGTTTGTTAAGGCTATTAATATCGACTTCCTTGTCCTCTTCCTTGGCAACTACCTTGGTTACAGAAATCAGGTCACGGATTTCTTTCTTAATAGTTTGTGGCACGATACCGTGTTCTTCATTATAAGCCATCTGAATTTTACGACGACGAGCTGTTTCATCAATGGCGCGTTGCATAGACTGAGTCATAGTGTCTGCATACATGATCACGTGTCCCTCGCTATTACGGGCAGCACGACCGATGGTCTGAATGAGTCCACGCTCATTACGAAGGAAACCTTCCTTGTCGGCATCAAGAATAGCAACTAGACTCACCTCTGGAACGTCAATCCCTTCACGAAGGAGGTTAATCCCTACCAAGACATCAAAGACTCCTAAACGCAGGTCACGGATAATCTCTGTTCGCTCTAAAGTCTTGATATCCGAGTGCATGTATTTGACCTTAATCCCCATTTCCTTGAAGTAGTCAGTCAAGTCTTCAGCCATTTTCTTGGTCAAGGTTGTAATAAAGGTCCGTTCATTCCTTTCAACACGGGCGTTGATTTCACCTAAGAGATCATCAATTTGTCCCATAGTCGGACGCACTTCCACTTCTGGATCCAAAAGACCAGTCGGACGAATGATTTGCTCAATAACGGTCTCAGTCTGCTCATGTTCATAATCACCAGGTGTCGCTGAAACATAGACGATCTGGTGAACATGACTTTCAAACTCTTCACGACGAAGGGGACGATTATCCAAGGCAGATGGCAAACGGAAACCGTAATTAACCAACATTTCCTTACGTGAACGGTCTCCATTATACATGCCCTTGATCTGTCCCATGGTCATGTGGCTCTCATCAATCATAATCAAAAAATCATCAGGGAAGAAATCAAGAAGGGTGTACGGTGGCTCTCCTTCGCTTCGTCCATCCATGTGGCGGGAGTAGTTTTCAACCCCGTTTGTATAGCCCATCTCACGAAGCATCTCGATATCGTATTCTGTTCGTTGTTTCAAGCGTTGCGCTTCGAGGAGTTTACCTTCCTTCTCAAAGACAGCTAACTGCTCCTCCAACTCAGCCTCAATCTTAGCAATAGCTACTTCCATATGGTCATCATTCGTCACAAAGTGAGTCGCTGGAAAAATCGCCAAATGATCCACTTCACCCAGAACTTGACCAGTTAGAGCTTCAACTTCACGGATACGGTCAATCTCATCCCCGAAAAACTCAACACGAAAGGCATGCTCATCACGAGAGGCTGGGAAAATTTCCACCACATCCCCACGTACACGAAATCTTCCCCGTTGGAAGTCAATGTCATTGCGCTCAAACTGAATGTCCACCAAATCATTGAGCAGTTTATCTCGAGAAATCTCAAGACCTGGACGCAAACTAACCACGCTATCAGCGTATTCTTTAGGAGATCCCAAACCATAGATACAAGACACAGATGCAACAATGATCACATCATTACGCTCCAAAAGAGCTGATGTAGCGGAGTGGCGAAGTTTATCAATCTCGTCATTGACCGAACTATCTTTTTCGATATAGGTATCGCTAGAGGGCACATAAGCTTCTGGCTGGTAGTAATCATAGTAAGAAACAAAGTACTCAACAGCATTTTCAGGGAAAAATTCCTTGAACTCCCCATAGAGCTGTCCCGCTAGGGTTTTATTGTGGGCAATGACAAGAGTTGGTTTATTGACCTGGGCAATGACTTGACTCATAGTGTAGGTCTTTCCTGTACCAGTCGCCCCCATCAAGATTTGAGCCTTTTCTCCACCCTCAATATTATCCACTAACTGTTCAATGGCCTGCGGTTGATCCCCAGAAGGTTGGTATTTGGATACTAGTTTAAATTTGTTGTCTGTAATTCGATTTATCATAATAGCCTCATACATATTTTCTATCCTTCTATTTTACCATAAAAAGGAAAGAGTTTCTGTTTTTCAACAGACCACCTCACCTTGTTCTATGTTATATTTTCTTACATAGAAATATAAAATATTTGTCGTTCTTCAACTTTTTTGATATAATTTAAAAATATCTTGAAAGGAGACATCACATGAAGAAAAAAATCCTAGCTTGTTTGCTAATTTTATTTCCTATTCTTTCACTAGGAATAGCAAAAGCTGACACAGAAAAAACCAAGTATGTTATCGCCAGTGACTCATCTTTTGCGCCATTTGTTTTCCAGGACTCAAGCAATCAATACACTGGTATCGATATGGATCTAATCAAGGCAATCGCTGAAGACCAAGGTTTTGAAATCGAGATTACCAATCCAGGTTTTGATGCTGCTATTAACGCAGTCCAATCTGGACAAGCAGACGGTATCATTGCAGGTATGTCAGTGACTGATGCTCGTAAAGAAACTTTTGATTTCTCTGATTCTTACTATACAGCAAATACTATTCTTGGTGTTAAAGAATCAAGTACCATTTCTTCTTATGAGGATTTGAACAATAAGACTGTAGGTGTGAAAAATGGTACTGCTTCACAAACCTTCCTAACAGAGAATCAAAGCAAGTACGGTTACAAGATCAAAACTTTTTCCGATGCTGCATCTATGTATGATAGCTTAAACACTGGTTCAATTGATGCCGTTATGGACGACGAACCTGTTATTAAATATTCTATTAGTCAAGGACAAAAGTTAAAAACACCAATCGCAGGTACACCAATTGGTGAAACTGCCTTTGCAGTAAAAAAAGGAAGTAATCCAGAATTGCTAGAGAAGTTTAACAAGGGTCTTGCAAATCTTAAAGCAAATGGAGAATTCCAAAAAATCCTTGATAAGTATCTAGCTAGCGGTTCTACTACTACAAGTTCAACCGCTGATGAAACAACTATCTGGGGCTTGTTGAAAAACAACTACAAACAACTTCTCAGCGGACTTGGAATTACCCTCTCATTAGCACTTATTTCATTTGTAATTGCGATTTTCATCGGAATTATCTTCGGTATTTTTAGTGTCAGCCCTTATAAATCACTCCGTTTGATTTCAGAGATTTTCGTTGACGTTATCCGTGGTATTCCACTCATGATTCTCGCAGCCTTCATTTTCTGGGGAATTCCTAACTTTATCGAATCCCTCACAGGTCAACAAAGTCCAATCAATGACTTTGTCGCTGGTACAATTGCCCTCTCCCTAAACTCAGCTGCCTACATTGCTGAAATTGTTCGTGGGGGTATCAAGGCCGTGCCTGTTGGACAAATGGAAGCCAGTCGAAGCCTTGGTATTTCATATGGAAAAACCATGCGTAAGATTGTCCTGCCACAAGCAACCAAGCTCATGCTTCCAAACTTTGTAAACCAATTTGTTATCGCTCTTAAAGATACAACAATCGTATCTGCAATCGGTTTGGTAGAACTCTTCCAGACTGGTAAGATTATCATTGCTCGTAACTATCAAAGTTTCAAAATGTATGCAATTCTCGCAGTCTTTTACCTTGTGATTATCACTCTTCTAACTAGATTAGCGAAACGCTTAGAAAAGAGGATTCAATAATGGCAAAATTAAAAATTGACGTTCATAACTTACATAAACAATATGGTAAAAACAAAGTCCTTAAAGGAATTTCAGCGAAATTCTATGAAGGAGATGTTGTTTGTATCATTGGACCTTCTGGTTCAGGTAAGTCAACTTTCTTGCGTAGCTTAAATCTCCTCGAAGAAGGAACAAAAGGAAGCATCACAGTCAATGGCTATGATCTAACGGATAAATCTACCAATGTAGACCATGTTCGTGAAAATATCGGAATGGTGTTCCAGCACTTCAATCTCTTTCCACATATGACCGTATTGGAAAATATCACTTTCGCTCCTGTAGAACATAAGTTAATGACTAAGGCTGAAGCTGAAAAATTGGGTATGGAACTCCTTGAAAAAGTTGGGCTTGCTGACAAGGCCAATGCCAATCCTGAAAATCTATCCGGTGGTCAAAAACAACGTGTGGCTATCGCTCGTGGTTTAGCAATGAACCCTGATATTATGCTCTTTGACGAGCCAACTTCTGCCCTTGACCCTGAGATGGTTGGCGATGTTCTGAACGTTATGAAAGAATTGGCTGAACAAGGCATGACTATGATCATCGTAACCCATGAAATGGGATTTGCTCGTAAGGTTGCCAATCGAGTAATATTTACAGCAGACGGTGAATTCCTAGAAGATGGTACACCTGATCAAATCTTTGATAACCCACAACACCCTCGTCTAAAAGAATTTTTAGACAAGGTGCTCAACGCTTAAAAAACTGCAAGGTTTACCTTGCAGTTTTTTTCTCACTTGTATTGGATTTTTGGATTTTTTAGAAAATTATGATAAAATAAAGGGTATGAAAATGGGGATTCCTCATGCCTAGGATATCTAGGAAAGTAAATAGAAATTAGGTAGCTGGATGTCATCTAAAGTTATTGTTACAATTTTTGGTGCTAGTGGAGATTTGGCTAAACGCAAGCTCTACCCTTCACTTTTTAGACTTTACAAATCAGGTAATTTATCTGATCATTTTGCTGTTATTGGAACTGCTCGTAGACCTTGGAGTAAGGAATATTTCGAATCTGTTGTTGTCGAATCTATTTTAGACTTGGCAGATAGCGCAGAAGAGGCTCAAGCTTTTGCTAGTCATTTTTACTATCAAAGCCACGATGTTAATGATACCGAACACTATATCGAATTACGTAAGCTTCAGGCTGAGTTAAATGAAAAGTATCAAACTGAACACAACAAGCTCTTCTTCCTCTCAATGGCACCACAATTCTTCGGTACCATCGCCAAACACCTCAAGTCTGAGCAAATCGTTGACGGTAAAGGCTTTGAACGTTTGATTGTTGAGAAGCCTTTCGGTACGGATTATGAAACCGCAAGCAAACTAAACGAAGAGCTTCTAGCTACTTTTAACGAAGAGCAAATCTATCGTATCGACCACTATCTTGGTAAAGAGATGATTCAGAGTATTTTTGCCATTCGTTTTGCCAATATGATCTTTGAAAATGTTTGGAATCGGGAACATATTGATAATGTTCAAATTACCTTTGCAGAACGTCTAGGTGTTGAAGAGCGTGGTGGCTACTATGATGAGTCTGGCGCCCTTCGAGACATGGTTCAAAACCACACACTTCAGCTTCTGTCACTCCTTGCTATGGACAAGCCTGCAAGCTTTACAAAGGATGACATTCGCGCAGAGAAAATCAAGGTCTTCAAGAACCTTTACCACCCTACAGATGAGGAACTTAAAGAGCACTTCATCCGTGGTCAATATCGTTCTGGTAAAGTTGATGGCATGAAATATATTTCATACCGTAGCGAACCAAATGTCAACCCAGAATCAATGACAGAAACCTTTGCTTCAGGTGCCTTCTTTGTCGATACTGATCGCTTCCGTGATGTACCTTTCTTCTTCCGTACAGGTAAACGCCTAACTGAAAAAGGAACACACGTAAACATTGTCTTTAAGCAAATGGATTCAATTTTTGGAGAGCCTCTAGCACCAAATATTTTGACCATCTATATCCAACCAACAGAAGGTTTCTCTCTCAGCCTTAACGGTAAAGAAGTTGGAGAAGAGTTCAAACTTGCACATAACTCGCTTGACTATCGAACAGATGCGACTGCAACAGGTGCTTCACCAGATCCTTATGAAAAGCTAATCTACGATGTATTGAATAACGATTCAACTAACTTTAGCCACTGGGAAGAAGTTAGCGCTTCTTGGAAATTGATTGACCGTATTGAGAAGCTTTGGGCTGAAAACGGTGCTCCACTTCATGACTACAAGGCTGGTAGCATGGGACCTCAGGCTAGTTTTGATCTCCTTGAAAAATACGGAGCCAAATGGACATGGCAACCAGATATCGCCTATCGTAAAGATGGTCGTTTAGAATAATCAAAAACAATCCTGCAAGAATTCTTGCAGGATTTTCTTTTATATCAAACCTTCTAGAAGGCTCTTCATAAAGTTTTCAGAGTTAAACTCACCGATATCATCGATTTTTTCACCAAAACCAATTAGCTTAACAGGGATATTGAGTTCCTCACGGATAGCAAGAACAACACCACCTCGGGCAGTTCCATCAATCTTGGTTAAGACAATACCTGTCAAAGGAGTGATTTTTGAAAATTCTTTTGCTTGTACAAGAGCATTTTGACCTGTTGAGGCATCGAGGGCTAGAAAAGTTTCATGTGGTGCTTCTGGCACTACGCGTTTGATGATACGACCAATCTTTTCCAATTCTGCCATTAAGTTTTCTTTGTTTTGCAGACGGCCAGCTGTATCAATCATGAGAATGTCAATACCTTCTGCTACTGCTCGTTCCATCCCATCAAAGACAACACTAGCTGGATCTGCCTTCTCAGGACCAGTAACGACAGGAACATCTACACGACGTCCCCATTCTGCTAACTGAGCAACCGCACCCGCACGGAAGGTATCAGCAGCAACAAGCATAACCTTCTTGCCAGCTTGTTTGTATCGATTAGCTAATTTACCAATTGAAGTTGTTTTCCCGACCCCATTAACTCCAACAAAAAGCATAACCGTTAATCCATCTTGGAAGTTAATATTTTCATTATATATGCCGTCCTTTTCGTATAGCTCCACCAATTTTTCGATGATAACACGACGAAGGGCATCAGGTTTCTTAGCATTCTCAAGCTTGGCTTCATAACGCAATTCTTCCGTAAGATTTGAAGCCACCTGCACACCAACGTCACTCATGATGAGCAGTTCTTCAAGTTCTTCAAAAAAATCTTCATCGACTGAGCGGAAATTTGCAAAGAAAGCATTCAAACGGGCACCGAATCCAGTACGAGTTTTCTTGAGACTGCGGTCATATTTTTCCTGTACAGTCTCTTGAACTTGAGGAGTTTCTTCGATTACTAGATCTTCTTCCACTTCCTCAGCGATTTCCGGCTCTGTTTCATTTGATTGAGGTTGAACAGTTTCTTCCTCGTCACTTTCATTTGAAGGGATCTCTTCAACAGGAACCGATTCCACTTGAGGACTTTCTACCTCTTCAACTTGAATTGGGTCTTCTTGAGGAATTTCAACTTCATCAAGAGGTTCAATGATCGCTTCTTCTACAGCCTCTACTTCAGGTGAGTCTTCATTTGTTTCTTCCTGAGGTTCTGCAGGTAAGATAACTTCTTCTGATTCTGTCACTACAGCATTTTCAAATTCTGATGTATCGTTTTGCTCGTTATCATCTGATAAATCAATGTTTTCTAATGCTTCTTTGACGACATCTTCAATTTTCGGTTCTTCTATTTTTCCAAATAAACGGTCAAATAATCCCATACTTTAATTCTCCTTCAGTACATATTTTTCAATAGCCCAGGCGACGGCTTCCTCATCGTTGGTCATAGGCGTTACCACATTAGCCACAGCCTTAACTTCTGGCACAGCATTTTGCATGGCTACACCAAGACCTGCCCATTCAATCATGGAAAGGTCATTAGCTTCATCTCCACAAGCCATGACCTGACTTCGGTCAATTCCTAAATGCTCAATTAACTTAGCTAGTCCTGTCGCCTTATGAACATTCTTTGGTGACCATTCTAGCAAGAGTTCACGTGATTTAAAAATTTCATATTGGTCGTATAATTCTGGTGAAATCTTTTGAATAGCTTCATCCAAAGGCTCCTGAGGAAAGGCAGTCACACATTTATTGTATGTTACCTGACTAGACAAGTCTTCAAAAGCAGTTGGAACAAAAGTTAGAGCCGGGTTAAACTGAGCATATAAACTTTCTTGGTCAGACTGAATCTGGTAAACTGTTCCTTCTGAAATTGCATCTAAGGGGATTCCTAATTTTTCAGTTTCTTCATAAATACGTGTCACATCATCAATTGAAAAGACTGTCTTATCAAGAATCTCACCTGTATTTTTCTGAACCAATCCACCGTTGAATGTGATAGTATATTCGTCATCATGGCCGTCTGTTCCAAGCTCTTTAAGGAAGAAATCCATAGCCTTGAGAGGACGTCCAGTTGTTAGGACTACTTTGACACCCTGTTCACGCGCAGCCTTTAAAGTTGCCTTGGTACGATCAGTTAATTTCTTGTCTGTCGTCAGCAAGGTTCCATCCAAGTCTAGGGCAATTAATTTAATATCTGCCATTATAATCCCTCCATATAGGCGATAACTGATTGGTCCTTATGGTGACCGATAACTGTTTCGGCAAGTTCCAAAATCTCTGGGCGAGCATTTTCAGGTGCGACTGGGTGCCCTACAACTTGCATCATGTGAAGGTCATTGAGATTGTCACCGAAGGCCATCACTTGATCCATATCCAGATTTAACTTCTTAGCCAATTCGACAATCGCAACTCCCTTGTCCACATAATCAAGAACAATATCAATGGATTCAAAACCTGTCGTCATTGCCTTAACACCAGGAACATGTTCATTGACCCAAGCTTCGCCAGCTTCTACTGTCTCTTCTGTAAAGTTCGTCGTGAATTTGAAAATCTCATCTGTGATATCTTCAAGTTTGGCTACTTTTTGAATATTCTCATTGTAATGATGACTAAACATGAGATAGATTTCATCTACAGTATCTAAAACATAACAAGCTTTCTTACCTGTCAAGAGCATCTTCTTTTCATCAAAATAAGGTGAAGTCTTTAGCTTTTCAAATGTTGATAGGTAAAAATCTCTAGGCATGGTTGCTTCATAGAGGTCTTGTCCATGAAAACGAACGAGACTCCCATTTTCGGCAATAAAAATAATCTCATCTTTGACATCCGCAAAATGCTTTTCAAGCGACAAAAGACCACGGCCAGAAGCTACAGCAAAGTAAATCCCTTTTTCTTTATAAGAATGGAGAAGCTTTTTTAAACGCTCCATATCAAATTGGCCAGCTTCATCCAAAAAAGTCCCGTCCATATCTGTTGCGACTAGTTTAATCATAAATACTTCTATTCTCCAGTTGTAAATCTATCTTCTATTATACCATAGAAAAAGTAAAAAAAGATGTGCTGAATTGACACGTCCTTGTATTCTATAAATCAATTCCTGGAGCAATTTTGAAGGCCAGAGTGATTTGATTACCTTCTTTTATATCCAACCTCTCAACACTTTTCTTCCAAAGTTCTTGATTAAAGTCTATTCTGAGAGTTAATCAGCTATTGCGTAAAAATTATCAATCTTTGGTTGAGATATATTTGTCACAATCATAAATAGTATATAGTTCTTGACATATAGTCTTGCATATGAAAAAATACTTGTTGGAGGTTGATAATATGACTGAAAAAATCAAAAACTGGGTTAATATTTGCGTTTTGAAAAATCAAGAAATTTTATTACTTAATAGACAGCACGATAATTTTCCTGGCTGGATTCCACCGGGGGGAAAAGTTGAATTTCCTGAAAGTTTTTTTGAAGCTGCATTACGGGAACTTAAAGAAGAGACTGGACTCACTGCATTAAATCTTGAATTAAAAGGAATTTCAGGCTTTACTAATTCAATCGGAAATGAGAGATTTGTCTTCTATGACTTTTTGTGTACTCAGTTTACTGGTGAACTAAGCACATCTGATGAAGGTGAGCCAAAATGGTGGAATCTAAAAGAAATCGATAAAATACCAATGCAAGATGAAATCAGAAAAAGGCTACCCCTTTATTTAAGAAAAGGAAGCTTTGAAAGTATTAACTATTGGGATGATAATAAGAAATGCATTAGTGAAAACAAAACAATTTTATTTGACTAATATTCTCTACAGTATAATCAAATACAAAATTCTCAATCCATTAGTAATTTTTGTATAATTCAGTACTCAATACAATCTGTCTTTAATAACATATAGTTTAGAGTTTTACAAAATAATGGTATCTAATAATAATCATCTACTCTGACAATTTTTTCTTGTATCTATTGATAGCTAAAAAGCCTTGGAAACAGCTTATTCCAAGGCTTTCTCTATATTTAGAGCCGGTCGTTATTATAAATATAAGCCCCTCTCCACACTTTCCTGAATCAAATCTTCCGTCAGTTTCCATAATTCTTCTGATTCACTTTTTATGAACTTTTTCTTATCTAATACCATGTCTGCACTGATATTATCAGGGTTATAATTTAATTCTGACACTTCTAAGTGATTTATCAGTGGTAGCAATGCATCGATCACTCTTGCATATCTTGCTTCAGCACTCTGCCCTTTTTCAAATTCCAACCACAAATTTTTCATATTCAAATATTTCTCTTCTGGAAGGAGGCTCATTGTTTTTTCTATAGATTCTAACTCTCTATCATGAGAATGAACCTTTTTTTCATCATCAAAAACCCAAGTATCTCCGGCATAAATCTCACCTAAATCATGAATCAATAACATAGAAATAACTTTTTCCATTTTCAACTTTTCAGGATAATAATCTTGAAGAACTATAGCAGCTATAGCACCTTGCCAAGAATGCTCGGCACTATTTTCAAATCTTCCATCAAGAGTTCTATTAAATCTTGTTACTGACTTTAACTTCTCTATTTCTTTAATAAAATCGACTGAATTCTTTAAATTACTCATTGTAGCTCCTATCTTATTTAAAATTTTAGATATAATACCAAAAAATATTAATTTCATCAAATATTTCCCGTATTTGCAAAAATAAAACAGCGCCTAATCCATACGAGATTAGACGCTTGATTAAACTTGTAATTTATAAAATATTTCTCAATCGAGTGATTGAGCTTTCCTACCATCAATCAATTCCAAGTCTTTTTATCCATATTTGGCAAAGAGAGCTTAAACTTGATAATACAGAGTCGAATCACAAAACCGACAATTGAGAGAATGATAAAAGCAGTGATTCTTGGAAAGTGAAGGACAAAGGCCAACCAGTAATAAATAACGCCAATTACAAAAGATAGAAGGGCATAGATGTCCTCTTTTAGAACACTTGGGACTTCATTAATCAAGAGATCTCGGATGATACCTCCGCCAGCACCTGTTAAACAGGCCAAAATCCCTGCAGACATCAAGTTCAATTTACTATCAGCTAAAGCTGTAGCCCCGATTAGAGAGAAGATAATCAATCCAATCGAATCAAAGATGAGATAGGTTTCTCTCAGCCACTTATAGAATTTTTTTTCTTGACTAGCATTGGCTTGTTTTGATGTCACAAAGGCATACATAATAACAGCTACAAGGATAGAGACATAAATCGGTCCAGGATCTGCAAGAGCGGAGGGAAAACGACTGATAATAGAATCTCTTAAAATACCCCCGCCTACTGCCGTTACAATTGCCAATAAACTAATTCCAAAAATATCTAAACGTTTACCAAATCCTTTGATGGCTCCTGACGCCGCAAAGGCTATAGTCCCAATATAATTACAAATCATTAGGAATAGGTCAAAATCCATATAAGCTCCTCAATTTATTTTTGTAACCTTTCCGACTTCTTGAAGGTCTTTCTACATGCTTTAGCTTGAAATTTTGTAACAAGAACCAACTAAGCATCCATATTCTCTAAATCTTTTAGTTTAACAGATACAATCTTAGAAACACCAGATTCTTGCATAGTTACTCCATAAATAGAATCTGCGGCTGCCATGGTTCCCTTACGGTGGGTAACAACGATAAACTGGCTATCCTTGTCAAATCGGTTAAGATAATCTCCAAAGCGTTTAACGTTAGCCTCATCGAGTGCAGCCTCTACTTCATCCAAAATAACAAATGGAATGGTCTTGACACGAATGATTGAGAAAAGCAGAGCCAAAGCTGACAAGGCCTTCTCTCCACCACTCATAAGGTTGAGAGATTGGATTTTCTTACCAGGCGGTTGAACAGAGATTTCAACACCCGCTGTCAATAAATCTCCCTCGGTCAGGATTAGGTCCGCTTGACCACCACCAAACATCTGCTTAAAGGTCACTTTGAAGGATTCACGAATAGCTTCAAAGGTTGATTTAAATCGTTCCTTCACTTCATCGTTCATCTCTGTAATGGTTTCAAGAAGAAGATTTTTGGCAGAAAGAATGTCATCACGCTGACTATTTAAGAATTCCAAGCGTTCGTGAACTACGTCAAACTGTTCAATGGCATCCAAATTGACTGGACCAAGTGAACGGATAGATTTTTCTAAATCCTTGACCTCTTGTTCAGCGACAGCCAAATCTTCTAACGGATTGGCTTGTTCTAAAGCTTCCGTATAACTAATCTGGTATTCTTCAGTCAGTTGACCTTGAAGATAGCGAAGGCGGTCCATAATCTTCTCTTTGGTTGCTTCTGCACGTGTTTGCTTACGAATCCATTCTTCATTTTGCTGACGAGCTTGTTCTAAATGACTAGCAATATCATCCAATTGGCCTTCAATATCATCCAGCTCAAACTGCTTACGAATGAGTCCTTGTTGAATTTCTTCCTTCTGACTCTTAGCTTCTGCTTCCTGCTTGGTCAAAAGTTCCGTATCAACCTTTTCAAGATTGTCTACCTTTTCTTGGAGAAGGCGTTCGATTTCATCTTGCTCCATATCAAGGTGTTCAAGCTCTTTGTTGATACGCTCAATATCCGCAACTTCATAACGCTTTTGCCCTAACATTTCAGTCTTGCGAAGCCGCTCTTGAGAAAGTTTTTCCTGCAAGTTTTGGTAACGTTCCTGGATAGCATTTTTATTGGACTTGATTTCTTCAATCTCAGACTCCAGCTTTTGCTTTTCAGTTGAAATAACTGCAAGACGTTCTTGGCATTTTTCTTTTTCAGTTTGCCAATCTCCACCTCTTAGATTGTTTAATTCTTTTTCCTGAAGTTCTAACAGTGTTTCGAGTTCTTCGACTTGTTGGCAAGTTTGTTGATAAGCCAGATATAAGCCTTGCTCCTCTATTCGAGCTTGCTCTCCCTGGGATTTAATAGTTTCCAAAGTTTGACTAAGTTCATTCAAGGCTACTTGAACTGACTTGAGATTTTCTTCCTCTTGACGAAGAAGCTTTTCTTCTTGAGCAATCTCTTTTTGCAACTGTTCTAATTCAGGCTTGATGAAAATGCTGTTATTTTGACGATTGGCACCACCAGCATAAGAACCACCTGTACGCAATTCTGTACCATCTAGGGTTACCATACGAACTTGATAACGTACCTTACGAGCAGCATCACGCGCATGCTCAACCGTATCAAAGATTGCTGTTGTAGCTAGCAAGTTTTTAAAAATAGCTTCATGCTTTGCATCAAAAGTAACCAATTCATCTGCCATTCCAAGAAAACCTGGACTTGAGGCAATCACATCTTGGTTCTGACCAGAAATGCTACGAGCCTTGATGGTTGTCAAAGGCAGGAAGGTAGCACGACCAGCTCGGTTTCGCTTAAGGAAATCAATAGCTTTAGTCGCAGCCTGTTCATCTTCAACGATGATATGTTGACTACTTGCACCGAGGGCAATTTCAAGAGCTGTTTGATAACGAACATCAAAAGTTAAATGTTCACTGACCGCTCCGACAATACCGCCCAGGCGATTTTTTTCTTGTAGAACACTCTTAACACCCGCATAGAAATTACTATGATTTTTAAGAATGTTTTCCAGACTTTGCGCCTTGGCCTGCTTGTTTTTCAAACTATCTAGGCGGTCAAAAAGTTGATTTTGCTGACTTTGATAAGCCTGCTTTTGTTCTTCTTCCTGTTTAGCATTCGTCTGATAGTCAGCAAGCAAGGTCTGTACTTTTTCTTTTGCTGATTTAAGAGCAGTTTCTTGTTCACTTGCCTTAGATTTGGCAGAAGCTAATTGTTCCTTCAAGGACTCCAATTGTTCTTCTTGCTTTTGAGTCTGTTGGCGACTATTTTCAAGATCATTTTCAATCCGTGTCAATTGGTTAGAGACATCCGCTTCTTCCTGCAAGAAAGCAACAAAGCGCTCACGCAATTGCTCAATCATCTGATCTGGATCATCAGAAAATGCTTCTAACTCAGCTTCTAAACGAATGAGCTCCTTAGTATTGACTGCTAGATTTTCTTCTAACTGACTGAGATTTGCTTCTTTTTCTTCCTTCTCTTGAATAAGAACATTTCTCTTTTCATCCAAACTAGCTAAACGAGCTTGAGCCTCTTGTTGATTGAGAGCAACCTGCTCTGTCTCCAGTTTAGACAAGGCCAATTTCCGTTCTAAATCACTGATTAGAGCAGTCAAATCCATCAAACTAGTTTGATCTTTAGCCATCTCTGCTTGTAAATCTTGTCTCTGCTTCTTGAGAGATTGATTTTCAAGTTCTAGTGACTCGCGTTTTTGATAATAACTAGTCAACAGTTCTTGAACTTGGTTTAATTCTTCTTCTGTTAGATTCAATTCAGCCTTATTGGCTTGAATTTGTGCAACTAAAACATCTAAGTAGATGCCTTTACGCTGACTGTCCAAGTCTATAAATTTACGAGCTGTTGCTGCTTGCTTTTCTAAGGGCTTGATTTGATTGTCTAACTCATAGATGATATCTTCCAAGCGGTCTAAATTGTCTTGAGTTTGTTGCAGTTTACTTTCCGTCTCTTTACGACGAGTTTTATATTTTAAAACTCCCGCCGCTTCTTCAAAGATAGCCCGACGTTCCTCAGGTTTGGAGTTAAAGATTTCTTCGACCTTCCCTTGGGAAATAATGGAGAAGGAATCACGTCCAAGTCCGGTATCTAAGAAAAGATCATGAATATCACGAAGACGGACTTTTTTACCATCAATCTTGTATTCACTATCCCCAGTACGATAGATATGACGCTCCACCTTGATTTCCTGGCCTGCATCCTTGATGAAACCGTCCTGATTATCTAGAGTAACAACTACAGAAGCATAGTTTAATGGTTTTCTACTTTCTGTCCCTGCAAAGATAACATCAGGCATCTTCCCACCACGAAGACTTTTGACACTGGATTCCCCAAGAGCCCAGCGTAAACTTTCTGTGATGTTAGATTTTCCAGAGCCATTGGGTCCTACAACCGCTGTTACTCCTTGGTCAAAAACAACCTTGGTCTTATCAGCAAAGGACTTAAACCCCTGAATCTCAATTTCTTTTAAATACATGAATCCAGTCCTTCCTCAACTGCATTTTTAGCGGCTTCCTGTTCGGCCAATTTTTTAGATCGTCCTTGACCCCTACCTAAACTTTGACCCTCGACAAGGACTTCAACCTCAAACATCTTATCGTGGGCTGGTCCGATCTCTGAAATCACCTGATAACGAATATCAACATCACCATTGACTTGGAGTAATTCTTGGAGGTGAGTCTTGTAGTCTTTAATCATCTCAAAATCACCAGCCTCAACCTTCGGTATCATGACCTGGTAGATAAACACTTTTACCGTAAGTAGATCCTTATCTAAAAGCAGGGCACCCAAAAAGGCTTCGAAAGCATCTCCCAAGATGGTATCTCGATTACGGCCTCCAGATTTTTCCTCTCCCTTTCCTAGCTTGATAAACTGATCAAACTGGCAGTCACGGGCAAAACCAGCTAAACTCTCCTCGCGTACAATCATGGCACGGAGTTTAGACAGGTCACCTTCTGGTTTTTTAGGATATTTTTTGTACAGATATTCTGAAATCAATAATTGCAGAACAGCGTCTCCTAAAAATTCCAAGCGTTCATTGTGTGAAATTTTTAAGAGGCGGTGCTCATTGGCGTAACTAGTGTGAGTAAAAGCTGTTTCAAGTAATTGTTTATCTGAAAAAACAAGCCCAAAACGTTGCTCTAACACGGTTTCTAATTCTCTCATAAGAACCTCTTTCTAAAACATTATAATACACTCCATTATACCAAAAAAAGGTTTCATAGTCAGAAAATAACCGTTAAAAGTCCTTTTTCTGACTTGTGTTTAAAATCAATCCATTACTAGCAGTTCAGGCTATTTTTTGGTATAATAAATCTTATGGAAATTGAAAAAACCAATCGAATGAATGCTCTGTTTGAATTTTATGCAGCCCTTTTAACTGATAAGCAGATGAACTATATCGAGCTCTACTATGCAGACGACTATAGTTTAGCTGAAATTGCAGAAGAGTTCGGTGTCAGTCGCCAGGCTGTTTATGATAATATCAAACGTACAGAAAAGATTCTGGAAGATTATGAAATGAAGCTTCATATGTATTCTGACTACATTGTTCGCAGTCAGATTTTTGATCAGATTATTGAGCGTTATCCAGAAGATGCTTTTCTCCAAGAGCAAGTTGAGATTTTAACAAGTATTGACAATAGAGAATAAGAGGAATAAATATGGCATTTGAAAATTTAACAGAACGTTTGCAGAACGTCTTTAAAAACCTACGTAAAAAAGGAAAAATTACAGAGAGCGATATCCAAGAAGCAACCAAGGAAATTCGTCTGGCTCTTTTAGAAGCCGACGTTGCCTTACCAGTTGTGAAGGATTTTATCAAAAAAATTCGTGAACGAGCTGTCGGGCATGAAGTCATTGATACCCTCAATCCAGCCCAACAAATCATTAAGATTGTCAATGAAGAATTGACGGAGGTTCTTGGTTCAGACACAGCTGAGATTATCAAGTCCCCAAAAATCCCAACTATTATCATGATGGTTGGTTTGCAGGGTGCTGGTAAAACAACCTTCGCTGGAAAACTCGCTAACAAACTCAAAAAGGAAGAGGATGCTCGTCCCCTGATGATTGCGGCCGACATCTATCGTCCTGCTGCTATCGACCAATTGAAAACACTGGGACAACAAATCGATGTTCCTGTCTTTGCTCTTGGAACTGAAGTTCCTGCAGTGGAGATTGTTCGCCAAGGTTTGGAGCAAGCTAAAGCCAACCATAACGACTATGTCTTGATTGATACAGCCGGTCGTTTACAAATCGACGAACTTCTCATGAATGAACTCCGTGATGTCAAAGCTCTAGCTCAACCAAATGAAATTCTTCTTGTCATCGATGCCATGATTGGTCAGGAAGCTGCAAACGTTGCGCGAGAATTTAACGCTCAATTAGAAGTTACCGGTGTCATCCTTACCAAGATTGACGGGGATACTCGTGGTGGTGCGGCCCTTTCTGTCCGTCATATCACAGGAAAACCAATCAAGTTCACTGGTACTGGTGAAAAGATTACCGACATTGAAACCTTCCACCCTGACCGTATGGCCAGCCGTATTCTCGGTATGGGAGATATGCTGACTCTGATTGAGAAAGCTTCCCAAGAATACGATGAGCAAAAAGCCCTTGAAATGGCTGAAAAGATGCGGGAAAACACTTTTGATTTCAACGATTTCATCGATCAGTTGGATCAGGTGCAAAATATGGGACCGATGGAAGATTTGCTCAAGATGATTCCTGGTATGGCTAACAATCCTGCCCTTCAAAATATGAAGGTGGATGAAAAACAAATTGCTCGCAAACGTGCCATCGTCTCATCTATGACTCCTGAAGAACGTGAAAATCCAGATTTGCTCACTCCAAGCCGTCGTCGTCGTATTGCAGCTGGTTCTGGTAATACCTTTATCGATGTCAACAAGTTCATCAAAGACTTTAACCAAGCTAAACAACTCATGCAAGGTGTTATGTCTGGTGATATGAACAAGATGATGAAGCAAATGGGTATTAACCCTAACAACCTTCCTAAAAACATGCCTGGTGGCATGGATATGTCAGCCCTTGAAGGTATGATGGGACAAGGTGGCATGCCGGATATGTCTGCTCTCGGAGGAGCTGGAATGCCCGATATGAGCCAGATGTTTGGTGGAGGTCTCAAGGGTAAAATCGGTGAATTTGCTATGAAGCAATCCATGAAACGCATGGCCAACAAGATGAAAAAAGCTAAGAAAAAACGCAAATAAAAAGGACTCAATTGAGTCCTTTTTTTCTAATTATCTATAAAAGAAACTTTCTGGTGAAATAACTGCTGACTGACTAATTGTCGAAGCTTCGATTAAACGCTCCTTTGTCGCATCAGATTCACCGTTATTTGAGTAGGCAGGATTGCCAGCAGGAATCAATACATATGAGAGAGGCCCATAAGGATTAGATTCTTCTAAGTTCAATGTCAAAAGAGGTAACTCTGGATTTTTACGAAAGGCAGTTACTTGGAATGTTCCTTGTTTACCCTTATGGTGTTTTATTTCTTTACTTGTAATTGTAACAGTTTCTCCGCTACTATTAGTCCAATTCCCTTCAATGCTAGATACATCTCCAGCAAAAACAGAAGAAATATCAGCTTTTAATGTTGATTGTACTTCTTTTGTAACATCATCTTTATCTTTACTAGTATTTTGTTTAAAGTCGTTCCAAGTCACTTGTTTAAAATCAACTTTCTCAGATGAAATACCTAAAACTTCTGCTGGTTCATTCCCTTGAAACTGTTTAAAATCTTTCTTCACAATTTCTTCTAATTTGCCATCTTTTAATTGATAAGAGGTTGCTTCCCAGTTTGGATCAGTACCTTGACCAGCTAAATACTGTAACGTTCCGTCTTTGTAAATCGTTAGACTACTTCGCATTGACCCACCACCAGTACCCGCTCCTTTAACAAAAACTGGTTTCCCATCTTTCAATGTGTATATAGCTAGGATAAACTCTGAATCACCAATTAGAAGTTCCTGGGTTTTATCATTGTTAATGTCATAAAAAGCATATTTTTTCGTCTGCCCATTTTCTTTTATTTGAGCTACGTAATTCATTACCATAGCCTCTTGAGTTTCTGTTCCCTCTACTGCTGATTTGAGCGCGTCATTACCATTAGTAGTCAACTTCTCAAATTTTTCAATAATCGACGCGTATTGTTCCTCTGGTTTTAACTCAATTTCAGTAGTTGATGTAGTGCTTATTTCGCTTGTTTGAGATGTTAATTCTGTTTTTTCTGCTTTTCCTGAACATGCAGTCAATAAAAGTACAGAACCAAATAAAATCAAGAAACCTACCTTATTTGTCATAAAAACTCCTTTAAAAATTATTTCACCAAATATCTATTTACAATCCCAAAAATCTTCTTACTCTCTATAGTAAGAAGGTTTTAATAAATTAATAATAATGATTATGTCTTCTTAAACTCTTAAATTTTTTAGATAAGAAGTTGCTTCAGCAGTATTTAGACGAATATCTTCTAATTGTCCGATATGTAAGGTTTGCAAATAATTATTATATCGAAGTAATTCAATCATCCTCTTACTATTAATATACTGTTGTTTCTGTAATTGTAGCATCTCTGCTTGATAGGCTAACTGAGTCGCTTTGTATTGAGTATCATCATATAAATTGACCAATTCTTTTATATTATCAGCCTTAAAATTTTCAAGAGAAACAATAAAAAAATCCACAGCATCTATAAAATAATAATTTTTTGGATACCAATCTTTACCAAATACGAATAAAGCCTTTGCTGCTTCTGTTCGCTCGAGTTCACACTGAGCTTTTATTCTAGTAATTTCTTTGTTTTTCTCGATTTGACGATTATATTCCTCAATATTCTTTTCATTATTCTTTATACGCATACGATTTTCTTCATCAATTAAATTATTAGTAAACTCAATCCATTTTGGGTAAAATTTATTACCGAGATACAAAGAAACAGTCAACATTATTACTAATAAAATACCATATACGATTGTACCCAAGATGTCAAGACTTAACAATGACTTAACAACTATTTCAATAATATTAGCAGGTGTTGTTATAACTATGAAAACTGATACTAGGATACCTAGATTAGCCCATACATTTTTAGGTTGTCTCATCTTTCTTTGAATCATCGCAACTAGAAAAGCACTCGCTAATAAATAATTAAAAAGTTCGCCAATGTTACCCGCACCCCAAAGAGCTAAAAACAAAAATTTTATAATATTTCCAACTGTTCCCATTAAAACAGCGTAAAATAACCACTTTAAAAATCTTTCTGAAATTGGTTTTGATCCATCACCAAATGAATCAACTAATTCTTCTTGGGTAAGAATAACCTTTCTTCTAGAATTTTCAAGATCATTCAACTCGATTTCTTTTTCATAAATAAATGTAAGTCCTTGACGTACCATGTAAAGATTATTCAATAATTGCGTTCTATTATCCATTTTATATTCTGTTAAATTTTTCTATATTATTAAGAAAAATAAAGCAACAAGTGCTTTATTTTTCCCACCACCACTTATATCTCATCCTACTTGGCTTAGTAGCTACTTTAGATACTCTACCAGTTTCTTGAAAAATGTATTCCGTCAAAACTCCTATAGCTACAAAGAGTATCATTATAAATTTCAATAGGTATGATAAAAGTACTTTTACATCTTTCATATTTCACCCTTTACGCTTTCTAATTTCACCAAGTAAATAAATACCTGACAGTATTACAGCCCCAACTAACCCAAATAAGCTTTCTTGTTCACCTGTCTCCGGCAGTGTTTTTGCTCGTTCTACTCGTGAATAAATTGGCTTACTTGATACTTGTTGCTGACTTGTGTAGGCTTGACCATTAACAGTAACATTGCCTTTGTCATCAATAGCGAGTATCTTACTATCGTCAAGTCCTTTGTTCAAACTGTTAATGTCAAATTCTGGAAGCTCTTCGGCCGTTGGTGATCCATTAGGAATAGCAACAATTGTTCCGTCAGGCAATGTTGCAATGACATTATCTTTTGCTTTTTCTTCCAAATCTTGAAGTTTGTCAAATTTACTTTGAATTTCATCAAGTTTAGTTTGTTCAGCTTTAAGTGTTGTTGTAATCGCTTCAACAAGATTTTTTGCGCTTTTAGCTTTAGCTTCAGCATTTTTAAGTGCATCTTGTTTTTCAGCTAATGTTGTTTGAGCTTTAGCCAAATTGATTGGTGCTTCAACATAAGCTTTTAATTCTTCAGCAAGAGCTTTAGCTTCTTCTACTAAGCGGTCTTTTTCTTCAACCAATTTAGCTTTTTGAGCTTTAAGAGCTTCAAGTTTTGATTCTTGAGTTTTAAGTTCAGTTTTTGCATCAGCAAGAGCTTGAACTTTTTGTTCTTGAACACGTTTAGCTGATTCAAGAGCTGATTTAGCATTATCAAGAGCTTGTTTCTTAGAAGCAAGGTCAGCTGAGAAGTTATCAACTGCTTTTTGAGCATCAGCTTGACGTTTTTGTGCACTTTCAAGAGCAAGTTTTGCAAGACGCAAGTTGTTTTCAGCAACTTGTGTTTGAATTGGCGTAGCAGTAGCGTCAGATAATGTTTTTTCAGCTGAGGTCTTAAGTTCTAATGCACTTGCGTAATCAGCAGATGCTTGTTTAAGAGCGTCATTTGCTTTTTCTGAAGCAGTTTGAGCTGTAGCTTTTTCAGCTTTTAATTTAATAATGTCAGTTTTAGGTGTTAATGATTTAAGATAATCCAAATACTGACGATTTGTTACCATGTAATCAGCAGAGTCACTTGTGTCAACTCCGATACCAGCTGATGATAAAGTGTGCATCATTAGAGCATTTTTATCTGTAATAGTGAATGCAATTGCTGTATAAGGATATTGTGTTGTATTATGACGTGCGTGCCCCCACCCAGCATGTGCATCATTACTTGTTGAGTTCACTATTTCACGAATGACAGCTGATTTTAATTCAGCCATTGTACGATGGTAACGGTCTTTTCGTTTTTCAAAATTAGTTAAGTCTGATGATGTCGTTTCATCTAGACTGGTTCCAGTTCCAAAAATATTTTCGCTTAAAATATTGTATTTGTTAAGAATACTGTTATCGTGTCCATCAATGAAACCTTTAGCCATATATGCTTTTGCAACATTATATGCATTTTCTATAACTCCTTTAGACAGCTGACTTGGAGTAAACTTACTATTATCATAAGCTGCTTTTTGTTCACGTAGGTCATTTAAAGTACGAATTGCTAGTTCATTGATATCTTTTAAATCTTCAAATGACATATTTCGAACATCGACCCATTTTTTGGTGTCTGTAAATGTGTAAGGTTTACTGTACATTTCTTCAATGTTAATTCGATTGTTTCCAAAATAATTTTGTGCTTCAATCATTAAGTTCTTTGAACGTTTAACATTGGATTCAAAAACAGTTTTATCATGACTTGATGGAACATATGTTTTTGGAATAAAAGTTAAATCAATACCTGTATTTTCTTCAGGAAATAAATTTAACGAGAAAATAGAGGTTTTGTTTTCACCAACTAAAGCGTTAGATGTTTGTTCTGTTTTTTTCACAGCATCAGTTGCTTTTGCTAAAACAATATCTGTATTTTTTACCGCATCCTGTGCGTTTGTTAGAATGACTTTCTTAGTTTCAACACTGTCTGATTTTACTTTGACATCATTTTGAGCATTTGTGATAGCTTCTTGACGTTTTTCATCAGCTTTCTTAGCGTTAGTTAAAGCGTCATTTGCAAGAGCGACATTCTTTTCAGCACCCTTAGTTTCAGCTTTAGCTTCATCAAGTTTATCTTCAGCTTGAGCAAGTCCAGTTCCTGAAATTGCATCTTTAGCAGATTGAACTTGAGTTTCTTTAGCAGAAACATCAGCATTAGCATTTTTAAGTGCTTGTTCAGCGTTAGATACTTCTGATTTAGAGCTGTTAACAGCTTCAGTTTGAGTTGCAATTTTTGCATCAGTAGTAGCTGTTTCTGTAGCATTAGCTTCTTGGTCAGCAAGATTAGCTTTCTGGTCCGCTTTATTAGCTTTGATGTTTTGAGGCGTAGCCTTAGAAGCAACTTCTTCAGCGTGTTTAACATTAGCTTGAGCATCATTCACGTCTGATTGAGCGCTAGACACTTGTTTGTTAGCGTCATCAGCTTTAGCTTGAGCTTCAGTAAGTTGTTCTTTAGTTTGTTTTACAACTTTCTTTTGAGCATCAAGAATTGGTTTGACGTCTGATGATTTTTCAATAGTTGGCTTTTCAACAAGAGCTGGTTCATTTACACTTGTTGTCGTATCTACATCAGTGTTAGCTTCTTGAGCTAATGCAGGAATAGCAGCTGATGCAAGTCCAATAACTGCTGTAGTTGTCAGAATTTGCAATTTCTTCATCAATTTCTCCTTTAATCACTTATTGAGTGATTTTTTATAGTTTCATTATATTATTTTATCATTTGTCAGTGTAATATTCAACACTTAATATCATTTTAAGTGTAATTTATGCTACTTATTATTTATAATTTTTATCTTTACAATATAAAGTGAAGGTAAAAAAAATATGAATCAAAATAACTTACAAACATTTATTGCAAAAAGAATAAGATACTTACGCCTTACAAAAGGATTAAGTCAAGAGAAACTATCTGAATTGGCAGGATTGGGTTCTAAACATATTCATAACATCGAAAATGAGAAATATAATTTTCAAATACAAACACTGAATAAAATTCTAACTGCTCTTGAAGTAGATGAAAGAACTTTTTTTAACTTTGATTTCCCAATCCAAAGTAAAGAAATTGAAAACATCATCAGTCAACTTGAACAGCTTCCAGAGCCACAAAAAACAGATATAATAGATGCAATATCGACTTTATTAAACAATATAAATAACCATTAAAAAAACGCAAATAAAAAGGACTCAGTTGAGTCCTTTTTTGTTTAGTTGTTTCGAAGTTTTTCCAAAGTCTCTCTAAAGATAGCTGGGATATCGGAAGTAAATTCCATAGTTTCACTAGTCCTTGGATGGGTAAAACCAAGAGTCTTGGCATGGAGAAATTGCCCATGTCCCTTTAGGGTTTTACGAGGACCGTATACCTCATCACCAGCGACAGGATGACCGATATAAGCCATGTGCACACGGATTTGATGGGTCCGTCCTGTTTCCAGTTGTAATTCCAGTAAGGTATAATCACCAAAGCGTTCCAAGACTTGGAAACGTGTCACTGCTGGTTTTCCTTTGGCAGTCACAGCTTGTTTCTTGCGGTCTTTTTCGCTACGACCAATCGGCGCCTCAATGACTCCACGGTCATTTGGAAGATTACCATGAACAATGGCCCAATATTTTCGAAGAGATTTCTTGTCTTTTAATTCTTGAGCTAGTGCTAAATGGGCATCATCGTTTTTAGCAATCATGAGAAGCCCTGATGTGTCCTTATCAATACGGTGGACAATTCCTGGACGCAGCACACCATTGATTCCTGATAAGTCTTTGATATGATACATAAGGGCATTCACCAAGGTACCACTGGTATGACCAGCACTTGGATGAACGACCATCCCTTGAGGTTTGTTGACTACTGCTACATCCTCATCTTGGTAAATGATTTCTAAAGGAATATCTTCAGCCACATACTCTAAAACTTCTGGTTCAGGAATTTGGTAAGTGATGACATCCCCCTCTTGGACCGTATACTTGGCTTTCTTAACCTGGCCGTTGACCAAGACTTGACCAGACTTGATTTGCTCATTGGCGAGACTACGAGACAATTCTGTCAAATCTGACAAAGCCTTATCTAAACGTAGTCCACCTGTTTCAATTTTTATTTCCATTCATTTCCTCTTTTAGCATTGCAAGCAATAACACAACGACCCCTACTGTCAGATAACTATCAGCCACATTGAATATGGCAAAATTGACAAAGTCTAAGTGAAACATATCCACGACAAATCCTTGGCTAATGCGATCAATGAAGTTTCCCAGACCACCTGCAATAATCAGAACCAATCCAAAGACTGTCCAGAGGGAATCTTCTATATGCTTGTGCAAATACCAGATAGCCCCTGCCATAACTACTAGAGTAATCACCGCAAAAAACCACTGTTGATCTTGAAGAATAGAAAAAGCTGCTCCCCTATTTTGCAGATAGGTTAAACTAACTAGATTTGGAATCCATGATTTGATTTCATCAAGAGCAATATTATTAACGACATAAGCCTTTACCAATTGATCTAATACAATCAAGGCAGCTATAATTCCTGCTACTATTCCTCTTTTTTTCATGCTTTCCTCTTCTGATCAAAATACTCTTGCATGACCTCTACAAATAAAGTCCCTGCTTGACTCAAGTCTACTTCCTCACGTTTCACATAAACCATGCGATTATTGAGATTATCATTTAGCGGAATAACGGTGATTCCGTTCACACTATCGCTATCTAAGAATCCAGAACCAGTCGCATAAGCATTTGTTCTTTCAAGAATTCCATTTAAAGTAGCGCGGTCTGTTACGTTAAACATCTGAGAGCTGGCACTTGTGTCCACAAAGTTTTCTGAGTAATAGAGATATTCATCCTTCTCTTGTGTGAAACGAACTGTTGGCAAATCAACTAAATCCTCCATAACCAACTCTTTTTTCTTGGCTAAAGGATGTCCTTCACGAAGATAGATATGCGTCTGGAAAGGAATCAACTCAATCACTTCAAGGCCTAATTTTTCAATCCGCTGCATGATACCTTTTTGGTTTTGATTGTTGAGGTAAATAATCCCAATCTCACTATGACCTTGGGCTACTTCATCCAAAATCTGAACAGTTGTAGATTCAAAAATACGGAAATTTTTATATTCAGGATATTGTTGTGAAAATGCTGTAATGGTTGGTGGCAAGAAATCATAGTGCTGGCTGGCTATTGAAAACTCATCCTTCTCCTCTTCAGGATTAGCATACTGATTTTGAAATACATCAAACCCTTTTACTAACTCTTGTGCCTTTTCATAAAATTCCATTCCTCGGCGAGTAAGAAAGGTACCCGAACTAGTTCTGCGGAAAATCTTGAATCCTAGCTCTTTCTCCAGATCTCTTACAGAAATAGATAGACTGGGTTGGCTAACGTACATTTTCTCAGCAGCTTCACGAAAAGTACCACTATTTGCAATAGCAACAACGTAGCGTAATTGTTGAATATTCATGATTTCTCCTTCGTTTTCTATCTTATCATTATACCATAAATAAAGCCTATCCAACAAAGGAAAATCATGAGACAGTTACTTCTAAAAAATGCAAACAAAAAAACACCTTTAAAGCTAGACCCAAAATCCAACTAAAAAGGAGTGTTCACAAATGCGATTATTTAGCTGCTGCGTAAAGCTCGTCTACTTTGTTCCAGTTGATAACTGAGAAGAAAGCTTTGATGTAGTCAGGACGAACGTTGCGGTATTTCACGTAGTAGGCATGTTCCCAAACGTCCAAGCCCAAGATTGGTTTTTTACCTTCTGAGATTGGTGTATCTTGGTTTGCTGTTGAAGTCACTTCAAGTTTACCTTCTTTGTTAACAACCAACCATGCCCATCCAGAACCGAAACGAGTAGTTGCTGCTGCAGTAAATGCTGCTTGGAATTCTTCGAACGAACCAAATGTTGCATCAATTGCTGCTGCAAGTTCTGCTGAAGGAGCTGTTTTTTCAGGAGTCATCAATTCCCAGAAAAGAGCGTGGTTCAAGTGTCCACCACCGTTGTTGATAAGCGCTTGGCGGATATCAGCTGGGATAGATTCTACGTCAGCAAGCAATGCTTCAAGGTCTTCACCAATTTCAGGGTGTTTTTCAAGAGCTGCGTTTGCGTTGTTGACATATGCTTGGTGATGTTTATCATGGTGCAAATGCATCGTTTCAGCATCAATATATGGTTCCAAGGCGTCGTAAGCGTATGGAAGATCTGGTAAGATAATAGCCATCTGTAATACCTCTTTTTCTTTCTATATAAAAATGATAACGCAAACAACCTTTTTTTTCAAGTTATTTGCTCAATTTGACTGGCTGGCAATCTGCAATAAAGCCTTCTCAAACAAGTACCCTTTTTCGTAAACACCAGTCTTAATTTGATAATCTGCCTGAATGAGATAACGAATAGAATCTTGTAGGAAATTCAGGGACAATCCTCGCGTGTCACGAAGGGCAAATTTGATTTGATAGGGATTCGGATTGCGACCAAGATAGTGACCCAAACTGCTAACCATCTGTGATTCTGTCTGACCAGACTCTTGCAATATTTTTACCTGTGTATAGAGTCTAAACTGCCCCAGCATAATGGCAATCAGTTTAATCTCATCTTCACCCTGTAAGGTCAAATCTTTAACTAAATCTCTTGCCTGATCAATTTTCTTAGTTAATATTAATTGGGTCAAATCAAAAATATTATCCTGCAAAGTCTTTGGAATTGCTTCAACAATATCTTCTTCTGTTATTAGACCACTATCCTTATAAGACTGTAAGAAGAGCAGGTTTTTCTGAATTTCACTGAATTGAAAACTAGATTTGATAAGCAACTGTTCAAAGGAATTTCCATCAAAAATAAGTCCTTGTTCCTGAGTCCACTTTTGAAAATAGGCTCGCAACTCTTGCTCTTTAGGTTCAAGAGCTTCAAAAACAGTTGCATCTCTCTTGAGCAATTTGACCAAACGTCTCTTGCTATCTAACTTGCCTTCAGCAAAGATTACTAATTTACTTGATGCTACAGGATTTTCCAGATAGTCTTCAAAGGCCTTGAGCTCATCATCAGTTAGATAGCGTTTTTTAGCAGTTGTAATATCGAGAAAATGATCTAAAATAACAATTTTTTCATCCGAAAAGAAAGGAAGACTGACCAGCTCAAGTTCCAAGCTATTGTAGTCTACTTCTTTCATGTCAAAATAAGCAAAATTCAAATCTGCAGGATCGTATCCGATTTGCTTTAGAACCTGAGTTTTCATGATGTCGTACTGTCCTTGATCAGCCCCTGTAAACAGGGTCAAACTAGGAAGGTTCGCTAAGGATAGCTTTCGACTTTCTTCTATGGCTAGCATTTATTCTCCTTTCTTTTTAATTTAGCTTCTGTTTAATCCATATAATTCAATTTTCCACGGAAATCCTCTAGGCTTTGGTATCCTTTTTCCGACATAATTTCTTTGAGTTCCTTTGTAATACGCTCAAAAGCACCCACACCTTCTTTGTGTAGGGTAGTTCCTACTTGTACCATGCTGGCACCACATAGAATATGTTCAAAGGCATCACGCCCCGTTAATACTCCACCAGTTCCGATGATTTGAATCTGAGGATTTAAGCGTTGATAAAAGGCATGAACGTTGGCAAGGGCAGTTGGTTTAATGTATTCTCCACCAATTCCACCAAAGCCGTTCTTAGGACGAATCACGACAGACTCGTCTTCTATATAAAGACCATTTCCAATAGAGTTGACACAGTTGACGAATTTGAGTGGATATTTATTAAAAATAGCTGCCGCTTGATCAAAATGTACAATATCAAAATAAGGTGGAAGCTTAATTCCTAGAGGTTTTGTAAAATACTCAAAGACTTCTGACAAGATACGGTCTGTTGTTTCAAAATCATAGGCAATCTGAGGTTTTCCTGGAACATTGGGACATGAGAGATTGAGTTCAGTTAGACCACGAAAATCACTTTCTTGCACCTTTTTTAAGATAGTATGAGTTTCCTCTGGAGACATTCCAACTAAAGATAGGAAGAAGGTACGATTTGGTTCCTTTTCTTGCAATTCCAAAAGGTAGTTCAAATAATAGTCTAAACCATTATTCGGTAGACCCATAGAGTTAATAGAACCAAGTGGAACATCTTGATAGCGTGGTTCAGGATTTCCCTGACGAAATTCCAAGGTTGCAGTCTTAGTGACAAAGGTTCCAGCTGCTGAATTTTTGACACCTTCCAATTCCTCAATTGTCATACAAGCAACACCTGCTGCATTCATCAAGCAATTATCAAACTCAAAACCAGCAATCTGCGTTTTCGTTGATACCATGATTCTATTCCTCCAAAATCCATTATTTCTTTATTATTATACCATACTTTGCAAGGAGCCTTTTAATAAAACTAACCCTATAAAAAGGTTTCTAATTCAGCTAATAAAACTAGCTTATTCAAATTGAAAGAATTTTTAGAAAATTTATGTTTTTTTCTTTACACTGAAAATTTTTTCTGCTATAATGTCTCATGTAATAAAATATGACAACAAAAAAAGGAGAACGATATGACATCTGCTAAAGAATATATCCAAAGCGTGTTTGAAACTGTAAAAGCTCGTAACGGGCATGAGGCTGAATTTCTCCAGGCGGTTGAAGAATTCTTCAGTACTTTGGAACCTGTCTTTGAAAAACACCCTGAGTATATTGAAGAAAACATCTTGGCACGTATCACTGAACCTGAGCGCGTAATTTCTTTCCGTGTTCCTTGGGTTGACCGTGATGGAAAAGTTCAAGTTAACCGTGGTTACCGTGTTCAATTTAACTCTGCTGTTGGACCATATAAAGGCGGACTTCGTTTCCACCCAACTGTAAATCAAGGGATCTTGAAATTCCTCGGCTTCGAACAAATCTTTAAAAACGTTTTGACTGGACTTCCAATCGGTGGAGGTAAAGGTGGATCAGACTTCGATCCTAAAGGCAAAACTGATGCTGAAGTGATGCGCTTCTGCCAAAGCTTCATGACTGAATTGCAAAAATACATCGGACCATCTCTTGACGTACCTGCTGGTGATATCGGTGTCGGTGGACGTGAAATTGGTTACCTTTACGGACAATACAAACGCCTCAACCAATTTGATGCTGGTGTCTTGACTGGTAAACCTCTTGGATTTGGTGGTAGCCTGATTCGTCCAGAAGCAACTGGTTATGGATTGGTTTACTACACTGAAGAAATGCTTAAAGCAAACGGCAACAGCTTTGCAGGTAAGAAAGTTGTTATTTCAGGTTCTGGTAACGTAGCTCAATACGCTCTTCAAAAAGCAACTGAACTTGGTGCAACTGTTATCTCTGTATCTGACTCAAATGGTTATGTCATTGATGAAAACGGAATCGATTTTGACCTTCTTACAGATGTGAAAAACAACCGTCGTGCTCGTTTGACTGAATACGCTGCAGAAAAACCAACTGCTACTTACCATGAAGGTTCTGTATGGACTTACTCAGGCAACTACGACATCGCCCTTCCATGTGCGACTCAAAATGAAATTGACGGTGATGCTGCAAAACGTTTGGTAGCTCAAGGTGTGAAAGTTGTCTCTGAAGGAGCAAACATGCCAAGTAACTTGGAAGCTATCCATGTTTACAAAGAAAATGGTGTCCTTTACGGACCTGCAAAAGCTGCCAATGCTGGTGGTGTTGCTGTATCTGCCCTTGAAATGAGCCAAAACAGTCTTCGCCTTTCATGGACACGTGAAGAAGTTGACGGACGTCTCAAAGACATCATGACAAACATCTTTAACACTGCTAAAACAACTGCAGAAACATACGGTCTTGGTACTGACTACCTTGCAGGTGCAAATATTGCAGCCTTTGAAAACGTAGCAAATGCTATGATTGCCCAAGGTATTGTTTAAAATGAATAACTAAAAACCCCAATCACTCCGACTGGGGTTTTTAGTTTCGCATTTAAGAGCTTTACATAATAAAAATAAGAGGCCCTATGGACCTCTTATTTTTTTGGATTCTTAAACAAGATTTTATTGAAGCTTACTCTTAATTTTTCTTCTTTTTAAGCAGATAAGCTGCAAGGCTAACTCCAGCAAGAGCTAAGATTAGGCTAAGAATAGATTCAGTCGAACCAGTATTTGGCAACTCAACTTTCTTTTTCGGTTCTTCAGTTGTTGTAGTTGGAGGAATACTTGGTTCATGTTTATTTGTAAGAACAACATTACCTTGACCGTCATCGGTTTTCGTCACTTGGTAACCTGTTGGAACATCTACTTCTTCCACCGTGTAGGTGATAGCTTTGCCCTTGACATTTTTGTCCAAATCCGCAAAGGTATGAGTCCACTTGTTCTCAGCTGACAACTCAATGACTTCACCAGATTTCTTACCATCCGCATAAAGTTGCACTTTCACACTCTTCGGACGAAGGCCATCTTTGTCCTCTTGGTCATCCCACTGTTTGGTTACAGAGAGGGTGGTCTTACCTGGAGTGTGCGTATTGGTAATAGTATAGCTTTCTTGGTCAATGCTTGGTGAATAATTTTCAACCTTTTCTTCTTGAAGGGTGTAGACGATTTCCTTGCCATCCTTAAACTTAGGAAGGCCAGTAAAGGTTTCTTTCCAATCGGTCTCGCTTGTAATATCTTTGCGAGCCACTTCTCCACCATTGGCCAGAAGCTTCACAGTGATTTTAGCCGGACGAAGACCATCTTGGTTGTCATTGTCCAACCAGATCTTAGTGACTGGAATATCCACCGTACTTGGAGCGTGCGTGTTGGTCAAGACGACATCGCCCTTCTCCTTGCTCTCTTCTGTTACGGTGTAACCTTCCGGAACATCCACTTCTTTCACAGAATAGTGAATGTCTTGTCCGTTTGCTTTTTCAGCAAGTTTCTCAAAGGTATGAGTCCATTTATTGTCTGCAGACAAGACAACTTCCTTGCCTAGCTTTTGATCACCCGCATACAATTGGACGCGAATTTCTTTTGGACGTAGACCATCTTGGTTATTAGCGTCATCCCATTTCTTAGTTACTTGGATCTGAGTGACATTTGGTTCATGCTTATTGGTCAAGACAAGATGTGCTGGATCTTTATCATCGATCGAAAGAGTATAGCCTTCTGGGACATTCTCTTCTTTTACAGTGTAGTTAAGAGCCTTACCAGCTACATTTACATCAAGGTTTTCAAAGGTTCCATGCCATTGATTAGCTTCTGACAATTCCAGAGTCTGGTCTGTAGGTGCACCATCCTTATAGAGTCTAACCGTAATTGATGCTGGACGAATACCATCTTGGTTGTTGGCATCATCCCATTTCTTAGTTACTTGAACTTTAGTCTTAGAAGGAGTGTGGGTATTCGTAATCACTACCTGACCTGGATTAGTTGCTTCAACCGTTTGAGTATAACCTTCTGGCACTTCTGTTTCTTTCACTGTATATTGAACAGCTTTGCCATCTTTTTTCTCATCCAATTCAGAGAAGGTGTAAGTCCATTTGTTATCTTCAGAGAGCTCTACTACTTTACCTAATTCTTGACCATCAGCATAGAGTTGAACCTTGATAGTCTTTGGACGAAGGCCGTCTTGGTTTTCTGCATCAGCCCATTTCTTAGTCATTGTTAAACTAGTTTTACCTGGTTTGTAAGTGTTTGTGATAGTTGTACCGTCGATGGTTGTTGTGTAGTTTGCTACAGTATCTTCTGTCACAGTGTAGATGATTTTTTGACCTTTTTTATAGACTGGTAGGTTTGTGAAGGTATGACTCCATGTTTCACCCTCACCAGAAACTGTTGCTGTTTGGACTTTCTCACCATTAGCTAAGAGATGAACTGTAATGCTGGCAGGACGGAGACCGTCTTGATTTTTAGCATCATCCCAAACTTTTTTCACAGTTACTTCTGTTGTTTCAGGAGTACGCTTATTGGTAATTGTTGCTTTTCCATCTACAAACTGAGCTTCTTCTTTATCAACTGTGTAATAAGTTGGTACTTTAACTTCTTTTACTGTATAGCTGATGAGGTTGCCATTACTATCTTTATCTGGAAGATTGCTAAAGGTTACTTTCCAGTCACTTCCTGCTGAAAGTGCTACTGGATTCCCTTCTGCTTTTCCATTTTTGTACAATTGGAACTCGATGGATTCAGGACGAAGACCTTCTACGTTGTCTTGGTCATCCCAAACTTTAGTCGCTTCTAGATTGAGATATTTGATATCATTCTCATTTGTGATTAGTTTTGGTGAAGCTTTTGAACCAATAGCTTCTCCGTCAATTGTGACATGATAGATTTGTTGATCTGCATCGTAGGTCACCACGACTGCATGTTCAGTCTCATCCAACTTATAATTAGTTGGTGCTTTAGTTTCTTTAAGAGTATAAGTTCCTTCTGTTAAGGTTGTAAAAGCAACATTTCCATCCTTATCAGAAACTTGGGTCGCAAGGACTGCACCACTAGCATCCAATAGATTGAACTCAGCACCAGCTAATCCTTTGCTAGTATCGTCTTTATCAACCTTCTTCACATGGAAGCTAGCGCCAAAAATTTGAGAAGTTACTGTATTTGACTCACGGTTTCCTTCATGGCCTTTAGCCTTGTAACCAAATTGGTTATGGGCTTGCACGACACCAGAACGGCCACCATTGTCTTTGTTATCTTCTGTTCGGTCTAGCATCAATTGCTTAACTTGGTCTGTCAATTCACTTGGATTGACAACAGGTACAGCAATATCTACTTGACTACGAGCACCAATAGTGGTTCCTTCATTAGCGACAATCTTAATTCCTGTTACTTGACTGTAGTCTGTAACATCTTTTGACCAAATATCTTTATCTGCAGCTTGTGCCATGGTACTAGATGTAACTGTGGTATCTGTTGTGTAGTATGCTGTCCATCCTTCTGGCGCAGTGATAGGACCGCGAAGACTTACAGTGTATTCTGTCTTACGGGCTGAAGCATCAAGTGTATTGACATCACCTACTTTTGGAAGGGCATCAAAAATAACAGTATTTTCAACAGGAGTATCTGTATTATTTTTGATTGTTAATTTATAATTAAAGGTTTCCCCTGGTTTAAAGGTACGAGTCACTGTTGATGCATCAGATAAGTCGTCATTCTTGGCAATAAACTTACGAGAATATACACCTTCAGCAGCAACAATGGTATAGTTTGATTCTGCATGTGGGATTTTATCCGTTGTAGAACCATTGTTATTTAAATCAAAGTTATCTACTGCAACTTTATTAGGGTTAGCAGTTTCTAAATCCCAAAGTCCTTCTCCTGCCATATAGATATGGTTGGTAAAGATTCCACCGTCATCCTTACCTTTAAGCTTAGTATAGATAAATGGTAAACGAACTTGACCACCAGTCTCTAGAGAGCGTTTGATAAATTCCTTCTGATCCAAGTGGAAAATCAAGGCAGAACGTCCAGAGTTGTGGTAGTTTTCGATGACCTCATAGGATTTATACCAAGGGCTATAATAGCGACCGTTCTTATCAAAATATTGATCTAAGTTATTGAAGTCGATATCCAGCGTATTTGGATCAAAGAGGTCAATGACTCGCAAGTCTTTGTAGTCCTTACCTGGATCCAAACGCACATTCTCCGCAGATAGAGCAAAACGAATAGTTTTCCCATCTGTGAACTGGACATTGTTATAATCAGTATTTTTAGTTAGTTCAACATTTTCTGTCAATGGAAGAAGCTTAAATTTCCATTTAGCAGATTGATCTCTATCTGCGCCTGATTGAGTTTTATAAGTAATGCGACCAGTATTTTCATAGACATTCTTGGTCTCATCATTCTCGTCGTATTGAGTTTTTTCTGGATCTTTGAAGGCTGTGTAGGTAGTAATAAAAATCCCTTGACCTGATGGAAGCTCAAAATCATCTTTCATCTCCAGCTTCCAGCCAACGACCGTTCCATATTTGGTCAAATCAGTACTTCCAAATCCATCCTTGTCTGCCTCTGGTTGGATTTCTTTGGTCGAACCATCTTCCATTGTAAGGATGATGCGTTTTACATATTGATTGATCAAAGGTCCATTTCCATAGTTCCCAATCATCATGCGAGTATATTCTATCTTAGTGAACTTCAAACGAGAGTCTACTTGCTCGTCATAAAAGACAAGGTTTTTCTGAGCAAATGGTGTGATGTTATTGTATTTCAAGAGCCATTTGTAGTTGGCTGCCTTGTAGTCGGTCGAGTCGTAAACATTTCCTTCTGCTTGTTTCGCAAAAGATCCTTTTCCTTCCAAGTCACGAGAGGTTAATCGGAAGATGAGAGAGTCTTCAGCCGTTACATCAGGTTCTCCCTCCCCACGTTCCGCAGGAACCCCCACGACAGTTGCAGTATTAGTCAAGTCTTTCACTAAGACATCCTCTAGGGTTTGGTCTTTCTCCATGACCAAATCAGGGAACTTCAAGTACAAGAAACTCTTGTCTTGAATCTTTTGCATCAAATCTCCGTGGTAACTTTGAACATTTTTATTTTCATCAGCCACAAAAGTTTTTGAAACTGTGCCATCCCCATTGTCGACCCAGCCTTCTGATTTTTCTATATCTAGAACCGCTGTACGAGTTTTTCCATCTTTGTCCGTATAGGTTGGCAGCTTATCTGTGATCGTTGCAGATTCCAACTGACGATAGCTACCATTGTACTGTCCACGCATTCCATCTAACAAGAAGGCAAACGGAACTGAGGTAGTTTTTTCAATGTACTTTTTGCCATCTGCTCCAGTTACAATCCCTGGAGATGCTTCCGCATAGTCTCTAGACATCGTCGCATTATAGTTCTGATTGACAAACTTGGTCAAGGTATAATCCTTGTATTGAGGCTTCCAAGTGATACTATTTAAAGCAGTCTCAGCACCATTGATATTGAGCGTCCCTGTAATATCCATCAAGTAGTTGGTAGGAGGGAATCCTAACTTAAACTTGGCGATGAATGGCAGGGTCAAGACTTCAGATTTTTGGTAGTTCGTAAAATGTAGAGTTACATGGTAGTCATCTCCTACCTTGGTCACAGCTGGTGCATCATGTTGCGAACTACTATTGAAATCGGGAATATTAACCTCATCCAGGTATTTCCCTGGTAACACTAGATTCACAGCAACATCATCAAGGTCTGTTGTCAAATTTTTAGGTGTAATCTGGATGTACCCAGACATAGTGTCACCTGTACTATAGGCCATCCCACCAGGATGGTCTTGTTTATCGCCATACAATAGACTAACATCTAAGGCACCATTATCTCCGACCGCTAGTTCTTTAGCCAGAACTGATACAGTTCCTTGGCTCATTTGTCCTAGCATCATCAATATGGTGAATAGGGCAAAACCTTTCCTCAAAAAGGTTTTCCATAAGGACTTTCTCCTTTTCATTTTTCTTCTCCTTTATATTAATTGAAACACAATGGCTCAAATTAATTTTATCACAACTTATAAAAATAATCTACGAATTTATACATTTTTTCTCCCTATGTACATTTTTTTATATTTCTGTGTTTTGGAATCATCATATTTTTAGTAATTATTTCACCATAGGATAGATTGGATTCATTTACTACTAAAGAAATGACCGTTATTTTCTAATTAGTTATGAAGAGAATATTTCTAATAACCTCTAATAAATAAAAAATCTACCAAAATTGGTAGATTTTCTGTTTATAGTTTACCTGCTACTGCATCCAATAATTCTTGGATTTTCGCTTGGTTGCTTCCTCCTGCCATGGCCATGTCTGGTTTACCACCACCACGTCCATCAACGATTGGAGCTAATTCTTTAACCAAGTTACCTGCGTGGATGTCTTTTGTCTTGCTAGCTACAAGAAGGTTGACCTTGTCACCGATGGCTGCGACAAGAACAAGGACGTCTGAGTAGTCTTTTTGCTTCCAGTTATCTGCAAAGGTACGAAGAGCACCTGCATCTGAAACAGAAACTTGACTCGCAATGTAACGGTGGCCATTTGCTTCCTTAACGTCTTTGAAGACATCACCTGCCGCTGCTGCTGCCGCTTTTTCCTTCAATTCTGCATTTTCTTTTTGTAATTGACGGAGTTGTTCTTGAAGTCCTTCAACCTTATGAGGTACTTCTTTGAGTTGAGGTGCTTTCAAGGTTGCTGCGACTGCTTTCAGTGCATCTTCTTGTTCACGATAAGCTTCGAAGGCTTCCTTACCAGTCACTGCCAAGATACGACGAGTTCCTGATCCGATTCCTTCTTCCTTAACAATCTTGAAGAGACCAATTTCAGAAGTGTTACCTACGTGAGTACCACCACAAAGTTCAACTGAGTAGTCACCAATGGTCACAACACGGACTTCTTTACCGTATTTCTCACCAAAGAGGGCCATAGCTCCCATTTCTTTGGCTGTGTCAATGTCTGTCTCAACAGTTTCCACTGCGATGGCTTCCCAGATCTTCTCATTGACTTGTTGCTCAATAGCGCGTAATTCTTCAGGAGTGACAGCTTGGAAGTGAGTGAAGTCAAAGCGAAGGAATTCTACTTCATTCAGAGATCCTGCTTGAGTAGCATGGTGGCCAAGGATATTATGAAGAGCTGCATGGAGCAAGTGAGTGGCTGTGTGGTTCTTCATGACACGATGACGACGATTGCTATCGATAGCCAAAGTGTATTCTTGGTTTAAAGCAAGAGGAGCAAGAACTTCAACGGTATGCAATGCTTGTCCGTTTGGTGCTTTTTGAACGTCTGTCACAGTCGCTACGACATTTCCTGCAGCATCCAAGATTTGACCATGGTCAGCTACTTGTCCCCCCATTTCAGCGTAAAATGGAGTTTCTGCAAAGATCAGTGATGCAGTTCCTTCTGAAACAGCTTCTACTTCCGCATTGTCCGCTACGATAGCCACTAATTTTGAAGGTAATTGGCTGGCATTGTAGTTGAAGACACTCTCTACAGTGATGTTTTGAAGGGTTTCATTTTGCATCCCCATGGATCCGCCTTTAACAGCTGATGCACGCGCACGTTCTTGTTGCTCTTTCATGGCTGCTTCAAAGCCTTCACGGTCTACAGTCATTCCTGCTTCTTCAGCGATTTCTTCTGTCAACTCTACTGGGAATCCGTATGTATCATAGAGTTTGAAGACATCTTGTCCAGCGATAACTGTTTGGCCTTTTTCTTTCAAGTCTGCTACGATTGTTTCTGCAAAATGCTGACCTGAGTGAAGGGTACGAGCAAATGACTCTTCTTCGCTCTTGACGATTTTCTCGATAAAGTCACGTTTTTCAAGCACTTCTGGGTAGTAACTTTCCATGATTTTTCCAACAGTTGGAACGAGTTTGTAAAGGAAAGGCTCGTTGATGCCCAATTTTTGACCATGCATAGAGGCACGACGGAGCAAACGACGGAGGACATAACCACGACCTTCATTTCCAGGAAGAGCACCATCCCCAATCGCAAATGAAAGAGAACGGATGTGGTCAGCGATGACCTTAAAGCTCATGTTGTCGCCATCTTGGTCATAGACCTTACCAGACAATTTCTCCACTTCACGGATGATTGGCATGAAGAGGTCAGTTTCAAAGTTGGTCTTAGCACCTTGGATAACGGCTACCAAACGCTCCAAACCAGCGCCCGTATCAATGTTCTTGTGTGGCAATTCCTTGTATTCGCTACGAGGAACTGCTGGGTCAGCGTTAAATTGTGACAAGACAATGTTCCAGATTTCGATGTAACGGTCATTTTCGATATCTTCTGCAAGCAGACGGAGACCGATGTTTTCTGGGTCAAAGGCTTCTCCACGGTCAAAGAAGATTTCTGTATCAGGTCCAGAAGGTCCCGCACCGATTTCCCAGAAGTTGTCTTCGATTGGGATCAAATGACTTGGATCTACTCCCACTTCAATCCAGCGGTTGTATGAATCCTTGTCAGCTGGATAATAAGTCATGTAAAGTTTGTCTTTAGGGAAGTCAAACCACTCAGGACTTGTCAAAAGCTCATATGCCCATGTAATTGCTTCGTCACGGAAGTAATCCCCGATTGAGAAGTTCCCCAACATTTCAAACATAGTATGGTGACGGGCAGTCTTCCCTACGTTTTCGATGTCGTTAGTACGGATGGCTTTTTGGGCATTGGTAATACGTGGATTTTCAGGGATAATAGTCCCATCAAAGTATTTCTTAAGGGTTGCAACCCCTGAATTGATCCACAAAAGTGTTGGGTCGTTTACTGGAACCAAGCTAACGGATGGTTCTACTGAGTGGCCTTTTGTAGCCCAGAAATCAAGCCACATTTGGCGGACTTGTGCACTAGATAATTGTTTCATATGTATCTCCTTTTTACTAATTTGATTGGCTTTCTAGCATTTCTACATAGTCGATAGAGACACAGAGGGAAATGACTAGGTCTGCATAAGATTCGTCATAGACTGTTACAGTATAGGTAGAGGTTAAATGGAAAAGTTCCTTGGTAATCTCAGCAATCACTTGGTCACGATCATCCAGCAATTTAAAATTCAAATCCCAGACATTTCCTTCGATGCGAAGGCCGAGATTGTCAAACTCATAATTATCCTTCCAGAAAGTCAACTTCTTCCGAATATAAAAATGATTGCCGTTACTCAGTTGAATTTCAAAACGAGGTAGAAAAGTTAAGACTTCCTTACTAATCTCACTGACCTGTTCACCAGCAATATCATAGATGGTAAAGGTCTTCGGAATCTTTAAAAATGAACCTTCAACCTGATAGGCAACATTGCCCAACTCATCCTTGATATCAAAGCGTTCACCACCTAGGCGAAATTTTTGTTTGACAAGAAATGTTCTCATAAACACCTCCAAAAATAAAAGACAAATCCATATCACGAAGGGCGAAAAACCGCGGTACCACCTTCATTCAATGAACTTGTCATTCTTTCGTTCTTATGCAATTGTTAGATTGAGTAGCATGATTTTCTATCTTAGATGGCTCGCAGCACCGCCAATTCTCTGAACTAAGATGGAGAGAAAATCAATTCTCAACTCTAGTATTATACCGTTTTGATAGAAATTAGTCAAGTTTTATAATTTTATCGGTACTACACCAAGTAATAGATTCTGAAGCTTATATAGTAATCGTCTCTCCTACAGATAGGACTGTATAATTGGAAGCTTCAACTTCTGTTTTTGTCGTCTGGTAATGACTATAATCATCAATATGAATTGGATAGATATTTTGGGGCTGGAGTATAGTTTCTAATTGCTGTAACATCTTTAAATTCATTGTGAATGGACCACCAAATGAATCAGATTTAACGGCTCCAAGATTTGCAAAAATAGCATCACTTTTTTGGGGAACAAAATCTGTTACCCTTGGATATAAAATCGTGTCACCTGTAAAGTAGATTATTTTAGTTTGCAAAGGATTTGTGATTGTTATTTGATATCCATTAACCTTTCCAACTATTTTTTGCATTATATAATTACTCGCATGATAAGACGGTACAGCTTTAATGGCAATTTGATATTCATCAACTGAAAACAACTGCTCTTCTCCCCAATTTAAAACTATACTTTTTAAACATGACAAATCTTTTGTGATTTTTCTGTTGGGAGTAATTACAGTTTTATCCTTCAGGTATCCTTTGCCAACTTCATCTAAATGGTCTTGGTGACCATGAGTTATTAACCAAATATTAACATTATCAAGTAACTTCTTGTCGTTATTGACATCAGTTTGTTTTTTAGATACAAAACCATTAAATTGAACTAAAGTACCTTTAGGGGATAAGTCAGGGTCAATTCCTATATAAAATTTGTCATCTACAGAAATGACTCCACATGCAACTCCACAATAAGTAAACGAAATAGACATAATACTCCTACAAATACTACCCTAATCACTTTTTCTATGAAAAGATAGATTCCTTATGATTAGAAAATTATAACACGATTCACAAATTATTACTACTTAACACTTGTAACAATAATAAAACCTAGCTATAGAAACTTTACTAGTTACTCATAGCTAGGTTTTGTTCTACTTTAATTGAAATTTTTTACGACAGTTGGAAAACCGCTACTTCCGATACATCTTAAATTGTAGGAAGAGGTCACTATAGATACCTGTCCATTTATGGTCAAATTTCTCATAAACTTCTAGGTGTTTCATAGTATCTGCATCTGGATAGAAGGACTTATCCTCTTTTGTCTCCTCTGGGAGCATTTCCCTAGCTGTATTGTTTGGTGTTGAGTAGCCGACATACTCAGCATTCTTGAGAGCATTTTCGGGTTTCAACATGAAGTTGATAAAGGCATAAGCTGCATCCTGGTTCTTAACAGTCTTGGGAATAACCATATTATCAAACCAGAGGTTACTTGCTTCAGTTGGAACGACATATTTGAGGTTAGGATTCTTTTCCAACATCTGGCTAGCTTCCCCTGAGAAAGTCACACCGATAGCAGCATTATTCTGAATCATGTAACCCTTCATCTCATCGGCTACAATAGCCTTGATATTAGGAGTCAACTCATACAGTTTATCAACCGTTTGTGACAGTTGCTCTGGATTTTTTGAGTTAAGGCTATAGCCTAGTGAGTTAAGACCTAAACCAAGAACCTCACGCGCCCCATCAAAGAGCATGATCGAATCCTTGTATTCTGGTTTCCAGAGGTCATCCCAATGTTCAGGCGCTTCTTCCACCATGGTTTCATTGTAGACAATTCCCAAAGTTCCCCAGAAATATGGGATTGAGTACTGGTTGTTTGGGTCAAAAGACTGGTTGAGAAACTCTGGACCGATATTCTCAATTCCCTCAATCTTACTATAATCCAGTGGAACTAGAAGATCTTCATCCTTCATCTTATTAATCATGTACTCACTTGGGATAGCAATATCATAGGTTGTTCCACCCTGCTTGATTTTCGTGTACATGGCTTCGTTAGAGTCAAAGGTTTCGTACTGGACTTGGATTCCTGTTTCTTCTGTAAATTTCTCCAGAAGTTCAGGATCTATATAGTCTCCCCAGTTGTAGATAACCAGTTTTTGACTATCCCGACTATTGATTTTTCTATCAAGATGATAGGAAATTCCCCACAAGACAAGGATAATCGCTAAAATTCCTGCTAAAAATGAATAGAGTCGTTTCATGCTTGTTCCTCCTTCTCACGTGAAATGAAGTAATACCCTACAACCAGGATAATACTAAAGAGAAAGACCAAGGCTGAAAGAGCATTGATTTCTAGCGAAATTCCCTTACGAGCTCGAGAGTAGATCTCAACTGAGAGGGTTGAAAATCCATTACCCGTTACAAAGAAGGTCACGGCAAAGTCATCTAGTGAATAGGTGAAAGCCATAAAGTAGCCTGCGATGATAGAAGGCGTTAGGTAAGGGAGCATAATTTCCTTAAACATCTGGAACTGGCTAGCTCCAAGGTCATAGGCCGCATGAATCATATCTCCATTCATCTCTTTCAATCGAGGCAAGACCATGAGCACTACAATTGGAATAGAGAAAGCCACGTGACTGGACAAGACTGTCAGAAAACCAAGCGAAAACTTGAGTTGGGTAAAGAGAATCAAGAAGCTAGCACCAATCATAACGTCTGGCGCAACCATCAAAATGTTATTGAGAGATAGAAAGGTTTCTTGGTATTTTTTGCGTGATTGGTAAATATAGATAGCCCCAAAAGTCCCAATCACTGTTGCTATCAAGCCTGATAGAAAGGCTAGTAAAAAGGTCTGAACCAAGATGAGCATGAGTCTTCCATCTCCAAACATGGTTTCAAAGTGAGACAAACTAAAGCCTGTAAAGCTATTCATATCATCCCCGGCATTGAAGGCATATCCGATCAGGTAAAAGATTGGCAAATAAAGGACAATAAAGACAAAGGCTAGGTAAAGATTTGATAATTTTTTCATCGTTCTCTCCTTTCCTTAGTCACCCACATAGTGATAAACATAGTCAGGATAAGAACAACACCGATTGTTGAACCCATACCATAGTTGTCATTGGTCAAGAAGTTCTGCTCGATGGCAGTCCCCAAAGTAATCACTCGGTTCCCCCCAATCAAACGGGTCAACATGAAAAGACTCAAACTTGGGATAAAGACAGATTGGACTCCGCTTCGCACCCCGTTCATAGATAGAGGGAAAATGACATGACGGAAGGTTTCCCACTTGGTTGCACCAAGGTCATAGCTGGCATTGATGAGATTGTTATCCATATCATCCAAGACATTGAAGATTGGCAAAATCATAAATGGAAGCTCGATGTAGCTTGCAACAAAGATAAATGAGAAATCTGTAAATAGCAACTGCTGAGAACCAATTCCGATAAATTCTAGAAATTGATTAATAGAGCCATTTTGACCAAAAATCCCGATAAAGGCATAAGCCTTAAGGAGAAGATTGATCCAGGTTGGCAAAATGATTAGCATAAGCCATAGTTGACGGTGTTTGAGACGAGTCAAAAAGAGGGCTGTTGGATAACTGATAAGAAGCGTCACTAGAGTTACAATCCCTGCATAGAGAACTGAGTTGAAGCTCATTTTGAGATAGGTTAAGTTTTGCGACGCAAAATAGGATTTATAGTTTTCTAAACTAAACTGACCTTCGATGTTGAAAAATGATTGTCCAAAAATCAAGACCAAGGGTGCCAATACAAAGAGGGCAATCCAAAGCATGTAGGGCACGACAAAGAGTTTAGAGGTTGTTTTCTTCATCTCTTTCCTCCTCAATAGCGTTAATCAAACCTGCTTCATGCTCTTCGATTTCTACGTACTCTTCGATACGAGCATCGAACTCTTCTTCTGTTTCATTGAGACGCATGATGTGGATGTCTTCTGGTTCAAAGTCCAGACCGATTTCCTCACCAACGATGGCCTTACGAGTCGAGTGGATCATCCATTCATTACCAAGTTCGTCATAGGCGATAATCTCATAGTGAACCCCACGGAAGAGCTGCGTATCGACCTTCACTTGAAGTTTTCCTTCTTCTGGAAGAGTAATGCGCAAGTCCTCTGGACGAATGACGACTTCGACCGGTTCATTTGGCTTCATCCCACCATCGACCGCTTCAAAGCGTTTGCCGTTGAACTCGACCAAGTAGTCCTCAATCATGGTCCCTGGCAAGATATTTGATTCACCGATGAAGGTTGCAACAAAGTGATTGATTGGCTCGTCGTAGATGTCAACTGGTGTTCCTGACTGAACGATTTCCCCGTCATTCATGACAAAAATCCAGTCACTCATGGCCAAGGCTTCTTCCTGATCGTGAGTAACAAAGACAAAGGTGATACCCAAGCGTTGTTGCAGCTCACGCAGTTCGTACTGCATGTCTGTCCGCAACTTCAAGTCAAGGGCTGACAAGGGTTCATCCAAGAGCACCACACGAGGCTGGTTGATAATCGCACGCGCAATAGCTACACGCTGACGTTGGCCTCCAGATAACCTACGGATAGAACGTTTTTCATAGCCTTCAAGCTGTACCATCTTGAGAACTTCTAAGACACGTTGTTCGATTTCTTTTTTATCGACCTTGCGTAATCGCAATGGAAAGGCAACATTTTCAAAGACATTCATGTGCGGGAACAAGGCGTAAGATTGGAAGACTGTGTGAACATCGCGCTTATTGGTAGGGATATCATTGATTCTTACGCCGTCCAGTAAAATATCACCCGTCGTTGCATCCAGCAAACCGGCGATAATATTGAGAATGGTTGATTTTCCTGAACCAGAAGCTCCTAGCAGTGTATAAAATTTTCCTTCTTCCAACTCAAAGTTAATATCCTTGAGAACCTTAGTGTCACTATCTTCAAAAACTTTAGAAACGTTTCTGAATTCGATAATTGGTTTTTTCAATTCCTCTAAATTCCTTTTTCTTCGTAAATTAACAGATTGGGACCTTGTTAAATGCTAGCAATAACTGTAAGGAATTGACCCAAACCATATCTAGCGAAAGAATCCCAATCTTTGTATAATGTGTAATAATAATGTTATTCGTGTTCACCCAAGATACGAACTTCTCGCTCTAAGGTAACACCTGAATGTTCTTTAACTTTTTCAATGACAGACTCAATTAAGTCTTCATAATCTCGAGCAGTCCCATCGGCTACATTAATCATAAAGCCTGCATGTTTTTCTGAGACTTCGACACCACCGATACGGTAGCCCTTCAAACCAGCTTCTGAAATCAATTGTCCTGCAAAATGCCCAACCGGACGTTTAAAGACAGAACCACATGATGGATATTCCAAAGGTTGTTTGAGTTCACGAAGGTGGGTCAAGCGGCCCATTTCTTGATTAATAATCTCATAATTCCCTGGAGATAGTGCAAATTTAGCTGATAAGACTACTGCTCCAGAATCTTGAATAGCTGAATGACGGTAACCAAAGGCCAAGTCCTTGGCTGATAAAGTCTCGATTTCCCCATCCTTGGTCAATACTTTGCAAGACTGCAAAATATGAGCAATCTCACCTCCATAAGCACCAGCATTCATAAAGACAGCTCCACCGACGCTTCCGGGAATGCCACAGGCAAACTCAAATCCTGTCAAACTATGGCGTAGAGCGATACGAGTGGTCTCAATCAAGTTAGCTCCCGCTTCTGCTTCAATGGTGTAACCATCGACTGAAACATTGTTGAGCTTGTCACACATAATGACAAAGCCACGAATTCCGCCTTCTCGGACGATAATATTACTGGCATTTCCAAGAACCATCCATGGGATATTTTCTTGATTAGCGAACTTAACCACACGGGCCATCTCATAATGATTGCGAGGAAAAGCTAAGTAATCTGCCTTCCCTCCGACTTTGGTATAGGTATAAGTTTTCAATGGCTCATCGAATCGAATATCAATTCCTTCTAATGTTTCTTTTAATTTTTCTAATACAGTCATCTTTCTTATCCTTTTATAAAATTCATTCCATTATACCATTTTTAGCGATTTTTTTCGACGATTTGAAAAGCTTTTTTTATTCACACAAGTAAAAAAGAGGTCAGACCTCTTTTGCATGATTATTTTTTATATAAGATAGTTTTTGTAAAGTATACAAATAGAACAACTTCCACTGCTAACAATCCTTCAACAAGAAGCGGATTTGAAATCCAACCAACCTGAGATAGACTCGGAGCCAGATCAAAGAAGGCATGTAAACCATAAGCAGTTACTAGATAAATCCAATTCTTTTGACGGACTGCTTGATAAACCCAGAAAGAGAGACCGATTTGCATAACAAGAGCAAGCACACGCTCAACACCAAGTAAATAAACCTGCCATCCAGATAGAGATTGTACTGTTTCAAGTGTATTTTTGGGAAGGAGATTTGCCAAATCTGGATTTGAAGACTCTAATAAGGAAAAGAGGATCAAAAGACTAATCAAGCTTCCCATTCCGAGGTAGAGCAATTCCAAGCCACCATGACCAAGTCCATAGGCGAGGGCATCTGAATCTTCCAAAGCTCTCTTCTTCTCCAACCATTTAAAGAAGACAAGCCGAGCTGTTTCTTCAAATAAAGCAGCCATAAAGATCCCGTAAATCACATAGAGAAGGGGATTTTCCGTCATGAGTGGAACTGTCCCATCCTTTTGTGGATGAAGAACTATAAGGTGAACAATTTTCTCCAGTACTTGAGATGAGACAAAAAATGCAACTGCCCCAAGTCCTAAAACTGAAAGGTTAATCTTGTACTTCTTTTTTGAGAACCAAATGGCAGCTATGAGAATTACAAATAAAGCTATCATTGTGATTATTACATGAATTTTCATACTTTTCTCCTTTTATTCAGCCTGATCGATATCTTTTTTCATCTCATCAACATTGAACTTAGCAAAGAGGTACTGACGATCCTGGACAGGGAAACGTTGATCCAACTGATCGACAGCTCCAACCTCTACGATTCCTTCCTTGATGACAAAGTCCATAACGTGACCACCAAAGGTTAGGTCATCTGAAATAAAGTGCAAATGATAGCCTGCGACACTGACACCATGGAAAATTTCAGGTGTCCAGAATCCAACGATAGTCCCAGAGACATCTTCGCAACTATATTCAGGCTGATGAGTCGCAACCTCAGCAAATTTTGTTTCGCTTGTCGATTTTGGAATCATGCGAACATGCATGTGTTTAAAATCACCATGAATCTTAATCGAACGGAAAAGATTTTCTCCATCATAGTAGGACTCAATACGTTTTTCTAGTTCCTGATCAGTCATTTCAAAACGCTGGCGGAAAATAACTTCTGCCTGGTGGGGTACAACTGCCGCATAAGGAATCAGTGCATCTGGTGAAACTTCAACGATTTCAGGTTTCTCACCTGAACCTTTAGCTTGATAGGCTTTACCATCTAAGACAATTAACTCCCCATCAATAGAGTCCAAGGTTCCTAGCCCTAAATCTCCATGTTCAAGTAACTCACCAACTGTCATGGTCCCGCCGTAAAGTCCTGCCATCAAAGCTCCCAAAGTATTATATTGGAATAATTTAACTGGTTCTTGCACCTTTATCATCTCACTCTTCTTTGAAAATTTACTTACTAAGTATATCACATTTCTTCTTAGAATTGAATGCTAGACCACCTTTTAACATTGCCAAACGTTTAAAAAAAAGGTACAATGTAACAAAATCAAGAAAGGTCTGGAATGAAGCAAGAAAGTAAGTACGAACAAGTTGTTCACTATCTAAAAGAAGAGATTGAATCAGGAAAACTTCAAACAGGAAGTCGTCTACCTTCTATCCGAAAACTCAGTCAAGATTTTCACTGTAGCAAAGACACCATACAGCGCGCACTCTTAGAGCTCCGATACGAGAAATACATTTACTCCAAACCTCAAAGTGGCTATTATGTTTTAGAACAACAAGCTAGCCACGAAGACCTCGTTATCTCGGTCAATGACGAACATGCTGCTGCCTATGATGATTTTCGTCTTTGTGTCAATGAAAGCTTGATCGGTCGAGAAAATTATCTCTACAACTACTATGAACACCAAGAGGGTTTAGAAGAATTACGAAAGTCTGTTCATAAACTACTGTTTGACCAAGCTATCTATAGTAAACCCGATCAATTAGTCATGACAACTGGAACCCAGCAAGCACTGTTTATTCTTTCTCAAATTGACTTTCCAGGTAAGGGCCAAGAAATACTGGTCGAACAACCAACCTATCACCGAATGAACCAACTTCTGCTGGCTCAAAATATCCCCTATCGAACCATTGAACGTCGCGTGGATGGCATTGACCTGAAAGAACTTGAGAAACATTTTCAAAGTGGTAACATTAAATTTTTCTACACCATTCCTCGATTCCACTATCCTCTGGGTCATTCATATTCTGAAGAGGAGAAACGTGCTATCCTTGATCTAGCAGCCAAATATCAAATTTATATCGTTGAAGATGATTATCTGGGAGACCTAGATCCTAAAATGGGACAAACCTTTCATTATTTGGACCAAAATGATTTGGTCATCTACATCAAGTCTTTTTCAACAAGTATTTTCCCTGCACTTCGAATTACTGCTCTCATACTTCCAAATCCTATTAAAGGTCTTTTTGTGGCCTACAAAAACATTCTGGACTATGATAACAACCTTATTATGCAAAAGGCTTTATCACTCTACATTGATAGTCAACTCTTTGAAAAAAATAGAGTAGCAAGATTGGCACTGCAAGAGAAAAGTCAAGGCTTCATTCATAAGCTATTAAAATCTTATCCCCTTTCCCTGCCAAACTATCCTCTCCATGATGGACTTTTGCTTGATCTCAGAAACTATCCTAAGATTGCAAGCCTCAAACACAGCTCTTTAAATCTAGACTTTTTCGAATCGTCCTACATTGAGACTTGCCCCTATCAATTTGCTAAGGTTCCTTTAGAAAATCTTGAAACAACATTAAATTACTTAAAAACAGAGAGTGGGACAGAAATCGGTAATTCGTTAGAATTCGATTTCATCGTCCCACCTCCGCACAGTTGAGTAAGGCTGTAAAAGCTGATGAAATCAGCGTAGTAGAGCCCACTCAACCACTGCGTCTTGCTTGATAATCCAATGACAATTGAGAGGCTAGGACTTTTGTCCCAGCCTCTGTTATTTTTTATTGCTCTACTTCTGTTAGCTTGGCAGCTTTTTCAAGATATGTTTGATAAGTACCGTCATCTTTCAGTTTTTGAATAACCTTATCAACTACTTCCTTCAAATCTGAGTTGCCTTTCTTGATAGCAACTGCATTTTCTTCGCCTTCTTTCATAGTTAAGCTTACTGTTGCGACAGCCAAGTCAGCATTTTTTGTTGCATAGCTGAGGGCTACTGGCTCGTCCATATGAACAGCATCAACCTTACCTGATTGAAGTTCATTAACAGCTTCACCCATATTTGTCAATGAAGTCAACTGCGCTTTAGGAAGTTGCTCTTTGACCATAGATTCAGGAACAGTTCCTTTTTGAGCTGCAATATTTGCACTTGCTAGAGAATCTAAATCTTTGTATTTTTCAAGATCAGTTTTTCTGATTAGGAAGCTAATCTTGTTCTCATAGTAAGGAATTGAGAAATCAAAGACTTCTTTTCTTTCTTCAGTTGCACTAATTCCCGCAATGGCCAAATCTGCTTTCCCTGTTTGAAGACTGGTCAAGACATTATCAAAACTCATGCTGGAAACTTCCAATTTCACTCCAAGTTCATCAGCGATAGCTTGTGCCATATCAATATCAGCACCTACGACTTGGTTCTTGCCATCCACAAGTGCTTGAAATTCAAATGGTGCATAGTCTGGGCTAGTTGCGACAACTAATTTACCTTTTTGTTTGATTGCCTCTACTGCAGACTGTGAACTTGAGCTAGATGATTGGCAAGCAACTAAAAAGAAACTTGCAAGAAAACTACATAAGACAAATATCCATTTTTTAAACTTCATAAATAAACAACCTCTCTATCAATTTTGTATAATTATAACTTAATTAAAAATAATTGTCAACATTTTCTTGCGTTTTCCATAGAATAAATTTATAAAAAATACAAATTCAATGATTGGTTTATCTATCTATTGGGAAACAATTTTCAAAAAAATCATTTATCATATCTTGATGTTGCTGGTTTACAATTGTGATATTTTGCATGTCCCTGTGATCAAACAACCCTAATTCTAAAGTTTCATCACTCGTAAAAACATTTGTAGAGATCGAAGTTTCAGATGTAACTAAATACAACATTGTAATAACTTGTGCCTCATCACCATTTGGATAACTATCTGAATATTTTGTATAAACATTTAAGAGTTTTTTCACTATTACTTTCACTCCAGTTTCTTCATAAAACTCTCTCACTAATGCTTCTACAGCCGATTCACCTAATTCAATAGCACCACCTGGTAACCCCCAAGTTCCTTTGTCTGCTCGTTTTTGTAATAATATTTTTCCTGATTGACTTAAAATTCCACAAGTAAAATTTAGAATAATTTTATCTTTTCCAACTTTTTTTCTTATACTCTGTATATAGTTCATTATTCACCTCTGACAAAGTAAACTATCGATACAATGAAAGCTTACTATATTAAAAAGTAAGCTTTCACAATAATTTTTATCTTCTAAATATTTTACAATTCGACAATCTTACCTGTTTCAAAGTAAACAACCCATTCACAGATATTTTTAGCATAGTCACCGATGCGCTCCAAGTATGAAATCACTTGGAAGTAATCACGACCTGTGACAATAGCATCTGGATTCTTTCTGATTTCTTCAGTTGCCAGATCACGAATATTTTCAAAGTAATGGTTGATTTTTTCATCCATGGTTGCAACTTCATAGGCCTTATCAACTGATCCGTTTAGGTAAAGTTCAAGGGTTGTTTCTACGAAATCTTTAACATCACGTCCCATCTTTTTGATTTCTTCTTCAACTGCTGGGATGCGTTGTTCACCCTTCATACGAATGGTTGCCTCAGCAATGGATACTGCGTGGTCACCCATACGTTCCAAGTCTGAAACAGCCTTTAGAACTGTTAGAACTGTACGTAGGTCTTGTGATACCGGCTGTTGAAGGGCAATGATTTCAAATGATTTCTTTTCAAGTTTCAATTCGTATTCATTGACTTCTGCGTCTTGCTCAATGACTTCTTTAGCCAAGTCACGGTCATGGGTGACAAAAGCACGTACAGTACGATTGATTTGGGAAAGAACTTCTTGTCCCATAGCGTAGAATTGGTTATGCAATTTCTCTAAATCTTCTTCAAATTGAGATCGTAACATCTTTTTCTCCTTATCCAAATTTACCTGAAATGTAATCTTCTGTTTCCTTATGTTGTGGATAGAGGAACATTTCCTTGGTATCGTTAAATTCAATCAAATCTCCATTGAGGAAAAAGCCTGTTTTATCAGAGATTCGAGATGCTTGCTGCATGGAACGAGTAACCAATAGCATGGTGTACTTGTCCTTAAGACTATATAGGGTTTCTTCGATTTTTCCAGCTGAGATAGGGTCTAAGGCTGAGGTCGGCTCATCCAAGAGGATAATCTTTGGACTGGTTGCCAAAACACGGGCTACACAGACACGTTGTTGTTGTCCACCTGATAGACCAATTGCTGAATCATGCAAGCGATCCTTGACCTCATCCCAGATTGAAGCACGCTGTAAAGCTTTCTCCACAGCTTCGTCCAAGACTTGCTTGTCTTTCTCTCCATTAATTCTTAGTCCATAAACAACATTTTCGTAGATAGACATTGGGAAGGGATTGGGTTGTTGGAAGACCATTCCAATTTCCTTACGTAATTCAACCGTGTCGGTACGCGGACTATAGATATTGTGCCCATTATAAACCACTGATCCAGTTGTCGTCACTTCAGGATTAAGGTCACCCATTCGGTTAATAGCCTTGAGCAGGGTTGATTTTCCTGATCCTGATGGACCTATAAGAGCAGTAATTTCCTTGGGTTGGAAAGATAAGGAAACACTATTCAAAGCCTTCTTTTTGTTGTAATAAACAGACAGGTCTTTGACCTGTAAAATCGGTTCTGTCATACTGTTTCCTTTCTAACCAAAGTGTCCAGTTACGTAGTCATTGGTAGACTGTAGCTTGGCATTTTGGAAAATATTTGACGTTTTATCGTACTCAATTAAATCACCCAAATAGAAAAATCCAGTGTAATCACTTGCGCGCGCAGCCTGTTGCATACTGTGGGTCACGATAATGATGGTAAAGTCCTTCTTCAACTCCAGCATAGTTTCCTCAAGCTGAGCTGTCGCAATCGGATCCAAGGCTGACGCCGGCTCATCCATCAAGAGAATGTCTGGTTTTACAGAAATAGCACGCGCGATACAGAGACGTTGCTGCTGACCACCTGAAAGCGTCAAGGCTGACTTATGAAGGTCGTCTTTAACCTGATTCCAGAGGGCAGCCTGGCGAAGTGAGGTTTCAACAATTTCATCTAGGACTTTCTTGTCCTTAACACCTGCACGTTCATGTGCAAAGGTGATGTTGCGGTAGATTGATTTAGCAAATGGATTTGGACGTTGAAAAACCATTCCAATATGTTTACGCATTTCATAAACATTGATCTCAGGACGGTTAACGTCAATTCCTTGATAGAGAATTTGGCCTGTAACTTTAGCAATATCAATGGTATCATTCATACGGTTGAGACTGCGTAGGTAGGTTGATTTACCTGATCCTGATGGACCGATTAAAGCTGTAATTTTATTTTTTTCGAATTGCATATCCACGCCCTTGATGGATTCATTTTTACCGTAGTAAACATGTAAATCCTTCGTAGAGAGGGCCACTTTTTCTTCTGGAAAAGTAATGATATGCCTTTCATCCCAATTATATTTCGACATGGCTTCTCCTTTAGGCAGCAGTTAATTTCTTATGTAGATAGCTTCCGAGTTTACGTGCTCCAAAGTTAAAGATCAAGATAAAGATTAAGAGCACCGCAGCAGAACCTGCTGAAACCAAAGTTCCATCAGGAATGGTTCCTTCACTGTTGACTTTCCAGATATGGACGGCCAAGGTTTCTGCTTGACGGAAGATTGAGATTGGACTGGTTACGCTGAGGACATTCCAGTTAGACCAGTCCAGAGCTGGTGCCGATTGACCTGCTGTGTAGATAAGGGCTGCAGCTTCACCAAAGATACGACCTGATGCAAGCACGATCCCCGTTACAATTCCAGGAAGAGCTTCAGGAATCACGACATGTAGGACTGTTTCCCAACGAGAAAGTCCAAGCGCCAAACCAGCTTCACGTTGCGTATGGTGAACGTGCTTCAAACTATCTTCAACATTACGAGTCATCTGAGGTAGGTTAAAGACGGTCAAAGCCAAGGCACCAGAAATAATAGAAAATCCATACTCAAACTGGACTACAAAGATGAGGTAACCAAAGAGACCTACAACAACAGATGGTAGAGAAGATAAGATTTCAATACAGGTACGAACGAAATTGGTAATACGACCTTTTTTAGCATACTCTGCTAGGAAAATTCCAGCTCCCATTGATAGAGGCACAGAGATGAATAAGGTAATCACCAAAAGGAAAAAGGAATTATAAAGCTGAATCCCAATACCACCACCTGCTTGATAAGAGGATGATTTTCCTGTCAAGAATGACCAAGAAACATGAGGTAAGCCTCGAACCAAGATATAGAGAATCAAGGAAGCTAGAATGGTCACAATGATTCCTGCGATGGTGTAGAGGACAGCTGTTGCAAGTTTATCTAATTTCTTAGCGTGCATAGTTTTTCTTTCCTCTTTCTTTCGTAATCAATTTAATCACACTGTTAAAGGCCAAACTCATCAAGAGCAATACTAAGGCCAGTGACCAAAGAACATTATTATCAACAGTTCCCATAACGGTATTACCAATTCCCATGGTCAATACAGATGTGAGAGTCGCTGCTGGTGTCGTCAATGAAGTTGGAACAACTGCTGAGTTACCGACAACCATCTGAATCGCAAGGGCCTCACCAAAGGCACGAGCCATTCCGAAAACTACTGCCGTAAAAATACCTGAACGAGCAGCCTTCAAGGTTACACGCCAGATAGTTTGCCAGCGAGTTGCTCCCATAGCCAAACTAGCTTCACGATAGTGACGAGGCACGGCACGTAGGCTATCTGTAGTCATGAAGGTAACAGTTGGCAAGATCATAACGAAAAGAACAAAAATTCCTGACAAGATTCCAAACCCTGTTCCACCAAAGATACTTCGAACAAAAGGCACTACGACCTGCAAACCTATAAATCCATAAACTACTGAAGGAATCCCAACTAAGAGTTCAATAGCAGGTTGCAAAATCTTGGCTCCTTTTGGTGACACTTCTGTCATAAAGACTGCAGCACCAATGGCAAATGGAGTTGCAATAAGAGCTGACAGGATGGTAACAATAAAGGAACCTAAAATCATGGGAAGGGCACCGAATTGTTTCCCAGAAGGATTCCAAGTCTGTCCAAATAGGAAATCAAAAATGTTGACTCCATTGACAAAGAAGGTCGATAAGCCTTTCTGGGCCACGAAAATCAAAATCATAGCAACGATGATGACAATCAAAGAAAGGCAAGCAAAGGTTAGCCCTTTTCCTAATTTCTCAAGACGAGAGTTTTTTGAAGGAGAGAGCAATTTTTTTGATAATTCTTCTTGATTCATTATTGGCTCCCTTCTATTGCTGTCACTGTACCTGCAGCATCTTTTTCAACCTTCATTTCCTTGACAGAAATATAGCCCATTCCTTTTACGATTCCATTCTGAGCTTCATCTGAAAGAACAAAGTTCAAGAATTCTGCAACCAAATCATTAGGCTCACCTAGTGTATACATATGCTCATACGACCACAAAGGCCAGTTATTCGTGGTTACATTCTCAGAAATTGGTTCATAGCCGTTAAGTTTAATAGTCCCAACAGAATCATCAACATAGGCGAAAGCCAAGTATGAGATAGCACCTGGTGTTTGGGAAACTATGGACTTCACCATACCGTTTGAATCCTGTTCCTGACTTTGAACCGCTGACTGACCATTCATAATCACACTGTCAAAGGTAGCACGAGAACCTGAGCTCGCAGCACGGTTGATAATAGAAACAGCTAAATCCTTACCGCCGACTTCTTTCCAGTTGGTAATTTCACCTGTAAAAATTTTGCGAAGTTGTTCTGTCGTAAGATTATCAACATCTACTTCTTTGTTGATGATAACAGCTATGCCCGCAACAGCTACCTTATGGTCAACTAAGGCAGATGCATCGATTCCGTCTTTTTCCTCGGCAAATACATCCGAGTTACCGACGTCTACCGCCCCAGACTGGACTTGAGACAGACCTGTACCTGAACCACCGCCTTGAACATTGACAGTTTTACCAACGTGTGCGGACGCAAATTCATCTGCTGCCGCCTCGACTAAAGGTTGAAGGGCAGTTGAACCGACAGCCGTCATAGACTCCCCACGATCAATCCAACTTGCACATCCTGCTAGCGAACCAGCAAGTAAAAGAGTTGCAAGAGAGAGGGTGAGTTTTTTAAATTTTTTCACTATTTGTCTCCTTGAAAATAATGATGAATATCTTGAATTTTCGCCCTTATTTTCTATTGTTTTCAGGGAAAATCCATACTTCCACTATAACATAGAATACTGTTTTTGACTAGTTTTTCACCTGAAACCTCAAGCCCTTGGGAAAATAATTCTTCAAGGTATTTCCGGTTACTTTTGCAAAACCTAGACCATTTCCACCAACCAAAACTTGGTACCAACCATTTGGAAGAGTTTCAGCTAATTGGACCGTTTCACCAGCCACATATTTGACAAAGTCTTCTTGATGAATTTCGATTCCTTGCTTGACTTTGCTTGGTTTTAAAGCTAAGCCAAGAGCAAAACTTGGTTCAAAACGTTTTTTCTTAAAAGTTCCAAGATGAAGACCATTACGAGCTATCTTGAGTTTTCCTATATCGGGTAGGACTTCTGGCAAGAGATAAAGCTGGTCTCCAAAAACTTGTAGGACACCGGTCAGTTTTTCTTTAAGGTGTTTTTTCTCAAAATCCTGCCATAAGGAAATCTGTTCACGAGATAGGTTGGATTTAGAAGGTTTGAACTTCCCAGCCTTGTTTTGACCTTTAAACTGAAGATGGGCCACGAACTGACCTTCTCCCTTAAAGTGATGAGGGTACATCCGAGCTGTTTCAGGTAAATCAATCCCATGTACCATTCCATTGATGTGTTGGATTGGAATCAATTCAAAATGATAGCTATCCAGTAACCATTGGACGATTTCTTCGTTTTCTTCTGGCGCCCAGGTACAGGTTGAATAGACTAGTCGACCACCATCAGCCAGCATGGTAACAGCATCTGCTAAAATCTCACGTTGTAAACTAGCGCACTGACTAGGATAATCGACACTCCAATAATCAATAGCGTCTGGTTGTTTACGAAACATCCCTTCTCCTGAGCAAGGTGCATCTAAAACGATCAGGTCAAAATAGCCTTTAAAAACCTTGGCTAAACGGTCTGCTGATTCATTGGTCACAACGACATTAGTCGCACCAAAGCGTTCCATATTTTCAACTAAAATCTTTGACCGTTTGCTTGAAATCTCATTTGAAACAAGAAGACCGTCTCCTGCAAGATAGGAGGCCAGTTGAGTGGATTTCCCACCGGGAGCCGCTGCCAAGTCTAAGACCTTCATACCTGGCTTTGGCTGGGCTACTTGAGCGACCATTTGTGCGGCAGGTTCTTGTGAATAGACCAAGCCAGTTACATGTTCTGGTGATTTCCCTGAAACCTTCCCATAGTAGCCCCAGGGTGTATTGGGAATAGCATCTGAAAAAGAAAGCTGTCTTTCTTTTAAAGGGTTGATACGAAAAGCAGAAACAGCCTCATCATCAAAAGAGGCAAGAAAAGCTCTTGCCTCATCTCCCAATATTGTTTCGTATTTTTTTACAAATCCATCCGGAAATTGCATGTAGGTTTATTTCCTTTCATAGATATAGGATTGAATCTCATCTTTCATCTCGACTGGCACCATCATAACGGCCTGTCGTGTTTGAAAATCGACTTCCTCGCCAGCAATCGTAAAAACCTTATAACCCAAACTCTCACCTAGAATACTTGCAGCCGCATAATCCCAAGGTTGTAAATAAGTGATATAAGTTAAAAGTCGACCTGACAGCACCTTAGCAAAACTAATAGCGGCGCTGCCATAAACTCGTGTCCCAAGTGCAGCATTTCCCAAATCCGCTAAGCCCCATTCGTTAGTCGCTAACATTCCAGAATTACCAGCTACCAAAAATTCTCTCAAGGGTTTCTTTTTAAAGAGTGGTAAAAGTTCGTCATTGCGACAGGGCGGGAAGTCTCCTCCACCATGGTAACAATCACCCTTCATAACATCATAAATAATACCAAACTTACCAACACCATCCTCAAAATAGGCCAGCATAACAGCAAAATCTTCACCTTGTGCTACGAAGTTGTTGGTTCCATCAATAGGATCAATAATCCATACAGAACCTTGTCCTACTGCTGCACGCATGCAGCCTTCTTCTGCACAAAATAGATCATCTGGATAGCGAGAACGGATTCTTTTAATAAGTAAGTCTTGAACTTCTTTATCTAACTTAGTTACCAAATCTGTAGGGGAAGACTTTTTCTCAACATGGAGATCTTCTTTCATATGCTGGAGAATGTATTCCCCAGCTTCCCTGACAATTTCTTTGGCAAATGTAAATTTATTTTCCAAGTGAAATCTTCCCTTCTCCTTTTTCTTTGGCCAACTGGACTGCACGGTAGAAAGAGTATCCACTAACTGATTCAAACTCACGTCCCAAACGTTTTTCTTCGCTCTTGCTAGGCACAACTGACTTGAATACCTTGTAGGAATCTAATAGTTTCTTAGCATCTACCTGTGTCTCATAGGCAGCTTCAACATCATTAAAAAAAGAAAGCACTGAAGCAAGTTCTTCAGTGCTCCACGACAAATCTAGTGGGTAACTATACTGTTTATTCATCTAATTAATACCAGCTCTTAATGTAGCTTCTTTCAATTCTTGCTTACGGTAACTGCGAGGAAGAAATGCACGAATCTCATCTTCATTAAAGCCAATCTGCATACGTTTATCATCAATGATGATTGGACGACGCAAAAGACTAGGATATTGCTCAATTAAATTAAGCAACTCTGTCACCGAGATACTTTCCACATCGATATTTAACTTTTGGAAAATTTTTGAACGAGTTGAAATAATGTCATCGGTACCGTTTTCGGTCAAGGAAAGAATGTGTTGTAATTCTTTTCTTGATAAAGGACTGGTCATAATGTTGTGCTCTTGGAAAGGCACTTTATGATTATCAAGCCAGGCCTTTGCCTTACGACATGATGTACAACTCGGTGATAAAAATAGTGTAATCATGCTATTCTCTTCTTTGCATACTTTTCTAACTCTATTATACAAAAAAATAAAGCGCTTGACTAGTTATTTCCGAAAAAAAAACCTACTTTTTAAAGAAAAATAGGTTTTTCGTATAATTTTTAAAACATTTTTATGCATTTATGTTATTTTTGGTAATTTTTTCCAACTTAGTAGATAAATAAAGCCAAAAAGCAGTTCATACAAGCAGAAAAATAGGAGAAAGGCATGCAGGAAAAAATCCTCTGGTAGAATAAGAATGACCGGATCTTTAGCGGGATCAAAAAGCCAGGTATCATCACCTACAAATAGAATTTGATGAAACAAGGTAAAGAATTGTTCAAAACCAATGAAGACACCAACTAAACCAAGAACCAAAGGTAAAGACAGCATAATCAAGAGACCTCTGCGATATAGAGACAGAAAACCTTTCTGAATGACTTGCTTCCAAAAAAGGTAGAAAATCGGTAGAGTTACAATTGCTACTCCTTGCGCTAGGTGAAAGAGTCCCTTTACAACCACAAAGTGGTGAATTCCAGAGGCAGACGAAGGAAAATCTGGCATTGCTAATACTTGACTCAATGGATTGGTCAAATAATTCATCAAAACATTAAAGTTATGTTGGATGGTCTGAGGTTGGACATGAACACGACTTGTCAGATTTAACCAAGAAATCTCCAGAGGGTAAACCAACCAAGACAGGTAGATGGTCAATAAAATTGCAAGCGAGAGGAGAAAGAGAAGACATCCTACAAAAGTAAATTTAGTTTTCATCGAAATTCCACTCCGCTAGACTTGAGAGGACATGGGTTGGGGCGATTTGTAAATCCGCTACTTCTTCAGGTTTTGTAAATCCTGTCGTCACCAAAAGGCTAGGGATCCCATTGTCAATACCAGCGCGAATATCAGTCAGGTAATTATCTCCCACCATGACAATTTCTTGACGTTCAAGTCCTAGGTGTTCAACAGCCTTATCCATAATAATCGCATTTGGTTTTCCAATATAAACTGGTTTTACACGAGTTGCTGCTTCAAGAAGAGTAATCAGTGAACCAGCACCAGGTAAAAGTCCACGTTCTGTTGGAATATTTAAATCTGGATTGGTGCCGATAAAATGAGCACCTTTATGGATAGCTAGGGTTGCAGTAGCAAATTTTTCATAGTCAACTTGCCAGTCCAAACCTACAACCACATAGGCTGGATTTTCTTTATTTTCAACATAACCAGCTGCTTGAATGGCTTCCTTGAGCCCTGCTTCTCCAATTACATAAACAGTCTTTTCAAGACCTAAATCATTCATGTAATCAATAGTCGCTAAGGTTGCAGTATAGATTGTCGATACAGGTGTGTCGATGTTAAATTGATTTGCCAACATCTCTTGGACACTTTCAGGTGTACGAGTAGTGTTGTTTGTTACAAAAAGATAGGGAATCTCTCTCTTTTGTAACTCGTGAACAAAAGCTTCTCCCGCTGGAATTCTATCTTTTCCTTTATAAATTGTACCGTCTAAATCAATTAAATAGCCTTTATAAGTCATATATTACTTTCTAATCTGTGTTAATTTCTTGCCAAATTATCTTTGCCTGAGCATTGATATCGCCATCACTTGTGACTTGGTGATTGCTTTCTAGTTGATTCAATTCGTAACTAGAAGTAATCATACCACCTGGTCGAACTTCCTTGACATACTTGAGGTTTATTTTTTTAGGAATATGATTGGTTAGGAAATCTGCCCCCATGACCTCAAAAATCCAGTCTAGGTATTTGCTGTTATTGACGTGGCCATTCATATCCAAGTCGTAAAAACGGACATGATAATCTTTGCTAATCGCTTCTTCCAGCTCCAAGTATTTTGGCCCGCGAAGGAGTTTCTTAGAAAACTCAGATTGATAAGGGGCGACAATTTCTGGTTCTACAGGGTGGACCTTACGACTATCACGATCCATAAGGACAAAGGTAGCTAACATGCGAATGATTTCTTGACCATCTTCATCATAAATAGTAAATCGGCGGTAGCAAAATAGACGATTATAGGTCAAAGCTTCCGTTTCGATGGTAATTTCCTCGGCAAAACGAGGAAGTCTAATCACATCGATATCATAATCAGTGATAATCCAGACTAGATTATATCGTTCTAAAACGTCCTTATCACTCACTCCTAGATTAATGGATTGCATTCCTGATACTTGCAGGGACAACAAAATAACATCTGGCAACTTGATATGACCATTCATGTCAGCCATATCAAAAGGAATTTTCATCTTCATTTGATAAGTTAAGCCCATAATTCTACTCCAATATAAATCGTTCTGCTACTGTATCTCCTAAAAAGAGACCTCTTTTTGTCATTCGTATTTGTTGACCTTCTACTTGTAAAAGACCTTGATGACACAAATCTCTTACAACTTGACCATATAAATTTTCAAAAGACGTGCCAAATTTTTCTTCGAATCTTGCTTTTGAAACTCCTGTCTTCTTGCGAAGTCCAAGAAACATCTCTTCTTCCATTTGTTCCCTTAGACTCAGGTGTTCCTCATTGATGCGAGCATTGCCTTCTTCTACTGCCTTTAGATAATGGCGGATAGGTCCATGGTTTTTATAGCGAACACCATTTACATAGCCAGACGCCCCTGCACCTATACCATAATACTCAGCATTATCCCAGTACATAAGATTGTGACGACTTTCAAAACCAGGTTTTGAAAAATTTGAAATTTCATAATGCTCAAAACCAGCTCTCTCTAATTCAGCAATGATATATTCGAACATTTCAGCTTCTACTTCTTCTTTAGGAAGTGGTAACTTCCCACGACGCATACGATTCATAAAGACCGTATGGTTTTCCAAAATCAAGCTATAAAGACTCATGTGGGGAATGTCCAAAGTGATGGCCTTGGCAACATTGTCCTTGACCTGGTCCATAGTCTGACCAGGAAGAGCGTAGATTAAGTCAATGGAAATATTATCAAACCCTGCTAACTTTAGACGATCAATGTTTTCATAGATATCCTTCTCCAAGTGACTTCGACCAATTTTTTTCAGCATTTTGTCATCAAAGGTTTGGACACCCAATGAAACACGATTGACCGCTGAATTTTTCAAAACTGCAATCTTATCCTCATCCAAATCACCAGGATTAGCCTCAATGGTTAATTCTTCTAAGACTGACAAATCTAAGTTTTTAGTCAATCCATCCAGAAGAACCTCTAACTGTGGCGCAGACAAGGCTGTCGGTGTCCCTCCCCCAATATAGAGAGTACGCAACTTCTGAATGTCATAAGAATGAAATTCTTGCAGTAGATGTTCTAGATAGCTGTCTACTGGTTGATTTTTAATAAAGACCTTAGAAAAGTCACAATAATAACAGATTTGTGTGCAAAATGGAATGTGCACATAAGCTGATGTTGGTTTCTTCCGCATAGTATTTATTATACCACAAAGACTTCACTCAAGAAAAAAATCACCATCTCCGACTCTAAGGGAATCAAAAATGGTGATTTCTATTTTAATCTTCTTCGATTTCGATGATGATTTCTTGACCGTCTTCTGGGTCTTCAACAACTACTTTTTCTTCCAATTGTTCCTTGAGACTGTTCAAGGTCTCTTTTGAAGCTTCAGTAGCTTGTTGAGCTAAAGATTTAGATTTCTCAAGAACTGAATCCAAGGTAATTTCGCCTGATTCTACTTGTTCTTTTGTCTTTAGAACAAAATCTCTGGTTTGTTCTTTGACTTCTGTCAATTTTTCGATTGCTTGTTCCTTAGCATATTCTGGATCTTCTCTCAGATTTTCAATAAAGTCTTGTGCCTGACTAGTAACGCGTTTTCCTTTTTCACTTGTTAGAAACAAGGCAACAGCCACACCTGAAACAGTTCCTAAAAGGATTGATGATATTTTACCCATGAGTTATCTCCTTTTTATTTTTTAAAAAATTTACTTGCAATACGAACGGCAGATAAGCCTGCACTAGTCTTTAATGTTTTTGAACCTGCAGATGATGCTTTTTTACTCAAGACACGAGCCTGCTCATTTAAGTCAGAGACAGAAACAGAAAGGTCTGCAACTGCTGTAAAGAGTGGATCAATGGTTGCAACTTTGATATTGATATCATCAGCAAGAACATTGACCTTGGCAAGAAGTTCGTTTGTGTGATGTAGAGTAACATTTACATCTGAAGTTAGCGTTTTAACAGTATTTTCTGTTTCATCAATTACACGTCCAACTTTTTGAAGGGTAATAATCAAATAAACAATAAATACAATCAAGGCAATAGCCACAATAATATAAGCAACTTCTAACATTTTAATTCTCCTTTTTTACATTATAAAATGGTGCTTTTTTCCGATTTTGATAAACGATAATATAAATACCAAGTCCAATTAATAGAACAGACAACCACTGAGATACTCGAAGTCCAAAGAACATGAGACTATCTGTACGCATGCCCTCAATAATCATACGTCCAAAACCATACCAAATTAAGTAAAAGGCTGTGATATGACCACGACGAATGCCATTTAATCGGCGTCTAAAAATAACAATTAAACTAAAACCAATCAGGTTCCAAATAGATTCGTACAGGAAGGTTGGTTGTCGATATGAGCCATCAATATACATCTGATTCTTAATGAAACTAGGCAAGTAGTCAAGATTCTCTACAACTGCACCGTAAGCTTCTTGGTTAAAGAAGTTCCCCCAACGTCCTAGACTCTGAGCAATCATTACACTCGGAGCTGCAATATCCAAGAAATCCCAGGTATTGATTAATTTACGGTCTGCGAAAATATAAAGTACAATCGCTCCGGTAATTAGACCGCCGTAAATCGCAAGACCACCATTCCAGACAGCAAATATCTCCCCTAAATGTTGGCTATAATAGTCAAATTTAAAAATAACATAGTAAAGTCTCGCGCCGATGATTGACAAAGGGAAAGCCACTAAGATAAAGTCCAGAATATCTTCTGATAAGATTTTCTTTTTAGGAGCTTCTTTACTTGCCAAATATACCGCTAAGATAAGGCCTGAAACGATACAAAGTGCATACCATCTAATGGCAAATGGACCTATTTGAAAAGCAACTGGATCAATCATTTTGCACCTCGTTCTTTTCAATTAATTTCGTCAATCTTTCTTCAAACAGACGCGTCGCATCAAAGCCCATGTCTTTTGCACGATAATTCATAGCTGCCGCCTCGATAACAACAGAAATATTGCGCCCTGTTTTAACTGGGATGCGGATACGTGGAATGGTAACTCCAGAAACTTCTAGTTCTTCAGCATTATTTCCTAAGCGATCAAAGGTCTTATTTGTATCATAATTTTCCAAATAAACAGCTAGCTGAACTTGTGAAGAATCCTTAACGGCACTGGCACCGTATAGACTCATGACATCGATGATCCCTACTCCACGAATTTCGATCAGATGTTTCAAGATTTCAGCAGGTTCACCCCAGAGAGTCATTTCATCCTTAGAATAGATATCTACCCGATCGTCTGCTACCAAACGGTGACCACGTTTAACTAGTTCTAAACCTGTCTCACTCTTACCGATTCCACTATCACCTTGAATCAAAACACCCATACCATAGATATCCATTAGGACCCCATGTACACTTGTACGTTCCGCTAAGCGGGAGTCCAGATAACTAGACAGTTCTCCAGACAAACGACTGGTTGCTGTGCGACTTGTTAAAATTGCGATTTTACATTCTCTAGCTGCCTTTAACATTTCCTCAGGAACAACTAGACCACGCGCAACAATAACTGCTGGTGTTTCTGGTAGGAACATTTTTTTCAAAACAGTATAACGGTTGTGAGAAGACATACTGATCAGATAAGACCATTCCTTCATCCCCAACAATTGAATACGCTCTGGAGTATAGTAATCAAAATAGCCTGTCATTTCAAGACCAGGTCGCGTTATATCTGCAGTATTAATTTCCTTTTCAAGTAATTCAGGCTCTCCATAGACAATGTCTAATCTAAGCTTCTCAATTACTTCTTTTACTGAAACCGACATATATTTCTCCTTAAATCGAGTTCTCTTACTATTATATCAGATTGTAGGAAGAAGTTTGTATTTTTTACCGTGTTTACGCTATTAATTTATCTGATAATATTTGAACGATACAAAAAAGGATTAAACAACAAATTGTTGTCTAATCCTTCTGACTATTATTTCATAATAGATAGTGCACTTTAGTTATCTTGTTTCTTTAATCCCAAGACTCCAAGACCAGCTACCAAGAGTGCTACACCAGTTGTAAACAATGATTCTTTAGAACCAGTATTTGGCAATTCCTTTTTAGATTCAGATGTTGTAGATGTAGTTTCAGATTTTGTTTCTTCAGTTGTTTTACCTGAAGGAGTTTCTTCACTTGATTTACCTGGAGTTGTCTCAACTGTTGTAGTAGTGGTAGTTGATTTTTCTGTTGTTGTAGTTGTTGTTGGCTCTTCTGTCGTTGTAGTTGTTGAAGTAGTCCTTGGCTCTTCTGTTGTTGTAGTTGTTGTCGAAGTAGTACTTGGCTCCTCTGTGGTTGTCGTGGTAGTTGTTGTCGAAGTAGTACTTGGCTCCTCTGTGGTTGTCGTGGTAGTTGTTGTCGAAGTAGTACTTGGCTCCTCTGTGGTTGTCGTGGTAGTTGTTGTCGTAGTACTAGTTGTTGTTGTCGTAGTTTGTTCAACTTTTTTATACCAGTGGATACGATTTCCTTCACGATCTTTTTCTGTTTTTACAAACTCATAACCATCAATAGTAGCTGGATCTTTCCAACCCTTATCCTGTGGTTTAAGATTTTCTTTTGTATCGATATCTTTGTAGTCTGTCACAAGCGTATCAAGAACTAATTGTGCACCTGCAGAGTCATTAATGATACGGTAAATATAGATACCCTTTGAATCTTTCCCATCAATAGTTGCCGTAGCTACTTTCGAAACATCATATTGCATTTTTTCAAGATCAATCTTAGATTTATCGATGATATTAATACGGTTTTGACCAACGCCGAAGAATACACCTAATTCTTTAGGAACATCTCCTGAAATCATTTCCATTGTAATTTTCTTTTCAGAAATAGAAGTTACTTTGAATGTTGGCTCAACACCTGTCGGGAATACATATGCGCCATATTCATTGACTTCATATGTACTATATACAGGCAAGATAAATCTTGAAGTAAATGTATCTCCTACTTTGAGTGCAGTATCACCACTTGTTTTCCACTCGATACCTGAAGCATCATTGAATTCTAACTCAACAGTTGAACCAACTTTCATACCTTCACTTCCACGAACTTGGAATTGTGTAGTCGTTTCATATGATCCATCAGCCTTGAATTTAATCGTATTTCCAGAAGGTGTGAAGTTGATTGAATTTGTCTCAGTAGCAAATTGTTCTACTTTCGGAATATCTACTGTACTTGTCACAGAAGAAGACCCCACTTTAATCACTTGGTTTAAAGTGTAGTCTTTATTTGCGATTACAGCTCCATTATAAGCGTTATCTGATTTAATTTGGAACTTGACTTGTTTCAATACATCTGGTTTTTCAGCTTCAATAGCTTTCGTAAATGTAATTTTTAATGTCGCGCGTGTTGATTCCAATTGAGCTTGTCGCATTTGAGCTGTATCGTTTGAACCTTGACGTGCTTTATTGACGTTTTCAAACGAAACAATTGAAATTTTACCAATTGTCTTACCTTCGTAAGTGACATCCTTGCCATTTAATTGATTTAAGATAGCGACGTTTTCTAATGTAACTGTAACATAGTCGCCTTCTTTCACATCATCTTCTGTAATTGAAAAAGAAAGGTCTACATCTGTATAGTATTCAAAGTATTTAATGTCATGGTTTTTTATGGTACCAGTCACTTCTGCAGCTACTTCTCTAGCTTCACGTGCAGGAGTTTCTGTAGTTGTTACTGCTTCAGCAGTAGTTGTTGCTTCAGCACTTGTTGTAGAAATTTGCTCAGCCGTTGTTGTTTCTTCGGCAGTGATAATTTCTTGACTTTGAAGCGCAGCCAAAAGCACTCCAGTAGACAACAAAGTGATCAATAATTTTCCAAACCTTTTCTGGTTTTTCATCCCTATTTACCTCCGTGTAAAATTACACTATTTTATTACAATTTTACTACATTTGTCTTTCAAAATCAATTGAAATGTATGATTGTTTTTATATTTCAAATAAATTATTGAATAACTTCTACAATTTTTTGACCAACGAATCAATTTAGACAGATCTATATTTGATAATTGTAGGTGAAGATCTATTTCTTAGTTATTACTTTCTATTTCTTAGTAAGCAAGTGATTTATTTAGAAAATAACACCATCATCATTTCAATACTTTAGCCAAATCCACTGCAAATCGATCAACATCTATTCCCAAAACCCTTCCTGATTTTTCTATGTGAATTCTCGGAAGTTCATTTTTTAGTATTTTGTTTGCATCAGCCATATCTTGTGGATAGATATAGAACTGTTGTCCTTGTGGAAACTGATTTTGAACTTGCCATTTTTCAAATTCCTGCAGAAAAGTCTTATGAGACGGCATCCGAACCTCTTCAAACATGGAATCATCAAAATATTTCACCAAGCGATAAAGACCATGAACTTCATCAGCGAAGCATTTATCTATCTTCTCAAAGGGATAACCCCGTCTTTGATAAGCTAGGCATAAGTTTTGTAAGTTTTGGCTTATCCCAGCTGCGTCTTTTCTTGCCAAGTTTATAAAGTAACGAACAGAAAATTCTTCCATACCTGTTCGTTTTTTCTTCTCTAGAAACTGTTGTGCCAATATGATAGACTCTGATAATCTGTCTTCATCCTGATAATAAAGAGCGTGCAAAAGATTGATGACATTTTGGGGATAATAGGTTCCTTTCAGTAAAGGCAAGTCTTTTGGTATATAAGATGAAATGACTGAAAAATCGTTACATGCAAAAGAGGTAAATAAGCCCCTCAAAATACCATCAGTATAGATTGTTCCACTTGCAAGCAAACCACCTCTAATCAATTCTTCTCTTCCTGTTTGCCACATAGCATTATTTAATTGTTTGTAATCTCCGTCTAAAAAAGCTATATAGTATGCAAAATACTTGATATCATCTAGCAATAAGCTACTGTACAACTTTGTCCGTAAAACATCATCGGACAATACTTTCGAATCCTTCAAATACTTTTGAAAAATCCTCTGATTAGACTCTTCAAATTCCTGCCAGTTTATAGGAGTTGAATAATAACCCCAATCCTTAAAGCGTTTTTCGCGCATCTTTTGATATTCTTTTATATACTCTTTCATAAGTTCATCCTATCTCTAAACAGTGTACAAAAAAAGACTAGACAAGCCTAGCCTTTCATTTCAATTAGAATTTTTTACGTTTACGAGCTGCTTCTGATTTACGTTTACGTTTTACAGAAGGTTTTTCATAGAATTCACGTTTGCGTGTTTCTTGAAGAGTACCAGCTTTAGTAACCGCACGTTTGAAACGACGAAGTGCATCGTCAAGAGATTCATTCTTACGTACTACTGTTTTAGACATTTTTTTCACTCCCTTCAAGTTCAAGATCTATTCTATTTTACATGGAATGATATAAATTGTCAAGAAAAAATAGTGTAATCTATTCATTTCATTCATAAAAAAGAGGACATTAGAGCCCTCTTTTAAAAATTATAGTTGTTCTAAATCAATTATTTAGAATAATTCTTTTTCAGAACTAGAGCACTTGCAAACATCACAACACCTGCAATAACTAGTGCTAAACTAGTAGACTCCCCAGTATTTGGAAGTTTTGTTTTTTCCTCTGTTGTAGTCGTACCAGGAATATCTGGTTTTGAAGTTGTTGTTGTCGTTGAAGTAGTTGTTGACTCTTCTGTTGTTGTCGTTGTTGAAGTAGTCGTTGGCTCTTCTGTCGTTGTTGTTGAAGTAGTCGTTGACTCTTCTGTCGTTGTTGTCGTTGAAGTTGTTGTTGACTCTTCTGTGGTCGTTGTCGTTGAAGTAGTCGTTGGCTCTTCTGTCGTTGTCGCTGTTGAAGTAGTCGTTGGCTCTTCTGTCGTTGTTGTCGTTGAAGTAGTCGTTGGCTCTTCTGTCGTTGTTGTCGTTGAAGTAGTCGTTGGCTCTTCTGTCGTTGTTGTCGTTGAAGTAGTCGTTGGCTCTTCTGTCGTTGTTGTCGTTGAAGTAGTCGTTGGCTCTTCTGTCGTTGTTGTTGAAGTTGTCGTTGACTCTTCTGTCGTTGTCGTTGTTGAAGTTGTTGTGGTTTGTTCTTTTGGATTGACAATAGTTTTCGTAACTGACTTATCTGCTCCAAAATCTGTTGCATTTACTTCTGTATCTGCAGCATTCATAACATAACCTTTTGGCGCTTCAACCTCTGTGAGAATATACTTATCTTTTAAGAGACCAGTTACTGTAATTTTTCCTGCAGCATCTGTAACGTATTCTCCAATAACTTGATTATTAGCTTGTCGTACGACTTTAAACTTAGCACCAGCTACTGGTTGATTTTCATCATCAACTTTATGAATATTAATCGTAAATACGTATCCAACCCCAGAACCACCTGCTACTTGAACGACAGTGGATTGCTCAACATATTTGATAGCCTTTCCTTTACCTTTTAGGACAGCATCATTATTTAATACTTCTCCGTCTGCCGGTGAATAATTGGCTTGAACATTATATTCAATGCGGTATTGGTCATTTTCTGTGATATCACCAAGTTCAATAACAAATGACTGGCCATCTTCGCTTACTGTAACAGTATGTTGGTCTGTTACATCTGTTCTATCAGTAAATTCCCAAAGACCACTGACATACTCAAACTTACCTTTGATTACTCGAATGCTATCTTTGATATAAGTTGCATTAGAAAACTTCAAAGTATCTTCTACTGTAGCATCTTGAAGGCTTTCCTTAGTACGGTTGATTGAAATGGTATATGAAAGAGTCTTTTGATCCTCACTACTTACCCATCCTGTTTTAGAAAACAACACAGGATTTCCATCTCCAACACCGGTGAAGTTAACTTTTCCAACTACTTGTGTTTTCCCATTAATTGTAACCTCGACAGGGATTTCTCCTTCTTCAGGGTGTTTTTGGAAATCTACTCGAGTATAGACATAGAAAGAACCTTTGGTATCAGAGTGTTTTTCAACATAATCAGTATAGGTTAAGACGATATGTTTTTTTGTTTCATCAATCTGAGCATTTGCAATAATTTCATTTGTTTTCTCATCACGAATTTCAAAGTTTTGGGATTCTATATATAGAAAATCTGATAAATCAACTGTAGTTGTATCGCCAGCTTTAACATTTTTATCTGTTAAGTCATAATTTGCATTTAGCTTAAATGTAACCCACTGCTGCAAATCTTTATCAAGATTACCACCTTTTTCATTCGTAATATTGAGTGAAGTAATTGTGTCAACAGTCTTGCCACTGGTTGTATTTTCTGCAAAAGCTTTGCTCAAGCTAAGAGAAAATATAACAGTAAATACGAAAATCATAAACGAAAAAAATGTAATTTTTTTCTTATTCACCTTGAATTGTCTCCTTAAATTTAATTGTTTAACAGTAAACGAATTCAGTATACCAGTATTTTTTACTAAAGTCTAGTTTTAATCATAAAATAATTTGAAATATAATTACAAAATAATTGTTTCATATATTTATTGTATCCTAAAAACATTTTTGTGTTATTTATACTTTTTATTTCCTGTCATGTCTTGTAATTTTTTTCTTTTTACTTACTAGTATTTAAAAAAAGCCATCCAAACTAATTGTTTGAATAGCTCAAATGATAGAATGATACCTTTTAATTGTTTAATAGGCTTAACGCTCCAGCATCCGCAATAATAGTTACATCTGGATGGTTTTGTAAACTACTTGCTGGAAGACTTTCAGTAACTGGACCTTCAACAGTTCCAGCGATAGCTTCTGCCTTAGATTCACCATAAGCAAAGAGAAGAATAGATTTTGCATCTAGAATATTTTTAATTCCCATTGAGATAGCCTGTGTTGGTACATCTTCAATCTTATCAAAGAAGCGAGCATTTGCTTCAATAGTAGATTGATCAAGATCTACAAGATGCGTTTGACTATCAAATGGAGTTCCCGGTTCATTAAAGCCAATGTGACCGTTTCGACCAATTCCAAGAATTTGCAAATCAACTGGATGGTCAGCAAGAATTTGATTATAGCGTTCTACTTCTTCTTCTGCATTATCTTTGACACCACGAGGTAAAAAGCTTTCTTTAAATGGCTTTTTATTGAATAGATTTTCTTGCATAAAGTAACGATAAGATTGAGGGTTCTCTCCATCAAGTCCTACATATTCGTCCAAGTTAACGCTAGTAAGATTTGAAAAATCAAGATCACTCTTAACGATTTCTCCATAAAATTCAAGCGGACTGCTACCTGTCGCAAGTCCTAATGTTTGAGCACCGTTTGCTAACTTTTCTTTTAAAATTTCAAAAGCTACTTTTCCACCTTCTTCAGGATTTTTCACTTTAATAACTTTCATAATTGTTCCTCCATATTTCTTTATTTTATTATATGGTATAGACCAATTTTTGTCAAGTGTAAACGGTTTAATATTTTAAATTTTATAGGATAAAGTTAAGTAAAAAAGGCCCTGCTCTTTCGAGCAAAGCCTTTTATGTTAGAGCTAAAATTGTTATGTCAACACCAAAATGCTGATGTCATCTCAATCTTAGTCTTCACGTCTTTTTGGTTTTGCAATTAAACCAAGTCCTACTAGACCAAGGGCTGCACCTAGAGCAACTAATCCAACTTTAGATTGCTCACCAGTATTTGGCAACTCACGACCTTTAGGTTTTTCAGGAGTTGGTGGCGTTACTGGTGGTGTTGGTGGTGTTGGTGGTGTTGGTGGTGTTGGTGGTGTTGGTGGTGTCGGTGGTGTTGGCGGTGTTACCTTGTTGTTAAACTCAGTATCTTCAGGCATTTGTGAAGTAAGAGTCAACACTTTACCATCCTTAGTTACAGTAACTCCAACAGTCGCTACCATCTTATCGTACTCAACTCCAGCCTCTGTACCTTTCACTTCTTCTACATGATAAATATAAGTACCTTCTTGACCGCGTTTGAATTCAAGAGCAGAGAACTTGATCTTACCTTCAGCATCATTGCTTACAGTTTCAATCAAATTTCCATCCTTGTCTTTCAGTACAAAAGTAAACTCGCCAGCCTTCAGTGCACGACCTTCCAATTTCTTAGTGAAGTTGAATTCAACTTTAACTGGAATATTTACAACACGTTTTTCAGTTGGTTTTTCTGGTTTTTCAACTTTCTTCGTAGATGGGTTGTAGTAGTTTACAATTTGCGCTGCTGTATTTTCGATGTCTACTCCACCTTCAACGTCTGTTTTAACAGTGGCTGGGATATCGAATTTATAGTAGCGACCAAACTCGAATTTAGTTGTGTCGATGATTTGTGTATTGTCTGCGTCTCCAAGTGACTTAGTGAAGCCAGCTTTAAGAGTTGCGGTCATAACACCATTTTCAACCTTGATGTCGAATTTGTTTGTTACATCGTCACCAGTTACTGAATCGTAAGCCTTGATAGCTGAAGCGTCTACATCAACCTTAGTTTCATCGAAGTCATCAGAAATACTTACTGACTGGATATTATCCTTGTTGTTTGCGTCGAACTTAGTAGTATCAAGCCATACTTGGTAGTAGAGCTTAGCTCCACGCTTAACAGTCTTGGTATTCAAGTTTTCTGCTTCGTTGTTGTCAGTCTTATCTGCGTATGGATCTTTATTGGTATCTCCGTACTTGTCTGTCAACTCAGAATCATCATCAAGAAGCTTGTTATCAGTAATTGAGAACTTAGCTGTATCCAATACATACTTCTCTGGTTGGAACTTAGGCTCTTCTGGTGGAGTCACAGTGTTGTTAAACTCTGTATCTGGAGCGTCTGTCACTGTCTTCACAAGTGCTTTAGATTTTCCATTGTGTTCAACTTCTACTGTGATTTCAGCCTTCATGGTATCGTAAGTGACTGTAGCGTCAGATCCTTTAACTTCTTCTACAGTGTACTTATGAGTTCCAACTTGAGCCTTAGTGAATTCAAGTTTAGCGAATTTCACCTTACCATCTTTGTCGTTCTGAACTGTTTCGATTTCAGTACCTTTAGAGTCTTTCAATACGAAGCTAAACTCGCCAGCTTTCAACTCACGGCCTTCGAGTTTCTTAGTGAAGTTGAATTCGACTTCAATTGGAACTGAGTTGACACGTTTTTCAGTTGGTTTTTCTGGTTTCTCAACTTTCTTCGTAGATGGGTTGTAGTAGTTTACAATTTGCGCTGCTGTATTTTCGATGTCTACTCCACCTTCAACGTCTGTTTTAACAGTGGCTGGAATATCGAATTTATAGTAGCGACCAAACTCGAATTTAGTTGTGTCGATGATTTGTGTATTGTCTGCGTCTCCAAGTGACTTGGTGAAGCCAGCTTTAAGAGTTGCGGTCATAACACCATTTTCAACCTTGATGTCGAACTTGTCTGTCACATCTGCACCAGTTACTGAATCGTAAGCCTTGATATCTGAAGCATCTACATCAACCTTCGTTTCATCGAAGTCATCAGTGATTCCTACTGATTGAACGTTTTCTTTGTTAGTTGCTGAGAATTTAGTTGTATCCAACCATACTTGATAGTAGAGCTTAGCTCCACGCTTAACAGTCTTGGTATTGATGTTTTCTGCTTCGTTGTTGTCAGTCTTATCTACGTATGGATCTTTATTAGTATCTCCGTACTTGTCTGTCAACTCAGAATCATCATCAAGAAGCTTGTTATCAGTAATTGAGAACTTAGCTGTATCCAATACATACTTCTCTGGTTGGAACTTAGGTTCTTCCGGAGGAGTCACAGTGTTATTGAACTCTTTATCTGGAGCATCAGTTAGTGTCTTCACAAGTGCTTTAGCTGTACCATCGTAAGAAATTTCAACAGTAATTTCAGCCTTCATGGTATCGTAAGTTACTGTAGCGTCAGAACCTTTAACTTCTTCTACAGTATACTTATGAGTTCCTTCGTCACCCTTCATGAATGAAAGTGGTTCAAATTTCACCTTACCATCTTTATCATTCTTGACAGTTTCGATCTCGTTACCTTCTTCGTCTTTCAATACGAAGCTGAACTCACCAGCTTGCAGTTCACGACCTTCGAGTTTCTTAGTGAAGTTGAATTCGATATCAATTGGAATTGAGTTGACACGTTTTTCAGTTGGTTTAACTGGTTTTTCAACCTTCTTGGTTGATGGATTGTAATAATGTACTAACTGACTTGCAGTATTTTCAATATCAGCACCTGGTTTAACAGTATCTTTGACAGTAGCTGGGATATCGAATTTATAGTAACGTCCAAATGCGAACTTAGTTGTGTCGATGATCTGAGTGTTTTCCGCGTCTCCAAGTGACTTGGTGAAGCCAGCTTTAAGAGTTGCGGTCATGACACCATTTTCAACCTTTATGTCGAACTTATTAGTCACATCAGCACCAGTTACAGAGTCATATGCCTTGATAGCTGAAGCATCTACATCAAGTTTAGTTTCATCGTAATCATCTGTGATTCCAACAGTTTGGATATTATTCTTATTGTTTTCGTTAAACTGAGTTGTATCCAACCAAACTTGGTAAACGATTTTATCACCTTTATGAACTCCCAATGTGTTGATGTTATGTTCTTCGTTATTGTCATATCTATCAACATAAGGGTCGTTGTTTGTCTCTGTTACTGAATCAGCTAGTTCTTTATCATCATCTAATAATGACTTACCTTTAATATCAAAACCTTCTTGATCCAAAACATATTTCTTAGGTTGGAACTTAGGTTCTTCCGGTGGAGTTACAGTATTATTGAACTCTTTATCTGGAGCGTCTGTAACAGTTGCTACAATTGCCTTAGCAGTACCATCATGGGCTACCTTCACTGTAACTGTTGCAACCATATCGTCGTAAGTTACTGTTGTATCAGTACCTGCAACCTCTGAAACAGTATAAGTGTAGGTCTTGCCAAGATCATCTTTTCCAAACTTAAGTGTCTTAAAGGTAATCTTACCATCTTTATCATTCTTAACAGTTTCAACTGCAACATTGTCTTTCTTAAGAACAAAGCTAAATTCACCAGCTGCTAGAGTACGGCCTTCCAGCTTTTTAGTGAACTTGAGATCAACTGTAACTGGTACAGAGTTGACACGTTTCTGAGTTGGTTTTTCAGGTGTTTCTACAGATTTGCTTACTGGGTTGTAGACATGAACGATTTGGTTGGCTTTATTTTCAATATCAGCCCCTGCCTTAACTGTGTCTTTAACAGTAGCTGGAATATCAAATTTATAGTAGCGACCAAATTCGAATTTAGTTGTGTCGATAACTTGAGTATTATCCGCATCACCTAAAGACTTGTTCATAGAAGCTTTAGAAGTTGCTGTAATAACACCATTTTCAACTTTAATGTCAAACTTAGCAGTTACATCTTGGCCAGTTACACTGTCATATGCCTTAATATCAGCAGCATTAACTGTTACTTTTTCAGCGTCATAAGTATCAGAGATACCAACAGATTGGATGTTATTCTTATCTGAGAAGTTTCTAGTATCTAACCATACTTGGTAAACTAATTTCTCACCACGTTCAACGGTCTTAGTATTGATATTTTCTGCTTCGTTGTTCGTAGTTTTATCAGCGTACGGATCTGCATTGGTTTCTGTATACTCATTAGTCAACTCGTTGTCATCATCAACTAATTTAGTACCAGTGATGTCATACTTTTCTTTGTTAAGTACAAATTTTTCTGGTTGGAATTCAGGTGTTGCTGGAGGAGTGATTTTGTTGTTGAATACTTTATCTTCCTTACCATCAGTTGATGCTCCGTTATCATCTACACCACCAGTTGATGATACGCTTGTTACTGTAGTAAGTGTATGACCGTTCTTAGCAACCTTAACTGTAATAGTTGCCTTCATCGTATCGTAAGTCATACCAACTTCTTTCGTTGTTGGAATAACTTCTTCTACAGTATAGGTATGTGTACCAATTTTCGTATTGTCAAATGACAATTCAGTAAATGTCACTGTACCATCTTTTTTGTTGGTAACAGTTTCAACTTCTTGACCTCTTGAATCTTTAAGAACAAAGTTGAATTCTCCGTCTTTAAGTTCACGTCCAGCCAATTTCTTCGTGAAGTCAAATTTAACTTTTACTGGTGCTACCACATAGTTGTTGAAGATTTTATCATCATCACTTGATTTGAATCCACCTTCAGCACTGTATTTAACAGTTGCTTGCAATTCACCTTTAGAATTCTCAGTTACAGTAACTGTCATGGTAACAGTCATTGCGTCATAGTCAACGTCTGTATCAGAACCCTTTTGTTCAGTGATCTTGTATTTATAAGTACCAGCTTTGTTAAAAGTAAGCTTGCTAAATGTAGCTTTTCCATCCTTGTTGGCAACAGTTTCTTCGTGCTTATCAGGAGTACTTTTCTCTTCCGTTAATTTGAAAGTAAACTCGCCGTCTGTCAAGACACGTCCCTCTAATTGTTTTTCAACTTCTGGAGTGACTGTTACTGGTTCTTGTTTGACATAGTAATAAATTGGTTGTTTGTATGGTGTCAATGAGTTGAGCAAGTCAACGTTTGTACCTATTTGTACATATGCACCATTTTCTAATTGACTATTTGGTGAAAGGTGTCCGATACCGTCTCCTAAGAATGGTACGAATACCGTTTTATACGGTGTATATCCAGCAGCTTTTTGGAAATCAAATGTAACTTCTTTACCGTTTGGATAATTTACACCTTTATTATCAGTGAAAGCAATTGTGTTAAGAGGTGATTTCTTAACATTTAATTCTTGTTTGTTATAATCACCAGGTTTAATCGGCTTGGTTTCTGCCAACAACATGTAGCCATCAGTGCTCAATGTACCATCAGAACGTTTGCTTTGTTGTTTTGGATCTAGAAGATAAACACGAACGACTACAGTTCCATCTTCACCTACGATTTCCTTAATACGCTTAATTCCTGCACGCTCCGCGTCCATGAATTTGGTACCAACAATATAAGGACGGCTTACATAACCAGATGTTGAATCTGGATCTGCCGTTTGATACAATTTGTAGCCATCAAATTGGCGCTCACCAGATGCTGTGAAGTTTTGTCCTTCCATGGCTTTAGTTGTATATCTAGCCAAGTCTACTTCATTACCATTTGGTACGTAATCTTGAACAGTTTTATCTGTTTTATTAGCGTTAAATGTTGGGTTATTTTTATCAACTACTCTGTAGTAAGTTGTTTTATCAACGAATATTGGAATTTTAGCATTTGTATCTGTGATTGTACGACCATTATAAGCTGGTTCTACAACGTTAATAATATCAGTTGATGTACGAGCGTTATAAACATCTTGATATAATTTTTGTTCAGCTTCATTCTTTGGATTTACTAAAGCTTGAATACTTGCACCAACTTCATAACCTAATTGGATAAATGGTTGGTCCGTTTTACCAGGTCCAGCTCCTGTACCTGGGTTGTAATCAACTTGCCAAGTTAATTCACCATTTGATGCCGTCTTAGTAGTAGTGAATTTTTGAATTCCACTTGTTGCTGTGATTTTTCTAGTCTCTACTACATTACCAGTCGTTTTATCAATCAATTCAACCGTTGTGTCTGTAGTAACATCAAAATTCTTATATGCACGTGTATAGTAGTTTGTATTATAACGTTCATTGAACTTAGTAAGGTCTACGATACTATAAGTATAGTAATCACCTTCTTTTCTTGCATATCCAGCTGGTACAGTTTGAGACCCAACCGTAGCTCCATTTGGGTTTTGTATAGTTGGATCAACTGTTTCACCATCTTTTAGATATGTACTAACACTGACTGGCTTAGAGTTGTGATCTCCAGAAACTGCATCTTCCGTTGTAGCACGACGATTACGAACTTTAGGTTTATCACCTTCTGAAACAGCTGGCTTAGTTTCTTCAGCTTTTTCAACCGGCTTAGCAGTTTCCTTACTAGCAACCTCAGCCTCAGTTGAAGCAGGTTTTACTTCTTCTGATTTTTCTGAAGACACTGGTTCAGATTTAGCTTCTTCTGTTTTAGCCTCAGAAGCTGCTTTCCCTTCTTCAACCTTGTTTGTCTCAGCAAGTTCAGTTGTTGCAACATTTTCTACAACATTCTCTTCCTTCTTAGAGGAATCCTCGCTGACACTATCCTTTTTCACCAACTCTGTTTTTTCTTCAGAACTTGGTTGCGTAGGAAGTTCAGAAGCTTTTACTGCACCACCATTTGCCAACATAAAGCTAAGAGTTGTTCCTAAAAATACCGATGCAACACCTACCTTATATTTCCGCAAAGAAAAACGTTGTCGTTCTTTTCTTATCATATGATAAGTTCTCCTTTATATTTTTTACTATCAGAAGGTAATATTTTTACAATAATTGTATCTTAGGTACAATTATTGAAGTGTATAGAATACCCACTCTAGCATCTCCATCATATCAAAAGCTCAAACGGTTTTCAAAGAATTATGTGCTCCTGAAAACGTTTTCTTTATTGAATTTTAGGGTTTTAAAAAAACAAAAATACTCATTATATATATTTATATGTATGGAGATTTAGTTCCCCTTATTTATGGTTTTTTTATTTAACTATCTCATTATTTATTATAATTTTATTACTTAGTATTTCATTTTGATTACATTTTAATGATTGTGAAAATATTATCATTTTCATAAAATAAAAAATGATTCCCTTACGAGAATCATTTTTTTATTTAGATGGCTTCTGTGACAAAACTTCTGCTTTCTAGTACTTTGAGCATGGCATCTGCTGTGTCTAGAGCTGTAAAGAGAGGAACTCCATGTTCAATTGCTGAACGTCTGATTTGCTCACCATCTTCATCAGCTGTCCGTTTGGTACCAACTGTGTTGATGATAGCTTGAATTTTTCCTTTGCGGACGTAGCTTGGGATATCGTGCTCATTATCACCAATCTTTCCAACGAGTTGAGCCTGCAATCCATGACTTGCAAAGAAGTCTGCTGTTCCTTCAGTAGCAAGGATTCCGTAGCCAATATTTTGGAAACGACGAGCCAAATCTAGTGCTTCTTCTTTTGCATCATCTGCGATAGTGAAGACAACATTACCAAAGGTTGGTAAGTGAAGATAAGAAGCTTCAAAGGCCTTGTAGAGTGCTTTTTCAAGAGTGGTATCAGAACCCATGACTTCCCCTGTTGACTTCATTTCAGGGCCAAGAAGGCTGTCTACCTTAGCTAGCTTGGTAAAGGAGAATACTGGTGCCTTGATATGAACGCGAGTGCTTTCTGGGTAAAGTCCATCTTGGTAACCAAGTTCTTCAAGACTTTGACCGAGAATTAGCTTAGTCGCTACCTGTGCCATAGGGATATTGGTTACTTTAGAAAGGAATGGAACAGTACGGCTGGCACGAGGGTTTACTTCAATGACGTATACTTTCTCATCCTTGATAACAAACTGAATGTTCATCATCCCAAGACAGTTGAGGCCGATTGCAAGGCGTTTGGTGTAATCTGCAATCGTTTCTTGCACTTTTTGCGACAAGGTTTGAGGAGGATAAACCGCCATGGAGTCACCTGAGTGGACACCAGCGCGTTCGATATGCTCCATGATACCAGGGATGAGGACATTTTCTCCGTCTGAAATGGCATCGACTTCACACTCTTGTCCGACGATATAAGAGTCAACAAGAACAGGGTGGTCAGGACTTGCCTTAACCGCAGTACGCATGTAAGAACGAAGATCATCTTCATTCTCAACGATTTCCATAGCACGTCCACCCAAAACATATGAAGGGCGAACGAGAACTGGGAAACCAATTTTACGTGCAGCAAGTACTGCTTCTTCTTCATTAGTTGCTGTTTGTCCAGGAGGTTGTGGAATATCCAAGTCTTTGAGGGCTTGTTCGAAGAGGTCACGATCTTCCGCACGGTCCAAGTCCGCAACTTGAGTACCAAGAATAGTCACCCCAGCTTTTGCTAATGGCTCAGCTAGGTTGATAGCTGTTTGACCACCGAACTGAACAATAACACCTTTTGGTTGCTCCAAATCGATGACATTCATCACATCTTCAAAAGTCAATGGCTCAAAGTAAAGTTTGTCAGACACAGAGAAGTCTGTTGAAACTGTCTCTGGGTTTGAGTTCATAATGATGGCTTCGTAGCCAGCAGCTTGGATTGCCTTAACAGAGTGAACTGTCGCATAGTCAAACTCTACCCCTTGACCGATACGGATTGGACCAGAACCTAGGACTAGTACAGATTCCTTATCAGACTTGATAGACTCATTTTCCCATCCATATGTTGAGTAGAAGTACGGAGTTTCTGATTCAAATTCTGCGGCACAAGTATCTACCATCTTGTAAACTGGGACAATCTTATTTTCTAAACGAAGTTGGCGAACTTGATCAGCTGTAGTTCCCCAAAGTTCTGCGATTTTACGATCTGAGAAACCATTGAGTTTTGCTGTTTTCAGGACATCGATATCCTGAGGATGTGCGCCCAATTCTTGTTCAATCTCAAAGATATGCAAGAGTTTATCAAGGTAGAAAATATCAATCTTAGTTAAGTCAGCAATCTCTTCTGGTGTATAACCACGACGAATGGCTTCTGATACATAGAAGAGACGGTCATCTTGAGCCTTGACAACTTTTTCAATCAAGGCATCATCTGAAACATCTGCAAGCTCAGGCATTTCATTGTGATGGACACCAATTTCTAGAGAGCGACAAGCTTTAAGGAGAGATTCCTCGATGTTCCGACCGATGGCCATAACTTCTCCAGTTGCCTTCATCTGGGTACCAAGACGACGTTCCCCTTTTTCAAACTTGTCAAATGGGAAACGTGGAATCTTAGCCACCACATAGTCAAGGGCTGGTTCGAACATGGCATAGGTTGAACCTGTAACTGGGTTAATAACTTCATCCAAGGTCAACCCTACAGCAATCTTAGCCGCCAATTTGGCGATTGGGTAACCTGTTGCCTTAGAAGCAAGGGCTGAAGAACGAGATACACGAGGATTTACTTCAATGACATAGTACTTAAAGCTGTGTGGATCAAGTGCAAGCTGAACGTTACATCCGCCTTCAATCTTGAGAGCACGGATAATGCTCAAACTAGCATCACGAAGCATTTGGTTTTCATAGTCGGACATGGTTTGCGCAGGGGCAAATACGATAGAGTCCCCTGTGTGAATACCGACAGGGTCAAAGTTTTCCATGTTACAAACAACAAGTGCATTATCAGCTGAGTCACGCATGACCTCATACTCGATTTCCTTGAAACCTGCAATGGAACGTTCAATCAAACACTGGGTAACAGGTGACAACTTCAAACCATTTTCAGCAATTTCACGCAATTCTTCCTCATTGGCACACATACCACCACCAGTACCACCTAGGGTAAAGGCTGGGCGGACGATAACTGGATAGCCAATAGTTGCTGCAAAGGCAACTGCTTCCTCTACTGTGTTGACAATTTCTGATTCTGGAATTGGTTGCTTGAGTTCTTCCATCAATTGTTTAAAGAGATCGCGGTCCTCAGCTTGGTCAATAGCAGACAATTTAGTGCCGAGAAGTTCTACTCCAAGCTCATCTAAGATACCATTTTTAGACAACTCCATTGCCATATTAAGCCCTGTTTGCCCACCAAGTGTTGGAAGCAAGGCATCTGGACGTTCCTTACGAAGAATACGTGTTACAAACTCAAGTGTAATCGGCTCAATGTAAACCTTGTCTGCAATCTCTTTATCCGTCATGATGGTTGCAGGATTTGAGTTAACCAAGACAACCTCATACCCCTCTTCTTTCAAAGACAAGCAGGCCTGGGTTCCAGCATAGTCAAACTCAGCAGCCTGACCAATAATAATCGGACCAGAACCAATCACCATAATTTTTTGAATATCAGTACGTTTAGGCATAGTTTATGATACAAAGCCCGTCAAGAACAAAGTGAAAATAGGAAACTCGGTGCAGACGCCTTCAGCGTCAAGACGATGTTTATCTTTTTCACACAGTTCTTAGGGCGTGTTCACTTCCGCGAACATTGTACCCTTCTCCTTTCTATTCGTCGCCTCTCAGGGCGACATTAAATAAGATACAAAGGACGATAAGAAAGCAACTGAATTTTAGGAAACCAAAGAAGGATTTCTATCTTTGTTGGTTTCTCTAAATTCCGAGCTTTCCGTCCGTGTTCAATTCCATAAATTCTCCGACGATTTCTCACTCGTCTTTAGTTTGCTTGTTTGAAAGCTTCCATCATCTCTATGAACTCATCAAATAGATAACTTGCATCATGTGGCCCAGGAGCTGCGTCTGGGTGGAATTGCACAGAGAAACCTGGTAGATATCTGTGACGTACGCCTTCAACTGACTTGTCATTGATTTCTTCGTGGGTGATGATTAAGTGCTCTGGTAAATCCTCACGGCTAACTGCGTAACCATGATTTTGACTAGTGAAATCCACGCGCCCAGTTGCAATTTCACGAACAGCATGGTTAAAGCCACGGTGACCAAACTTCATTTTATAGGTCTTAGCACCATTTGCCATCGCAAAGAGCTGGTGACCCATACAGATACCAAAGATTGGAATTTTCCCGAGAATACCTCGGATCATCTCAAGAGCTTCTGGTACATCTTCTGGATTTCCAGGACCATTTGACAACATAACTCCGTCAGGGTTTAAATGCAAGATTTCCTCAGCCGTAGTTGTGTATGGAACTACAGTTACGTTACAATCACGTTTAGATAGCTCTCGTAAAATAGAGTGTTTAAGGCCGAAATCTACTAAAACAACGCTCAAGCCAACTCCTGGAGCCGGATAAGCCGTCTTTGTAGAAACTTGTCTGATATTATCAGTCGGTAAGACAGTTGCTTGAAGTTGATCTGCAATGTGATCAATACTATCACCAGCATGTGTTAGAGTCGCTCTCATGGTACCATGTTTACGAATAATCTTTGTAAGAGCTCGAGTGTCAATGCCTGAAATTCCAGGAATTTTCTTAGCCTTCAAGAATTCGTCCAGCGTCATTTGGTTACGCCAGTTGCTGGCTCTACGAGCCTCTTCGAAAACCACAACTCCCTTACAAGTAGGACTGATAGACTCGTAGTCGTCACGGTTAACTCCATAATTCCCTACTAGTGGATATGTGAAGGTCAAGATTTGTCCATTATAAGATTGGTCTGTAATGGATTCTTGATATCCTGTCATTCCAGTGTTAAAGACTATTTCCCCTGTTACATCAATATCTGCACCGAAGGCCTTACCTTCAAAAACTGTGCCATCTTCTAAAACTAGAAGTCGTTTTGTCATATTTTCACCTCTCGTGGACGCTCACTGGCGTCTTTTAACGTCTTGTGTATTATTTGGCTTTTCTACTTGCCAATACGGATTCTAAGATTGCCATTCGAACAAATACTCCATTGGTCATTTGTTGGACAATGCGTGATTTTGGTGCTTCAACAAGATGATCGGCAATTTCCACATCCCGATTAACAGGAGCCGGATGCATAATGATTGCTTCTTCTTTTAAACGATTATAGCGTTCTTGGTTCAAGCCATGTTGAGCGTGATACTCTTCTTTTGAGAAGACTGCTCCACTTTCGTGGCGTTCATGTTGAACTCGAAGCAACATCAGAACATCCACCTGGTCAACAATCTCGTCAATAGTTACGAACTGACCATAATCTGCAAACTCTTGACTTCTCCATTCCTCAGGTCCTGCAAAGTAAAGTTCAGCACCTAAACGTTTCAAAATCTGCATATTGGACTTGGCAACACGTGAATGGTCCAAGTCACCAGTAATGGCAACCTTGAGCCCTTCAAAACGGCCAAATTCCTCGTAAATTGTCATCAAATCAAGCAGACTCTGACTAGGATGTTGCCCTGAGCCATCACCACCATTGATAATCGATGTCGTAATGGTTGGGCTCGCAATCAATTCCCTGTAGTAATCAACCTCTGGGTGCCGAATAACACAGATATCTACACCAAGTGCAGACAAGGTCAGGATTGTATCATAGAGTGTCTCACCCTTGTTTACCGAGCTTGTATTCACATCAAAGTCAAGTCGTTCCAATCCCAGTTTAATCTCTGCAACTTCGAAGGATTTATGCGTTCTTGTCGAATTTTCAAAGAAAAGGTTGGAAACAATGGGATGGTCTTCGTAGGGCAACTGGGCTCCATTTTTAAACTCAATCCCTCGTTTAATCAATTTTATAACCTGATCTACAGTGAGATCTTCCATGGACACCACATGTTTTATTGCTTGTTGATTTTCTGACATGGCTACTCCTTTAGCTTTTAAGCTTCTTCAGTAATCAAAACTCTATCTTGGCCATCAAGTTCTGTCATCTCAACGATGATTTCTTCAGAACGACTAGTTGGAATATTTTTCCCAACGTAATCTGGACGAATTGGCAATTCTCTATGTCCACGGTCCACTAGTACTGCAAGACTCACACGGGCAGGGCGACCATGTCCGACAATGTTATCGATAGCGGCACGAATTGTACGACCTGTGTAAAGAACATCATCCACCAAGATAACTTCGCGGTCTGTCACATCCACAGAAATCAAGGATGTATCTTCACCACTTTTGACATCGTCACGGTAAGGTTTGGTATCTAATTCTACAACGGGAACAGAGATATTTTCCAATTGTTCCAAGCGCTCTTGGATGCGGTGAGCGATAAAGACACCACGTGTTTTAATTCCCGCTAAAATGATTTTGTTCAAATCTTTGTTGCGTTCGATAATTTCATAAGTGATACGCGTAATTGCTCGCTTGACGGTTAATTCGTCTACAACTTCTTTTGTCTTCATGACAAACCTCCAAAAAGAAAAGTCTCCTTAGACAAGGAGACTTGAGAATGTATCATTAAGCGAGCCATACTGGAAACAGCATAGACTTACCCTTCTACTTTATCGAGCTCCTTGCCTGCCTCACGGGACAGGTTTAAAGGAATATTTTATTGTTCTTACTATATCACAAAGCCCAGTTCAAAGCAAGTAAAAACATTCAATGTTTGACCTTATAATGAACTAAAATCATACAATTGTGGATAGTGTTCGCATTCTGGATTTTTCGGATGACAGATAGCACGACCAAAGTAAATCATGGCCTGATGCGCCGCCAACCACTTTTCTGGTGGCAAGACATCCATGACACGTTTTTCAACTTCTAATGGTGTAGCTGATTTTTTAACAATATCATGGTGTTTGCAAATGCGCTCCACATGAGTGTCCACTGCAAAAGCTGGAATTCCAAAGCCCACACTCATGACAACATTGGCTGTCTTGCGACCAACTCCTGCTAGACTTTCTAATTCCTCTCTAGTCTGAGGAACTTGACCATCAAAATCTTCTAATAACTGTTGCGCACATTTTTTAAGAAATTTTGCTTTATTTCGATACAGACCTAAACGAGAAATATGTTTTGCAATTTCACTCTCACTTGCGTCCGCCATGGCTTGAGGCGTAGGGAAGGCTTCAAAAAGAGCTGGAGTCGCTTTGTTTACTGCCGCATCTGTCGTCTGAGCAGACAACATAACTGCAACTAAGAGTTCAAAATGATTGCGAAAATCTAGACTAGGTTTTGCATCTGGAAAAAGAGCTATGATTTCCTCAATGACATGACGGGCACGTTTCTTGGATAAAACCATCTATTCGTCTCCATCAAACAGCCCTTGTAAACCTGCAAAAGGACTATTTTCTTCTTTTTTGACTGCTTGTTGAGCTTGATATTCTTCCTCAGTCATGATTTGCCAGTCATTTCCAGAAACAAATCCCTGACCAGCTTCTTCTTCTGCTGTTAAGACCTTGATTGGAATGTTTAGCAAGATATTATCCGAAACACTTTCAGCAAGGTCGATTTCACCATTTTCGATAGGTAAAACCAAGTCATCATCAAGAACTTCTTGGTCCAGTTGATTGGTAGCACCTTCCATAAAGACTTCTGTCACTGGATAAGACTCTGATAATTCAACAGGTTCCATACTACGACTAGAAGCAAGTACAATGGTATAAGACAGTTGGTAATCTAGGAAAAACATACGATCTTCGTACTGTACTTTCCCAACCGCTAGAATATCTTTTACGTCTAAAATTTCTTGGTTACGCTCACGTAAGTCAGCTGACAAGTCTAGAGTTTGCTCAAAATACAAACCTTCAGGCTGCTTACGAACTTCTTGAATATTTAATTTCATACTTCCTCCATAAAGATTTACTCACTTGATTATACCATGAAAGGAGGTCAAGTAAAGCCTCTAAACTTTTAAAACATCTTTCTGTATTTTTTGATATATTTATTATGACAAATTTATTTTTTGTGCTATACTATAGGCATCAATACATGAGCAAAGGAGGACGCTCATATGGAAGACAAAGCTCTTTTAACAGAAGCCTATCAGCTCGTTTCAGAATTAAACCAAACAATACAAAGTTGTAAACAGGGATTGCCAGATGACCTACGCTTACAACAAAATATAGACGAAATTCTCAGAGCACTTAAAAAAGCTGACAAACTAGACAACGCCATCTTAATTGAACTGGAAAGTTTTTACCAACGGACTAGTCTTTTGATTGGACTTGGTAGTCTAAAACTAAACGACCAGGCTCGCACTGCTTGGCGAAACTATGACAAGTTCCACTACGATCACGTTAAACATACATTGACACTTTACGGACCTGTTTTTGGTCTTTAATAAAAAGAGGATTTTCTGGCTTAATCTTGACAAATTTTCGCAAAAAGAGTATGATGATTGCAGCAATACTCGGAGGTAAGGGAGACATGAACAACTAAGTCTATCAAATAAAGAACCTTTATTTAGTAGATCTTGTTTCTGTCTCTTTTTCTGCTTGATTTTCAGCCCTTTTAAAAGAGTTTTTTTGACATAGACGATTAGCTCTACTAGATAAAGTAGAGCTTTTTGTTATGCAATATGGACATTCTAGAAAGGGCAATAATATGATAAAAATCAATCATCTGACCATTACACAAAACAAAGATTTAAGAGACCTTGTTTCCGATTTAAACATTAACATCCAAGACGGAGAAAAGGTCGCTATTATAGGCGAAGAAGGAAATGGAAAATCAACCTTACTTCGAACTTTAATGGGAGAAAGATTAGCTGATTTCTCTATCAGGGGAGAAATCCAATCTGACCTTCAGTCCCTGGCCTATATTCCCCAACATCTCCCTGAAGAACTGAAGAAAAAATCTCTACAGGACTACTTCTTTTTAGAGTCTACAGATTTGGACTACAGCATTCTCTATCGCTTGTCTGATGAATTACATTTTGACAGCGACCGTTTTGCAAGTGATCAAGAAATTGGTAGTCTCTCGGGTGGTGAAGCTTTGAAAATTCAGCTTATCCATGAATTGGCCAAACCCTTTGAGATTTTATTTTTAGATGAACCTTCAAATGACCTGGATATAGAGATGGTTGATTGGCTAAAAAAACAGATTCATAAAACCAGGCAAACCGTTATTTTCATTTCTCATGATGAAGACTTTCTCTCTCAAACAGCAGACACCATTATCCACTTGCGACTGATCAAGCATCGAAAGGAAGCGGAAACCCTAGTAGAACATTTAGACTACGATAGCTATAGTGACCAGAGAAAGGCTAATTTTGCCAGACAAAGCCAGCAAGCTGCTAACGACCAGAGAGCCTATGACAAAACCATGGAGAAGCATCGTCGCGTCAAGCAAAATGTAGTAACTGCACTTCGAGCTACCAAAGACAGTACTGCCGGTCGCCTATTAGCTAAAAAGATGAAAAATGTTCTTTCTCAAGAAAAACGCTACGAAAAAGCAGCTCAGTCCATGACCCAAAAGCCACTTGAAGAGGAACAAATCCAACTTTTCTTTTCAGATATAGAGCCATTAGCGGCTTCAAAAGTTTTAGTTCGACTAGAAAATGAGACTTTATCCATTGGCCAACGAATTCTGTCTCAAGGGCTACAATTAACTGTCCGTGGTCAAGATAAAATCGGAATTATCGGTCCCAATGGCGTTGGCAAATCCACTCTTTTAGCAAAGTTACATCAACTACTAAGCGGCAAAAGAGAGATTTCGCTTGGATTTATGCCACAAGATTACCAAGAAACACTACAATTGAATCTATCCCCAGTAGAATTTCTCAGCCAAACTGGACACAAAGAGGAAATACAGAAAATCCAATCTCACTTAGCCAGTCTTAATTTCAGCTATCCAGAGATGCACCACCAAATCCACTCCTTATCTGGAGGTCAACAAGGTAAACTCCTTCTTTTGAATTTAGTTCTGCGAAAGCCAAACTTTCTCCTTCTGGATGAACCCACACGAAATTTTTCTCCAACTTCTCAACCAAAAATCAGAAAACTCTTTGCCAATTATTCTGGTGGTCTTGTCACTGTTTCGCATGATCGACGTTTCTTAAAAGAAGTTTGTACGAGTATCTATAGTCTGACAGAGCATGATTTAGAAGTAGTTGATTTACAAGATCTTTAACTTTTGGAAATAAAACATCCAGAGAAAACCTCTGGATGTTTTTTACATATGTTTCAAACGCTCAATCCGTTCTGAAATGGGTGGATGCGTATAAAATAGTTTTTTCAAGAAACCTGGTTTTTGAGGATCATTGATATAAAGTGCACTACTAGCATCATCCACATGATGACTCATGGGTTGACTATTGTCTAATTTTTGTAAAGCATTGATCATCCCTTGCGGATTACGAGTTAATTCCACACTTGAAGCATCTGCTAGAAATTCTCGTTGGCGAGAAATGGCTAACTGTACCAAAGTTGCTGCAATAGGTGCTAGAACAATTGCTAGGAGAGAAATGACTAACATAATCACTTCAAGTCCTCCACTGTCACGGTCACTATTCCTTCTACTACGTGATGCTCCACCCCACCACATCATACGACCAGCCGTACTTGATAATAGCGTAATTGCACTAGCCAGAGCAACAGCAATGGTAGAGATTCGAATATCTAAGTTGCGAATGTGACTAACTTCATGCCCGATTACTGCCTCTAACTCCTCACGATTCATAATCTCTAGAAGGCCTGACGTAGCAGCAACAGCAGCATTTTGAGGATTCGAACCGGTGGCGAAGGCATTCAAACCCGGGTCATCAATTACATAAACTCGTGGCATAGGAATCTGCGCCACCATTGCCATATCCTCGACAACATGATAGAGAACAGGTTCTTCGTTTCTATCAACTTCACGCGCACCATTCATACTCATGACAATCTCTGTAGATTGAAAAATCATGGTCAAGGCATAGATAAAGCCAAGAATCATGGCTATAGTCACGCCCCCAAATCCTGAGTTCATGAAAAGATATCCAACTGCATAACCTACAATAGCTAACAAAAGAAAGAAGACAATTAAAAGAACCCAAGTTTTACGTTTATTACTAGCGATTTGTTCGTACAGCATCTTAGTCACCTAAACCACTAAAATCAACTCTAGGAACAGCCTTTTCTTCTTCTGGAGTCTGAAGGAAATCTGCTGCCTTGAAGCCAAAGATAGCCGCAACCAGATTACTTGGGAAAGTTTCTAATTTAACATTGTAGTTGCTAACGACACTGTTATAAAGTTGGCGAGAATATGATATTTTGTTTTCTGTGTTAGTCAGTTCTTCTTGTAAGTGAGCAAAGTTGCCACTAGCCTTCAAATCAGGGTAGTTCTCTGCAACCGCAAAGATACCAGATATCTGACGAGTCAGTGCATCACTAGCTTTCATGGCTTCTGCAGGTGTAGTTGCTGCAGCTACTTGTCTACGGAGTTCAGTCACCTTTTCAAGAGTAGAACTTTCGTATTTAGCATAACCTTTTACTGTTTCAATCAAGTTTGGGAGGAGATTATTACGACGCTTCAACTGAACATCAATCTGGCTCCAAGCCTCCTTGGTCTGCATACGATTTTTCACCAAACCGTTATAGCTAACAATCACAAAAATAACAATCAGAGCCAAAACTCCAAGAATAATCCAAGTCATAATCTTATCCTTTCTGCTTTTAGATTAGTACAAGTATATCAAATTTCCATGTTTTTGTGGTAAAATAAGATGATATACAAGAAGGATATAACTATGAAAACAGAAACTTTTTACTCACTACTTGACCAACAGAATATTAATCTTACTGACCAGCAAAAATTTCAATTTGAGCGCTATTTCGAACTCTTAGTCGAGTGGAACCAAAAAATCAACCTGACTGCCATTACTGAAAAGGAAGAGGTTTACCTTAAACACTTTTATGATTCTATCGCTCCTATCCTACAAGGGTTGATAGAAAACCAAGAAATTAAGTTACTGGATATTGGCGCTGGTGCAGGATTCCCAAGTCTTCCTATGAAGATTCTCTACCCTCAGCTAGATGTGACTATCATTGATTCTCTGAACAAGCGCATTAACTTCCTTCAGCTTTTAGCTGAGGAGCTTGATTTAGAAGGGGTTCATTTCTACCATGGACGTGCCGAAGACTTTGCCCAAGACAAGAATTTCCGTGCCCAATTCGACATTGTGACAGCTCGTGCAGTTGCACGCATGCAGGTCTTGTCTGAATTAACCATTCCTTATCTAAAGGTAGGAGGAAAACTTTTGGCTCTTAAGGCAAGTAATGCTCCTGAGGAATTGACAGAAGCCAAAAATGCTCTCAACCTTCTCTTTAGTAAGGTTGAAGATAATATCAGCTACACACTTCCTAATGGAGACCCTCGCTACATCACCATTGTAGAAAAGAAAAAAGAAACTCCAAACAAATATCCACGTAAGGCCGGTATGCCCAACAAACGCCCACTTTAGGATATTTTAAATAGATACTCACAAGATTATACCTCGCGTCTTTATTTCCTTGCTCGGGAAAAAATGATTTACAAAATCATTTTTTTCTGCTATACTATCACAAGCAAAGGTTTTTAATGTCATCCCGTGAGGTGACGAAGACGCAGATATATATGAAGTTCTTTAAATATTGGGATAACCATGTTTTAAAGATGTCTTACTCTGAGAGCCTATTGCTGTAAAATAATGGGCTCTTTTTTGATGCCCAAAAAGTGAGGTATTTATGAAACAAGAATCAACTGTTGATTTGTTACTCGACGTTGACCAACGTCCTTCTTTTGGTAAGGGGATTCTACTCAGCTTCCAGCACGTGTTTGCCATGTTTGGTGCTACCATCTTGGTGCCACTGATTTTGGGAATGCCTGTATCTGTTGCCCTGTTTGCATCAGGTGTTGGAACACTGATTTACATGGTATGTACTGGCTTTAAAGTTCCGGTCTATCTCGGTTCTTCTTTTGCCTTCATCACTGCAATGTCTCTTGCTATGAAGGAAATGGGTGGCGATGTTTCTGCTGCTCAAACAGGGGTTATCTTAACTGGTTTAATCTACGTTCTTGTTTCAACTAGCATCCGCTTTGCTGGTACAAAATGGATTGACAAACTTTTACCACCAATCGTTATCGGACCTATGATTATCGTAATTGGTCTGGGTCTTGCAGGTTCAGCTGTAACAAATGCTGGTCTTGTTGCTGATGGCAACTGGAAAAATGCTCTTGTAGCTGTGGTTACCTTCCTCATCGCTGCCTTTATCAATACAAAAGGAAAAGGATTCCTTCGTATCATTCCTTTCTTGTTTGCCATTATCGGTGGATATATCTTTGCAGTCTTTCTTGGTCTAGTAGACTTCACACCTGTTCTTCAAGCTAACTGGTTCGAAATTCCAGGCTTCTACCTACCATTTAGCACAGGTGGTGCCTTCAAAGAATACAACCTTTACTTCGGTCCAGAGACGATTGCAATCTTACCAATCGCGATCGTAACAATCTCAGAACACATTGGAGACCACACGGTCTTGAGCCAAATCTGTGGCCGTCAATTCTTGAAAGAACCAGGTCTTCACCGTACCCTTCTTGGTGACGGTATCGCAACATCTGTATCTGCCTTCCTTGGTGGTCCTGCTAATACTACCTACGGTGAAAATACAGGGGTGATCGGTATGACTCGTATCGCTTCTGTCTCAGTTATCCGTAACGCAGCCTTTATCGCAATTGCCCTAAGTTTCCTTGGAAAATTCACTGCTTTGATTTCTACAATCCCTAGCGCCGTACTTGGTGGTATGTCAATCCTTCTTTACGGGGTTATCGCCAGCAACGGTTTGAAAGTCTTGATCAAAGAGCGCGTTGACTTTGGTCAAATGCGTAACCTAATCATCGCAAGTGCAATGCTCGTGCTTGGACTTGGTGGAGCAATCCTTAAACTTGGTCCAGTTACACTTTCAGGTACTGCCCTATCAGCAATGACAGGTATCCTTTTGAACTTGATCTTGCCATACGAAAATAAAGACTAAAAACATTCATAAAAAAATCCACTCAAATGAGTGGATTTTTTGCTTAAGTTCTCCAAGTAATCAAGAGGTACAAGAGACTTGAACCAAACATATCTGCAAGAGCGTGCATGAGAAAGAATGGCAGTAAATTCTTGACTACATACTTGTACAAGAAATAATAGAATAGTCCGTAAACAAGACCAATAACCAAGGCCCAGAGTAATCCTTGGTAGGTATGGAAAGAAATCCGTATGATTACCGAGTATAATAGAACCAGCCACTGATGCTTTTCTCTTACTGAAGTCAGCAATCCCAAGAAGAAAAATTCTTCGTAAAAACCATTTAAAAGCGCATAGCCAATAGCCATTGGCGTTAAGGCCATGAATTTTCTAATGATTTCCATTGGGTCTATAAAAGGAATCAACTGAGGATTAAAATAATTGTACTCACCACTAAGGGTTGTTACAGTATCTCCAATTATTCCAACAATAGCGAAGATAAGGGGAACCCAGATGAAAACAGACCAGGAAAAACGTATAGGAAGTTGTTTAAAATCATAATTTCGAATCAAGAGATAAAGGAAAGTAATCCCTAACATCATCAGTTGAAAAGTAAAATTACTAGAATAAGCTGCCCCATCACTTGCTACATTTGTTGTAGTTTCCGCAACACTAGAAATAGTTGAAGGTGATAGACTCTCCATAAATTGTTGAGTAGAACGGATGATAAACTCTCCAAACATTAAAACAGTGATGATTAAGATGTCGAACCATTTTAAGTATCTTAAAGGTTTAGCAGGATGAATACTTTGTATAAAATTCATATTTCCTCCGTTTAGCTTATTTTTGTAACTTTATTATAAACTTTCAATCTTAAAATTAATTAAATTGATACTAGAGCATAAAAAACAACCTCTATATAAGGTTGTTCTGTTCTTAAATGGACTTGTGTTTCTTTTCTAGCATTAAATCCTTTAAAGAAATAATAGTCACAGCCAATAAAATCATTGCCATACCAAGAAAATCTACAGGATAAAAGATATCTCCCATAATTATGAAAGCAAAGAATACAGCAGAAATAGGCTCAATGGATGCTAAAAGACTCGACTTAACTGGTCCAACCAGACTTGCCCCCTTAAGAAAGGCCGTGTAGGCAAAAACAGTCCCGATGAGAATAATTCCAGTAAATGCTAAGAAGATATCAAAAGACATAGGTAGACTAGTACCGATAATCCCAGTAAATGGCACTGCTACAAAACCAGAGATGGTCATACCGACACCAATAACCAGAATACTCCCCCATTTTTGAATGAGCTTAATGGGTAAAATGATATAAAGAGCATAGGTTAAAGCAGAGAACAAACCCCAAAAGAGACCTGCTGGTGTCATAGAAAGCTGATCCATTTGACCGTGAGTCGCAATTAAAAAGGTTCCACCTATAGCCAAAAACATAGAAAGGATTTCTGCTATAGTAGGTGCTACCTTATCCTTTATACATGTGTAAGCCAAGATTCCAACAGGACAGACATACTGAAGAACCGTCGCTGTGCCAGCATTTGTCTCTTGAATGGCTGATAGATAAGCCAATTGATTTAGAAAGAGACCAAATAAAGAAAATAGCAAGAGAGAAAACAGACTCGATTTATCTTTTAAAAAAGCTAAAAATTGCTCTTTGGACTTAATATACGATAAAAGAACTAAGAGGAGACCTGCGATTATTAAACGGATATTAGTTAGGACTAGAGCTGATATTCCGTGAGCCATCAGGTACTGACCACTGGTCCCAGATAAGCCCCAAGCGATACCTGCAATTACTGTAAAAAGAGTTCCTTTAACAACCTTTGACATGCTTCCTCCCTAGTCTGCTTCACGAATTAGGTCCATGACCTGATTACGGTCTAGGATCCACTGGGCACGCTCGTCTTTTTCGTAGGTTCTATTGGACAAGAAAATCGCAGCTTCCTGCTTCTTACGATTCCACATGATAAAGGTTCCAGTATAGCCTGTATGGTCTAGCCAATCACCTTCAAGATTCCAGGCCAAGGAGCGTTCCTTATCACTCAAATCTGAAAAATTCTGGCTTAATCCGTCAGCAAAATCATCCTGTAAATAATGCTCAAGGAAGATTTTAAAATCCTTCACAGTTGAAAACAAGCCTGCACTTCCAGCATGTTTACCTAGTAAACGTGCCTTAGGATCATGCACCACTCCTGCTTTCTGTCCCCGAACTGTAGGAACAGCACTGCTAACTGGTCCAAACTGAGTTTCCTTCATCTTCCATGGATCCAAAACTTGCTCTTGTAAAATCTGTTCTAAATCTTTTTCAAAGTAGTTCTCTAGGAGAAAACCGAGCAAGAGAAAGTGCACATCCGAGTAGAGAAAGGCTCTCTTCTCTCGTCGATTCAAATGAAACATAGCTTCTTTCAATTCTTCTGCATTCAACTGGTCTCTATTGATAATAAACGGGTCCAAGTCCGTAGAATGTGTGAGGAGTTGACGAATAGTGATATCTGGATAATCCGCCTCTGGAAGATAGGTCTTTATGGATTGATTGATCTCAATCTTGCCTTGTTTCCACAAGAAGGTTAAGACAGTTCCAACTCCAACAACTTTGCTCACACTTGCCAAATCATAGACTAAACCTTGACAAGTCTGCTCTCCAATTTCTGGATTTGCTTCTCCGAGGTAGCAATCAGACCATTCACCATCCCGATAATACGCAAAAGAGGCACCAGGATAAATCCCTGCCTCAATTTGTTGCTCTATTTTTTGAATGATTTCTTGTTTCATACTTCTTCAAACCACAATTCGATATTGTTGGCATCCTTGGTTAGGAAAAACTTCTCAGACTTAGGAATAAAGTAACCTGCAGTTTCAAAACGTTGACGGAGACTAGCCAATTCAAGTTCTTTTACCTGGAATTTCAACATAGACAAATCCCAAGTTACATTATTTTCAACAAGCAAATCACTACCTTGGGCTTGTTTAAAAGTTATGCTAGTTTCGATTTCCTCTTTTTCAAGCAGGCTCGTCGTTTCAGCAGGCAAGTTAATTTCTGCTGAAATATCAAACGCTGTTAAATATTGCAGTTTCTCATCTTTTGTGAAAGTAACAGTTTCATCAAACTTTCTCAAATCTTTGATGTCATCTTCTGAATGGATTAGGACAAGATCCCCTTCTGGTGAAAAGATTTCAAAAGCATATCCCTTGTTTCCTTTATAGAGTTGAGGAAGTTTTTCCATTCTAGCTAGCAGTGCTTCAACCTCGGATGGATTCGCTACTTTTACAATCAATCTAGCTAATTTTTTGATCCCTTCAACCTTACGGCTTCTCATACTTGGTGATTCTTCTAAAACCAATTTTTCAATGCCTGACTGGTCTCCTAGCGATAAGAAAGCAGACTCTTCAAGCAAGGGTTTCATACCCAAGGTTTGGATATAAAACAATTCATTTAATCTTCTATTATTTATTTTAAGCGTCGGGATTATACGCACAATTTGATTTACATTCATAAATTCCTCCAACACATTTTATTTTAAAGGATTTTATTTCATTTTACAAGTTATTCAACTAAAAACTTTAACTATATTAACCTTTTTAGCACATGAAACTCCCTTCTAAATTAGAAGGGAGCCTATTGTATTTAGTAAACTAGTTATATCAATTCTTCCAAGAAAGTTCTGCTTGAAGACCGTAGTGATCACTGACCTGCGGACTTGCTTGGCCATCAAAAACTACCTGTAACTTTTCTACCTGAAGATCTTTTGTCGTAAAGACGTAATCAATTCGAAGCGGTTCTGTATTACCCTTCCAACCGTCAATTTCAGGTGGGACTGTATAGCTACCGCTTCTTTCTTGAGCAGCTTCATAGGCATCCTGTAAGCCTAGCGGACTAGTTAGGATAGCTTGATATCCTTCCTGACCTGCAGGGTTGTTAAAATCTCCTGCTAATAACAGAGGTTTATTCAACTCTTTTAAAACTGCTTCAAATCTTGTCCATTCCTCTTGGAATCCTTTATCCCACCAAGAGAGATGCACACTCGCAACTGCAAGCTCTTTACCTTCTACTACTGTTTCTACTAGTGCAACTCGACGAGTGTGATAATCAGTTGGATCATCTACATCTGAAACCAAAATCTCACGCGCCTCAATCGGTGTTTTAGATAGAATTGAAACTCCCTCATGATAACGGTCATATCCGATATGATTATAAGCCCATGTCCAATAATAGTCCAGTCCTTTTTCAGACAACTTCTCTACCAAAAGACGAACATAGTGGTCTTGGTGAATGGGTTCTGCTGAAGGTAACGGATTGTAAAGTGGTCCAGACTCTACTTGAGTTGATGTAATTTCTTGGTTGATTTCTTGAAAACAAATCAAATCATAACTGTTTTCAAGTATATCTTGAAACAAGAGCTGAAATTTTTCTTCAGGATTTTTTTCCATCCAACTATGAGTATTGAGTGTTAAAAACTTCATGTTTTTCTCCTATAAACAAGAGGTTGGAAAACAGCTTCCAACCCCTTAGTGTATTACAATTCTACTTTTGCAACTGCTGTTTTAGCTGCAAGAGAACCGGTTTTTTCTAATTTAACTGACTTGATGGCATATCCATTTGTAAAGACTACTACTGTTGTAGTTTCACGCTCAGCAGCCTGAATTGCTCCGAGGTCAGCTTTGACCAAGAGATCACCAGCAGCTACTGTTTGACCTTCTGAAACCACTACTTCAAATGGTTTTCCTTCAAGACTTACAGTATCAAGACCAATATGAACAAGAACTTCAAGACCTGCTTCAGTTACAAGACCAAGAGCATGTTTAGTTGGGAAGACGCTTGATACAGTACCAGAAACTGGAGATACAATGTTTCCGTTTGCTGGTTCTACTGCGAATCCATCACCCATCATTTTTTGTGAAAAGACTGGATCCTTAACTTGTTCCAATTCAATGACTTGACCGTCAGCAACTGAATAAACTTCTTCAGTTACACCTTTGTAGACAACAGTATCTTTTTGAGCTGCTGCCATTTGACTTGGAAGAGTTTCAGGAATCACTTCTCCAGAATCAAGAATATCTTGGATATCTGATTTCAAAACGTCAGCTTTAGGTCCGTAGATAGCTTGGACACCTTGTCCTTTCATGACAAGTCCCATAGCTCCTTCAGATTTCCATTGTTCTTCTGTTCCAACTTTTTCTGCATCTTTTACAGTAACGCGAAGACGAGTCATACATGCGTCAACATCAACGATGTTCGCACGTCCACCGAGAAGGTTGATGATGTTAACAGCTTGAGAAGCTTCTGCAACTTTAGTTTCACCGGCAGCTGAAGATTCAGAAGAACCATCTGCATTTTCGTAGTTACCGTTACGTCCTGGAGTTGCATAGTTGAATTTCTTAATCATGAAGTTAGCGATAAAGTACATGATAACTGCAAAGAGTACTGTCACCCAGATAAAGTTAACAATATCCATTCCAATACCAGCGTTGATAGCTAGCGGAGTACGAGTCAAGAATTCGATTGAACCGAATGAGTGCACACGAAGGTTCACAATATCAGCCATTGCAAAGGCAGCACCTTGAACAAGAGCGTAAACAAGGTAAAGAGGTGTTGCGATGAACATGAACATGTACTCAATTGGTTCAGTTACCCCTGTCAAGAATGTTGCAAGAGCTGTTGCAATCATCATACCTTTGTATTGGTGTTTCTTATCTGGATCAACGTTACGGTAGATAGCCACAATTACACCCATCAAGATACCAAATGAACCAATCATTTGTCCAACTTTGAAACGAGCTGGATGTACTGTATCTAACAAGTGTTGGTATTGAGCTGCGTCAGTACCTTTAAGGTTTACAAGGTCAGTTACCCATGCAAGCCAAAGTGGATCTTGACCAAATACTTGAGTACCTTTTGCCGCACCAGTCATGACATCATAAGTACCACCAAGAGCTGTATAGTTCATTGGGATAGTCAACATGTGGTGAAGTCCAAATGGCAAGAGTAAGCGTTCCAAAGTACCATACAAGAATGGTGCTAGAACTGGAGCTGTTTCTTGAGAGTTAGCGATCCAGATACCAAAGCTATTAATACCTGTTTGAACAAGTGGCCAGAAAATTGAAAGCAAGATTGCCGCAATTACTGAACGAAGAATAACTACAAACGGTACAAAACGTTTTCCGTTAAAGAATGAAAGTGCATCAGGAAGCTTACGGAAATTGTAGTATTTGTTAAAGGCAGTCGCCCCAATAAAACCAGAAATAATCCCTACGAAGACACCCATGTTAAGCGCTGGAGCTTCAAACACGCTGATAAAGTAATCAGAAACTTTGATAGAGTTACCAAAGATTGTTGAAACCATTGCATTAGGATCTTTCAACATATCACCACTAACACTAAAGATAGCACCAGTGATACGGTTGATCAAGATAAAGGCAAGTCCTGCTGCAAAAGCACCACCTGCACGTTCTTTAGCCCAGCTTCCTCCGATAGCTAGAGCAAATAAAATGTGAAGGTTAACGATAACTCCCCAACCGATTTGCTCAAGAATTCCACCTGTAATAACAAGTGGGGCAAAGTTAGGATTAATCATTGCAAGCGTCTTACCGATTGAAATCATCAAACCAGCCGCTGGCATAACAGCGATAACCACCATTAGAGCCTTACCGAATTTTTGCCAAAACTCGAAAGACAAAACATTTTTGAATGTATCTTTCATCATTCAAATCTCCTTATTTTTATTTTAATGCAAACGATTTACGAAAACGTTTGCACCATTAACACCTCTATTATACCACTTTAATTTTTTTTGTAAAGGATTTATATAAAATTTTTTCATTTTAAAAATTTCTTACTTCTCTTCAATTGTTTACTAACTTTGAGTTTACTGGGGTTTTCTGATATAATGTTAGCTATGAAATCCTATAATACCTTGAATGATTATTATCGAAATTTATTCGGAGAAAAAACTTTCAAAGTTCCTATCGATGCCGGATTTGATTGTCCCAATCGTGATGGTACAGTAGCTCATGGAGGTTGTACTTTCTGTACGGTTTCTGGATCTGGTGATGCTATTGTTGCGCCTGATGCTCCTATTCGTGAGCAATTTTATAAAGAAATTGACTTTATGCACCGCAAATGGCCAGATGTAAAAAAATATCTAGTCTATTTCCAAAACTTTACTAATACTCATGAAAAGCTCGAAGTGATTCGTGAACGCTATGAACAAGCTATTAATGAACCCGGTGTTGTTGGAATCAATATTGGTACACGACCAGATTGCCTGCCTGATGAGACTATCGAATACTTGGCAGAACTATCAGAACGAATGCATGTTACTGTAGAGTTAGGTTTACAAACAACCTATGAGGAAACTTCTGAATTGATTAACCGTGCCCACTCCTATGAACTCTACGTGGAAACGGTTAAGCGCTTGAGAAAATATCCAAAGATTGAGATTGTAGCCCATTTAATTAATGGTTTGCCAGGTGAAACTCATGACATGATGGTGGAAAATGTTCGTCGCTGTGTGACTGATAATGATATTCAAGGGATTAAACTTCACCTACTTCACCTTATGACAAATACTCGGATGCAACGTGATTATCACGAGGGTAGACTGCAGCTTATGAGTCAAGATGACTATGTGAAAGTTATCTGTGACCAACTTGAAATTATTCCCAAACATATAGTCATCCATAGGATTACGGGTGATGCGCCTAGAGATATGCTAATTGGTCCTATGTGGAGTCTCAATAAATGGGAAGTTCTAAATAGCATAGAAGCTGAAATGAGACGTCGAGGTAGTGTCCAAGGATGCAAGGCTGTAAAATAGGAGTTTATGAATGAAAAAACCACTTGAAATGGCGCATGATTTTCTTGCCCAAGTCATCACAAAAGATGATGTTGTTGTAGATGCAACAATGGGAAATGGACATGATACACTTTTCCTTGCCAAATTAGCTAAACAAGTCTACGCTTTTGATATACAAGAACAAGCTCTTGAAAAAACAAGTCAACGTCTACAAGAAGCCGGTTTGACCAATGTCGAGTTACTTCTACAAGGTCATGAAACTGTTGATCAGTTTGTAATTGAGGTGAAAGCAGCCATCTTTAATCTAGGTTATCTTCCTACTGCCGATAAGTCTATCATAACTAAGCCTCACACAACCATTGAGGCACTTGAAAAACTCTGTCAGATGCTCGTTAAAGGGGGACGAATTGCCATCATGATTTATTACGGGCATGAAGGCGGAGATATAGAACGGGATGCAGTTATGGATTATATTAGTCAGTTACCGCAACAAGAATATACTGCTACTATCTATCGCACCCTCAACCAAATTAACAATCCACCATTTTTAGTTATGATTGAAAAATTAGAAAGGTATCGCCATGGATAAACAATACCTAAAAGATAAAATCGAAGCTCTTCGTCACAACTTTGTCGAGTCAACCCAACATGAACGTGCAGTTGGTATTTTGGATGAAGCACATATGAGTAAAAAAATGCTGAAAATCAAGAAGAAAATGATTTCACTTGAAATGGAGCGTTGTCAGAAGAAAATCGAGCATAAGGAATGCTCAAAGATTGATCAAAAAATCCAAGAACAAAAGGAACTTTTTGAAAATTGTCGTAAACAAAAATAGGGAGGTGGAAAATGAATTTACTTTTTTATCTCTTGGTATTTTTACTAGTTCTTATTGTTTCTAGTACGACCAATAAGCTTCTGCCCTTTTTACCCATGCCTCTGATTCAAATTTTGTTAGGGATTGGAATTGGGCTTTGCTTACCCAACAACCAATATCATTTAGATACTGAGTTATTCCTAGCTTTAGTCATTGGACCGCTACTATTCCGAGAGGCTCAAGAAGCAGACATTACTTCTATCCTAAAACACTGGCGGATTGTCCTCTACTTGATTTTCCCAGTTATCTTTATATCAGCGCTGAGCATGGGAGGAGTCGCTCATGTCCTTTGGGCTAGCCTTCCATTGGCCACCTGCGTAGCAGTTGGTGCTGCTTTAGGGCCTACTGACCTAGTAGCCTTCGCATCCCTTTCTCAACGCTTTTCCTTCCCAAAGCGGGTCTCTAATATCCTAAAAGGGGAAGGTCTTCTGAATGATGCTTCTGGACTAGTAGCCTTTCGAATGGCTCTCATCGCTTGGACAACAGGAACATTCTCCCTTACCCAAGCCGGAACTTCATTAGCCATTTCCATCGTTGGAGGATTTGCAGTCGGCTTGATAACAGCCCTAATCAATCGCTTCCTTCATACCTTTCTACTCAGTGTCCGTGCAACAGATATCGCAAGTGAGCTCTTATTGGAACTTAGTTTACCTCTCTTGACTTTTTTCATAGCCGAAGAAATTCATGTTTCAGGCATTATCGCCGTTGTTGTTGCTGGGATTCTGAAAGCCAGTCGTTTCAAGAAAATAAATCTACTTGAAGCTCAAGTTGACACTGTCACTGAGACTGTTTGGCAGACTGTAACCTTTATGCTCAATGGGTCTGTCTTTGTCATTCTTGGGATGGAACTGGAAATGATCGCGGAACCAATTCTTAAGAGTGCTTTCTACAACAAAGTTCTTCTCTTACTCAGTGTTTTTCTCTTGACCTTCCTGCTTTTTGCTATCCGCTTTGTCATGATCTATGGATTTTACGCATTTCGGATTAAGAAGCTTCATAAAAGTTTAGACAAATATGTCAAAGACATGCTCCTTCTTACCTTTTCTGGTGTGAAGGGAACTGTATCCATTGCCACTATCCTTTTGATACCGTCTAATCTGGAACAAGAATACCCTCTTCTTCTCTTCCTCGTAGCTGGTGTAACCCTGGTAAGTTTCCTGACGGGATTACTCGTACTCCCACACCTTTCTGAAGAGAAAGAGCCATCTAAGAATCAGCTCATGCACATCGCTATCTTAAACGATGTTGCTATGGAATTAGAGAAGGATTTAGAGAACACAAAAAACAAGGTTCCACTCTATGCGGCTATTGACAATTATCATGGACGTATTGAAAATCTTATTCTTAATCAAGAAAACAAAGAAATTCAGGAGGACTGGGAAGCTCTTAAACTCTTGATTCTCAGTGTTGAAAGCGATGGTTTGGAACAAGCCTATGAAGAAGGAAAGATTGGAGATCGTGCTTATCGTGTCTACCAACGCTACTTGAAAAATATGGAGAAAAATATTAAGCGAAACTTTGCTTCTCGACTAACCTACTACTTCCTTGTCTCCATACGCATTCTTCGTTTTCTACTTCATGAATTGCTCACATTTGGGAAAACATTCCGTTCATGGAAAGACAAGGAAAAACAGCGACTTCTTGCCATTGATTATGACCAGATTGCAGAACTCTACCTAGCTAATACGGAAATTATTATCGAGAGTTTGGAAAACCTCAAAGGGATTTATAAGAGTTCTCTGATCAGCTTCATGCAGGAATCTCGTCTTCGCGAAACCAGTCATATTACGAGTGGTGCCTTTGTGGAACGGGTTATCAATCGTATCAAACCCAATAACATTGATGAAATGCTCAGAGGATACTACCTTGAGCGTAAATGTATCTTTGAATACGAAGCTCAAAAACTCATCTCAGCTCAATATGCCAAAAAGCTACGCCAAAATGTCAATAATTTAGAAACTTATTCCCTAAAAGAATCTGCTAATACCTTACCTTACGATATGATGGAATTAGTTCGAAGAAATTAAAGTCTATAGAAAACAAGAGAAAAACTGGAGGATTGTAACATGAAAAAGTTGTGGAAACAGCTGACTGATAGACCCTTATTAAAAGCTTTTTTGCACTACTATCAAGCCTCCGATAGTGAGTTAACTAGCGTTGCTGTTGCCTACTATTGGTTAATTTCAATCTTCCCTTTACTCATGATAGTGGTCAATATCTTGCCCTACTTTCAAATTCCCATCTCAAACTTTCTATTAACAATCAAGGAATTTTTACCAGATACAATCTATGAAGTTGTTGCAAAAATTGTCAGAGAAGTTCTAACTCAACCATCAACAGGTTTACTAAGTTTTGCTATCTTATCAGCTCTTTGGACATTTTCCAAATCCATGGATTTTCTTCAGAAGGCCTTTAATAAAGCCTATGGAGTTGCAAAAAATAGAGGAATTATCTCACACCAGCTGATGAGTCTCTTGGTTAGCTTTGGCCTTCAAATTCTCTTTGCCCTTGCCTTATTCCTCAGTATGTTCGGCCATATGTTATTGGACCTGCTTAAAAACTACTGGAAATCCGAGAGTGCTCTATTTTCTTATCTACAGGATTTTACAGGACCGCTGATCTATGCCTTCCTTTTTGCTACCGTGATTATGCTCTATTATTTCCTACCAAATGTTAAAGTAAGTAAGATTCGATACGTCATACCTGGAAGTCTCTTTGTACTAGTTACGACGATTGCTTTATTAAACATCTTTGCAGCTTATTTCAACAATTATGTCAATTATCTCGTTGACGTCAGATTTTTCAGTTCTATCGTCGTTGTTGTGATGATGTTCTGGTTCATTATCATTGCCAAGATATTAATTATCGGTGCTGTCATCAATGCCAGTGTTCAAAGCCTAAAAGACCCAGACTTTAAAGCAAATCAATAATTTTTTATCGATTAATACTCAATGAAAATCAAAGAGCAAACTAAGAAGCGAGCCGCAGGTTGCTCAAAACACCGTTTTGAGGTTGTGGATAGAACTGACGAAGGCAGTTCAAAATACTATTTTGAGGTTGCAGATGGAAGCTGACGTGGTTTGAAGAGATTTTCGAAGAGTATAAACAAATCAATCCCCCAGTCATTTGATACTGGGGGATTTTTGAATTTTCTACTTTATTGTCCACTCGTTAGGGCTTGCAATTCTGTTTTTAGATACTGAGCCAAATGTTGGTGAGCAAAAATATTGCCATTTTTTTCTGCGGTAGGATTGTAGTTGGTGTTGGTATTTACATCATAGACATAAATGTCTCCACTCTCTGATTGAACCCATTCAATCGCCGCAACTTCAATCTGAGCATTTTTCAAGAAATTCTCATAAGCTTCTCTCCGGTCATCTGGTAGAGGTTCTGTAATCTGGAATTTTTCAGACGTTTCTAGTTGCTCTGGTCTCTTGCCGATTTGGCAACCATCTGCTGGACACAGTTGGAAACCATCTGAAGAATCAATCGAAACAGTATAGAGAAACTTTTGATTGATAAATTCTGAACGACGGATACGTCCATCACTTGGCTTGATGTAGGCTTGTAACAAGGTAATCCCGTCCACTGAAGGTTCAAAGAGGGGACTATTGACATAAGCTGCCAGTTCCTCTTCATTTTGGAAGAGTTGAACGCCTAATCCCTTACCTGCTCGATTGTGCTTGGTAATCAAAGGATAAATGTTTAATTTTCTTGCTGCTTCAATGATGTTTTCTTGACCCAAAACTGCAACTGTCGCAGGAGTCTCGATACCAGATTCGTTTAACTTCAAATATTGTTTGACTTTACTAATTTCAAGGTTGATAGCACCGGTACCATTCACAACTTTGCGTCCGTGTGCTTCTAACCAAGTAATCACTTGCTCTGTAAATTCTGGAGCATAACGATGTCCTCTTGTGTGAGAAGAGGCAGACATACGATTGTAAAAGATACCTTGTGGCGGTGGACTTTGCAAATCTAAAATCCCACTAGACAAATCCCATAGTTCATAAGGGACTTCTAATTCTTCCAACCATTTCACTAAATGTTGAGTCCATTCTAGATTCTCATGAATCACATAAACTTTTGCTTCACTCATTACTTATAAACTCCTTAAGAAAAGCTGACTGATAATTGGCTTTCCTTTTCTTCCTCTAAAATATATCCTTCTGTTTTTTCAATAACGCTAACTGTTAAGATTTGTCCCAAAACATTGATCATGGTACGACCTGCATTGACAAAGAAATCAACTGCAAAAATCAAGGCCACTCCTTCAACTGGCAAGCCCAATTGAGGTGCTGCAGCTAATAGAACTACGATAGCTCCTGATGGCACAGTTGCTGCAGTTTTTCCAATCAAAGTCAACAATAAAACAGTAAACAAGAGACTTGATAAAGAAAATTGAATGCCATAGGCGTGGGCGATAAAAATTGTTGCTACTGAGAAATAAACCGCTGCTCCTTCTAAGTTAAAAGTATATCCTAAAGGAACAACTAAATCAATTGTATGCTCGTCATGCCCCTGTTTTTTCAAATCTTTAAGTAGTGATGGCAAGACCACACTAGAACTTCCAGTAACAAAAGCCAAAGTTAAGAGACTCCAATTTTCACGAAAGGCTGATAAATACGGTACTTTAAAGAAGAAAGCAATCAAAGGGAAAATAAGGAGAACCAAAACAGCATAAGCCAGATAAGTTCCAATTACAAACTGACCAAGCCCAATCAACTTGTCGACACCCGTAGTTGCAACATCTTTAGCGATAAATCCAAAAATTCCAATCGGTGATAGTTTGATAATTACTGCAACAATCTTGTAAATGGCTTCAATCCAGATTTGGAAACCTTCGATAATCTTCTGAGATTTATCAGTCTTAAGATTCCCAATTCCGTAACCAAGAAAGATTGCAAAAACGATAATTGGCAATAGAGCGCCATCTGAAAGAGATTTAACGATATTTGATGGAATGAAACCAAGCAAAAATTCGCTGAACTTGACATTGTTAGCAATCCCATCAAGGTTTCCACCAGTTTGACCGATATTCACTCCTTGACCAAATCCTAAATAGTAACTAGCAAATACAAACAAAAGAGTAATGGCAGTTGTTACAGCAAAAAAGTAAACCAAGCTCTTGGTCAAGATTTTTCCGAAAGATTTTTTTCCGATAACTCCAGCTACTGCAACAACGATGGTTGGGAAGATTAGCGGAATGATAACCATATTGATCAATTTAATAAAGGCTTGACCTAAAAATTGATAAAAGCCTGCAAATTGTGGCCAGATAAGGGCAGCGATAACACCCAAGACCAAAGCCACCAATAATTGAATGCCTAGTGAGAGTTTTGACCATAAAGTAACTAATTTCATAAGAAACTCCTTTGTTTTATTTGCTACTCATTCTACTACTATTCTTCTCTCCTGACTAATATATATTTTTTATTGTCACCATAAAAAAGATTTATCATGAAGGTTCAAACTACTCCAACTTTACAAAGTAAATCACATTGACGTTTGAAATAGTATAAAAAATCAGTTTCTAAACAAAAATTTTTAGAAAAACACTGTTAAATCAAGGAATATGCTTTCCTTTTATTCAAATTTTATGATACAATATTGTTATGATTTTAATGAAACTCGCTTCCGTCTTGCTTTTGGTACTAACCTTGGCTTTGGCTATTATCTTTAGTAGATTTTTTAAGTTAAAGAAAAAGGGGATTAACTTTGCAGATTTGGCTTTTCCTTTTCTGATTTTTGAATACTATTTAATCAGTGCAAAGGTTTTTACCCATAATCAACTTCCCATTTTGGGGGCAGCCCTATCTTTGCTAGCTATTATTCTAGCTTTTTTCTTCCTGAGCAAAAAACGCAGCTTTTATTATCCAAAATTCCTTAAATTCTTTTGGAGAGCTGGATTTCTACTCACATTGCTCATCTACATCGTTATGATTATTCAAATCTTCATGATGAAATAAAAAAAAATCATGCCAGCACCTCAACAGTTGGCGACTAGTTCTTCCACATGAGGTGCTTTTCTAATGACATTTTAAAAAGAGATTATTAAAAAAATAGGAGATCAAACAAGTGAAAAAAACGCTCTTGGCAAGTGCCATCACGCTTACTTACCTAGGAATCACAACAAACCCAGCTTTAGCTGAAGAAAGTAAAGTACAAACTACTTCAGCAGAAACAACGCAACAGCCTACAACGGCTAACAAGGTTGAAACGAAGGAAGCAGTTCCTTCTACTGAAGCAAGTTCAAGCGTACCAACAACTTCTACAACAAATCCAAGTGAAACTCCAGCTAAGAAAGAGGAAGACAAGGCTCCAGAAGTCAAAAAAGAAAGTTGGGTATTTGAAGAAAATATCTGGCGCTTCTATGAAGCAAACAAACCTGCTCTAAACTGGAAAAAAATTCAAGGAAAATGGTACTACTTCAACAAAGATGGCATCATGCTGAGCGATACTATTTTTGACGGATATATCCTGACTAGTAGCGGGGCTATGGTCGATTCTGGTTGGAGTAAACTCCAAGATAAATGGTATTACGCTAACGCTTATGGAAAAATTTCTCAACAAAAATGGGATAAAATCGGTGGTGTCTGGTACTATTTTGATCAAGACGGAGTCATGCTCAGCAACACCATTTTTGACGGTTATCTCTTTTCTAACAGTGGTGCCATGGCTGAAAATTCCTGGGTAAAACATGATGGCAAATCATATTACGCTCTAAGCTCTGGTAAAGCAGCACAACAAAAATGGGAAAAAATCGCTGGATCATGGTACTATTTTAACAAAGATGCCAGCATGGCAAACAACCAATGGCAAGGTAACTACTACCTAAAAGCTAACGGGGTTATGGCTGAGAAAGAGTGGATTTTCGATAAAAACTACAATAGTTGGTTCTACTTGAAATCTAGTGGTACTTATGCTGCGCGTGAATGGATTGGTTCCTACTACCTCAAGTCCGGTGGTTATATGGCTAAGAGTGAATGGATTGACGACAGCTACTACAATGCCCGTTACTATGTAGATGAAAATGGTGTCTATGTCACAGGAACTCGTAAAATCGATGGAAAAGCACATCAGTTCCAAAGTAATGGGAAATGGATTGGTGAAGTTCCAGTAAGTCGTGGGTTTGAAAAAGGAAAATACACGAAGACTGTTTTCTTAGATCCAGGACATGGCGGTACAGATCCTGGTGCTGTTTATTATAACACTCAGGAAAAAGACCTAACCATGCAAGTTTATCAAAAACTACGCAAGGAACTACAAGGTCTAGGTTATACCGTTCTTTCTTCGAGAGATAGTGATGTCTATGTTGATTTTATTACTGAACGTTCAAAAATGGTCAACAAGACAAACTCAGATATCTTCATAAGTATTCACTTCAATGCTAGTGGCAGCCCTGCTTCTAACCGTTCTGGAATTCAGACCTATTCTTACGAAGACGACCCGGGCTATCGCTCTAAGATTAATCCATACTGGCATAACCATCCTGATCGTATCAGTGAAAGTAATCGCCTGGCTGCTGATATCCACTATTCTCTTCTAGCTGAAACAGGTGCCAAGGATGCAGGTCTCCTCCAAAGTAGCTTTGCTGTCCTTCGAGAAACGGATAAACCAGCTGTTCTATTGGAGCTTGGTTACATTGACAATTTCAACGAAAACCAACAAATTCGTAGCGACGCCTATCAAAATAGACTGGTGAAAGGCATTGTCAAAGGTATTCAAAAATATTACGCAGGTAAATAATAAAAAGTCTCGAGAAAGCTCGAGACTTTTTTGTATTATGCTTCTTTCTTATTCGTTTCTGGGAAGAGGAAACCAATCCCCACACAAGCTAGCACACCTGCACCGATAACCAAACCACTTGAAAGTGGCAAGATATCAAGAATTGCATTTGCGATGATAAAGGCAATAATCAAGCTCATGAGACTGGCCTTATAATCTTTTTTGACTAGATTTTCAAGTGTAAAGAATAGAAATAGACCTACTGGAAAGAGGGCCCAGATGTTGACATCCAAACTTGGCCATCCAACAAAACCAAAATACAAGACCGCTACTGCAATAACTAAAAATCCGATCCCTAATACTTTTTTCATGATATAACCTCATTTTCTAATTTGTTAGGAAGCTTTATCTCCCTTTGACAGTTACTACTATAACAGAAATAAAAATCACAAACAATAGCTTTTGCCTATGTGGTAGACATCGCAGACTATGTGGTCAGAATCTTATCAAAAGAAAAAAAAGAAGTCCAAGAGGACTTCTTTTACTCTGCCGATTGCAGGGATCGAACCTGTGACCTACGCGTTACGAGTGCGGTGCTCTACCAACTGAGCTAAATCGGCAATTACCTTCTTAGTATAGCACTCTGAGAATAGATGTCAAGAAATTTTCATCTCCATTAGAAAAAGCCTATCCTGAGACAAGGCTTTGAGATTATTCCTCTTAGGAACCCGCACTTTCGTAGGCATCCAAGCCCCTGTCCCATAGTTTCAAAGAAATAACAAAGAAGACAAGGGAAATCAGAATCAAACCACCGATATTAAAGAGTCCATCCTTGCCCTGTAAGAAATAGCTGGCAGGATAGTAGGCCGTAAAGGCGAAAGGAACGATAAAGCTAATCAACCAACGAAGAAGCGAATTGTAAATGGAAATCGGATACTTGGCAAAATCATTAAACATATAGAAAATATAAATCATGGCACCTGACTGCTTGGTCCAAAAAGCGATGCTGGCTGTTGCAATTTTCAAGGAAGTATAGATCAAGGTCGCAAAAGGAATACAAACTAGAAAAATCAGGAATTTTGGAAGGGTCCAAGCAATGCTAGTCGCCGTTGTCGCTAGTAAAATTCCACCAACCAAAAGTTCACCCAAGGCATCAATCTGAAAGGTCTCAACGAGGATATGGAAGAGAGGATTGATGGGTCGAGTCAGATACTTGTCAAACTCTCCCTTTCTCACCAAGCGTTGCCCCAGTGCCCAGAGATTGTCAAAAAAGAGATGATCTAATCCCTTTGGAATTAAGGAAAATCCATAGATAAAGGCAATCTCTTGAAAGGTCCACCCTTCTAGCGAGGGGATGTGTTGAAAGAGTACATTAAGAAACAAGAGGTTCAGGCCTTGAGTCAGAAAGACTCCCAAGACACCTACCACAAAATCAACTTTGTATTCCATGATTTGCTTGATGTATTGTCTGATAAAAATCAGATGCATGCGTTGATATTTTTTCATCCTAACCTCCTTGAATGGTGATAAATGACTGGACTCGTTTCCAAATCAACTGAGACAAGCCCACCATCACTATAAGCCAGAAAAGCTGAAGCAAAAGTGCTTGAAGAATCTGACTGGTATCGTATTTCCCAACAATGATCATGACCGGAGTGTAAATTAATGATGAAAAAGGTAAGAAGGACAGAATATCTGAAACGATTTTCGGAAAGAAAGCCAAGGGAATTAAACTTCCAGACATAAAGGCCACTATTGAAGTTTTGAGTAGATTGGAACCCCATAGATTTTTAAACACAAAGGCTGAAAATCCAAAACAGATATTAAAGAAAAAGTTAATCAGATAAGCCAGAGTTAAGCTAAAGAGGTAAAGGACAGTTAATCCTAGCACCTCTAGAATACCTTGCCCAGATAAGATTTTCATCAAAACAATGACACTTAAAAATGGCAATCCAACAGAGATAAAAATCAACCACTTGGAACCAAGTTCGGTGAAAAGGTAAGAAGCCGCAAAATGCACTGGTCGCAACAAGCGCATGATAATGGAGCCATCCTTGACCTCCTCCCCAATCATAAAAGAGCTATCAGACCTGGTCAACAGATTGGTCACAAAACTCATAATGATGTAGAGGGTGATATCTGCCATACTGAAACCCTGAATCAAAGACTCTTTCGAAGAATCAAAGACAGCCTTCCAGAGATAAAAGGCCACAAAAGCCCCCATGACATCACCGATCCGATAGAGAATAAAGTTGACTCGATAGGTAATCAACTCCTGAATTCCTGCATTGATAAAGGGTTTATAACGTCTCCACAATTTGACCATCTTAGAGCTCCTTTCGATAGAAGCGACGGATAATATCTTCAATATCCGTATCTACCATCTTCAAATCACGAATTTCAAAATCAGACAGGGTTTGCTTGATAATATCAGCTGATTGGTAGCGGGAACTATCGAATTCAATAGTTAGGTTATTTCCTTGTCTATCAATGGACATATCAGACAAGCCTTCATAATGGGAGAATAGATGACTTTGACCTGGTAGCAGTTCAAAGGAGAGAGTCTTCATCTTGCCAAAGGTCTCCTTGAGCTGGCTCACCGTCCCATCAAAAATCTCTTGCCCCTTGTCAATCATAAAAATCCGATCACAGAGTTGCTCAATATCACTCAAATCATGAGTAGTCAAGAGAATAGTTGTCTCTTCCTCCTGATTGATCTGGGTGATAGCACGTCGAATGTTGTCCTTGACCGACACATCCAAACCAATGGTCGGCTCATCTAAAAAGAGAACTTTGGGATTGTGAAGTAAGGAAGCCGCAATATCCGCCCGCATCCGTTGACCCAGTGAAAGAGTCCGCACAGGATCCTTGATAAATTCCTTCAAATCCAAAACTTCATTTAAAAAGTCCATGCGCTTATGGAAAAGCGAGTCTGGCACATCGTAAATCTCCTTCAAGACCGTGTAGGTCTCTTGCAGTGCCAAATCCCACCATAGCTGGGTACGTTGTCCGAAAACGACTCCAATATCCTTGACATAATCTTGTCGATTGTCCTGTGGAATCTTGCCGTTAATCCGACAAAAACCAGATGTCGGTTTTAAAATCCCTGTCAGCATTTTGATGGTGGTTGACTTCCCAGCACCATTTGCCCCTATAAATCCTAAAATCTGCCCTTTTGGAACTTCAAAGGTTAAATCCTTGACCGCTTCAAATGTCTGCTTTTCAGGATGAATAAAGGAGCGCAAAGCTCCCTTCAAGCCCGGTTCCTTAACTGTCTTCACAAAATTTTTCTGAAGATGTTGCACTTCTATCATTGCCATATCTATCTCCCTATCGTAAGAAACAACATTGTATTTTTGACTACAAATATTCTAAATCCTTACTTTCTACACCTTCTCAATATTATTACAGAAGGATTTATACCAACCTATTATAATCCAATAAAAAAAGGAATGCAAGCGTTTGCTTATAGATTATGAAATTAGAGATTTCTCTCTTAAAATACTACTTTTGAATCAAAAATTCTGGTTTAATAGTTTCCTTAAAACATCAAAAAACCTGCCCCTAATGGGCAGGCTACGAATTGTAAAAAGGCAAACTATTTTGATCCATATGAATCACTATTTAATCAAAGAACTAATCTTTCATAATTCTTTTCACAATCCCATTTCTATCAATTAGAAAACAATCTGGAAAGGTCATCTGCTCCCATTTTTCATAATCAAAACTAGAATCAAAGTGATGTAGTAGTATTCCTATCAGATTCCCGTGTGAACTAAGTAAAATCGTTTTTTCTGAGTATCTCTCTTCCAACTCCATTAAAAAATTTAGTACTCTAGCTAGTGCATCTTGATTTGATTCCCCTCCTGAAAGAGATTCACTGGGATTTTGCCATAAATATTTAATACTGTCTTCAAACTCAGAATCTTTTATAAAGGTTGAAGATAATTTTCGCTCTCGTAACCGATTATCAAGAACTATTTTATCAAATTGAATTGGCGAGCTATTAATCGTTTCAAATGCTCGTTTATAAGGACTAGAAAAATAATAATCAATATTAAAAGAATTCAAAAACTCTAACTGGTCAAGAGATGAAAATCCTTTTTCTGATAAAGTTCTATTAAAATCATCACTTGAAAATCTTGAATGAGCATGTCTAAGTAAAATATAAGAATTATTCATAAGTCATTCCTTTCAATTATTGTCATCAGTATAAAATTTAAATAATCTCTAAACCATCAATTACTCTTTAAAAATTCTTCAATCTGAGAAACTATTTCATGACTTTGATAATAATAAAGTTCGTGAGGCGCATCCATATAGACGACTTTCACATTGGAGTGTCCACTAGCAAATCTCTCTGCATAGTTCTTCCACTCTAATTGACTAAAGCTAGTGCCTTGACCGTTAGAAACCAGTAGTAAGGCAGGAATTTTAGGATTAATTGAATTTCCTACTTTCTTAGCATTCTCCTTTACCAAACGGGATTCATGAAGCATGGCTTGTGACATCAACTGCTTATATGCTAGTAATTTATATTGTTGTCGTTCAGTTTCAGTCAGAGTTGGATTTTTTATATAAAAGGACTCAGGGAAATAGCGTAATAAGCCAATCTTACTGCTCCAATAAGCCACAGTAAGCAAGGCCTGATTATCCTTTAAATCCTCATAACTTGCTGGCAGTGCCCAATCCAGACCAACCAAGGCTTTCACTTCATCAGGATACTTTTCCTGCCAAGCCAGACTTTCGAGACTAGCCATGGAATGAGACAGAATGATAAAAGGTCCTGTTACATTTGCTTGTGATAGAGCTTGACGTGTCTCAGACAAAACCTCCATCACATCTCTGGATTGATTACTATCCTCGCTATAACCATAGCCAGCCCGCTCCACAATGACTACCTTATATTTTTTTGATAAGGAATCTGTTAGATTCTTAAAGTCTAATATAGGTGAAGCAATTCCAGCACCTGATAGAACTACTATTGTCTCTGGACCATCCCCCTCAACGTAGACATTAATTTTGTGCCCATTAACGAGAACAGTTTTACCCATAGGAGTTAGAGAGGCTTGTTCCTTTTCTAAGCTGATACGATGAAAGATAAATGTCCCTACTAAAAACAAGATAAGGAAACTAAGAAGGACAAGGGCTAATTTTTTCAGTATTTTCATAGCATTATTGTACAAAAATTAGACTCTTTTAGCAACTTAAGTTTAAGAATTTTCCTGTATAATCTGTCTATACCCAGAAACAAAAAACCCACCTTCACAGGCGGGTTTCATTTTGTATTGTTCAGCTAGATTATGCTTTACCTTCTGAACCGAATACGTCGATACGTTCTTCAACTTTAATATTCACTTAAAACTAATCCATACACTCACCTTTTTCATTAACTCTATAACCATCTATAGTAGTATTAACTGCGAGCTCTCCTGATGAATATGAATAGTACCATTTTTCTCCAACTTGATACCAACCGGTTGCCATCGAACCATTGTCATTTAAGTAATACCAAGCTCCATCGTCTTGAATCCATCCGGTTGCCATTGCCCCATTATCTTTTAAATAATACCAGACAACTTTGTCTTTAAGCCATCCGGTTGCCATAGTCCCATCATCGTTTAGATAATACCAATTGTCATTATCTTGAATCCAACCCGTTGCTAAAGAACTACTATTATTCAGATAATACCAAGCACCATCATATTGATTCCAAACTGAATCGGATGAATTCTCACTACCATTTAATACCTGAATTGCATCTATAATTTCTCTCAATTCAACTTTTTTTCTGTCTTTGATAACAGATTGAACTTGGCTCTCAACAAACTCTTTTGCATAGTTTCTACTTCCCTCTTTTCTCTGGAACATATCTTTTAATAAACCTTCTAAATGCTCATTAAATACACCTTCTTGAATTCTATTAAATTCTTCCTGAGACAAAGAAATTATCATTACAAGATCAATAAATTCTTCTTTTAATTGAGCAAACATTTCCACACGATCATCTTCTATAAATTGATCCGCAATGAGTTTAACTCCAAATCCTCCTGCGATACCACCAGCAATAGCTCCTACTGTGGCTCCTAATGGTCCAGCAAGTGCTCCACCTAATGCTCCTGCTCCTGCTCCTGCAAGCATCCCACCACCAGCAACCGCTGCGTTTTTTAAGAGTTGTTGTGAGGAAATTCTTCCTATTAGAGCATCAAATATATCTGGTGTAATAATAACTGCAAACGATATCACTGGTGCAGCTCGTCTTGCAACTACTTCAGCTGTAACTTTTTTTCCAAAATAATCATTAATTTGTTTTGTAAATACTTTTGCAAATTGCTGAGACGCAACATAGATACTAGTTCCCATTGCTAAAGTTCGTAATCCGGCTTTACCTGCCATCAATGCAGCATCCTTTGTTTCAGATCCTGACCACCGTGCCTGAGAAAAGACAATCACAAAACTAATACCCACACCAGGTAATGAATTAATAGCTCCATCAATTGCATCAAATTTAATAGAGGTCAAATTGCCTCCTTGAGCTATTAATTTTGCTTCCCTATAGGTAACATGCCCCTTTCTGATGTAATTTTTCGCTTCTTTTGGATTAGTGACTCCTTCAACCTTGCCTTGTTTAATTTTTTCTTCAAACAGCTCTACTGCTTTATCATACTGGTCTTTAGGAACTTCCAATTGCATTCCTTTATATCTATACATACCTCCATCACTCTTAGACTCAAAAGCTGAGTTTACAGTTCCACTTGCTCTGGCATAATATTTGGTTTGAATTTTTTGATTTCCAACCATTCTATCTGCGCCATTTTTTGCATTATCTTGACCTGTCTGTCTTACATATTTGAATGGATATTTGATCTTATCCATTAGATTATTTGCATACTCAGTGCATGACCATGACCTGATGGAGCACTAACAATCGAATTTATTTGAGCTTTATGTAGTTTATCACCAACATTTAGTAAAATCCAAGAAATAACACCTATCTGACTCCCTTTTACAAAATTAGTTGAATTAATATTTTTTTTTCCAATTTTCAATAACTGCGAATTTAAATTCTCTACTTGCAAATCATTGGTATATCCAGAAGCAATTAATTCGTTAAATTCTCTCAAAGTATAAATTAGGTTTTTTGGAGAATTCAATCGTTTGATAATGCCATATGGATAGTAAAATACTAAATTATCATTTTCGTCAACTGATACTTTCCATAAATTTGAAAAAGGGAAAAACTGTACATTACATTCTTCTTGATCTTTTATTTGAACTTTTTCAAAAATACCATACTGTGTCAGAAGTAAACCATACTCTTTAAACTCTTCTTCTTTTAAACTTCTAACTGGAGAATAACCAAAAAATTCAAATTCAGTATTACAAAATTCATAGTAAAAATCTTTTTCTGAATCAATAAACCATTTTGCACGACCATAAGGAACAGCTTCTCCATAATAATCAAATGCATTCCTTGCAATTGTTCTAAAAATCTGCCTTACCTTTTCTTCGCTATGATTGTGTACGCCTTTTATTTTTCTTTTCCAGGAAAAATATTGAAAAAAACTCACTATGTTATCTTTCATATGTAATAAAGAACCTCTCGAGTATTAACTAAAAACTATAAAAATAAAATTACTTTTTCCAAAATACCGGTTAAAATCATTTGTATAAATTATCAATATTTAGTTGTAAATTAAATAAATTATAACAAAAGTATAATATAAAGTCTATATGATTTATAATAATCATTTTATGTTTAAAAATAAAATTAATCCTCTTTTACTAAAATTACGAAATATATTAGAAACACAAAAAACCCACCTTCACAGGCGGGTTTGATTTTGTATTGTTCAGCTAGATTAAGCTTTACCTTCTGAACCGAATACGTCGATACGTTCTTCAACTGATGCTTGGATAGCTTTGACACCGTCAGCCAAGAATTTACGTGGGTCGAAGAGTTTCTTCTTGTCGTATTCTGCTTCGTTTGCTTCGTAGTCACGAGCAAATTTACGAGTTGCGTTAGCGAATGCGATTTGGCATTCAGTGTTAACGTTAACTTTAGCAACACCAAGTTTGATAGCTGCTTGGATTTGGTCATCAGGAATACCTGATCCACCGTGCAATACGATTGGGAAGCCTGGAAGAGCTTCTGTCAATTTTTGCAAGTGGTCAAGGTCAAGACCTTCCCAGTTTGCAGGGTATGGACCGTGGATGTTACCGATACCAGCTGCCAAGAAGTCAATACCAGTTGCAACCATTGCTTTAGCGTCTTCGATTGGAGCCAATTCACCTTTACCGATGATTCCGTCTTCTTCACCACCGATAGTACCAACTTCAGCTTCTACTGAGATACCTTTAGCGTGTGCTTTTTCAACTACGTCTTTAGCCAATTTAAGGTTTTCTTCAACTGGAAGGTGTGAACCGTCAAACATGATTGAAGTGTAACCAACTTCGATACACTCAAGTGCATCTTCGTAGTGACCGTGGTCAAGGTGGATAGCTACTGGTACAGTGATACCCATTGATTCTACAAGGTTAGCGATCAAGTTGCGAGCAACTTTGTAACCACCCATGTATTTAGCAGCACCCATTGAAGTTTGGATCAAAACTGGAGCTTTTTTAGCTTCTGCTGCGCGCAAGATAGCTTGAGTCCACTCAAGGTTGTTTGTGTTAAATCCACCAACTGCATAACCGTTGTCACGAGCTGCTTGGACAAATTTTTCTGCTGAAACGATTGCCATTTTATCAGGCCTCCTGTATATTTTTATGGGATATCCCATTTACATTGTTCATTTTATCACTTTTTGACAAAAAAATCTAGTTTTTCCTGTAGTTTAGATTGAATTTCTTCTATCTAAAAATATGGAACTCTCCTCAAAGTCCTAATCTTATAGGTCTTTAGGTAGGTTCATATAAAAGGCTAAGTGGTCTTCATAGCGTTCAAATCGATAGTCAATTTCTTCGTTTTCCAATAAACTTTTAACTACGAATAGTCCCAAACCAGCTCCCTTACTTTGTCGACTAGAAACCGCAAAGGATTGTTCAAACTTATCTTGCTCATCAGGAGTACAGGCGTTCTCAATGAAAACCCAGCCTTCTTCTGCCCCAATTTTTAGATAACCACCTTGAACAGAGTGTTTCACAGCATTACTGATAAGATTGGAAAGAATCAGCTTGAGTACCGAAGGATTTAGATATGTTTGTTGGTCAGTCAGTTGATTCACGACTGAGATTTCCCTCTCTTTGGCTAATAAATCATAATCCTTTAAGAGAAAATCTGTCATTTCAAGAAGGTTGATTACTTCCTTCTTATCTCGCAACTCCTGCACTGAAGAAAGGGATAAGATTTGCTGAACGTGATGACTCAAATCATCAACAATACCCAAAGAAACTCCCAGATAATAGTCACGATCTTTATAGCGTCCAATATTGGCTTTCATATTCTCCAGAAGAATCTTTAGGCTAGCTAGAGGTGTTTTCAGTTCATGGGAAGCACCTCGTAAAAACTCAACCTTCATCTTTTCCAGCTGGAGAATGGCCTCGTTTTTCTCATGCAAATCTGCAATCACAGTCAAGAGATGCTGATAAAGACTGTTGATTTGTTCTTTAAGATCGCCAATTTCATCCTTAGAATCCACGCGCAACCTTACTTCTGCATCCAAATCCATCATCCGTCGAGTCACTCGTTTAATTTCCAAAATAGGAGCAACAATGGTTCTAGCATAGATAAAGGCGATGAGGAGCGAAATGATAAAAGACGCTAATAGCGTATAAGGCAAAAATTGCAGACTGATGTCTTCTGCTTCTTTCTGCAAATCCATAGAAGCTAAAAACTGTAAGGTCATCGTCTGACCATCCTTAGTTTGAACTTCTCTTTCCTCAATAACCAAGGAAGCTGTTTGACGTTGTCTATCAATGGGAAGATTATCATTGACTTCCAACTTATCCTGAGTCATCTCTCCCTTAACAGCTCCCTTAATATCACTACTTTTAGAATAAAGTTCAAGGACTTCCTGAATAGCTTGACTATCTTTGCCTTGGAGAGACTGGGCAATTTCTGTAGCCTTTTGCCCGATGCTTTCCTGACGGTGACTGAGATAGGTCGGAGGAAAGAGGAAATAGATGGCCAAATGCAAACAAATGACCAAGGTAGAAAATACCGAGAAGGTATAGATAAAAATTTTTTTAAATAAACCTGAACGTCTCATTTTCTCTCCAATTTATAACCAACATTGCGCACGGTAAGAATACAGTCTAAATCTAATTTTTTCCGTAGTTCCTTGATATAGACATCGATCACTCTGTCAAAAGGAACCTCATCTGTCATCTTCCATACAGCATCGATAATCTGCGACCGTGTTAAGGCTCGACCTTCATTTCTAACCAGATAGTCTAAAATTTCCAGTTCTTTTGCATTCACTGCAACTTCTTGACCAGACACTTTGGCGCTATAACTGTCAAAGTCTACCTCGGTGTTCCTATAGGTAAAAATACGACCAGTATCATAATAGCGTTTAAAGATGGCATCCACTCGTACTTTTAACAAAGATAGAGAAAAAGGCTTTTCCAAATAACCATCTGCTAATGCAGCAAAGGCACTCATCTTATATTCCTCATCCTGAAAGGCTGTCAACATCAAGACCGGAACTTGGCTGCTTTTACGGATTTCTGACAAAACCTCTAAACCATTAAGTTTCGGCATTTGAATATCTAAGAGAACCAAGGCAACTTGGTGATTGGAAAATTGTTCTAAGGCCTCAAGACCATCTGCTGCCTGAATGGTTTCATAGCCACAATCCGTCAAATAGTCACTAATTCCCTCACGGATCATGTCTTCATCTTCTACAATTAGAATTTTCATATAAATCCTTTTCTATCAAAAATGCTACCTATATTATATCTCATTTGAGTGAGAATAGGTAGCAGGTTTTTTTATTCACTATCCAACAAGAGTTCTTTTGGTTGTTTAAAGAGGAGATTACTTGAAGCAAGTGCCATAACTAATACTACTAGAACCAAGCCAAGTACAAAGATGATAGCAAAGTCTGTGGGTTGAATGGAAATATCCAGACTTGAAAGTGTCTTGCTAAAGCCGTCAACTTCTGCACCACCACCAAGATTAGAGGCTTGGGCTGCCTTACTAGCTTGCTTAGCCACATCTGATGTGACATTTGCAAGAACTGTATTTCCAATGGCGCGAGCAGTATAGTTAGCTAAGAAGTAAGCTGAAATTAGTGCTGGAATTGCAATCATAACTGCTTCTGTGATAAATTGTCCTAGAATACTTGCTTGTTTTAGACCAATTGAAAGGAGAATTCCAACCTCTTTACGACGAGCGTTAATCCAAAGTGTCAGTAAGAGAGCAAGTAAAAGAACAGAGAAGCTCAAGCTACCCCAGAAGAGAAGATTAGCCATCTTGTACATGCCTGAGATAGATTGTTCGAGGGCAGGATAGTTAGATGAACTCTTAATCAAGCTATACATCTTCCAGTTGATGCCGTTGATCGACCCTAATTCTTGCATGACAGTATCTAGGTTCTTATCTCCAGCTACAAAGAAGGTAGCATCTCCATAAATAGCTGTATCTTCTGTATAACCATAGAGTTGGGCAGCTGTGTGAATATCTGTGATAGCTGTATTCTCATAAAGTTCTTGTGAATAGGTCACAGCAGATTTGTTATGTCCATCAAAAAGTCCTTTGATCGTTACTTCTACTGTTTCCTTTGCTCCTTTTTCATTATCTGCATCGTAGATATTGGAGTTCAGTTTGACCTTATCTCCTACCTTCCAGCCATGTTTAGCAGCCAAGTCTTTATGCATGAGAATCTGGTATTTGTCGTCGCTGGTTAAATGTTCTCCTTCGACCAGTTTGTAAGAGCCTGACACAAACTTGTCTTCTTTAGAAGAGTCATTTACACCTGTTATCATCAAGCTATTTCCAAAACGTTGAGCTCGATCTGCAGTTAGATTTTTCTTGGTTTCAGGCGTTTCAATCAGTTCATAGCCTGTCAAATCACCGATAGCATTAATCCGTTTGATGTAGGATTCAATGGCCTTATTCTCAGTAATTTTTTTGATATCTTCACCCTTGATATTCCCAGCACCACGTGGAGTTCCTTGATTAACCCTGCGGTTGATTTGCATGGAGAAACTATTGGTGATATTTTTAAAGGTTTCTTGAGAAGCCTTGGCTGTCGCTCCTTTGATAGATAAGCCGACCAAACTCAAACTAGCCATCAAGAGAATGATAAGAAAGATCACAAGCGACTTGAAAAATTTTCTTGTGACATAGGCAAATGCGTTGTGTAACATAAGATTCCTTTCTAGATTTACTTCCGTTTTTAATATGTTTAAAAGTTTTAGTTACTGTTTGTACTTATTTCAGTCAGTTTCTTATCCTTCAATTCAAGTGTAATATCTGATGCTTGTGCTACTTCCTTGCTGTGGGTCACAACGATCACACACTTGCCTGTTTTCTCAGCGAGAGATTTGAGCAGGTCAATAATATCTCCAGCAGTCTTAGGATCTAGGTTTCCTGTTGGTTCATCTGCTAAAATCACTGGTGCTTCCGATACAAGGCTACGAGCAATGGCAACCCGTTGTTGCTGCCCTCCTGATAATTGGAGAACATTCCGCTTGATTTGACTTTCATCTAAACCAAGTTCAAGAAGAGTATCTTTGCTAGCTTTTTTATTAACCAAGCGGATATTTTCCAATGGAGAAAGATAATCAATCAAGTTATAGTTTTGGAAAACTAGCGAGATATGGTGCATGCGATGATAAGAATAACCTTGTTCACGAATATCCTTGCCTTCGAATAGGATAGCTCCTTCGACTGGGCTATCAAGTCCTGCTAATAGAGATAAGAGTGTTGACTTCCCAGCTCCTGATTCTCCGATAATACTATAAAACTTACCAGGTTCAAAATCGTAATTGATTTTATATAATACTGCTTCTGCAGTGTTTTTATAACGATAAGTAAGATCTTGTAATTGTAGTAAAGTCATGATTTCTCCTTCATTAACTAATAGATGATAAAATTTCCTTAGGTGATTTTCTAAATAAAAATAGAAAACAAAGTGCAACTGACAAACAGCTAATTATAAGTAGGAAAATATAAGATTCTCCAAATGATAGAAGACTTGTTGAAAGATTCGTTGCTTTTGCCAGCGTATCTTGTAGGGCAGCTTGGTCGCCACTTGCTAGTACAGTCTTCAAGAGATAGGAAGTAATGGTATTCCCAGCCACAAATGCCGGCAGAATAGATGCCAATGAAACTAGGATGACTTCCAGGCAGAATTGGCTAAAGATTGCTCCTTTTCCTTTACCTAGTGCCAATAAAATACCAACCTCGTAGACTCGCTCTCGTAACCAAAGTGACAAGACCAAGATCAGCGCTCCTACACCAGCAATCATAATGCCATAGAGGAAAATCTGTAGAAAGGTTTGGAAGGTCGAAACTGAATCCTTGATTTGTTCAAAAGCCTTATTTTCCTTTTCAACTTGGTAACCTTTCGTTTCAAGAGATAACTTTTCAACCTCTTGAATGATACTATCCATATCTTTTGGATTTTCTAAATAAAAACGAGCGGCGCTAACTTGAGCTTCCTTATTTCCAAGAAGAGTTTGGCTACTTTCGTAGTCTGTATAGACCGTGTTTTCACTAAAATCTGACGAAAGACCAGTGAATTTTTCTTGCTTCTTACCTGAGAAAATACCCACGATTTCATAGTCTATCCTTTGTCCACTATTTCCTTCAACTTGTCCAGAATTTAAGTTAATCTTATCTCCTAGCTTTAGATTGTTTTTCTTAGCTAAATCTTCGTGGATTAAGATTTTTTTACTGTCCCCTTTTTCGAGATGTCTTCCTTCTTTAAGACTAAAGGCGGAGCTTGTAAAAGAAACATCCTTGGAAGAATCTTCTAATGCAATTAAAGTGATGAGATTTTTTTCAGCTTCTGTCAAATCATCCCTTTGGATGCTTTGTTCTCCAGTAACAACTTCTTTGTCAGTTAACTTGGCTATTGTTTCTAGCTCAGGTGAAATTTTCTCAAGCCCCTTTATGTTTTTAAGGTCATCTAGTTGAGACAGTTGAAAGGTCTGATCTACTTCTATTCTTTTAATCGAAAAAGACGTATTCAATGAGCGATAGAGATTATTTTCTACTGTTTTGTTGGACTTCATGAGCGTCAAACAAGCCGATATTCCAGCCAATAAGACAAATAGAATCAGGAATAATATGAGACTTCTCAGTCGTTTTCTGCTGACGTAAGCCCAAGCTCTTTGAGTGGGATTCATATAGCACCTCCATATTTGTAAAACCATTATAATATTCAAATATGAAATGTTTATGAAATACCAAAAAAAGAGCAAAAATATTTTTGCTCTTTTTGATGAAAAATAAAAAGCTAGCCAAAGCTAGCTCACTACTATGCGGAGAGAGGGACTTGAACCCTCACGACCTAAAGCGGTCACAGGATCCTTAGTCCTGCGCGTCTGCCAATTCCGCCATCCCCGCGTCGATTACTTTACTAGTATATCAACTTTGAAAAAAATTGTCAAGACTTTTTTCAGATTTTTTCATCTTGAAATGTATTATTCTGTAATTTCAAGCAAATTTTCATCAACCAATTTCGCACCAAGTGTATTCTTGAAATGTCCAAGTGCAAAGGCATGATTTTCAGGCCAAATGGATGCAACTGCTGGTTTGACCACTTCTATTTGATAACCAAGATTATAAGCATCAATGGCCGTATGCAAGACACAAATGTCAGTAAGAACTCCTGTCAAAATGACTGTATCTACCCTACGCTCTCTGAGACGGATATCCAAATCTGTTCCAGAAAAGGCCGAATAGTGACGTTTGTCCATCCAAAAAACACGACTATTATCGGCGTATTCCTGATAGAACTCGGCTAGTTTGCCATACAAGTTTCGTCCACTAGTCCCAATAATATTATGTGGTGGGAATAGTTTGCTTTCAGGATGAAAAACATCATTTTCTTCATGGGCATCGATGGTAAAAAAGATGTAATCGCCACGTTCAAAAGCCTTTTGGGTCACATGATAGATATCATCAGATATTGCTTGAGCTGGAGCGCCCGCAGTCAGTTTCCCATGATTCGCTACAAAATCTTCTGTATAGTCAATAGAAATTAAAGCCTTAGCCATTAATAGTCCCTCTTTTTCACTTCTTCAAAAATATCTGGAATGAGAACTTTGAGATAAGTTCCTTTCATACCAAGAGAACGACTCTCAATAATCCCTGCAGATTCGAGTTTACGAAGGGCATTAACAATTACAGAACGAGTGATACCGATACGGTCAGCAATGACTGAAGCTGTTAATTGACCTTCATTACCATTTAATTCAGCTAGAATAGCCGATACTGCTCTAAGTTCAGAGTAAGAAAGTGTATTGACCGCCATAGTTACAGCCGTACGACGACGAATATTTTTCTCATCTTCTTCACGTTGGAAGTTCAAGAGTTGAATTCCTACTACTGTACTGGCAATCTCAACCAGAATCAAATCATCTTCTTCAAACTTTTTATCATTGCGCCAAATAATCAATGAACCCAAGCGAATACCAGAGACATGGATTGGAGCAATCGTTGTCAAACCATCTGGGAAATCAGAACGACTCTCAGTTGGGAAAATTGTCAAATCATGCTCAACTGGAAGATTAGCCTCCGTATCGTAGATCATGTTCGCACCTTGCACATAATCTTCTGGGAAAGTCTTTGATTGGAAGAATTGCTCTACTCGGTCATTATTAGTTTTGTAGCGCATAAAGTAGCCCAACAAACGACCCTTGCTATTCACAATACAAGCGTTACAGTCAATAATATCTGCTAATTGACGTGTAATGGCATTATAAGGAAGCTCATCTTGTAATTGCTCCTCCGAACGCTTTAACATTGATGTGATTTTTCTTGTTTTTTCTAATAAATGTGCCATTTTTTACCTCGCATATAATCGCTTTCATTATATCATAAAATTCTGACTTTTTCAACAATTATCTGAAAATTGTTTATTGAATTGCAATTCAAGTGTATTCGAAAATTTTTCCTATTTTTTATAATTTTCTTATTGACAGCTTCCTAATTTTTTGATAATATAATATTACAAGATAACAAATATATAAATTCAATTTCAAGTATAACTTTATCTACTTTAATTTAGGTCTCCTTATATATAAAAAGCGATTCACAAAGTGAACCGCTTTTTATTATTTATCACCCTTGTTACGAATTACAAAGCCTGTTTGCTTCTCGCTTGAAGTATTGCGTGGTTTTTTATTGTCCTTACGGTAACGCTTCTCTTTATCAAAGCGATCCTTTGAACGTCCACCTTTACGATATTCATCACGACGTCCATTGCCACGGCGTTCACGGTCTCTACGGTCGTCACCACGACGGCCTCCTCGACCACCCTTGCCTTTGCCACCGAAACCACCACCAGATGGTTTAAATGGTAACGGTTTTTCACGGGCAATCTCAACCTCAGGAAGACTATCTGGGTCTTGAACAGTTAAGCTGAGAATATACATGGCCAATTCTTCTGGGCTGAATTCTGAAGCCAATTGACGAGCATCCTTGCCAAACTTCTCAAAGTTACTACGAATCTCCTCATTCGCAAAATCACGTTCAATTTTCTTAAGAGCTACTTGCTTCTTAGCTTGGAAGGCTTCTTCTGCACTTGCAGGTTTAAGACCTTTCATACGTTTCTTAGTCAAGTTCTCAATGATTTGTAGATAACCCATTTCATTTGGTGAAACGAAGGTAATAGACTGACCTGACTTACCTGCACGTCCTGTACGACCAATACGGTGAACATAACTCTCAGGGTCTTGTGGGATATCGTAGTTGTAGACATGAGTCACACCTGAAATATCCAAACCACGAGCAGCCACGTCTGTTGCAACTAAGACATCAAGGTTGCCATTTTTAAAATCACGAAGGACACGAAGACGTTTGTTTTGGTCCAAATCTCCATGGATCCCTTCTGCACGGAAACCACGGATTTTAAGCCCACGAGTTAACTCGTCCACACGACGTTTGGTACGACCAAAAACGATTGACAATTCAGGTTGATCAACATCCATAAGACGAGTCATGGTATCGAATTTTTCTTGTTCCTTAACGCGGATATAGTACTGGTCTACCAGTTCTGTTGTTAATTCTTTTGCAGCAATCTTTACATGCTCAGGTTCTTTCATGAACTGAACACCAATACGTTTGATAGCATCTGGCATAGTCGCTGAAAAGAGCAAGGTTTGACGATTTTCCGGTACACGAGAGATGATATCTTCAATATCTTCAAGGAATCCCATGTTCAGCATTTCATCTGCTTCATCTAAAATCAAGGTTTCAATATCATGCAACTTCAAAGCCTTGCGTTTAATCAAGTCAAGTAAACGTCCCGGTGTTCCTACAACGATGTGAGCACCTGATTTAAGAGCCTTGATTTGTTTTTCAATACTTGAACCACCGTATACTGAACGGACTTTCACACCTTTACTACGGCCAAATCGGAAAAGTTCTTCCTGACTTTGAACAGCCAGTTCACGAGTTGGGGCAATTACTAAAGCTTGGATAGTTGCTTCTTCTGTACGAATTTTTTCAAGGGTTGGCAATCCAAAGGCTGCAGTTTTCCCTGTACCAGTCTGTGCTTGACCGATAACATCTTTTCCCTCAAGAGCCAAAGGAATAGTTTGCTCTTGGATAGGACTTGCTTCTACAAATCCTGCTTTTTCAATTTCTGCTAACAAATCAGCAGAAATATTAAATTCATTAAATTTCACGTTTTTCTTCTTTCTAAAGATGGTGCGAAGCCATCCTATAGCGCTTAGTTTATACTTTTCTTGTCATGACGTACTTTCAGTTTTTATGAAAGACCGTGTTGCTTCTTTTCCACTAAAGAAAAGTACTGCTTTCTTTGCAACTTATCTAGTATAACACAAGAGAGGGCCAAAAGATAGTCTAACCACTTGATTAAATCATGTAAACGATTTTTCTATTTTTTGAACTTGATTCCCGAAAGCTTTCGTTAGACTATTTTAGTCCAATATTTTTTCCCGTAGCAGATTTGTGCAAAAGTTTTTTTCTTGTGCTAGAATGAAATCAAATAGGAGGATTTAAAAATGTTAACATACGATTTAATTGTAATTGGATTTGGTAAAGCCGGTAAGACTTTGGCTGCTAAGATGAATGCAGCTGGTAAGAAAGTTGCTGTCATCGAGCGCAGTAAAGCGATGTATGGTGGTATTTGCATTAATTTTGCTTGTATCCCAACCAAGACTATGATTGTAGCAGCTGAAAAGGGCTGGTCATTTGACGATACCATGAAAGAGCGTGGTGCGGTGACTGGTCGTCTTAACGCTAAGAATTATAAAATGTTGGCAGACAATGGCGTTGATGTCATTGATGCAGAGGCACATTTCGTGTCAAATAAGGTCATCGAAGTAGTGGCTGGTGATGACCGCCAAGAGCTTACGGCTGAAACTATTGTCATCAATACAGGTGCTGTGTCTAATGTCTTGCCGATTCCTGGGTTGACAACAACTGAGCATGTCTACGATTCAACTGGTATTCAAACCCTTGAAGCCTTGCCAAAACGTTTAGGTGTCTTAGGTGGTGGTAATATCGGTCTTGAATTTGCTGGCCTTTATAACCGTTTGGGTAGCCAAGTGACTGTCTTGGATGCAGCGACTAGCTTCTTGCCACGTGTGGAGCCATCTATTGCTAAGTTGGCTAAGGAATACATGGAAGAGGACGGCATTGTCTTTGAGCAAGGTGTTAAAACATCTGAAGTTAAGAATGACGGCGATGAAGTTGTCGTTGTTACTGATAAAGGAGACTTCCGTTTTGATGCGCTCCTTTATGCAACAGGACGCAAGCCTAATATTGAACCTCTTCACTTGGAAAACACTGATATTGCCTTGACTGAACGTGGCGGTATCCAGGTTAATAAGCATTTGGAAACAAGCGTTCCAGGTGTCTTTGCAGTAGGTGATGTCAATGGTGGTCTTCAATTCACTTATATTTCATTAGATGATTTCCGTATTGTCTTTAATTACTTGACAGGGGATGGTAGCTATAATCTTGAAACACGTGGAGCTGTTCCAACCGCTATGTTCCTCAACCCACCTTTGGCACAAGTTGGTCTTACTGAAGACCAAGCCAGAGCAGCAGGTGGACCAGTTGCTGTCAAGGAACTTCCAGTTGCTGGCATGCCTCGTGGTCATGTTAATGGCGATTTGCGTGGTGCCTTCAAAGCTGTGGTAAACCCTGAAACTAAGGAAATCTTGGGTGTGACCCTCTTTGGTCAAGAATCTCATGAAATTATCAATTTGATTACTCTTGCTATGAACCATCATATCCCATACACAGATTTGGCTAAACAAATCTTTACTCACCCAACTATGGCTGAGAACCTAAACGATTTGTTTGCGATTTAATACTCTTCGAAAATCAAATTCAAACCACGTCAGCTTCACCTTGCCGTACTCAAGTACTACCTACGGCTAGCTTCCTAGTTTGCTCTTTGATTTTCATTGAGTATAATTTTAGAAAGCAGCCCTCGTCGGGCTGTTTTTTCTTCACTGAAATCTCAAATCTATCTTTTCTGGCTTTTATGATATAATAGAAACATGAAATTAAAAACTACTTTGGGCCTTCTTGCTGGGCGTTCTTCTCACTTTATTTTGAGCCGTCTTGGCCGTGGAAGTACGCTCCCTGGAAAACTTGCCCTTCAATTTGATAAAGATATTCTACAAAATTTAGCAAAAAACTACGAAATTGTTGTGGTAACTGGTACCAATGGGAAAACCTTGACAACCGCTCTCACTGTCGGTATCCTAAAGGAAATTTATGGTCAAGTGTTAACCAATCCAAGTGGTGCCAACATGATCACAGGGATTACGACTACTTTCTTGACTGCAAAATCTTCAAAAACTGGAAAAAATATAGCAGTACTTGAAATCGACGAAGCTAGTCTCTCACATATCTGTGACTACATCCAGCCTAGTCTTTTCGTTATCACTAATATCTTCCGCGATCAGATGGACCGATACGGTGAGATCTATACAACCTATAACATGATTTTGGATGCTATTCGAAAAGTTCCTACTGCTACTGTTCTGCTGAACGGTGATAGTCCGCTTTTCTACAAGCCTGCAATTTCAAATCCTGTTCAGTATTTTGGTTTTGATCTAGAAAAAGGTCCAGCGCAACTTGCTCACTACAATACTGAAGGTATTCTCTGCCCTGAATGTCAACGTATTCTGAAATATGAGCTAAATACATATGCCAACTTGGGAGCTTATATCTGTGAGAATTGTGGATGTAAACGTCCTGACTTGGACTACCGTCTGACAGAATTGGTTGAGTTGACTAACAATCGTTCTCGTTTTGTTATTGATGGTCAGGAATATGGCATTCAAATCGGTGGGCTTTATAATATCTACAATGCTCTGGCTGCAGTTGCTATCGCCCGTTACCTAGGCGCTGATTCTCAACTGATTAAACAAGGATTTGACAAGAGTCGTGCTGTCTTTGGACGACAAGAAACCTTCCATATCGGTGACAAGGAATGCACACTGGTTCTTATTAAAAATCCTGTTGGTGCTACCCAGGCCATCGAAATGATCAAGCTAGCTCCTTACCCATTTAGTCTATCTGTTCTCCTCAATGCTAACTATGCTGATGGGATTGATACCAGCTGGATTTGGGATGCTGATTTTGAGCAAATCACTGACATGGATATTCCAGAAATCAACGCTGGCGGTGTTCGTCATTCTGAAATTGCTCGTCGTCTTCGAGTAACTGGTTATCCAGCTGACAAGATTACTGAAACAAGTAGCCTGGAACAAGTTCTCAAAACGATCGAAGTTCAAGACTGCAAGCATGCCTATATCCTTGCGACTTATACGGCTATGCTAGAATTCCGAGAATTACTAGCCAATCGTCAGCTTGTTAGAAAGGAGATGAACTAATGGTTTATACTTCACTTTCCTCAAAAGACGGCAATTATCCTTACCAACTAAATATCGCCCACCTCTATGGGAATCTCATGAACACCTACGGAGATAATGGAAACATCCTCATGCTCAAGTACGTCGCTGAAAAGCTGGGTGCACATGTAACAATTGATATCGTTTCGCTTCATGATGATTTCGATGAACATCACTACGATATTGCCTTTTTCGGTGGTGGCCAAGACTTTGAACAAAGTATCATTGCTGGTGATCTACCCGATAAAAAAGATAGTATTGATAACTTTATCCAAAATGATGGTGTCGTTCTTGCTATCTGTGGTGGCTTCCAGCTATTAGGCCAATACTATATTGAAGCTTCTGGAAGACGCATCGAAGGTCTCGGTGTCATGGGACATTACACACTCAACCAAACCAATAACCGATTCATTGGTGACATTAAAATTCATAACGAAGAATTCGATGAAACCTACTATGGTTTTGAAAATCACCAAGGCCGCACCTTCCTCTCAGATGACCAAAAACCATTGGGGCAGGTTGTCTATGGAAATGGCAACAACGAAGAAAAGGTCGGTGAAGGTGTTCACTATAAAAATGTTTTCGGTTCTTATTTCCACGGGCCTATCTTATCTCGTAACGCCAACCTAGCCTATCGCTTGGTCACTACTGCTCTTAAGAAAAAATATGGTCAGGACATTGTTCTACCAACTTATGAGGATATTCTCAGCCAAGAAATCGCTGAAGAATATAGCGATGTTAAAAGCAAGGTAGACTTCAATTAATATTTAGATTCCAACATGCTATTAGCTGTTGGAATTTTTTTAGGTTCTTTTCTCCTTCTTCCTTGCATTTTCTCCTAATTTTTGCAAAAATAGAGGGGTAGAAAGAAGGTAGCATATGTCTAAATTACAACAAATCTTAACTTATCTTGAATCAGAAAAGCTAGACGTCGCTGTCGTATCTGACCCCGTCACAATTAATTACCTCACTGGCTTTTACAGTGATCCACACGAACGTCAAATGTTCCTCTTTGTCCTTGGAAACCAAGAACCGCTTCTCTTCGTTCCAGCACTTGAGGTTGAACGTGCGACTAGCACTGTCTCTTTCCCAGTAGTTGGCTACGTGGACTCTGAAAACCCTTGGAAGAAAATCCAAAATGCTCTTCCACAGCTTGATTTCAAACGTGTAGCAGTTGAGTTTGACAATCTCATCTTGACTAAATACCACGGTTTGAAAACTGTCTTTGAAAGTGCTGAGTTTGAGAACTTAACTCCATTGATCCAACGCATGCGCTTGATCAAATCAGCAGATGAAGTGCAAAAGATGATGGTTGCAGGTGTTTACGCAGACAAGTCTGTTAAAGTTGGTTTTGACAATATCTCTCTTGATAATACGGAAACTGATATCATTGCGCAAATCGACTTTGCTATGAAACGTGAAGGCTATGAAATGAGCTTTGATACTATGGTCTTGACAGGAGATAACGCTGCAAATCCGCATGGTATCCCTGGAGCTAACAAGATTGAAAACAATGCCCTTCTCCTCTTTGACCTCGGTGTGATGGTGAATGGTTATGCATCAGATATGACTCGTACAGTCGCTGTTGGTAAACCAGACCAATTCAAGAAAGATATTTACAACTTGACTCTTGAAGCCCAACAAGCTGCCCTTGACTTTATCAAACCTGGTGTGACAGCTCATGAAGTAGACCGTGCGGCTCGTGAAGTGATCGAAAAAGCTGGCTACGGTGAATACTTCAATCACCGTCTCGGTCATGGTATCGGTATGGATGTCCACGAATTCCCATCCATCATGGAAGGAAACGACATGGTAATCGAAGAAGGCATGTGCTTCTCAGTTGAGCCTGGTATCTACATCCCTGGTAAAGTCGGTGTTCGTATCGAGGACTGCGGTGTTGTTACCAAAGATGGTTTCGATCTGTTTACAAGTACTAGCAAAGATTTGCTTTATTTTGATTAACGGTATTGTTTTATGTTAAATGATTTCTTTAAATTTGTAGATAACGTTACTAATGAAACTTCTAAAGTTGTAAATGGTATCGCCAATGAAACTTCTAAAGTTGTAAACGGTATCGCTAATGAATCCTCAAAGGTTGTAAATGATATTGCTACTGAGACTTCAAAAGCCGTAAAAGTAGTTGTTGATGAAACTTCAAAAATAACTAGTAATACTGTCGATGGAGTTGTTAGTGTAGCCAATAATACTATAACAGGAATTTCTAATGTTATTAGTATCCCAGGTAAAGTTGTAAATTTTGTTGCTGAAATACACTCATGGCATAGTCAAGAGCGTCTTGAAGAGAAACAAGACGAGGAGCTTAGACAGTCTTTATCCATTCAATTTCCAGAATTCTTAAATCAAGAAGAGTTCAATAGAATAATTCACGAAGAAATCGATAAAATTAATCGATTTAAAAAAGTAGAAATTAACCAAGCTTTAATTAATTTTGAGGTGTATTCAAATAGTCGAATTTCAACTTGGTGTTTTACTTTAGATTATAATGATTATGGAATTTTAACAGGGAAAGTTATAATCTCCAGTGAGAATAGTGATTCAAGTATTCCTGAAAATGTTAGTTTACGAATTTCGGAGCGACTTACTGATATTTTAAAAAATCAGTATATCCTTCCACCTGATGATTATGACATTTTACTTGCAAAAGAAGCTTCTGAAGTAAAAGAGCTTTTTGAAAATATTGGATTTCATAATGTAACATTACTTGAAAAAAAATATGAAAAATTACCTTATTTTATTAAGAATTACAAAATACATAGTATTACAATAGGAAATTGCAAATATTTTGATAAAGATTCTTATTTTGATAGTAATTCATTAGTTACAATATCATATTTTATGCAAGATGAGTAACCTTTCCACACTTCATATCTCAAACATTTTAATTAATACTTATAAAAAGAAAGAAGGAAAAGCAGCACTTTTCCTTCTTTTTTACTCCCAAAACGTATCAAAGACTGTGATTGGTAGGTGGCGTTTGTGTTGGCCTTTGTACCACCATTTTTCAATGGTTGCTTGGGCTTCTGGGCTTACTTGCTTACCTTCCAGGTAGTCATCAATCTCTGCGTAGGTTACACCGAGTGCAACTTCATCTGCCAATCCTGGTTTCTCTTCTTCTAGATCAGCAATCGGTACTTTTTCATAGAGAGCAGGATCAGCTCCTAGCTCCTTCAATAGTTGTTTTCCTTGGCGTTTGTTAAGACGATAAAGAGGGAGAATATCTGCTCCGCCGTCACCAAACTTAGTAAAGAAACCTGTGATATTTTCGGCAGCATGGTCAGTACCAATAACAGCTCCACTATGAGCTCCTGCGAGTGCATATTGGGCAATCATCCGGCTTCTAGCCTTGATATTCCCTTTATTAAAGTCTGACATTAGACTACCAGTAGCCTCTACTGCCGCTGCCATTGCATCTACAGAATCCTTGATATTGACCACCAAACTCACATCTGGCTGGATAAAAGCTAGGGCTTTTTGGGCATCATCCTCATCTGCTTGAATTCCATAAGGCAGGCGAACTGCTATAAATTTATAAGAATCATCACCGGTTTCAGCTCGCATTTCTTCCATAGCTAGTTGGGCAAGGCGACCAGCTAAAGTCGAGTCTTGACCACCAGAAATTCCTAATACAAAACTTTTAAGGAAAGGATGTTTTTTAAGGTATTTTTTCAAAAAGTCAATGGAACGACGAATTTCTTCTTGAGCATCAATGACTGGTTTAACACCTAGTTGTTGGATAATGGTCTCTTGCAAACTCATTCTTCTTCTCCTTCGCCCAGAGCTTCTTTACGCATCTTATCAATCAAGTCCATCTTGTCTTGCCATACATCACGAGCCAAGTCCACAGGATAATGTTGTGGGTTAAGAACACGTTTGTATTCGTCCCAAAGCTTGTCAAATTCCTTGCGAGCATAGGCTTGGATTTCAGGCAGACTTGGTAAATCATAGACTAGCTTACCGTCCTTGAAGATGTTTACCAAGAGAGGAACGGCATCAAAATTACGGACAGTTTTCTTGATGTAAGTATAGGTCGGATGGAACATCTTAATCTCTGTCATACTAGTAACATCTACACCATCGTAAGTAATGTAGTCACCTTCAGACTTGCCTTTTTCACGGCTGGTGATACGCCAAACTTGTTTCTTACCTGGTGTTGACACCTTCTCTGCATTGTTTGAAAGTTTGATAGTATTGCGCATCTGACCATTTTCATCTTCAATGGCAACAACCTTATAAACTGCTCCTAGAGCTGGTTGGTCATAAGCTGTAATGAGCTTAGTCCCGACACCCCAGACATCAATCTTAGCTTTTTGCATTTTGAGGTTAAGGATAGTATTTTCATCAAGGTCATTGGATGCATAAATCTTAGCATCCGTAAATCCTGCCTCGTCCAGTTGTTGACGAACTTTTTTAGAAATATAGGCGATATCACCAGAGTCAATACGAACACCCTTAAAGTTAATCTTGTCACCTAATTCTCTTGCAACCTGAATGGCAGCAGGAACACCGATACGAAGAGTATCATAAGTATCAACAAGAAAGACACAATCACGGTGAGTTGAGGCATAAGCCTTGAAAGCTTGGTAATCATTGCCATAGACTTGAACCAAGGCATGAGCGTGAGTCCCTAAAACCGGAATTCCAAAGAGCTTACCAGCACGCACATTACTAGTTCCATTGGCACCACCAATGACGGCGGCACGAGTTCCCCAGATAGCTGCATCCATTTCTTGCGCACGACGTGTACCAAACTCCATCAAAGGTTCATCATCAATGACCGAGCGAATACGAGCTGCCTTGGTCGCAATCAAGGTTTGAAAGTTGACAATATTCAAGAGGGCTGTTTCAACCAATTGACACTGCGCCAAAGGGCCTTCCACTTGAACAATCGGTTCATTAGCAAATACTAAGTCCCCTTCTTGAGCAGAACGCACAGTTAATTCCAACTTGAGATTACGGAGATATTCCAGGAAGGCACCATGATAACCCAGTGATTCTAAATAAGCAATATCGCTATCAGAAAAGCGCAGGTTTTCTAAGTAGTTCACAATTCGTTCCAAACCTGCAAAAACAGCGTAGCCGTTTTTAAAAGGTTGTTGGCGGAAATAAACTTCAAAAACCGCTTTCTTGTTATGAATTCCTTGGTTGAAGTAAACCTGCATCATGTTAATCTGATACAAATCTGTGTGCAATGTTAAACTGTCATCTTGGTACATATACTGTCCTTCTTCCTTATTTGTAAAAAGATGAAAATGCTTCTTCTTTTCTCATAAATTAGTACTATTATAACACATTTTACCAAGATGGATAAAAAGCTAACAAGCTATTCCATACTCTCAAGTTCATCCATATCTTTCTCAAACTTTTTCTGAGCCCATTCACCATAACTCTTTAAACCTAGGTTTCCAAGAAAGACCCAAGGAAGATAAAAGAGATAGGTAAAGCACCAAGCAAAAAGGTATTTGAAGTTTAATGGATTGTGCTGATAAATCTCTATATTGAACTGGTAGTTTTGCAACATTATAATAGTTGTGATTAGTAGTGTCATTAATAGACATCCCAAAATCGTAAAATGAAAACGACTATAGTAGGTCGCACCGAGGTTTCTCGCCCGGTTGAAGAAGTAAAAAAGTCCAATAATGTTAATGCTGAGAACCATAGTCGGATTAAAAAGACTTGGTGCTAATATAGCAATCATATAAGATAAAAGCAAGAAAACGATAGTGATATGGAAACTTTCTGCTCCTGCTTTATTCATCAGTTGTTCTTCTCTTTCATCCAATAATTGATAATAAAAAAATTTATTTTTCATCTTCTTCCTCCCAAAATAATTGATCCAGGGTTTTCCCTAAGCACCTACAAATGGATTGGCAAAGTGAAAGCGAAGGATTGTACTTGCCAGCTTCTATCAAGCCGATAGTCTGCCTAGTGACACCCACAGCTTCTGCCAAATCACCTTGTGTCATGTCAAGCTCCACTCGAGCTAACTTTAATTTTAAATTCTTAACCACTTGTTACCTCCTCCTTAATTTTAAAAGTCGCGCTTCTTTTTCAACTTTATTATATCATATATTTTACATAATGCAATATATATCTGTCATTTTGTGAGATTTTTTTTACAAAAAAACTCTACCACTTACATGATAGAGAGTTCTATGTTTACAAATCTTTTTGATAATAGTGCCTTTGTCCAGTGTAGGGATAATCTTTTAAGATAAAGACTTCCTTGTAGCCCTGCTTTTGATAAAAGGCTGGTGCTTGAAACTGATAGGTATTCACAAAAGCAAAGCGACAGTTTCTCATTTTAGCTTCACTTTCTGCTTGGTGCAATAGTTGGGAGCCGATTCCTTGTCCTCGCAAGTCCTCCTTCACAAACAAATACTCAATTTCTAACCAATTCCCGAAAGTCTCTGCTACTAAACCAGCCATGATTTCACCATGTTCATCTTCGACATAAAGGTTTAGTGGCTCACTTTCAGCAACTTCTCTTTTGGAACGATTATAGGAGCGAATCAAGTCTCCTATAATTTGCGATTTCTGAGACTCTGTATTTTCCAATCTTACCTGCATCCAAACCTCCTCGAAGATACTTATAGCTTGATTATAGTCTTATTACCAAGAGCTGTCAAACTAGAAAGCTCATCAACCTGAGTTGATGAGCTTATAACTTATTTTCTAAATTTCCATTGGCTATAAATACCAAAAGCAACAATCCAGATAGCTGAACCTCTGGCTCCCATTACAGTTGATTCTTGTAAGAAGAGAATTCCAAATACAAAGATAAAGAAGAGCATAGTCAGAGGATTTAGCAAGCGATATTGGGGCATGAGATAGCCATCTGCCATAAAGTCTTTTGACTTGCGATACTTAAGATGGGCCACCATGATTAAGATGTAGATGGCGATATAAACACCTGATGAAGAAGCCGTAATCAAAGCAAAGGCATCTGATACGCCAGGAAGTACATTGATGAAGGCTGCAAGACCAATCAATACCGCAGAAGCAATGATAGCATTCTGAGGAACGTTGTGGCGTGAAAGTGTATCTGCCTTAATAGCTTTCAAGAAACGATTTGGTGAATCATGGGCAATTTGATACAAGTGTCGACCTGTAGAATATAGGGTTGAATTCAAGGCTGATGCAGCTGATGTCAAGACAACGAAGTTAATCAAGGCTGCTGCCCACTTAAGACCAACAAGTTCAAATACCGTTACAAATGGTGAATCCGTCGCAGAAAGCTCACGCCAAGGAATAATAGACATGATTGCAAGCAAAGCCCCACCGTAGAAGAAGATAATTCGCAAAGGAATTTCCTTAACCGCCTTGGGCAATACTTTCCGAGGATCCTTAGTTTCAGATGTGGTTACACCGATAAATTCAATCATCAAGTAAGCAAAGAAAACCATTTGAAAGGCCATGACAAAGTTCATTCCTCCATTTGGGAAAAGGGAGAATTGCTCACTAATGTTGGTGAGACTTGCTGATCCATAAGGAGTTTCAAAGCCGGTCAAGACCATAAAAATACCCGTCGCAATCATGGCAAGAATAGCAACGATTTTAATCATGGCAAACCAAAATTCCACTTCACCAAATATTTTAACTGCAATCAGATTAACCAATCCTAAAATTGTTAAAAAGACAACCTGAATCAACCAAGACGGCCAAGACGGAAACCAAAACTGAACATAGTGAGCGATTGCTGTAATCTCAGCCATACCAATAAAGACTACTGATAACCAATAAGACCAAACCGAGAAATATCCCCAGCCCTTTCCAAGATAGCGAGTAATAAAATTGATAAAGGTGTGTTGCTCTGGGTCCTGGTACAACATTTCTCCGATAGCACGCATCATGAGATACATGAAGCCACCCGTAATCATATAGACCAAGACAATCGAAGGTCCAGTTAAACTGATAGACCGACCAGCCCCAAGAAATAATCCCGTACCAATCGTTCCTGCAATGGCCATAACCTGAACATGGCGATTGGTTAGGCCACGTTCCATTTTACTTTTCTTTTTGTGCTTTTTTTCTGAATTCATCTAGTCTCCTTAAGTTTTTAAAAAATAAGAAAAGGAGTGATAGAAGACGCTTTCCCTAAATCCACTCCTTCTTTTTATCCTATTAAGCGGTTTTTTCAACCTTTAAGATTTTAACATCATAGCTTCCAGCAGGTGTTTCGATTGTAACAACATCACCTTTTTTCTTACCAATCAATGCTTGACCAATTGGGCTTTCATTTGACACTTTTCCTGCAAAAGCATCTGCTCCAGCTGAACCAACGATAATGTATACTTCCTTTTCGTCTTCTCCAACTTCTTGGATTGTTACAGTTTTTCCGATAGCAACTTCATTTTTTGCAACGGCATCGCTGTTAACGATTTCTGCGTAACGAATCTTAGTTTCTAGACTTGAGATTTGTCCCTCAACGAAGGCTTGCTCATCCTTAGCTGCTTCATACTCACTGTTCTCTGACAAATCACCATATGAACGAGCAATCTTGATACGTTCTACAACTTCTGGACGACGTACTAGTTTCAATTCTTCTAATTCTTTTTCGAGTTTTTCCTTTTCTTCCAAGGTCATTGGATATGTTTTTTCTACCATTTTTCTCAACTTTCTTTTGATTTAATTAATAAATATATGCTTTAAAGCAAAATTATGTGGAAAACCACATAATTTAGTTTGTGCTATTTGATTGAGGTAATTTACTATTGATATGTTCTTGAACGTTACGATCATGTTCTTCTAGTGTTGTTGCATAGTAAACTTTACCATCTTGAACATTGGCTACAAAATAAAGATATTCACTCTTTGTCTGATTGATACTTGATTCGATAGCATCCAAGCTTGGGCTATCAACTGGACCAGGCATTAGACCTACTTTTGTGTAGACATTGTATGGTGAATTAATAGATGTATCAATGGCTGCATCATCAGAGAGACTGATGTTTTGACCAAGTTTGCCTTCTGCGTAAAGGATAGCAATATTACTTTGAAGTGGCATACCGAGGTTTAAGCGGTTATAGAAGATTCCTGCAATCAGCTTACGATCTTCTGTTTTTGCTCCTTCTTTCTCAACAAGTGATGCAATTGTTAAGAGCTCATTTACGGTCAAATTCTTTTCTTTGATAGCAGCATAGTGTGAAGAAAGGTTCTTATCCATAGCTGCAAGCATTGAATCAATTAAACTTTCAACAGTTGTACTTTCTTTGATCGTATAAGTCGCAGGGAAAAGATAACCTTCTAAACGGTAACGAACACCACTATCTTTTGCTGGCAAGCTTTCAAGCAAGTTTGGATATTTGGCAACCTCTTGAGCAATAAAGGTCTCATCTTGGGCCTTAGCCAAGAATGCTTCCGCTGTCAAAGGTTCCTTAAAGTCACCTTGAAGTTGGCCAACAGTTTGAGCAATTTGTTCCAAAGTATAGCCTTCAGGAATAGTCAAGTCTGCAAGAGCAACTTCCTGAGGTTCAGGTGTACCACCCTTTTGCAACTCTTTAATGACATCTTCAACACTCATACTCTTTTGCAAGTTATAATAACCAGACTTCAATCCAGTGTAGTTTTTATACTTGGCATAAAGTGTAAAGACCAAACCGTTCTTAATAACACCAGATTTTTCCAAAACTGAGCCAATTTCTTGAGTATTAGCACCATCTGGAATCTGAACTGACATATATTGTTTAGAACTTGGATCTACTGGTTGTAGAGCTGATTCAGCATAGCGTAGGCCAAAGAATCCACCAGCACCAATTAGAATCAATAATACCAAAACTGTTACTAAAAATCCTTTTAAGCGGGATTTCTTCTTTTTCTTGGCTGGTTTCACAGTCTCTCTCCGACTTCTTCTAGGAAGGTCTGCATCTTCAGTAGCTTCTTGACTTGTCAATTCTTCCTTGTGTGACGCAAGGTTTACTGTTTCTTTTTCTGGAACAGTATCAAATGCACGATAAGAAACTGAAACTCTAGTTGGAATTGAATCATTTTCTTCTTTTTCCGGAATTGATTGAGATGACTCAACTACTTCTTCTTGTACTGCTTCTGAAATTTCTTCTTGTACTTCCTCTGCAGCTTCTTCTGGAACTTCTTCTACAAGAACAGGACGCTCAGGAACAGTTGGGGCATTATCAATCAATTGATCAACAGCTGCAACTGATTTTGCAATCAACTCCTCTTCCGAAATACTTGGTTCCTTTTTTTCTGAAGTTGCTTCAGAAGATTTTGCTAAAGTTGAAAAAAGGTCATCCGTTTGTTCAACTTCATTTGCCTCTTTTTTTAGTCGTTCTAAATCTCGCAAAATTTGCTCTTTAAAACTCAACTTTTCTTCATTTGAATTTTCGCTCAAAGGTATTTACCTCCTTGTTGATAATCCTTAATATTATATCTTAAAAACTAAAGAAAAGCAACCTTAGAAGCCTTTCTACTCACTAATTCTTGTTTTCCCAGACCATATCATACCATTCTTCTCCCGCAAATTGGGACTTAGACTTTCCTTCATTGACAAAACCATGCTTCTCATAGTATTCAATAAGGTAGTCATGACAGGTCAGATTGATTCCCTCTCGTTCATGCTTGAGAGCCACTTCTTTCAATGCGGTCAGGAGTTTCTTCCCTAGCCCTAGAGATTGAGCTTTTTTTGCTATCGAAAGACAAGTCACAGATATATAACCACCTTCCTTATGACTGTGGTCTTGTATTTCTTCAGTGAAAGACTGGTCTTGTAAATAACGATGAGGGATTACCGGACCTTCGATATAACCAAGTATCTCTCCCTCTTTTTCAGCCACAAGGAAACTAGTTTTTATCTCTTTTAAGTGTGCTTCAAAGACAGATCGAGGTATGGCTTCTTCAATTGAAAAATTCTCTAATTCAATCTCTAAAATACGGTCTAAATCACTCAGTCTAGCTTGTCGAATAATCATAGTTCCTCCTGATAAAAGGGATTCTTCCAGCTCATGAGAAAATTAACTTCATTTCCGACTCCCAGATCTGCTATTCCTTGCTCTATAAATTCATTCATCTCAAAATAAGACAGGAATTCATCTTTACAGAGCAGATAAATACCTGGACTATTTTTCTGAAGAGCAACTTGTTTCATGGCTGCGAGCAACAAGGTTCCAAATCCTTGCCCTTGATAATTCGGATGAACAGATAAAGCATCAATAACAAGATTTTCATTACTAATAGCTTCTACATCTGCCATCTCTGCTATCCATCTACTTACTGAGGACGTAGCAAAATCTGTCACTAAAATATAAGCAATCACCTGATCATCCAAACTAGCTAAGAGAAACGTATCCGCAAAATTACGGATACGTTCTTCTATTATTTCTCTCTTAAATGTTTCTTGGAAGTTTTGAGTACTCTCCTGCATCAAGCAAACCTGCTCGATATCAGATTGCTGAACTTCCCTTATTTTAATTGGAAATTCCATGGTGTTCCTTACTGAACATTACTTGTCAAATTAGACAAGAGACGTTCGAATGAGTATTCATATGATTGAATGTCACCTGCTCCCATAAAGACGTATACAGCATTATCATGGTCTAAGAGCGGAGACACATTTTCAACAGTGATAACTTGATGTTTTTTATCAATCTTAGCTGCTAAATCCTCAACCTTAACATCACCATGGTCAACTTCACGAGCAGATCCATAGATTTGTGCTAGGTAAACTGCATCAGCCTGATTCAAGGCTTGTGCAAAATCATCCAACAAAGCAATTGTACGAGTAAAAGTATGCGGTTGGAAAATAGCAACGATTTCCTTGCTTGGGTATTTTTGACGTGCAGCATCTAGAGTTGCAATGATTTCAGTTGGGTGATGCGCAAAATCATCGATAATGACTGTATCGTTAACAATCTTTTCTGTAAAGCGACGCTTAACACCTCCAAAAGTATTCAAGTGTTCACGCACTAAATTCAAGTCAAATCCAGCAGTATAAAGCAAACCAATTACTGCTGTTGCATTCATGATGTTGTGGCGACCAAAAGTTGGAATGTGGAATTGACCCAATTCTTGACCACGGAAGTGAACTGTAAAGGTTGAACCTGTAGTAGAACGAAGTAAATCACTAGCTACAAAGTCATTGTTGTCTGCTTCAAAACCATAATAATAGATTGGAGCATTTGCCGTAATCTTACGCAACTCAGCATCTTCACCGTAGACAAACAAACCTTTGGTGATTTGTTTAGCATAATCATTGAAGGCATTGAAGACATCCTCTAAGCTTGTGAAATAGTCAGGATGGTCAAAGTCGATATTAGTAATAATAGAGTATTCTGGGTGATATGGCATGAAATGACGTTCGTACTCGTCTGATTCGAAGACAAAATACTTGGCATTTTCAGAACCACGACCTGTACCATCTCCAATTAGATAGCTAGTATCAGTGATGTGGGACAAAACGTGAGAAAGCATACCTGTTGTTGAAGTCTTACCGTGTGCTCCGGCAACACCCATGCTGATAAAGTCACGCATAAAGCTACCAAGAAACTCATGATAACGTTTATAGCTTAGCCCATTCTTGTCTGCATAGGCAATTTCAACATTGTTGTCTGGACGAAAGGCATTCCCAGCTATGATTTCTAAATCCCCTTGAAGATTTTTCTCATCGAAAGGTAAAATTTTAATCCCTGCTTGCTCTAGCCCACGTTGTGTAAAGTAATATTTTTCCACATCAGATCCTTGGACCTTGTGCCCCATTTGGTGCAACATCAAAGCCAAGGCACTCATTCCTGATCCTTTAATTCCGATAAAATGATAGGTTTTTGCCATCTTTTTCCCCTTTACTCTGTCATATTTGTCAAGTTCAACTCTTGAGCAATTTTACGTTCTTTTTCTGATTGATTTTCTTTTTTGTTATAAATTTGGCTTTTCTTTAAAAAATCATAATTATTTTTCTTTGGTCCAAGATGCTCTTCTTTGCTTGTCTGTTGCATCTGAGGAGCCATTTCAGCCAAAATATAATGGTTCTGAGTTAGTTTGTCACTAAATTTTGCTAGCTCCCCAGGATTTTCCTTTTGGAAAGGAGCTGTTGGCTGATTTGCCTGTCTTACTACATTATTTGAAGGTTTATAACGTTTCGTAAAACTAACATCTTGAGTCAAATATTTTGCTGAACGTTTCCGTTTTAGATCGGCTCTTGCTTCTTCACGAGCAAGTTCAGCATAGGATTTTTCCTTCTTTTCAGGTAGCTTATCTGATGCTTGAACCAGTGGCTTTTTTTCGGTAGTAATTGGTGACCATTCCAAGTAGTTTTTGTCCTGGTAATCTCCCTTGATATTACTAATGAGATCCGACTCATCATATAAATCCATAAATGGCATCTCTGTCAGCATAATCTCATCATCTGACACTATTGGAAATCGTACTTGTTTCATTTTTATTCCCTTTCAATACTCCATTATAACGTAAAGTCTTGATTTTTCAAGTCTTGGCTTCAGAAATTCCTAATATTTCTTGAATTTCAGTAAGTGTGAGACTTCCACGAGACTCTGTTCCATCCAATACTTCTGAGACCAGATTCTTTTTCTCTTCCTGCAACTCTTGAATCTTCTCCTCGATTGTACCTCTAGTTACCAGACGATACACCTCAACGGCTTGCTCTTGTCCCATACGGTGGGCCCGGCCAATAGCCTGCGATTCAACTGCCGGATTCCACCATAAGTCTACCAGAATAACTGTATCCGCACCAGTAAGATTGAGACCAACTCCACCAGCTTTTAGAGAAATCAAAAACACATCGCGCTCACCTTGGTTAAAAGCCTTGGTCATTTCTTGACGCTCCTGTGATGGTGTGGAGCCAGTAATCTTAAAGGAAGTTAAGCCAAGCTGAGGCAACTCCTTTTCGATGCGATCAAGCATTCCCCTAAATTGAGAGAAGATGAGTACACGATGATTTCCCTCAGCAATTTGACTTAGCAGATCTCGTAAACTATCAAGCTTCCCGCTATCTCCCTTATAATCCTCCATAAATAGAGCTGGAGTATCACAAATCTGGCGAAGACGCATGAGTCCTGTTAAAATTTCAACTCGATTTCGTTGAAATTCAGCATCGGTCACTTGTCCCAAGCGCTCTTGCATCTGTTGAAGTTGAGCTAGATAGATAGCTTTTTGCTGGTCCTCCAGTTCATTTTTATAAACGACTTCTATCAGATCAGGTAACTCTGTAAGAACATCCTCTTTTTTTCGACGCATGACAAATGGTTTGATAAACTGTGCCACTCTCTCAGCGGGCAATTTCATAAAGTCTTTTTTTGCCGGCAAAAGTCCTGGCAATACAATCTGAAAGATAGACCATAATTCCCCTAGATTATTTTCAATTGGTGTTCCGGAAAGAGCAAAAACTGATGGAACCACAAACTTTCTCAAAATCTTAGCAATTTTGGTTTGGGCATTTTTCATCACTTGTGCTTCATCTAGAAATAGAAAATCAAAAGATAAATTTCGATAGATTTCACTATCCTGACGGAAAGTGGCATAACTGGTCACATAGACCTGATGTTTTTCTGCTAAAATAGTCTCGCGATAAGGTTTCAATCCATGTACGACAGCCACATCCAAATTTGGTGCAAATTTTTTAAATTCATCAGCCCAATTATAGATGAGACCAGATGGAGCAAGAATCAAGACACGGCTATTCTCCTGAAGTTGGCTACTTAAAAAGGCGATGGCTTGTAAGGTTTTTCCAAGACCCATATCATCAGCTAAAATTCCACCAAATCCATAATGGTCTAACATCTGAAGCCATTGAATCCCTTTTTTCTGATAATCCCTGAGTTGGGCTCGAATATCTAGAGACTTCATCGGAAAATCCTCTGGATGCGTTAAATGATGCGCCAAATGACGAAATTCATCAGTAAAAGTAACTTGGTCCTGGTCCTTAAACAGATGAGATAAGGTATAAGCCAAAGACTTGCGAGCCTGGAAAGCAGTACTCTCTATCTCATCAATTCCTAATTCCTCTAAATCTTGTCGAATACGTTTTGTCTGTTCATCAAAATAATAGACCTGATCAGACGAGCTAATATAATAGTCCTGCTTGGCAACGAGAGCTTTCATTGCTCGATTGATTTCTTCTTGATCAATATCCTGGAAATCAAATTGAATTTCTAAAAGACTTCCCTTGGATGATATCTGAACTTGAGGTTTTTGAATTTGATAAAGATCTTGCATGCTCTCTGAAATCTTTAATTCTCCAAGTGCTGCAAAGGCTGGTAAAACTTCCTGAAAGAAAGCATGGACAGCTTCTGCTTTCAAACTTTGACGCCACGAACGAAAATCCGCTTCAAACCCAGCAGATAAGGCCAACTGAAAAATCTGTTTTTCCAATTGAATGTCACTAGCAAAAGGGAGGTTCTCTAGTTCATTACGATTGGTTACTAGGCAAGTTTCATATTGAAATTGCATATCTAATCGAATAGAACCATCCTCTTCACGATCCATGTAAAAAGACGGACGGAAGGATTGGATTTGTAGTGAATCAGGAGCCTCTACTTTTCCTAAGCATTTAAACTGTGACAAGGTCGAAGCTAAAAGATCTCGATCACGAGTATCAAACTGTAAGATTTTTTTGCCACCATTGTCTAAAGGAACTTTTCTAAGCGCATCTAATAAACTAGCCTGTTTTTTCGTCATCAGGAAAAAATTCCCTTTTGAGAATAGTACTTGTCCCCTATAAAAGAAATTGATCCCTGCCTGTTCGAAAATTTCCATCTCATAATAGGTGGATTTTTCTTCAATCTCAAAAGAAAACAAGCCTGCTTGGCCATCAAAATCTTGGAAAAGGAGTTCATGATAATTTGAAATCTGATGATCAAATTGAAACACATCTAAGCCCATTAAGAGACAAACCCCTTGCTCAAAAAAAGTCTTAGGGAAATAGAGGTGTCGTCCTTGATTTGGGAAAAAAATAGTGTACTCAATCTTCTCCTCAACCAAACCTAGTAAGAAATTCAAGACTTCCTGGCTGTCTTTATCAAAGTACTCAAATCTTAAAGAAGACTCGTAATGTTTTCCTATCATGTAAGGTTTGCAAGCCTCTATAACTTTTAAGAAAAGAGGGATATCCCTAATCATATAAAATTTGTCTTGCTGAGCAAGACCAATTCTTAAAGTCCAGATAATGCGATTGGTTCCTGCTTCCACCTGCCCTTGAGCAGAAAGCTGATATTTGTCAGTCTGACGCGGAACTTGGATAGACTTCAAGAATTCTCCTCCGAAAGTCACCTGTGTCTCAACAGTCTCCTTCTCTTCCTGATTAGCCTCCAGATTGAGTAAGATTTCCTGTCCTAGCTGGTCATTTTTCAAGTAATATTCTAGAGCTGCTAAATGAACACAGTAACCTCTTTTTTTGAAAAAATCACATGCACAAAAAATCAAGTCATCGTCTAAACTATAACGAATTTCTTCTTCCGCTACACGCGCATAGATGCGATGGTCTTGTTCTTTAATGATTTCAATCTGACCAGTTTCATAGAGTTCCACTCCCTCCATTCGAAGCTTTCCTGGAATCAATTTAGCCATAATTTCCCCTTTACTTTATCTCTTAATTATACCATATTTTCGCCTATGAAAATAGCCTTCTAGGAAGACTTTTCTCCTAAAAGGCTAGTTTTTAAAGATTTGAAAAAGTGGCAATGATTCGTTGGCAAACTTCTTCCAAAATAGATGTTGGCATGGCTACATTGAGACGAGCGTGGAGGGCTCCTTCTTCACCAAAGTCCAAGCCTCTGTTCAGGATAACTTTGGCTTCGTCTCTTAAAAGCTTTCTTAACTCTTCATCGCTAATATCATAGGCTGAAAAATCAAGCCAAATGAGATAGGTCCCTTGAGGTTTCATGACCTTGATTTTAGTTTCTTTGCCAAATACATCCACTACATAATTGATGTGTTTCTCAATCAGTTCTTTGAGTTCTGTCAACCAATCTTCACCATATCGATAGGCAGCTTCTGTTGCCAAATATCCCAAACCTGAGATTTCATGTTGATTATTAGCCAGTTGGCGTTTTTGGAAAGCAAGTCTCAACTTAGGATTTTCGATAATAGCGTAAGAATTTTTCGTCCCAGCAATGTTGAAGGTCTTGGTAGCACTACTTAAAATCAGTGAAAATTCTTTAAAATCTTCATTTACCGTGTTGAATGACTGGTGCTTGTTTCCAAATAGAGCTAAATCTTGGTGAATCTCATCAGATACTAGCAAAACTCCATGTTTTTGACACAGTTGTCCAATCTTCTCTAAGACTTCCTTTTCCCAAACGCGTCCACCAGGATTATGAGGATTGCAGAGAACGTAGAGTTTCACATCTTCTTCGACAAAGTCTTTCTCCAATTGATCAAAGTCAATCTCAAAAAGTCCGTCTTTTTCTACTAGAGAGTTGGTGATTAGTCTACGATTATTGAGCTTAATGCTTCGAGCAAAAGGAGGATAAACCGGTGTGTTAATCAGAACTGCTTGGCCTTCTTTGGTAAAGGATTGAATGGCTGTTGAAATAGCTGGAACTACCCCTTCGATAAAGACTAGAGCATCCTTTTCAAAGCGATAACTATGGTGTTTTTCCTCCCAGTTTTGAACGGCTACAATCAATCCATCACTAGCATAGGTATAACCATAGACTAATTGCTCAGCATAGTCATGGACAGTCTGACGAATCTCAGGTAAGACTTCAAAGTCCATATCAGCAATCCAGGCTGGCAATACTTGACGGTCAGTCTCTGCTTCTTTCCATTTGTAGGTATGATGTCCAAAACGATTGGGTAAAGTCGTAAAATCATATTTTCCCATAGTCTTATCCTTCCAAAGCTTGACGCAAATCTTCAATCAAGTCCCTTGCATCCTCAATACCAATAGACAAGCGTAAAAGGTCATCTGTTAATCCATAAGAATGACGAACCTCTGCAGGAATGTCTGCATGGGTTTGAGTGGTTGGGTAGGTAATCAGACTTTCTACACCACCCAGACTTTCAGCAAAAGAGAATACTTTCAAAGTGTTTAAGATATGAGGGATACGCTTCTCATCTGCTACTTTAAAGGAAATCATTCCCCCGCGACCTGTATACAAGACTTCTTTGACTGCAGGTGATTGTTCCAAAAAGGCTACGATTTCTTGAGCATTAGCTGTTGAGCGCTCCATACGAAGTGACAAAGTTTTAAGTCCGCGAATCAATTGATAACTATCAAATGGTGACAAAACAGCCCCTGTCGTGTTGAGATTGTAAAAGAGTTTTTCGTACAAATCAGCATTATCTGTCACAACTACACCGGCTAGAACATCATTATGGCCTGCAAGGTATTTTGTCGCTGAATGAAGGACAATATCAGCTCCTTCTTCTATCGGGCGTTGGTAAATAGGGCTGTAGAAGGTATTATCCACCACAACTGTCGCCCCTTTAGCATGAGCTAACTTTGATAATTTTTCAATATCAAATTCCAACATCAAAGGGTTGGTTGGTGTTTCGATATAAAGTACATCCACATCCTTTTCTAGCTCGGCAATTAGCTCTTCTTCTGTGTTGGCATAGGTAAAGTGGAATCGTCCTTCCTGCTCCACTTGATTGAACCAGCGGAAAGAACCACCGTAAAGGTCACGGACAGCTAAAACCTTGCTTCCTACTGGAAAAACGCTAAAGGCTAACACAATCGCAGACATACCTGAACTAGTCGCCAAAGCATACTTGGCTGATTCAATAGCTGCCAAAACTTCCTCTGCCTTGCTACGAGTTGGGTTTTTGGTGCGGGTATAGTCAAATCCAGTTGATTGACCAAATTCTGGATGTTGATAGGTCGTTGAAAAGTGAATAGGTGTAACCAAAGCACCTGTTGCCTCATCAGACTTGATGCCTGCTTGGGCTAAAATTGTGTTGATGTGAAATGATTTGCTCATACTTTACCTCCAAATCTATAGTAACTATTGTACCACTTATTTTGGATCCTTCGTTTTCTTGTTTTCAAGAGCTAGTTATAGTTTCAAACTATACAAAAACGATAGCTTCCTTAGAAACTATCGTTTTTCCTGTTGAATAGACTGATTATTTAACGTGTTTAGCAAAATCTTCTTGGGCTTTTTTATTAGATTCTTCTTTTTCTTTCAGCCATTTTTGTCTAGCTTCTTCATACTCAGCTGTTGTGACAATCTTATCTTGCAATTTCACGTATTTGTAGGATTCAACACCCTTATTACCAGCTTGAGAGAAGGCGGCAGAGAATGGAACTGTTTTTCTCAATGTAGGTGTTCCACCTTTAGAAACGTTTGGAATTGCTAGAGAGCTATCCACCAACCAAGCTTGTGCTTCAGCGTATTTATCATAACGTTTGTTCAAATCTTGTTCAGCATTGGCTTCTTCCAACATCTTAGTATAGACATCCAAACCAACAGCTGTTGCTTTAGCATTGGTTGCTCCTGGTTCCAAACCAAGGTTTTGTAGTGAGCCACCACTTGTTAAGCTAAGAGTATCGAGGTAAGTTGATGGGTCTTGGTAGTCTGGTCCCCAACCACCGTTATAAAGGTCATAGTCTTTTTGTGCAGCTGTATTCGCTAGATAACCAATACTATCCATTTCCTCAGTAGTCAGCATTTGAATATCGATAACGACATTATCTGCACCTAGAACAGATTCAATAGACTGTTTGAAAGAACTTGCCTCTAACACCCCCTTCTTAAAGGTTTGGTCAACCGGTAAATCCAGGTGAATTGGGAATTGAACACCTTTGGCTTCCAATTCTTTCTTGGCTTGAGCAAAAACTTCTTTGGCCTTATCGGCATTGTAGTAAGCATCTTGGGCATCAGCGAAGTTCATATTTTGCCATACTTGACCGTAATTGACCATCTTAGAAGCTACGACATCACCAAAATCTTTACCATCAAGTGTTACAAATGATGGTGGAACGAGCAAGTTTCTGATAATCTTAGTTGCTCCATCTTCCCCTTGAGATTGGGCACCATAAGCAGTACGGTCATAGGCAAAGTTGATAGCCTGACGGAATGATTTATTCAAAACTGCTTCTTGTTGGGCTGTCTTTTCAGCATCAGTTGTTTTTGAAGTATGGTTATAAGATTGTCTATCTAGGTTAAAGTTATAATAGTAGGATGTCGCATCTTGCATGCTGTAAATAATATTATCTTTATTCTTTTCCTTAATTCCTTCAAAGCTCGAACTATTTGGATAGAGACGTGCGTAGCTATAAACTCCTTCCATGAAGTTACGTGCCAAGGCATCTTGGTCGCTTCCATCGTAGTAAGTCAACTTCACTTCATCTACGAATACATTTTTTGCATCCCAGTAATTTGGATTTTTCTTGTATTCCATGACAGATTTAGATGTGAATGATTTGAGAATAAATGGACCATTATACAAGATATTTGCTGGATCCACTTTACCGAAATCATCCCCTTTTGAGTTCAAGAAGTCTGCATTTACTGGGAACAGAATAGTCGCAGTTGTTTTTGAGTTCCAGTAAGTTTCTGGGTGAGTCAAGGTATATTGGACAGTTTGGTCGTCAATAGCCTTTACACCAACTGTTGAAAAGTCTGTTGTTTTTCCGTTGATATAGTCATCCAAGCCAGCAACAGAATCTTGAACTAGATAGAGAGCTTCAGATTTTTTATCCGCAGCATATTTCAATCCTGTCACAAAATCTTGTGCTGTCACTGGTGCATACTCTTCACCATCTGCTGTATACCATTTGGCGTCCTTACGAAGTTTGTAAGTATAAGTCAAACCATCTTGGGATACAGTCCAATCTTCTGCCAATGAAGGAATATAATTTCCATACTGGTCATTTTCCATCAAACCATCTACCAAGTTTGTCACAACATCACCTGTTGTTGCACGATTCTCTAAGAGATAGTTTAGACTAGATGGATCGCTACTATATACATAGTTGTATGTTTTAGTAGAACTAGCTGAGTTGCTACAAGCCGCCAATAGCAGACCTGCACTTAGGACAACGCCTGCTAACGTCAGATATTTTGCCTTAGACTTTTTCATAAACAGAACCTCCAAATTTAAATATTTGTATCATTATACAGCTATTGTTTTTTTTAGTCAAGTGATTTTATCTAATTTTTACCAAATTATAGATTTTTTTCTACTAATTTTATATTTTATCCTATTTTTTAAATAAAAAAATGAACAATTTAAACTTTTTCGGATAGAAAAGTTCAAATTATTCATTTTATTTATAAATTTTTATGATAATTTTAATCGTGCTCGTAACTGATTGGCTTTTTCCTGTCCAATAACCTTATCCAAGAGACGAGTATAGAGACACATAACTCCGTAAAGCCCGCCACCGATTGTACCAATTAAGGCGACATATAGGAAACTCCAGAAACGTCCAGTTGGTTGGAAGACAAATCCAATAATCCATTGCAAGAGTCCTACTAGAATAAACATAACTAGAGTCAAAATAGTAACTAAGATTGTTCTCTTCAGAATAATCTTTCGACGCGCACCTGTCACCTCACATATATCACGGTACATCAAAACATTTGGAATAATGAGTCCGATTGTTGTTGAAATTAAAGGGCCATAACTATGGAATATCGCTATTGATGGTATTTGAAGAATAATTTTGGCGATAGAACCATATACAAAATACAAGACTGCTTTGCGGTTACGAAACATCGCCTGAAGCATCGGCGACAAAACCATGTACAAACCTAGAATTGTTGACTGCAAGACTGCAAAGACAAACAAACCCATAGCCAAGCCATCTGGCTTACCGTAAAAGACTGTATAGAGGGGTTCACCTACCATAACTACACCAACCGTTGCTGGTAAGAGGAATAGGAAGAGCATGGTGATACTATCTTGAACTAGACGAGAAGCCGCTGGCAAATCCCCTTTGACATAGTTCTCAGTCAAGAGAGGCAGACCAACACTACCAATCGAAACTCCAACCGAAATCAAAATCATAGTGATTTTATTAGGATTGGCAGAGAAATAAGAAAACATGACAACTAAGTCTTCATTACTATAGTTGGTAAACCACTTCATGCTATTGATAAAGGTCATTTGGTCCAAGATTTGGAAAAGCTGAATAGCCGAACCAGTCAAGATAAAAGGAATTGCTTCCTTAATCGTATCAACCAAAAGACTCTTACTGTCAATCTTATCTCGTGTTTCAAAAACTTTTTGGAGCAATCCTTCCTTATAAAGGAAATAAAGTAAGACTGCAAAACTAGCTACCATTCCCACAAAAGCTGCAAAGGTAGATTGGGTAACAGCTGATAGATAATCCTTTGAACCGAGCTTCATGATGATAAAGGTTGCTAAGAGCATCCAAATGACACGGATAACCTGCTCAGCAATTTGACTCATGGCATAAGGTTTAAGATTATTCATCCCTTGGAAAAATCCACGGATAACACTCATAGATGGGAATATCAAGACAGCCCACGCTAAACTTTGCATAATTGGAATTAAGTCCTTACCGACTCCGGAAAGGTCCGCCAACCAAGGTGCAAAGAGGTATAAGATCAAGGCAAAGGCAAGTCCTAGCACAGTCATAAAGCCCAAGAAACTTCGAATCAGGGCAAAACTATGCTCTTCCTCATGCATGGTATTGTATTTAGCGACCTGCTTTGCGACCGCCACTGGGATACCTGCTGTCGAAATCAACAAGAACCAAGCATAGATATTGTAACCCATGGTAAAGAGACCATTAGCCTTAGCAGCATATGTTCCCATCCAAATATACCAAGGGATAATGTAAATAGCCCCGAGCAGGCGACTGATAAAGTTACTAGCTGTAAGCCAAGCAGTCCCGCGTAACATCTGGGCCTGCTGATGATTATTTTCGTTAGACATAACTTCCTCATTCAATTTTAATCACTAGGAAAAGTTCCTTATCTTCCATTATAAACTTTTCCTTGTTACTTGTAAAATTCAGACTTTCAGTTTACAATAGAAAGTATGATAAAGATTGAAACCGTATTAGATATTTTAAAGAAAGACGATCTCTTCCGTGAGATTATCGACCAAGGACATTACCACTATAATTTTAATGATGTAACTTTTGATAGCATCTGCTACGATAGCCGAAAAGCAAAAGATAATAGCCTATTTTTTGTTAAGGGAGCTGCTTTCAAGAAGGAATTTCTTCTTTCAGCAATCTCACAAGGACTCGGTTGGTATGTAGCGGAGCAGGATTATGAAGTAGGCATTCCTGTCATCGTTGTTAGCGATATTAAGAAGGCTATGAGTTTGATTGCCATGGAATTTTATGGCAATCCGCAGGAAAAACTAAAACTTCTCGCTTTCACTGGGACCAAAGGAAAAACAACAGCGGCATACTTCGCCTACAATATCTTAAATCAGCAACATCGTCCTGCTATGTTATCAACTATGAATACGACTTTGGACGGAAAAACTTTCTTCAAGTCTGCTCTGACAACACCTGAAAGCATCGACCTCTTTGATATGATGGCGCAGGCAGTTGATAATGGAAGAAGCCACCTGATTATGGAAGTTTCTAGTCAAGCCTACTTGGTGAAGCGAGTCTACGGCCTCACTTTTGATGTAGGAGTATTCCTAAATATCAGTCCTGACCATATTGGTCCTATTGAGCATCCAACCTTTGAAGACTACTTCTACCACAAGCGTCTCTTGATGAAAAATAGCCGAGCAGTTGTCATTAATAGCGATATGGACCACTTCTCTGTTCTAAAAGAACAAGTAGAAAATCAAGAACATGACTTCTACGGTAGCCAATCTGATAACCAAATCGAAAACTCCAAAGCCTTTAGCTTCTCAGCTACTGGTAAATTAGCTGATGATTATGACATCCAGTTGATTGGACATTTTAACCAAGAAAATGCAGTCGCTGCAGGACTTGCCTGCCTTCGTTTAGGTGCTAGTCTTGAAGACATTAAAAAAGGGATTGCTACTACTCGTGTCCCTGGCCGTATGGAAGTTCTCACTCAGAAAAATGGTGCAAAAGTTTTCATCGACTACGCCCATAATGGTGATAGCTTGAAGAAATTGATCTCAGTCGTTGAAACGCATCAGACTGGAAAAATTGCTTTAGTTCTTGGTTCTACTGGAAACAAGGGAGAAAGCCGTCGCAAGGACTTTGGACTTCTCCTCGATCAACATCCTGAAATTCAAGTATTTCTAACGGCTGACGATCCAAACTATGAAGATCCAATGGCCATTGCTGATGAAATTAGTAGCTACATCCATCGTCCTGTTGAAAAGATTGCTGACCGTGAGCAAGCTATCAAGACTGCGATGTCAGTTACAAGTCAAGAACTGGATGCGGTCATTATCGCTGGTAAAGGAGCTGACTGCTACCAAATCATCCAAGGTAAGAAAGAAGACTATCCTGGAGATGCTGCTGTTGCAGAACGTTATCTATAGTATATTTAAATAAGGCTAGGAAATATCCTAGCCTTATTTTTTTATAAAAATGAATCGTTCTTTATCAAATTCTACAGCCAACTCATATTTCCCATCTTCATTTTGAACGATGTAGCCTAATAAGACTAGACTATCAACAAAGATATCACGTCGTTTCTGTAAGAGCTGGTCTTTTTTGAGGAACTTGAGCAAAAAAGTAGTCATGTACTTGAGAGCATACTCAGGATTGACATCCCCTAAAATTTCATACAGTCTCTGCTGTTCTTCCGTTAGTGGATACTGGAACTTGACCTTGTAGAAGTAATTAGACAAGGTCATCTTTTCCCTGGCAAAATCGGTGTGCTCTTCTAGGATAGCTGCATTTGTTTGATTGCGCAATTCTGTCTGAAAATCTTTCTCCAGGATTTCTTGATAGATAGGACTATCATCCCTCACAAAGACTTCTTGGTCAAGTGCAAGAGATTCTGTAGATTCTAGAAAGGGAAGATTGAGATAATAGCGTTTGTTTTCTCTCAAAATCAAACCCGCTTTAATATATTCCTCCAAAAACTTATCAACTGGTATCTCTGGAAACTGAGCCTTGATTTCACGGAGGATCACATCGTCATGCTGATCAAGATAGTCAACCAAATCCTTAAAGAATGGCTGTCGCGTTAAGCGAGATGGATTAAAAATCTGAATCATAAAGATTCCTTTCTTTACAAACTAAAAGAGGAGATACTGCTAATTGACTGGGATTGGTCCCCGGTTGGTTCAGAGGCACAGGAAGCCCCAACTCTCGATAGTATTCTCTCCAGAAATCACTGATTTCCTGTGTATCATCCCCAAACTTCATGGGAATGGTCTCATAAATAGGGAGGATTTCTGCTACAAACTGGGAACAATAGAAACCATCTCCATCTGGATAAAAGGACGCATTGTAGGGAGCCCCTAAGAGACTCTCTGCTCGCTTTTTGACCTCTGCACCATCAATCTGCTCATAGTGATAAAGGTCATAGACTTTTCCAGCTTCAAAGAAGTCCTCAGGAGCCTGGGTAAGGACGCCACCTTCCACCGTGGCATGATAGACCTGTCCGTCCAAAAAGATGGCCACATGGCTATAGTGACCAGTAGACTCCTGGATGGCCTGTCCTATATCCGAATCATCTTTCACAAAAATCAAATCACCATTTTCTAACATACTTCTCTCCTAGCAAAAAAGGAGCCGAAACTCCTTTTTAACAATGGGCTTCCCCATCTATGATTATGCATTAAAGCTTTCAGTCAATTGTGGTACCACTTGTTTCTTACGTGAAACAGCACCTGGAAGGAAAGCGTGGTTGTTTTCAAGTTTGAAGTTAAAGGCTGCTTCTACCTTGTCCATATTAGCACCAAGAGCCAAAATTTCTGAGTTAGAGTTGACGATATCTGTAATCATCAAGACAAAGTCAGAGTAGCCGTTAGCTGCAATTGCGGCTTGGATGGCTGCTTCGATTTCAGCTTGTCGTTCCAATACTTCAGCAATATCAACTGTGTTCACTTGAGCCACACGGACATTGTTTCCATTGAGTTCAAATGTCTTGGCATCGATATCAATCAATTCTTCAGCAGATTTACTTGCCAAGTTGGTACCAGCCTTGAGCATGGCAAGACCGTATTCTTCCAAGTTCACACCAGCCAATTCAGCCAATTCAGGAGCAATGACTTTATCTGATGGGTGAGTGGTTGGTGATTTCAAAAGAAGGGTATCTGAAATCAAACCAGATAGCATCAAACCTGCAATTTCTTTTGGAACAGCTACACCATGTTCTTTGAACATGCGGTATACGATAGAAGATGTGGATCCAACTGGTTCCAAACGCATGTAAAGTGGGCTGGCAGTTTCAAAGTTAGCCACACGGTGGTGATCCACCACACCGTAAACTTCTACTTCAGCGATATCTGAAACAGATTGTTGGAATTCATTGTGGTCTGTTAAGATGACTTGCTCTGCATCTTCTGCTTTAGCAGATGTGATCACGCGCGGTGCGTCTACACCAAAATAGTTCAAGACGAAAGTTGTTTCTTCATTTAGAGTTCCAAGAGCAACCGCTTCTGTATCCAAACCGTAAGCTTCTTTTGCAAGGTAAGCAAAAGCTACAGATGAACCAATGGCATCTGAATCAGGGTTTTGGTGACCAAATACTAGAATCTTAGACATGATAATACCTCGTTTCTTTATTCTCTTTATTGTAGCATTTTTTTCAATTTTTGACAAAAATAAGAGGAGCCAAAGGACTCCTCATTACATATCAAAAGCATCGACTAAATTCTTATTTTGACTCTCTTTGAGATAATGTTCTTTTTGCATGCGAGTCTTGCGCTTGAAAAGAGCTTCAGCAGACATGGCCTCTTCCTTGCTGTCAAAACCTTCCGCAAAGATGAGTTTTACTGGCAAGCGAGCTCGTGTATACTTGGCTCCTTTACCGCTATTGTGCACGGCAATCCGTTTCTTCACATCTGTTGTATAGCCTGTATAGTAGGAATCATCACAACACTCAACCACATACATATAAGCCTTATGATCCATAGTAAATCTCTTGAATTTCCGGTGTATAAGTACCATCACTATTATGAACAATGAGTGGTGGTAAAACCTTAAAGCCACTAGTGGAGCCGTCCTTGATAGCTTCAATCAAAAGCATATTAGCTTCCTTCTCCCGTTTAGGATAAACAAATTGCAGACGTTTTGGAGCCAGATTATGCTGTTGGAGCGTAGCTAAGATATCTAATAATCGATCAGGACGATGAACCATTGCCAAACGCCCATTTGATTTGAGAATACTCTGGGCACTACGACAGATTTCCTTAAGATTGGTTGTAATTTCATGCCGAGCTAAAAGGTAATGCTCACTTTCGTTCAGATTAGAATTTGGATCCACTTTAAAATAAGGCGGATTGCATAAAATCAAATCAACCTTGCTCCCCTGAATGTGACTAGGCATATTCTTCAAATCATCACAGATGACCTGCATCTGTCCGTCCAGCCCATTTAAACGTACTGAGCGTTCGGCCATATCAGCAAGACGTTCCTGAATTTCTACAGATAGAATTTTAGCTTTGGTCCGGCTACTGGCAAACAATCCAACAGCTCCATTGCCCGCACAGAAATCTACTATCAAACCATTTTTCGGAAAACGAGGAAAGCGTGACAAAAGTACACTATCCACCGAATAGCTGAAAACCTCACTATTTTGAATAATCTTGATATCTGTAGAGAAGAGTTGATTAATGCGCTCTCCTGTTTTTAATAATTGTTCTTCGTTCATACTTCCATTATAGCAAAATATAATAACATCACAATGATTTGAGGGATATCAATTACTGTTTTTCTTTAAATGTTCCAAGGCTTCTCGTGTCCAAACAGGCATCATGCGACCAAGCGGCGCGAATCCATGTTTGATGCGATCATTCGAAAAACGTCTCCGTCTAGGAAGTTGATGTTTTTCTTCTTCCAAGGTACGAATGGAAAGGCTAGCCTTCCCTGTATATTCGTCAAAATCTACTACTTGTACCTGGACCTCATCACCGATTTTTAAAACCTCGTAAATATTCTCGATAAATCCTGTCCGAATCTCCGAAATATGAATCAGTCCTGTCACTCCTGTTTCTAACTCAACAAAAGCTCCATAGGGCTGAATCCCAGTAATACGGCCATTTAGCTTATCACCGATTTTCATTTTAGTCCTCAATTTCAATAGTTTCAATTACGACATCTTCAACTGGCTTGTCCATTGCACCTGTTTCGACACCTGCAATTGCATCCAGAACTTCGTAAGAAGCTTCATCCGCAAGTTGACCGAATACAGTATGACGACGGTCTAGGTGAGGAGTTCCCCCTTGTTCTGCATAAATCTCCGCAATTGGCTCTGGCCAACCACCACGAGCGATTTCTTTCTTAGAATATGGCAAGTGTTGATTCTGCACGATAAAGAACTGGCTACCATTTGTATTTGGCCCAGCATTAGCCATAGAAAGTGCTCCACGGACATTGTAAAGTTCTTCTGAAAACTCATCCTCAAATGACTCACCATAGATAGATTCACCACCCATACCGGTTCCAGTTGGGTCTCCACCTTGAATCATAAAATCTTTAATAATACGGTGGAAAATCACACCGTCATAGTATCCATCTTTTGACAGAGCAATAAAGTTGGCTACTGTTTTTGGTGCGTGATCAGGGAAAAGTTTGATACGCATATCCCCATGATTTGTCTTAATAGTCGCAATTGGACCTTCTACTGCTTCAATGTTTACTTGTGGAAAATGTAATTCTTTTTCTACCATACCAAATCCTTCTAAGGCATCAAAGATGCCATCTTCTTCTAATGTTTTTGTAATATAATCTGCTTTTTCTTTGATTTTTTCATGAGAAATCCCCATAGCAACACTAATGCCTGCATAATCAAAGAGTTCTAAATCGTTAAGACCGTCCCCAAAAACCATAACGTTTTCAGGTTTTAAACCTAATTGGTCTACCACTTTGGCAACTCCAGCTGCCTTAGAACCGGAAATCGGCACCACATCTGACGAATGTTCATGCCAGCGTACCATACGCAAAGTCGATGCTAAAGCATCAGGCAATCTCAGGTCATCTCCCTGGTCCTCAAAGGTCCACATCTGATAAATATCTTCTTTTTGGTAAAAATCAGGGTCCACCTCTAAATCAGGATAAATCGGGTCAATAGCCTGGCTAATCATCTCTGTTCGCCTTGATAGTTTAGCAGCATGACTTCCCACCAAACCATAATCAATCCCAACTTCTTTGGTCCAAGTAATATACTCTTCAACCTTATCTTTAGCAATTTTGTTACTATAAATGACATTGCCCTTTTTGTCCTCAATATAAGCACCATTCAAGGTTACAAAGAAATCAGGTTTGAGGGCTTTAAGCTCTGGGACGACACCAAAAATACCTCGACCAGTCGCAATTCCTGTCAAAATTCCTTTATCAGGTAATTGTTTAAAGGCTGTTGGAATAGTGCTTGGAATAAAGCCAGTCTTTGAATTTCGTAAAGTATCATCTATATCAAAAAAGATAATCTTAATCTTCTTAGCCTTGTATCTTAACTTGGCATCCATTATAATACCTCCTTCAATTCACTCTTTCCATTATACCATAAAGTAGAGAAATCCCACATCCCCAATAAAATCCTTGTCTCTTATCCGAATTCCTTTACTAGATACAAAACCAAATCATCATTATTTTGGCTAGTTGCATTCATTTCCAAGGGTTGATTTCGATACCAGACACCTGTCCCATCTGGAATGTAGCCCCGTCTGATATACAATCTCTGAGCAGGGCCATAGCCTAAGTGCAAACCTACACCAAGAGTGACCTTACTCGAAACAAACTTGACTCGTTTTTCTGCTTCTTCTAGCAGTTGATTCCCAATCCCTTGATTTCGAAAAGGCTCAAAGACATTAAAATCTGATAATTCTGGATAGACTTCTGCAAAAGGACCATGTTTAGCAGAGGGCAAAATGGTAACATAGCCCGCTACAGCACCATCAATCTCTGCAACTAAGACTTCTCTCTCCCCACTTTCCTGTTCCAGGAAATATCTAGCTAAAATTTCCTCTCTACCAGGCCAACCCTGATTCATAAATCCATGAGATAAGGATTCAATATCAGACTTAATCATATTTCTAATCGTACAATTCATCTTTGACTTACCCACCTTTACTCTTTCTATTACAATTATAGCACGTCGAGGTCAGAAAAAAACTATCTCGTGAAAAAAGACCCGTAAGGGTCTTAATTCGCTTTCTTATTTCCGAGCTCATGAAAAAGAGGTCCAACCGGACCTCAACTCGCTCTCACATTTCAATGCTCATGAAAAAAAGACCCGTAAGGGTCTTACTCGCTCTCTTGTTTTCAAGCTCATGAAAAAGAGGTCCACTGGACCTCTTTTTTTAATCTTCGTTTACGAAAGGCATCAAAGCCATTACGCGAGCGCGTTTGATAGCTGTTGTTACTTTACGTTGGTTTTTAGCTGAAGTTCCAGTTACACGACGTGGAAGGATTTTCCCACGTTCTGAAACGAAACGGCTAAGAAGCTCAGTATCTTTGTAATCAACATATTCAATTTTGTTTGCTGCGATGTAATCAACTTTTTTACGGCGTTTGAATCCGCCACGACGTTGTTGAGCCATGTTTTTTCTCCTTTATAGTATTAATTGTCCATTAGAATGGTAAATCATCATCTGAAATATCCAAAGGATTGGTTGATCCAAATGGATTTTCATCACGTGAAAAGTCTGGTACTGAATTTGTAGCTGCTGCATGATTCGCAGTTGGTGCAGAATAAGCTCCACCACTTTGTCCTTCACGAGCACTACGGCTTTCCAACATTTGGAAATTCTCAGCTACGACTTCTGTCACGTAGACACGTTGTCCTTGCTGGTTATCGTAACTACGAGTCTGAATACGACCTGTAACCCCAATAAGTGAGCCTTTTTTAGCCCAGTTAGCAAGATTTTCAGCCTGTTGGCGCCACATAACGACATTGATAAAATCAGCCTCACGTTCGCCATTTTGACTCTTGAATGTACGGTTTACTGCAAGAGTAAAAGTCGCAACTGCTACATTTGATGGGGTATAACGTAACTCAGCGTCACGTGTCATACGCCCTACAAGTACAACATTGTTAATCATAATCTACCTTCTTACGCGTCAAGTTTGACGATCATGTGACGAAGAATGTCAGCGTTGATTTTTGAAAGACGGTCAAACTCTTTAAGAGCTGCGTCGTCGTTTGCTTCAACGTTAACGATGTGGTAAAGTCCTTCACGGAAATCTTGGATTTCGTATGCAAGACGACGTTTTTCCCAATCTTTTGATTCAACAACAGTTGCACCGTTGTCAGTCAAGATAGAGTCAAAACGTGCTACCAAAGCGTTTTTCGCTTCTTCTTCAATGTTTGGACGAATAATATAAAGAATTTCGTATTTAGCCATTGATATGTTCCTCCTTTTGGTCTAATGACCCCAAGCCTTTGCAAGGGGTAAGTGAGGTTTGCTCACAATAAACTATTATACTAGAAAAAAGTTTTTTTCGCAAGCTTAAAGTAAGTTATATTTTTCTTTTTAGAGTTTTTTTGCAGAAGTTTTTGTAATTTCATCTACGAGAATATTTTCATCCTCAAATTTCTTTTTCAATGATGAAAGATCAATGCTTCCCTCAATTTGTACTTCAATAACAATTTTACCATCCTTACGTGGAATGTTAACAGTATGAGAGATATTAAGATTTTCTTCAACGATTAAAGAAACTATCTTACCTAAAACTCCAACTTCATTTTCTGTGATAAAACGAACACGGATTCCCTCTTCACCATAACCAGCGATTTCAAGAAAGGCACTGAATACATCACGATCTGTAATGACTCCATACAATTGTCCATTGTCAACAACTGGCAAAATTCCAATCTTATTTTTAAGCATGAGATAAGTTGCATCTTCTAAACTTGCATAGCCTGAGACAGTAACAACATCTCGAATCATGACGTCTTTTACTTTTGTCTTATTAAGTAGATAATTCATCTCGAAGATTGAAAGACTAGTCGCTTTTGAAGGACTAGCTTCAGCGATTGTCCCTTCTGTTACCAAGCCTACTAATTTATCATTCTCAATAACAGGGAGACGGTGCAAGCCTTGTTCGCGCATCAAATCTGCTGCGTGTGCAACAGTTGTATCAGGACTGATATAAACGACCTTGCGTGTCATAAAATCTTTAACTGCCATAGGAAATCTCCTTTATGTTTATAGTTTTATTATACACTTTTTACGGAAAGCTATCAAACGCTTTCATTTCTTTTTCAAGATTCAGAAAAATCTGAAGGAGTTTACGAAAAAGAGCTCAACTTAGAGCCCTTAATCTTATACTTATGTAGATTGTATGATTGCTTTGCAATCTTTATCCGCCGACTAAAAAGGTCCCCCAGACTAGATGTTAATTGCTGACGCAATTTTTATCCGCCGACTAAAAAGGTCCCCCAGACCTTTTTAGCCACCTAGATATGCTTTTCTGACTTCGTCTGATGCTGCGAGTTCTTTTCCTGTTCCTGATAGGACAATCTTTCCTGTTTCAAGAACATATCCTCGGTCAGCGATAGCTAGTGCTTTATTAGCATTTTGCTCAATCAAGAGAACTGTTGTTCCTTGTTTTTGAATATCTTGGATGATATCAAAAATTTCTTGGATAAAAATCGGAGCAAGACCCATTGATGGTTCATCTAATAAAAGTAGTTTAGGCGTTGACATGAGTGCACGTCCCATGGCAAGCATCTGCTGTTCACCACCAGATAGAGTAGCCGCATCTTGATTTTTACGTTCTTCCAAACGAGGGAAACGAGAGAAGACTTTCTTCAAATTTGCTTGATTCTCTTCACGATTTTTCTTAAGAAAGGCTCCCATCTCCAAGTTTTCCAAAACAGTCAAACCAGGGAAGACATGACGTCCTTCTGGTACTTGAGAAAGTCCTGATGCCACAATCTTTTGCGCAGGCATCTTTTGGATTTCTTGTCCCAAAAATTCAATTCGACCAGAGCTTGGACGAACAAGGCCTGATAGGGTACGAAGGATAGTTGTTTTACCAGCACCGTTAGCACCGATAAGAGAAACAACTTCCCCTTCATTGACTTCAAAGCTCACATCACGTACAGCTTGAATCATGCCGTAGTGTACTGAGAGGTTTTCAACTTTTAACATAGACATTAGGCTTCACCTCCAAGATAAGCTTCGATAACTCGTTTATTGTTCTTGATTTCATCTGGTGTCCCATGAGCAATCAAACGACCGTACTCAAGTACGTAGATACGTTCAGTGACTTCCATGACCAAGTTCATATCATGTTCAATCAGCATGATAGTGATCTTGAATTCATCCTTGATGCGACGAATCAACTCAGTCAATTCTGCAGTTTCTTGTGGGTTCATACCTGCTGCAGGCTCATCCAAGAAGAGGATTTTAGGTTCAGTGGCAAGGGCACGAACAATTTCCAAACGACGTTGTTGGCCATAGGCTAAGTTTTTAGCTAAGGTTTCAGCATCACCATCTAAATCAAAGATTTTTAGTAATTCTAAGGCTTTAGCTTTTAATTCTTTTTCATTCTTATAAAAAGCTGGTAAACGCAAGAAACTTGCAAAAACATGTTGTTTGTGATGGTTACTAAATGCAATAAGAACGTTATCCAAAACTGTCAAGTCTTTAAAGAGACGAATGTTTTGGAAGGTACGCCCTAAACCAAGAGATGCGATTTTATAAGGTTGCTTACCATTTAATAAGTGGCCATCTAAGGTTACTGTTCCTTCGCTTGGTTCATAAACTCCTGTCAGCAAGTTGAAAAGAGTTGTTTTCCCAGCTCCGTTCGGTCCAATCAAGCCAACAAGTTCACCTTCGTTCAATTCTAGAGTTACATCTCCAACAGCAGTCAGACCACCAAAATGCTTGGTTAACTGTTTTACTTCAAGTAATGCCATTAGTTTTGTCCCTCCTTCTTACCTTTTTTAAAGAGTCTTGATAGGCTCAATTCCCAGGTTCCAAGAAGACCACCTGGTCTGAAAATCATAACGAGTACCAAGGCCAAAGCATAGATAATCATACGAACGCTAGCCACATCTTGAAGGAACATATTCAAAATACCAAGAACAATCGCAGCGACAATTGCTCCTGTAATTGATCCCAAGCCACCAAATACAACGATAATTAAAACGTTGATAGAGTTGATAAAGCTATAATCTTTTGGCACAACAGAACCGATAAATCCTGCTTGAAGGGAACCTGCAATACTTGCAGTCATAGCTCCAAAGACAAATGCGATAATTTTGATTTTTGTTGTATTGACCCCGACAGATTCAGCTGCAATTTCATCTTCACGAACAGACAAGGTTAAACGACCGATTGGACTACGAAGGAAATTCAGCGTTGCAAGTGTCGTAATCACGGCAAAAATGTATACCATTTGCCAATTAGTAAAGTTTGGAATACCAAGGATACCAGCAGCTCCGTTTGTTAAATCACCACCATTGACGATTAGGATACGGATAATTTCAGCAACCCCAAGTGTCGCAACTGCAAGGTAGTCCCCCTTCAAACGAAGGGTAGGAATTCCAACGACCAAGGCAACCAAACCAGCAATGATAGCACCAAGCAACATAGCTCCAAAAAAGGCACCATAAGTTGGAGATTTAGAACCAATAATGGCTGCTGCATAGGCACCGATAGCCATGAACCCAGCATGTCCAAGAGAAAATTGACCAGAAAAACCAACGATAAGGTTAAGTCCTACTGCAAGAATAATATTGATACCGATTTGTTCTAAAATCTGAATATGGAAAAGGTTTAAAATACCAAACGAAACTAATAAGCTAATCACACCATATCCAAGCAACAAAAGGAGCAACCAGAGAATATTAACTTTTAAATTTTCTTTCATTGTTTACACCTTCTCTTTCACATTCTTACCAAGGATACCAGCTGGACGAACAATCAAGATCAATAGCAAGATTCCGTACACGATAGCATCACGGAAATCTGACATTCCGAAGGCTGTTGCAAAAGTTTCCAATAGTCCGATTACAAAACCTCCAAGAGCTGCACCAGGAATAATACCGATTCCACCTAAAACGGCAGCCACGAATGATTTAATACCCGGAGTCATTCCCATCAATGGTTCAAGAGAGTTGTAGTAAAGGGCAATCAAGACACCTGCTGCACCAGCCAGAGCTGAACCTAAGGCAAAGGTGAAACTGATTGTACGGTTTACGTTGATCCCCATTAACTGAGCTGCATCACTATCTACAGATACGGCACGCATGGCTTTCCCCATTTTTGTTTTTTGCACGATGAGTTGCAAAAGAATCATCAAAACAATCGAAACCGTCAAAATCAACAATTGAATATTTGTTAGACTGATTGGACCCAAGTCATAACGAACTGTTTGGATTGCTTGAGGGAAGGCACGTGTATTGGCACCTACTAGATAGACCATTCCATACTCAAGCAAGAAGGATACCCCGATAGCAGTAATCAATACAGAGATACGAGTTGAATGTCGGAGTGGACGGTAGGCTAGAAACTCGATGATAACACCGAGAATTGCTGAACCAATCATGGACAAAATTAAGGCTAAAAAGAAATTTAAATGGAGGGCATTAATCAAGAAATAACCCATGAAGGCACCCATCATATAGATATCACCATGGGCAAAGTTAATAAGCTTGATAATTCCATAAACCATAGTATAACCCAGGGCTAGCAAGGCATAGACACTACCCAAGATTAAACCATTGACAAGTTGTTGAAGCATATGGTTCACTCTTTCTAAGTTTTATTTTTAGGATTTTATAAAAAATAATCCCTTTATAAATACCGAAACAGGGAGTGAGTAAAAGCTCATTCCCCATTTACGATATCTATAAAATTATGGTTTTACGACTTCTGCCGCATCTACTTTACCATTATTCATGGTCATCATGAAGGCTGTTTTCACAGTGTTATGATCTGCATCAAAGCTTGTTTGACCTGTAACACCTTCGAAGTTTTGTGTTTTAGCAAGATTGTTCTTGATATCAACTGAAGTTTTTGCACCTTTTGCTGCATTAGCTACAAGGTAAACTGAGTCATAAGCAAGAGCTGCAAATGTTGAAGGATCTTCGTTATATTTTGCACGATAAGCTTCAAGGAAGGCTTTTGCTTTATCTGAAACATCAACAGTAGTTGAGAATCCTGAGATGAAGTAGATATTTGATGCGCGTTCAGCAGTTGCTTGTTGAACAAATTCTGCACCGTTAAATCCGTCACCACCGATGATTGGCTTATCAATTCCCATACCACGAGCTTGGTTTACAATCTTACCAGCTTCTGTGTAGTAACCTGGCAATACGATTGCATCAAAGTCTTTATCTTTGATTTTTGTCAAAGCTGCTTGGAAGTCTGTATCACCTGATACAAATGTTTCATCTGCTACGATTTCACCTGTGAATGAATCACGGAAAGATTTTGCAATACCTTTAGCGTAGTCACTTGAGTTATCTGTATACAAGACCACTTTCTTAGCGTTCAATTTGTTTGAAACGTAGTTTGAGATGATTTTTCCTTGGAAACTATCTTGGAATGTTCCGATGAAGAGGAAATCTTGACCTTTTGTCAAACCATCTTGAGTAGCACTTGGAGAAATCAATGGGACTCCAGCTTGTGTAGCATTTGCTACTGCCGCTGCAGTTGCACCTGAAGTCGCAGGTCCTACGATAGCTGCTACCTTAGATTGAGTCACAAGGTTTGTTGAAACAGAAGCAGCTTCAGCAGTTTCAGATTTGTTATCTTTGTCGACTACTTCGATTTGTTTTCCATCGATACCACCTGCTGCGTTGATTTCATCAACTGCAAGTTGAGCACCCTTTTGCTCAGAAGTACCGTAAGATGCTACAGCACCAGTTTCTTCGAAGTTGAAACCAATTTTTACAACTTTTTCATCGATTGGGTTACCAGTTGTGTTTGAAGCTCCTGACTTCACTTCCCCACAAGCTGCTAAAAGAGCTGTACTTGCAAGAGCTACAAGTGACAATGCAAATTTTTTCTTCATGTTTATCTCCTTTTAATGTTCAATTTAAATTACATGTTAAGAATATACCGAATTATCAGAAAATTGTCAACAAGTTTCTCTCACTTTTTAAATGATAACGTTTTCGCTAGTTTTATATAGGTTCCCAACGAAAGGAGTTTCCAATTCTTGGATATGACAAACTCTCACTTTCTTGATAAATTTCTCTTTTCCTAAACGATTTACCAGCTCTTCTACTTCCTCTGTTGGGACATAAAGTTGTAGGTAACGATGTTTTTTTGAGTGGTAACAAATATCACCATAATTTGCGAGTTTTTTAGCATCGCGATTATAGTATAAATAGATAATCAGACCAGACCGATTCTCTTTTTGAAACATAATTCAACTTCCTTCTAACAATCTTCCTTCTATTATATCAAAAAAAACAAGCTCAGTCGAGCTTGCTTTAATAGTTTAATTCAAAGAATTATTAGCCATAATTTCGTCAATAAAACCGTAGTCAAGAGTTTCTTGAGCGCTCATCCAGTAATCACGTTCAGCATCTTTATGGATTTGCTCAACAGATTTGCCAGAGTTATCTGCTAGGATTTGCTCCAAAGTTTTACGAGTTTTAAGTAAGTGTTCAGCAGCGATGGCCATATCAGTCTGCTGAGTACCACCACCTGTACCACCCATTGGTTGGTGAATCATGTATTCTGCATTTGGAAGCATGAAACGTTTACCCTTTGCTCCACTTGATGCAATGACAGTCCCCATTGAGGCTGCCATTCCCATAACGATAGTTTGGACATCTGCCTTGATAAAGTTCATAGTATCAACGATTGCCAAACCAGCTGATACAGAACCTCCAGGAGTGTTTACATAAAGGTAAATATCTTTTGTACTATCTTGGGCATCCAAGAAAAGCAATTGGGCGATAACTGAGTTTGCCATATTGTCTTCGACTGGTCCAGTCAACATGATAATGCGGTCCTTAAGAAGACGTGAGTAAATGTCATACGAGCGTTCTCCACGACTTGTTTGTTCAATAACTACAGGAATCATTCATTTCTCCTTTTGATTTCTAATTTCTTTATTAATAGGATTATTATATATCTTTGGTCAAAAAAGGTCAAATTTTTGCTCTATCCTACTAACAGATACAAAAATTCAACCTCCTTTCAAAACTAAGACTAGGCTTTAGTCTCAATATCACTTTAGAATCTTATTTTGTTCCGAACAAGCGGTCTCCAGCATCTCCAAGACCTGGAACGATGTAACCATGTTCGTTCAAGCGTTCATCCAAAGCTGCTGTAAAGATTTCTACATCAGGGTGTGCTGCTTGAAGTGCCTTCACACCCTCTGGAGCTGATACAAGGCAGACAAACTTGATGTTTGAAGCTCCACGTTTTTTGAGGGAGTCAACAGCCAAAATCGCTGATCCACCTGTTGCAAGCATAGGATCAACTACAAAAATTTGACGTTGGTCAATATCTTCAGGTAATTTTACCAAGTATTCTACTGGTTGAAGGGTTTCTTCGTCACGGTACATACCAATGTGACCAACTTTTGCTGCTGGAACCAAACTCAATAGTCCATCAACCATACCAATACCTGCACGCAAGATTGGGACAATTGCCAATTTTTTACCAGCCAACTGTTTTTGAACTGTTTTTGTAATCGGTGTTTCGATTTCTACATCTTCAAGTGGAAGATCACGAAGCACTTCATATCCCATCAACATGGCAATCTCGTCTACTAGTTCACGAAAAGCTTTTGTAGAAGTGTCAGTGCGACGCAAGATTGATAATTTGTGTTGAATCAGTGGATGATTAATAACTTCAAGTTTTCCCATTTTCTGAATTCCTTCTTTCAATTTATTCTTCTTATTATACCAAAAAATGGTTTAAAAATCTTTCTAAACCATTTATTTTTTTATAACTCTAGATCAAATCTGCTGCTTGAAGAGCTGCTTGAACTGTCTCAAGTGGCAAATGTGTTAATTCTGTCCCTTTTTCTTGATAAAGGTATTGGGCATAATCGTCCATGCGATATTGATTAATATAAACCACACGCTCACATCCTACTTGTAGTAACTGCTTGGTACAGTTAAGGCATGGAAAATGAGTGACATAGGCTGTGAAACCTTTTGGAACGCCACGCTCTGACCCTTGTAAGATAGCATTCACTTCTGCATGAAGAGTGCGGACACAGTGGCCTTCAATCACCAGACAGTCATGATCGATACAATGCTCTGTTCCTGATACAGAACCATTATAACCTGTTGAAATAACCTTGTTATCCTTGACTAAAACTGCTCCTACCTTGGCACGTTTACAGGTTGAGCGATTGGCAATCAATAGGGCTTGAGCAGCAAAATACTCATCCCAAGCTAGTCTTTTTTCTGTCATAGCATTTCTCCTCATGTTTTATTTTTTGAAAAATGGCAGGCGTAGATCTGCGATTTTTTCAGCAGGAACCTTCATCCCATCCTTGATCCATTTAAGCAAGACCGATACGATGGCCGAACTCCAAAAAGAATGCAGGTAAGAGCTGACTCCTTTTGATTTTCCATAGTATTTTTCTAGAAATTCTTGCATGGCTTGCACAAAGATTTTTTCTAAGTGATAGTCTAGGGCAAGCTGAATAACTTTGGCTTCTTTCTTGGCTTCTCTAAAGAGGTGAACCCATACGAGATAAAGGTCTGTTTTAACATCGTAATGACTCAATTGCTCCATGATGTTATGAACGCTACGTTTAAAGACACTTTCTAAAATCTCTTCTTTTGAATCATAGTTTCGATAAAAAGCTGCACGAGAAACGCCAGCACGCTTGACTAACTCAGAAATGCTAATCTTGGCCAACTCCTTTTTCTCCAAGAGTTGCAAAAGAGCTGTTTCAATCGCTTCTCTGGTTAGCAAATTAGATTCTTGATTTGATTTTCTAAGGTTTTCAAGCGATTTTTCAGATATTTTACGTTCAGACATAACAATTTCTTTCTACTTGTGACAACAGAGAGGTACTACTTTTGTTTCAAGGGCTTTCATGATATAATTGTAAAAAAAGACAGAACCTTTGTCAATGTATAAGTGATAAAGATGGAGAATTTCTATGACTTGGAAGATTGTAGCTGACTCTGGTTGTGATTATCGCCAGCTGGAAAACCTTGCTTTTGATACTGAATTTGTCAGTGTTCCCTTAAAGATTCAGGTAGCAGATCAAGTCTTTGTCGATGATGCCAATCTGGATATCGATAAGATGATGGAAACTATGTATGCGACTTCTGAAGCTTCAAAATCAGCCTGCCCTAGTCCTGATGATTACTTACGAGCATTCGAAGGTGCCAAACATATTTTTGTAGTGACTATCACTGGAACTCTCTCTGGTAGCCACAATAGTGCTCAATTAGCTAAGAATATCTATCTCGAAGAACACCCTGATACTCAGATTCATGTCATCGATAGCTTATCAGCTGGTGGGGAAGTTGACCTAATCGTCGAAAAGATCAATGATTTGATCAAACAAGGACTTTCTTTTGAAGAAGTCGTTGAAGTGATTACTACTTACCAAGAAAAAACGAAGTTGTTGTTCATTCTTGCTAAAGTGGATAACCTGGTTAAAAACGGTCGATTGAGTAAGCTTATCGGTACAGTTGTCGGGCTCCTCAATATTCGTATGGTTGGTGAAGCAAGCGAAACTGGAACCTTGGAACTCCTCCAAAAAGCTCGTGGTGCTAAAAAGTCCCTTCAGGCTGCCTATGAAGAGTTGATCAAAGCTGGCTATGCTGGTGGGCGTATCGTCATGGCTCACCGCAGCAATGAAAAATTCTGCCAACAGCTCTCAGAGCTCTTACGAGAAAAATACCCACAAGCTGACATTAAAATCATCCCAACTTCTGGACTCTGCAGTTTCTATGCGGAAGAAGGCGGGCTTCTCATGGGATATGAAATTAACTAAGATTATAAGCAACAAGAGATGCCAAGCATCTCTTGTTTTTTATGGTACAATAGAGCTATGAAACATTTTGATACTATTGTCATCGGTGGTGGACCTGCTGGCATGATGGCTACGATTTCCAGTAGTTTTTATGGTCAGAAAACTCTACTCATCGAAAAAAATCGAAAACTTGGGAAAAAATTAGCTGGAACTGGCGGTGGTCGCTGTAACGTGACTAACAACGGAACTCTAGACGATCTACTCGCTGGCATCCCTGGAAATGGGCGATTCCTATACAGTGTCTTCTCACAGTTTGATAACCATGATATCATTAATTTTTTCACGGAAAATGGTGTTAAACTCAAGGTTGAAGACCACGGACGTGTCTTCCCAGTCAGCGATAAATCGCGAACCATAATCGAGGCTCTGGAGAAGAAAATTACGGAACTAGGCGGGCAAATTGCCACTCAAACAGAGATTGTTTCGGTTAAAAAGATAGACGACCAGTTTGTCCTTAAGTCCGCAGACCAGACCTTCACTTGTAATAAACTCATCGTCACAACAGGTGGTAAGTCTTATCCTTCGACTGGTTCGACTGGTTTTGGTCACGAGATTGCCCGTCATTTCAAACACACCATTACCGAACTTGAGGCTGCTGAAAGTCCCTTATTGACAGATTTTCCGCACAAGGCCTTGCAGGGAATTTCGCTAGACGATGTGACTCTCAGTTATGGCAAGCACGTCATTACTCATGATCTGCTTTTTACCCACTTTGGTTTATCTGGTCCCGCTGCTCTGCGTATGTCAAGCTTTGTCAAGGGTGGCGAAATCCTATCTTTAGATGTCTTGCCACAACTTTCTGAAGGCGACTTAATAAATTTTCTAGAAGAAAACCGTGAAAAATCCTTAAAAAATACCTTGAAATCTTTGTTGCCAGAACGCTTGGCAGAATTCTTTGTCCAAGGATACCCTGAAAAAGTTAAACAGCTAACTGAAAAAGAACGGGACCAACTTATCCAGTCTATCAAGTCCCTCAAGATTCCTGTAACAGGGAAGATGTCCCTTGCCAAGTCCTTTGTGACTAAGGGAGGGGTCAGCCTCAAGGAAATCAATCCTAAAACGCTAGAAAGTAAATTGGTTCCTGGACTTCACTTTGCTGGCGAGGTACTAGATATCAATGCCCACACAGGTGGCTTTAACATTACTTCCGCCCTCTGTACCGGATGGGTGGCAGGAAGTCTACATTATGATTAAACTTTAAAGTAAGAAATCGGCAGAGATTACTCCGCCGATTTTTTTACAATGTAAAGTTTTGCTTTTAGACCCAATATCTTATCAAGAAAAACGAAAATCGCTTTCTTGACAGGTTTCAGAAAACATGATAGGATAATCAAGTCTATCAATCAAATAAAAGGCTCTTAAAGAGCAATTGAGAGAGGGCTATTTGACAACTCAAGTAGCCTTTTCTTATTTTAAAAATAGATTGGAGTTTTAACGATGTCTGAAAAATCGCAATGGGGCTCAAAACTGGGCTTCATCCTTGCATCTGCTGGTTCTGCTATTGGCCTTGGAGCTGTTTGGAAGTTCCCTTATATGACCGCTGCCAATGGTGGGGGAGGTTTCTTACTGGTCTTTCTTATCTCGACAATTTTAATTGGTTTCCCTCTTCTACTGGCTGAGTTTGCCCTTGGTCGAAGCGCTGGCGTGTCAGCAATCAAAACTTTTGGAAAACTTGGCAACAATCACAAGTACAACTTTATTGGTTGGATTGGTGCCTTTGCTCTTTTCATCCTTCTCTCATTTTATAGTGTCATTGGGGGTTGGATTCTGGTATACCTTGGTATCGAGATTGGAAGATTATTCCACCTAATCGGAAATGGAGATTATGCCCAGCAATTCTCGTCCATCATTTCTAATCCAGTTATTGCTTTAGGAGCCCAAGCAGCCTTTATCTTCTTGAACATTTTCATTGTTTCACACGGCGTTCAAAAAGGTATTGAAAGAGCATCAAAGGTTATGATGCCCCTACTTTTTATCATCTTTGTCATTATTATCGGGCGTTCTCTTAGCTTGCCAAATGCTATGGAAGGCGTCGTTTACTTCCTCAAACCTGACTTTTCAAAACTAACAAGTGCTGGACTTCTCTATGCACTGGGTCAATCTTTCTTTGCCCTATCTCTTGGAGTTACAGCCATGCTGACCTACGCTTCCTACCTAGACAAGAAGACCAATCTGGTCCAATCAGGAATGTCTATCGTAGCCTTGAACATCTCAGTTTCTATCATGGCGGGACTTGCGATTTTCCCTGCTATGTCAGCCTTTAATATCCAATCTGAAGGTGGACCAAGTCTCCTCTTTATTGTTTTGCCGCAACTCTTTGACAATATGCCTTTTGGTACTATTTTCTATATTCTCTTTCTCTTGCTTTTCCTCTTTGCGACGATAACTTCCTCAGTCGTTATGCTTGAGATCAATGTTGGTAACATCACCAACCAAGACAATCGTAAGCGTGCTAAGTGGAGCATGATTTTAGGGGTATTGACTTTTGTCTTTGGTATCCCTTCGGCCCTATCCTATGGTGTGATGGCTGATGTCCATATCTTTGGAAAGACCTTCTTTGACGCTATGGATTTCTTGGTTTCCAACCTCCTTATGCCTTTCGGTGCTCTCTGCTTGTCCCTTTTTACAGGCTTTATCTTTAAAAAAGCACTCGCTATGGAGGAATTGCATCTTGATGAAACACCATGGAAACAAGGACTTTTCCAAGTCTGGCTTTTCCTTCTTCGTTTCATCATTCCAATTATCATCATCGTGGTCTTTATCGCCCAATTTATGTAAATACAAAAAAAGGACTTGAGAATATCTCTCAAGTCTTTTCTTTTTATGGATGGCTAACAATCAATTCTAGACCTTGCCCTTCCAAGGTCCAAGCTTCAACATCACTCGGCAAGATAAAGTGACTACCTTTTTGGATTGGATAATCTTTTCCGTCTACAGTCAGTTTCCCTTGACCAGCCAAGACACTCAACAAGCTGTAATCAGCCGTCTTCTCAAATTCAACTTTTCCTGTGATTTCCCACTTGTAGACTGCGAAGAAATCATTAGAGACAAGTAAAGTTGAGCGTAAATCATCAGCTTTGACAGTCACAGGACGGCTATTTGCAGGCTCACCAATATTCAAGACATCGATAGATTTTTCAAGGTGTAGTTCACGCAAGTTTCCATTATCGTCCTTGCGGTCAAAGTCGTAGACGCGATAGGTGGTATCACTAGACTGTTGGGTTTCAAGAATCAAGATGCCTGCACCAATAGCATGCATGGTGCCACTTGGTACATAGAAGAAATCTCCAGCCTTAACTGGTACTTTTGTCAACAGGTCATCCCAGTTCTTATCTTCGATTTGCTGACGGAGTTCTTCTTTTGACTTGGCATTATGCCCGTAGATAATCTCTGAACCTTCATCCGCAGAGATGATGTACCAACATTCTGTTTTTCCAAGTTCGCCTTCATGCTCTAGTCCATAAGCATCGTCTGGGTGAACTTGGACGCTAAGCCAGTCGTTAGCATCGAGTATTTTGGTCAAAAGTGGAAATACAGGTTCTGGACGGTTGCCAAACAATTCACGGTGTTCCGCATACAAAGTAGCTAGGTCTGTTCCCTCGTAGCGTCCATTTGCAACCTTTGAAACGCCATTTGGATGAGCTGAGATGGCCCAGTATTCTCCGATTTTTTCACTTGGGATGTCGTAACCAAACTCATCACGTAGCTTGGTACCTCCCCAAATTTTTTCTTGCATAACTGATTGTAAAAATAATGGTTCTGACATGTCAATCTCCTGTCTGATTTTTCTCCCCTCATTATAGCAAAAAAAGAGTTCGAATTGAACTCTTTTTCACATCTTATAAATTAGGGAGAAGATTTTATAAAAATAGTGAACAAATGTGCTCTACTCAATGCTTGCACCATTGCTGGCAATGACATCCTTGTACCAGTAGAAGGATTTCTTCTTGCTACGTTTGAGAGTCCCATTTCCTGCGTTATCTCGATCCACATAGATAAAGCCATAGCGCTTGTTCATTTCGCCTGTTCCAGCCGAAACCATCCGGAAAAGTCAGTTTTTCGGTCATAAGTCTACTCAACTTTCTTATTTGCTTGTTCATTTACTTATATTATAGCTCATTCTGAAACCTTTTCTTATAAAATACTGTGACATACTGATACTATTCTACTATTTAAGTTGATCAGATTGTTTTTTAAAAAATTATCCTCTCGAAAAAGCAAATAGCCTCCCCGGAAACAAAAAAAGAAGACTGAAAACTAGTCTCCTCTGTTCCTTTTAAATCAAAGCTGTGATAGCGGTTACTAGGCCAAAAATAATACCTGGTGCATTCGCTGCTGCAAGGGGGATATCTCTTTCTTTTTTGAAAAGACCGTAGTAGACCCATAGACTACAGTTGATCGCTGCAACCAAGGGCTCAATGAAATTTCCTTTTTGACCAGCCAGATTGTCCATGATTTGTGGGAAGTAAGACATATACATCATAACAGACATAAAGGTCGCTACCCAACCTAACATTTTCATTTGTTTTTCAGTTATTTTCAAAACCTATTTCATTTTTACTGAATCTTATTTTATAATCTTCTTTCAAAACAATCAAGACTTTGAAGCTTTTGTTATAAAGATGTAAACTATCACAATCTTGTGAGAAGAAAGAGGGAACAGAAAAAAGACTGGATTGCTCCGATCTGTTTAGTCAATCAAATATTAGAAAATGAATACTCCTTTTCAATGAATCGATTGATGGTAAATAAGCTGTTAGAAATTATTGACAGTATCGAAATTTTCTAGTAAAATGAATTTTGTTAATACCTAAATGGTGTGTAATTTTCTATCAACATAGTCAGGAGAAAAGGAACTTATGCTAAAAAAATTTAATGAATTGTCACTGAAAGATAAGGCTTATCTAATTGGCGGTTTGATCTTATTAGTCATTGTGATCTCCTTTGGTCTGCTCAATCGTCAAACAGTAACTGTCAGTCTTGTCTTTACACAACTATCTGCTCCCTTGATTTTGGTGATTTTTACTTGTCTAGTAATCGGGATCATTGTTGGTAGTGCTATTGGTTTTAGCTATCACCATGGCAAGACTCAAGAGCTGAAAAGCCGCATTGCTGAAGCAGAAACGACTATCCATAAAAAAGACAAGGAGCTTCTCCAGTACAAGGAACAGGTGCAACAATTAAAACAGGAAGCCAAACAATAAGTGTAGAAATCATAACCACCCGTCAGCGGGTGGTTTTTTGTCTCGCACCTAATGGAACGAGACGGACTGAAAATCGCATAACAGAAAAAAAACCGGATGACTCCGATCTTTTATTAGTTCATATTCTCATATTCTGTTTTAAGAATAGCTAAGGTTGACGTTAAATGACCACGCCTCCTACTTCATACGATAAAAATCAATCACTAGACCAGCAGGGCCTTCAACTAACAGGGATTCGGTTCCCCAATCGGTTACAACTGGGCCGTTTAAAACCTGGATACCAAGCTCTTTCAACCGTTTGTAGTTCTCGTCTACATCCTCAACCTCGATATGAAGAATGATTCCTGACTGAAAGTTTTCCAAAGGAACCAAATGATTTTGGGATAACATTAGACAATGACTGCCAATCGTGAACTGAGCAAAACTATCATCAGCATAATCTGCCTTTTTATCCAAGATATGCTCCAAGTCAGCACAGACTTGGGGAACATTTGAAACGATGATATCTATTTGATTTAAATTCATTTACTATCTCCATAAAAAGACCGGATTGCTCCGATCTTTTAAGTTTCCCTCTAAGAAAATCAATGCATAAAATCTACACTGTTTACTTTTGATTTTCGGCGAGAGGAATTATTTAATTGCGCGTGATTGCAATCCTTCTTCTTCCAAGAAGAGGCGGAATGGTACAAGCTCTTCAGCTTCGTATTTTTCCTTGAAGGCTTTGATGGCTTCTTCTGAGTGTTGTTTTGGATCCAACTCAAGAACTTCTACTGGAAGTGGACGGTGTTGAGTGATGCGAGCATCGATCACAACAGTTTTACCTTCTTTGTTCAATTTAACAGCTTCTGCAACGACTGCATCGATGTCTTCGATACGGTCAACTGTAAATCCTACAGCACCTTGAGCTTCAGCGATTTTCGCATAGTCAGCATTAGGGAAGTCACAACCAAACAAGTGTTTGTTTGTGTCTTCGTATTTGTCCTTGATGAAGGCATATTTACCATTTGAGAAGACAACGTTGATAACTGGAAGATCGTATTGAACGTTTGTGATAACGTCTGGGTAGCACATGTTGAATGCACCGTCACCCATGATGTTCCATACTTGGCGATCTGGATTGTCTTTCTTAGCAGCGATACCACCAGGAAGGGCGATACCCATTGTCGCAAAGAGTGGAGATGTACGCCACATGTTCTTAGGTGTCATGTGAAGGTGACGAGTAGATGTTTGAGTAGTGTCACCGACGTCGATTGAGTAGATAGCATCTTCGTCAGCGTATTTGTTAATAGCATTGTAAACTTGATACAATTGCAATTCACCCTCAGTTTTACCTTCGAGTTTGTTCATGTAATCACGCCAGTTTTGGTTGTTCTTCACGTTAGCACGCCACCATGGAGTAGACTCAACTGGGTTTACCTTATCAAGAATAGCTTGTGCTGCTTGACCTGCGTCACCAAGGATTGAAGCGTCAAGGGCGTGACGTTTACCAAGTTTGTAAGGGTCAATATCCACTTGGATGAATTTTTCAGTGTTCTTGAATGCTTCGTAAACTTCAGCAAATGGGAAGTTTGAACCAAGGAAAAGAACAGTGTCTGCTTCAAAGACCACTTCGTTGGCTGGTTTCCAACCAACACGGTATGCAGAACCTGTCAAACCTTCGTAGTTCCATTCGAAGGCCTCGAAGTTTTTACCAGTTGTAATGATTGGTGCTTTAATTTTACGAGACAATTCAGTGATCACATCACCCGCACCAACTCCACCGAAACCAGCGTAGATCACTGGGCGTTCAGCATTGTTCAAAATTTCAACTGCTTTATCGATTTCCACTTCGTTCAAGGCAGGAGCGATAAAGTGACGTTCATAAGAACCTGATCCGTAGTAAGAGTTTTCGTCGATTTCTTGGAAACCAAAGTTTACTGGAATTTCAACAACGGCTGGACCTTTTTTAGAAACGGCAGCACGGCAAGCTTCGTCGATTACTTTTGGTAATTGTTCTGCGTAAGCTACACGTTTGTTGTAAACAGCGATACCGTTGTACATTGGGTTTTGGTTCAATTCTTGGAAGGCATCCAAGTTCAATTCGTTAACTGGACGTGATCCAAGGATAGCAAGGAATGGAGTGTTATCCATCGCTGCATCGTAAACACCATTGATCAAGTGAGTCGCACCAGGTCCACCTGAACCAACTGCAACCCCGATAGAGCCACCAAATTTAGCTTGCATAACCGCTGCAAGAGCACCAGTTTCTTCGTGACGAACTTGCAAGAAACGGATATCTTTGTCTTCAGCCAAAGCGTCCATCAGTGAGCTAAGTGTTCCAGATGGGATACCGTAGATCGTATCTACACCCCATGTTTTCAATACGTTGAGCATTGCTGCAGATGCAGTAATTTTCCCTTGAGTCATAATGATAACTCTCCTTCAAAATAATTTCATATATTTACAAAAAACGCTTTTATATGTTATTTGAAAACGATTCAGTAAATTTACAATCCTAATTTATCACATTTGATTTTAGATTTCTAAGTATATGCTCAGAAACTTTCATTCTCTATTACAGTACAGTTTGGAAGCGTTTTGAAAATCTGTTTTAGAATAGAAAAAAGCGGTTAAGACCGCCTTTTTAATCGACTTTAGTAAAATTAAGCATGAGAGAGCTGATTAAAACAGATACTGAACTAAAGGCCATGGCCAATCCTGCAAGTTCTGGATTGAGTACCAAACCAAGACCAGAAAACACTCCTGCTGCAATCGGAATACCAATGAGGTTATAGATAGAAGCCCAGAAAAGATTGAGTAGAATACGATTAAAGGTCTTCTTACTCATATCAAAAGCACGTGCCAATCCTAGTAAATTGTTGGTTGTAAGGACAAGATCTGCTGATTCAATGGCAATATCTGTACCAGAGCCCATGGCAATTCCGACATCGGCTACACTGAGGGCCGGCGCATCATTGATACCATCTCCAACAAAGGCCAATTTGCCATTCTTTTGAAGCTTGTGAATTTCATGTGCCTTTTCCTCTGGCAAGACATTTGCGATTACTTCTTCGATTCCAATTTGCTCTGCAATCGCATGCGCTACTCCAGCATTATCTCCGGTAAGCATGACCGTTCTAAGACCACGTTTTTTCAATTTAGCAATAGCTTCTTTGGCATTTTCCTTAGGGACATCCTGCAAGGCAATTAAGCCTTTTAACTGACCATCTACGGATAGGAAGACAACTGTTTTTGCTTCTTTCTCAAGCAATTCAAATCGTTCTTGATAATCATGTGGAATAGCAAGGTCAGCTAAAAGTTTAGCATTACCCAGCAAGACTTGTTTACCATTAATAATCCCAGTCACACCTTTTCCATGCAAGGCTTGGAAGTTTTCCACTGGGTAAAGGCTAATTCCTAGTTCAGACGCACGATTAACAATAGCTTGAGCTAGCGGGTGTTGAGATACATCTTCCAGTGAAGCAGCCAAACTTAGCACTTCTCTTTCATCACCAATAACATCTGTCACTACTGGCTTCCCTTCGGTCAAGGTTCCTGTCTTATCAAAAACAACCGTTTGGACTTTTTGGATTTCCTGTAAAACTGTACCATTTTTGAGAAGAATCCCCATCTTGGCACTTCGTCCTGTTCCAACCATGAGTGCTGTCGGTGTCGCGAGTCCTAGTGCACAAGGGCAGGCAATAATCAAAACAGCAACTCCGTAAAGAAGTGAAGTCACAAAGCTTTCCCCTAGGAAAACAAACCAGATCCAAAAAGTAAGAAGTCCTAAAATGACAACTGCTGGTACAAAAATCCCAGAAATCTTGTCTGTCAAATCTTGAATAGGAGCACGACTCGTTTGCGCTTTTTTCACAAAGTCCACAATCTGAGCCAACATAGTCTCAGAGCCCACTTTTTCGGCTCTAAAAATGATCGTACCACTATTATTGATAGTTGACCCAATAACAGCATCTCCAACTGATTTATCGACTGGAATACTTTCCCCAGTCACCATTGATTCATCAATACTCGTTTCACCTTCTAACACAGTCCCATCAACGGCAATTTTTTCACCTGGTCGAACGCGAATGAGATCCCCAACTTTGACTTGTTCTAGAGGTATTTGAACATAAACATCATCACGCAAAACCTCTGCTGTTTTTGCTTGTAGGTCTAATAATTTTTCGACTGCCTGCGAAGTATTTTTTCGCATTTTTTCCTCAAAAACTGCTCCCAAAAGAATGAAGAAGAGGATAAATGCAGCACTTTCAAAGTAAACGGGCAGACCAGTGAAGAGGGCAACTAAGCTATAGAAATAGGCCACTAGAGTTCCCAGAGCAACCAAGGTATCCATGTTGGAATTATGCTTTTTAAAACTAGCCCAGGCGCTTCTGATATATGGAACTCCAGCTACCAGCATAATGGGTGTTGTGGCTAAAAAGGTGCCCCAACGCATGACTTGGTGACTAATTCCTCCTGTAGACATCCCAATCATGAGAATCACAAGAGGCACAGTAAAGATACTAGTAATCCAAAAACGCTGTAAAAGACTGAGAGACTTTTTAGTTTTTTCAACAACGGTGTATGTCCCCTTTTGCATCTTCATGCCGCATGAAAATTCATGCTCACCCAAGTCTTGAGGCGTAAAGCGAATGACTTTTTCCTCATCTTGAGCGATTGGTTCTAGAATCCCTTCTTCTTCGAAGAGAATTTCCTTATAACAGTTTGAAGGTGTCACACGATGAAAGGTAATCTCAGCAGGAATCCCTTTTTGCAGTTGAATGTGGGCTGGATGGTAGCCTTTGTCTGCCGTGATACGGATTTTTTGAACACCATTTTCAAGACTTGCTTTTACAATTTCAGTCATATCATTCTCCTATTCTACAATCATCTTACCGTGCATCATATTCATGCCACAAGAGAAACCATACTCACCTGCTTCTTCAGGAGTGATTTCAACCACATATTGGTCTCCCATAGGCAGATCTGCATGCACTCCAAAGTCTGGGAAAACGATTTGGTCCAAGCAAGGTGAAGGATCTTTTCGATCAAAAATAATACGAGCTGGTTGCGATTTTTTGAGGATAATAGTTCCTGGAGTGTATCCCCCCATGACTTCCACTCGAATTTCTTGATAGCCATTCTTTTCTTGAGCTCTCTTAGCATCTTCTTGCGGTTTTTTGAAAAACCAAAAGAGGATAAAAGCAATCATTCCTAAAACAACAATAGATACAAATAGATTTAACATAGCGTCTCCTTTACATACAATTACATCTTACTTCTGTTACAGCACTTGCTTTTTTCTTTGAAATCACTTCTTCCAAGCCTTCCAAGTCGGCTAGGGTAAAGTCACATTCTTCAATCAAATCAGCAAGTAACTGCTTGATCCTGCGGGAACAAACCTTGTCTTTGATATCCTGGACAAGTAACTTCTTGCTATCTTCCTGTGTCAACAGGGCTGAATAGATAAAGGACTTGCCCTGTTTTTCCCGAGTCAAACATTCTTTCTCCACCAAACGAGCCAAGAGTGTCTGGATCGTGGATTTGGACCAGCTAAACCTATTCTCTAATACTTTTATGAGATCAGTACTAGTCTGTTCTCCCTGCATCCAGATAATCTTCATGACCTGCCATTCTGCATCTGAAATCTGCATCAGCACACCTCCAAAATCTACATTTGTCAATTACAATTACCAGTATACTCTCAAAATCTACATTTGTCAACTAAATTTCCTAAAAATTTTAAAATAGTTTAAAATGTATTAAAATTTTTTCTTATATACTCGTTAAGTTCACTTTTTAAACTCTCTTTCATGTTTACAAAAACATAACTCAAAAACCTCCACATGGAGTGGAGGTTTGTTTTACTACTAATACAATTTTAAGTCACGAGGATCAACTGGGAAGGTTGGGTTGTAAGGGTTGTGACGGAGTTTGAATCGTTTCACATCTTCAATTGTCTGTGTTCCAGATAACTGCATAACTGTCTTCAATTCATCATTCAAATGTTCAAAGACTTGGCGTACACCAACACTACCACCAAGGGCTAAGCCATAAATGACAGGTCGTCCAATGGCTACTAAGTCAGCTCCAGAAGCCAAGGCTTTAAAGACGTGCTGACCACGACGAACACCAGAGTCAAAAACGATTGGCACACGTTTATTTACTGCTTCAGCCACTTCTTGTAGCGAGTCAAAAGCAGCCGGTCCACCATCAATTTGTCGACCACCGTGGTTGGTTACCCAAATACCTGAAGCCCCTGCATCCAGTGAGCGTTCAACGTCTTCACGGCATTGTGGACCTTTGACATAAACAGGAAGTCCTGAGTATTCTGCGATAAACTCTACATCTCGTGGAGATAGGCGCTGTTTGGCTGATTTATAGACATAGTCCATTGACTTACCAGCACCTTGAGGTAGGTATTCTTCTACGATAGGCATGCCAACTGGGAACACAAAACCGTTGCGTTTGTCTACCTCACGGTTACCTCCTACTGTCGCATCGGCAGTTAAGACAATAGCCTTATAACCTTCTGCCTTGACGCGATCCATAATGTGACGGTTAATGCCATCATCTTTACTAAAGTAGAATTGGAACCAATGAGGTGTCCCTTGAAGGGCTTGAGAAATTTCTGGCAGGTCAACTGTTGAGTAGGAGCTAGTTGTATAGAGTGAACCAAACTCGTGTACTCCACGCGCAGTCGCAACTTCTCCTTGCTCATTAGCTAGTTTATGGGCTGCAACAGGTGCCATAATGATTGGTGAAGATAGTTTTTCACCATCAAATACAATCTCTGTGCTTGGGTTTTCCACATCACAAAGCGTATGAGGAACAATGAGTTTGTGGTTAAAAGCTCGGATATTCTCTCTCAAAGTAAAAGTGTCCTCTGCACCACTTGCAATATACCCAAAAGAAGCTTTGGGAATAACTTGTTGGGCCATAGGCTCCAAGTCATAGGTATTTATAAAATCTACAGGTCCTTCTGCATTGCTTGTTCTATATGACATCAATAGTCCTCCTTAAACGTAACCGTTTACTTTTGTTTACTAGAATAGTTTAAAACTTTTTCATAATGTTTTCAAAAAATTTGTCTATATTTTTTATCATAAAGGTAAACAGATTAAGAACTAGAAGTTAAAGATGATACAGATTCACTCCGCCTATCCTACTCTAAACAAAGACTATGGTTATAAACCTTCCATTAAATAAAAAACTCAGGTAGTTCTATGAATACCTGAGTGTCTATCTATTTATACATTTTGCCAATTTTCTTGGTCTTCTTTAAAGCGTTTGAGGAGAGCAAGTCCTTCTGGTGTGATGTAGCCTTCTTCTTGGGCTAGGTGAATGAGCTCACTGTAGTTTGAAAGAGTCACTAGTTTGACACCAGCATCTGCAAAGTTCTTATCTGCTTTTGGTAATTGATAGCTGAAGATAGCCACAACGCCAAGCACATCTGCTCCTTCACGTTTAGCAGCTGCTACAGCTTCAAGAACCGACCCACCAGTTGAAATTAAATCTTCAACAACGACCATTTTTTGACCTTGGGCTACACGGCCTTCGATTTGATTCCCAGCGCCATGATCTTTTGGTTTGCTGCGGATATAAGTAAATGGCAGGTTCATCTTGTCAGCGATGATGGCACCATGAGGAATACCTGCAGTCGCTGTTCCTGCAATCACTTCTACCTCAGGGAATTCTTCCTTGATGGCTTCTACAAAACCATTCTCAATCAAAGTTCGAGTTTCTGGGTAGGCAAGTGTTACACGGTTGTCCGTATAAATTGGTGACTTGATTCCTGATGCCCAAGTGAAGGGCTCTTCTGGTTTGAGGTAAACGGCTTGAATTTTCAATAGATGGCTAGCAATGTCTTTAGCAAGTGTCATGGGATTCTCCTTTGTATTTTTACTTTATTCTTATTTCCAGTCTTGTGTCCATTCATCCTTGATAGCATGATAAGCTACTACTGGATCAGTGGCTTGAGTGATTGGGCGTCCAACAACGATATAGTCACTACCAATATGATAAGCATCTGCTGGTGTCATGACTCGTTTTTGGTCTCCAACAGCGGCTCCAGCAGGCCGAATACCTGGTGTCAGACAGATAAAGTCTTGGCTAGTAGCTTCTTTGATGAGTTTCACTTCTTGAGCTGAACAAACAACTCCATCTAAACCTGCTTCAGCGGTTTTCTTAGCATAATGAATGACCGATTCTTGAAGACTGGTTTGAATATTTTGAAACTCTCTCATTTGCTCCTCAGAGGTTGAAGTTAACTGAGTGACAGCAATCAATTTGGCTTCTTTCCCAAGTCCTTCACGCGCAGCCTTCATCATCTCTACGCCACCTGCTGCATGAACGTTTGTCATATCAACGCCAAGATGAGACAAGACCTTCATGGCTGATTTGACTGTATTTGGAATATCATGGAGTTTGAGATCCAGAAAGACACTATGTCCCAAACCTTTTAGATAAGAAACAATCTCAGGCCCTGTAGCATAATAGAGTTCCATACCTACCTTTAGATAGAGGCTCTCTCCTGCTGGAAAAAGAGCTAAAAATTGCTTGACTGCCTCAAAACTTGGAAAATCAAGAGCAATAACTGGACGAGCTTCACGCATACTTTTCTCCTTTTACCTTTGTGAGCTAGAGAGCATGAAAAAAGGAACCTGCCTACAGCAAGGTTCCACGAAAAATGGGTAGTCTCCACCCTTTCACCGTCTAACCTTAGCTGCCTCTCTGGACTGCTTTAAAGGTTTTTTACTATTCTATTATTTAAAGCGGTACTTGTCAAGTAAAAACAAGTAACTGAACGAATCATTTGAAACTTAGCGACTCTGTGTTGTTTGAGTCGTCTGTGTTGTTTGATCTTGATTTCCTTGCTCAGCTTGTTTTTTCTTCTCTTCTTCCTGCTTCTTCTTTTCCTCTTCTTTGGCTTTGACTCTTTCGTCATCCAGAGCCTTATCTACTAGACTATAGCTATAGATACCGACCTCCATGTCAATACCACTAGGAACTGTCAACTGTGGTTTTATCTTACTATAGTATGGTAATTTCTTCCCTAGTTCTGATAATGGCACCAAAATCTCGTCTGTGTCATACATGGTAATCTTTAGAAGGTCACTTGTTACCTTGCTTGGTGCAAGTTCAATCTTCTCAATCTCTTGCTTAATTTCTGGACTAACTTCATTTAGCTGAGAAATTAGGGTTTTAATCTGTTCCTCATCGTTAAATAAAACAGATATGTATTTCTCAGGTAAGTTGTCAGAACTAACGGCAGTTGATTCAATGCTTCCACTAGATAAGATTGGATAATAGTTATCTCCTGAAACTGAATAGGCTACAATCTCAAATTCTTTAACTTCAATAGTAAAGTGAACTGGGAATTGATAAACTATCTTAGCCGATTCAATCCAGTGATTTGATTTGACCATTTCCGCATGCTTATCTTTATTTAAAAGCAAGCTGATTGTATAGTCACTGTCACGAATGCCAGACGCTTCTTTAACTTGGTCTGCACTTGTCTGAACAGTGCCCGTAACCTCAATATGTTTCATTGTAGCTAGAGGGCTTAGAAGATAAATAGACAAGAATAAGATTATAAAACTTGGGACGAGGATTGTAACTGCTCGCCAGATATGTATAGAAGGAATGGCTGGTTTTGGAGGTTTACTCTTGGTTTTTGCCTTTTTCTGTTTCTTAACCTTTTCGTCAGCTTTTTCTTTCTCTACTTGAGCCTGACTCTTAGAGTCTTCTTGAGGAGTTTCCTCCGAATCTTTCTCTTCATTTGAAGTCTCATCGCTAGTACCCGAATCCTTCTCTTCAGATTTTTCGGATTCTTCGTCCACTTCTTCAGAACTCGTAGAGTTTTCTTCCGTTCTTTTGCTCAAATACTCGTGATGTTGTTTTTGCCATTCTGACACTTCTTGAGCGCTTTCAGAAGACTCTGATACTTGTTCTTCTTTTTCACGAGCTTCTTCTTCGGCACGTTTCGCCTCTTCTTCAGCTTTTTTTTGAAGATATTCTTGATTTCGTTTTTGCCACTCCGACAATTCCTTGCCTTGAGTGTCCTGATTCTTTTTATCCTTTGACATCAATTTTCCTTATGATAAATCTTTTTTGAGTAGCTCATAAAAATCTGCCACAGATTTTAATTCCTGAGAATTCTTCATCTTGTTTTGGTAAATCTCTTTGTTGGTCAAGAGTTGATTTACTTTTTCTTCTAAAGTTGACAAAGTCAAATCGCTCTCTTGCAACTCCTCAGCATAGCCTTTCTTGACAAAATAGGCTGCATTTTCAATCTGGTCTCCACGACTGGCTTCACGACCCAGTGGCACAATGACATGCAATTTAGCCATAGCAAGGAGTTCAAAAATCGTATTGGCACCACCACGAGTGATGACCACGTCAGCCATATTCATGAGTGGTTGATAGAGTTCCGTCGCATAGTCAACACGGTAGAGGTTTGAACTTAGTTCATTTAAACTAGCATCACCTGTCAGGTTAATGATATTATAGCGACTAGTCAGCTCTTCCTTATGGTCTGTTACTAGTTGGTTAAAGACACGCGCCCCAGCAGAACCTCCAACAAAGAGAAGAGTTGGTAACTTGTCGTTGAAAGAAGTTCGGATATCCACCATTTCTTCAGGTTCTTCCATAACTGGACCTGAAACCTTGGTCACAGCTCCTACATGTTCTACCTTAGTGAGACTAGACGCTTGCTCGAAAGTAGAGTACATCTTAGTCGCAAACTTATAGGCAATTTTATTGGCCAATCCCATAGAGAGATCAGACTCGTGGATGAAGACTGGTACTCTGCATACTCGCGCTGCGATAACAGGAGGAACAGATACAAATCCACCCTTAGAAAAGAGGGCTTGTGGACGAACTCGAAGCATGATAAAGAGCGATTGAAGAATTCCAAAAGCAACCTTAAAGACGTCAACCATATTTTGCCATGAGAAATATCGACGTAATTTCCCTGTTGCAATCGAATGGAAGGTAACATCTAAACCTGACTTGAGAATTTCATGATGCTCAATCCCATTTTTATCACCAATATAGTGGACTTCCCAGCCATCTTCGATAAACTTAGGCATTAACAAAAGGTTGAGGGTAACGTGTCCAACCGTTCCCCCACCAGTAAATACTATTTTTTTCATATTATCCCTTTAACTCCGCTACAGTGTCGATGAAAAGATCTCCACGTACTTCAAAGTTAGCATACATATCCCAGCTCGCATTGGCAGGACTAAGGAGAACAACATCTCCTTCTTCTGCAAGTTCAGAAGCCTTACGAGTCGCATCTGCAATATCAGTCGCGTCGACATAAGCCACACCAGCTTTATCCGCTGCACGTTTGACACGTTCTGCAGATTGACCGAGGATAACCATTTTCTTCAGTCCGGTAATATCTGGAACCAATTCGTCAAACTCATTGCCACGATCCAACCCACCAGCAATCAAGATAACCTTGCTATTATCAAATCCTGACAAGGCTTTTTGAGTTGCTAAGATATTGGTTGACTTACTATCGTTATAAAATTTAACGCCATTGATTTGGTCTACAAACTGGAGACGGTGTTTAACTCCTCCAAAGGCTGACAAGGTTTCCTTAATGGTTTCATTATCAACGCCACGCAGTTTAGCAACGGCAATGGTTGCAAGAGCATTTTCCACATTGTGGCTACCTGGAACACCGATTTCATCAGCTGCCATGACTTTTTCACCACGGAAGTAAAGAAGACCATCTTCAAGATAAGCTCCGTCAACCTTTTCAAATGTTGAGAATGGTACTACAGTCGCGTTTGTTTTTGTCGCAAGCTCTTTAGCTAATTCCTGGTTGAAGTTCAATACTAGGTAATCAGTTGCTGTCATATTGCTTTGGATATTCCACTTAGCTTCGACATAGGCTTCAAAAGAACCGTGATAGTCAATATGTGTTGGCATCAGGTTGGTGATAACAGCAATTTCAGGATGGAACTCCTGGATTCCCATTAATTGGAAAGAAGAAAGTTCCATGACAAGGGTGTCCTTATCTGTCGCAGTTTGAGCAACCTGACTAGCAGGATAACCGATGTTACCTGATAAGAGTCCATTTTGTCCTGCAGCAGTCAGAACTTCACCAATCATGGTTGTGGTCGTTGTCTTACCATTTGAACCAGTAATACCGACGATTGGTGCATCAGAAATCAAGTAGGCCAACTCAACCTCAGTCAAAACTGGAATGCCTTTTTCTATAGCTTTTTCAATCATAGGATTGGAGTAGGGGATTCCTGGATTTTTCACCATGAGGGCAAAATCTTCATCCAATAATTCCAAAGGATGTCCACCAGTGACAACCTTGATGCCCTCTTCCAAGAGACTTTGTGCTGCTGGATTTTCCTCAAAAGGCTTGCCATCATTAACCGTTACAATGGCACCTAACTTGTCCAAAAGTCGAGCTGCTGACTCACCTGATTTGGCTAAACCTAGGACTAATACTTTCTTATTTTCAAATTGATCAATTCGTTTCATATCTAGAACTCCATTTCTACTCTTACTATTTTACCATTTTTATGAAAATAAAAAAGCCACAAAGGGCTTTCTTATTTGTTTTTTGTTATTTGAAAACTCAATTATCAAGTTTAGCATCTTTGTTAAGGATTTTTTGCTACCAAGAAACATAAAAAAGCGGACAAGTTCTAGTTCTGTTTCTTGAAACTAGTTTGTCCACTTTTTATAGTTGAGATTGTTTTCTTGTCCAATCTCTATAATCTAAATACTGTCAGATTATTTTATTCTTCGTCTTTCTTCTTTCCCATTGCAAAGAGTCCAAGAAGCGCTCCCACAACACCTGCTGTTGCAAGGGTTGCATTTTCCTTAGTACCTGTTTCAGGGAGAATATGTTGACGGCTTGCAGGTGCCTGATAAGTCTTGTCTTGTGACATAGCAAGGGCTACAATCGACTGCTCATCTTTGTACTCCGGTACTTCATTAATCGCTGCTTCGGCTGCGTTCACGCCTCCAGTATATTCTGGAACTTCGTTCACCGCTGCAAAGACTGCATTGGCACCACCTTTGTACTCTGGCACATCGTTAACCGCTGCTTCGACCGCATTCACGCCACCAGTATATTCTGGTACTTCGTTCACCGCTGCCTCGACTGCATTGGCACCACCTTTGTACTCTGGCACATCGTTAACCGCTGCTTCGACTGCATTCACACCACCAGTGTATTCTGGAACTTCGTGAACTGCTGGTTCGACTACATTCGCTCCTAAAGTACGTTCTGGTACTTCGTGAACTGCTGCTTCAACTCCATTCACGCCACCTGTGAACTCTGGAACTTCATGTACTGCTGGTTCTTCTCCATTCACGCCTCCAGTGTATTCTGGAATTTCGTGAACTGCTGGTTCTTCTCCATTCACACCGCCTGTGAACTCTGGAACTTCATGTACAGCTGGTTCTGTCTTGGCGCTTTCAGTATCTGCCTTAGTCAATTGAATGCGGTATTCCTTAATATGTTTACCACTTTCTGAAACAAGATGAATCAAGACTGGAAGTTTATCATCACCACTATCAACAATAGTTGCTGCTACGTTTTCGCCAGCTTCAACTGTTACTTGAGGACGATTTCCACTGTAGGTTACTTGGTAATCCACACGATCTTCAGAGAAGTCAGCAATCTCTTTACCATCCACAAGAAGTTTTGCAGCTGTACTATCCTTAGGTTCCTCACTTGGAGCAATGAAGGCCATTTCTGTAATAGCTACACCCTTGGTATCAGCTTTTCTATCCATGCGCCATCTCATAGCCTTAGCTTTAACTGGGGCAAAGGTTACATGGATATCAGTACCTGCTTGAATCTCTTGATCCGCACGGTATTCAACCTTCTCCCAGTTAGAAGGAGTGTTGAATGGATGTTCTGGATCGTATGGTTGGTAGTTAGAGTAGTATTCTGGTGAGTCAAATTCTGGTCCCACATAGCGCTCTAAGACTAGTTTAGAAGGTGCATCTGTACCACCATCTGAGAAGAATCGAATGCTTCCTTCAGCAACTGTACGTTCAACAATCTTGCCAGCTTCTCTAAAGATAACCCCTACTGAAACTTCTGGATTATCAGATGGAGTTGGAGACCAGTTGGTCCAGCGACGGGTTTCATCATCAGAGCCATCGTTAACATAGTCCACACGGTCATGAGAATTTGGATCAATATCATTGGTTGCAGAAGCAAATGAACGGTTGCTATCGTCATCGAAATCAGGGTTGTCTGATAGGTTTTCACCGAGTTTATCAGTCACACGTACTGCCACTTCAGCAGTTAAATCAGTACCTAAAACGCGACCACGAACTGTAAATTCACCTGCATTCGCTAGATTTTCAGCTGGAACTTCATCCCATTCAACTGCCAAGTCTTTGACTTCATAGCCATCTTTACCTGTGAAGTAAACAGCGACTTTCGCAGGTAACTCAAGAGTATGGCCCTTAGCAACCAAGCGTGATGATTTCACAGCAACAACAGGTTTACTTGCTAGCAAGTCTTTATCATTTGTAAAGTGGAGACGGTATTCACCTAGAATATCTCCGTTTTCAGCCTTAACAACAACACGAACTGGATCCCCTTCACGAACGCTTGGAATCACTGTAGCAATACCATTATCTGATACACTTGCTGTTACAGTTGGTGCTTGGTCTTCTTTAGCTTCTAAATAATAGTCAGTCAAGCCAGGGTTAAAGTTTGGCAAATCTTTTCCATCTACTTGGATTTGAGCTTGAGCTTTCTTAGCTGCAGCTACTTGTTTAGAGAAGATTTGAATTTCTGTAATAGAAGTACCCCATTTGCCATCTGGTCTAACCATACGGATACGAACCGCATAGGTATTGACTTTATCAAAGCTAAAGTGAGTCATTTCTCCAGCTCTCACTTGATCTGGAGCTTTAAGATTTGTCACTTGTTTCCAGTTATTGTCATCGTTAAAGACGTGGTCTTCACTAGCTACAAAGCTTGGGTTCTTAGGAACTGTTGGAACATCTTTTCCTACATAGTATTCGATGACATAAGACTTAGGTGCACCAACACCGTGGTCTTCGTGGAAGGCAACATTGAGATTGTCAACCGAACGTTTAGACAGGATACCAGAATCACCAAAGAGGATTCCCACTGATGCTTCACTTGTACGGTTCCAGTTTGTCCAACGGTTAGCTGGTTGGTCGTTGTATGAGATTAGTTTGTCATTGACATTTGCTACTGAGTCACTTGGATTTGAGTCTGATGCAAAGGCAAGTGGTAACTCTGAACCTGTCCACTGGTCAGAAATATTGGCACCAGTTTCTGTCTGAGCAGATACACGAACATGAAGTTTTGTTGGTAACTGAGTACCTTCCACATGTCCTGTCACTGTAAAGCTACCTTCGTGTGCATACTGGCTTGGATCAATAGCATCCCAAGTCACTTTAGCTGAAGATACTTGTCCATTTGAATGGTAAGTACGGACGCTCTCTGGTAATTGAGGAGCTTCTGAAACTGGAGTTGTTGTAGTCACTTCTTCGACTGCAATGATACCTTCTACAGAAACTTTAGCATGAGCTTCGTTTTCAATTCCTTCTACTTTACCAAGAATATCAAAGCTATGGTATTTAGCAAGGTCTTCCTTAGCAACTGCTTGCCAAGTTACCTTGTGAACTTTTGGAAATCCTTTATCGTACTCTACCGTTACTGTATCAGGTAGACTTGGTTCTTGGTTCAAACCTGTCACGACACTTACTGGACGAATGGCCTGGACAACTTTATTTTCAGTATTTGCCTGAATGTTCAAGTCAATCTGACCTTCAGCTCCTTCAAATTGAGCTTTCAAAGTTACTTGACCAGGTTTATGCAATTCAAGCATACCTTTACGAACAGCTACGTCTCCTTCACCTGATGTTGAGAAGGTTACCTTGTCAGCTTTTAATACGGCCTGAGTTCCATCTTGATAATGAGCCAAGACTTTGATACCAACTGTTTGGTCTTCTTTCAGTGCGTCTGCATTTTCAACTTCTAGGCTTAAACGTTCAATCTGAGGAGCTTCTTGTAAGAATTGGATAGCATAAGTCTGAAGTGCTCCACCATCATTTGGTTGAACATAAATACTAGCACGCATACCATTTGCTTCGTTAGCTTGAATAACAGTAACTTGCGCATTTTCAGCTAAAGCTTTGACTTCAGGCAAAGTAGCTCCATAGACAAGTTTATGATATAGAACTGGTTGGTCAGTTGAGAGCCCTTCTACAGGCTGGTCTGCAACAGTTACAGTCGGTACTACTGGTGAAGATGCTTGACCTTCGGCAACTACGAATGTAGCAGCGATTTCATCATCACCTGAAATTCCTTTAGCTTGAATACGAGAGCCTGGGATAGTTAATTTAGCTTGATCTTCAGCTGCAACTTCCCACCTATCAACGTCATAGCTTCCTAGAGTACCATCTGACAATACATAGCTAACAGATGGATCAACCGTACTCAGATCTGTACTTGGTGCAATTCTCTTAACTACAGGTAATTCTGCTTCGAGCGCCAAGACTTCAACACGTGCTTCTACATCTCTTCCTTCTGCCACACCTTTAACAGTAAAAATACCAGGTTGGTTGACATCAACTGCGGACCATTCTACTGGAAGTTTTGCACGGCTGCCATCACTGTAGATAAATCCTACTTTTGAAGGCATTTTCGCTGCTTGACCGATTACTGTACGAACTTTAGGAACCTCTGTACCTAAAACAGTTTTTTCCTCTTGGTCTTTCTTACCTGTGAAGATAGTTGTTTGACCAGATTTCAAGAAATCAGAGTGGGCAGTCAAGGTGAATTTACCTGCTTGCTCAGTTGATTTGACAATCACAACACCCTTACCATTAAAGGCTTTGCGAATCCATGAACCATCTGCTTGTTCTTTATAACGTTCACGGCTGGCTTGTTCCCCGTTATCCACACCGACAATCTGACCTTGTCCATGCAACTGGAAGCGAACAAGATTATTGGCTGTAGGAACTACGTTACCTTTACTGTCAACAATTTCGTAATAGATATAAGTGAGGTCTTTTCCGTCAGCTGCGATAGCATTTTCTTCTTTGACCAAACGAACCCCTGCAGGTTCTCCAGCAGTCACAATCTTATCACGAGCAACGATATTACCAGCTTCGTCACGAGCTACTGCTTCTAAAGTACCAGCTTCAAAAGCAACCTTCCATTCAAGGTAAAGTTCATTCGGTTTAGCACCCTCTTGGTAAGTACGTCCATCACTTGTTTGTTTTTTAGTAAATGTCTTCTTGCCTAGAGTATTACCATTCAAGAATAGTTCTACACTTGCTGCATTAGAATAGGCACGGACTGGAATATTACCGTCTGCATCCGCTACATTCTCTTTTAGGGTAGGATTTTCCCAGTTCCAGTGAGGAAGCAAGTGAACCATTGGTTTCTTCTCAGCAGAAACCCATTGGCTTTGGTACAAGTAGTAGTCATTCTTTGGAATACCAGCTGTATCTACGATACCAAAGTAAGAACTCTTAACTGGTGTGTGGTTTTGGTTATGCCATGGAGTAGGTTCACCGATATAGTCCGTACCAGTCCAGATGAACTGACCTGCGTAACCTGCATTGTCACGGTCAAAAGTCCAAGATGCTGTAGCTGTTTTACCCCAACCAACACGGTCATTACCGTAGTCTGATTGCTCGTAATGACGGTAAGCCTGATTGCTGTGGACCAATTCACGTTCTGGACGGAAATAACTTCCACGTGTACGAGTAGCTGAGGAAGTTTCAGAACCGTAAATCAACCAATTTGGATGTTTCGCACGAAGTTTCTTGTAGTTGTCTTCTGAATAGTTAAATCCAACGGCATCAAGTTCATTGGCAATCTTTTCATGGTCACCACTACCATCACCAAAACGGAACTTATCTGCTCCCATAGTGACATAGCGTGTCTTATCAACAGCCTTGATAACTTGAACCAAGCGTTTAACCGTTGCTAGAGAACGAGGTTTCCCATCTGCTTCACCAATTTCATTACCGATAGACCACATGACAATAGCAGGGTTGTTTTTGCCTCTTTCGACCATGGTACGCAAGTCAAAATCAGACCATTTTTCACCTTTTTTAGCTTCTGGGTGAGTGGCATCTTTATCAAAGAAGCGTCCGTAGTCATACTGTTTCTTACCACCATACCAAGTATCGAAGGCTTCTTCTTGGACCAACAAACCAAGCTCAGCAGCAATCTGCAAAGTTTGCTCACTAGCTGGGTTGTGGGTTGTACGAATAGAGTTCACACCCATATCCTTCATCTGTTTAAGACGGCGGTATTCTGCTTTATAGTTTTCTTCAGCTCCAAGAGCTCCATGGTCATGGTGAAGAGAAACTCCATGGAATTTAATACGTTCACCATTCAAAGAGAAACCTTCGTTTGGAGTCCAGTTGTAGTAACGGTAACCAAACAAGTCTTTCTTAGCATCTACCAATTGACCGTCACGATAAACACGTGTAACCAATTCGTAAAGGGCAGGCTTGTCGCTATTAACTGTCCAAAGTTTTGGTTTATCAACTTGTAAAATAGCATTCAAGCTTGTTGATTGATGAGCTTTCAAGACTTGACTAGCAGTACGAACTAGGTCCGTTACAGCTTGACCATTACGTTCAATGATTTGATACTCAGCAAGAATTTCATAATCTTTATCATCAGTATTGACGATCTTACTTGTTACATGAGTATCTACCTTACCATTTTGTTGTTTTTCAAGGTCTGGAGTTAAGATAGTTGTTCCATTTTTCTCAGTATGGACCTTATCTGTGACTTGAAGGGTAACATCACGGTAAATCCCGCTTCCTGAGTACCAACGGCTACTTGGTTGTTTGTTGATGGCATGCACTGCTACGACATTCTCGCGACCGTCTTTATGGAGATAGTCAGTAATGTCATATGAGAATTGGTTGTAACCATTTGGATAATGACTAACTAGCTGACCATTGACATAGACCTGAGAATCCATATAAACCCCATCAAATGTGATACGAACATTCTTATTGAGGTCTTCTTCATCAAGTTTAAAAGTCTTACGATACCAAGCATCACCACCATTTAGCTGTCCACCTTCGTTTTGGGCAGGAGAGTTATGGTCAAAGTCATTGTAGATACTCCAGTCATGAGGGAGATCTAATTTCTTCCAACTAGTAACATCAGCATCCGGTTTGACTGCATCTTTTGCATTGGCATTGAGCTTGAAATGCCAGTTTTGGTTGAATTCTACTTTTCTATCCTCAATCAACTGTTTTACCTCATCATTAGTTGCAGGTTTGAGCTCTGGTTTTTCTGTTTGAGCAGATTGATCCTGAGTCACAGCTGGAGCTTGCTTCTCTACATCAGAGATTTCTTTTTTCTCAGAAGTAGTCTCAGTAGTTGGGGCTTCCACTTTTTTCTCTACTTCATGATTGGTTTCTACTGCTTCACTGGTAACAGTTTCTGTTGTTACAGGTTGTTCAGAAGCTTTTGATACTACAGCTTCCTCTTTAGGAGCTTCTTTCTCCACATTTTCTGTAGCAACAGCAACTGGAGTTTCATCCGCAGATACAGTACTTGCACTAGCTAGATTAGCTCCAAATAAAACTGAGCAAGTTCCGATTAACACTGAGCAAGTTCCTACCGTAAATTTACGGATGCTATAGACTCTTTTTCGATTCCAATGATCTTTTCCCATAGGGTTCTCCTTGTTAAGTAACCGCTTCCATTTTTAACCGAAAACGCTTTACTTTTGTTGTATTTATTACTTCTATTCTATAAAATAATATAGAAAACATCAATGGAATCCCTATAAAAATCATACTTTTGATTCTTTTTTCTATAATTTGTAGAAAAGCAGAAAAATGTGAATGTACATTTAGACAAATTCACCAAAAAAGCTGTTTCACTTATAGAAACAGCTGTTACTGAAAAACTATTCTGAATTTACCTTCGATTACTGATTATCCTTCTTTTCTTTTAACATCTTGAGCATCTCATTTTTACGTTCTTCTAGCTCTGAAATTTGCTGGAGTAAAAGTCCTGAAAAATCACAATGAAGCTCTTCAGTTTCGCCACTATTATACCAATCCAAAGCTACTATGTGATTGTCCTTATCAAAGCAGAAAATTACATCTCCATCACCGATGATAGACAAAAATGGAATATAATCCACAAAGCCCAGAGCGTGTAATTCCTTGGTTTTAATTCGAATATCTAAGAAATCTGGGATGCCATTTGCAATTCCAAAAACCTTAATACCTCGACAGAAGGTCCAAAATGGTGCTACATCGTAAACCTTGGCTCTTGGCCATAGCTCTTCCCTGACTTCCATAAAGAGACCTCCAAGAGCTGACCTGGTGAATTCTCTGAAATCTTCTGGAAGACGAATGCCATATTGAGTTTCAAAATCCTGAACATCTTCTTCCGATGGTTCATTGCCCATGCAAGCGACAACTTGATAAGTTTCCTTATCATAGTGACGAAAATAATCATAAACTTCCTTGAGTGCCATTATTTTAATCCTTTTTTACTCAGAAATATAGACCACAAATCCATCTGGCAAGATGACCTCTTGACCATCTTCAAACTGGCAATGACTCGCTAAGTCAACTGAATCTCTGTCTAAAGTATATTTCTCAGAAGACTGATTGAAGATGGCTTGAACTTCTATCCCTTGGTAGTTCCACTTCAAAGATAGGACATCTGGTTTCACTTCTTCCAAGCGATAATTTCCATGCTGAATAATGCTTGCCACTTCCTTACGGACTTGAATCAACTGTTTCATAAAATTCAGCATGTCATTGTCTTCAGAAACACGGTCCCAAGGCATGACACGACGGCAATCAGGGTCTGGTCCACCAATTAGTGCTAGCTCTGTTCCGTAATAGATACAAGGGGTTCCTTTTTGAAGATAGAGGAAAGTTAGGGCAGCCTTGACATGCTGAATATTTCCTTTGGCAGTTGTAAGGATACGCTCTGTATCATGAGAATCTAAAAGGTTAAACATCACCTCTGAGATTTGTTGCTTGTAGTACATAGACTGGCTGTTGATTTCTGAAATAAACTGCTCCGTTTTTTTATGCTGACGCAAGAAATAGTCCTTGATACTTTCAGAAAGTGGGTAGTTCATAACCGCATGGAACTCATCCCCTTCTAGCCAAGGCTGAGAAGTATGCCAGATTTCACCTAAAATATACAAATCAGGCTTTTTAGCGAGAACCGCCTTTCTGAAATCTCTCCAGAACTGATGGTCAATTTCATTGGCAACGTCCAAGCGCCAAGCATCGATATCAAAATTCTCAATCCAGTAGGTCGCAACACTTAAAAGATAGTCCCTAACCTCCGGATTAGCTGTATTCAACTTAGGCATGTAGCTAGCAAAGGCAAAGGTATGATAAGGGAGTTCTCTCGGGTTCTGAAGTTTATCCTCAGTAACTGGAAATTCTTGGATATGGAACCAATCTTTATAAGGGGAATTTTCTCCATTTTTTAGAACATCCTGCCATTGGGCAGACTGGTAGCCGATATGATTGAAAACAGCATCTAGCATAATCTTGATGCCCCGTTTGTGGGCTTCCTCAACTAGATTACGAAAGACTTCCTTGTCTCCAAAGTGACGGTCAATTTCAAAATAATCCGTCGTATCATACTTGTGATTGGTCGTAGCTTCAAAAATCGGACATAGGTAAAGTCCAGTGATTCCCAAATCTTTAAGATAGTCAAGATGGTCGATAATCCCTTGTAAATCTCCACCAAAAAAATCATCCCCATTAGGTGCAATGGCTGCATTCCACTCTCGAGCTCCATCTGGAGTCAAATTAGGATTTCCATTTGCAAATCGTTCTGGGAAAATTTGATACCAAACGGTATTTGAAACCCAGCTAGGAACCTGACATCCGTCGATTTCGTGAATGTATGGAAGTTTAAAGCCGTTTCCATCAGCATCCAAGTTTTCTTGAGTATGTTCTACGCAACCCTTATCACCGTAAAAAACACCTTGACCTTCTTTATCAAGGAGCTCAAAGAGATATTGAATCCGTGCAAAATCAACAGAGACCGTAACCTGCCAATAATCAAATAAAGCATCCGAGGTTACTTTAGTCATTTCTTTCTTGGCTTCATACTTATCCTCAATGAAAATAAAGGGATCTCCATAGTGTAAGATAACCTTCTGGACATCATTTTTCTTGGTTCTGATTCGGATATGTAGCTGACCTTCTTTGTAAAGATAAGCATACTCTGATTCTGGTCTATGATAAATGGCTGTTAATTCCATCATTTGTCTCCTAAAATTAATAAAACGCAAACGTTTCATAACTAACAGAACTAGTATACTATTTTAAGATTCGATTTGCAATTTTTATACCAGTTTTACGATAGATAGATAGATATATAGATGGACAAGGTAAAATTGAGTAGACTCTTTAAGAGCTTTAAAAAGAGAGTTTCCATGAACCGGAAAACTCTCCATCATTACGAATCAGATGATTAGAATAAATGCTATCTGATATCTTTAATCTTCTAAAATGAAAATTTCTTCAACATGTAGTCGTAGCAGCCTTGCAATTTTCATTGCTAGTTCAAGTGTAGGATTGTACTTGTCATTCTCGATAGCAATAATGGTTTGTCGACTAACGCCTAATATTTTTGCCATATCTTCCTGACGTAGTCCCTCAGATTTTCTTAACTGTTTGATATTATTTTTCATACAGCATTAGTCTTTCTGAAAAAAATAAACGCCAAGAGCCAATACTACGATAAGGATAACAACCATCAAAATTACTCCTTGAACAAGTTTATTTGGTTCTTTATACTCTTCATCACCAGCAATCATATTACGTTTCATTGCGGTTTGAGCAAATCCTTGCACACTTACAGATAAGATCAAAATTAAGCAAGGAAGCATTTCAAGTTTGCCACCACCAACAAGTGCTTGATAGATATTAAATCCTGTCCATGCACATAAACCCAAAAGCGCTGTTTTATAGCCCCACTCCTCAGAACGCAACTGAATATCTCTGTCCATTTCATCCATCTTTTTCATGGCTTTGTTCCTCCAAGTTTTTGTAATAATGTCAAGAGCTCTTTACATTTCTTATTATACTCTAAATAGATGAAATGTCAAGATGTTTTAACATTTTTACTTTTTTTATTTTCTTCATCTATTCTAAGAATATTCCTAACTCCAATTTACAGTCTAATCAATCTGACAAAGGGCAAGTTCTTTTAATCCTATTTTATCTTGACTTCATAAGCTTCCGCTATAGATATACTTTTAGTTATGTTAGACTCGAAGTTTATCCTCTCTTTTCTGCTTTCTTATCTCTATTTATACCTTAAATGGGCTTAATCGTTATAAACTGCCCGTTTATCATGAGATATTTGTCTACAAATTGACAACATAAAAAGCCATTCCTCAAGGGAACAGCTTTCTCACTTATAATTAAAAGTTTCTCCTGCCAACTTATCTGCTAACTTAGGAAAGAGGGTATAAAACTTATGAGCTAAATTTAACAACAGAGGGAGATTGAGCTCGCGTTTGTTTTTTCCTATGGTTTTGACAATCTTTCTAGCTACTGTATCTGGCTCGAGTAGAAAACGATCAACCGACTTGAGATAGGTACCATCTGGGTCTGCTTGGTCAAAAAATTCTGTACGGATAGGTCCTGGATTAACAGTTGTCACATAGACACCATAGGGCATGAGCTCAAGGCGAAGAGCATTTGAAAAACCAATGGCCGCAAACTTGGTCGCAGAGTAAAGACTGGACTTGCCAGTTGCTATCAAACCAGCCATGCTAACGATATTGATGATATGCCCTTTTCGAATCTCCTTCATACGAGAAGCAACCAAACGAGACAGATTCATCAAAGCAAAAGTATTGACTTCAAACATTTGATGAATATCTTGATTAGAAATCTTGTCAAAATCTTCAAAAATCCCGTATCCAGCGTTGTTAATCAAGACATCAATCTTACCATAACGATGATAGAGTTCAGCAACTAGGCTTTCTATAGCTTGAGCATCGGTAATGTCAATCCCAATCAATTCTGCATGTGGGTGATTTCCGTATAGTTGAGCTAATTTTTCCTTGTTTCTGCCGAGTAAGATGAGTTGGTCATCTAGCAAGAGTTTAACCATTTCTTGAGCTAGACCACCACTAGCTCCTGTTATGAGAATCGTACGCATACTCTTCCTTTCTCAATCTTCTAGATTTCCACTTCTTCTAGGTCTTTAACTACATGGACATTTTCAAAAATCGTTGCAGCATCTTTCTTAAGCTGGCTAATGTCTTTTGAAAGGAAGCGTGCACTGATATGGTTGAGCAAGAGTCGTTTGGCTCCTGCTTCTGCCGCTACTTGTGCAGCCTGCAGATTGGTTGAGTGACCGTGGTTGCGAGCAATCTTCTCATCACCCTTGCCATAAGTGGACTCATGAACAAGAACATCCGCATTGACTCCAAGACGCACACTAGCATCTGTTTTTCGAGTATCTCCCAAAATGGTGATAATCTTACCAGGTCGTGGGGCTGAGATATAATCTGCTGCCTTGATCTTGGTACCATCTTCTAGGATGACATCCTGACCGTTTTTGATTTTTCCAAAGAGAGGTCCAAATGGGACACCAGCAGCCTTTAGTTTCTCAGCATCCAAGGTCCCTTCAAGGTCCTTTTGCATGACACGATAGCCAACGCAGAAAATCGTGTGGTCCAACTCCTCTGCATAGACCGTGAATTTATCTATTTCAAGGATTTTCCCTAGAGAATCTTGGTCAAATTCATGGAAATGAATCTTATAAGGTAGGCGAGATCCTGATACCCGAAGGCTAGTCAAGACAAAAGACTTGATGCCTCGAGGTCCATAGATTTCCAAATCTGTTTGTTCTTCATTGGCCTGAAAGGCACGACTAGAGAGAAAGCCTGGTAGTCCAAAGATATGGTCTCCATGTAAGTGGGTAATAAAGATTTTACTAACCTTCCGTGGTCGAATCGTAGTTTCCAGAATGCGATTTTGCGTTCCTTCTCCACAGTCAAAAAGCCAAACTTCGTTAATCTCGTCCAAGAGTTTCAGAGCGAGACTTGAAACATTGCGGGCTTTAGAGGGCTGACCAGCCCCCGTTCCTAAAAATTGAATATCCATTCGTTACTTTCTAATTAATCAATATATAACATAGCGGTGCGGTTTTCCAAGCGGTAATAAAACTTGCCAGAGTAAGATTTAGCTTCTTGTAGTAAATCCTCTTGACTATAGCCTTTGAGACGCTTGCGACCATCTGCTAAGTTCTCCAAGTCAGTTAAAGCTGTGAGATTTTGAACGCTAACAACTTCCTCTTCTCCGATTGCCTTCATGTAAATTTTTCCAGACTCCTCAAAGACTAGCTGGTGAGGGAAGATTTGCGCAATCTCAAAGAGCAAGTCAGCAGTGATGACTTCCTCAACTTCTGAGAAAATCCGTCCAAGACCTTCTCTCTCATAGCAAAAACCAAAAGACTTTCCTGAGAGATTGAGGCGGATAAAAGGTTTGCTTTCTTCAGTGAAACTTGGCTCAACATTGTATAGGTTTAGCTCCTGAGTCAATTCAGCAAAATAATCTGTCGCAGCTTGAGGACTCTTTTTCTGATAAAGTTCTGCAAAGTAGGCATTCACTACACTGGGGGGAGGGGTGATGAGAGCTAGCTGCTCCTCTTCAGACCTACCAGCTAGTAGCTGGTCCAAATAGACCTTGTCTAGACTTGTATAGCCACCATACTTGAGTGCTAATGTTTTGATATCAGTCATAAAATTCTTCTAATCTCCATTTATTTTTCTCAGAAATGTAGCCTCTGATGACTTCGCCGTCATCTTGATAATCCCTTTCTTCTAGGATAGCAACACTCTCTAAATCGTGAATCTTATAGGATTTAGAAAAAGGTACACGCAAGGTAAAGGGTTCAAAAATGTCCTTAATCTTATCCAGCAATAAAGCCTGCAACTGTTCGCGACTATTCTCAGACTTGGCAGAAATCAGTGCATAAGGCGTTTGAGTAGGCGTAAAATCTTCCACCAAATCTGCTTTATTATAAAGGGTCAGGCGAGGAATATCCTCCATATCCAAATCTTTCATGATGGAGAGGACCGTTTTTTCATGCTCCTCGTGATAAGGATTGCTGGCATCGATCACATGGACCAGGAGATCTACATGCTTGCTTTCTTCCAAGGTTGATTTAAAACTAGACACCAACTCTGTCGGTAGGTCTTGGATAAATCCAACGGTATCTGTCAAGGTTACCTGAAGATTGCCCCCAAGATGGATGCTTTTAGTCGTCGCATCCAAAGTCGCAAAGAGCTCATCTGCTTCATACTGGGTCTTGCTGGTCAAAGTGTTCATAATAGTTGACTTCCCAGCATTGGTGTAACCAATCAAACCAATCTTAAAGGTACTTGACTCCAAACGTTTTTCTCGAACTGTCGCTCGGTTTTTCTCAACCACCTTGAGTTGACGTTCGATATCTGTAATCTGGTTGCGAACACTACGTCGATTAAGCTCCAGCTGACTTTCACCTGGACCACGGGAACCAATTCCCCCTGCCTGACGGCTAAGCATTATTCCTTGACCAACTAGACGAGGCAGGAGGTATTTAAGCTGTGCCAGATGAACTTGGAGCTTGCCTTCATGGCTTCGAGCTCTCATAGCAAAGATATCTAAAATCAACTGCATACGGTCAATGACCTTGACACCTAAGACTTCCTCTAAATTGACATTTTGTCGAGGTGTCAGACGGTTATTGACGATGACAGTCGTGATTTCTTCTGCGTCCACCATTTGAGCAATTTCTTCCAACTTACCAGAACCGACAAAGGTCTTAGAGTCGTATTTTTCTCGTTTTTGTCTGTAGCTATCTACCACAACTGCTCCAGCTGTCTTAGCTAGACTAGCCAACTCTTCCATGGAGAGGTCAAAATTATCCATGCCCTGGAGCTCAACACCAATGAGCAGGACTCGTTCCTCTTTTTTCTCCGTTTCAATCATTTAAAAACTCCTCAATCTGGCTTAAAATACGCTCTTTAACACCAGATTCTCCTATCTGATAAAAAGTCACATGCATGCGGTTACGGAACCAGGTCAACTGGCGCTTGGCAAATCGGCGAGTCGCCTGTTTGAGACTATCGCTAGCCTCCTCCAAACTCTGCTCTCCACGAAAATAGGGGAAGAGTTCCTTGTAACCTATCCCTTTAGCAGCCTGCACATCTGGATAATGGTCAAACAACCACTTGGCTTCGTCTAGAAGTCCAGCTTCAAACATCAGGTCCACTCTGTGGTTGATACGCTCATAAAGCTGACTACGCTCATCATCCAAGCAAATAATCAGCGGATCATATAAACTTTCTTGATTTTCCAAATCTTGACCAAAATGAGCAATCTCCAAGGCACGCATAGCACGACGACGATTAAATTGGGGAATTTCAAGACCTGCTTTCTCTACGAGATGAACTAACTCCTCATCCGAAACAGGTTCTAAACTAGCTCGATAGGTTAAAATCTCCTCGTGTGGTGTCTCTCCACCTAGATGATATCCCTCTAGTAGACTCTGGATATAAAGCCCTGTTCCACCAGCGATAATAGCAAGTTTACCACGATTTTGAATATCCTCGATGGCTGCCTTTGCTTCTGAAACAAAATCAAAAGCCGAGTAAGACTCGGTTACATCTCTCACATCAATCAAGTGATGAGGGACAGTTGACTGCTCCTCCGGACTTGCCTTGGCTGTTCCAATATCCAGGCCTCGGTATACTTGTTGGCTATCCCCACTGACTACTTCACCATTGAATCGCTGAGCAACTTCAATGGCTAGGGCAGTCTTTCCAACTGCAGTTGGACCAACAATCACAATTATTTTGCTTTTCATCGTTTTTCCTTGAAAAATTCCCATTTTTTCGTTACTATTATTATATCACAAAATAGACAGGCAGAAAAATGCTATATCTTAAGCTATTTCCGTCTGATTTATAAATAAAAGGAGGAAGACTCATGGCTAAAGGATTTGCTAAAGGTCTCGTAACAGGTGTTGCAGGAACTGTTGCTGCTGTTGCAGGTGCAGTATACGCATTCAAAAAGAAAGTGATTGAACCAGAAGAACAAAAAGCAGCTTTCATCGAAGAAAACCGTAAAAAAGCAGCTCGCCGTCGCGTATCACGCTAATTAATAAAAAAGAAGTTGGAATTTCCAACTTCTTTTTTTCTATTCTTTTATACTCAATGAAAATCAAAGAGCAAACTAGGAAGCTAGCCGTAGGTTGCTCAAAGCACTGCTTTGAGGTTGTAGATATGACTGACGAAATCAGTTACATATATCTACGGTAAGGCGACGCTGACGTGGTTTGAAGAGAATTTCGAAGAGTATTAAATAGCTAGGTCAAACTTCAACTGCGGCTTCACTGGATCATAGTCAACCAACTCAAAATCTTCTGCTTTAATATCAAAGAAGTTGGTCTTGTCTGGTACATTCAAGACCAAACGTGGTTGGCAATTTGAAGGCTCACGACGGAGCAATTCCCGAGCTTGTTCAAATTGATTATCATAGATATGAAGGTTATTGATAAAGTAGAAGAATTTCCCTACCTTCCAACCAAAGTGTTTGGCAATCATCATTTGAAGCGCCACATACTGCATGGCATTGATGTGATGAGCTACAAGCATATCGTTAGAACGCTGGGTCAAGGTTGCATCCAGATAGATGTCCCCATCTACACGACGGACATCAAACATGGTCTGGAAGGCACATGGAAGAAGGCCGTCTGTTTCCTCAAAAGCTTGGTAATCCCAGAGAGAGATGATATTGCGACGGTTCCAAGGATTAGCTTCCAACTGTTTGAGAATCTTGTTAATGATGTCATGCTTCTTAACAACAGCCCCGTAACGCTCACCGATTGTCCCTGTATCTCCTACTTCCCAGTCATTCCAGTAGTGAACATTGTACTTGTCATTGAGAACTTCTAGGCTATTTGTCTGGTCTTGGTAAATCCAAAGAACTTCCTTAATAGCTGATTTGATAGCAATTGGACGTAGGGTTGTGATGGGAAATTCACCCTTGGACAAATCATACTCCGCAAAAGTACCTGTGATGTACTTGGAGTTAGCCACTGTTCCATCCTTATACTTGGGACGAGCTTGTTCTGAAAAGACTCCTTCATTGAGAATTCGCTCAATATTTTCTTTAAAAATCTTATCTGCTTTTGTCATTTACTCTCTCCTCAACGTTTATTCTTAACTAGTATAGCATAAAAAAAGAAAGGAGGAAAATCACTCGCTTCGAGATAGTGATTTTCTCCTTCTTTTGTTTTTTTATTGCAATACAAGTGATGCTGCTCCGATAACTCCAGCGTCATTTCCTAGAGTCGCAAGAGCTAATTTCGTTGTTGTACGAACTTGCGGGAAGGTATTTTCGTCATAAACCTTTTGCACGCCTTGAAGAAGGAATTCCCCAGCAGCTGATACACCACCACCGATAACGATCGTTGATGGATTTAGGATAGAACCGATGTTGGCACACGCAATACCCAAGTAACGTGAGAAGTTACGGTAAACGATCAAGGCAAGATCGTCCCCTTCTTTTGCCAAGTCAAAGACAGTTTTAGCAGTTACTTCTTCACCGTCGTCAATCAAGCGTTTTAAGGCTGCATCGCCTTCATATTCGTCCGCGTAACGGCGAGTCAAGTTGACAATCCCTGTTGCTGAAGCCACTGTCTCAAGACAGCCTTTTTTACCACAAGTACATGGGATTGGTTGGTCAAAGTCAACTGTGATATGTCCAAGTTCACCTGCAGCACCTGCAACACCGTGAAGCAATTTGCCTTCTGCCACGATACCGCCACCAACACCTGTACCCAGAGTCATAAAGACAACGTCTGGTTGGTTTTCACCAGCACCCATCCAACGCTCACCAAGAGCAGCTACGTTAGCGTCATTGTCGATAAAGAATGGAATACCCAAGGCTTTTTCCATTTTCTCTTTGATCGGTTGAAGAGTTTTCCAGTTGAGGTTGTAAGCACCAATAACAGTTCCATTTTCACGGTCAACTACACCAGGTGAACCCATACCAATCCCTTGGAAATCCGTCGCAGCCAATCCAAGCAATTCAAAACGATGTTGAATAGATTCAATCATATCGTCTACGATATGGCTTCCTTCATCCAAAATGTTAGTCTTAATAGACCATTTTTCTTGGATTTCTCCTTCTTGAGTTAAAATTGCAAACTTGACAGAAGTTCCACCAAGGTCAATCCCAATAATCTTTTGACTCATATTATTCTCCTTTTTAATTGAAAATGCTTACAGACATAGTATAACAAAAAGATTTATACTATGCAAAGCTTTGCATGAAAAAGTTACATCTAATAATCAATAACTATTTATCCCCTAGTTTTTGAATGGCATAGTTTGCTTCTTCTTTTGTAAATTTTCCAATCCAAGGAGAAGTTAGCCTGTTATAAATTTCTGTTTTTGATAAATTGCTATATTTTCGATATTCTCTTGCTTTAACTAAAGCATTTGCTTTGTAATCTGCGTTCAAGTGATCAATGGCATACTGTGCTGCTGAGCTTGAAAAACCATGAGTAACTTGTGATGTTAACTGTTCATAAAGAGCTTTTTTTGACATATGTAAAGCCGAATTATAGCTTTTCGCTTTAGTTAAAGCAGCATTATACTGATTCCCGACTGCTGGTTTTGGTTGCCATACACCATTGTATCCCACATAGTAACGGCCACCATCTACCCATTTATCCCTAGCCATTTTACCATCTGATTCAACATAGTAACGGCCGCCATCTACCCATTCATTCTTGGCCATCTTACCATCTGATTTATAATAATAGTATCCTACCCATTTATTGCGGGCAGGGCTTCCTTCTGGTGTTAAATCTAGTTTTTGAATGGCATAGTTTGCTTCTTCTTTTGTAAATTTTCCAATCCAAGGAGAAGTTAGCCTGTTATAAATTTCTGTTTTTGATAAATTGCTGTATTTTCGGTATTCTCTTGCTTTAACTAAAGCATTTGCTTTGTAATCTGCGTTCAAGTGATCAATGGCATACTGTGCTGCTGAGCTTGAAAAACCATGAGTAACTTGTGATGTTAACTGTTCATAAAGAGCTTTTTTTGACATATGTAAAGCCGAATTATAGCTTTTCGCTTTAGTTAAAGCAGCATTGTTTTGATTCCCGACTGCTGGTTTTGGTTGCCGGACACCATTGTTTCCCACATAGTAACGGCTACCATCTACCCATTTATCCTTAGCCATTTTACCATCTGATTCAACATAGTAACGGCCACCATCTACCCATTCATTCTTGGCCATCTTACCGTCTGATTTAAGATAGTAATTTCCTATCCATTTATTACGGGCAATGCTTCCTTCAGCTGTTAAATAGTAATGAGAACCAGAATTTTTATCATAGATCCAATCGCTTTTTGCCCTCTTACCATCTGATTTAAGATAGTAATTCCCTACCCAAGTATTTCGGACAGCGTTTCCCGAAGCATTTAGGTAGAAATAAGAATTAGCTTTTTTATCAAAAATCCACTTATTAGCAACTTTAGCACCATTTTCATAATAAGATGAGCCTACCCAGCCAGACTGGACTGTAGACTTTGGCTTATCCTGTTTAGGTGTCGTATTCTTTTGTTTATCAGATTGCTTTCGTGCAGTATCTTTGGATTTCTCTGATTTTTTTGGAGCACTAGCTTTAGGCTTCTCTGATTGTTTTGGAGCGCTAGATTTAGGCTTTTCTGGTTGTTTTGGAGCGCTAGATTTAGGCTTCTCTGGTTGTTTTGGAGCGCTAGATTTAGGCTTCTCTGGTTGTTTTGGAGCGCTAGATTTAGGCTTCTCTGATTGTTTTGGAGCGCTAGATTTAGGCTTCTCTGTTTGTTTTGGAGCGCTAGTTTTTGGCTTCTCTGATTGTTTTGGAGTGCTATCTTTTGGCTTCTCTGATTGTTTCGGAGCGCTAGCTTTTGGCTTTTCTGATTGTTTCGGAGCGCTAGTTTTAGGCTTCTCTGTTTGTTTTGGAGCGCTTGATTTAGGCTTCTCTGTTTGTTTTGGAGCGCTTGATTTAGGCTTTTCTGACTGTTTTGGAGCACTAGATTTAGGCTTCTCTGATTGCTTAGGTAAATTACTTTCTTTTACGTTACCATTCTTAGGCGTACTCTTTTCTTGAGCAGAAACTTGCTGTATTGAAAAAGGGGACATACCTGCTGTATCTGTAAGCAAAGCAAGTCCAAGTGTTGCTGTCGCTATGCTTGTTACTATATATTTTTTTGATTTCATCTTAAACTATCCCTATTTTTAAATTTAATGACGCTTACATTATATCAAATGCTTAACTTTATTTCAAATTCAATATTTAATGTTCACAAATAATATCTAATAGCCATTATATTTTTAACTCATACAATTCCCTAACCGCATTGCAGGCATAAATAACTTCTGCTTGCTTCAAATCTTCTATGGTTAAGACCTTCTCTTCTACCTGCCCGCTTTCAAGTAAATGCTGGCGATAGATCCCTGGTAAAAGACCTAGCTGACTAGGAGGGGTATAGAGCTTGCTATTCATTTTTAAGACCAGATTCCCGATAGAGGTCTCAAGCAATTTTCCATCAGCAGTGTGATAGATGATTTCCTGCTCTCCCACTGTCAAATGTGGTCGGTGTGTCGTCTTAAAGTAGGTAAAGGCCTGCCCCAAATCAGCTTCTTGCTGACAAAGTTTGACCTGACAAAAGTTAGAGCTAAGTGGTGTCAATACTTGTCGTTCAATTTCAATCTCTCCAGATTTGCTGAGACTGATTCGCAAACGGTAGTCTTGATGAAGGTCACAAGCCTGGCACTCCTTCTCTAACTTTTGTCTTAAAACTTCTTGGTCAAATGGAAAGGCAAAATAACGACTAGCCTTTTGCAATCTTTCTAGATGTTGATTTTCAAAGAGCAATTTTTTCTGGCTGATTTTCCCTGTCGTAATCAGCTGAAAACGAGGTTGTTTTCGGTAAAGAACCGCTGCTTTTTGCTGGACTTCACAGTATTCTGACTTCCAAGTACTATCCCAAGTGATGCCACCTCCGACACCATAGATGGCTTGCCCTTCATGCAGTTGAATGGTTCGAATAGCCACATTAAAAATTCGTCGTCCATTGGGAAGTAAGAGGCCAACAGTTCCACAGTAAACTCCTCTGGGTTGGGGCTCCAAGTCCTTGATAATTTCCATGGTCGCTATCTTGGGAGCTCCTGTGATGGAGCCACATGGAAAGAGCGAACGGAAGATTTCCACTAGATCAACATCCGGTCGTAACTGACTCTTGATAGTCGAAGTCATCTGCCACACTGTAGAATACTGCTCCACTTGGCATAAACGCTCCACATGCTCACTACCAACTTCAGAAATACGATTCATGTCATTTCGCAAGAGGTCCACTATCATCATGTTTTCTGAACGATTTTTGGGATCCTGTTCCAACCAAGCCGCCTCTTGCAAGTCGTCATCGTCGTTCAGACCCCGTTTAGTCGTCCCCTTCATAGGACGAGTCGTCAACTCACGACCGTTTTGCTCAAAAAAGAGTTCTGGACTCATGGAAATCACTGCCATATCATCATGCTCTACGTAAGCATTATATCCCGCTTCCTGCTCCACCACCATACGATTATAGATAGCAAAAGGATTGGCACTTAAATTCTGCTTGAGTTGGACCGTATAATTGACCTGATAAGTATCGCCCTGTCGCAAATGATGGTGAATTTGGGTAATAGCCTTTTCATAGTCCTCTGCAGAAGTGATTTCCTGCCAGTTTGACGGCAAATCTACGTCCTCATAAGTCAGAGGTATACTCGATTTTTCTACACTTTCATGAACGGTGAAATAGAGGAGATACTCTCCCAGTAAGGGAGCTTTGTGGACCGCTAATTTTTCCTCAAAAGCAGGTGCTGCTTCATAACTAACATAACCAACTACATAATAGCCCTGTTCTTGGTAGCTTTCCACTTGTGCCAGCAAGTCTGCTACTTCTGCTAAATCTCTGGTTTTTAACTCTTTAATAGGCTGGGTAAAGGTGTATCTCTCGCCCAAAGCCCTAAAATCAATCACTGTTTTTCTATGCATATCCTAAGTATACCATAAAAGCCAGACCCCAAACAGGAAATCTGGCTTTTTAACTAATATGGTTGAGAAAACTTACTCAACATAATCCAACAAATAACCATAACCCTTTTCTTCCATTTGATCTTTAGGAATAAAGCGAATGGACAGACTATTGATACAATAGCGTAAGCCCCCCTTGTCCTGAGGCCCGTCTGTAAAGACATGTCCTAAGTGGGAATCACCAGTTCGGCTTCTGACTTCCGTTCTGTCCATATTATAAGACTTGTCTTCCTTATAGGTCGCAACATCTGGACTGATAGGCTGGGTAAAACTAGGCCAACCACAACCTGATTCAAATTTATCTTTCGAAGAAAAGAGGGGTTCGCCAGTCGCAACATCCACATAAATACCTGCTTCGAATTTATCCCAGTAACGATTTGAAAAGGCTCGTTCTGTTTGACTATTTTGAGTCACAGCATACTCCTCAGGAGACAGGAGCTTTTTCAATTCATCGTCACTCGGTTTTGGATATTTACTCGCATCAATAACAGGATAGGCTGCTTGATTGACATTGATATGGCAATAGCCATTAGGATTTTTCTGGAGATAATCTTGGTGATAGTCCTCAGCCACGATAAAATTTCTTAAGGCTTCTTTTTCAACCGCTAGAGGCTGGTCGTACTTCTTAGCAACTTGATCAAAAACTTGATTGATGACTTCTAAATCTTTCTCATCTGTATAGTAGACTCCTGTTCTGTACTGAGTCCCCACATCATTTCCCTGCTTATTCTTACTGGTTGGATTGATAATACGGAAATAATGGAGTAAGATTTCTTTTAAAGAGATTTGATTGGCATCGTATGTCACATGAACAGTCTCAGCATGCCCCGTTTGGCCAATTAATTCATACTGGGTTGTTTCTCCTCTGCCATTCGCATAGCCAGAAACAGCATCTGTCACACCCGCTACTCTTGAAAAATACTCTTCAACTCCCCAGAAACAGCCTCCCGCTAGATAGATTTCATGTAGGTCAGCATCTTTATCTGGCACAGTTTTTTTCTTAACACCTTGACCTTGACTAACTGCTGCCTTCTCGATTTGAGAGGTATCAGTGTTGATAGAGCTTCTTTTTTCCAAAAGAAACAAAACGCCTATGATGATCAAAATGATAGCTCCAATTAAGAATACTATTTTAAATTTATCATTCATGATCAACCTCTAATTCATGCTATTTAAGGTCTCTAGAATAGTTTTCTTGTCCATAAAGCCTGGTTGAGTCTTCACCAATTTGCCTTCTTTATCGATAAAGGCCTGAGTCGGATAAGAACGAACTCCGTAACTCGCTAAGAGTTTTCCTGAAGGGTCAAGAAGTACAGGGAGATTTTTATAATCTAAACCCTGATACCATTTTTGGAAGGCTTCTTCTGCTTGCTCTCCTTTTTGACCAGGAGAAACAACTGTCAAGATTACAAAGTCATCGCCAGCTTCTTTTGCCAGTTCATCGGTATCAGGTAAACTAGCTAGACAGACAGAACACCAAGAAGCCCAAAATTTTAGATAGACCTTTTTGCCTTTATAATCTGATAGGCGGTACGTTTTACCATCAACTCCCGTAAGCTCAAAGTCTGGAACTTCTTCTCCTTTTTTTGCAATTTGAGAGCTAACTTGCGTATTTTTGTCTCCATTTTGCTTATCAGCTTGGCTCTCCATCTGATTGTTACAAGCCGATAGACAGACCAGACTAGCACAGACCAATACAGTTGCTTGCCATTTTTTCATTTCCATAACCTTTCTTATTAGATATATGAATATAGATAACGATTTCATAGCTCTATTATATACCTACCTTTCTAAAAATACTCGGAATCTGCTCGGAAATTAATAGCACTTCTTGATGACAAGAAAACTCCCACCTGCTGAGCAGATGAGAGCTTTCAACTTTTTATCTATATTTTTCTTATAAAATCTTGAGGATATTGTGCACGCGCCCCTCCGATTAGTTTTGGACGACTAGCGAGGGCAGTTACGTGGGCTTGGCCGATTGATCTCAAAACTGGACGTATCGGCACTTGAACATGCTTGATATGCATCCCTATAGCTGTATCTCCAATATCGAGTCCTGCATCAGCTTTGATAAATTCGACTTCAACTGGATCTTTCATATAGCGAAAAGCCGCCAATTGCCCTGATCCTCCAGCGTTCAATGTCGGAAGGACACTAACAATCTCAAGATTGTATTTGATTGCAACCTCTCGTTCTACTACCAAGGCCCGATTGACATGTTCGCACCCTTGAACTGCTAGGTGGATTCCTCTAGCTGATAAGATTTCTAAGATTCTTTTAACAATTAATTCCCCAATTTCTTGACTAGAGGCTTTCCCGATGTGTCCTCCTATCACCTCACTGGAAGATAAGCCCAAAACAAAGAGAGCCCCCTCATGGAGAAAAGCTTTTGCTAATACATCTTCTAGGATTTCCTTTACCTCTTTTTGTAATTGTCCTTGGTCCATACTTTACCTCACTTACTCCTTTCTATGATATCGTTTTTTCATCATTTTAGCAAGCTAGGGACATAGCACACGTTCTATTGACTCATCTATTTTTTAACCAAAAAAGACAGAGAATGTCCATCTCTGTCTCATTTATAATTCTATTTATACTTTTTGGAGTCCTTGGACGGCATCGTGATTGATGATGATTTGACCGTATTCTTGGAGAACTGAACGGCTGATATCACTATCATCTGCGAATTCACGCATACGGGCCAATAACCACGCTGGATAAAGACTTGGATGATCCTCCACATCAACCAAGACTGTTAGATAGTATTGGTCGTTCATTTTGTAAAGTTCTGAAGTCTCCATTTGGTAATCAACTGTTTTCGCAAAAGAAACCAAACTAGTTAAGTCGTCAAAGCGTAGGATGTAGTAGATATAAGGTTCTCTTTTCCCTTCAGCCACCTCAGCAATTTCATCAATCACCGCTTCTTCCTCTTTTTCAACCTGCTCTAGAGATTGGATAGCTTCAATGTCTTCTTTAGTTTTCTCTGCCATGGTTTTTTCTAATGTTTTCAAAAACTCATCTGGAGACATTTTTGCTAGTTCATCCATATCAGGAAGGTCTGCCAAGTCCTCAAAATCCAAATTTTGGTCAATCTTAGACTTGGTTACAAAGACGTCGACCTTATCAGGCTTCGGTGTCACTCGGAAGCTAAGCATACCTGTATCCAAGAAACTGTCTGGCATCTCTAACTCATCCAGAATAGCATAGAAGAACTCTTCTGTTTTTTCCTGTGGAACGAGAAAGTCTGCGATTTCCATTCCACGATCCATCAAATCTTCTAAAGACATCGTGATTTTTAAAGTCGTATCACTGATTTGTTTCATTTTCATAGTTCGTAACCTCATACTTTCAGTTCTATCTATTATACAAGATTTAAATGATTTTATCAAAAGAATGGCGTCGGAATGTGATATAATACTAGTATCTATTTTAGAATGTAAGAAAGAAAGTTTCATGAAAAATATAAAAGTTAATGCTTTGGCCAGCTTGCTGGTCAATATTTTAAACATCGTTTTCCCTCTGATTACTAATCCCTATCTAACGCGGATTCTTAGTAAATCAAATTACGGCTACTTTAACACAGCTAACACCTGGGCGAGCTTTGTCATTCCACTAGCTGCCTTTGGGATTTACAATTATGGGATTCGAGCAATTAGTAAAGTAAAGGATGATAAAAATAAGATTAATTATGTCTTTTCTAAGTTGTTCTATATTTCGCTCATTACTTCAGTTGTAACAACAGCTATCTATTTCCTCTTTATTTATTTTGATACTAGTATTGTCAATCTAAAAATTCTTTACTACATCCTTGGAATCCAAGCTCTCTTCCAATTTCTGAATATCGAATGGATGAATGAAGCCTATGAGAATTATTCTTTTATCCTTTATAAAACACTCGTGATTCGTATTGGAATGTTGGTCGCTATCTTCGCTTTCGTTAAGACACCTGATGACATTGTTCCCTATGCTACAATCATGAGTGCAACAACCATTATCAACTATCTACTCAGCTTCCTATGGATTAAACGAGAAGTTTCCTTTGTCAAGATTGAAGTCATCGAACTTCTCAAAGCATCTAAGCCTCTTATGACCATGTTGCTCCTAGCAAATGCCAATATGCTCTACACCTTGCTAGACCGTATGTTCATTACCAAAGGACCTGATGAGAATTACATCTCCTACTACACTATTGCTTCAAGTATTGTTATGCTGATTGCTAGTGTCCTGAGTGGAGCTATCAATGTCAGCATTCCTCGACTTGGTTACTACTTAGGAAAAAAAGATTTTCATTCTTATAAGTATCTGGTCAACCAAGGTGCATCTCTCTTTTTCTTCCTCATGATTCCGACTAGTATCGGAATCATGGTTTTAGGAACTTATGCGACAGTTATCTACTCTTCTGAGAAATATATAGAAGCAGGAATTGTAACAAGCGTCTTTGCCTTTCGAACCATTATCTGGGCTATCGAATTAATCCTTGGAAAGCAAATTATCTTTATCAATGATCATGAAAACCGATTAACAGCTTTCTACTTTATCGGTGGCGGTGTCAATGTCATCCTAAACTCTCTACTCCTTTTCAATAACATCTTTACTCCTGCCTACTACATCGGGACAACGATTATTGCTGAAGCAATTGTGGTTCTGCTTGAAATCCGCTTTATTCAGAAACATAAACTCTTGGATTTGAAAGAAATCTTTGGAACATTGGCTCGCTACACAATTGTGTCACTAGGCTTTATTCCAATTTACTATATCTGTAAAATTCTCTTCCAAGTTCATTCATACACAGTGAATATGGCTATGCTCAGTATGGTAGTAGCTACAATTGCCGGATGTGCTATTTATTATGCTTTCGCTCTCTTCGCAATGAAGGATAAAACCCTTCACTATGCAATAGATCTAGTTCGTGCAAAAATCAAACGAAGTTAACAAAACACCTATAAAGCTTAAGCTTTATAGGTGTTTTTATTGTAGAAAAATTTAATTAAAAATCAGTTAAAAACTTAATTATTTTCTTGGCTCGTTTGTGTCTTAGGTTCAGTAGATTGATTTTTTTCCTCAGACGTAACAGATGAGCTTTCTGTTTGTTGTGTTCTCTCTACTTCTGTTGTTTCGAAAATGTGCCCCTGACTATTTGCCACAGTTCGTTCCTGAGTTGTTTCCTCGGTTGTAACAGTCGTCCAAATTCCATCTGCATTGAGCTTGTACCCGTCAGGACTTGTTCCATTTCTTAGGAGAGAACCATTTGTTTGGAAATAGTACCAGTTACCATTCAGTTGTTGCCAACCAGTTTCCATAGCACCACTTGCATTGAGATAATAGCTGGCTCCATTTATCTCTTGAAGGCCTGTTAGCATGATACCTTCCTTGTCGAGATAGTACCAAAGACCTTTGTCTTTGAACCAACCTGTTTTCATGGCACCACTTCCTGTGAAGTAATAATAATGGTTATCAAGCCATTTCCAACCTGTCTGCATAGCGCCACTTGCGTTGAGATAATAACGGGAACCATTAATTTCTTGAAGGCCTGTTAGCATGATACCTTCTTTATCTAGATAGTACCATAGTTCCTTATCTTTGAGCCAACCTGTCTTCATGGCTCCACTGCTTGTGAAGTAATAATAATGGTTATCAAGCCATTTCCAACCGGTCTGCATAGCTCCGCTTGCATTGAGATAATAACGAGAACCATCGATTTCTTGGAAGCCTGTTAACATGACACCTTCTTTATCTAGATAATACCAGATGTCCTTATCCTTGAGCCAACCTGTTTTCATCGCACCACTGCTTACGAAGTAGTAATAATGGTTATTGAGCCATTTCCAACCTGTCTGCATAGCGCCACTTGCATTGAGATAATAGCGAGAACCATTAATCTCTTGAAGGCCTGTTAGCATCACACCTTCTTTATCTAAGTAGTACCAAGTATCTTTATCCTTGACCCAGCCAGTTTTCATAGCTCCGGAGCTAGCAAAATAGTTCCAATGACCCTCAATTAAGGCCCAACCAGTTTGCATGATACCATTTTGATTAAAGTAATAGGTAGTGCCGTTGATATTCTTTTTACCAACTGTTCGAATACCATCTTCATCATAATAATACCAGCTTGAACCTTGCTTTTGCCAACTAGATGCGCTACCTTCTGTTTGAAGAGCGCCACTACTTGCAAAGAGCATCTTCTTGCCATTAAAGACTTGTAAGCCAGTCAGCATTTTACCATCTTTATCAAAGAGATATTTTTGACCACCAATTTCAGCTAGTTCATTGTAACGTCTTGCACCGTTTGACTGGATATAGTACCAAGTATTATCATGATAGAACCAACCACCCGTCTGCATTTTGCCATTATTGTTTAGGTAGTAGTCATTAAATTTTGGTTCTCCGTTCCATTCGTCGGTGATACGGAGCCAACGACCACTCTGCATTTGACCTTTTCCGTTAAAGAAATATGTAGCACCAGCAATGTCTTGCCAACCAATAGCCATCTGACCATCTTTCAAGCGATATTTCCAATGACCATCTTCTTGATACCATTTCTCTTCAACAGTAGGAATATTCGGAAAATCTCCTGAAACATTTGTAAAGCCTTTATCACTAATATCAAATACAGTTGCATCCTGAGTTTTACTTGATGCATGAATCACTTGAATATTTTTCTTTTGGAGATAATCTCTCGTTGAAGCAACGTTAATATCACCTCCAGTCGTTTGAATGACCATACTAGGAGAAAGATGATTAATGAAGTCAATTGTATTAGAAATCTTAGCATCATAGTGATGATTCCATTTCATCATATCTACTTTGCCAATCACAGGACCTAACTTGTCTTCTGCTCCTTCAGCATTATCTAAATCACCACCAAGATAAATTCTTTTTCCTGCAACAGTTACTACTGCTACAATTGAATTGGAATTATCATCAAGAACTCTTTTTAAGTTCCCATCAGAATCATATTCATTTTTATAATTATAAAGCTGAATATCCATGTCACCAAATTTGAAATGACTATCCTGATCTTTGATATCTTGAATTAATGTAACACCCTTATTCTGTGCAGCACGAAGAGCATTATCGTAATTGAAAAGGTTATCCCACAATCCCCAAGTGCTTGTAATTCGTTGATCCGAATATTTTTTCAAATAGAATTTATCGACTTGATAGCGATTAAGAATTTCATCTGCTCCACCTATGTGATCACTATGAACGTGAGTCCCTAGTATAAAGTCTAATTTCTTTACTCCTAACTGATCAAGATGACGAATTAAACGATCTTCTAATACTTGATAATTGTTAGTAGAAATTCCCCATCGATTTGGATAACGTGTATCCGTTCCATCCGGAAAGTCATAATCCTCTCCCATATCAATCAAAGCATAGTGACCATTACTTTCTAGTAAAATAGCATCACTTCCAGAGTTAGCTTTGGTATTGATAAAATGGATTCGATTCCCTGCACCTGCTGAGATTGTATCTGCATTTACTGTTTGTGCATGAATTATTGTTGCAGATAGAAGCACGGCACTAAGTAATATTGATTTTGTAAAACTTTTCATAAGGCATTCAGCTTTCTCTATTAATTCTCTACTCTTTCGCTAATCAATCCAATAATTCTTCTCATTTCCTGGTATCTGTTTGTCAGCAGGAGGTGGAGTCATATAATCTTCCCCAAATTCATAGACAAGAATCTCATGATATCTTCTTGGTACTTTTAGGATTAGATTTTCATAAGGCATATCAATTGTATCGTATAACCATTCTGTTTTAATACCAGCTGGATAGTATGAATCATAAGTTGAACAAACTAAGTCTGTAGAGTTTTCAACACTGTATTTTAAGGCAAGTTGTTCTAGCTTTTGATTCCAGAATTGAGGAGATGTAAATCTGAATATTGCTGATGCAATATAACGAGGAAGATTTTTAATTCCTCCGTTTTCATATTTAATTCCCTTAAAGTTTAACGACGATAGACGAATTAGTTGTTTATAGAGTTTCATTTTCTTACGATCTTGTTCATCTGTAACAAGACCATCGTACGGGAATACATCTACGCAAGTTCCAAGCACAACACTTGGATCTAAAAGATTTGAATCTCTCCGTGTTCGAATATCGTAAACACGCATATAACTATATGGATATCCCTTGGTTTCTCTAAAAGAAATCAGCTTATAGTATGGGTGTTCATCGTTTTTTAGAACAGCATATAACTTTTCAAATTCATCTCTAGCCAACGAAATGTCTGTATCATCATCCCAAGGAATAAAACCTTTATGACGAACTGCCCCTAGTAAAGTTCCAAAATCGATAAAATATTTGATATCATGTTTTTCACAAACTTGGTGTAAGTATTCTAGAATTCCAAGCTCAATTTGCTTGATTTCTTCAAGGCTTAAGATTCTTTCTGACATTACTTGTCACTCCTAATCTTTACTTCTTTGTTTAAATAATAATCTATTGGTTTTCAGTAATCTTCCACAATTTGAAGTCATGATGCGAAATTTGTTGCTCAACTGGAGGTAACTGCATGTAATCTCCATAATCTGAAGTTAGAATTTCATGATAATGTTTTGGAATCATAAATTCCTTACCTTCAAAGCTACCAGCTTCAACTTGTTCTAACCATTCACGTTTCCAAACGGGTTTATTCATATCTTTATAGACAACATAATCCACAAATTCATAATCTTCTACTTTTCTAGATTTAGCAAGCTCATCAATTTGGGCAACATACTTATTTGTGTTAGTAAAATAAAAGATAATAACAGAAATATAGCGGATAATTGAATTTACTACACTTTTACTATTCGTAATTCCTTTAAAAGTGTAGCAACTTAATTGACGCTTTTTAATGATCTTAGTCATCTTATCTTTAAATGCCTGATCATCTTCATATCCATCTACAGGAAAGATATCAACATAAATCCCCATATCTGAATCAATTCGAACATCTTCTTCAACCAAATAGGTATGATTGTCTTGAACTTTCATAAAAGGATAGACATAATTGACATTATTTTTATAAGACATTAATTCATAGCGCTCGTCTGGATGTGCAATCATATAATCTTGCAGTTTTTCATAATCATCACGAAGCATACAAATATCCATGTCATCGTCCCAAGGAATAAAACCTTTATGACGAACTGCCCCAATTAAACTACCATAGGACAAGAAGTATTTGACACCAATTTTATGACACACTTCATGGATATACTCCATGATTCCTAACTCCATTTGTTGAATTTCAGAAATATCAGTTACTTCTTTGTAACGGATATTTTTTTCTTTCTCACAAATCATTAGACCATATCCTACAACTAACCAAAAAATGATGTTGATGAAGTTGGTTGAATACATAATTTGGCTCTCAAACAACTGACCAAATAAAATTCCAAAGAATAGAATCATAATCAGTTTTTCACTATTTTTCTTTGATTTAACTAAGTAAGAAACAAAGCGGAAACCTACATAAGCAATGATGAGTATGAAAGAAATGAGACCCAAGAATCCGGAACTCACAAAAATTGTAACAAAGATATTGTGGAAATTACCTCCAATAAGTGAGTTTTCAATTTCAAATTTACTAAAATATTTTGTGTAATAATCTGATACGTTTCGAACACCATAACCAAATAGAGGTTTTGCACTTCCCATTTTGATTGCATTTTTCCAAATATAGGTACGTCCACTTGGAGTTGTTTCAATCAAGTGAAGTTCCCCATTTTTCTTAGCAACATCCGAATCAGTTTCAGAATAAGATTTACCTTTATTTAAGTCAATTACAGTTGCCTTGGCTGCTGAAATATATACTGAAGTTAAATAACTAATACCAATATTGCTACCTGTTAGTAAGATACTAGCTACTAAAAAAGTTAGCCATTTTTTGGCAAATCTTCCCCTAGTGACAAAAATACAATAGAATACTAGCATTAGAAGCACTGATAAAAGAGCTCCCCTACTTTGCATGGTTGCAAAATAAACTAACTGAACGACATTATTAATTTTAAGATAAACAGAGTATTTGCTTCCCTTATGTATTAAATACATAGCAAAAACGATACTAATGTATGAGAAAATCGCACTGGCGTTAGGGTTAACAAGTCCCCATAATCGGCCATTCATTACTCCGTAATAATAAGAGTTCTCTCCAATCTGAAATAGAATTAAAACTCTTGAAAGTAATAAAGCAAAAGCAAATATGGCCGAAGCAAATGAGACAATCTGTATGGTTCCTGCAATCATACCTAATAACTTCCTTAGCTGATCAGGTTTTACCATGGTAAATAATAAAACATAAGCCAGCATAAAGAAAATTTCAACCATATTTCCGAGCAGGTGTCCAGATCTATTAATGAGCGCTGATAAAAAGTGACTGCCCACTAAAAGACCAAATAGGGTAAGAAACTTCTTATCTATCTCTATTCGTTTCCAATTAAAAAATAAAGTTAAACAAATTGACAGAACAACAACTGCTGAAAGTCCCTTATAAATCGGATTTGTTATTTTATAAATTAGTGAACTCATACTTAAAATCGAAATGAAAACAAAAAGATATGAAATCCACAGTTTTGATTTTTCAAAGCATTCATTCATTTTTGAAAAATTCATCTTCAACTCCTTTAATGACATTATTTATTCAAGCCTACAATTTGTCTATAAATCCATGGAGAAATTCCCAGTGACAAAATGGCTATTTTCCGAAAACTAGTAAAATAAGGATCACTCAATATTTGCGAGGTATGACTAACTATCCACTTTCTCAATTGAGTTTTCTCATCTTGATATTCAGTCGAATCTGTGAAGATTATTTTATCGTAGACTGTAATATAAGACCAAGATTCTCTATTTACTAATTCAGGTTTTAATTGAGGGAAACATTGGTAAACTTTAGGAATAATGATTTTATATACTTCTATAGTGTCAAAAACATGGTTATTCACAGATGTAGTTGCGCTCCCTTCTCTATGATCGTAATAGTATATTGGTTTGTCTATAAATACACTCTTACATTTTGTTTCAAGTAAAACTTCTGTTAAGAATAGAGCATCTTCTGCTAAATGATAATCTGTACTAAATTTAAAATCTTCAATTAATTCCTTTTTAAATAATTTTGCAACAGGGAAAAAAGAAGTTCGAGTAGTCATCAATAGTTCTTTCATGGTTTGCTCAGCAGACCATATTGACTCTTGACCTGAAAACTCAGGCAAATCTGTCACTTGTCCATTTTTTACATGATGCAAACGAGCAACTGAGAAACCAACAGAAATATCTGATTTTACTGCGCTTATCAAAGTTTCCAAATAATCTGGCGTAATAAAATCATCACTATCAATAAAAGTAATCCATTCTCCAGTTGAGTTTTGGATACCTACATTTCTGGCATTGGAAACTCCAGCGTTCTCAAGATGAAAAACCTTGATATTTTCATTTTTAGAAACCAGCTGATCACACAAGTCACCACTCTGGTCTGTCGAACCATCATTGATAAGTAGCAATTCAAAATTGGTATAAGTCTGCTTTAAAATCGACTCAACACATCGTTCAAGATAATTTTCTACGTTGTATACAGGAACAATGATACTAATTTTTTCTTGCATTGTACTCTCCCTTATATTCTCTATAGCTCTTATCCATATCTGCTATTATGGCATCGTGGTGAGGTACTTGCTTGTCTGCAGGCGGTGGTGTCATATAGTCACCAAAAGCTGTACTAAGATAAGCATCATAACCAACCGGAATAGGCATTTCTGTTCCTTCAAAAGGTAGGAAGATGTTGTCTTCAAAGGCTTGAATTGGATACTTTTTCTTCATGTATCCTGGACCTGAACATAATTCTGTAATGCCATCACTTTCAGCTGGTCCATACTTGGTCATTTCTTTCTCAGCCTTTTTCCAGATACGATAGCGAAGCGATTTAGGAGTCAACCCTAGTAAAATGGTACTACCCCACTTCATGAGAGCTCCATGCTTTTCTGGAATGGTTTGTGCACAAAATAGAGAATAAATCAAAGCCCAGCGGACCTGTTTCTTGCGCTCTGCTGGATTTTTAGGGTAGTAGTCCAAGGGAAGAACATCCAAAGCCAAGCCGTGGGGAAGATCTAAATCTTGTTGATAAGGCTTGATACAAGTCGTCTCCTTATCACGAATGGTGATAAAGAGGTTACGGTCTACATAGTCTTTAGAACTCTTTGATAGGAAGTAACGCTCATCCGCATATTGAGGCCATAACTCTGCTAGTTTTTCATAGTCCTTTCGTGGCATAAAGAAGTCCAAATCATCATCCCAAGGGATAAAGCCCTTATTACGAAGGGCGCCAATGGCTCCTCCACCACAGAGATAGCACAACAAATCATGTTCTTTACAAAATGCGACGAAATATTCAGCCATTTCCAGACTACGAGCCTGAATCGCTTTCAAATCACTCATGTCTCTCCTCTTCTGTCCAATAACGAGTTATATCGTTTTATTATACCATAAAAAAGCCCTAAAAATCCATCAGATACTGAGAAAAATCAAAGCCTGAGACACCCATTTAGTTAGATGTTTCAAGCTTTGATTGTAGTATTTTTATCATCTAAATCCCATTTGGGCTAGCTTATTCTGGTAAGCTTTTTGATCCACTCGAAGGGCTTGGCCTCCATAGACATCATAGTCATCTACCCAGTCTCCAAGTTCCGGTACTGTTAGTCTTTCAATACCGTTCTGACCTCCTTCAAGGACGGATAAACCGTTGGTCAATAAGAAGGTATAAGGAAGGTTTGTAGATGTCATAGCGAATACTTTACCAAGTGCTTCTGAACCTGTGAAAAGTTTTGTAGGATCTTTAATTTGCTGTAAAACAGCAGTCATGACTTGTTGCTGTCTACGAGTGCGTCCATAGTCTCCTTCATCATCATCACGGAAACGTGCATAGTTGAGAAGAGTTGAACCGTTCATTTGTTGTGTCCCAACTTTAATAGTCTGTGTAGGTGATTCGGTTTCTGTCGCATGCAAGTCATCACCGACTGTAGCTTCTTTAACTGGAACACCATTTAGGGTTGAAAATTGAGCATCAATAGTCACACCATCAGGGAAAAGCGTATCAATGGCAGTCGCAAAAGCTTGGAAATCAACAAGGGCATAGTATTTGATATCTAGGTCAAAGTTATCTTTAAGGACCTTACGTACCATTTCAGCCCCTTGTTTTCCTTCTTGTTCCCCCAATTCGTAGGCCAAGTTCAACTTATGGTCAGCTTGTTTTTGTCCGTTAATAACTTGGCTATAACCATCAATATAAACTAGGTTATCACGCATAAAACTTACAAGTTTAAGCTTTTTATCCTTACCACTTACATTGAGAACCATAATAGAATCTGTCCGTGTTTCTGAACTATTCTGTCCAATACGGCCATCTGTTCCTAAGATAAGAATATTGACACCATCTCTTGTATCCTGTCCATTGAAAACTTCAACTTGGGCAGCCTTGGCATCTTTCGACCCGCTTGAGCCATTCGGATTGGCTGACTGGAAACCTTTCAAGAACATAAAAATCATTCCTACTGCAGCACAAAGCAACAGCATTCCTAACCAAGCAAGTATGCGTTTAAAGCGAAAGACTCTTTTTTTCTTTGGTTTCTTCTGCTTAGGAATCTTAGCTTTTGGTTGCGGTAGACTACTACGTCGACTAGCTCGACTTCGATTAGTATAACTCGGAAGACCTGTGTTAGGTTCCGTATAGTCTTGGCTTTCTGCTTCTTCTACGACAACTGAACGAGCTTCTTGTTGACCATCCAGCTTAGCTTGTAAAAAAGCAAACTCTCTCTTTTCTTTATCATTTAGATAGTGGATGTTTTTTAATAGATAGTCGTAACGTAGTTTCTCATGGTGTGTTAGAGGATTTTCTCTAGTCATTCCTTCTCCTTCCCTTTATCCTGTATGGTATAGATAGGGTAAGCTCCTAGTACTTTATAGTGGATCCCAATCGTTTCTAATTCTTTTTGAGCAAAATGGACCAATTCTTTGTCAGCATAGTCCACATCAATGATAAAAAAGTACTCACCTAGTGCTGTTTTTAGGGGGCGACTCTCAATCTTAGTTAGGTCAATCCCGCGCCAAGCAAAGGTAGAAAGTGCCTTATATAAAGCGCCTGGAAGATTGTCTGGCAAGGTCAATGCTAGACTCATTTTTTCAGTTGCAACTTGTAAAGGAATCTGTGGCAACTCTGCACCCAAAACCCAAAAGCGAGTGAAATTGGCTTCCATCTCTTGAATATCTTGAGCAATTAATTCCAAACCATATTCTCCAGCCGAACTTTTGGGGGCAATGGCCGCAAAAGGCTGTTCTGGATGCTCGGAAACATAGCGCGCAGCGTAGGCTGTACTGGCAGTGACTTCTAGTTGAGCGTCTGGATAATGCTCATCGATAAATTTCTTCCCCTGCGCCAAGGCCTGCGGATGAGAAAAGATTTTCTCAATTTTAACTTGCCCTGGCACTGCCATCAACTGTTGATGAATTGGCTGCACAATCTCCGCCACAGCTTGAATTCGAGCTTGATGAAAAAGATAGTCTAAGGTCTCATGAACACTACCTTCAATGGAATTTTCAACTGGCACTACTGAATAGTCTACCAAACCTTGTTCATATGCTTTGATAACGTCCGTAATATTTGAAAAAGGCTCTAGTTCCTCATGAGGAAAAGCCGTTTGCACCACATGGTGCGAAAAAGATCCTTTAGGACCTAGATAGGCAATTTTCATCTCAGTTCCTCTATAATTTCATCTGGGTTTAAACTTGATACATCTACAATCTGACTAGCCACTTCCTCATACCAAGCTTGTCTTTCTTTAAAAATTGCAGCCAAATCTTCCTTGCTATTCTTTAAAAATAGTGGACGTTGATTGTCCTTATCGGCTGAAATTCGCTGGTAAAGGGTATCGAAATCTGCTTTAAGGTAGATGTTGTCTGGATTTTGCTTGAGCAAGGCACGATTACGTGGCGAAATAACAATCCCTCCTCCTGTGGAAATAACTTTATCTGTCTTCAGCAGTTCAGCTAGGACCTCTTCTTCTAGCTGACGGAAGGCTGCTTCTCCTTTTTCTTCAAAGAAACGAGCAATCGGCATCCCCAGTCGGTCTTCCAGCAAGGCATCCATATCTACGAAGTCAGAATCCAGCTTTCTAGCAATAGTCGTTTTTCCTGAACCCATAAAACCTAGTAAAACCTTAGCCATGAATCAAAGTCTCCAAATCATCAAAGAAGCTTGGGTAGCTAGTATTAATAGCTTCGGATCGATCCAATTCGACTACTCCATCCGCAACCAAGAAAGCTGCAATGGCTGTCATCATACCGATACGATGGTCTCCAAAGGTGTTGACTTTGGCTTCATGGAGGGTAGATTTCCCTTTGATAATCATTCCGTCTGCTGTAGGAGTAATAGTTGCTCCCATGCTATTTAAAGCATCCGCAACAACTTGAATGCGATCCGTTTCTTTGACCTTGAGTTCTTCTGCATCTTTGATAACTGTTTGACCTTGAGCTTGGGTAGCAAGGAGCGCGATAATCGGCAATTCATCAATTAAACGTGGAATCAAGGCTCCACCAATTTCTGTCCCGTTTAGTTCTGAAGTCTCGACAGTCAAGGTTGCAGATTTGGCAATTGGATCCATATCAGTAATCTCTAATTTCCCGCCCATAGCTCGGATAACATCGATAATACCTGTACGTGTTTCATTAATACCGACATTCTTAAGTACCACTCGAGAATTTGGCACAATCAAACCTGCTACCAACCAAAAGGCTGCACTAGAAATATCTCCTGGTACGACAACCGTTTGTCCACTTAGTTTCTGTGGCCCCTGGACAGTGATTTTCTTACCATCGACACTCAAATCACCTCCGAATTGTTGGAGCATATCTTCTGTGTGATTACGAGTGCACTCCTTCTCGATAATGACTGACTGGCCGTGAGCCTGCAAAGCCGCAAAAATCAAAGCTGACTTGACTTGGGCAGAAGCGATTGGCAATTCGTATTGAATAGGTCTTAAGTTTTTCGTTCCTTTTAAGTACAAAGGTGGCAAGTCTCGCTCTGTTTGACCTGAAATGGTAACTCCCATCTTTTTCAAGGGAAGAGTTACACGATCCATAGGGCGCTTGGAAAGACTATCGTCTCCAAACATCTCTACTTCAAAGTCTGCGCCAGCAAGGACTCCTGAAATTAAACGAATAGAGGTCCCAGAATTCCCCATATCCAGGGCTTTCTGAGGTGCTTTCAATCCATCCATGCCAACACCTTGTATGGTAACGACACCATCCTTGTCCTCAATCTCTACGCCGAGATCACGAAATACCTGTATGGTTGACAAGACATCTTCACCACGCAAGATATCATAAACTTTAGTCTCACCCTCAGCCAAGCTTCCAAAAATAATAGAGCGATGACTGATGGACTTATCTCCTGGTACTCGAATACTACCTTTCAAATGGTTAACGTTTGTTTTTAACTTCATACCGGCCCTCATACTGACAATACTTTTTCTTATTTTATCATAAAAAGTCAGAAATTTCTTAAAAATTCCTGACTTTATGAGGTAAATTCTTATTTTAAAAGTTCTGAAATTGGTTCAAAGACAATTTTTTCAATATCAGAAAGGTAGATAGAAAGTTGTTGCTGTTTGGCAAAGAATTCTGACAAGAGAGAGTTCCCTTGAATCTGCTTACCAAAGCTTTCCATTTTTTCTTGGAAAGAAGCATCTGGAATTTGACCAGTCTGTGCCATGATTTGGATTTCATGTTGAAAAGCAATATAATCTGCAAAAATTTTGCTTGCTTCTGTATCCGCTTGGATGGCATCTCTAGCTTCTTTAACTGCCTTGTATTCAGGCAATTCGCGTAGTCCACGACTTAGGGCATTTGCACTATCATAAATATTTGACATAATTGTCCTCCTTATTTAATAACGACTGTGTAGTCAGTATTTTCTGTAATGACTTGCTCAGCACGTTTTAAATCCTGAGCATTCTTAAAGGAAATTTGCAGAATCCCGTGAACATCCTCACGGTTTTCCTCATTGATATGGATATTGACCAAAGAAGTTCCACGTAGCAATTCCAAGATGCGTAAAATCACATCTTCCTCATCGGGAACGTCTACATAGAGGTCAAATGAGCTATCTACTCCGCCACGTTTATGGATTTCCATAGCTTGACGTTGCTCACGCGCTTGATTGAAAAAATTCCAGATTTGGTTTTCATCACCCTTACTGATAGCTTGTCCAATCTCGTCCAAACGGCCCTTGAAGTCCTCGATGCGTTCAATAATGGTATCCCGATTGGATAAGAGGATAGAAGTCCACATGCCTGGCTCACTTTCAGCAATCCGGGTCATATCTCGAAATCCACCGGCCGCAAAGCGTCGCGCCATTTCATGCTCTTCAGCATAACTTGCAGTTTGTTCCATCAGGCCTGATGCTAAGATATGCGGAAAATGGCTAATCTGAGAAGTCACTCGGTCATGCTCATCAGCATCGATTTCAATGAAACGAGCATGGAGACCTGACAGCAAGTCTTTCATTTCTTCGAGCGTATCCGGAGTTGTCAGACTAGATGGCGTGAAGATATAATAGGCATTTTCAAAAAGATTAACATCCGCAGAGGCAGCTCCTGTCTTATGACTTCCTGCCATGGGATGAGCTCCAACAAAGCGAACGGACTTATCAGCAAAATACTTCTCTGCTGTAGCCACGATAGCTGACTTGGTCGATCCAGCATCAGAAATAATGACACCTTCTTTCAAGTTCAAGTTGGCCAATTCCTTAATAAAGGCAATAGTTTGCTCGATTGGCAGGGTAAGAATGATGACGTCTGCAAGTGGAGCAAAACTAGCAAAATCATCCGTCGCTCGGTCAATCATTCCTCTCTCCAAGGCAATATCTCTAGACGCTTGACTACGATTGTATCCTAAAATTTCATAATCAGGATGATCCCGCCTGATTCCGAGTGCCATGGAAGCACCAATCAAACCTAGTCCTGCGATATAGATGGTTTTTGCCATAAGAACTCCTTAATAATTCTTTGTATACTCCCGATGTTTCGCAACAGCTTCTTTTAATTCTTCCAGATTATCAGAGGAGAATTTCTCAAGGATTTCTTGAGCCAAAACCGTTGCTACGACTGCCTCCATAACGACACCTGCTGCTGGAAGAGCAGTAGGATCACTTCTCTCTACTGTTGCTTTATAAGGCTCATGAGTTTCAATATCAACACTCATCAACGGCTTGTAGAGAGTCGGAATTGGCTTCATAACTCCACGAACGATAATCGGTTGGCCGTTGGTCATACCACCTTCGAAGCCTCCAAGGTTATTAGTCCGACGAGTATAGCCATCTTCTGATGACCAGAGAATTTCATCCATGACTTGGCTACCCTTAAGATGGCCTGCTTTAAAACCAAGACCAAACTCCACACCCTTAAAGGCATTGATAGAAACAACAGCTTGAGCTAGCCTTGCATCTAGTTTACGATCCCATTGAACATAAGAACCAAGACCAACCGGAACACCTCCGACAACTGTTTCCACAACACCTCCGATGGTATCCCCATCTCGCTTAATCTGGTCAATATAGTCCTTAATCTCCTGCTCACGTTCTTGGTTGACGATAGAAACTTCAGACTGGGCAGCCAATTTCTTAATCTCTGAGACTGTTAAGTTTTCTGGAACATTGATTTCCTTACCACCGAAGATAACAACATGGTTAGCAATTTCGATATCAAGCTCAGCTAAAAGCCGCTTAGCAACAGCTCCAACTGCCACTCGCATAGTTGTTTCACGAGCAGATGAACGTTCCAAAGAATTTCGTAAATCATCAAAGCGGTATTTGATGCCCCCAACCAAGTCTGCGTGACCTGGACGAGGATGTGTGATTTTTCGTTTACTTTTGAGTTTGTCTTCAATATCCTCGGCAGACATGATATCTAGCCATTTTTGGTGGTCTTTGTTAATGACATCCATGGTAATGGGAGCCCCTGTCGTCTTACCATGACGAACCCCAGAAGTGAAGACAACCTGATCACTCTCGATTTTCATGCGTCCACCACGACCGTAACCGCCTTGGCGACGTTTGAGATCCTCATTGATATCTTCTGCAGTCAAAGGCAGTCCTGCTGGAATTCCTTCAATAATTGCTGTCAGACGAGGACCATGTGATTCTCCTGCTGTTAAATATCTCATACATTCTCCTTATTTTACTAAGTAATCTTTCATTTCTTCGAGAGAAACTGGGTGAATCGTCGCTGAACCAAGCTCAGGTACCAAAACTAACTTCATGGTATTCCCACGCGCTTTTTTATCATGAGTCAAAGCTTGATAGAGCTTTTCAAGATCCCAGTTTTCATAATCAACAGGAAGCCCAAATTTCTGACACATCTCTCGGATAGATTTGGTTATTCCCACTGGCATGAGTCCTTTTTCTTCGGCTACCTTAGAGACCTGAACCATTCCCATAGCTACTGCCTCACCGTGCATGACTTTTCCGTAACCAGCAGTTGCTTCGATGGCATGGCCAATTGTGTGACCAAAGTTGAGATATAAACGAACGCCATTATCCAACTCATCCTCAACTACCATCTTGCGCTTAACCTGACAAGAATGCTCAATCAAACTCTCGGAATGTTCCAATATGCTTTCGACAGAACCATCCATATCAGATAATAGGTCCCAAAGCTCTGAATCTTCGATCAGGCCATACTTGATGACTTCACCCATTCCTTCAATCAACTCTCTCTTACCCAAGGTCTCAAGAACAGTTGGGTCAATCAAAACACCATCCGGCTGGGCAAAAGTTCCTACCATATTCTTAGCAAAAGGAGTATTCACTCCTGTCTTACCACCGATTGAAGAATCCACCTGGGCTGTCAAACTAGTTGGAATTTGAACGAAATGAACTCCTCGCATGTAGGTTGAAGCCACAAAACCAGCCAAATCGCCAACTACACCACCTCCGAGGGCTACGATGCCATCACTACGAGTTAAACCTTGCTTAACTAAAAATTCATAGACTTTTTGAACTGTAGTCAGATTTTTTCGTTCTTCGCCCTCTAAAAAGTCAAAAACTGCCACTTGAAAGCCAGCATCCTCCAAACTCAATTTAACCTTTTCTGCATAGAGTGAAGCAACACGGTTATCCGTTATGATAACAATTTTTTGTGGTTGCCAAAGTTCGCGCAACCATTTTCCTGCTTGAGACAAGCATCCTTTTTCAATCTGAATATCGTAAGGATGATGTGGAAGGTCTATTCTAATTTTCATAGCAGATCTCCTTTTTCTTTATTGGTACTTTTGTTTTAATAATTCCCAGATTTGATCTGTTGGCATTTCCTTGCCTGTCCATAACTCAAAAGCTTCAGCAGCTTGGTAAAGCAACATGCCAAGGCCATTGATAGATTGATTTCCCTGCTCTTTAGCCCACTTTAGAAATGGAGTTTCAAAGGGTTGATAAATCACATCTGCTACCATGAGCTTCTCTGGTAAAACGATGCTGGTCGGGATCGGCTGAGAGGATCCATCCATGCCCACACTAGTAGCATTAACCAAGAGGTCGGCTTGAGTGATGCTGTCTTGAAGTTCTTGAATATCCTCTAATGCAAATAAATCTACTCTAAATCCAGTCGCATTCTGTATTTTTTCTAAGTAAGGTCTTGTTTTTTCCATGGATGAAGAACGAACAAAGACAGAAATCTGACTTACTCCATCCAAGATTGCCTGTGCCAAAATTGCCTTGGCTGCACCGCCTGCTCCTAACAAAACCACTCTTTTCCTTGATATTTTAAAAGAAGGCAAGCTCTTAAAGAATCCCTTGCCATCTGTGTTATATCCAATTAATGTTCCTTCTCGATTCACAACTGTATTAACTGCACCAATTAAACAAGCCTCTTCGCTCAACTGGTCCAGATAAGGAATCACTTGTTCCTTGTAAGGCATGGAAAGATTGATTCCATACATCTGGTAGCGACGAATATTAGCAACTGTTTCTGCTAGTTCAGCCGCATCTACTTCCCAAGCAAGATAAACACCATTGGTATTGGTTGCTTCAAAAGCGCTATTGTGAATAAAGGGAGAAATGGAGTGTTTGATAGGATTTGCGACTACAGCTGCTAAACGTGTGTAGCCATCAATCTTCATTTAGAAGCTCCCTAATTTTTTTCATGCTAGATAGTGAAATTTGTCCTGGAGCACTAGCTTCATCTAGACTTGCAAAAGACCAACTAGAACCAGTCACATCTGAAGTAATACGAGAGACCTTGCCCACTTTTCCCATAGAAATCGTTACATATTCTTGTTCAGGATTCAGTGTTTTAAAGCCACGTGTAAAGTTCATCAGATCCAACACATCTTGTTCTGTATTAGCCATAACAGCTATTTTCACAACCTTAGGATTTAAACTTGTTAACTCAGACAAGATTTCCATTAGATTCTCAGGTGTTTCTTGGAAGTTATGGTAGCTCAAGACGAGATTTGGAAAGTCCAACATCTGATCAAAAACATCCTTGTAGCTAAAATACTCAAAATCAATATAATCTGGTTGATAAAGCTGTGCCACTTCCTTGATAATCTGAACATACTCTTCTGAAGAGAGCTCAATTTGACCACCTTCGGCATGAGTACGTAAAGTGAAAACAAGCTCACGACCTGCAAATTTTTCAAAAATAGCTGGCGCTACCTGCAAGATAGCTTCCTTGGGTAAGAAGTCTGCTCTCCACTCAATGATATCTGCATCATGATACCGCATAACATCAATAGCCTGAGCCTCTTCTATACTTCTTGGCATGACAGAAACAATTAATTTCATTTACTAACCTTCATGGTAATCACTTTGAGGTAATTACTACTTTCATCTTTTTCATTGTAGACAAAGTCTGCTGGAAGTCCATATTTATGAAGGACCTGATACTTTCTACCTGCAAATCCTTTGTCGATTTGTTCTGTGAATTTTTGACGGGAAACATTAGCCGCATTGGTACTAGCAATAATGATTCCACCTGGGTTTAAAATCTCTAGGCTTTGGGAAATCAACTTATGATAATCCTTAGCTACAGAGAATGTTTGTTTTTTATTTCGGGCAAAGCTAGGCGGATCCAGAACAATCACGTCATAGCTTAAACCTTTTCTTTTAGCATATTTAAAGTATTCAAAGACATCCATGACAAGCAGTCGATGATTGTCTAGACTCAAACCGTTGGCATGAAAATGAGCTTCTGATAGTTCTCTTGAACGTTTGGCTAGGTCTACAGAGGTTGTTTCACTAGCTCCCCCCATAGCTGCAGCGACTGAGAAGGCCGCTGTGTAGGAAAACATATTGAGCAAGGATTTCCCCATTGCTAAACCATCAACCAAGCTCCCACGAACTTCATGCTGATCCAAGAAAATTCCTGTCATAAGACCATCATTCATAAATACTTGGTAGAAGACTCCATTCTCGAGAACAGTGAAATATTCAGCTGCTTCTTGACCATAGATATGGGCAGACTCATAGTCTAGACCTTTAAAGCGAATCTTTTCATAGGCACCTATGACTTCCGGGAATACCTGAGAGAAGGCTGCAATAATCTCTTGGCGAAGACTATAAATATAGGAGTTGTACCAAGAGAAAACAACATAATCTCCATAGAGATCCAGCGTCATTCCACCAAATCCATCGCCTTCTTGATTAAACAAACGAAAGGCAGTTGTCAACTCATCTTGATAGTAGGAAGAACGTTTTTGTTTAGCTTTTTCAAACAAGCTTTCAAAGAAGGTTTGATTAAAAGAAACTTTCTGGTTGGTTACAAACCAACCAATTCCCTTATTTTGTCGGGATAAATAAGCCTTCCCTAAAAATTCTTTGCTTTGGCTGAAAAGTTCAACTTCCTGATCAGTTTCAGATAAGTCTGGAAAATCAACTTCTTCCAAAAGAGCCTGACCTTTGTGGAGCTTTTTTTCGACACGCCGACTGACGAATACTTTATTCATAGATACAATTATATCAAATTTGTTGAAAATTCACAAAGTAGAAAGTGATTTCTCCATTGATGTCATAGGAACTAGCCAAGCTTTTTGTTTCTGCTTGATGATTTCTAAATGAGAATGGTCATTTGTGTTGAGAAATTTCATTCTATTACCGTAAAAATAGACATTCACATCCTGAGGTCTATTTTTGTAGCGCAAACGTTTGCTCATTTGCTTGCTTTGTGGTAAAATGATTCTCAAATTGTTAAGTATGAGGACTATCTATGAAAAACCAAACCCTAATGCAATATTTTGAGTGGTACCTTCCCCACGATGGACAACACTGGACGCGACTTACAGATGATGCTGAGCACCTTGCAAATCTAGGAATTAGCCACGTCTGGATGCCACCTGCCTTTAAAGCTACCAACGAAAAAGATGTCGGTTATGGTGTCTATGACCTTTTTGACCTCGGTGAATTTGACCAAAAAGGAACTGTGCGTACCAAGTACGGTTTCAAAGAAGACTATCTTCAAGCCATTCAAACACTTAAATCACATGGGATTCAACCTATGGCTGACGTCGTCTTAAACCATAAGGCAGCTGCAGACCGTTTAGAATCCTTCCAGGTTATTGAAGTCGACCCAGAAGATCGCACAATTGAACTTGGAGAACCTTTTACCATCAATGGTTGGACAAACTTTACTTTTGATGGAAGACAAAACACCTACAATGATTTCCACTGGCACTGGTACCACTTCACTGGAACTGACTATGATGCCAAAAGACGGAAGTCTGGTATTTACCTTATCCAGGGAGATAATAAGGGGTGGGCCCACGAGGAATTAGTCGATAACGAAAATGGTAACTATGACTATCTCATGTATGCGGACCTAGATTTCAAGCATCCAGAAGTCATACAAAATATCTACGATTGGGCTGATTGGTTCATGGAAACGACTGGCGTAACAGGTTTCCGCTTAGATGCCGTCAAGCATATTGACTCCTTCTTTATGCGTAATTTCATTCGTGATATCAAAGAGAAATATGGACAAGACTTCTATGTCTTTGGAGAATTCTGGAATCCAGACAAGGATGCCAACCTTGAATACCTTGATAAAATCGAAGAACGCTTTGACCTTGTCGATGTCCGACTCCATATGAGTCTCTTTGAAGCAAGCCAGGCTGGTGCAGACTACGATTTGCGTACCATCTTTAATGATAGTCTGGTTCAAATCAAACCAGATAAGGCTGTAACCTTTGTCGAAAACCATGATACTCAACGAGGACAAGCTTTAGAATCTACTGTAGAAGAATGGTTTAAACCAGCAGCCTATGCTCTTATTCTTTTGCGCGAGCAGGGTCTCCCTTGTGTCTTTTACGGAGACTACTACGGTATCTCTGGTCAATATGCTCAGCAAGATTTTAAAGAAGTTCTTGACCATCTGCTAGCTATCCGAAAAGATTTATCTTATGGAGAGCAGACGGACTACTTTGATGACCCTAATTGTATCGGTTGGGTTCGTTCTGGAGCTGACAACCAATCGCCTCTTGCCGTTCTTATCTCAAACGCTCAAGAGAATTTCAAAACCATGTTTGTAGGTCCAGAATGGGCTGATCATACTTTTGTTGATTTGCTTGGCAACCATTCAGACCAAGTGACTATTAATGCTGAAGGTTATGGTGATTTCCCAGTTGCTGAACGTTCTGTAAGTGTCTGGGGACTTACTTATTAAGAACACAAAAAAACTTGCCATAGGCAAGTTTTTTTATTGCTAAATATTAGTCTTTCCAAAGATCCATGGCATTTTTAAAATCAGATGAAACCTGAACATTTTGAGGGTTTGTTGCCTCTCTCTCTTGACGTTTCGCTTCTACCTGGGCTACACTCCTAATCCCTTCATGACGCCAGTTTCGTAGGATAGCTTGGATATATTTCCAATTTGGTTTTCCATTTAAAACAGCTTCTCGTAAGGCTTCTTTTATCAAATCTGCACTAGTTCCGTCTTCTTTCAAACTCTTTTCCAAATCTTCAATTTCAAATGGGCTCAATAGACGACCTAGCTCCTGTTGGAAAGTATCTACCAAGCTCTTTAAATCATTTGGAGCAGATTCCACCTGGTTTGGAGCTTGTTTTTCAAACAGTTGGTCTAGGCGCTCCAAGGCAAGAGTTGCATCGAAGATTACTTCTATTTCGCCATTCAGTTCAATGGTTCGGTATTGAAGCAACCCTTTTTCAGTCAATCGTGAAATAGCCTGATTGACTTCAGTGACATTTTTGCCGATTTTTTCAGCAATCTGACTTGGAGACAATTCACCTAAAGCCGTTGTATTCTGTAGGTAAAAGAACTGCCAAACCAAGAAATCATCGCTTGACGAGAACAGTTGATTGTAATGTAAGAGCAGGTCACTCGGTAACACTAAGTTTCCTGATTTGAAAGCATCTAAATATGTCATAATTCCTCTTATAAATATCCAAAATGAGACACATCATCTTCCACACTCTTCCACTCAAACGGCGTTTCTTGGTAAACTGCATAATTTACCCAGTTACTAAAGAAGAGAGCTGCAGATGAACTCCAACGCATACATGGGAGTTCATGAATGTCATCATTTTTGAAATAATTTTCTGGTATATGTGGATCTAAACCAGCATCTAGATCTCTAAAATATTCCTTTGCAAGCGTATCGCGATCATACTCTAAATGCCCAAAGCTATAGACTTCTCTCAAATCTCGACTCGCAAGGATAGAGATACCCACCTCTTTTCCTGATGCTAAAATCTCTAGATTTGTTTTATTCAGGATATCTTCTTTGTGGACTTCTGTATGGCGAGAATGAGGGGATACATATAAATCATCAAAACCTCTTAATAGGAGATGACCTTCTTTCAAAACATCTTGAGGATAAATCCCCGAAAGCTTTTGGTCCATCTGGTATTTATCTACGCCATAGCGATAGTATAGACCTGCCTGTGCTCCCCAACAAATATGCAAGGTCGAAAAGACATGAGTCTTAGACCAATCGATAACTTGGGTAAACTCTTGCCAATAGTCAACCTCCTCAAATGGAAGGTGCTCAACTGGAGCTCCTGTGATAATCAAGCCATCAAAATACTGGTCTTTGACTTCCGAGAAGGTCTTATAAAAAGTCTCCATATGCTCTGAGCGAGTTGTTTTTGATTGGTGACTTTCCATATATAAGAAATCAATATCTAATTGCAGAGGAGTATTAGCCAAATGTCTTAAGAGCTGAGTTTCTGTTACAATTTTTTGCGGCATTAGATTTAAAATAAGAATTTTCAAGGGTCGGATATCCTGATGAGCCGCCCGTTGATCATCCATGACGAAAATATTTTCTGTTTGTAAAATCTCAACTGCTGGTAATTTTTTATCAATTCGAATCGGCATGGAAATCTCCTAACTGTATCATACTGGACTCAAGTAACCTGACTGTCATCAAATGGAATAATCCAGCTGATGACACTTCTTCCCTTTATTATACTGTAAGAAGATATAGTTTTCAATTATAGTTTTTCTCTAACTAGATATAGCCTTTTTTTATATCATCATTAAGAGAAAACAGCCCTAGGGACTGTTTTTCATTAATAATGCATCAAAACTTTATAATCGTAATCTCCGATTGCCTCACGACCTTTTAGCTCATCAAGCTCAATCAAAAAGGCACAACCAGCTACGACACCACCTAATTTCTCAATCATTTCGATTGTCGCTTTAACAGTACCACCTGTTGCCAAGAGGTCATCTACAATAAGAACACGTTGACCTGGTTTGATAGCATCTGCGTGCATGGTCAAAGTATCAACACCATATTCTTTTTCGTAGTCAGCTGAAATCACTTCGCGTGGCAATTTCCCTGGTTTACGCACTGGTGCAAAACCAATTCCCAACTCAAAAGCAACTGGACATCCAACGATAAATCCACGCGCTTCTGGCCCTACGATCATATCAATCTTTTTGTCAGTAGCATATTGAACAATTTCACGAACAGCGTAGCTGTAGGCATTTCCATCTGCCATCAATGGGCTGATATCACGGAAAGTAATTCCTTCTTGTGGATAATTTTCAATACTTGCAATGTAATCTTTTAAGTTCATAGCGTTTCTTTCTTTTAAAGTTTTTACTCCCTATTATACCATAATTCCTAGAAAAGCAAAATAGAAAGAAGCCTTGAAACTTGGTACAAGACTTCTCATTTTTTCTTCAATTGTTGCTAGCATTCGCTGAATGAAGTACTTACTTCTTTTTGCTTTTAGTGCTTTGATTTCGCTCGCGATTTTGTTGGATGCACCACTCTCGCTCAAAGTAAGACATGGTTTCAAATACTCTCTTTGGTAAGCCAACATCCAGCAAATAGATTGGGATTTTCAAAACGTTAGAATGTTTTGAACTTGTAAATCTACTTCGAAGACGATACCAGAAAAAGTTGGATTTTAAAAGTTCCTTGTCATAAAACTGAACCTCAATCATATAAAAATCCCTTGCATTTCTACTACCCTTAATTCTCGTGAGAGCAAACTTTTCTACCTGTCCCCAGGAATAAAACTGCCAGTCCTTCTTTGGATATGGTTTATAGGAAAATCCTTGAGACGTAAATTTCAAATACTCTTTATCAGAAAAAAGCAGTCGCAAACGTTGATACAAAATGAAGCCAACGATGAGGATTAAGAAACCAATAAAGAGAATGAAAGCCACCAATCCCATAGGTGATTCTTCGGGATAGCTCAGCAAAAACGAAAAGATCCAAAGTAGAAGAGCCAATTCTAGTAGATAAAGAATAAGGCTCAAGACGATTTTCTTACTACTCCATTTAATAATCGTTTCTTCCATTATATCAACTCACTTAAATATTCATAGCGTTCATATTTTTCAAGCAAGGCTTCATTTTTCTCATCTAGCTCTTTTTGAAGAGTCGCTAGTTTTCCAAAATCAGAGCCATTTGCCTGCATTTCTTCTTCAATAGCCGCGATACGATTTTCCAGGTTTTCGATATCACCTTCAATACTTGCCCATTCCTGCTTTTCTTGGTAGGTCATCCGTTTCTTCTCTTCACGGACTTTGACGACTTTTTCCTTCTCAACTTTTTGACTTTGTGTTACTGCTTCTGCTTCAAAGGCCTTTTCATCTAGGTAGTCTGTGTAATGTCCAAAGAAAGGACGGATAGTCCCGTCTTCAAAAGCAAGAATCTTAGTTGCTACTTTATCAAGGAAATAGCGATCGTGACTAACTGTCAAGACTGGTCCTGCAAAACCTTGTAAGAAATTTTCTAGAACTGTTAAGGTCGCAATGTCTAGGTCATTTGTCGGTTCATCCAAGAGAAGCACATTGGGTTTTTCAAGGAGTAATTTGAGGAGGTACAGACGCTTCTTCTCTCCACCTGACAGCTTCTCAATCAAGGTACCGTGTGTTGAACGTGGGAAAAGAAATTGTTCCAGTAATTCTGCAATGGATGTCGTAGAGCCACCGCTCGTCTTAACTTCTTCTGCCACTTCCTGCAGGTAATTGATAACCCGCTTACTTTCATCTAAACCTTCGATTTGTTGAGAGAAATAAGCAATACGAACTGTTTCACCGATGATAACTTGTCCTTCAGTAGCTTCAAGTCTTCCTGCAATAAGGTTAAGAAGGGTTGATTTCCCAACACCATTGTCCCCGACGATTCCGATACGGTCTTTGGCTTGTACCAAAAGATTAAAATGTTTCAGAATCGGTTTATCGTAATAGGCAAAGGAAACATCCTTAAACTCGATAACTTTTTTACCGATACGGCTAGTTTCAAAATTCATGCTCAAGTCTGTCTCAAGGCTAGTATCTGAAACTTCCTTTTTCAAGTCATGGAATCGATTGATGCGAGCTTGTTGCTTGGTCGCACGAGCTTGAGGTTGCCGTCTCATCCAAGCTAATTCTTGTTTGTAAAGTTGTTCCTTTTTGTGAAGAAGAGCTGCGTCACGCTCATCCTGTTCAGCCTTGAGACGGACATAATCTTGGTAATTCCCCTGATACTCTGTTAATCCACCTCTATCCAATTCAAAAATTCGCGTAGAAAGAGCATCCAGGAAATAGCGATCGTGGGTGATGAAGAGGACGGTCTTCTTGGAATTCTTCAAGAAAAGTGTCAGCCACTCGATGGTCGCAATATCCAGATGGTTGGTAGGCTCATCAAGAAGCAAGAGATCATGATTTCCTAAAAGCACTTGCGCCAATTGAACCCGTCTACGAAGACCACCCGACAAAGCTCCAACAGGAGTTGATAATTCTTGAATGCCTAGTTTACTGAGAACAGTCTTGACCTGACTTTCGATTTCCCATGCTTGGAGAGAATCCATCTCCGCCATGACCCGTTCTAGACGCGCCTGCTTGTCCTCACTGTAGTTGAGCATAAGCAGTTCATACTCCCGAATCAACTGGATTTCCTTGAGGTCACTGGATAAAACAGTATCCAAGACAGTCTTGTTATCATCAAATTCCGGATTCTGGGTCAAATAACCAATCTTGTAATCACTCTTTGCTGAAAATGGGCTTACGTCACCATCAAAACCTGAAACACCAGAAAGCACATCTAGAAGGGTCGTTTTCCCAGTTCCGTTGACACCAATAAGACCGATGCGATCTAAGTCATGGATAATAAAGGAAATATCCTTAAAAACAGTCTTATCACCAACGGATTTACTTAGTTTTTCAACGATAAAATCACTCATTTTCTCTCCCTTAAGTATGAATGAATGGCTTCCACTTCATTATCTAGATTACCATCCACAATAGCGTACTCAATTTCCTCTAAAACATCTCCTAATTCTGGACCTGGATGATAGCCATATTCCTTGATGAGTATGCCACCATTAATTTGCATCTCTTTCTTATCATGAATAGTCAAGCTCTCGTAGGTTTCTGTGATCGCTTGTGGGTTGACTTCTTTTCCTTGAGCCTGACGAAGATTTTCAGCCTGTAGAAGCAAGTCCAAATCAAAACGGTAACAATCACGTTTACCTAGCTCCCCTTCTTCTCGGAGAGCCAAAATAGACAGCAAATCCTGTACCTGCTTGGCAAATTGGCGTGAAGTCTTCCAATGTTTCAAAAATTGTTGAGCATCTTCCACTTCTAAAACCCATAAAAGTGCTGCCCAAGCTTGCTCAGAAGATTCAAAAGTAAAATCATTTTCTAAATCAAACAAAGACTGGAGTTTCTCCTGACTGCCTACCATATCTGGTAGATAATCATAAGCTTGACTCTCAATCATAGATGATAAACCTACTCGCCAATAGGGAGCCAGTAAAAGCTTATCAAACTCGACAAAGGTGCGCTCCACAGAGATTTTATCTAAGAGTGGCGTTAAGGCCTTCATCGCTTCAAACGTTTCTTGCTCGAGTTCAAAACCAAGACTAGCTTGGAAACGAAAGCCACGCATGATGCGTAGTGCGTCTTCGTTGAAACGTTCACTAGCTACACCGACAGCTCGCAGGATCTGATTTTCTAAATCTTTGAGACCATCAAATAAATCAACGATTTCTCCTGTCTCATCCAAGGCAAAGGCATTGACTGTGAAATCTCGGCGTTTGAGATCTTCTTCGAGTGAACGAACAAAAGAAACAGAACTTGGTCTCCGATAGTCTACATAGACATCCTCTGTTCGAAAAGTGGTTACTTCGTACTCTTCATCTCCATCTAAAACCAAAACGGTCCCATGCTCAATGCCGATATCAGCTGTGCGTGGAAAAATCTGCTTGGTCTCTTCAGGATAAGATGAAGTCGCGATATCCACATCATGGATGGGACGATTGAGTAGGGCATCCCTAACAGAGCCACCAACAAAATAAGCCTCAAATCCTGCTTCTTTAATTTTTTCTAATACTGGTAAAGCCTTCTGAAATTCAGAAGGCATTTTTGTTAATTTCATAGTAAGTGTTCTAATCCATAGACAAGCTCATGACGCTTGACAACTTCTTTGATTCCCAAATTCACCCCTGTCATGAAGGAGCTACGATCATAGGAGTCATGACGCAGAGTCAATCCCTCTCCTTGATTGCCAAAAATGACCTCTTGATGAGCTACCAAACCTGGTAAACGAACCGAATGGATTCGCATACCATCAAAGTTAGCTCCACGTGCTCCCGCAATGAGTTCTTCCTCATCGCTAGCACCTTGTTGAATAGACTCACGAACTTCAGCCATCAACTCAGCTGTTTTGATTGCTGTCCCGCTCGGAGCATCTTTTTTCTTATCATGGTGAAGCTCAATAATCTCCACATTTGGGAAGTATTTAGCTGCCTGTGCTGCAAATTGCATCAGTAAGACAGCACCCAAGGCAAAGTTAGGAGCAATCAAGCCACCCAAGCCTTTGGAACGAGACATTTCTTTTAATTCTTCGATTTCTTGACTGGTGAAACCTGTCGTTCCTACTACTGGAGCAAAGCCATTTTCAAGAGCAAAGCGTGTATTCTCATAGGCGACAGCTGGTGTAGTAAAGTCCACCCATACATCTGCTTTAAAGCATGCCAAGTCATTTTTATCATTGAATACTGGAATTCCTTGCCATTCAGATGCAGTCTCAAAAGGATCCAAAACAGCTACTAGTTCAAGTTCAGGATCAGACAAAACCATCTGACAAGCAGATTGCCCCATTCTTCCCTTAAAACCAGCAATAATCACTCGAATACTCATCTTCACTCCTATCTAAGATACAAAGCCTGTAAGAACACAAAGTGAAAATAGGAGTTCTGATCAAGGAGTTTCTTCTCCTTGGAAGAACTATCTTTTTCACATAGGGTTCCAGGCGTGTTCAATTGCTAAGATACAAAGGACGTTAGCTGCCCATGAAAAATAGGGAATGGCGCCGACTTTCCATAAAAGGCAAGACTGGCATCTTTTTTCAAGAGGCAGATAGTCCGTGTTCAATTTTAAGATACAAAGCCTGTAAGAACAATCTAGACAATTGGTGTGTATGCCAAAGCGATGCTTCCTTCTCCCAGGTGGGTTCCAATAACACTACCAAAGGTTGCAATCTCAACATCTGTAGCTACTCCACTATCTAGCAATAGCTGACGTAAATCGGATGCTTTTTGAGAGGCATTCCCATGAATTACCATAATCTGGTAGTTTCCGTTACTTGTCACATCTTTGACAATTTCAACTAGACGTTTTGTTGCTTTCTTCTCTGTACGAACCTTCTCATAAACTTCGATAACACCTTGGTCATTGAAATATAGAATTGGTTTAATGCTAAGAAGATTCCCTAAAATAGCTGCGCCATTTGATAAACGACCACCTTTAACCAGATGATCAAGGTCATCTACCATGATAAAGGCAGAAGTATTTTCAATCTGTTCGGTTAACTTATCTAGTATAGACTGGAAATCATCTCCCTGATCAGACCATTGAAACACACTTTCCACCATAAATCCTAGGGGCGCACTTGTAATGCGAGTATCAGGAAAAGCAATGGTTAAATCTTCGAACTCATCCGTCATATACTGGATATTCTGGTGAAATCCTGAGATTCCAGAAGAAAGGAAGAGACCCAAAACATGAGTATAGCCTTTTTCTTTTAATGATGATAAAATTTCATCCAACTTTGCAATACTTGGTTGACTTGTTTTAGGTAGTTCAGATGAACGAGCCATTTTTTCATAAAATTCTTGAGCGGTTAGATTTACACCTTCAACATACTCCTGTCCGTCGATATTCACAGGAATATCAAGCATAAATAAATCTTCTTTCCGCAAGGTTTCCGCTTGTAGAAAAGCAGATGAGTCTGTTATGACCGCTAATTTCATTCTTTTAAAACTCCAAATTAATTCCTGGTAAGTCTAGTGCAATTTCCGTTACTTCATAAGTCAAACGGTTTAGCATATCCAAAGAAGGACGAGCAAGCGTCTCAACTTCTTCTTGACTAAAGTCACTTGGTTGATCTACGATACGACCTTCAACGTGGTTCACTTGAGAAATAGTACCGCTGATAACAAATTTATCAAAGACAATCATAAAGCTCAAAACAACTACGAGAGAAGTCACTTGATTTTCTTGGTCATGTTGAAGTAGTTGGAAGTTCACATCAACCTTTGTTTCAGGAATTCCGTTCTCATTTTCCCATTCAAAATTACGCGCATCAAAGTGATACTGACTAACAAATTCTTGTTCACGTTTTAAATTCATCATATTCTCCATGGTTACAATTTACTTTGACATTGTAACATATTTTCTTATTTTCTGCTAACTTTCCTAAATTCCGATTTCTGCTTTCACAACTTCAGCAATGGTATCCACATAGTAATCTACTTCTTCAGTTGTTGGTGCTTCAGCCATGACACGCAAGAGTGGCTCAGTTCCACTTGGGCGAACGAGAATACGTCCATTACCTGCCATCTCTTCTTCCATCTTATCGATAATAGCCTTTATAGCTGGTACTTCCATGGCTTTGTCTTTCATGGTGTTTTCCACACGGATATTAACCAATTTTTGTGGGTAAATTGTTACTTCTGAAGCCAATTGAGATAAGCTCTTACCTGTTTCTTGCATGATCTTAGTCAATTGAACTGCTGACAACTGACCATCACCAGTTGTATTGTAGTCCATCAAGATAACGTGACCTGACTGTTCTCCACCGAGATTGTAGCCCGATTTTCTCATTTCTTCAACTACATAGCGGTCTCCAACAGCAGTGACAGCTTTATTAATGCCTTCACGATCCAAGGCTTTATGGAAACCAAGGTTGGACATAACTGTTGTTACAATTGTATTTTGTGCCAATTGACCTTTTTCAGAAAGGTATTTACCGATGATATACATAATCTTATCACCGTCGACAATTTCACCATTTTCATCAACAGCAATCAAACGGTCGCTATCACCATCAAAGGCTAAACCAATGGCAGATTGATTTTCTTTTACAAGTTCTTGCAAGGCTTCTGGGTGAGTCGAACCAACATTCAAGTTAATGTTCAAACCATCTGGATTTTCTCCAATGACAGTGATTTGGGCACCCAAATCTGCAAAAATTTGACGAGCACTTGTAGAAGCTGCTCCATTAGCAGTATCCAAGGCTACCTTCATCCCTTCAAGAGCTGTTCCAGTTGAAACCAGGTAGGCTTCATACTTGCGTAATCCTTCTGGGTAATCAACAACAGTACCTAATCCTTCAGCACTTGGACGTGGGAGAGTATCTTCACTGGCGTCAAGCAAGGCTTCGATTTCTGCTTCTTTTTCATCGTCTAGCTTAAAGCCATCGCCACCAAAGAATTTAATCCCGTTATCAAGGGCTGGATTGTGGCTAGCTGAAATCATGACACCTGCGCTCGCTCCTTCAGTTTTGACAAGATAAGCTACTGCTGGTGTTGCAAGAACTCCAAGCTTATAAACGTGAATTCCGACTGAAAGGAGGCCTGCAATCAAAGCTGCTTCTAGCATTTGACCTGAGATACGAGTGTCACGTCCAACAAAAACCTTAGGCGCTTCTGTCGCATGTTGACTGAGGACATATCCTCCAAAGCGACCCAATTTAAAGGCCAATTCTGGCGTTAATTCTACGTTTGCTTCTCCACGGACTCCGTCCGTTCCAAAATATTTACCCATTTTAAGATTCCTTTTCTAGTTTAATGTTTATTTTAAGATTCTGACTTCGTCTCTGCTGCTGTCGTTGAAGAGTTTTCAGTAGATGAAGTATTACTTGTTGTGGTTGTGCTACTTGTTGTTCTTACAGCTTTGGTCGTTACTTTCATAGTAGTTTCAAAAGGTGTAATCACTGTTGGTAAGACAGCCCCATTTTTATCAACAGCTTGCAAAGGAACTGATCCAGAATAGTTCCCTGTAATCTGTTCACTCGTTGGTAAAACTGCAACAATCCGATCAATCTTAGATAGTGTATCCGCATCACTAGTTACTGAAACTTTTTCATCAGAAACAGTCACACGTTCGATTATAATCTTCTCATCAATTTGACTAGAATCAATTTGAGGTACAACAGGTACATTATCTCGAGTAACTTTCTTACCAACCTTGACTGTGATCTTTTGAGGTGTTGCTACAGCTGTCAAACCACTTGGAAGATTTTCAATGGTCAAGGGAACTTCAATCGTTCCTTCTGTAGCCTGGGTCAAATCAGCAGTCACTTTAAATTTACGAGTGCTTTCCTGCATCTCACTAGCCAAGGTGACTCGATTCGAACCCGTCAAAAATACCGTTACTTCTGAACTGAAACCACTGATAAAATACTGCTCACTATCATACTGAATATCAATCGGTACATTGACTACTGTATTGGTATAGGTTTCAGTTTTAGTTTGCCTTGCATTGGTATTGTTTTGATAATTGATTGATGTTGCATAGATAAACAGGACACATGCAAAGAGGAGTGAGGAGATGATATAAAGACTATTTCTTTTCATTATTCCAGCCTCCTAATAGACGTTCTTTTAAGCTTAGTTCTTGTTCATCCTTAGGTATCAGAATACGACGTAGTTCTTCCTCGAATTCTTCCAAACTTAGATCATGTTTGAAGACACCATTGTAGGTGATGGATATACCTCCAGTTTCTTCAGATACAACAAAAGTAAGGGCATCTGAAACTTCTGATAAACCAATGGCTGCACGGTGACGAGTTCCGAACTCTTTGGAAATACCTGTGTTTTCAGTCAGTGGTAAATAGGCAGAAGTTACTGCGATCCGATCTCCACTGATAATGACTGCACCGTCATGGAGAGGCGTATTAGGGATAAAAATGTTAATTAATAACTCAGCAGAAATCTTAGCATCCAAAGGAATTCCTGTAACGATGTACTCCTGCAAGGTTCTCACACGTTGAACAGCTACCAAAGCTCCAATCTTCCGTGGGCTCATATACTCAACCGATTTTACAAAAGCCTGTACCATCTGCTCTTCTGAACTTATAGGAGTATTTGAAAAGAAGTCCGTAGCTCGACCTAATCGTTCCAAACCTGTCCGAATTTCTGGAGAAAAGATAACAACCGCTGCGATAACTCCATAGGTAATCAATTGGTTAATCAACCAGGAAATAGTCGTCAAGCCCAAAAAATTAGCCGCAATCTGAGCTAAGATAAAAACTAAAACGCCTCGAACCAGAATCATAATCTTGGTTCCTGCAATTGATTTTGTAAATTGGTATAAGATATAAGCAACGATTAGAATATCAATCACATTTATCGCAATACTCCAAGGACTGGAAAACAAACTAGACCAGTATTGAAGATTAGATAATTGCTGAAAATTCATCCTGTGTCCCCTCTCCAAAAAAGCTTCTCTTCATTATACCATTTTTAATGGAAATTTTCTCCCCCCTACCTCATTTTAAATTGGCAGAAAATATGATAGAATAAAATGATAAAAATGAAATAAGGAGAAACCATGTCTGAATTATATGATATTACCATCATAGGGGGTGGCCCAGTTGGTCTTTTCGCAGCCTTTTATGCAAATTTACGTCAAGCTAAAGTACAAATCATTGACTCTCTTCCTCAATTAGGTGGCCAACCTGCCATTCTTTATCCTGAAAAGCAAATTCTTGATGTCCCAGGTTTCCCAAATCTCACTGGTGAAGAACTAACTAATCGCCTCTTAGAACAACTAAAAGGTTTTGATACACCAGCATATCTCAATGAAACTGTTCTTGACATTGAAAAAGAGAATGATGTATTTAAGATAACAACTACTAAAGGTATTCATAGTAGTAAAGCTGTTATTATCGCTATGGGTGGAGGTGCCTTTAAACCGCGTCCACTTGAATTAGAAGGTGTTGATAGTTATGAAAATATCCATTATCACGTTTCTAACATTCAACAATATGCTGGCAAGAAAGTAACCATCCTGGGTGGAGGAGACTCTGCTGTGGACTGGGCCTTAGCTTTTGAAAAGATTGCTCCAACTACACTTGTTCACCGTCGAGATAACTTCCGTGCGCTTGAGCATAGTGTCCAAGCTCTTCAAGAATCATCTGTTAGCATCAAAACACCATTTGTGCCAAGTCAACTTCTTGGAGATGGAAAAACTCTTGACAAGCTTGAAATCGCAAAAGTCAAATCCGATGAGACTGAAACCATTGAGTTGGACCACCTCTTTGTCAACTATGGCTTTAAATCATCAGTTGGTAATCTTAAAAACTGGGGACTTGACCTTAACCGTCACAAAATTATCGTTAATAGCAAGCAGGAGTCAAGCCAAGCTGGAATTTACGCTATCGGTGACTGCTGCTACTACGATGGTAAGATTGACTTGATTGCAACAGGTCTTGGTGAAGCACCAACTGCTGTCAACAATGCTATCAACTATATCTACCCTCAACAAAAAGTACAACCAAAACACTCAACAAGTCTATAAAAAACAACCACGAATCCTAGGATTTGTGGTTTTATAGTTCTTGAGCGCTTTGATGCAATCTTTCTGCTCTTGTATATCGTATTTATCTTTAGTATTGGTCAGCTTGATTATCTTTCTGATTGCCTTTTACAGCTTGCTGAAAGATTGCAAAGGCTAGTAATGCCTCATTGTTGCCAGCCATACCTATTTCTTCAAGTTGTTTCTTGATTTTACTATCCGTCACATCCAAAGATAAGAGGGTTTCAAATGCTTTTTTAGATCAATTTTTTTCTTCTAGCTATGCCAGACACTTTTCCTCCTTTTGAGCTAATAGCTCTTATTTCATCTTTGCTTCGTTCTGTAACTGGTTTTAAATTTTTAGTCCCATCTCTAGATAATTTTCACCCCCCTTTCAAACAAAAAAATCACAAATATTTTATACTTATGATTTCATTGTATATAGTAAAAAAGGGGATGTTTTACATTATTCCTAATAACTTTTCGATTTTGTTGAGTAAATCTCTATATTTTGAGTTGTCTTTTTCGTTGTTGACAAGATATTCGTTTGCAACGATGTTTAATGACTGATATAACCCGCCCATAATTCCGGATTGTTTCTCAGTCAGTTCAATCTTCTTAGCGTATTCATCATAATACATCTTGCAATTCTCATATATACGCTCATTCAACTTATTATAAAGATTAGTCATTTTCTATTGTACCTATCTATAGTTCATCAGCAATTTTATTAATCTTTCTCAGTCGATGATTGACACCACTTTTTGTGAGTGGATTTGTCAAACTGTCTGCCAATTGTTGGATAGAGTAGTCCGGATGTTGAATACGCAAATGCGCTACTTCCTGCAAATCTACTGGTAGGCTATCTAGACCTACGGTATCAATGATTTTACTGATATTGTTGATGGTTTTCATGCTCGCAGAAACCGTACGAGCGATATTAGCTGTCTCTGCATTATTAGCACGATTGAGATCATTCCGAGTTTCTCGGAGAATCTTGACGCCTTCAAAAGTATCTCTCGCCTCCATGGCTCCCACTAAAATCAGGAAATCCATAATATCTTCCGCTCGCTGAAGATAGGTCACTGCCCCCTTTTTTCGTTCGATAACCTTTGCATCTAGCAAGAACTGCTGCAAGAGCGAAGCAATCCCTTGGGCGTGGTCTAGATAAACCGAACTAATTTCCAACTGATATTTCCCTGACTCGGGATCACGAATGCTGCCATTCGCTAAGAAGGCTCCACAGAGATAGGCACGACCTGCTTCCTCATCTCCTAAAATTTCTGGATCAATCCCAGTCTCCAAACCAAAGAAAGAATCGGCCAAACGCAAATCTGCTAAAAGTTCCTGGACTCGCTCATCCGTAAATACAGTATAGACGCGATTTTTCCGTAGATTACTTCTCTGGTGGTGACGAATCTCAGACTTGATGCCATAAAAGTGCAAGAAAGATTCATAGAGATGACGGGCCAACTTAGCATTTTCTGTAATGACGGACAAGGTCAAACCAGAGCTCGATAAACCAATACTACCCGACATCTTGATAATAGCTGACAATTCATGACGACTCAGGTGATGCTGACTTAAAATTTCTTCTTTTACTGCTACTGTAAAACTCATTTTCTCACCTGTATAATCCGCATGAGCTCATCTACGATTAAATCACCATCGTGAAAGGCTCCCCCATTTTCCAAGCGTAGAAAGTTGGATGAAATGACACGTGGGACTTGCTTACGCAAACCTTCAAAATCATGCTCAACCTGCACCAAATACTCATCAAAACGGTTGGTATCCATATAGTCCCTCGGAACCTTTTCGATATTAACAAGGACAGTATCGATAAATGGACGGCCCAAATGACGATGCAAGACTTCTACGTGATCACTATCTGAGAAATGTTCTGTCTCTCCACGTTGAGTCATGATGTTGCAGACATAGGCAATTTCAGCCTTAGTTTCCAGAAGAGCCTGACCAATTTCTTCAATAACAATATTAGGCAAAATCGAAGTAAAGAGCGATCCCGGTCCCAAAACAATCATATCACTCTCAAGAATGGTATTGACAACACGACGGCTAGCCTGCGGTTTTTCATCATCTAGAGTGTTTGTCACATAGACATGGTCAATCATACCTGGATGATCTGCAATGTGACTTTCCCCAGCAACTTCTGATCCATCTTTAAAGACAGCATGGAGTGTCAAAGGATGGTCACTTGATGGGAAAATCTTCCCTGTAGTATGGAAAAATTTACTCAGCAATTGCATGGCATTATAGGTTGAGCCCTGCATTTCAGATAATCCAGCTATGATAATGTTTCCTAATGGATGACCAGCAAAAGCACCTGCATCCTCTGAAAAACGGTATTGAATGACCTTTTCATAGAATTTTGGCATATCTGACATGGCCACAAGGACATTACGTAAATCCCCTGGAGGTGTCAACTGTTGAATATTCTTACGCAATTCACCTGAAGAACCTCCATCATCAGCAACAGTTACAATGGCTGCAATGTCGACATCCTTTTCCCGTAAACTTTTTAAAATAACTGGGATCCCGGTTCCACCACCAATCACCGTAATCTTTGGTTTTCTCATGAACGGTTTACCGTTTCCTTTCTTCGGTCTTTATCACGATGACTTTCATTTACAGGCCAACTTTTAGATAGGTCATTCGCTAAACGCTTGGCAAAAGCGACACTTCTATGCTGTCCACCAGTACAACCAATCGCAATAGTTAAGACTGATTTGCCTTCTTTTTTATAGCCTGGTAGGATTGGTGCAACCAAGGCTAACAAATGACGGTAGAAATCTTCAGATTCCTCATGGTTCATGACATAGTCATAAACTGCCTGGTCTTCACCTGTCTGATTACGAAGTTCTGGCAGATAGTAAGGGTTTGGCAAGAAACGAACATCAAATACCAAATCGGCATCAATTGGAATGCCGTATTTAAAGCCAAAAGACATGACCTCGATACGGAAGGACTGAGTTTGTTCTTGGTCCGAGAATTGCTCTGCAATAGTCTTGCGAAGTTCACGAGGAGTTAACTCTGTTGTGTCAACCACGTTTTGACTCATATTTTTTAATGGGGCTAAGAGTTCGCGTTCTAGCTTGATACCATCCAAGATACGACCATCTGCTGCAAGAGGGTGACTTCTTCTAGTTTCCTTATAACGTGCCACCAATTCCTTATCAGCTGCATCCAAAAAGAGAATCTTGAAATCCAAATCATCTTGATTTTCCAATTCATCCAAGACAGCCTGAATCTCTGAGAAGAAAGAGCGGCTTCGCATATCCACCACTAAGGCTAACTTGTGGTCGTCATCCTTGGTCTCTACCAACTGCAAAAACTTTGGCAATAGAGCTGGTGGCATATTATCAATGGTAAAATATCCTAAATCTTCAAAGGATTGAATGGCTACAGTTTTCCCTGCACCACTCATCCCTGTTACAATCACCAGGTGAAGTTGTTTCATTGTCATCATAGTCTCCTTATATCAAAAGAAGTTTGGAAGAACCAAACTTCAACTCGCTTATCCAATCTCAGCGATGACTTCAATTTCGACTTTTACATCGCGAGGAAGACGAGCTACTTCCACAGCTGAACGAGCTGGAAATTCCTTATTAAAGGCTGTTTGGTATACCTCATTGAAAGGTACGAAGTCGTTCATATCGCTCAAGAAACAAGTTGTTTTAACAACATGGTCAAAATCTGTGCCTGCTTCTGCCAAAATAGCTCCAATGTTTTTCAAAACTTGTTCAGTCTGTTCTTGAATCGTTTCTCCTACGATTTCTCCAGTTTCAGGAGATAAAGGAACTTGACCGCTAGCAAACAAAAGGTTGCCAACGATTTTTCCTTGAACGTAAGGTCCGATTGCCTTTGGAGCTTTATCTGTATGAATTGTTTTTGCCATATGTATTCCTCACAATTTTTCTAAAATAGCATCCCAAGCTTTTTCCATTCCTTCCTTACTTACAGAAGAGAATAGGATAAAGTCATCACTTGGATCAAAATTTAATTTCTTTTTAATGGCTGATTCGTGCTTATTCCACTTGCCACGTGGAATCTTATCAGCTTTGGTAGCCACAATGATAACTGGAATCTCATAATATTTAAGAAATTCGTACATCTGTACATCATCTGCTGACGGATCATGACGAAGGTCAACGAGACTAACCACTGCTCGAAGATTTTCTCGAGTGGTTAAGTACTCCTCAATCATGCGTCCCCATTTTTCGCGTTCCTTTTTGGACACACGGGCATAACCGTAACCAGGCACATCTACAAAACGCATCTTATCATCAATATTAAAGAAATTAAGTAGTTGTGTTTTCCCTGGTTTTCCAGAGGTACGAGCTAGATTTTTACGATTGAGCATGGTATTGATAAAGCTCGATTTACCAACATTTGAGCGTCCTGCAAGAGCAATTTCAGGAAGTTCATCCTGCGGATAGTGGGACTTGTTGGCAGCACTCAGTAAAATCTCAGCATTGTGTGTATTGATTTCCATAGTCACCTCTAGGCTGTCTCTAGGATTGGCTTAGCTGTTCCATCAACTGCTTCTTTTGTGATACGAACAGTTTTCACATTTTCTTGACTTGGAACTTCAAACATAACATCTAGCATGGTTTCTTCGATGATTGAGCGAAGACCACGTGCTCCAGTTTTACGTTCAATAGCTTTGTTAGCAATCTCTTGGAGAGCCTCATCGTCAAATTCAAGCTCTACATCGTCATATGAAAGCAAGGTCTGGTACTGTTTAACCAAGGCATTTCTTGGCTCTTTCAAAATGCGAACCAAGTCATCCACTGTCAACTGCTCCAAGGCTGCAAAGACAGGCAAGCGTCCAATTAATTCAGGAATAATACCGAATTTCTGAATATCTTCTGCAATGATTTCTTGCATGTATGAGCTCTTTTCATCAATGGCCTTGTTATTTTGTCCGAAACCGATAACTTTTTCACCAAGACGCTGTTTGACAATTTCTTCGATTCCATCAAAGGCACCACCCACGATGAAGAGGATATTCTTGGTGTCTACTTGAATCATTTCTTGTTGTGGATGTTTGCGTCCACCTTGAGGAGGTACGCTAGCTACAGTTCCTTCGATAATCTTGAGGAGGGCTTGTTGAACACCTTCACCAGATACATCACGTGTAATAGAAACATTCTCGCTCTTCTTAGCAATCTTATCAATCTCATCGACGTAGATAATTCCACGCTCTGCTCGTTCAATGTTAAAGTCAGCTGCCTGCAAGAGTTTGAGGAGGATATTTTCCACGTCCTCACCTACATAGCCTGCTTCTGTAAGAGCTGTTGCATCAGCAATGGCAAATGGTACATTCAAACTTCTAGCCAGAGTCTGAGCAAGGAAAGTCTTCCCTGATCCAGTTGGGCCAATCATTAGAATGTTTGACTTTTGCAAATCAACATCTTCAGTCTCTTCACGAGTGTCATGGAAATTGATGCGTTTATAGTGGTTATATACAGCCACTGCCAGAGCACGTTTGGCACGATCTTGACCGATCACATAGTGGTTCAAAATGTTTAGGAGTTCGATTGGTTTTGGTACCTCAGACAAGTCAGCCAAAACTTCCTCAGCCAACTCCTCACGAATAATTTCCTGGGCCAACTCCACACATTCATTACAGATAAAGGCATTGTTCCCAGCAATTATTTTTTTAACTTCTTCTTGGCTTTTGCCACAAAATGAGCAATAAACCATCATATCATTTTTCCTATTTGTAGACATGATTCCCTTCCGTTCTAACTATTCATTCAATCTAAAATAAGGTCATATAAAAAGCATGAATGCTATTCACCAAGTTTGTGAAAGCATTTAGCCAAAGCAGAGTAGCAAGTCCAAAGCGCTTTTTACGAAAAGCGTGTGTTCCAGCTACAAGACAGACAGCACACAAAAGAGCTGTAAAAAATCCAAAAATACTGCGCTCCATTAGACTTCCTTTCTCTTTCTATATTCGATGGTAAAATCATAGACATTTTTCTCATCTTTGGAATAAGATTTGCTTGCAACAGTCTCAAAAACAGTCAAGTCAAAATCTTCTGGGAAATAGGTATCCCCTTCAACTTGAGCATGAATTTGTGTCACAATAATCTCATCGAGATAAGGTTCAAAAAGCTGAAAAATCTGCTTGCCACCAATGATATAGAGATTCTTAGCCTGATGATGATACCAGTCTAAAACATCCTCGACATTTTGGAAAACCAGTGCTCCTTCAATTGACTCTTCGGGATTGCGCGTCAAAATTAAGGTTTCACGTCCTGGAAGCAATCGTCGCCCCATCCCATCAAAGGTTACACGACCCATTAAAATGGCATGATTCAAGGTTGTTTCTTTAAAATGTTTTAACTCTGCTGGCAAATGCCAAGGCAAACGATCCTCTTTCCCGATCACACCCTTTTCATCTTGAGCCCAAATGGCTACGATTTTCTTTGTCATGCTTTCATCCTTTTCATTGATAGTTCTATTTTATCAAAAATCTTCAAAAAAGACTGTTTTGGAATGCCCTCTTGAATAGAAAAAATCCGTAGAAAACTTCTACGGATTTTTAGAAAAATACAGTATCTTACAAACCAGGTGCTTGTCCTAATTCTGCTGCAAGCATCCAGACTGTTTTTTCAAGATCTGCCTTAGCACCAACGAAGATATCATTGGTTACATCATCACCTTCTTCATCTGTTACATCCAATGCTTTTTGGAAAAGAGTGATAAGGTAACGATAAATTTCAAGGACACGTTCCAAACTTTCTTCTACGTTACGGAATTCTCCAACTCCTTCTTCGATTTCACTGTGTTGAAGGAATTCTGTCAAAGTAGAGTAGGGTTTGCCACCAAGTGTAATCAAGCGTTCGCTGATTTCATCAAGGTAAGCATCTAGACTATCCATGTATTCATCCATCTTAGGATGCCATACCATGAATCCACGTCCACGCATGTACCAGTGTACTTGATGAAGAGCGATATGTGCTACGTACAAGTCAGCTACGGCTTGATTCAAGACTTCTTTCGTTTTTACTAGCGTTTCAGGAGCTGTCTTAGATAATGTTGTTACGTCTTTTAATGCATCTTTTTTCAATTCTACCATTTTTCTCACCTCATAATATTATTTTTGTAACCATATTTATTGATTACTACCTCAGTATACTACACCTAGTAGACAAAAGCAAGAAAATTAACCCATATTAAAAAAGTTGTAATTGACTGATAATTTAAGAAAATGAGTGGCTATTTACCCTAGCTATTTTCTCTGTTTTTACTAGAAAATTGACTTTGATAAAGATCGTAATAGAAACCTTTTGCATCTAGGAGACTTTCATGATTTCCTTGTTCGATAATCTGCCCATCTTTCAGCACCAAAATTTTGTCAGCTTCCTGAATTGTCGAAAGTCGATGGGCAATGACAAAGCTTGTTCTCCCCTTCATCAAACGTTTCATAGCCTTTTGAATCAAGAGTTCTAGACGAGTGTCAACTGAAGAAGTCGCTTCGTCCAAAATTAAGATTGTAGGATCCGCCAAGAGAGCACGCGCGATAGTTAACAACTGTTTTTGCCCAAGAGAAATATTACTTGACTCTTGGTTCATTTCCATGTTATAGCCACCAGGAAGGGTGCGGATAAAGTGGTCAACATTGGCCGCCTTAGCAGCTTCAACGATTTCTTCATCTGTTGCATCCAGATTTCCAAAGCGAAGATTTTCCTTGATACTGCCTTCATAGAGCCAGGCATCCTGTAGGACCATACCAAACTGTCGACGATAGTCCTGACGAGACAGGTCACGAATATCTTGGCCATCTACTAAAATGGCACCAGCTGTCACATCGTAAAAACGCATGAGAAGGTTAATCAAGGTTGTTTTCCCTGCTCCAGTAGGTCCAACGATAGCTACCATCTCTCCAGGTTCAACATCTAAATTAAAATTGCGAATCAATGGTTTGTTTTCCACATATTGGAAATCAACATTTTTGAAGCTAACTTGACCTGTCAATGGTGCTAGTTCTTTCACTTCAGCAGTTTGGACTTCTTCCTGTTCATCTAAAACTTCGAAGACACGGTCAAGAGAGGACTTGGCACTTTGCATTTGCCCAGCTAACTGAGTGATATTTTGGATCGGCTGGCTGACTTGCCATACATATTGAACGAAGGCCTGCATGTTACCAATAGTCAAGCGTCCTGCAATAACCTGCAAACCACCTAAGACAGCAACAATCAGATAGGTTAAATCAGACACGATATGAAGGGCAGGCATCATCAATCCTGAAATAAAGCTCGCCTTAAATCCGACTTGTTGCAATTCATCCGTAATCTTTTCAAATCTCTCTTGAGAATTTTCTTCTCGTCCGAAAAGTTTTAAAACATTGAAACCTGTCAAGTTTTCCTGTACAAATCCATTCATACGTCCCAATATAGCTGCCTGCTGTTTAAAGTATGGCTGCGAACGATTTAGAATCGTTTTAGCTCCAAAATAAGTCACTGGAATCGACAAGATAACAATGATAGCCAACTGAAGATTTAGATAGAGGACCATTCCCATAACAAAAAGAATGGTAAAGACTGCATTGACAATCTGTAAGAAAGATTGTTGAAGGGCATTTGAAACAGTCTCTACATCACTGGTAAAACGGCCTAACAAATCTCCAAACTGGTGCTTGTCAAAGTAAGACACAGGAATACGATTGATTTTTTCACTCATTTCATTTCGCAAATCCTGTACCATAGACTGCACAGCATTGGTCATAAAGTAGTTTGAGTAGTAAGAACCCAACTCATAAAAAAGGCCACGCAAGAGATAGATCACCAGAATCACCGCGATATAACTGGTATTGATACCTGCTCCTGCAACACCATTTGCCATGGCAAGGAGGTTGCTGGTTAACTCAGTGATAGCAAGCCCCAATATGAATGGCTCAATAACACTCATTATGACGCTGACTATTTTCAAGAAGACTGCAAAGAAAACAGAGAAACGGTAGGCTTTTAAATAGCTCCATAGACGAGCTAGACTAGATTGTTGTTTCATCCTTTACCTCCTATTCTTCTGTCAGAGATGCATTTTTCAACTGCGACTCAGCAATTTCTCGATAGATGTCATTAGTCTCCATCAATTCTTCATGACGGCCACGACCAACGATTTCGCCCTTATCAAGGACGATAATCTGGTCCGCATCCATAATGGTTCCAACACGTTGCGCAACAATCAATACCGTAGCATCTTGAGTCACTTCCTTGAGACGACGGCGCAAGATAGCATCAGTACGGTAGTCCAAGGCTGAGAAGGAATCATCAAAGATATAGATATCTGGACCCTTGATGACTGCGCGGGCAATCGACAAGCGTTGCTTTTGACCACCTGATAGATTGCTTCCCCCTTCAGCTAGATGAGTTGCAAAACCTTCTTCTCGACTCTCGATAAAGTCCTTGGCTTGGGCTACATCAGCTGCTTGGTGCAAGTCCTCATGACTGGCGTCCTCTTTTCCGTAACGGAGATTATCTGCGATAGTCCCTGTAAAGAGCAAGGCTTTTTGTGGAATAAAACCAATTTTCTGGCGGAGTGATTTGAGACGGTAATCCCGGACATCAACACCATCGACCTTAATTTTCCCCAGTGTAACATCATAAAAACGAGGAATTAACTGAACCAGAGTAGACTTACCTGACCCAGTCGAACCGATAAAAGCAATGGTTTCTCCCGGTTTAGCAGTAAAGGAAATATTATGCAAAACAGGGCTTTCCGTCTCACCAGGATAAGCAAAGGTCACATTATCAAATTCTAAGTAACCATGTGTTTCTGTTTCTTGAATTCCGTCTTCATTTGGATCAATGGAAATAGGCATATCCATGATTTCCTTCAAACGCTCACTAGACACAGCCGTACGTGGATACATGGTAAAGAGGTTTGACAAGAAAAGGAAAGACAAGAGGGCGTGAAAACTATACTCGATGAAGGCTACCAAATCCCCAATCTGCAAACTTCCTTGCTTGAGAGGATCTAGAGCAAACCAAACGATAGCTACAATCATGGCAATAATGATTTGCACAAAAAGCGGCTCTGTCAAACCAGTCAATTTGAACAAACGATTTGAATTATCCGCATAGATTGCATTTTTCTCTTCAAAACGGATTTCTTGGAAATCTTCACGAGCAAAGGCACGAATCACTCGTAGCCCCATCAAATTTTCACGGACATATTGATTTATCTTGTCCAGTGTTTTCTGTTGTTTTTCAGATAAGGGGCGCGTTTTCACTGCCACATAAAGGACTACTACAGCTAGGAAAGGAACTGAAAAAGCGACAATCCAAGCTAGTGAGGGACTAGTTAAGAAAATCATGAGAATACTCGACAGCATCATCATGGGAGTGATCACACCCAACTTAAGCGTCTGCTCTGCAAACTGCATAAGGACAAAGGCATCACTAGTAATACGAGTCACCAATGAAGAAACACCAATTTGTTCATATTCGTGATGAGAATACTCTTGTAATTTAGCATAAACATCATTTCGCATATCCTTAACCATATTGGTGGTCAATTTACTAGCAGCATAGGATAGAACAACCCGCCCAAATGTCCCCAAGACGATAATAACCAACATTACGATAGCCCAAAAATAGAGCTTTTCTTCATTACCTTGATTAATCCCCTGGTCAATCATGCGAGCAAGAACAGTCGGTAGCCCAAGATTGACAATCACAAAGAAAATAGCTCCGAAGAAGTCTAACACTAGCCACTTGGGATAACGTTTGAGATAAGACCAAATATAAAGCATAATTCTCCTTTCCTTTTCATTCAAAATGCAGAAAAGAGCGTGCTTTCGCACGCCTTTTTACTAAAAGAAGACAGACAATCTTAACCTCGAGGGAGGGAACTGTCTGTCTCAGATATTTGAAGCTTATTTTACAAAGTCAAGCAATGCCAAGAAGCTTTCTGGATCAAGTGATGCACCACCAACAAGAGCTCCGTCAACGTCTGGACAAGCCATGTATTCTGCAACGTTTTCAGGTTTCACTGAACCACCGTATTGAACACGTACTTTATCAGCTACTTCTTGACCAAAGTCAGCTGCTACAACGTCACGAACAACTTTACACATTTTTTGTGCATCGTCTTGTGAAGCTGATTTACCAGTACCGATAGCCCAGATTGGCTCATAAGCGATAACTGATGAAGCTACTTGTTCTGCAGTCAATCCTGCAAGAGCAGCTGAAACTTGAGCACCTACGAATTCAGCAGCTTTTCCTGCTTCGTAAGTTTCAAGAGACTCACCACAACAGATGATTGGAAGCATACCGTTCGCAAAGATTGCTTTTGCTTTTTTGTTGATGTCTTCATCTGTTTCGTGGAAGTAGTCACGACGCTCTGAGTGACCGATCACAACATAGTCAGTACCGATTTCTTTCAAAACTTGTGGGCTAGTTTCACCAGTGAAAGCACCAGCATTTTCAAAGTAGCAGTTTTGAGCAGCAACTTTAAGATTTGAACCTTTAGCAGCAGCAAGAACAGTTGTCAAGTCAAGAGCAGGTACAGCAACCCCAGCTTCAACAAGGTCTGATGAAGGAAGTTTTGATGCTACAGCTTCAACGAATGCTTTTGCTTCTTCTGGGTTTTTGTTCATTTTCCAGTTACCAGCGATAAATGGTTTACGTGACATTTCACATACCTCTTTTTTCATTTTATTTTCTACTTATTTTATCATAAATATAGGGAGCTTGCAAATCTTACTCTGTAACTAGAAGTCTTCTTTTCAAATACTTTCCAGTCGTCAATTCTATTTAGAGTCTGGCTTTTTCCTGGTTAATTTGACCACTGCTTCTGTCCTAGCCGTGTGCGGAAACATATCAACTGACTGGATATAATGCAGGTCATAGACTTCAACCAAGCGGACTAAATCACGCGCCAGGGTAGATACATTGCAGGAAATGTAGACCATCTTTTCAGGAGCGTATTTGACGATGGTATCCAAGAGTTTGTCATCTAAACCGGTACGAGGCGGGTCTACAATCAAGGCATCGGCACGATAGCCTTCCTTGTACCAACGAGGGATGATTTCTTCTGCAATTCCAGCCTCATAGTGAGTATTGGTATAACCCATGCGCTGGGCATTTTCTTTGGCATCCTCAATAGCTTCTGGAATAATATCCATCCCTCTCAGACTTTTAACTTTTTTGGCAAAGGCAAAACCAATGGTTCCAACACCACAGTAGGCATCAATCAGATGGTCATTCTCATTTACGTCCAAGGCCTTAGCGGCTTCACTATAGAGGATTTCAGTCTGTTCAGGATTGAGTTGGTAAAAAGCTCGTGGTGAAAGAGAAAATTCATAATCAAGAACACCTTCGCCTATACTATTTTGACCCCAAATAATTTCAGTCTTGTCCCCATAAATCTCACTAGTTTTAGCGGTATTGGTATTGACTGCGACAGTCACTACTTCAGGATAATCCTTGACTAAATCTATCACAAATTGAGTCAGATTTAATTGACGATTGGTCACAATGATAATCTGAACTTGCCCAGTTTTCCGTGCGCGACGAACCATGATGGTCCGAACTCCAAGGATTTTTCGTTCATCCGTAATCGGAATTTGATGATAGGTCAAGAGCTCAGAAATGCGGTTGGCAATAGCTTGTGTCTCCTTGTCTTGAACCAGACAGTCTTTTAACTCGACCAAATAATGCGAATTTTGAGCATATAATCCTGTCTTGACCTGACCCTTAAACTTTCGAGTTTGGAATTGCAGTTTAGCTCGATAATACTTGGGTTCCTGCATACCAATGGTTGGTCTAATCTCAAAGTTTTCATAGCCTGCAGGTGCAAATTTTTTCAGAGCTTGATGGAGAAGATCCGTCTTGAACTCCAGCTGCTTGTCATAGTGCAGATGCATGATTTGACAGCCACCACACTCATTATAAATGGTACAGTCTGGAACCACTCGAAACTTAGATTTTTTATTGACCTCAAGCAGTTTGGCCTCAACGTAATTACGCTTAACAGAAGTCACCTGACAATAGATATCTTCTCCCTTGAGGGCACCTGGAACAAAAACAAGGGTTTTCTGGTAAAATCCGATACCCTCCCCGTTTATCCCCATACGCTTGATTTTTAATGGAATTTTTTGTTTGACTTTAAGACTCATAAGTCTATTATACCACGTAGTTTCTCAATGTTTAAGAATATGTTACAATAAAACCATGAATACAAAGATATCTCACTTTTCCCCATTGGATTTTCCTGAGCAATTACGAACTTATATAGAGGGAGCAACTCTTTCTGACAGCTCTTCTCATTCAGGCGCAAGGGTTCTCTATCTTGATTCAGGTTACTATTTGAAAATAGATCAAAAGGGAAGATTAGAGCGAGAAGCTAGCATTGCAAGTTTGTTTGAACAAGAAGGAATAGGAACTCCAGTCATCCACTATCTATCTACAAATAAAGACTACCTTCTGACGAAAGAGGCTATTGGCCATGATGCTCTCGCTTTTTTAGATCAGCCAGATAAAATTTGCCGAACCATGGCCGAGGCTCTTAAAAAACTTCACAGCTTTTATCCGCAAAATTTCCCATCAGAAAATCATTTACAGGCCTATAAAGACAGAGCCTTGAAAAACTATGAAAAAGGTGAGTTCTATGCCAAGGCTCTCCTACCCCAATTCCGGATTAGCAGTCGCGAAGAGGCCTTCCAGCTCATTCGAGAAGATGGGCACCTTTTAAAGACAGATGCCTTTATTCACGGGGACGCCTGTCTACCGAACTTTATTCTAAAAGATGCTGACCACTTCTCTTGCTTTATTGACCTTGGCTTAGCTGATTTCAGTGACCGACATATCGATCTCTTTTGGACAGTTTGGTCCCTCAACTATAACCTACATGACCCTAAATACGCTGAACTATTTCTTGACTGTTACGGGAGAGAGCTGGTTGATAGCAACAAACTTCGACTCGTTGCTGCCTTTGAAGCGTTTGGATAAAAGGAAAACCATGAAAATCACAAAACTAGAAAAGAAAAAACATCTCTATCTGCTAGAACTTGATAGCGACCAAACCTGCTATATTACAGAGGATACCATTGTTCGCTTTATGTTGACCAAGGATAAGGAAATTAGTCCTCAAGAATTTGCAGAAATTCAGACCTTTGCACAATTTTCCTACGGAAAAAATCTGGCCCTCTACCACTTATCCTTCAAGGCCCGTACTGAAAAAGAAGTCAGAGACTATTTAGTTAAACATGAGATTGATGAGAAAATCATACCACAAGTCATCCAAGCCCTCAAGGATGACAACTGGATCAATGACCGTCAATATGCTTATGCTATCATCAACTCCAATCAGCTATCTGGTGACAAGGGAAGCTACATGCTGATACAAAAGATTTCTCAAAAAGGAGTTGCTAAGGTCGTTATCCAAGACGTCTTACAAGAATTTGATCTGACGGAAGTCGCAGAGCGTACAGCCGAAAAACTACTGAAAAAATATCAGGGTAAATTGCCTGCTCGCGCTCTACAAGATAAGATAATCCAAAATCTTACCAACAAAGGTTTTTCCTACTCGGAAGCTAAAACAGCCTTTGATCAACTAGATAACCAGGTCGATGAAGAAACTGTTCAGGAACTAATCTTTAAAGAGTTGGATAAGCAATATCGGAAATATTCGCGTAAGTATGAAGGATACGAACTTAAGCAACGTTTGACCCAAGTTTTAGCTAGAAAAGGTTATGATTTTTCGGATATAGCCAGCGCTCTCAGAGAATATCTTTAATTTTTTCATGAAAAACTAAGAACTTTAAACAAAAATGTGATACAATAGTAAACGATAAACTTACAAATTGTAGAAAGTTGGTTAGTTATGAAACTTCCAAAAGAAGGCGACTTTATTACAATTCAAAGTTATAAGCATGATGGGAGTCTTCACCGTACTTGGCGAGACACCATGGTACTAAAAACAACAGAGAACGCTATTATCGGCGTCAACGACCACACACTTGTTACCGAAAGTGACGGTCGTCGTTGGGTAACTCGAGAACCGGCTATTGTTTACTTTCACAAAAAATATTGGTTTAATATCATTGCCATGATTCGTGATAATGGGATTTCCTACTACTGCAACATGGCTAGCCCTTATTATCTAGACGAAGAAGCTTTAAAATACATCGATTATGATTTAGATGTTAAAGTTTTTACAGATGGTGAGAAACGCCTCTTGGACGTCGAAGAGTATGAACGTCACAAGCGTAAGATGAATTATCCTGATGATTTAGACTATATTTTGAAAGAACATGTTAAGATTCTTGTTGATTGGATCAACAATGAACGAGGCCCCTTCTCAGAAGCCTATGTCAACATTTGGTACAAACGCTACGTAGAACTAAAGAATCGGTAAAGTTGTCAGAGGTCAGGAACAAAATCCTGACCTCGTTTTTTTTATAAGCAAAAACCTGCCTTGAGGCAGGTTTTCCTTTAAATATCTAACTTCGTAACAGTAAATTTGATATGGGAATAATCTTTCTCGATATCCTTATCTACCATAAAGGCTGTCGCATCCTTCTTGACCTGCACCAAGTCAATATTCTGTGCTTGAGCTGCATAGACACAGCCACAGTAACATTGGCGATAAATGTCGTACTCTTCACACATTTCTACAGAGCGTTTATAACCTTGATTTTTCTTAAAATCACTCGGAAGATAGTGAGTGGTGTAGATTTTCTGCACATCAATCCCAATACTGTTAATTGTTTGTGAATTTTTGTGAGGGCTGATGGTTAGGGCAGATCCAAAGTAATCAAATCCTAAGTCCATAGCCACTTGCGCTGTCTTGTCCAAGCGATAGTCAAAACATACCTTGCAACGGTCCCCACCTTCAGGTTCTTCTTCCAAACCTCGAACCAGTTTACGGTATTCATTTGGTTCATAAGGTGCTTCTAGGTATTGGACATGGTTACCAGTTCGTTCATTAAAATCGCTGACAAACTTTTTGGTTACATAAGCACGCTTGTGATACTCGGCTTTGGGATGAATATTTGAATTAGCAAAATAAATAGTCACATCTGCATATTTGGTCAAATACTCTAGAGTGTAAGTGCTACATGGAGCACAACAGACGTGCATGAGAATCGTTGGTCTCTCTTCATTTTTTTCCCAAACTTGGACCATCTTTTGCATAACACGGTCATAGTTGATTTTTTGATTGGGATTCATCTTGCTTAGAATTTCTTCTACATCAATCATGCTCTTCTCCTTTTCTTCTTGCTATTGTACCACAGGATCTTTCTTTGGGCAAATAGGGTTTCATGCTTTATTCAGTTATTAAGTCCATATCTAATAGCTTGCCCATCCTTTTTAGACCGATTATTAATATAGGACAACTTAAAAGTAAGATAAGGCCTAGAACTAAAAAGACAGCTACAAGACCCCAACGATCAATCAACCAACCTGTCAGTGGGAAAATGACAATCATGGAAAGACTAAAGAGCATGGAATTGATACTAAGCATTGTTGCTCTAACACTGGACGGTAAATAACCTTGTAAGTCATTGAAATAGATTGGCTGATAAACTGCATAGAGTGTATCGGTTAAAAGATAGACAAGAAGAAAAGCAAAGGGAGTTCCAGAAAACACCAATAGCAAGGCTAAGCCCGTTAGTGCAACAAGAGTCGGAAAAACTCGATTGCTATTCCATTTTTCACCAATTTGACTAGCTACATAAACTGCTATAAGATTTAAGCCACTACCAATCAGCATGACCAGCGATACCTGCCATCCTGCTAAGTCACTTACTTTCTGCTGATAGTAAAAGTAAAACATGCACATGAGTGTTCCGACTAGCTGATAAGTCATCATCCAATAAAAGAGTACTGGCTTTTCATGCCATTCTTTTCGAACTTGCAGGACAATCATTTTAAAGGTTAATGCTTCATTTTTTTCTCTCTTAGCCATTGGTTCTTTCATAAAATAAATCAAGATTATAGAAAGAAAAGATAATCCAATAGCAATTAGATAGGTCCAAGCCAATGCTCCGTGAATAAAGAAGCCTGCCACAACTGTACCTAAGGTTCGGGTGATTTCTGCCACACCAGACAAAAAGCTAGAAATCTGAAGATATCGATCCTTTTGCCCCGCTTCAACCGCCGAATCATATAAGAAAGCGGTACTGGTCCCCGAATCAAAATTGTAGGACCAAGCATTAACCATCATAGCGACAGCATAAATCCAAAAATTCCCCTTACCAAATAAAATCAAGATAGAGGATACAATACTGGCCAAGCGAGCCAAATAGAGATTGGTCTTGTAGCTAAACCGATCGGCCAACATACCAGACGGAATTTCACATAAGAGGCTTGTCCCGTGAAAGATACTTTCTAATAGACCGATTTGAAGTAAGGAAAGACCATTTTGAATGAAAAATAAAATCCAAAAACTGGTGATTCCAAAATAAGATGTAAATTCCAGACCTGCCAGGAGTGGAATATTGCGTTTGTAAGTTCTTTTAAACATCGTTTTCTCTCTTTCAATATGTAATATGAGTTTTTCTAAAAGACTTACTTAGAGTTGCCTACATTTTCTCCACCTCTTTCATTTAAAGTAATACTCAATGAAAATCAAAGAGCAAACTAGGAAGCTAGCCGCAGGCTGTACTTGAGTACGGCAAGGTGAAGCTGACGTAGTTTGAATTTGATTTTCGAAGAGTATAAAAACGCCAGACGGCGTTTTTATGGCTATTAAGGTTTGATACGGTGCAACATACGTGGGAATGGAATGGCTTCACGGATGTGTTTTGTACCTGCTGCAAAGGTTACCATACGCTCGATACCGATACCAAATCCACCGTGTGGTACTGTACCGTATTTACGAAGGTCAAGGTAGAATTCGTACTCTGTACGATCCATACCAAGTTCATCCATCTTAGCTACAAGGGCATCGTAGTCTTCCTCACGCATAGAACCACCAATGATTTCTCCATAGCCTTCTGGAGCAAGCAAATCTGCACAAAGCACGCGATCTGGGTTCCCAGGAACTGGTTTCATGTAGAAGGCCTTGATGGCTGATGGATAGTTGATCACAAAAGTTGGTACACCAAAGTGGTTTGAAATCCAAGTTTCGTGTGGTGAACCGAAATCATCTCCATGCTCAAGATGTTCGTAGTCAGCATCTTCGTCGTTCTCATGCTCTTGCAAAAGATCAATGGCTTCATCGTAAGTAATGCGTTTGAATGGCTCAGCAATGTAGCGTTTCAAGAGCTCTGTATCACGTTCTAATGTTTCCAAGGCTTGAGGAGCACGATCTAGAACACCTTGAAGCAACGCTTTAACATAAGCTTCTTGCAAGTCAAGTGACTCGTCGTGTGTCAAGTATGAGTACTCCGCATCCATCATCCAAAACTCAGTCAAGTGACGGCGAGTTTTTGATTTCTCCGCACGGAATACTGGACCAAAGTCAAAGACGCGACCAAGGGCCATAGCACCTGCTTCAAGATAAAGCTGTCCTGATTGGCTCAAGTATGCTGGTGTTCCAAAGTAGTCAGTTTCGAAAAGTTCTGTAGAATCTTCTGCAGCATTTCCTGAAAGGATTGGGCTATCAAATTTCATGAATCCATTCTTATCAAAGAACTCATAAGTTGCATAGATAATAGCGTTACGGATTTGCATCACTGCTACTTGTTTGCGTGAACGCAACCACAAGTGGCGGTTATCCATCAAGAAATCTGTTCCGTGTTCTTTTGGAGTAATTGGGTAGTCTTGAGATTCACCGATGACTTCGATGTCTGTAATATCCAACTCATAACCAAATTTTGAGCGTTCGTCTTCTTTGACAATCCCTGTCACGAAAACAGAAGTTTCTTGGCATAGGCGTTTGATGGTATCAAATTTTTCAAGACCTACTTCTTCACCGAATTTTTCGATAAAGTTTGGTTTGAAAGCCACGCCTTGGAAGAAGGCAGTTCCGTCACGCAATTGCAAGAAAGCAATTTTTCCTTTTCCTGACTTGTTAGCAACCCAAGCACCAATAGTCACTTCTTGACCAACGTAGTCTTTTACTTCGATAATTGTTACACGTTTTGTCATGTTTTATCTTCCTTTTTTTGTTTAACTTGTCTAAAGACATTATTACCCACTATTGTACCACAAATAATGCCTGATAGCTAGATTGTTCGACAGAAATTCATAAGTTTTTAAACACAAAAACCTCCGCCAAGGGGACGGAGATTTAGCTTCTTATTTTTCCATAAATTGGTGCAAGCGACGAATAGCTTCTTTGAGTGTATCTAGGTCTGTCGCATAGCTGAGACGGACATTCTCTGGTGCTCCAAATCCTGCTCCTGTAATCAGGGCCAGACCAACTTCCTCAAGAATAGCCGTTGTAAATGCTGTTACGTCTGTATAGCCTTTCATCTCCATAGCTTTTTTAACATTTGGGAAGAGATAGAAAGCTCCTTGCGGTTTGACTACTTCAAAGCCAGGGACTTGGCACAAGAGAGGATAAATGGTATTGAGACGTTCCTCGAAAGCCTGACGCATTGCTTCTACGGAGTCTTGTGGACTGGTTAAGGCCTCGATTGTTGCGTATTGTGAAACAGCGGTTAGGTTAGAAGTTGTTTGACCTGTTAGTTTACTCATAGCAGCAATAATTTCTGGATCACCTACTGCATAACCAACACGCCATCCTGTCATAGCGTAGGCCTTAGACACTCCATTGATGACAATAGTTTGTTTGCGAATAGCTTCTGACAGACTAGAGATTGGAACGAACTCATTCCCATTATAGACCAAACGACCATAAATATCATCGGCCAGGATGAGAATATCATGTTCAACAGCCCAATTTCCGATGGCCAAGAGTTCCTCACGAGAATAGATCATACCGGTAGGATTAGATGGTGAGTTAAGAACCAAGACTTTGGTCTTACCTGTGCGAACAGCTTCTAATTGCTCCACAGTTACTTTAAAGTGATTGTCTTCCTTGGCTTGGACAAATACTGGAAGACCTTCAGCCATCTTAACCTGATCCCCATAGCTGACCCAGTAAGGAGTAGGAATGATTACCTCATCTCCAGGGTTGATAACAGCCATAAAGAAAGTATAAAGGGAAAACTTGGCACCAGTCGCAAAAGTCACCTCGTTAGCTGATACAGAATACCCATAGTAACGTTCAAAATAGGTATTGACTGCTGCTTTTAACTCAGGCAAACCTGAAGCTACCGTATAGAAAGACGCGCGACCATCTCGAATGGCTGCAACCGCAGCATCCTGAATATTTTCAGGAGTATGAAAATCGGGCTGACCTAAAGTCAAGAAAAGAACGTCTTTTCCTTCAGCTTTTAACTTCTTTGCTCTTGCATCACTAGCCAGAGTAACGCTTTCTTCCATCTCTAAGACACGTTTGGATAATTTCATTGTTTCTCCTTTTCGACTAAGGCGCCAGATTCAAAATCTACTAGATAATAGTCTCCTCCAGACTTGATTTCCCAGACAGGCTTTTCAGCGTACCGTCCGAAGGTAATCTTGTCGATCTCAGTTGCTCCTTTTTCTCTGACAACTGCTTCTGCTTTTTCTCGAGAAGTACCATTTTCTAGTTGATATACGTAAATATTGTTGCTACTTTTCTCTATTAAGACAGCAACTGGTTTCTGGTTCTTATCTTGGCCAAGAACACTATAATAGCTTTCTAAACCATTGAAGATATCAATCTGGCTAACCGTTTCTAGATTTGCATACTGCTTAGCGAGTCTCTCACCTTCAACCTTTGCAGTTTGATAAGGCTTCATGCTGAGCCATACCAAGTAGAGAAAGGAAGAAGTGATGACTAGAGTTAACAAAGTTATACCAATAATGTACTGAAATAATAGGGAATTTTTTTCTTTTTTCTGTCTCTTTTTCACTCGTCTATTTTACCATCTATCCTAGTGAATTACAAGTGAAGTTAGGGGAGGAATCTGGATTTTCAATACGTTTTTAGGATATCATTACATAACTTCAAGCCGTGTTTTTATAGACTTTTCTACAGTCTTCATTTTTAATTAAAAACTTAGATTCTATTGATTTTATTTTCTGAGCATATCCCTTGCAAATGATTTTATCGTGTTGTAACATATATTATAACAACAGAGTGATTCTGATTAAAAGATTGAAATTTAAAGGAGACTCCCTATGTCTAAAAAAATATTGTTTATCGTTGGTTCACTTCGTGAAGGTTCATTCAACCACCAAATGGCACTAGAAGCTGAAAAGGCACTTGCTGGCAAAGCCGAGGTAAGTTACCTTGACTACTCAGCCATTCCTCTCTTTAGCCAAGACCTTGAAGTTCCTACACTTCCAGCTGTTGCAGCGGCTCGCGAAGCTGTTCAAGCTACTGATGCTATCTGGATCTTCTCTCCAGTCTACAATTTCTCAATTCCAGGGACTGTGAAAAACTTACTTGACTGGCTTTCACGCGCCATTGACTTATCTGACACTCGTGGAGCATCTGCTCTTCAAGATAAAATTGTTACTGTATCATCTGTAGCTAACGCTGGACACGATCAACTCTTTGCGATTTACAAAGACCTCTTGCCGTTCATCCGTACACAGGTTGTTGGTGATTTTACCGCAGCTCGTGTCAATGATTCTGCTTGGGCAGATGGTCAATTAGTCCTTGAAGATAGCGTCGCTGCTTCTCTTAAACAACAAGCTGAAGATTTACTTCAAGCTATTCAATAATAAAAAAGATAGTAGAAAATCTCATTTCTACTATCTTTTAGTTTATTCAACAAATTCTCCAATCATACTATGTTTTAATGGTAAACTACACATTACCAAAAGGAAGATGAAGGAGGATTGAATCCAAAAGAGGGCTAAATCAAAAATTCCATGCACAGCAACTACTGTTAAGAATGAAAGATAAAGACCAACAATTGGACGCTTGCTCGGCTCCTGACTCATATCAATCAACATTCGAATTGGACCAGAAGAAGCTATTCCTAACAATACCGTTCCTACCACACCGTAACTCAATATCGTATCAATGTATATACTATGAGCATGTTCGTGATAAGGAGCAAAAATACGAGGATAAGAGTGCATATAGGTTAGGGGACCCTCACCCCAGAAGGGATTTTGTTTGAATAAGGTCATACCTGCATTCCAGATCGACACTCGTTCTTCCATAGACGAATCGAGCGTTCCCATTCGAACTCCCAAATCACTCGAGAAGAGAAAGGCTAAACCAACACCAAAGACTCCGATACTGAGCCAGAAGGCACGCCAGTTCTTAATGGTAGTGAAAAGATAAATAATCGCACCAAAGATAATAGCTGGAAAAGCTGTTCTATTTTGGGTGAAATTCAAGCCAAACAAATTCGCAAAGATTGCAATGAGAGAGAAAATTCTCAACCATCTCAATCTAGTCGTACTAATTAGGTAAAATCCAATCATAATACAGAAGCAACAGATAATCCCATAATAATTAGGATTAAAGAAGGCTACCTCTGCACGGTTCTGATGCCAGACTTGCATCTTAGGTGATAAGAAAGTATAATCAAATTTCTTTACAATCTGAAAGTGCTCTAAGGCTGCAAAAACTGATGCTAGCACACTAAGCGACATAACCGATTGCAATACTAATCTGAAAAACTTAGGGGTTAAATGGGCTTGGTAATAATAAAAGAAAATTGCAAAGAGGAACATTCCTAAAGTGGAAACCATCCCCATCACATTTTGAGCTAAAAGCGAGATTACACCACTATAGCCGATAAATAAAAGTAAGATAAAATGGTGGGATAATCGTTTTAATATCCCCTTCATCTCTCCTGTAAATATTAGACCTATTAAGTAGGCGATAAAAATAATAACGAAAATATAAAAAGGCAAGAAAATACTTAGAATAACAGCTAGTAAGACTAGCTCTTGCTTGGATAAGCCTTTCAATTTTTCAATGATACCTATTGATTTCACAACAGATCCTTTCTCTCTGCGCTATAAAGCTCAGATAAATAAACTATTAAAACATTTTACCATTTTTCAAATGATTTGAAAACCACTTTGTCCATGGCATCCTGACTAAAACTAGGTAAAATTTTATAGCGAGCTAAGATATCTCTCAAAGCGCGCATCCTTTTTTAAAAATATGGTACAATAAATCTAGTTGTTCCAGAAAGGACCTAGTATGAAATCCTACCAAGAAGTTTACAAAATCTTAGCTCATGAAACAGATTATTTAAGCGGAGAGAAAATCGCTGAAATATTAAACCTCTCTCGCACCTCTGTTTGGAAGGCTATCCAGCGCCTCCAGCAGGAAGGTTTAGAAATTGACAGCATCAAAAACCGTGGCTACAAACTTCTTCACGGTGACCTAATCTTACCTCAAGAAATAGAAGCTAACAGCCCAATCTTAGTTCAATTTAAACCTATCACCAAATCAACCCAGAGTGATGCTAAGGAGGCCATGGAAGCTGGTGCCAAAGGAGACACACTCTACCTATCAACAGGCCAAACTATGGGACGTGGTCGATTTCAACGTCCCTACTATTCTCCAGAACAAGGTGGAATTTACATGTCTCTCCACCTCAAGCCCAATCTCTCTTATCTAGATTTGCCAGCCTATACACTCCTGACTGCAGCCGCAATTTATAAGGCTGTTAAAAACCTTTGTCTGATTGATTTAGATATCAAGTGGGTAAATGATTTATACCTAAATCAGAAAAAAATAGCCGGTATTCTAACCGAAGCCATCACTTCTGTCGAAACAGGCCTTGTCACAGATGTTATTATAGGTGTTGGTATCAACTTTTCTATCGCTGATTTTCCAAAAAACTTGCAAGGGAAAGCTGGAAGTCTATTCTCTCAAAACAGTCCAATCACTCGCAACGAACTGATTTCTGAAATCTGGAAATGTTTCTACGAAACTGAGGCCGATGAGCTGCTTTACCTTTATAAAAAACAATCAATTGTTTTAGGCAAAGAAATTTCCTTTAAGAAAGATCAAGAAATCATCTCAGGAAAAGCTTGTGATATCTCTGACCAGGGTCAACTACAGATCCAATTAGCTACTGGTGAAAAAATTTGGCTCAATAGTGGCGAAGTTTCGCTCACTAAATGGTGAAGATTTTTAAAAAATAAAAAATCGACCTCTCTTTCGAAAAGGTCGTTTTTCTTATCATTTATTTTTTCAAACGCTCAACATCACGCGCAATCACAAGTTCTTCATCAGTTGGGATGACAAGTACACGAAGTGTCGCAGCATCTGTAGAAATGTCTCCAGTTACTCCAAAGACATTTTTCTCTGGGTCTAGATCACAGCCAAACCAAGAGATACCTGAAATAACTTTCTCACGCACAAGAGTTGCATTTTCACCAACACCAGCAGTAAAGATAATAGCATCTGCCCCGTTTAGGACTGCCAAGTATTGTCCAATGTGTTTTTGGATACGGTCAACATACATTCCAAATGCCAAAGCAGCATCATGATCCCCTGCTTCCATTGCAGCAATCACATCACGCATATCACTAGACTTCCCTGAAACACCCAGCAATCCTGACTCACGATTAAGAATACGACTGATGTCCTCAGGCTTGTTAAAGTCCTCTGTATATTGCATTAAATAAGGAATGATGGCTGGATCAATATCCCCTGTACGAGTTCCCATCATAACACCACCAAGTGGAGTGAATCCCATTGATGTATCGATTGATTGACCACCTTTAACAGCTGTGATAGAAGCACCGTTACCAATATGGCAAGTGATCAACTTCAACTCTTCTAATGGACGTCCCAAAAGTTTTGCTGCTTCTTGAGCAACATATTGGTGACTTGTACCGTGTGCTCCATATTTACGAACCTTATTTTCTGTATAGTACTTAGTTGGTAATGGATAACGGTATGCTTTTTCTGGCATTGTTGTGTGGAATGATGTATCAAAGACTGCTACACTTGTAATATCTGGCAACAATTCTTTGAAGGCACGAATCCCAGCTGCATTGGCAGGGTTGTGCAATGGAGCAAGAAGTCCTAGTTCTTCAATTTTTTCTAAGACATCACCTTCAACAACTGTAGACTCTTTGAAGTACTCTCCACCTGCAACAACACGGTGTCCGACACCAGTAATTTCATCATAAGTTTTAATAATATTAAAACGAATCAAGTCATCAAGTAAAATCTTAACAGCCAAGGTATGGTTTTCAATATCAAGAACTTGTTCTTCAGAACGACCATCAAACTTAACTGTTGAAACAGAATCCTTCAATCCGATTCGCTCAATTAAACCTTTTGCAAGCACCTTTTCTTCTGGCATTTGATATAGTTGCCATTTCAAGCTAGAGCTTCCAGCGTTAATTGCAATGGTTTTTGTCATAAATTTATTCCCCTTTTTAAGCGTTTTCAACTATTATACCAAAATTTGCACTAGATTTCATGCCCTTGACACCATTTTTGAAAATTTTCCTTAAATTCCATCAAAATTTCAGGGTCACGAAGACTGGTAAGTGGATAAACAAATGGTTCAACTCCTTCTCCTGTCTTCTTTTGTAGGACAAAAATGCTCTTAGACTGAGCTCCTTGGGCGAAGAGATCCTCTGGTAAGGCAATAATTGCCACTAGTTGAGCCTGTTCAGTCAGCCATGATTTCAAAAGTTCACTCTGAGGACTTGTCAGGAGATCTGTTGGAGCTAGAAAAATCGCATAGCCTCCTGTTCTGAGATACTTGAGTGATTGTTCCATTAACAAATGATGAGCATAAGTATGTTCATTCTTAGCCGCTACTTGATAACGTGAGGCTGTCTGATCATCTGGATAGTAACCGACAGGCAGGTCGCTCACAATGATGTCACTTTCTTTTAATACTTGTGGACGTATTGCATCTCCTTGGACAAAGCCCATTTGAAGATCCATTACTTCCGCCATGCTTGCCGCCAAGTCAATCAATAGGTCATCAAGTTCTATTCCCAGGTAATCTACCTTTTTGTTCATGGACGTTAAGAAACTAGCTCCCAGAATTCCCATCCCAGACCCCAATTCCAATAAGCTCACATTTTCAGCAGGGAAAAGTTGTTCAATGATAAAAATCATCAAGTGACCAACCGCATCTGGTGTGAACTGGTGATTGGCTTGAAGAGGTTCTGTTTGAGCTGCCTTCATTAACAAAAATTGATAGGTCCGTAACCACTCCTCTTTTCGAAGTGCCAAACGTTTTAAGGCTTGGTTATTTTTTTTGACTTGCTCCAGAGCAGTTTGACCATCGAGATAAATCCCATTTTGTTCAATCAAGGCATCATAAAAACTTGTCGCCAAATCGTTTTGAATGATTTGGACATTTTCTAGTAAATAGGTATATGCTTGTTCAATTTTTTCAAAATCCATAATCTTATCTTACCAAATTCAGAGCTGATTTTCCAGATTTTCATAATACTGAGAACAAATATAAACCTCTGAGATGACTCTCAAAGGTTTATTCTACTATTTACTATTTTCAACAGCTGCTGTTACAAAAGCAGTGTAAAGTTCTTCTGGACGATTTGGACGACTTGAAAGCTCTGGATGGTACTGACAAGCCACAAAGAATTTGTTTTCTGGGATTTCAACAATTTCGACCAAGCGATTGTCTGGTGAAACACCTGAGAAGACAAATCCTGCCCCTTCAAACTGTTCACGGAAGGCATTGTTAAACTCATAACGGTGGCGGTGGCGACGTTGGACCACTTCTTTGTTATGATAAGCTGCCGCTGCCTTAGAACCACGTTTCAACTTAGAAGGATAAAGTCCCAAACGAAGGGTTCCCCCCATGTCCTCAACATCAATCTGATTACGCATGATATCGATGATTGGATATTTTGTATCAGGATCAAGCTCTGCTGAATTAGCCCCTTCAAGTCCCAAAACATGACGGGCAAACTCGATACAAGTCAATTGCATTCCCAAGCAGACACCCAACATTGGTACATCATTTTCTCGAGCATAGCGAATCGCTTGAATCTTACCTTCTGTTCCACGTTGACCAAAACCACCTGGAACGATAATTCCATCAGCGTCATCTAATAGTTCTGCCACATTGTCAGCTGTCACATCGTTAGCATTGACCCAATCAATCTTGACTTCTGTATCATTGGCATAACCAGAGTGTTTCAAGGCCTCTACGACAGAAATGTAGGCATCTTGCAACTCGACATACTTACCAACAAGAGCAATTTTGACTTGTTTTTTTAGATTCATAACCTTATCAACCATAGCTGACCACTCTGTCATATCTGCTGCCGGTGCATCAATCTTCAAATGGTCACAGACGATTTGATCCATGCCTTGAGCTTGCAGATTAAGCGGGATTTGGTAAAGATGATCTACGTCTAAGGACTCGATAACAGCATCTGGGGCCACATCACAGAACTGGGCTAGTTTGTTTTTAATCCCTTGTCCTGCTGGTTTTTCTGTACGAATGACTAACATATTTGGCTGGATTCCCAAACCACGCAATTCTTTGACAGAGTGTTGAGTCGGCTTGGTCTTCATTTCTCCAGCCGCCTTGAGGTAAGGAAGCAAGGTTGTATGGATATACATAACATTTTCTGCTCCGACATCAGACTTCATCTGACGAAGTGCCTCTAAGAATGGAAGGGATTCAATATCGCCGACTGTTCCCCCAACCTCTGTAATAATAACATCAGAGTCCGTTGTTAGGGCAGCACGCTTGATTTTCTCTTTCAAGGCATCTGTAATATGAGGAATGACTTGGACAGTTGCACCCAAATACTCTCCACGACGTTCCTTGCGAAGAACTTCACTGTAGATTTTACCAGTTGTCACGTTGGAATATTTGTTGAGATTGATATCGATGAAACGTTCGTAGTGACCCAAGTCCAAATCTGTCTCAGCCCCATCATCTGTCACAAAGACTTCCCCGTGCTGATAAGGACTCATGGTTCCCGGATCGATATTGATATAAGGGTCAAACTTTTGGATGGTTACCTTCAAACCACGATTTTTCAAGAGCCGTCCTAGGCTCGCCGCAACGATCCCTTTCCCAATAGACGACACCACACCACCAGTTACAAAAATATATTTCGTAGACATAGATTCCTCTTTCTAAAATGCTCAAAATCTTGTTCACTAGAGGGGGACTAAGAAAACAAAACTTCACCGATAACTACAATCCAGGATGATAATTTCCCTGGAAAAACAAAAATAGCTCCCTAGAAACTAGGAAGCTCCGACCTCAAAAAGAGGTGCCCGAACAATATCTTACCTCAATTTAGCTCATTTGTCAAATGTTATTCTTTGCTAGATTTATAGTTCTACTGTAGAAAAGAAAAACAACAAGGAAATTCCCTTGTTGTTTGGTATTATTCTTCTTCTTCCTCAGAATCTTCGTCATCTTCTTCAACGAGATCAACATCTTCCCCAAGATCGTCTGGTGCGATTTCGTTGATTTCAGCGTCGTAGGCTTCTACTTCGTTCTTCTCATCGTCTGGATTTTCATCATCATAAGAAAGAGCTGGATCTTCTTCGTAGGCGTCCTCATCCTCTGGATCATCTGCACCATAATCAATGGCATCCGTATCTCCATCCATAAAGGCATTAACACGTTTTTTCTTAGCCTTAGGTGCTACTTCTTCATCGTCACTTTCTTCAAGAGCAATGATTTCTTCGTCAATTTCATCAACTCCATACCATGAGCGAAGGCCCCATTTGTTATCTCCAAGAGAGATGAAGCTACCATCAAAGTTCAACTCTGTATAGAACAAAGGTAGTGCTTCGCGAATATCGCTATTAGAGGTACCAAGATAGTTTTGGATTTCATTGACCAAATCGCTAAAATGCATTTCGTGGTCGCGACCACGTTGTTCCAAGATGGCACGAGCCACCTCAATCATAGATAGTTCACTTTTTTCTTGCCCAGCAAATACTTCTAATTCCAAAGCGTTTCTCCTCTTTTTTTACTACTAATGCCAGAGTATATAAACTCTGGTCTCATTTTATCACGTACTCTTTATTGTACGATAATTTTCTTTATTAGTCAAAGGTTTAGAAGAAATTAATGTGAAATATTTCAGCGAATAAAAAGACCTGGGAGATACACTCACAGGTCCCTTACTTTATTTATAGCTTAAAGCTCGTTTAAAGGTTTTCCAGATACCTAAATCGTCTGTTTGGAGGACTAGGCTGGCATACATACGTCCGATAAAGGCGGTTGCAGTTACGGCAAATACAACTGTTATTGCAAGAGAGATCCAAGCCTCGATGCTATTTGCATAACCATTAATAGCTCTGAAAGGCATAAAGAAGGTCGAGATGAAAGGAATATAAGAACCTATTTTCAAAATCAAATTATCTCCTGCAGCGCCTAGGGCGGTTACCCCTATAAAACCTACCATAATTAAGAGCATCAAAGGGGACAAGGCCTTACCAGAGTCTTCAGGTCGAGAAACCATAGAACCCAGAAAGGCTGCCAAGACTACATACATGAAAAGACTGACTAAGACAAATAACAAGGTATTGATCGAAAAGGCTTCTCCCAAATGACTTAGAATACCTGAATTAGCCAAGAAAGGCATATCCTTAAAGAATAAGATAGCTCCAAGTCCACCTACAACATAAATACCAATATGAGTCAAAATGACAAGAAGCAAGGCAATCATGCGCGCGTAAAAGTAGTGGCTAGCACGAATACTCGAGAAGACCACTTCCATAATTTTTGTCCCTTTTTCACTGGCTACCTCTTGAGCAGTGACACTGGCATAAGTAATCAAGATCATATAGAGGAAGAAGCCTAGTCCTGCTGCCGCAAAGGTTTGGACCATCTTTTTACTTTCCTTAGATTCATCAATCTGCTCTGAGAATTGAATCGTTTGTGCCAAGTGCTGTTCCTGTTCCTGAGATAAATGTGCCTCTGAACGATTGAGTTGGTATTGGAGCTCATTCAACTTAGTTGTCACAGCTAATTTAATGCCACTCTCTAGTGAAGTTTCACCGTGATAGACTGCCTTGAGGACACTACCTTCTTGATCAATCGTTAGATAGCCCTTGATTTTTTCATCCTTGATGGCTTCTTGGGCGCTTGCTTCATCCTTATAGTCAAAATTAATGCCATTGGTCGATTTAAGACTCTCTGTTACAGCAGGTACCGAACTAACTACTGCCACCTTATTATTCTGAGCCAGAGAGGAACCTTGGAGATAGCCAATTCCGCCAGACAAGCCGATAAAGAGAAAAGGCGAGATTACCATAAAGAAGAAACTCCAGGATTTGACATGACGTAGATAAGTTTCTTTGATTACAACCAACATATTTCTCATACTTCCACCCCTGATTCTAGTTTAAAGATTTCATCAATTGTCGGAGCTTGCTGGTCAAAGGTCGCGATATAGTGTCCTTGAGTCAAGATAGCAAAAAGCTCCTGTCCAGCATTTTCATCATCTAGGATGAGCTTCCAAATCCCCTGCTTGGTCAAGCTAGCATGAATGACATGAGGAAGTTTTTCCAAGTCTTCCTGACTCTTTTCACTTGCAACAAAGAGTCTCGTTTTGCCGTATTGATTACGAACATCTTGGACTGGTCCATGCAAGACGACACGCCCATCACGAATCATAAGGATATCATCACATAGCTCTTCGACATTGGTCATGACGTGATCTGAAAAGATAATAGTTGCACCACGTTCTTTTTCTTTGAGGATAACCTGCTTGAGCAATTCAGTATTGACTGGATCCAGACCACTAAAAGGTTCATCTAGAATGATCAAATCTGGTTCATGCATTAAAGTAATGATCAGCTGAATCTTTTGTTGATTTCCTTTTGAGAGACTCTTAATCTTATCTGTCAATTTCCCCTTGACTTCCAGCTTCTCCATCCATTGAGGGAGTTTTTCTTTGACTTCTTTGGCATCCATGCCTTTTAACATGGCTAGGTAACGAACCTGCTCTAGGACTGTCAACTTAGGCATGAGACTACGTTCCTCGGGTAGATAGCCAATCCGAGCATAGGTTTCCTGACGAATTTCCTGGCCATCAAACTGAATTTCTCCTTGATAATCCAAAAATTTCAAAATACTGTGGAAAATGGTTGTTTTCCCTGCTCCATTTTTCCCAACTAGACCTAAAATTCTTCCAGGCTGAGCTTGAAAGTCAACGCCAAACAAGACTTGTTTTGGACCAAAATTTTTTTCAAGATTGCGGACTTCTAACATAATCCACCTCCTACTAATCTTACCCTCATTATACTCCTTTTTTTAGTCATTACAAGGATTTATGTACATTTTTATTAGTAGAATTTACTAGGCATTTTTTATATCAAAACAAATAAGATTCAACTTCATTTTTCTTTCCAATATTCGGCATTTACAAAGACAAAAAAATCCATCCCTCAGGATGGATTTTAGACTGTTAACGCACTTCTGCATTCACTTTTTCTTCGAGTGATGCTTGGATTTTTTCCATATAGCGTGCGACTTCTTCGTCTGTCAAGCTATCTTCTGGATTTTGGAAAGTCAAGCTATAGGCCATGGACTTCATACCAAGTCCTAGTTTTTCACCTGAGAAGACATCGAAAAGTTTGATATCTGTCAAACGTTTCACGCCAGCAGCTTTGATGGCGTCTACCACATCTTGGTGAGTCACTTCTGCCTTGAGGAGAAGGGCGATATCACGGCTGACTGCTGGGAATTTAGTAATTTCCACAAAGGCTGCTGCTGGTTGAAGGGCTTCTTCAATCGCTGAAAGGTTAAGCTCCGCTACATAAGTCTCTGGAATATCGTAAGCCTTAGCTGTCACAGGGTGCACTTGACCGAGGAATCCAAGAACTTGATCACCAAGTGAGATCAAGGCTGTACGTCCTGGGTGAAGACTCTTGATCTCTTGCGTTGCTGTATAGGTCACTTCAAGACCCAAGCGAGCAAATAGAGCTTCCAAAATTCCCTTAGCATAGAAGAAGTCAACTGGAACAGCTGGAGTCTGGAAGTCTTTTTCAGCGACTAAACCTGTCAAGGCAAAGGCAAAGCTGTTGATTTCATTTGGCAATTCTTCTTTTGGATTACCGATTTGCTCGAAGACTTTTCCAATCTCATAAAGAGCCAAGTTTTTATTCTTACGTGCTACGTTGTAGGCAACTGTATCCAAAATACCTGAAACCATATTTTGACGGAGAACTGAACGGTCCACAGTCATTGGCCACATGAGCTCCGTTAAGTTGCTTGGTGTAGTCGTAAACTCCACTGCTTTTTCAGGAGTTGTCAGAGCGTAGGTGATGATTTCTGTCAATCCAGCACCTTCTGCAATGGTACGAACTTGACGACGCAATTTTTGTGTCGCTGTTAATTCACCGGCTGTCCCATCATCTTTTGGAAGACTGGTTGGCAAGCGATCGTAACCATAAATACGAGCGATTTCTTCAAAGAGGTCCGCTTCGATAGTGATATCCCAACGGCGACGTGGAACGCTAACTGTGAAGGCTTCAGCATTTCCAGAAAGGCCAAATCCAAGACGACGGAAGACTTCCTCTACATCCGTGTAGGAAAGTTCTGTACCAAGAACACGATTAACGTCAGCAAGAGTTGAAGAAACTTCTACATCAGATGTATCCAACTGGCCTGCTGAAACGATTCCCTTCCGTACTGTCGCACCAGCCAATTCCGCAATCATGCTTGCTGCTGCATCAAGGGCTTCATTAACGGTTGCCACATTGATGCCTTTTTCAAAGCGAGAAGATGATTCAGAACGAAGGTTGAGGCGACCACTTGTCTTACGGATAGATTTGCCATTGAAGACAGCAGCTTCAAGGACGACACGAGTAGACTTTTCAGAGATTTCTGTAGCTTGTCCACCCATGACACCTGCAAGGGCTACTGGTTTGTCAGCAACAGTAATCACTAAATCAGTTGTTTCCAACTCACGCTCTTCGCCATCCAAGGTCACCAATTTCTCACCAGCACGTGCTTCACGCACACGGATATCGTTTCCTTCAAAGGTATCCAAGTCAAAGGCATGCATAGGCTGACCAAAGTAAAGCAGGATATAGTTGGTCACGTCGACGACATTATTAATCGGACGGATGCCTTCATTCATGAGGAGGTTTTGCAACCATTGTGGACTTGGTGCGATGGTCACATTGTCCAAGATACGAGTTGCATAATAAGGAGCCTTGTCTGTATCAATGCTGACAGAAAGAGCATCCGCTGCAACTTGGTCTGTTTCTGTTAAGGTAAATTCTTTGAAATTGACTGTCTTGTCATAGATAGCTGCTACTTCGTAAGCTACCCCACGCATAGAAAGAGCGTCTGCACGGTTAGGTGTGATAGAAAGCTCGATGATTTCATCATCCAAGTCGAGGTAAGAGAAGACTTCCTCACCTGGAACAGCTTCTTCTGGCAAGATTTGGATACCATCTGCAAATTCTTTCGGTACAACAGAGTCAGAAATCCCTAATTCACCAAGTGAGCAGATCATTCCGAGAGATTCCAAACCACGGATTTTCCCTTTTTTAATCTTGTAGTTGTCAGCGATGCGAGCTCCTGGAAGAGCCACCATAACCTTGATGCCTGCGCGCACATTTGGTGCTCCACAGACGATTTGACGGGCTTCTTCTTCGCCAACGTTAACCTGACAAACATGAAGGTGAGTTTCGGGCACATCTTCGCAAGACAAGACCTCACCGACGACAATTTTTGAGAGACCAGCAGCAGGTGATTCCACACCTTCTACTTCGATCCCTGTGGTTGACATTTTTTCAGCCAACTCTTGTGATGGTACATCAATGTCCACCAATTCTTTTAACCATTTATAAGATACAAGCATAATTTAGTTCTCCAGAATGACAGTTGTCACTCTAGTTTTTTTCCTTTCCTATCATTTCATTAGAAGAATCATCTTCTTACCTTAATTTCTTTTTCAGTAACCAATCCGTATCTACCTTTTGCCCAACCATAAAACGATGTTGGCTAAATTTTTCAAAACCATATCGATAATAAAATACTTGAGCTTTTGTATTATGCTCCCAAACACCTAGCCAAGCCCAGGAAAAACCATTTTTTTCGGCATGTTCCAGAGCGAATTCAAATAGTTGCTTACCAAGTCCAAATCCTTGATATGTTTGTAGCACGTAGAGGCGTTGAATTTCAAAAGCGTTCTCTAATTCTCTCTCGGTTTGAGCATTTCCCCAGTTGACTTTGAGAAAACCAGCTATCTCCTCTTCATGCATAATGAAATAGGTTTCGGAGTCAGGATCTTCCAACTCAGTTGACAAAACTCTCAGATTATAAGCCTCTTCAAAGTATTCCTGTAACTGCTCTTCCGTATTATCATGAGCAAATGTTTCACGAAAGGTTTGTTTGGCAATTTTTGCCAACACCTCAACATCTGCTATTTCCACTTTTCTAATCATTATTTAAACTGTTCTGAGAAGCGGACATCTCCTTGGTAGAATCCACGGATATCGTTGATTCCGTAACGAAGCATAGCTACACGTTCTTGTCCAAGACCAAAGGCAAAACCAGAGTATACAGTTGCATCGATACCACTCATCTCAAGGACACGTGGGTGAACCATACCGGCACCCATAATCTCGATCCAACCAGTTTTCTTACAGACGTTACAGCCGGCTCCTCCACATTTGAAGCACGAAACATCCACCTCAACAGATGGCTCAGTGAATGGGAAATAAGATGGGCGTAAACGGATTTGACGCTCTTCACCAAACATTTTTTGTACAATTAACTGGAGGGTTCCTTGTAGATCCGCCATAGAGATGTTTTTCCCAACAACCAAACCTTCGATTTGGTGGAATTGGTGACTGTGGGTTGCATCGTCTGTATCACGACGGAATACACGTCCTGGTGAGATCATCTTCAAAGGGCCTTTAGAAAAATCATGGGCATCCATCGCACGCGCCTGAACTGGAGACGTGTGAGTACGGAGCAAGATTTCTTCTGTGATATAGAAAGTGTCCTGCATATCACGAGCTGGGTGATCCTTTGGAAGGTTCATACGTTCAAAGTTATAGTAGTCTTGTTCTACTTCAAAACCATCCACTACTTGGTAACCCATCCCGATGAAGATGTCTTCAATTTCCTCACTAGTTTGTGTGAGGATGTGACGGTGACCAGTCGCAACTGGGCGACCTGGAAGCGTAACATCGATGCTCTCACTTGCTAGTTGAGCTTCAACTTTCTTTTCTTCCAAGAGCTTAGCTGATTCTTCAAATGCAGCTGTCAAAACATCACGCGCTTCATTGACGTGTTTCCCGATAATTGGACGCATTTCTGCAGAAACATCTTTCATCCCTTTCAGTATTTCAGTAAGAGAACCTTTTTTACCAAGGACATAGACGCGCAATTCTTGCAGCTCTTTTTCATTTTCAGCAGAAATCTGCTTCAAGCTAGCTAGCGTTTCTTCACGAAGCGCTTTTAATTGTTCTTCAATAGTTGACATAATTCCTCCATCAGTCTCTCGTAAGATAAAAAGAAAACCACATGCCAAAAACTCCACTCGGAGCGTTGACACGCGGTACCATCCGTTTTCATCTGACAAATCAGACCTTTATTTCTGAATCCATAGGCAAGTGAATTCACCCAGCTTTCATATAGAGAGCTTTCAGTCACGGCTCTCCTCCCTGATATACTTCCCCTGAGATACTAGTCTTGCAGATTCCTATTTAATTATTATTCATTTTATCAAATTTCAAGCATTCTTGCAAGATATTTTGCGACTAATCAACATAGTCCCCACCTTCAAAGCCGTAATACTCTTCCAAGCTGAGACCACTTGCAGCGATGTCCTTGGCTTCTTTCCCGACGTAGCGAAGGTGCCATTCTTCAGCCATATAGCCTGTTTCTTTTTCCTTACCTTTGAGATAGCGAACGACAAAACCATAGTCTGCAGCATGATCTAAAAGCCATTGGGCAGCTTTTTCTTCTGTCACTAAATCTCCATCTGTACCGATAAGGTCAAATGCTAGTCCAGTTTGATGTTCACTATATCCAGGCCGAGCAGAATAGCGGTCAGCCTCTGCCTTTCCGTCTTTGTTGACATAGTCCTGATAAAGTTGAGTTTGAGTTTCATAACTTCTGAAACCACTATAGTGGTCGCTGATTGGGAAACCTGCTTCCTGCATAGCAGCAATAAGCTTCAACAACTCTGCCTTTGCTGTAGGATTTTCTCCAGGATTATAGTCTTTAGACAAGGGATAATGCTTATTAGCGATAATAATCTCATCGTACTTCCCTTGAACGCTATAGTAATCTCCTTTATTAACTACTTCTGCCTTTTTCTGGCTTGCTTCTTGAGATTTACTACCGACAGTCCCTTCTTGGACGGTTTTTTCTTCAGTTGAAGTCTGCGTTTCTGAAGTCGCTGGCTTTTCTTGCGAACAAGCTGCCAATGTCAATGCTAGCAATCCTGATAATACAAGGTATCTTTTTTTCATTGTTTATCCTTTCATTTCTATCATTTGGTCCAAAGTTTTAGATAAGGTTTCAACCAAACCTTCTAATTTGCTTCCCTTAACCTGATATTCTTCAGCAACCATTTCTTCCCAAGGAACCCACCAAACTGGACCACGACCATTAAGACCATGTCCCTTCATATCACCCTCTCGTCTCGGAAAAATATGCCAGTGGGCATGTGCATCACCGTTTCCCAACAACTCTACATTCATCTTTTGAGCAGAAAAAGCCTTAGAGACGGCTTCCTGAACCAGACTCATTTCTTCTAAAAAGCGAAGTTTAACTGGAGCTTCCATATGATGTAATTCTGTGACATGTTCTTTTGCTAGGAATAGAGTGTAGCCTTCAAAATACTGGTGGTCTCCAATGACAACATAGCCTGTTTCCAGTTCTTTCACAAAGTAGGGATTATCCCCTGACTTTATCAATTCAATTCGTTGGCAAATCAAGCACATCTTAGTCCACCAACTCACTCTTGAGGTAAGCGTCTACCATACGCTCAGTAGCAAGAACAGAATCAATATGAGTTCGCTCGTAAGAGTGACTAGACTCAATACCAGCTCCGAGAAGGGCGTGTTTGACTTCTGCTCCAGCCGACATAGCTGCAGAAGCATCTGAACCGTAAAATGGATAGATATCAAGTTTAAATGGAATGTCCTGCTCTTTTGCCAGGGCAACCAGATGTTGACGAAATTCGTAGTGATAAGGACCTGAAGCATCTTTGACACAGATTGATACTGTGTACTCATCCGTCTGCTGGTCATCTCCCATTGCTCCCATATCTACCGCTAGATATTCGACAACCTGACTTGGAATACTTGAGTTAGCACCGTGCCCTACTTCTTCAAAAACCGAGAAGGCAAAATGCGTAGTGACAGGAAGTTCAATTCCTTCTTCCTTATAGACTTTAAGGAGATTTAGAAGGATAGCTGCACTGACCTTATCATCCAAATGACGAGACTTGATAAATCCTGAATCTGTCACGACAGTTCGTGGGTCAAAGCTGATAAAGTCACCAACCTCAATACCAAGTGCTCGTGTTTCTTTTTCATTAGTCACTTTTTCGTCCAAACGCACTTCCATATTGTCCTGCGTGCGTTCAGCAGTGCCAGCGTCCTTGTATACATGACAAGAAGTCTGGTGGATCAAAATGGTACCTGAAATAGTCTTACCTGTACTAGCCACATGAACTGTACAGTTTTCGCCTTCAATCATATTCCAAGGATAACCACCGATACGGTCCATTTTAAGACGACCATCTGGTTTAACTGCGCGAACGATAGCTCCCAAGGTATCCACATGGGCGGTCACATAACGCTGTTGCTCGTCATTTTTACCTTTGACAGTAACGTTGACACCACCTTTGGCAGTACGGATTGGTTGATAACCTAGTTTTTCAAGAGTCTCAACCAAATAATTCGTAATTTCACGTGTAAAACCTGTTGGCGATGCGATAGCAGTTAGTTCTTTGATATATTCTACAGTTTGATTCATTTCTTCACCTCTTCCTAATATTATATCACTTTTCCCATTTTAGTATGTGTAAAAAGGAAAAACGAATATACTTTGATTGCGAAAGTATTTTATGATATAATGAAAAAAGTTCTTATGATGAAAGGAAAAAATATGAACAGATATTTCAAAATGACGCTTCTCTTAGCCTTACCGTTGGCATTCTTGTTGGGATGTTCTAAACAATCATCAATAACTTCTAACTCCTCAAAAGCAGAGACAACTGAGGTAAAAACGACTGAAGCTGAAACTACAGAAAAGAAAGCTGAATCAAAAACTGTAGTCTTTGTTCATGACAGTAATCCAGGAAGACATTCTACCTTGACATATACTGTTGAGGGTGATGACGTTATGAAACAAGAAGTTTATAATGTTTTTGAACCTGAGATACTCAATAAGAGCGCTGATGAGCTTAAAGAACTTATCGTGAAAACTTATAAAGGGTATGAGGGAATCAAAGGTGTTACACAAAATATCGAATTCAAAGATGGAAAAGTCATCCATACCATGGTCATTGACATGACTGTAGTCAATCTTGATGAGATGAAAAAAGCAATGCCTAATGAATATTCAGGAGCTGGAAAACGAGTGAGTTTTTCAAAAACTAAAAAGATGCTTGAGGACCTTGGATATACTGAAAAAACGAACTAAGAGTAATAAAAAACCTTGGCATAAGCCAAGATTTTTTTTATTCCATCTCAAAAGCTTCACTCTTTTGCTTATTTGGAAGAACAAGAGAAAGTAAAATCCCAATGATCGCTGGTACTAACCATGGCAATGAAGCCTTAGCAAATGGTAGAGCATTCACAATGTTGGCAAGGAAGGTCACTTCAAATGAACTTCCCAAGACACTAGCTACGGCAATAGCTGTTACAAGTCCCATCGTCAATTGCATACCTGGTTTTGAAAGTGGTATAAACTTGTTCACAATCACAATCATAACAATCACAATGGTAATTGGATACAAGATAACTAGGACAGGGATAGAATATTTGATGATTGCATCAAGACCGAGGTTGGCAATTGCAAAACCAATCAAGGTAAAGACAGTCGCATAAACCTTATAGCTGAGTTGTGGGAAACGTCCGTTAAAGAATTCAGCAGTTGAAACAATCAAACCTACAGTCGTTGTGAAGCAAGTTACTGTTACCATGGCAGCTAGGAATAATTGAGCTGTTGAACCAAAGATTTCTTGGGTCGCTTGTGACAAGATATAAACCCCTGGAGTTCCACCCTTCATCGCTTCTTCTGTCATTGGGAAGTGATTTCCAAGGAAACCTAGGCCAATGTATAGAGCACTAAAGCCAAGCGCTACGACAATTCCGACTACCCAAATGGTTGAGATGTACTCTTTTTTACTCGAAAATCCAAGTTGTTTCAAGGTTTCAACCGCGATTACACTAAAGGCAACAGATGCGAGAGCATCTAGAGTATTATATCCTTCAAGGAATCCTGCTCCAAATGCTGAAGCTTGATAAGCTGCTGTAGCTGCTTGTGGAGCATTTCCACCATATTTGAGGGCTCCAAGGATTACCAAGATGATAATTAAGAAGGCAAAAACTGGTGTCAAAATACGACCGATACGATCCAAAATCTTTGAAGGATTAAGCGCGATTAAGAATGCTGCAACAAAGTAGATAAGGGTAAAGACAATCAAGCCTAGACCTTTGTCAGCATCTGCCAAGAGTGGACTAATCCCTACTGCATAAGAAGTTGTTGCAGTACGTGGAATAGCAAAGAATGGACCAATCGACAAGTACAAAACTGCTAGATAAATCGTTGCAAACCAAGGGGAAATCTTTGTAGAAATCTCATAGATATATCCCTTAGGATTTAAGGTCCCGATGATCAAGGTCAAGACGGCAAGTCCGACACCTGAAAGTACAAATCCTGCAATAGCAGGGAGAAAGTGTTCCCCAGATTGAGCACCTAGGGTAGGGGGGAAAATCAAATTACCCGCACCAAAAAATATTCCAAACAGGAGTAATCCTGTTAAAGCACCTTTTTTAGCCATAAACTCTCCTTATAAAAAATAAAATACTTTCTTAGTATAACATGATTAAAGGCTTGAAAAGGCTATCTCGGAATAATTTTAAAATGTTTTCAATTTTCTGATTTTTAGATTAAATAAACTCCCTTTAAAACCTTTCTTATTTTCGGTCTTAAAGGGAGATTTTCTTATTCTAAGGCATCCATGCCACCTTGGACATTGATAACCTCATATCCTTGTTCTGCTAAAAATTGACAAGCGCGTGCTGAACGCATTCCTGATTTACAAATCACGTAGTAAAGATTATCCTTATCTAGTTGTTTATAAGTATCAGCTAATTGGCTGAGAGGTAAATTACGAGCGCCTTCTAAATGAAGAGTCTCAAATTCCTCTACTTCTCTCACATCTAATACAGAAAGCGACTCTTTCTGGTATAGTTGGTAAAAATCATTAAAAGTAATTTCTTTCATTTTTCTTCTCCGAGAATTTTTTGAATTCTTTCTTTCAAGTCAGGCAAAACATCTGCTTCAAACCAAGGATTCTTTTTCATCCAGATTTGGTTCCGAGGTGACGGGTGCACCAAAGGGTAATAATCTGGCAAATAATCCTTAAAGCGATGCACACGGTCTGTTACCTTGCCACTGACTTTCTCATGTAGATAGTAGGCTTGGGCATACTGGCCAATCAAGAGTGTTAATTGAATATCTGGTAATTCTTTCAAAATTTTAGGGTGCCACTTTTCTGCAAAACCAGGTCTGGGCGGTAAGTCACCAGATGTCCCATGTCCTGGAAAATAGAAATCCATGGGCATGACAGCAAAGTAACCTGACTTGTAAAAGGTATCCTCATCCACACCCAACCAGTCTCGCAAGCGGTCTCCACTTTTATCCTTCCAGTAAAGTCCTGCTTCTTGGGTTTTGAGACCAGGTGCCTGCCCAATGATATTGATACGAGCAGTTTTTGGAGCTGCAAAGAGAGGTTCGATTCCTTGCTCAGTATAGTGTTGATTTTGTGGATCAGCCATGATGGCTTGTTTGATTCTTTCGATTTGAGACATCTACTCTCCTCCAAAAAGAAGTCTAAGCATAAAATCTCAGACTTCTATAGCATTATTTGATCAATTCATAGATAGCTTCAGCGTAGATGGCTGCTGCACGGAAAAGATCGTCCAAGGCGATAAATTCGTTGGCTTGGTGCATAGTGTCGATAGAGTCTGGGAACATAGCACCATAGGCTACACCACGCTCTAAGAGACGTCCGAAAGTTCCGCCACCAATAACTTGTTCATGCCCTTGAAGACCTGTTTGTTTTTCATAAACATTTAACAAAATTTGGACAAGCGGATCTTCCATTGGAACATAGTGAGGTGTGTGTCCATGTTCAGAAAGGCTAACTGAAGCAACCGGCAAGCTTTCAAGAACTGATTTGATTTGCTCTGGACTTGTTCCTTTTGGATAACGGAAGTTAAGGGCAATGGTATTGTCAGCACTTGTTTCATCAAAGCGGAAGACACCAGCATTCATAGAAAGAGCACCCATCTTTTCATCCACATGAGCCACTTTCAAGTTTTTGCCTTCATGGTCATTTAAGAGAATCTTACCTGCAATGTCAAGGAAGTCTTTTGCAGCTCCTTCAAAGGCAAATTGGCTGAGGAAGAGGGCTAGATAAGTTGCACCATTGACACCTGAAGCAGGCATAGCACCGTGGGCAGATTTACCGATAATCGTAACCTTGTACTTACCATTCTCTTCTTGAATGTCTCCTCTAAGCTTGTGCTCTGCAACAAATGCGTCTAGTTTCGCTTGCAAGTCAGCCAAGTCACCTGAAACAACTGCCGTTGCTGATTCTGGCACCATGTTTTCACGCAAACCACCTGTGAAGCTGTGAAGACGAGCTGCACCCTTGTTTTCACCGGCAAAGTGGAGGTATTCAGTGATATTTCCTTTTTCACCATTGATAATTGGGAATTCAGCATCTGGTGAGAAACCAAAATCTGGCTTCGCAAGTCCTACATGCTCAAAGTAGTAGTCCATGTCTGCCCAACCTGATTCTTCATCAGTTCCGACGATAAAGCGAACTTTTTTAGAAGTTGGAAGTCCCAATTCTTTGATGATTTTCAAACCATAGTAACAAGCAGTGGTAGGTCCCTTATCATCTGAAGCACCACGCGCATAGAGACGACCATCCTTGATGGTTGGAGTATAAGGATCAGTGTCCCATCCGCTACCTGCTGGCACCACGTCCATGTGGGCAAAGATACCGAGAACTTCTTCCCCTTCACCAAACTCAAAATGTCCTGCATAGTTGTCGACATTTTTTGTTGGGTAACCATCACGGTCTGCGATTTCAAGGAATTTCTCCAAAGCTTTTACCGGACCAGGTCCAAATGGGTGCTCCGCGTCTGCCTTACTGTCATCACGTTCTGAGTTGATTTCCAAAAGGCTAAACAAGTCAGCCAAGAGGGCTTCTTTACGTTTTTCTACTTCTGCTGTAAAATCAATAACTGTCATTTTTACTTCCTATCTTTTTTCGATAATTTCATCTACTGGCAAGCGGTAACTTGGTTCCAACTTCTCGTCTGTGTATCCTACTGTGATCAAAAGTTCTGGACGGAAGCGTTCTTCGATTTCCAAGACTTCATTGACTTTTGATTTGTCAAAACCAAGGATAATGTTTGAACCGATTCCCTGGTCAGTCAATGCAAGGACTAAGTTCATCGCAACCAACCCTGCATTAAGGGCTAGGTAGTCACTGATTTGTTGTTCATTGTAACGCGCAAACTCTGCTGGAAGATTTTTCATAAAGTACTGAAGTTGTTCTTCTGAGAAGTTCTTTGCTCCACCAACACGGGCAATCTTGCGAGCTCGTTTAGCTAGGTCAGTATCTGTAAACAAGGCAATGGTTACAGGGGCAGATGCTACTTGCTCAAAGTTTGAACCGTAAGCCAATTTTGCTAGTTCAGCATTTCTCTCGCGAACCACAACAAACTTCCAAGGCTGACTGTTGTGAGCACTCGGTGCCAAGGTTGCGATTTCAATAGCTGTTCGAACATCCTTAGGATCAACTGGTTTATCAATAAAATGCTTTGTCGCATGACGTTTTTTATTTAACTCAAGAAATTTCATAATTGATTTCCTTTTCTATTTCTACTGCTTCCATTTTACCACATTCTGAAAGAGCTTGCAGAGATTTTTCATTTGTGGCCTAAATTATCTTTTTCTTATCTGATTTAAATTTTAGATTACAAACTCAAACTGAAAATTATAATATTTTTCTATCACTTCCATAAAAAATATATATTGGCTATTTGATTGATTGTCTGGTAAGCTAGATACCATTAAGTAAAGGAGACACACATGAAAAAATTATTCTTATTATTAGCCATTAGTCCCTTGTTGGTGGCCTGTGGGCAATCTAAACAGGATAGTGCTTCAACTTCTACTACTAGCCCTAAAACCATTGTCGTAGCAACTGCTGGAGACATCCCTCCTTTTGATTTTGAAAAAGATGGTAATTTGACTGGATATGATGTTGAAGTTTTAAAAGCGGTCGATGAAAAACTAGATCAATACAAGATTGAATTTCAAAAAACAGCTTGGGAGAGTATCTTCCCTGGAGTTGATGCTGGCCGTTACCAAGCTGCTGCCAACAACTTGAGCTACACCAAAGAGAGAGCCGACAAATACCTCTACTCACTCCCAATCGCAAAAAATCCTTTGGTTCTCGTGAGCAGAAAAGACAAGGCTCTTACCTCTCTTCAAGACATCGCTGGTAAAACTACTCAGGATGACACTGGAACTTCTACTGCCAAGGTTGTTACAGACTGGAATCAAAGCCACTCCGACAATCCTGCTACCATCCAATATTCTGGCGAAGATGTGGCTAAGCGTCTGACTGACCTCGCCAACGGTGAATTTGATTTCCTAATCTTTGATAAAATCTCTGTTCAAAAAATTATCCAAGACCGTGGCTTAGACTTGAACGTAGTCGACTTGGAAAACAATGACAATCCAAACAACTACATCATCTTCTCAAGCGACCAAAAAGAATTTAAAGAACAATTTGACAAGGTTCTCAAAGAACTCTACCAAGATGGAACCCTTGAAAAACTCAGCAAAACTTATCTCGGTGGTTCTTACCTACCAGATTCTTCAGAATTAAAATAAAGAACAAGCAGTTTATAATATAAGCAAGCTCTCGTTAAGAGGGCTTTTTTGTATACAAAAAAAGCCATCCTTGCGGATGACTTTCTAGCAACCGAATCGGTGCTCACTTTTTCAAGTTGTGTACGGACAAAGCCTTATTTTAACTTGCTGTGTTGTTTCGAATAGTTCCAACACTATAATTGTATCACACATTACAAAGATTATCAAGTATATTGTTAATCAATTAGTGAGTAAAGTGTTAATTAATCTCTAAGCATTGTGAAAAAATATTTTATGTTCTAGAAGTAGTTATAATTAAGCATTTCTGTTAAAGCTTATTTTATTGTACTAGGATATTTCGGTAACTATTCGAAACAACACAGCTCTAAAACTGTTGTCGTCTTCCTCGAACCATTCGTCAAGTTTTGGAACCATTCGAAACAACACAGCTCTAAAACATATTACTGGCACTCATTCCCCGTTGTGTAGTTTTGGAACCATTCGAAACAACACAGCTCTAAAACCTTCCTCGCAGTGACAGACGAATGTCTGTCGTTTTGGAACCATTCGAAACAACACAGCTCTAAAACCAGCGCTATCTATTGTGTACTGTAAGGCTTGTTTTGGAACCATTCGAAACAACACAGCTCTAAAACACTATTGAAGAATGGGAAACCTGTACTGAAGTTTTGGAACCATTCGAAACAACACAGCTCTAAAACAGTCATTTTCAGATTGTCCGCTATTTGTACGTTTTGGAACCATTCGAAACAACACAGCTCTAAAACTACTCAGCCAATTCTTCTGAAATTTTTTCAGTTTTGGAACCATTCGAAACAACACAGCTCTAAAACAGGTGGACTAGCTATTGTCAATGACCAAAAGTTTTGGAACCATTCGAAACAACACAGCTCTAAAACCGAGGTCCGATAGGTCCGATATCCCCTTTAGTTTTGGAACCATTCGAAACAACACAGCTCTAAAACCGAGGTCCAGGTTCTCCATCTCGCCCACGCGTTTTGGAACCATTCGAAACAACACAGCTCTAAAACTCTGGTTTTTATGGGTCTGAATGTAACTAGGTTTTGGAACCATTCGAAACAACACAGCTCTAAAACACGCTGTGAAAACGAAGCTGATAGGAATATGTTTTGGAACCATTCGAAACAACACAGCTCTAAAACAGAACCGACTGCTCTGCAACTAGATCATGAGTTTTGGAACCATTCGAAACAACACAGCTCTAAAACTTGTTTCCAACGTTTTGTTGACGAGTACCAGTTTTGGAACCATTCGAAACAACACAGCTCTAAAACGCTAAGAAAGTATTACCAAATACTGGTGCTGTTTTGGAACCATTCGAAACAACACAGCTCTAAAACCTCGTAGAAAAATTTTTCTCACGAAATTTCGTAATCGCGCCATTCGTCTCAGCCAGACTTCAGCTCGTCAAGTTCCAATTGTTACTCTTATTATACCATATTTTCAGGGTTCAAGAAATAGTCTTGATCTAGTACATACTGCGGAAACTCAAAGACTTTTCGAGGCTCGACAAATAAAACTCTTAGTTGATTTAGTTTGATATACTCTATCAGATTTACTAACTCATCCTCTGATAGGTAGGCAGTAGCATTGATGAAAACAAGGAGTTTCTTTTTGGAAAGATATTTGAAGACCTGGACAATTTCAAGCATCTTTTCGAAAGGTGTATCACTCAGAGTTTCAACTTTGACTCCTAGTGCATCAATCAATTCTAGAATTGTGATTTCATCGTATTCTAGGTCTAGTTCATTTTCTAAGCATTCAAATGCCAATAATTCTGTAATCGTAGCAACCAACTTTTCAATCATGGACTTAACTTCGGGCTTGTCATTGAGTTGATTTTCTAAATCAGCATGTATTAGCTTTAGCATGGCAGGTGAGTTGAGATTGTATCCCAAGACATCTGTTATCACTAGCAATTCAGCCTCTTTCAGAGTTTTTAGATTTCTATCAAACAACTTCAACTCCCCATCATCGGTATATTGGTAGAACTGCTTGACGATAGTTGAAAAGGTAAGTTGGTCTTCCAACACTAAAAAAGTTGCATTTTCAATAGTTAATGGTTCATCCAATAGTGGGAAATTAATCTTCATCTCCAGGCTCCTCTCCTAGAAAGACCAAGCGTGCGTCGGAGTTTGCTACGCTGGTATTTCGCTCGCCATTTAAGTAAATCATGCGAGAAAACTGCTTTTCTGTAACGGTTAAGAGAGTAATGTTTCCTTTCTTAGGGTTATGAGTCTTGAGCCGCTCAATCATGGCGTTATTAGCAGAGTTATTGAGCAAGAGCTTGCTATAGATGGAGAATTGGTGCATGATAAATCCCTCATCTATGAGGAACTTCCGAAATTTCCGATAGGCCTTACGTTCCTCTACGGTATCAACGGGCATATCGAACATTAAAATCATACGCATATATCGATAACTCATATCCTAAACTCAGGAACTCCTTTCTCGGGTTGATTGAGAGCTTGGATGACTTTCTTAGTATAGTCACTGACGATATTGGACAGGTACATATCTTTGCCGTTGTAGTGGAAGGTATCTGAGAAAATAGTAAAAAGCTCTCGTTTGATTTTGACAAAAGAACTGCTTCGATTTTCATAGACGATCCTATCAATAATCGGACGAAAAGGTTCCATAATATCGCTAGCTAAGTTGAATTGATTGAACTGGTTGGCATGTTTCAATCCAAACTGAGTCATACAGCCAGACAACACAATTTCACGCGCAAACATACTCAAAATCAAGGTGTAGCCGTAGTCTAAGGCAGCATTGATATCACTATCTTGCTCACGGCTAAAATCATTTCCAAACAAGGTGTTGAAATAAATACGAGCTGCGTGCCCTTCGCGGTTACTAGGATCAAATAAATCCAAACCATGATAGAGATCGATGACGGACTGGCTCTTTTCCAAAAAACCACAACTCCCCAGATAAAAAGCCTGATTGAGAATCTTTTGTGCAATAATGGTGGTCCAAACTTGTGCTTTAGCCTCCTCGCTCCATGTGATTTGGCGAGAGAGTTGCAGACTGGAATCGTGCCGACCGTAGTAGGGCATTAAGTAGGCCGTTGGCAAACGTTTATCATCACAAAAGATGACCAGAATATTTTCATCCACCAAGCGTTTGATTAGCATAGTGGAGAGAACGATATCCGTTGTCTCCAAAAGCAGGATGTCCACCTCGGACAGGTGAATTAGCTCTGTCTGGGAGGCATCTTTAAAAATCAAGTGGTTATTTTTGTAAGAAAGCTTTGAATGTGTATTGACAACAACGGTTCTCCATCCCATCAGTCTTCTCCCAGTTTGCTCAAGTCTATACGAGTTTCATAAAGGCCTGTGATAGATTGGTGGATGAGGGTTGAGTTTAAAAGTGATGAAGGTGTATAGTCTCTATAACGTGGAATTTTAACACCTAAAAATTCAAAATCAGAGGCACTTCCTTGCGAAGTTAATTCAAATAGTCCTGCATTTTTACTATTTTCTGGACCAATGAAACTGAAACATAACTTTTCAATATCAACTGATTCCCAATCAGTAAATGCTTGTCTGATTCTTTCTCCATTTTTTAATGCGCCTACATACTTATCATTAAAATCAAGCACACATTCTAAAAGTTTAGCAAACTCTGCTCTATGTTTCGTAACATAATCCAAGTGTTCTGGTTCGAGAGACTTATTAATTCTCTTCGCATGATATAAAAGAGTAGTATACTTGTCAGGAAGGACTAATTCATTTCCTTTATGAATTTCTCCCCGTTTATTGTTTGTTGATAGAATACTTGCTAGTCTTCTTCTTGTACCATCAGGAAACTCAAACAAACTATATTTAGGTAAAGTAATTGTTGATAGAATTTCTATGTATCCTTTTTCAAGAAGATAATTTTCTTTATTCTTTTCAAATTTGATTTTATCTAAAATAGAAATCCCTTGAAATTCTAAAATCGTTTTTCTTTGTTTCTTTACTCCTTTTTCGATAATAGCTTTAACTAAGACAGCGTATGAGTTAGAAATACCTGCATAACCACCGTATTTTCGTGGATCAAGCCCTTGTTTAATTGGTACAAGATTTTCTTTACTATCTTCTGAAGGTTTAGGAGATGGATTAGAATTGAACAATCCTCTAGGTTTGCCTCTATCTAGACCATGTGTTTGAATCTCTGTTTTCTTCACAATATTCACTTGTGGATAGGAAAGCACTTTTTTGATTGTTGCGAAATCTTTTTCCTTATTCCAAGCGATTTCTCCAGTATCATTGGAGTATTCGATATTTTCTCTTTTTACAATGGTTCCGTCTGCGTAATGCACCTCTTCTTTGAAGAAGTTCAACAAGTTTGAGTAGAAGAAATACTTTTCTGTTGCTTTTTCAATTTCTTTAGGGTCTTTACTTCTTGAGATGTATCTCTTAAGATCATGTTTTTGATAGTCACCATAGACGAATTCAGGCTCTAGTTTAGGATATTTCTTAAGGATAGCCTTAGCAACCACTGCATTTAAGTATGCATCGTGTGCATGGTGATAGTTATTGATTTCCCTTACCTTATATAGCTTAAATTCTTTACGGAAGTTGGAAACAAGATTGGATTTTAAAGTGATGATTTTGACGTTACGGATTTTCTGCTTCTTCTCATTCACTTTTGTATTGAAGCGGGCATCCAAAATCTGTGCAACATGTTTTGTGATTTGACGTGTTTCAACTAACTGACGTTTGATAAAGACAACCTTATCTCGCTCATCTAGTCCGCCACGTTCAGCCTTGGTTAAATTATTGAATTTACGTTCTGAAATCAATTTAGAATCTAATAGTTGTTGCCAAAAACCTTTCATCTTTTCAACTACTTCAAGACTTGGGACATTATCAGATTTCCCACGATTATTTTTTGAACTCGTCAAGACACGATTATCAAGAGAATCATCCTTGATAAAGGCCTGTGGGATGATGTGGTCAATGTCATAACTGCTCAGTTGGTTTATATCAAGAGCTTCTCCAGTGTACATGTCTTTCCCATTTTGGAGATAGTAGAGGAAGAGACGGTCATTTTGAAGTTTAATATTATCTGTTGGATTTTCTTTTAATATATTTGAATCGAGCCCAGAAGCTAAATTTTTTAATGAATCTTCAATGCGCTTATATCTCTGTTGGGAATTCTTTTTCCCTCTGGCAGTAGTCTGATTTTCTCGTGCCATCTCAATCACAATGGACTCGGGAGCATGGCCCATAACCTTAACAAGTTCATCAACAATCTTGATACTTTGCAAAATTCCCTTTTTAATAGCAGGGCTTCCTGGAAGTTCTTGGACAACTTGTCGTAAATTATCTGTTTCACCCACAACTTGTGCTTTATCAATAATTTTCGTGAAAGAAAGTCCATCATCCTTGATTAACTGCATAAAGTTACGATTGCTCTTGCCATCATCCATCAAGTAGTCAAGAATAGTTTTCCCCGTTTGTTTATCCCTGATACCGTTAATCAACTTAGCAGAGAGTTTCCCCCAACCAGTGTAATGTTTACGAGACAGCGCCTTAATCACTTTCTCATCAAAGATAGAATTATATTGAGCAAGTCGTTGTTTAATCATTTCTCGATCTTCAAAAATTGTGAGAGTATGGATAACATTTTCAAGAATATCTCCATTTTTAGGATCATCCATAAATTCTTTATCTCTGATAATTTTTAGTAAGTCATGATAAGTAGATAGACTTGCATTAAATTGTTTTTCAATTCCTTTTAGTTCGATTCCATCGTAGTTATCAAGCTTTTGTAAACAATCGATGATATCATCTTCAGTTACTTTTCTTTTCTTTTTGAATAATTTATTGATAATTTCCTTTTTCTGTCCACTGTCAAGGAATTGATAGTCTCTCATTCCTTCAGCAATAAATTTTACTTTTGTTAATTCATTATAGACGGTAAATGTTTCATACAAGAGACTGTGTTTAGGCAAAACTTTCTCTTCTGGCAGATGCAGGTCATAGTTAGTCATTCTGTGGATGAAGTCTTCAGCAGAACTTGATTTATCAACAATTTCTTCGAAATTCCATGGTCGGATTGCATCGTCTGAATTTCGAGTCAGCCATGCAAAATCACGATTGCCACGAGCCAATGGACCAACGTAGTAAGGAATACGGAAGGTTAAGATTTTTTCAATCTTTTCTCTATTTTCTTTCAGAAATGGATAGTGTTCTCCTTGACGATGGAGAATAGCATTCATTTCTTGAAGATGAATTTGATAAGGAATAGAACCATTATCAAAGGTGCGTTGTTTTCTCAAAAAATCTTCACGTTCAATTTTATCAAGGAAATAATCGGCTCCGTCAAATGCAGATAGCAGTTTTTTGATATATTTATAAAATGCTTCTTGAGTGGTCTTCCCATCAACATACCCAGCATACCCATCTTTAGATTGATCAGAAAAAACTTCATCATATTTTTCTGTAAGATTGTTTTTGATGAATTGTTTTAAAGTTGCCAAGTCTTTTTGGTGATTTTCATAGCGCTCAATCATAGATGATGACAGAGGAGCCTGGGTTGTAGAATCTGTGACAGTTAATATTCCTGATAGGAGAATAGCGTCATAGAGTTTTTTAGCAACTAGGAAAAGGTCTGTATAGTCATCTCCAATTTGTCCGAGCAAGTTTTCTAAATCCTCATCATAGGTATCTTTAGAGAAATGTAGTGGGGCTTTTTCTTCTAAGTTAAAATGTTTTTTAAAATCAGCTTGATTCCCTAAAATTAGTTTCAAAAATTCAGCAAATAGTCCAATAGATTCTTTTTCTGGGAAAAGCTTTAGGATACGTTCTCTCTTTGCAGATTTAGTGATTTTATCAGTAAAAATTGCTTCTACTTGTGAGTTTTGTCCACTAAGCGAATTTCCTTCAAAGGTGTTGTCGTAAATGCTTAAAAATTCATTAAAGATTTTTTGGATATCATTGTTTTTAATATCGAAAGATTCTTCGTATAAAAAATGTCCGCGGTATTTAATCATATGAGCTAATGCCAGATAGATTAAGCGTAAGTCCGCCTTTTCTTTTGAGTCCGTCAAGTGTTTTCTCAAATGATAGATAGTTGGGAAATTCTTATGATATTCTTTTTCTTCTGACAAGGTAGGAAAAATAGGATATTTACTTCCTCTCTTTTCTTCAGGAACTAGGAATGAATCTTCTAAACGAAGAAAAAAGCTTTCATCTACTTTACTCATTTCTTCAACAAAGATTTCTTGTAAATAGCGAAGCCTATTGTGACGACGAATGTAACGACGGCGTGCTGTTCGTTTGAGACGTCTATCTTTAGCAGTAGTCCCCTCGTCAAATAACAATGCACCAATCAGATTTTTCTTTATGAAGTGTTTATCGGTATCACCTAGAACTTTCATTTTTTTTGACGGTACATTATAGTCATCCGTAATAATTGCCCATCCTACGCTATTTGTACCAATATCAAGACCGATAGAGTATTTTTTTGAATTCATGTATTTATAATCCTCCTATAAATAAATTTTTTAAAGTTTTCGAAATTAAAGTTAATTTTTTAACTACTATACTAATTTATTTTCATCCCTCTCCATTTTATAATTGTTATTATATAAAATATTTAACCCCTTAAAATATAACTATAGGTTCATTATACTACTTATTCTTAAGAATTCAACAAAAATAATGATTTATTAGTAAAAATTTGTTAAAATCAGTAAGGATGTTATATTTTAGTTTTAGAGCTGTGTTGTTTCGAATGGTTCCAAAATCTTCTTAAACTAAATATAGAACACCCCCCTAGTGCTTCTCCGTGCTAGGGGGTCTTTTAGTTCCTTAAATATCGTATATACTCTACTAATACGTAGATGAGGATTGTTAAACAAATAATCATCTCTAACCAAACGACGAGGTTGAGGACCGAAAACTGCAGAATGCCTTGGGCCATTTTCAATGAAGTTGCTGTGATGATGGTTGGAAAGGTTAGGGCTGAGAAAGCTGGTTGGAAACCTTGTTTTAAAATCCTTGGCAAGCGACTAAGGACAAAGAAAAAGAAGGTCTGTGATGCAAGGATCATAACTAGTAAAATCCAACTAGGAAGACTGTATCCTCCTACTCTCACTATTGCTGCCAAAAGGAGAGAAAATGGAGCACAATAAATACCTTCTTGCCCCAGCAAAGCGAGCGGTAATGGATTTTTCCTTAAATCTTGATAAATTAGAGGGTAAAGGATAAGGGTTAAGATAAAACCAAAAATCCAAGCTCCATAGGCAATCCCAACAATGCCCACCACGGGGTAGGTCAAACTTGCTACTGCTATTCCTACATAAAGAACCGTCCAAGTTGGTGTAGCACTGGCCCTTTGTTTAACCAAGGCATAGTTCTTTGTAAAGTATAAGATGAGGTAAACATCTAGAAGAAAAGCAAACCACCAGAGAATCTGTGCAACTATGCTCAAGCTCATAGGTAACGCTCTCAGCAAATAAGTCGATAAAATCATCCCTGCCATGGGAAAGGTTGCCATTCCTGACAAAACAGGGGCTTTTTTTAATTCTTGCTTACTTTCATGCCAGTTATTGAGGTGGCTCACCAAAAAATAAAACCATAAAATCAAGCCTGACAAACTAAAGATGTGTGATAAAAGCGGAAAAATATCCAAGATGAGATTTCCTGCTCCAGCCAATCCCAATAAGCAACCTGAAAAGGCTAAGGGGAGTTTTTTCATACCAACCTCCGAAAATGACGTTACTATCAGTATAGCATAAATAAAGCTCAGTTAGACAAGCCTTCATCAATTTTTTTGGCTATAAAACGATTGTACCCTTTTAAAATACTCACTAACAATAATAATTAAAATAAATTCATCAAAAAAGTACCTATCACTTGATAGGTACTCTTTTGACATTTCATTCTATAGCTTGGTTAGCCTTTAAAGGTTACGATAGTAGCTCCAGAACCACCTGCATTTTGTGGCGCATAGCCAAAACTCTTGACTTGCTTGTTTTTTTGGAGATATTTGGTTACTCCTTCACGAATGACTCCTGTACCGATACCATGGATGATATCCACTTGGGCCATGTTGTTGAGCAGGGCTTGGTCGATAAAGGCATCCAAGGCTTCCATTGCTTCCTCATAGCGTTTCCCACGAAGGTCTAGTCGAGCCTGTGGACCTTTACCACCTGCCCGTTTGACAACGTTGACTTGTTTTTTCTTGACTGGTGCTTCTTGCTGAGCCTGAACCAAGTCAAACTCTCTTTCCTCAAGGGTCATCTTAATCAAGCCAACTTGAGCTTCCCAGCGACCATCCTTGAGTTGATTAGTCAAGGTACCTCGTTGACCATAGCTTAAAACGATGATATCATCCCCAACTTTTGGAGCTCGTTTTTTCTTAGCCTTTTGGAGGACCTTATTTTTAGAAAGGTCAACTTTTTCAGGTGCTAACTTCTTGAGTTTGGCCTTGGCTTCGATAATCTCATGTGGTTTTAGTTGAGATTTGCTGTGAAGATTTTTAAGAATATCATCACTTTCTGCCAGAGCTAAGTCAACAATCTCCGCAGCTTGCTCACGCGCCTTGTTGAGTTCTGTTTCTTTCTCACGATTGAGCTCGTTGTAGAGTTTTTTTAGGGCACGGTTCATCTTGAGGTTTTCTTGCTCGACTTGGCGAATATTCTCAAGGCGTTTACGGCTTTCAAGCGTCTGCTCTTCCAATTGTTCAATAATGCGATTGACATCATTGTCTTGATTAATCTGCTTGCTAGCGTCACCTACAATGACATCTGACAAGCCGAGACGTTTAGCAATCTCAAAGGCATTGCTTCGACCAGGTACGCCTTGCATAAAGCGATAGGTCGGGCGCAAGCTAGCTGTATCAAATTCCATACTGGCATTCTGAACATAAGCCGTTTCAATCCCATAGGCCTTGAGTTCAGGATAGTGAGTGGTTGCCATAGTCTTGACCTGACGTAAACGCAAGTCTTCTAGGATAGACATGGCAAGGGATGCACCTTCTTGGGGGTCTGTTCCTGCTCCAAGCTCATCTAGTAACAAGAGCGAGTTTTGATTGACCTTACCAAGAATATCTACAATATTAGTCATGTGACTAGAGAAGGTTGAAAGACTTTGTTCGATGGATTGTTCGTCTCCGATATCCGCAAAGACCTCCTCAAAAATCCCTACACGACTTCCCTTATCGGCCAAAATCGGCAAACCTGACTGAGCCATCAATTGCGTCAAACCTAAGGTTTTGAGCATAATGGTCTTACCACCCGTATTGGGACCAGTGATGACGATGGCTGTTAGATCTTTACCAAAGTGTACATCATTAGCAACAGCATTTTGCACCAAGGGATGACGAACATGGAGGAGTTGAATCTCCTGGTCCTCAGAGACTTGAGGAACTACTGCTCCTGTCTCTTGGATAAAGCGAACCTTAGCCCGAATCAAGTCCAAATGTCCAATAATCCAGGCATCATTTGCGATTTCAGCTGCGTGCGGTCTTACTCGTTCAGAGAGTTCCTGAAGGATACGCATCATCTCATAGCGTTCGTCTGCACGAAGACTGGCGATTTCTTCGCTCAGCTTGACTACTTCACGCGGTTCGATATAGACAGTGTTCCCGCTGGCAGAAATATCATGAACCACACCGGCAATCTTATTACGATAGGTATTTTTGACAGGAAGAACCTGGCGACCATTTCTGCTAGCGATGATACCTTCAGTCAACATCTGAGCCTTTTGTTTGAGAAGTTCTTGCAAGACGTCACGGACTTGGCTCTCGCTATCATGGATTTTACGACGGATTCGTGCTAGTTCTTCACTAGCAAAATTCTCAATAAATCCAGCTTCATTGATGGCTTGGAGATTCCCCTGCAGATGTGGAAAATCATGAAGTTTCTCAAACCAATTTGCCAAGTGGTCCAAGCGTACATTTTCAAGATTATCATAGAAATTTTTCAGTTCACGGCTGGCAAATATGACACGTTTGAGAAGGAGAAATTCCTCTATGTTGAGATCGGCACCCATCTCCAAACGTTTGCAGGTAGCCGCAATATCTTTTGTTGCCGAAATGCTGAAATGAGGATGCTCAACAAAGAGTTCTTGCATCTCCTTCATCTCTGCAAAGGCCTGTCTAATTTTATCAGCTTTATCTGTTGGGACTAGCTCTTTTAACTGTTCTAGTCCTTGTTCCGTCAAAAGATGAGGTTCAAATAAAGCCTTGACCTTGTTAAATTCTAACGTTTCTAGTATTTTTGTGTTCATCTTATTTCCTTAGTATAAAAGTTATGGCTTTTCTTATTTTCAACTCTTTAAAGCAATCTCTTACTTTTCGAAATTGTAAACAAAAGGCTAGGAATAGTTCCCGCCCTTTTTAACCGATTATTTTAGTAACCCAAAGCTGTTTAATAAAATTAGTTGTGAATGGAATGCTTTGGATGATATGTCTAGCTACAAAGCTATTTTCAAGTGAATTTTGAACAATTTGTAATGGCACAGTCGCGAGAATCGTTAGCATCATCTGGAGGACAAACAAGGTCACACCGATTGATAGCACACCCGCACCGATACGATAGTATTTCCCATCAAGTATCTTACTTGGTACTAGGTTTAGAAAAAGACCAAGCAAACGGCCGATGCAGTAAAAAATCGTAAAGGCCAAGAGGAAGCCGACACCTGCATAAAAAACCTTATCTAGATGGAAAAGTTGATTGGATGGGAAAAAGAAAGTTCCCTGTCCTTCCTGCGGATTAGCATAAGGGATTAACAAGTTGAACTTCTGCCCTAAAGGCTGGTAATATTTGCTTGCAAAATAAGCAGAGACAATCGTTGCTACAAGATAATATGCTTGCAAAATAATTCCTCTGCGGTAGCCAATATAAAAGCTCCAAGCAAGGATTAATAAGAGTAGAATGGAAATCATAGGGAATCCTCAATCTTACTCTGCTCTTGTTTAGCCGCAACCACTTTATAACGGAGCGATTCTAACTCTTGCTCCTTATCATCAAATTCAATCTCACGGCTGAGCTGTGTTGACAAGCAGTTAACTGCTAAGAGAATAGCTACTGTCTCATCATCAGCTCCAGGCATTTGTTCTTTGATTGCTTCATACTTTTCCGTCGCAACTTTAGCAATCTCCTCCATGAAAAGATTGTCATGTTCAGTTGTCAGCGTTAATGTTTTTTTCCCAAATGTAAACTTGAATCGATTTAAATTTGCCATAAAATTCACCTCAAGATATTATACCAAATTTCACTTAGTTTGTCAGTTTTTACAAATTCTAGCGCTTTTATGGTACAATAGAGACTATGGCAAGTATCACATTAACTCCGAGTGAAAAGGAAATTCAGACTTTTGTTCAAAAGCATGAACATGCACTCACTCCTAGTAAAAATCCCTATATTCGCTACTTTTTAAAACTTCCTCAAGCCAGTGTTTCCGTCTATACATCTGGGAAAGTCCTCTTGCAAGGAGAAGCCGCTGAAAGCTATGCTAGCTTTTTTGGTTATCAAGTAGCACAAGTAGTTAGCGGGCAAAATTTCCCCTTGATTGGAACAGATGAGGTTGGAAATGGTTCCTACTTCGGTGGTCTGGCTGTAGTGGCGTCATTTGTAACTCCTGATCAGCATGACTTTTTACGAAAACTCGGGGTTGGAGATTCTAAAACACTGACTGACCAAAAGATCCGTCAGATTGCTCCCCTTCTTAAGGAAAAGATTCAACATCAAGCACTCCTTCTTTCGCCAAGTAAGTATAACGAAGTCATTGGAGAACGCTATAATGCTGTTTCTGTCAAGGTAGCTCTTCACAATCAAGCAATCTTTCTCCTCCTTCAAAAGGGAGTTGAGCCTGAAAAAATTGTTATTGACGCCTTTACCAGTTCACAAAATTATGAAAAGTATCTAAAAAATGAAGCCAACCATTTTCCCAATCCAATCACGCTAGAGGAAAAAGCTGAGGGCAAGTACCTAGCCGTCGCAGTTAGCTCTATCATTGCGCGTGATCTCTTCCTAGAAAATCTTGAAAACCTAGGACGAGAGCTGGGATACCAACTTCCGAGTGGGGCTGGTGCTGCTTCTGACAAGGTAGCCAATCAAATTTTGCAAGCTTATGGAATGAAAGGCCTCAACTTCTGCGCCAAACTTCATTTTAAAAACACTGAAAAAGCCAAGCAACTTCTAGAAAGGTAAAAGTATGAATTATTTTAAAATATTTTTAAAAGAGTGGGGAATTTTCTTCCTGATTATTGCATTAGTAGGTCTCAGCCGTCTCTTTCTCTGGAGCAATGTTCGTGTAGAAGGACACTCTATGGACCCTACTCTAGCTGATGGAGAAATTCTCTTCGTTGTCAAACATCTCCCTATCGATCGCTTTGATATAGTTGTCGCTCATGAGGATGAAGGGAATAAAGATATTGTGAAACGGGTAATCGGATTGCCAGGTGATACCATTCGTTATGAAAATGATAAGCTTTATATCAACGGACAAGAAACCGATGAACCTTATCTAGCAGAGTATCTCAAACGCTTTAAAGAGGATAAACTCCAATCTACCTATGCTGGAGATAGCTGGGATGGAAAAAAAGGTGAGTACTTCAGAAGCCTTGCTGAAAAAGCTGAGGCCTTTACCTTAGATGTTAATTTCAATACTAGTTTCACCTTCACTGTTCCAGAGGGACAATACCTCCTACTTGGTGATGACCGTCTAGTATCTAGCGATAGTCGACATGTTGGTACCTTTAAAGCAAAAGATATCATCGGAGAGGCTAAATTCCGCTTCTGGCCACTCAAACGTATTGGAACAGTTTAAGAACACTAAGAGGCCGAGAAATCTAAATCTCAGCCTCTTCTCATTCTATTCTGAATGATTTGCTCTCATTCATGAATGTAAAGGAATTATATGGAAGTTTATTTTACAGGTACGATTGAACGTATTATTTTTGAAAATATCAGCAACTTTTACCGTATTCTCCTTTTAGATATCGATGATACCAATGCCGAAAACTTTGATGATTTTGAAATCATTGTTACAGGGACCATGGCTGATGTCATTGAGGGAGAGGAATACACTTTTTGGGGGCAGATTGTTCAACACTCCAAATACGGGGAACAACTCCAAATGACTCGTTACGAACGAGCGAAGCCAACTAGTAAAGGTTTAGTCAAGTATTTTTCAAGTAGCCATTTCAAAGGGATTGGTCTCAAAACTGCCCAAAAGATTGTGGAACTCTATGGAGAAAATACCATTGATGAAATCCTGGAGCATCCTGAGAAACTCGAAACCATCTCAGGACTATCTTCTAAAAGTCGTGAGGCCTTCGTTTCTACACTTCGTCTCAACTACGGAACTGAAATGGTTTTGGCCAAGCTTGCAAACTACGGGATTCCTAATAAATTAGCTATTCAAATCCAGGATACCTATAAAGAGGAAACCATCGATATCGTTGAAAATTATCCTTATCAGTTGGTAGAAGATATCAAGGGTTTGGGCTTTACCATCGCTGACCAATTGGCGCAGGAATTGGGGATTGAAAGTCAGGCACCTGAACGCTTTCGAGCTGGCCTTGTTCATAGCCTTCTAAATGCATGTATGGAAAGTGGAGATACTTATGTTGAAGCCAGAGATCTATTAGAAAAGACTCTAACCCTACTTGAATCCTCACGACCTGTGGAATTAGAACCCAGTCAACTTGCACAAGAATTATCCAATCTCATTGAAGAAGAAAAAGTTCAGCAGGTTGATACGAAAATCTTTGACAACAGTCTCTTTTTCGCTGAAGAAGGAATTCACAATCACCTCATTCGTATTCTTGAAAAAGAAGACCCCAATAAACACGAAATAAAAACTATCCAGGAGCATATCGCAACGGTTGAGGAAGAATTAGGCATTCAATACGATACCATTCAAAAGCAGGCAATCTGCGATGCTATCCAAAACAAGGTCTTTATCCTGACCGGCGGACCTGGTACTGGAAAAACCACTGTTATCAATGGTATCATCGCAGTTTATGCACTTTTAGAAGGACTGGACCTGAAAAAAAAGAGTAGTCTTCCAATTATTCTAGCTGCACCAACTGGTAGAGCAGCTCGTAGAATGAACGAGTTAACTGGCTTGCCGAGTGCAACCATTCACCGCCACTTGGGTATGACTGGTGACGACGACACGAGCCATTTAGAAGATTATCTAGATGCTGACTTTATCATCGTAGACGAGTTCTCTATGGTAGATACTTGGCTAGCCAATCAACTCTTCTCAAATATCTCCTCTACTAGTAAAATTCTCATCGTTGGAGATAGTGATCAGTTACCATCGGTTAGCCCTGGTCAAGTTCTGGCTGACTTACTCCAGATTCCAAGTATCCCGCAGACGAGATTGGAACGAATATATCGTCAGAGCGAAGAATCAACCATTGTCACCCTTGCTAGTCAGATTCGTCAGGGAATTTTGCCTGCAGATTTCACTCAGAAAAAAGCAGACCGTTCCTACTTTGAAATCGCTAGTAACCAGATCCCAGCGACCATTGAAAAAATCCTAGACGCTGCCATCAGAAGTGGCATCCCTGCACGAGACATCCAAGTTCTAGCTCCTATGTATCGTGGAGCAGCAGGAATCGATGCCATCAATCAACTCATGCAAGAACTGCTCAATCCTCTTCAAAAGGGACAGAATAGTTTTGAAGCAAGTCAGTTTCAGTATCGTAGTGGAGATAAGGTCATTCATTTGGTTAACGATGCAGAAGTCAACGTTTTTAACGGAGATCTAGGCTACATCACGGACCTCATTCCTGGAAAATACACTGAATCTAAACAAGATGAAATGGTGATTGATTTTGATGGGAACGAGGTTATCTATCCACGCAACGAATGGTACAAGATTCGTCTTGCCTACGCCATGAGTATCCATAAATCTCAAGGAAGTGAATTCCCAGTTGTCTTTCTTCCTATCACCAGTGCTAGCAAGCGCATGCTAGAGCGTAACCTCATCTACACTGCTATTACTCGGGCTAAAAGCAAACTCATCCTACTCGGTGAACTTCAAGCCTTTGATTATGCGACTAAACATATTGGAACAGCTCGAAAAACCTATCTGATTGAACGTTTCAGCGACTTAACCGAAAGTTCTGAGGAACTAAATGAGCCAATTCTTGAAACAGAAAACCAGATTGATCCTCATCAACCTTACATCCTGACTGAAGAAAACTGGACTAGTATCCCAGCCATGATTGGGATTAGCCAAGATGACCTTGATGAGTTTTTCGGAAAATAAAGCACAAAAAAACCACCGGATTCGGTGGTTTTTTATCTTTTCAGATTATTTTACTGTTGCAGTGCTTGTGATCAATTCAACAGCTTTTTTGATTGTGATATCGTGTTTCAACATGTCGGCTGAAAGCAAGCTTTGTACTTGGGCAACTTCCATGTTGTAATCTGCAGCCAATTGCTCGATTTCTTTTTGGATTTCTTCTTCAGTAGCGTCAAATCCTTCAGCTTTCGCAACTGCTTCGATAACAAGGTTAGTCTTAGTGCGTGACTCAGCTTCTGCTTCGTATTGTTTGTGAAGGTCTTCTTGAGTAGTTCCAGTGATTTGGAAGTACATATCAGGGTTGATACCTTGACGTTGCAAGTTTCCAAGGAACTCATTTACTGAGCGGTGAACTTCTTCGTGGATCATTTCTTCTGGAAGTTCTACGATTTCAGCGTTTTCAACTGCTTTATCAATTGCTGCACCTTCAACGGCATCATTGTAAGCTTCTTCTTTAGCAGTAGCTAATTCTTTGCGGTATTTTTCTTTCAATTCGTCAAGAGTTTCAACCTCTTCGTCGATATCTTTTGCAAGTTCATCGTCAAGAGCTGGAACTTCTTTAGCTTTAACTTCGTGGATAGTTGTTACGAATTTAGCTTCTTTACCTGCAAGGTCTTCTGCTTGGTAGTCTTCTGGGAATGTTACGATAACGTCAACAGTTTCACCAGCTGAATGTCCAACTAATTGGTCTTCGAAACCAGGGATGAATTGACCTGAACCAAGTCCAAGTGAGAAGTTTTCACCTTTTCCGCCGTCAAATTCAACACCGTCGATAGAACCAACAAAGTCGATAACAACAGTGTCGCCTTCTTCAGCAGCACCTTCTTTGATCACCAATTCAGCCAAGTTGTTGCGTTCACGTTCGATACGCTCTTCAACATCAGCGTCAGTTACTTCTTTATCTACATCAACTGATACTTCAAGGTTTTTGTATTCACCCAATTTTACTTCAGGTTTTGTAACAACTTCTGCAGTGATAACCCAATCTTGACCTTTTTTCATAGAAGTTACGTCAATTTTTGGTTGAGCAACTACTTCAAGACCAGCTTCTTTAACAGCTGCTTCATAAGCGTCTGGCAAAAGAGCGTTCATTGCATCTTGGTAAAGTGCTTCTTCACCAAATTTTTGGTCGAAGATAGGACGTGGAAGGTGACCTTTACGGAAACCTGGAACGTTAAGAGTTTTCTTTACTGAGTTAAAAACACGGTCCAATTCTGGTTTGATTTGGTCTTGAGAGATAGTGAAAGTCAAGACACCACGGTTTGTTTCTTTGTTTTCAAATGATACAGACATTCTGTCATTTCTCCTTAAAATTTTTAATACAGTCCATTATACCACATAGTAGCGAACTTTTTCAAGTAATGGATGCGCTTTTCGTCCATGCTTCAGTTACATCCTATGTCCCCTAAAATTCATCAGAACCCACTAGATGATGTTGAAAAGCATAAACTGCTGCCTGGGTACGATCACTGACCTCAAGTTTGGCTAGGATATTGGAGACATGGGTCTTGACTGTCTTTAGGGAGATAAAGAGCTCATCTGCAATGCGCTGATTTTCATAACCCTTGGCAATCAGTTGAAGGACATCGCGTTCTCGCGCAGTTAATTCTTCGTGAAGTTCCATATGATTGCGGTGGTATTCTACTTTCTTACTCACCTCTTGTTCGATTGCTAGCTCTCCAGCTGCCACCTTTTGAACAGCATGGAACAATTCATCGGCACTTGATGTCTTGAGCATATAGCCTTTAGCCCCAGCATTTAAGACTGGCATGATTTTTTCATTGTCTAGATAAGAGGTCACAATCAAAATTTTAGCCTCTGGCCATTCTTTGAGAATAGCTAGAGTTGCGTCAATTCCGTTGACTTCAGGCATAACAATATCCATGACGATCACATCTGGACGAAGCTCCAAGGCCATGGAAATCCCTTCGGCTCCATTAGTTGCTTCTCCAACAACCTCTACATCATCTTGTAGTTCAAAATAACTTTTTAAACCAAGTCGCACCATTTGGTGGTCATCTACTAATAATAGTTTCATTTTATTTCCTTTTGTTCGTCAATCAAGCAAGGGGATCCGAATATCCACTGCCAAACCCTGCTTGGGTGCTGTTAATAGTTGTATGCTCCCTGCCATATCTTCCACTCGTTCTTTGATATTGCGTAGTCCATAGCTTAGTTCATCAACATCATCTAACTGAAAACCGAGACCATTGTCTACTACCTTCAACTGCAATTCAGTTTCCGTTTGATAAAGATAAACGTCTAGACAAGAAGCTTGGGCATGACGGAGAGTATTACTAATCAATTCTTGGACGATACGAAAGACATGCTCCTCAATCTTTTTAGGCAATTCGTCTACCTGATATTTAAAACTGACTTTGAGTTCACTTTTTTCTTCCAATTCTTTGAGAAGCAACTGAATTCCCTCAACCAAACTCTTTTGTTCCAGTTCAATAGGACGCAAATGCAGGAGTAGAATACGCAAATCTCTTTGGGCTGTCTCCAAAATAGCTGTTACACTCTGGAGTTGTGTCTGCATCTTCTCTTTGTCTAATCTGGAAGCTTGTTGACTGAGTCCTGATAAAATCATATGGGCAGCAAAAATTTCTTGGCTAACCGTATCATGCAAGTCACGCGCGATTCGCTTACGCTCCTTTTCAATAATCACTTCTTCCTTGATTAAGGCTTGATTGTCCGCTTTTTGAATGGCTTCTGTCAATAAACCAAGCTTGCCTGACAAGTTTCTAAAACTTGCGTCTAAATCAGCATCTCCAAGGCTTTTAATATCTTTACCAGTTAGCAGACGTTTAAGATTTGCTTGGATTCTTCTTCTTGAAATTTCGTCAACCATTGTCCAAAACAAGACCAATAAAAAGGCTAGAGCAAGACTAAACATCAAAGCTAGAAATAGGACTTTTTCTGTCTTTTCAAAATCTTGGAAAAGAGAAGTCCATTCCAAATCTAAGATCTTAAAAATGCTTCGAAATAGAAAAGCAACAAAGAAAAATGAGGTGAGACCAATTAAAATATAGGGTTGCTTTTTCATCCTCTCACCACCTCAACATCTCCAACCATAGTTGTCAAAAGAATCTTAACACTCTTTGGACTCTTGAGATAATCTCTGGTTTCTTGATGAAATTGCTCATTACGTAAAGAACGTTTAGGCTGGTCAAAAAAGGTTAAATCTCCGTACAGAGAATTGACGCATAGACTGACTTCAACATCCACTGGTACGATAATTCTAGTCGTACCAACCAGTTTTCTCAAGATGATGACATTATCATGATTGCTCAAAATCACGTGCTCTAGATGAATGGTATCCTTCCCCATAAGGCGAAAGAGATTGATATCATCAAAACGACAGGTCTGGTAACTTGAAAAATGGTGGAGATTTCCAAACCAACGATTTTTCTCCCTCTTTACTGTCACAACTTCTTCAAAAACCAGATTGGTATCTTCTCTTTCCTGGTTCATCATAGGGTAAAGCAGGAACAGGCTGTAAATCAAGGCTACAAAGATGGCTAAAATGACAAAGGGATTGAGCATGATGATAAAGAAAAATAGGATGCTCACTGCTACTAAAATAAAATTGTTCCCCTGTTTTCCAGTATAATATCGAATCAGCAGTAAAAACAAGAGCAAAATCAGTAGAAAACGGGAAAAATGCTCTGATACCATCATAATCAGAGCTCCTGTTAATAAACAAGCTTCAATAAATAGAAAAATTTGAAATTTTCGCATGTATCCGTCCTCTCCATTTAATTGTATCACAAATCCCAAAAGTCACATCAGTCTGAGGAATGATAAAGAGACCGGGACTAAAATCCCGATCTCTTTACATTTGATCTTTTGCTTCTTTCAATTTTCCATATAGGAGATAGTCAACCTCTTGCAAATCCTCAATTTTTTTACAATTAAGGGCACACATAATCAAGCGTAGGTCTTCCTTCCAACCTTCAACAATGGAAATAACGACATCAACAGAGTAATTTTCAACCAGCTCTAACATAGTGCGTGATAGACCAACTGCCTTGGCTCCAAACACCAAACATTTGATGATATCTAGTGGATTGCGAACTCCTCCACTAACCAAAAGTTCCATCTTGTCTTTCCAGTCTTGGGCATTCAGAAGAGCTTGCATGGTCGATTGACCCCAGTCATTTAGGTAATCACGCTGTCCACTGCGACGGTTTTCGATATAGGCAAAGCTCGTTCCCCCACGCCCAGACAAATCAACGGTTCGTATTCCCATCTCATAAGCCTTAGCAATGGTTTTCACATCCATACCAAAGCCGACTTCTTTTAAAACAAGTGGCACAGAGATTTGCTCAGCATAATCTTTCAGATTATGCTGCCATAATCTAAATTGACGTTCACCCTCTGGCATGAGCAATTCCTGCATGACATTAACATGAACTTGTAATAGAAGGGGATTCATCTCTTTTACTGTTTGTAATCCTAGTTCTACAGGTTTGTCTAAGCCAATATTGGTTCCAAGAAGGAGGTCAGGGTAACTAGTTTTGACTGAAAAAGAATCATCTGAAGGATCCTTGAGTGCAGCGCTGTATGAGCCCGTCACAAATAAAATCCCACAAGCATCTGCCACCTGAGCCAGCTTTTGATTGATTTCTCTCCCCTTATCGCTTCCACCTGTCATAGCATTTATATAAAAAGGAAAGTCCCACTTTCGACCTGCAAATTCTGTCGAAAGATCAATTTCATCTAAGTCATATAAGGGGAGCGAAGAATGAATTAGTTCAACTTCATCAAAACTATTATAAGAACTGTTTTGTTCAAGGGCATAGCGGATGTGTTCATCCTTCCGATTTGTCGTCATGTTCCATCCTTTCTTGATACAAGAGCTCAATTCCTAGATCAGCCCAGCGTTTTTTCAGTAATGTGGTCGAATCTTGGTCAAAGCTAAGTGCAATCCCACAGTCTCCTCCACCAGCACCACTGCTCTTAGCAACAGCTTTCAAGTCTTGGCTGGCATTTTTTAATTGCCTGAGCAAAGGTGTGTAAATATCTGAACTCAAGCCTTCTAAAAGTTGGCTGGCTTGTTCCAGCAAGTCAATAATGGTTTCTTCTTGACCTACCTCCAAAGCCTTTACCAAGTTAGCTACTGTTTCTTTTGAAGCCTGTAAAAAGCTAGCGTTCATATTATTCTTGATTTGCTTAACCATATGACTTGATACAGCCACTTCCTTGGTCCAACCAACCAGAAAATCAAATGTCAAGACCGGTTCAACACTCCTAATAGAAAAGCCCCAGTCACGTGCTAATACAGCTTGCAAGTCTTCTTTTTCTAGCCAATCTGCCACTTTCTCGCGGTCAAATGACTGATAGAGGATGAGGTCTTCTGATACGATACAGGCAATATCCCCCATGGAACCGTTGTCCCCACGTTTAAGAAGTACAGCACTCGCCAATTTAAACAAGAGTTCTCTGTCAGCTAATCTTTCATAGAAGGCAAGCATGGCCTTGATGACCAAAACAACCACACTGCCACTAGAACCCAGGCCAAATTTCTTCCCCTCGCGTTCCATTTTCCCACGAATATCTAAAGAAAAAGGCTGCAGTTCAACTCCTTGGGCAGTTAGATACTCCTCCACCAAGGCAACTGTTTCTTGAATCAAGGTATAAGAGGAATCCGGTCGCAAGTCTACACTATAGGAAAACATATCTGAGTAGAGTCGATAATTATTAGACGCTTTAATCTCAGCCGTCATATAGATGGGAATAGCCTTTATTAGTGCCAACTGTCCTGGTTCTAAAATAGCATACTCCCCAGCCCAATAGAGCTTCCCACAAGTTTTAACAATCGTCATCTTGGCTCAAATCCTTTGTTTTTGAAACGATTAAGCGATGGCGTTGACCTAAAAGTTCTGATAAATGTTCCAAGTCCTCTTCCAAGCAAAGAACCTTGACATTAGGGCCCGCATCCATGGTAAAGTAGCAAGATTCTCCTTGTTCTCTAAGCTGACGAACAAAATCCATAGCCTCATAACTAGCATCTGTCAGATAAGAGAAGGATGGAGTTGCAGTTTTTGTCGTAGCATGCATAGCTAACGCGTTCTTCTCTGTCAATTCTCCAACTTTCTTAAAGTCATTTTCCTTGAGGTAGACTAACATATCCTTGTAATCTTGTTCAGATTGACGAATCCACTCATCAAAAGTTGTCGAAGTCTCCACACAGAGCTTCATCCCATCTCGACTGGAAATTGGTTTTTTCTGGTCTTCCAAGACCAACATAATCATAGCTAGTTTCAAGTCGGTTTCAACAGGATAAATCTCTCCACTATCCTTGTCCCAGGCTGCCAAGGGGCCATAAAAACTACGAGACGAAGAACCCGATGCAAACTTAGCTTCCAAGGCCAATTCTCTCCGATTCAGCCCAAGTTGGAAATATGCATTACAAGCTTTGACCAAGGCAGATAAACCACTGGAACTTGAAGAAAGGCCTGCTGCTGTTGGCATATTGTTCTTAGTATCGATACGAACAAAACCTGCTCCTGCAGGACGGTAGCGGTCAATGATTTTACTCATCTTGTCATGCTCAGCTTCGTTTTGCAACTGACCATTGATGTAAAAGGCATCCGCCTTTGCATCTGCTGGTAAAGGAGAAAGTGTCGTCTCCGTATACATATTTTCTAAAGTCAGAGAGATACTGCTAGTCGCAGGAACCATCTCTTTTTCTGCTTTCTTTCCCCAATATTTAATAATAGCAATATTGGCATAGGAACGCACTGTTACAGGCTTTCGATCCATGTCTGAACAGCTCCTTTCTCTTCTAATCTTTCAGCTAGATCTTGAGCTTGGTGATAGTCAGCTACTAAGGCTATGATACAGCCACCTAAACCACCACCACTCATCTTAGCACCTAAAGCTCCATGTTGAAGAGCAGTATCAACCAAGGCATCAGCCTCAAGGCTACTAACTCCTATTTCTTTTAGATTTCCATGTGCTTTTGTTAAAATCTCTCCCAGCATCACGGCATCTCTTGCCTTTATTGCTTCTTCTGCTTGCTGGGTCAACTCTCCAAGTGCATACAAGAAAGGTAAAGCTTCCTTACCCTTGCTCTCTACAACTTGGATAGCTTCACGAGTATGTCCATAGACTCCTGTATCTGCAATGACCAGATAAGCCGACAAGTCCATGGCTAGTTCTTCAAAACCAACATTCTTGATAAAACGAATAGGTTGGTCACTAAGACAGGTCTTGGCATCCAATCCACTAGGATTCATATGGGCAATCATCTCAGCGCGATTGACCAGAATTTCTAACACATCATGTGGAAGTTCTGCTTGGTAATAATCAAATACCGCGCGAATAGCCGCAATGCTAATGGCTGCCGAAGAACCCATTCCACGTTTTTCTGGAATTGCAGAGTCAATTTGGCAACGGATGTAAGCATTTTTGATATTCAGATACTCGAGAGAAGCATAAACTGCCATGGACAAGGTATCCTCTTCAAAAAGGCGCCATGGTGTCGTTGCCGGTACAACCCGACAGGTCACTTCAACCTCTAAAAGAGGCAAAGAGATGGCTGGATAGCCATAAACTACTGCATGCTCTCCTATTAAAATAATTTTACTATGTGCCTGACCGACACCAACTTCTCTTGTCATTTAATCCTACTATCAGACGAAAAACGTCTTTTTCTAGATAAAATTTTAGAACTTTATTCCTTTCTATTTTATTATATTTTCACAAAAAAAGCGATTGTTTCATTCACAATCGCTTGTTTTCATTACTGGATCCACTCGCCATTATAGTTGACGTAGTAGCCACCTACTGTAGTATTCACAGCTAGGGCACCTGAACTATAGGCATAGTACCATTTCCCATTAACTTGGAACCAGCCTGTCTTCATATCGCCATTGCTTGCATTGAGGTAGTACCAAGTTGAGCCGTCTTGAAGCCAGCCTGTCGCCATAGCTCCTGATGAACGGAGGTAATACCAATAGCCATTGATAGAAGCCCAACCTGTTTTCATATCCCCATTTTCAGCGTCAAGATAATACCAAGATGAGCTGTCTTGATACCAGCCAGTCACCATAGCACCTGATGAACGGAGATAGTACCACTTGTTACCAAGGTATTGCCAACCAGTTTGCAATGCAGCGGTTGTTGGATCTAGATAGTACCAAGTTGAGTTATCATTGGTCCAGCCACGCACTAGCTCCCCAACCGTTAAACTGTTGACACGAGTATCGAAGCCACTATCCTTCTGTAAATAATACCACTGACCCTCGTCATATACCCAACCAGTTTTTAAAGTGTGATAGCTACGCTGATCTTCAAAATAGTAGACTCGTTTCTCAGCAGAGCTATCATATTGTTCACCATAATGTTTATTAGTGTTTGTAGCAGTTTTTGCTTCTAAAACTTGCTTGCCAACAAATTCTTGAAGAACTCCATCTTGACCAAAGTAATACCATTTTGACATTGGCATAAATTCCAACCTCGTACCATTTGGATAAGGACCAATGGTACTTCCTTGATATGGAAACGGAATGTATTGCCAACCAACAACCATCTCACCATTATAATCAAAATAATAGGTTTTTCCATCAATCACTCGCCAGGCCGTTTCTTTGAGTTCCCCCTTCTTGTAGTAGGTTCTACCATTTTCTTGGACAAATTGCCAACCTACTGAATCAGTGTCATCCGCTAATACTGTACTAGTTGCTAACAGACCAAAGAAAAATACTGCTAGTCCAACTTGCATCATTTTTTTCAAAAATTTCATTCTTGCTTCCTCCAAAATGATTATAGCAAAGACTGAACTATATGTCAATATATAATAATTTCAAAAAAAGCAGTTACACAAGGTAACTGCTTTTCTATTCTTGCATGGTGTAACCCACACCACGTACGGTTTTAATGTAACTCTTTTGACCTTTTACGTCAAGTTTGCTACGTAGATAACGGATATAAACATCCACAATATTGGTTTCGGTCGCACTTTCATACTTCCAAACACTTTCCAGCAACTGCTCTCGAGTTAAAACTTTCTTGCTTCCCATAAGGGTAGCCAAAAGGTCATATTCACGACGTGTGAGGGCAATCATTTCCTCACCACGATAGACTGTATGATGTTCTACGTCCATACGCAGATTGCGATAGGATGTCGGAACCTTCATTTGACTACAGTGTTGGTCGATAAAATCCCGACCTCGGAAAATTGCTGCAATACGAGCCACCAAATCATCAATAATGACTGGCTTGTAGATATATGAAACAGCGAAACGCTGGATTGTTTCAAGTTGGTCTTGCAATTCTTCTCGATGGTCCAAGACTATAATAACCGAAGCTGGCTTAGTCCGACTCAACTGTTCTGCAAAATCCTGGGCTGTCATATCCCCTAGATGAGCATTCAGTAAAATCAAGTCATAGTCTGTCTGAAGAGCCATGGAGAGGGCCTTTTGTCCCTCTTCTACCTGATCAACTCGGTATTGCTCTTTTTGGAGTTCCAGACTTAAAAAATGAGCTAGATTTCTTTCTTTCTCAAGTAATAAAATCCGTTTCCCCATGGCTGACCTACTTATTTTTCGTCATACCAAGAGTAGTGGAATGTTCCTTCTTTGTCTTTACGTTGGTATGTGTGGGCACCAAAGTAATCACGTTGTGCTTGGATCAAGTTTGCTGGAAGGTCAGCTGAACGGTAGCTATCAAAGTAAGTGATGGCAGCTGAGAATGTTGGTACTGGTACACCTGCTTGAACAGCAAGAGCTACGATATCACGAACTGATTGTTGGTACTTAGCAGTTACATCCAAGAAGTACTCATCCAAAAGAAGGTTAGCAAGGTCTGCATCACGGTTGTAAGCATCTGTAATTTTTTGCAAGAAACGAGAACGGATGATACATCCATCGCGCCAGATAGATGCGATGTCCGCAAATGGCAAGTTCCAGTTGTTTTCTTTAGATGCAACACGCAATTGTGCAAAACCTTGTGCGTATGAAATGATTTTTGAGAAGTAAAGGGCTTGACGGATCTTTTCGATCAACTCAGCCTTATCACCTTCAAATTTGAAAGCAGCTGGTTTTGGAAGCACCTTGCTAGCGTGTACACGTTCTTCTTTGTATGTAGAGATGTAACGGGCAAATACTGACTCCGTAATGAGTGACAATGGCACACCAAGGTCAAGCGCTGATTGGCTAGTCCATTTACCAGTTCCCTTGTTTCCTGCGGCATCCAAGATGTAGTCTACGATTGGGCCATCTTGACCTTCATCATCTTTACGTCCAAGGATGTCAGCCGTGATTTCGATCAAGTAGCTATCTAATTCGCCCTTGTTCCACTCAGTAAAGATTTCAGCCATATCTTGAGCTGAAAGGCCAAGCAAGTGTTGCATCAAGTCATAGCTTTCTGCAATCAATTGCATATCACCGTACTCGATACCATTGTGGACCATTTTCACATAGTGACCAGCTCCATCAGGACCGATGTAAGTCACACATGGTTTACCATCTTCTGGTGCTTTTGCAGAGATTTCTTCAAGAACATCTGCTACCAATTCATAAGCTTCTTTTTGTCCACCAGGCATGATAGAAGGACCTTCAAGGGCACCTTTTTCACCACCAGAAACACCTGTACCAATGAAGTTGATACCAGAGTTCGCCAATTCTTCGTTACGACGGATAGTATCTTTGTAGAACGTGTTTCCTCCGTCAATCAAGATATCGCCTTTATCCAAGTGTGGAAGAAGGGCTTGGATGGTTGCGTCTGTACCAGGTCCTGCTTGAACCATGAGCATGATACGACGTGGTTTTTCAATTGAGTTTACGAAGCTTTCGATATCATAGCTTGGCACAAAGTTCTTTTCAGGATGGCAAGCAACAACATCTTCTGTTTTTTCTTTACTACGGTTATAGATAGCAACTGTGTATCCACGAGATTCAATATTAAGGGCAAGGTTACGACCCATTACGGCCATACCAACAACACCAAAGTTTGCTTTTGTCATGTGACACTCCTCTTATTTAATAAGTTTTATTTTATCACGTTTATCTGTGAAAAGAAAGAATTTTATAACAATTTGACTAGTAGTCTAAATCATCCGCATGGCCAGAACCATTCCCAACAAAGTATCCTGTCTTACAGTTTAGAGTGAAGAGATAAGTTCCATCTGGTTTATAAAGATTGTAATATCCATTGCCATTCACAATATTTACACGTTCCAAGATATATTGGTTTCCAGTGATATATCCACGCGCACGGGATGTCTCAAGGATCTGTTCAAGAACACCATCTGCAAAGGTCCAGGCAGGATTACTACTATCGTTTACAGCAGATTGATTATACGGTACTCGGCTAGCGCTTCTTTGCAAATTAACACCTTCGCTTGACAAGCCACTATTAGTAGATGCCGCAGTATCACTTGTTGAAGTAGATGGACTGCTTTCTGTTGTTGGGCTTGACGCTTCCTGGCTCGCTGCTGTTGTCGAAGCAGTTGTTGAGGCCGTTGTTGTACTTGTTAATTGACTCTTACCAAGGCTGATTGCTTTATCAAGCAGTTTATCAATTTCTGTATTACCAGTCTTGATTTCCGTGAATTTAGCATCCGCTTTGATTTTTGCATTTGTATCCAAGACACCATCTGTAATAGCTGGAGTTTCAAATTGAGAGTTCACTTCTTGGATAGCCTTTATTTGAGTTTCTAGACTATCATATTTTGATTTAGCTAGAGTATGTTCTCTCGCTCCTTCTAGTTTATCTAGAAGTTCTTTCAATTGATTCAGTTGACTAAACTGGCTATTTTTAAGAGCCGTTTTGTTTTCATCAGTATAAAACGTGTCGTAGAGCGTATTAAATTGTTCATAGACTGACTGATTGCTTACCAAACCTGAATCCGCCGCCTTCGTTTGAAGCTCTTGAGAAGAACGCGTAATCTGACGATAAACGTAATAGCCACCTCCAAAAATCAAGAGGACTAGCAAAATAATGATTGATAAAATTGCCCATTTCTTTTTATTTTGTGGTTCATCATCTGCTTGAGCAGAACGAGACAAGGGTTGAAGTTGATCTTCATTTTCCTCATAAACCACTGCAACTTCGGAGTTATCAACCTCAGCCATTTCCACAGCTTCCAATTCATCCTTAAAAGGTTGCTCGAGAACTCTGGTTTCCTCTTCTTCGACTTCTTGGGCAACGATTTCAGTTGTATCTGTGGCTACTGCAAGAGCAATTGCTTCCTCTTCCGGACTTAACACATTTTCTTGTTCAGCAGTTTCTCTCACTTCTTGGATCATATCATCCAAGCTTTGAGTAGACTCCTCTTTTTTCGTTTGTAAATTTTCAAATTTGTCTGCTTCGATTTCTTCACGGTGTTGCTTGATATATTTATCTAAGATGGTATCATCTGGAGTCACACCTGCTTCAACCTCTTCGTTCTTACGAATAGCCTGACCAACCGTTAAATCTTTAGCCTCTTCAAATTCAAACTTAGATTCTTGCTCACCCTTGTGATGGCGATTGCGTCTTTTCTTACTCATTTGCATTCCTTTCCACTTTGACATCTTGTCTTTTCACTCGTTGACCAAAATATTGATATAAATCAACTTTCAAAGTACCGTTATAGAGTTTCCGTTTTTTATCTGCCTGACTACCATATTTACTTTCAAAAGCTTCATCACTGGTCAGGATAAATTTACTCCAGGTTTTAAGTGGTGCAAATACCTCTCCCATCTCAGCATAGAGCTTTGTTACTCCTGCGTCATCTAATAAGCGTTCCCCATATGGTGGATTCGAAATAATAACTCCATTAATCTTATCTGTTCGCAAATCCTGCACGCGCATCTGCTTAAAGTGGATATCCTTAGAAACCCCCGCAGCCTGAGCATTTTCCTTAGCAATTTCTACCATGCGGCCATCGATATCACAGCCCATGATGTCTAGCTCAATCTCACGATTAATCTTCTTGCTAGTTTCCGTACGAATCTCCTGAATCAAACGATCACTAACCCAATTCCATTCTTCGAAAGCAAAGGAACGGCGTAAGCCTGGCGCCATATTACGAGCAATCATAGCTGCCTCAATACAGAAGGTTCCTGAACCACAGGTTGGATCAATCAAAGGTTTATCTGGATACCAGTTTGATAATTGCAGAATTGCTGCTGCCATGTTCTCTTTAATAGGAGCACCACCTTTTTCAGTACGATAACCTCGTTTGAAAAGACTAGAACCACTTGTGTCAATCATGATAGTCGCAACATCTTTAAGAATTGAAACCTCTATTTTAAACTCTGGACCATTTTCCATCAAGGGAACGCCTTCTGGTCGAGCATAATGTTTCTGCAACTTCTTGACAACTGCTTTTTTAGAAATAGCTTGAACACTAGGTTCATTATGAAGTTTTGATTTGACACACTTAGCCTTTGAAATTGGAAAACGCGCTCCAAGTGGTAAATAGTTTTCCCAATCTAAGGCAAAAACTCCTTGAAAAAGTTCTTCAAATGTTTTTGCGGGAAAAGTCCCAACAACAATCTTAATCCTATCTGCAGCTCGTAGCCACAAATTAGTTTCAATAATTGTCTTTACATCTCCTTCAAAGCGAACGCGACCATTCTCAACTTGACAGTCATAGCCAAGTGCACGCACTTCCCGACCTACAACAGCCTCTAAGCCTGCTGCAGCAGTCGCGATTAAATTAAATGTTTGTTTCATGTCAGTCTTTAAAGACCTTTCTCTTGTTCACCTTTAAAAAATGAGGTTGAGAAAATTTCTCAGCCCCAACCTATATGCAATTTTCTATAAGCCATGTTTTGTTCCAGAAGTGACTAGGACCACTTCTTTCGATAATCATCTGTCTACCACTAACAGCTAGAAGCTGCTAGCAGTCAGAGTACTACGTTCGTTTCCGCGCACTCCATGCCCCGACCAAAATTTGGGTTGCTAGCTTGAGGGGTTTACCGCGTTCCACTCTCTCTGTTTCCAGAGAGACTTCGTCACTGTGGCACTTTCAGAGCTACTAAAACATATCCGAAAACTTAGTCTATTCACTCGCCGTAACGATTTCTCGTCCCTAGGCTTATGGTTTCGCCTAGCACAAACACTACAGGCATCACAGCCTGTGCTAGCATGGACTTTCCTCATGAAAAGATAAACTCTCCACGCGATTATCCAAAAATTGCACAACTGTATGATTCTAGAAATCAGAATTTTCTACGATTTGTTTGCCAAATACTTCTTTTTCAAGACGATTCAATCGTTTCAAGATATCAAAGTTAGTCATAGAAGTCGTACTTCCAAGCTCAGCAGGCTCAGACGTTACAGATACAGGTTCCACTTGAGGTTTGTTCGCCAATTGTTCTTTCAATTCTGCGACTTCCAAACGCAATGATTTAACCAACGCTGCATAGGTTTCATAATCCTTGATAACGTCATCTAAGAATTCATCTACCTCTGCTTTACTGTATCCACGTACTTCTCTTCCGAAATCCTGCTCAAAAATATCCTTTGCTGTAAAAATAATACTTGCCATGTCTCTCTCCATTCTCAGTTACTAGTATTATTATATAAAAAAAGGCAAACAAAAAGCAAGGTCAAAGCCTCAATTTTCGGAAAAATTTTCGGCTATTTCGTTTAAATCCTCAAATGTTAATCTTTTTGTAATATAGTTGTCTTTCTTTTTCATCAGTTCGTAAAAAAATCTCAGTTTTGTTTCGTTTTCTTGATCATAAAAAAGATAGGCTCCATCTGTATTTTCAAGTAAAAAAATCTGGTAATCTCTCAATTGGCTTTTATGCTCATAAGCCGGATAGGCATACTTTATAAAATCGACCTGTTTAAAATCACTCAATTTGATCTGATTTGCTTCATTCCAATTCGAGCCATGTGTTTCAAAATCAAAAATAGTCGCTAGTTGGAATCCATAGTCATCTTTCATTTCCTTGGCGACTTCTAAAACCCAATGTTCAAAACCAAGAGAACCTGTGAACACTAGCCATTGCAACCCTTCCTCAACCATTCTTTCCAAATCTCTTCGAATGGCTTTTTTGATAATTTTTAAGCGAATGTCCTTTTCATTAAACACTCCCAAATCAAAAGCTGAGTATCCCAAAACCATGGCTGTATGCATTTTTTCACCCTTTCTGAAAACCTTTGTGGTATAATAGAGTGATGTTATTGTACCAATAAGGAGGACTATGGTCAACTATCCACATAAACTTTCATCTAAGCCAAGCAAAACTTCTCTACCTCAAACTAAAAATTTCGCAAATCGAGGTATGAGCTTTGAAAAGATGATTAATGCTACCAATGACTACTATCTATCACATGGAATAGCAGTCATTCACAAAAAGCCAACCCCAGTTCAGATTGTTCGGGTCGACTACCCTCAACGGAGTCGTGCTAAAATTGTTGAAGCCTATTTTAGACAAGCTTCAACTACTGACTACTCGGGTGTTTATGAAGGATTTTACATCGATTTCGAAGCAAAGGAAACCAGACAAAAAAATGCTTTCCCGATGAAGAACTTCCATTCTCATCAGATACAGCATATGGAACAGGTTCTTGAACAAAAGGGAATTTGCTTCGTCCTAATCCATTTTTCTTCTTATCAGGAAACATATTTATTACCGGCAATTGACCTCATCCGTTTTTATCATCAGGATATGGGGAAAAAATCAATGCCACTTGATTATATCCGAGAGCACGGTTTTGTAATTGAACAACAAGCCTATCCTCAAATACCTTATCTCGATATCGTCAAACAACATTTACTAGGTGGTAAAACAATATGAACAAACAACTTATCTGGCGTATTGCTAAATATCTAGGGATTGGATTTTTAGCAGCCTTTATTGCTGCAATATTGATTGGTGGAAGTGTCTTCTTCTACTATGTATCTAAAGCACCAGAACTTTCTGAAAGCAAACTTGTCGCAACAACTTCAAGTAAAATTTACGACAGTAAAAACGAATTGATTGCTGACTTAGGAGCCGAGCGTCGTGTCAATGCTCAAAGCAATGAAATTCCTATTGAACTGGTTAATGCAATTGTCTCTATTGAGGATCACCGCTTCTTTAACCACAGAGGGATTGATAGTATCCGTATTATGGGCGCTTTCTTACGAAACCTCCGTAGCAATGGTCTCCAAGGTGGTTCAACCTTGACTCAGCAGTTGATTAAGCTAACATATTTCTCAACTTCTTCATCAGACCAAACAATCTCACGTAAGGCCCAAGAAGCTTGGCTAGCTATTCAGTTAGAAAGAACTGCGACCAAACAGGAAATTTTGACATATTACATCAATAAAGTATACATGTCAAATGGTAACTATGGGATGCAGACTGCTGCTCAAAATTACTATGGTAAAGATTTAAAAGACCTATCTATTCCACAACTTGCTCTTCTAGCCGGAATGCCACAGGCTCCTAACCAATATGATCCTTATTCTCATCCAGAAGAAGCAACAGAACGTCGTAATCTAGTCCTATCAGAGATGCAAAAGCAAGGTTATTTAACAGCTGAACAATATGAAACGGCTATAAATACACCTATCACTGATGGTTTACAAAGTCTTAAAGGAAGCAACTCCTATCCTCCATACTTAGACAATTACCTCAAAGAAGTGATTGAACAAGTTGAAACAGAGACAGGCTACAACCTTTTAACTACCGGAATGGATGTCTACACTAACGTAGACCAAGACGTTCAAAAGCGTCTTTGGGATATATACAACACAGATGAGTATGTTTATTATCCGGATGATGAACTTCAAGCAGCTTCTACTATCGTAGACGTTACAAATGGTAAAGTTATTGCTCAGCTTGGTTCAAGACACCAGTCAAGCAATGTATCCTTCGGACTCAATCAGGCCGTTGAAACCAACCGTGACTGGGGTTCTACTATGAAACCAATCACAGATTATGCACCTGCACTTGAATACGGAATTTACGACTCTACCGCAGCAATCATAAAAGATGCCCCTTATAACTATCCTGGAACAGATATTCCTGTTTATAACTGGGATAAAGCATACTATGGAAACATCACACTACAATATGCAATCCAACAATCGCGTAACGTACCTGCCGTTGAAACACTTGAAAAGGTTGGTTTAAACAAAGCCAAGACTTTCTTGAATGGTTTAGGTATTGACTATCCGGATATGCACTATGCCAACGCTATTTCAAGTAACACGACTGAGTCAAACAAAAAGTACGGAGCAAGTAGTGAGAAAATGGCTGCTGCTTACGCTGCTTTTGCTAACGGTGGTATCTACCATAAACCAATGTATATCAACAAGATTGTCTTTAGTGACGGTAGTTCAAAAGAGTACTCTGATCCTGGCTCACGTGCCATGAAGGAGACTACTGCCTATATGATGACAGAAATGATGAAAACCGTATTAACCTACGGAACTGGTCGTGGCGCCTATATGTCTTGGTTACCTCAAGCAGGTAAGACGGGTACATCTAACTATACAGATGATGAAATTGAAAATTACATTAAGAGATACGATTATGTCGCACCTGATGAAATGTTTGTAGGATATACCCGCAAATATTCAATGGCTGTCTGGACCGGTTATTCAAACCGCCTCACTCCAATCGAAGGAGATGGATTTAGAGTAGCGGCCAACATCTACCGATCAATGATGGAGTACCTTTCCGAGGATGATAACCCAGGTGATTGGACAATGCCTGAAGGTCTATATCGTAATGGTGAGTATGTCTTCAAAGTTGGCGCTCGTAGTAACTGGATCCCTCAAACAACCCAACAAGCTACTACAGAAGCTCCTACTACAACAACCGAAAATCAAACTACAGTAGCTGAAACTACTAGCCCAAATAATGGACAAAACCAAACTGTTCCAAATACTAATCAAAATCCTCAACAAAATCAAAATCCTCAAGGACAGCAATAATCTTAAAAGACCTAGGAAACATCTTCCTAGGTCTTTTATTAATGAAAAAGTGGAGTTAATAACTAACTCCACTTTCTTTTATTTTACATGGTTTGCAAGATCTTCTTGCGCTTTTTTATTAGATTCTTCTTTTTCTTTCTTCCATTTATCTTGAGCTTTTTGATATTCATCAGCAGTTACTGGTTTATCTTGAAGTTCAAGGTACTTGTACAAGAGGGCTTCACTCATACCCTTGTTACCTGAGTATGCAAATGGAAGGGTGAATGGTACCATCTTAGACAACATTGGACGTCCAGTTTGAGAAGTTGTTGGGATAATCAAAGCACTATCTGTCAACCAAGCTTGGGCCGCAGCATATTTATCATAACGTTTTGAAACATCTGTGTCTTCATTACCAGCTTCAACAACCATCTTTTCGTAATCTTCCAAACCAACTTGTTTGGCAGCAGCATTGTTTGTACCAGCATCAAATCCTAGATAAGTCTTAGTATTTTCACCAACAGATGGTTTGATGATATCAAGGTAAGTAGATGGGTCGATGTAGTCTGGAGACCATCCAACGTTATCTGAGAGATCCCAATCTTCTCCAGCAGCTGTTTCAGCAAAGTAGGTAACATTTAAGACTTCATCTTTTTGAAGTTGTTGAATGTCAATGACAACATTGTCAGTTCCTAACGTTGCTTCAAGCGATTGTTTCAATGATTGAACACGTTGAACTTTTGTAGTATTAGTTTGGTCAACTGGCATATCCAAATGAATTGGGAATTGAACGCCTTCTGCTTGGAGAGCTGTCTTAGCTTTAGCAAATTCTGCTTTCGCTTTTTCAGGATTGTATAGACCATCTTGAGCGTCGTCTAGATTAACATCCTTCCACTCGTCACCATAGGTTACCAATTTTTCTTTAACTAATTCACCAAAGTTTTTACCATCTGCTTGAACAAATGTTGGTGGTACGAACAAGTTACGAAGGAGTTTGCTTGCTCCGCTTTCTCCATTAACTTGAGAAGCATAAGCTGTTCTATCAAAACCAAAGGCGATGGCTTGACGGAAATCTTTGTTTAGGAGAGCTTTTTTAGTTGAAGTTTTTTGCTCATCTGTAGTCTTAGCGGTGTACTTGTAAGACTGACGGTCAATATTTGTCCCAACTAAGAAAGTAGCAGAATCTTGTGGTGTATAAACGATGTTGTCTTTAAACTCTTTTTCAAGTTCAGGATATCCTGCACTTGTTGGGAAGAGACGAGCCATTGAGAAGCCACCATCCTTAAAGGTATCTGCAAGTTTGCCTGTATCTTGACCATCCCAGAATGATAGTTTCACTTTATCAATATGAACATTATCCTTATCCCAGTAGTTTGGATTCTTCTCAAATTCTACTGAAGATTTTGCTACCAATGATTTCAACAAGAAAGGACCGTTGTAAAGAATACTGCTTGGATCAGTTGCTTTGGCAAAGTCACTTCCTTTAGAAGTAAGGAATTCTTCATTGACTGGTGCAAGAATACCCATGGTTGTCTTAGAGTTCCAGAAGGTTTCTGGTTTATTCAAAGTGTATTGAACAGTTTGATCATCAATTGCCTTGATTCCAACTTCTGAGAAGTCTTTTACTTCACCTTTGACATAAGCGTCAAGACCTTTAATAGATTCTTGAACAAGATAAAGGGCTTCTGACTTATTATCAGCTGCATATTTAAGACCTGTTACAAAGTCTTGAGCTTTCACAGGTGCATACTCTTCACCTTCAGAAGTGTACCACTTAGCATCTTTACGGATTGTATAAGTGTATGTCAAACCATCTTGAGATACAGACCAGTCTTCTGCCATTGATGGCACAAAGTTTCCGTAGCGGTCATTTTCCATCAAACCATCGATGACGTTACTAGTGATATTAGCAGTTGCAGCTTTACCAGTTGTCAAATAGTTGAGGTTGTCTGGGTCAGTTTCATACACGTAAGAAAACGTATTTCCACCTTTTGCGCTCGAACCTGAACAAGCTGCCAAAACACCTGACGCTAACAGAGTCACCCCTGCTAGGGCCATTACTTTTGAAAATTTCATAATAAACTCCTTTATGACTTTTTATACATTATAGTCCCTTTTTCGCCAAGTGTCAATACAATTTTCAGAATTTTTCAAATTGATTTGAAAATATTTTTTCCTATTTCTAACTTTTCAATAAATATCTGATACAAAGTTCTTTTTTTGACAATTATCAAATAAATCTTTATGATATAATGAAAGAAGAAAGTTGAAAGGAAATACTATGACAAAAGAAGTTATTGTTGAAAGTTTTGAACTAGATCATACGATTGTAAAAGCTCCTTATGTCCGCTTGATTGGAGAAGAGACTGGACCGAAAGGAGATATCATTTCTAACTTTGATATCCGCTTGGTTCAACCAAATGAGGACTCTATCCCTACTGCTGGACTTCATACAATTGAGCACCTCTTAGCTAAGCTCATCCGTACTCGCATTGATGGTATGATTGATTGTTCCCCATTTGGTTGTCGTACAGGTTTCCATATGATTATGTGGGGACGCCATACTAGCGCTGAAATCGCATCTGTTATCAAAGATTCGCTGAAAGAAATTGCAGAGACAACAACTTGGGAAGATGTCCCAGGGACTACCATTGAATCTTGTGGCAACTACAAGGATCACAGCCTATTTTCAGCTAAGGAGTGGGCAAAATTGATTCTCCAACAAGGAATTTCAGACGATGCCTTTGAACGTCATGTTATTTAACAATAGAAAAAGAACCAGCTTTTCAGCTGGTTCCTTTTTTATTTTCGAATTCTTGATTTAGGCTTTTTCACGAATGACCAAGACACCATCTTCCATGTCGGCTTCAAGGTGTTTAGCATCAAGATTATCCAAATGGAAGTCTGTTACTTTATCACGGATTTGTTGTTCAACTACTCGACGGAGTGGACGAACACCCATGACTTCATCGTAGCCTTCTTCAGCCATGTATTCTTTAGCAGCTTCGCTCACTGCCAAGTCGATTTCTTTCTTAGAAAGTGTCTTATTGACATCAATCAACATCAAATCAACAATCTTAGAAAGGTCTTCTTTGCTCAAGTGTGAGAATTCAATCACAGCGTTGAAACGGTTCAAGAATTCTGGACGGAAGTAAGGTTTCAAACGATCCAAGAGTTCTGGTTTATCCGCATCTTCTGTCAAGTTGGCTTCATAGCCAAAGCCAGCGTTCGAAGTTGCGATAATCACAGTATTCTTGAAGTTTACAGTGTTACCTTGACCATCTGTCAAACGACCATCGTCCAAAACTTGGAGGAGAAGGGTGATGACTTGAGGGTCAGCCTTTTCAATTTCGTCGAGAAGGACGATTGAGTATGGATTGCGACGAACACGTTCAGTCAAAGTATTGTTGTTATCGTCGTAACCAACATAACCTGCTGTTGTACCAATCAATTTAGAAACGGCTGTACGATCGCTGTATTCTGACATGTCCAAACGGATGATGGCATCTTTCGTTCCGAACATATCAAGAGCCAATTGTTTGGCCAACTCAGTCTTACCAACACCAGTAGGACCTACAAAGAGGAAGCTACCGATTGGACGGTTACCTTCATCAAAACCAGCACGGTTACGACGGATAGCTTTTGCTACTGCTTCAACAGCCTTGTCTTGACCAATAACTTTCGTTTGCAAACGGTGACCCATATCTTTCAAGCGTTCGATATCGGTTGCACCCATTTGTGATACTGGGATTCCAGTCATACGTTCGACAGATTCAGCTACATCATTAACTGTTGCTGTAACCTTGTGATCTTCTGTATGATTAGCAATTTGCTTTTCAAGCTCTTCGATACGGACTTTTGCATTTAGAGCTGCTTCGTAATCTTCTTTAGCCGCAGCTTCTTCTTGTTTAGTTTTTTCCGCTTGAATTTCGTGCTCAACTGCATGTACGTCTGTCACTGGGTGTTGTGCTGCCAAGTGAGCAGCTGTCACATCCACAAGGTCAATAGCCTTATCCGGCAAGCTACGTTGTGGAATATATTGAACAGAGTAATCAACGGCAGCTTTCAAGACTTCATCTGGCAAAATAACATTGTGGTGTTGTTGATAAAGATCTCGAATACCTTGAAGAATCTTGAAGGTATCTTCAGCAGATGGAGCATTAACCTTCACTTCGTTGAAACGACGAGCAAGGGCTGCATTTTTCAAGATAGTATTACGGTATTCATCTTGAGTAGTTGCGCCAATCACTGTCAATTCTCCACGTGAAAGAGCTGGTTTCAAGATATCAGCAAGACCTTTAGACCCTTGACCATCACCTGTGCTACCAGCACCTAGGATTTGGTGAATTTCGTCGAAGAAAAGGATAATATTTCCAGCTTCTTTGACTTCGTTTACCAAGTTTTGAATGTTTTCTTCAAAGCTACCACGGTATTGAGTACCAGCTTCAAGTCCAGAAATATCAATAGAAATGATCTCTTTGTTCTTGATTGCTGCAGGAACGTCACCGTTCACGATAGCTTGGGCCAATCCTTCTACTACTGCAGTTTTACCAACACCAGCATCACCGACGAGAACTGGATTATTCTTTGTGCGACGAGAAAGAATTTCAGAAGTTTCTTGGATTTCTTTATTACGTCCAATAACTGGATCTAACTTACCTTCACGTGCTTCTGCTGTTAAGTTACGTCCAAGTTTTGCAAGAACCCCATCTTGTTTCATACCTTTACCTTGAACGTACTGAGCTTGTTCACTTCCTTCGCTTGGAAGTTGACCAGTTTGACGGTAAATAGCGAATTCTTCAGGTGTTACTTCACGGCCGTTAATCAAGTAACGACGATTTTCTGAACTGTATCCACGCATACCGCCCATCAATTGGTTAAATAAATCATCCATGTTGTTAAAGTTATTAAAGTTGTTATTCATATTTCATACCTCGTTTGTTTTCAAATTTACTTAGTCAAAATAAATTGACTTTCTCTGACCTTTGTTTCAAAAAATTTAGACTAGCTATTTGCTACTCTACGTATAATTTCAGGTTTTTCTTTATCCAATACAGGTTTTTCGATTGGACTTCTAAAAATACTAATATTAACCATAGGTTGTACCTCTTTTCTAGGTTTTACCCATACTTTGATCTTAAGATACTATATACAATCACCTTAAAATCAAGGTTTTCTAAGGACTTTCATTATCCTTATGTTCTTAGTATATCACTTTGGTCAGTTTTAGTCAAGAGGTTTGATCAATTTTGACTAATTTTTTTTAAAAATTTTTATAACAAAAAAACCAGTCAGAGTGACTGGTTTTTGATTTACTATTTATAAATCTTAGCTCAATGCATCATCCATTGAAAGAACTTCGTGGAAGACACGTTGTGTTAATTCAGTTTTTTGTTCTGGAGTGAGGTATTTAGTGTTTACACAGTATCCAGAGATACGTACGATTACGTCTTCACCTGACATGATCTTTTCGTAAACATCGTTCAAGTCCATAACGTTCAAGTTAACGTGTTGTCCACCGTTTTCGAAGTAACCATCAAGGATTGTTACCAAGTTATCAACTTGTTCATCACGAGTTTTACCAAGAGCGCGAGGTGATACTTGAGTTGTCAATGAGATACCATCAGCTGCATAACCAAAGTCAAGGCTAGCAAGTGAGTTCAAGTTTTGCAACCATCCACCTTTAGCTTTGTTAGATGGGTTCGCACCTGGTGAGAAGAATTCCAATTTAGACAAGTTCACAGAACCATCTTCGTTGAGGTATACACCTTTGTGGACTGGTGAGTTACCAGTTTGTTTAGAGTAAGCAACGTTAGATGTGATTGTCAAAAGTGATACAGTAGCTTCTGCGTCTTTGTAAAGTTTGTGGCTACGTAGACGAGTTGTGTAAGCTTCGATCAACCATTCTGCCAATTCGTTTGAACGTGGGTCATCTTCACCCCAACGTGGGTATTCACCGATTGTTTCGTAATCGTAGATGTAGCCATTTTCGTCACGGATTGGTTTAACTGTAGCGTACTTGATAGCTGACAATGTATCAACAGTGTTAGCAAATCCACAGATACCGAATCCCATGTTAGCACGTTGTTTAGTTGGCAAGAAGGCCATTTGAACAGCTTCGTAGTTGTACTTATCAGTCATGTAGTGGATGATGTTCAAAGCATCTACGTAAGTGTCAGTCAACCAGTCAAGAGATTTTTCAAAGTTTGCTTTAACTGATTCGAATTCAAGAACTTCGTCACGGATTGGTTCGATGTCAAATACTTTATAGTCTTTATGAACATCGTCGTAACCACCGTTCAAACCAGTAAGAAGAGCTTTAAGAACGTTAACGCGAGCACCGAAGTACTGGATGTTGTGACGTTGCTCTTCGTTTTCTGGGTCAAGTGGAGACACACAACATGAGATACAGCTCATTTCACCGTATCCATCTTTAGCCATTGTTGTAACACCTTCGTATTGGATTGAAGAGTGTTTGTGGCTCATGTGCATACAGTAGCGACGGAAGTTGTATGGCAATTTGTCAGTCCAAAGAACTGTCAAGTTTGGTTCTGGAGAGTTACCGATGTTATCAAGAGTGTTCAAGAAACGGTAATCCATTTTAGTAACACGGTGACGACCGTCGTTACCCATACCAGCCATAGAAGTTGTGATGAAGGTTGGGTCACCTGAGTACAATTGGTCATAAGCTTTTGTACGAGCAAATTTAACTGTACGAAGTTTCATAACGAAATCATCAACAAATTCTTGGATTTCTGATTCAGTAAATGTACCACGAGCAAGGTCACGTTCTGCGTAGATATCCAATACGATTGGCACACGTCCTAGAGATGTAGCTGCACCGTTGATAACACGGCAGACAGCCATGAAGGCAATGTTTACCCATTGGATAGCTTCTTTAACGTTCATCGCTGGTTTGCGAACGTCAACTCCGTAAAGATCACCCAAGCGTACAACTTGTTGCAATGCTTGATATTGTAAGTTGATTTCTTCACGAAGACGGATTGTTTCTTCATCGATTTCTTCGATTGAGTTCCAATCGTTTACTTTTTCTTGCATCAAGTAGTCTGCACCATAAAGAGCAAGACGTGCATAAACACCGATGATACGTCCACGTGAGTATGCATCTGGAAGACCAGTTACAGTGTGAGCGTGACGAGCACGACGGATGTTTGAAGTGTAAGCACGGAAGATACCGTCGTTAACAGTTGTTACATATTTTGTGAAAATTTCGTGAACAGCTGGATCTGGTTCGTATCCGTTTTCTTTCAAAGTAGTTTCAGCCATACGGATACCACCTTTTGGCATGAAGTTCAATTTGAAGAGTTCATCGTTTTGGATACCATAAATAACTTCGTTTTCTTTGTCGATGAATCCTGCAGGGATGTCAGCGATAGAAGTTGGACGAGTGTCCATTGGGAAACGAGTTTCTTCGTAGTGTGCTTTAGTTTCTTCTACGATTTTTTTGATGTGAAGTGAACGCTCTGTTGGTCCTGCAAGGAAGCTTTCATCTCCATCATAAGGTGTGTAGTTAGCTTGTACAAAGCGTGATACACTTGCTTTTTCTTTCCAGTCAACACCTTTAAAGCCTTCCCAGGCTTTGTCAAAAATGTCCTGTGCTTCAACAACTGTCTTAACAACCATGTTAATGTCCTCTTTTATCTTTCTAGTAACAGTAATCTGTTACATTCATATATTCAGTATAACACACAGTAAACGATTTCAACAAGTGAAATCACACTTTTTAGGCACTTTCTTTTATAATACAGTTGTTATTTTAGTACAAACTGTAGTATATTTTTGAAAAATAATTAGCTATTTCCTATTTTTTCAGAAAAAAGGTATAATAAGGCTAGAAAAACTACCAAAGAAAGGCCATTTCATGCTGATATTTCCACTGATGAATGATTTATCCCGTAAAATTATCCATATTGACATGGATGCCTTTTTTGCTGCTGTAGAAATTCGTGACAATCCTAATCTTAAAGGGAAACCTGTTATTATTGGTAGTGACCCTAGGAAAACAGGTGGTCGGGGTGTTGTTTCAACCTGTAGTTATGAAGCCAGAGCATTCGGCATTCACTCAGCTATGAGTTCCAAAGAGGCTTATGAACGTTGTCCTCAAGCTATTTTTATTTCTGGGAACTATGACAAATATACTACTGTTGGCCAACAGATTCGAGCTATTTTTAAACGATATACGGATAAAATTGAACCCATGAGTATCGACGAAGCCTATCTAGATGTAACTGAAAACAAGCTTGGTATCAAATCTGCTGTTAAAATTGCTCGTTTAATTCAGCAGGATATCTGGAATGAATTGCGATTAACAGCTTCTGCCGGTGTATCATACAATAAATTTTTAGCTAAAATGGCAAGTGACTACCAAAAGCCTCGTGGTTTGACAGTCATTTTACCTGATGAAGCTGAAGATTTTCTCAAACAAATGGATATCGCTAAATTCCACGGTGTGGGCAAGAAAACAGTTGAAAAACTCCATCAAATGGGGGTATATACAGGTACTGACCTTTTAGAGATTTCTGAAATCACTCTCATTGATCGTTTCGGAAGACTTGGCTTTGATCTATATCGTAAGGCTCGAGGTATAGATAACTCTCCTGTCAAATCAAATCGTATCCGTAAGTCTATTGGTAAAGAAAAAACTTACAGTAAGATTCTAAGTCTAGATGAAGATATTAAAAAAGAGCTAACTCTCCTTTCGGAAAAAGTTGCTCTTAGTCTTCAAAAATATGAAAAAAGTGGTAAGATCGTCATTTTGAAAATCCGCTATGCTGACTTTTCTACTTTGACAAAACGAAAAACACTGAATCAACAAACACAAGACTCTGAAAAAATTGCTCAAAGTATTATCCAACTCTACGAAACACTGAGTGTTAAAGACAAGGGAGTCCGTTTATTAGGAGTCACTGTGACAGGATTTTAAAAACCTTGAAGGAATCTACCCTCAAGGTTTTTTTCTTATACAAATAATCGAACAAAGCTATAAAGTAGTAACACACTACCAAGGACAATACGGTATTTACCAAAGACTGTAAAGTCGTGTTTTTTTACATAGCTGGTCAAGAAACGAATGGCAACCATGCTGACTGCAAAAGCCACTACCATTGCTACCAAGAGCAAGAAGAATTGACCAAAACTCAAGACTTCTCCCGCCTTGATGAATTTAAAAATCTTCAAAGCACTGGCTCCAAACATAACTGGAATTCCTAGATAGAAGGTAAATTCTGTTACCACTGAACGACTAGTCCCATTCAACAAACCACCTACGATAGTTGCTCCAGAACGGCTAGTCCCTGGTAGAAGGGCCAAGACTTGGAAAAGACCGATATACAATGCTGTTTTGTAAGGTAATTTGTCTAACTCAGTAACTGTTGGCTCAATCGCTTGCGCTTTGTTGCGTTTTTCAAGATAGATAAAGGCAACCCCATAAACAATCAACATGATGGCTACTGAAACCATATTATGGAAGTGAGTATCAAACCAATCATCAAACTTAAAGACTAGGAGAAGAGGTAGGGTCGCAACAAAAACTTTGGACCATAATTGCCAAGTTCTACGAACTTGAACTTTATCCTTACCTGGTTTGAAGGGATTAAGCTTGTTAAAGTAGATAACCATAACGGCTAAGATTGCACCCAGCTGAATGACTACGTTAAACATAGTCATGAAGGCTTCATTTTGATCTTTATACTGGATAAACTCTTCTGCTAAAATCAAGTGACCAGTACTTGAAATCGGCAACCATTCCGTAATTCCTTCAACAATACCAAAAAAGATTGATTTTAAAATTTCAAAAAAATACATAGATTACTCCTTTTACTATCCTCCATTATATCATACTTTTAAAGCATGTGTTGAGTTTTATTTAGAAAGCACCAACACTTCCACCACCGCCACCGCCTGAGAAACCACCACCAGAGCTACCGCTTCCGGATGATACAGAAAAGGTACTTGCTGTATTTGCGACCGATGTGTATAGATTGATTTGAGTAGCAGATGTGTGAAATTGTTTATCCCACCCACAAGATACATAAAGATTCATAGCAGCATTTTCAAGTTGAATATTGTGAAGTTTCATGATTTTATTCACCTTCTTAGCGTATCCATAGAGAGTTGCATAGACCAAAAGACGATTCCAAACAACAATACTCTCTAGTTCAGCCTTATCAAGATGAGCAATATCCCGAAGCATATTTTCAAAACTTGTCCAGAGATAAACAACTTCTGCCCCTTCTTCATTTAAGACTCCATCACGAGAAGGTCCTCGAGTTACTAAATGAATCAAACCACTCGCTAGTAAACCAATTAAACCTAAGGAAAGTAAAGGAAGCGAGAAATAGCCATGTGTTCGAAAACTATAGTAGAAAATGATAAGTCCGACAACACCTGTTACAGCCGAACAGACTTTCATTTTTTTCACAAGATTATTTTCTTTTTCCGTTAAAGGTCGATAATAACTTGGAATTCGTAAAATTTTCACCTTGTCTCGAACACAACTTTGCATGCGTTCAAGTCGTCTCTCAAAGGAACGCTTGAGGTGCATGCCGAATTCTCGAATATGCTTCTCATCAGCTTCCTTAGCTCCATGGAACAATCCAGAAGAAACTTGATATTCAGGGAAAAGGTCTGAAAGAGCCAATTCTTTTTTTGTAGAAAGAGTCATCCGCAGGCACTCCTTCTCAAAATTAGACAAACCTTTTTCACTGTTAATTTTGATCCAAGGCTCTTCTTCACCTTGAAAAATGGATAAATGCCCTCGATCGACTAAATCTAACAAGGTTGCTTGAATTAGTTGTTCAAAGGTGAATTTACCAAACTTCTGCTTATTTAGAGGGCTAATTTCCTCTAAGGATGTTGAATAGATTGCTTCTGCCAAAACCATTGGAGGTAGGTCCATTGGGGGTTCGTAGAGACGATGATTCTTTGGATATACCTTTTTAAGAGTCGTATGCTGACGAAATTCTCTATAATAGTAGATCGTTAGTAGTAAGAGAGCGATAAAGAAGATTGGAAAAATCCATTTTATCATGACCTTGGCGTGCACTTTATCGGCTTTTATTTCTATCTCAACTCTTTTGAAGTTACTTAAATCATCTTCATTCAACCCTTGACTTGGAGCACTTGAGAAAGCCTCTCTTGGCCAATAGGCGTGTAGTTCAACTTGACGTTTTTTAGGAAGATCCTTCATCTTCACCCAGTAGATATCATTGACTTTTTCGACACTTTCCTCATTTAGGAGTTCGCCAGTATGGAAAAAGAGTTTCTCTGCCGGACTATCTGAAGTTACTCGAAATTCCAGATCTTTGATATCCCCTGAACTATCTGTCAATGGTTGCCAATTTAACTCAGCAATATCCTGATATAAGAAAAGAAGGTTTTTAAGTTGCCAAGTAACAGTCACACGAACAGTATCTCCTGCGTTTCCCGGATTAAAAATGGTGACCTTGTAGCCATCCTCTTCTTCCTTAGTATATGAAAGGACATCTTGAACAATCTGGCCATTTTTAGATACTAAGACAGTTGGTTCGTCATCAATTTCAAATCCCTTCGGCATTTTCCCTGCTTTTCCGAGTCCAATCAATTGACCATTAAAATCATCTTTAAAGTGGTAGGTGATTGTTTCTTTGAAAACCGCTGTATTATCTGCATGAATATTCAAATCACCCTTATAGGACAGAATATCGAAGTCTACTGCAAAAACTAGACGAGGCACAAATAGCAAACAGGTAAATACCAGAGCAAGAAGCCATCTCTTTTTCATTTTACATTCCCTTTCATGTTTTTTCACTATTATATCATTTTTTAGAAGTTAAGGTTTACTTGTATTGAAAATCTTACCATTTTTAGATACAATAGAGGGAGCCATTTTTAGACTAGAAATAGGAGAAAACATGAAAAAATTATGCTTATCTATCCTTGCTAGCTTAGCCCTTACTCTAGGACTAGTTAGCCAGGTCCAAGCCGATGAATATTTACGCATCGGAATGGAGGCAGCTTACGCACCATTTAACTGGACTCAAGATGACGACAGTAACGGCGCTGTCAAGATTGATGGAACAAACCAATATGCTAACGGTTACGATGTTCAAATTGCAAAAAAAATCGCTAAAGATCTGGGTAAAGAACCACTCATTGTAAAAACAAAATGGGAAGGACTTGTTCCAGCTCTGACTTCTGGAAAGATTGATATGATCATTGCTGGTATGAGTCCAACCGCTGAACGTAAGCAAGAAATTGCCTTCTCAAGCAGTTACTATACCAGTGAACCAGTACTTTTAGTCAAAAAAGATTCAGCCTATGCAAACGCCAAAACACTAGATGATTTTAAAGATGCAAAAATCACTTCTCAACAAGGGGTTTACCTTTACGACTTGATTTCTCAAATTCCAGGCGCTAAAAAAGAAACTGCCATGGGTGATTTCGCTCAAATGCGTCAAGCTCTTGAAGCTGGTGTCATTGACGCCTATGTTTCTGAACGACCAGAAGCCCTAACTGCTGAGTCAGCAAATGCAAAGTTCAAAATGATTCAGCCTGAACCTGGTTTTAAAACCGGGGAAGAAGATACCTCTATCGCTATCGGTCTTCGTAAGGATGACGAACGTATCAGCCAAATCAATGCTAGCATCGAAACCATCTCTAAAGATGAACAAGTTGCCCTAATGGATCGTATGATTAAAGAGCAACCTGTAGAAGCTACAACTACTGAAGAAAACAGCAGTAATTTCTTTAGCCAAGTTGCTAAAATTCTAACTGAAAACTGGCAACAACTCTTGCGTGGTGCTGGAATCACACTTTTAATTTCAATTATCGGTACCATCGTTGGTCTCGTTATTGGTCTTGCTATCGGTGTTTTCCGTACTGCGCCTCAATCTGAAAATCAATTTATCTACGTCATTCAAAATATAGTTGGTTGGATTCTCAATATCTATATTGAAATTTTCCGTGGAACTCCTATGATTGTACAATCTATGGTTATCTACTATGGAACTGCCCAGGCTTTCGGAATCAACCTAGACCGTACTCTGGCTGCTATCTTTATCGTTTCTATCAATACCGGTGCCTACATGACCGAAATCGTTCGTGGTGGTATCCTAGCTGTTGACAAGGGACAATTTGAAGCAGCTACTGCACTTGGTATGACTCATAATCAAACCATGCGTAAGATTGTTTTACCTCAGGTAGTTCGAAATATCCTACCTGCTACTGGTAATGAGTTCGTTATCAACATCAAGGATACTTCTGTATTGAATGTTATCTCTGTTGTAGAACTTTACTTCTCAGGAAATACAGTAGCAACACAGACTTACCAGTACTTCCAAACCTTTACTATTATCGCAGTTATCTACTTTGTCCTCACCTTTACAGTAACACGTATCCTACGCTATATCGAAAAACGTATGGATATGGATACTTACACTACAGGTGCTAACCAAATGCAAACGGAGGATTTGAAATAATGAATCAACCCATTCTTGAAATCAAACACCTCAAAAAATCCTATGGACAAAACGAGGTCCTAAAAGATATCTCTCTTACTATCCATAAAGGAGAAGTTATTTCTATCATTGGAAGTTCCGGTAGTGGTAAATCAACCTTCCTACGTTCAATCAACTTACTTGAAACACCAACTGAAGGTAAAATCCTTTATCACGGTGAAAATGTCCTCGAAAAAGGATATAACCTCACTCACTATCGAGAAAAACTAGGAATGGTCTTCCAGTCCTTCAACCTTTTTGAAAATCTAAACGTGCTTGAAAATACAATCGTTGCCCAAACAACTGTACTCAAACGTGATCGCTCAGAAGCAGAGAAAGTCGCTAAAGAGAACCTTGAAAAAGTTGGCATGGGAGAACGTTACTGGCAAGCCAAACCTAAACAACTTTCTGGTGGGCAAAAGCAGCGTGTTGCTATTGCTCGTGCACTTTCCATGAATCCTGATGCCATTCTCTTTGATGAGCCTACATCAGCCCTTGACCCTGAAATGGTCGGTGAAGTTCTCAAAATCATGCAAGATTTAGCTCAAGAAGGCTTGACCATGATCGTCGTAACCCACGAAATGGAATTTGCTCGCGATGTATCACACCGTGTTATCTTTATGGATAAGGGTGTCATTGCAGAAGAAGGCAAACCAGAAGATCTATTTACTAATCCCAAAGAAGAACGTACAAGAGAATTTTTACAACGCTATCTTCGATAATAAAAAAGACTGCCATTGCAGTCTTTTTTTTATATTCTAAAAAATTAAAAGGCAGATTCTTTTCGAACCTGCCTATATCCAAAGACTAATCTTCAAATTTTTCATGATTTTTATTGTAGAAATCAATTAAGCCGAGGGCTGTTTCAAAGGAAATGTTTTTAACTTTTGCACGTCCTTGAGCCAAAGCAATGATAGACATCTCACGCGCATTCGTTTCCTTAGAAATACGATACCCTGTGATTTTCTTATCACGAACCCAGCTAACAACTGCTTCTACTTTTTCAAAGTTAGACTTAGCCATGTTATTCTCCTATATTTTTTCTTTACGCAATCTCATTCTATATGTTTTTATAGTGTTTGTCAATTGAAACACATATATTAATAACGTTATTGCGTTAAGATTATAATTATTTAGCTTTCAAAGCTGATAATATATGGGTTCGAATATCTTCAACTCCATTAGGATTTGCTGGCAAGAATATTGTATTATTTCCTTGTTTATCTGCAAAATTATTCAATGTATCCAAATACTGATTGGTTAATAGGATTGACATAATTTGTTCTTCAGTTAATTCGACATTGGCTCCTTTTAACTCTTTAATAGAATCAGCAAGTCCATCAACAATTGCTTTCCGCTGCTCTGCGATCCCCACACCATGGAGGCGATCTTTTTCTGCCTCAGCTTCTGCCGCTGTAACGATCTTAATTTTATCTGCTTCAGCCAATTCTTGAGCTGCCACTCTCTTACGTTGGGCAGCATTAATTTCGTTCATTGATTGTTTGACTTCTGCATCCGGCTCAACTTTGGTAATGAGCGTTTTAACGATAATATACCCATACGTTGACATTTCTTCCGCTACTTGTTTTTGAACTTCTAATGCAATTTCATCTTTTTTCTCAAACAATTCATCCAAAGTTAACTTAGGAACAGATGAGCGCAATGCATCTTCAATATAAGATTTGATTTGAGCTTCAGGTCTCATCAATTTATAGTAAGCGTCTGTAACGTTTAACTCATTTACACGATACTGAGTTGCGACATTCATAGTCACAAAAACGTTATCTTGGGTTTTGGTTTCAACCACGATCTCACTTTGTAAAAGGCGTAGCTGCACACGAGCTGCAATTTTGTCAATGCCAAATGGTGCCCGTAGATGAATACCACTATTACTTAACTTTTGATACTTACCAAATCGTTCGATAATTGCAACAGACTGTTGACGAACGACATAAACAGAGCTCACTAACATAGCTCCTACAATAAGCATTAGAATCACTAGAACAAGTAAAACTTGTAAAACCATGGGAATCTCCCCCTTTCTTCACTTACATTATAGCACTCGTATATAGGTTAGGCAAATGATATGATAAAAATTTTATAGGATATTAAACAAGCATATTATATAGAGTTTCATTCCCATTCAAGTTAATATAAGACGGGTCAAATTTCTCCATTCGGTGAATCAAGCCCGCATAATCATGCTTGTTAGCAAGAGCAATACCGATTAAGACTGGTCCTGTTCCCTTGCTGGCACGTTTAATATACTCAAAACGAGTGATGTCGTCATTCGGTCCTAAAATATCATTTACAAACTCGCGAAGTGCACCTGGACGTTGTGGGAAGTTCACCACAAAGTAATGCTTGATGCCATCATAAATTAAGGCACGCTCTTCCATCTCTGGCATACGGTTGATATCGTTATTTCCTCCAGAGATGATACAACAAATAGTCTTACCCTTTATATAATCTGACAGTACTTCCAAGGCCGCCACACTAGCAGCACCTGCAGGCTCAGCTACAATCCCCTGTTTAGAGTATAGATCTATCAAGGTCTCAGAGATTAAACCTTCATCCACTCCGATAAGCGTTTCAACATTTTTACGGGTTGCTTCATAGGTCAATTGTCCAACCTTCTGCACAGCAATCCCGTCTGCAAACTTATCAATTTCTTTGAGTTTAACCGGACCTCCAGCCTCAAATGCTGCCTTCATGGAACGAGCTCCGTTGGCTTCTACACCCAGAACTTCAATAGCCGGATTCGTTTCCTTTATATAAGTAGAAACTCCTGCAATGAGTCCTCCACCTCCTACAGGCACCAAGACAGTATCAAAATCAATGGATTCTTTTCGCGCTTCTTCTAAAATTTCATAAGCCACTGTTCCTTGACCTGCTTGAACATTCAGGTCATCAAAGGGATCAATAAAAGTACGATTTTCAGCAACAGTGTAGTCTTGAGCCGCCTTAGCCGAGGCATCAAAGGTATCACCAACTAATTTGATAGTTACAAAATCTCCACCAAAGAAACGAACTTGCCCAATCTTCTGTTGAGGTGTTGTAATGGGCATAAAAATAGTTGCAGGAATTTTCATCTCGTTACAAGTGTAGGCAACACCTTGAGCGTGATTTCCCGCTGATGCGCACACTACACCACGTTCACGTTCTTCCTTAGTCAATTGTGAGATGGCATAATAAGCTCCACGAATTTTAAAAGAGCGGACTCGTTGAGCATTTTCTTTTTTGAGATAAATTTTAGCTCCGTATTTTTCTGATAAATAATGATCGTAGTCAAGTGGTGTATTGGCTACGACACCACTCAGAACCTTGTGGGCCTTCACCACATCTTTTGCACTAAGCATAATCTTCTCCTTGATTCTTTTTCAAGATAAAAAGCGGGTTAGGTACCCCCCAACTCGCCTTCTATTTTTATTCTCAAAAATTAGTTGTAGATTTTGAATGCGTCATCGTCGTTTTTACCAACAAATGGCATTGCTTTACGCAACTCAGCACCAACCTTTTCAATTTCAAGGTTAGCTGCTTGTTCACGGTAAGCAGTCAATTTTGGACGTCCAGCTTTGTAGTCGTTGACAAAGTCGTTAGCAAATGTACCATTTTGGATATCAGCAAGAACTGCTTTCATGTTTTCTTTCACTTGTTCAGTGATGACACGTGGGCCTGAAACGTAGTCACCGTATTCAGCTGTGTTAGAAATTGATTGACGCATTTTCTTGAATCCACCCTCGTAGATCAAGTCAACGATGAGTTTCATTTCGTGAAGCACTTCAAAGTAAGCCAATTCTGGAGCATATCCAGCTTCCGTCAAGACTTCAAAACCAGCTTCAATAAGGGCAGTCAAACCACCACAAAGAACTGCTTGTTCACCAAACAAATCTTCTTCAGTTTCTTCTTTGTAAGTTGTTTCCAAAAGACCAACGCGCGCTGCACCAACACCTTTACACCAGTCCATAGCGATGTTTTTAGCATTTCCGGTTGCATCTTGGTAGACAGCGTAAAGCGCTGGAACACCAAAGCCTTCTTCGTAAGTACGACGTACTAAGTGTCCTGGCCCTTTAGGCGCACACATGAAGACATCTACATCTGCAGGAACTTTGATGAATTCGAAGTGGATATTGAAACCATGCGCAAATCCAACTGCATTCCCAGCTTCCAAGTTTGGAGCAATTTCTGCTTCGTACAATTCTTGTTGGATTTCGTCTGGTGCCAAAATCATGATAACATCAGCCAATTTAGTTGCTTCTGCTACTGTATAAGTATCAAAACCATCTTCTTTTGCCTTATCAAAAGATTTACCTGGACGAACACCAATGATTACATCGTGACCTGAATCACGCAAGTTTTGAGCGTGAGCATGACCTTGTGAACCATAACCGATAACAGCGATTTTTTTACCGTCAAGTGCTGCTACTTTTACATCTTTTTCGTATTCCATTTGAACTGCCATAGTTTTTCTCTCTTTTCTATATTTATTGCCTGAAGGCTAGATTAACAAATTTAAGTTATTTTTTACACAATGAAAATCAAAGAGCAAATTAGGAAGCTAGGCGCAGGCTGTACTTGAGTACGGCAAGGCAAAGCTGACGTGATTTGAAGAGATTTTCGAAGAGTATTAATCGCGGGTAAACCCAGTTGCACCCGTACGAGCGATATTCTTGATACCGTATGGTCGAATAACCCGAATCAAAGCTTCGCTCTTTTCAGCATTTCCAGTCATCTGAACTGTAATGGAACTTGGAGCCACATCAACAACAGTTGCACGGAAAGGCTGGATAATAGCTAAAATTTCTGCTCGCTTCTCAGCTGGTGCTGAGACCTTGATCAGAATCACTTCACGCTCGAGGTGCGGTTTATCTGTGATATCACGGACACGAATCACGTCGACCTGACGGTTGAGTTGTTTGATGATTTGCTCCACTTCATCGTGAGATGCAACATCAATGATAATAGTAATCCGTGACACATTAGGATTTTCTGTCGCCCCTACCGAGATACTCTCAATATTGACTTGGCGTCTAGACAAGACACCGGTAAAGCGATTGAGAACTCCTGACCGGTTTTGAAGTTTGGCTGTTAACATTCTACGCATTAAACTTCACCCCCAACATCTCATGATTACTCTTACCAGCTGGTACCATCGGTAAAACATGCTCTTTACGAGAAATATCTACCTCGATAAACATTGGTACATCTTCCAAGATGACTTCCAAATCCTTCTCTAAGGTTTCAGGATTATCAAATTTATAATTCTTAATTCCATAGGCTTGAGCCATCAATTGGAAATCTGGGAGGCTATCAAAGACTGACTCTGATGTTCGACCATCGTAGAAGGCTTCTTGCCATTGACGAACCATCCCAAGTGAATGGTTATTAAGCATGATGACCTTGATTGGAATCTTGTAGATGTTCAAGATTGCCAATTCCTGATTGGTCATTTGGAAACCACCATCACCGACAAAGAGCACGACCTCCTTATCTGGATTGGCAATTTTTGCTCCAATGGCTGCAGGAACTCCAAATCCCATGGTTCCCAGTCCACCTGAAGTTACGAGTTGACGCTCGTTTTGGTATGGATAGTATTGAGCTGTCCACATTTGGTGTTGTCCGACGTCAGTTACGACAATGGCATCACCCTTAGTCAATTCGCCTATACGTTCAATAACCGCTTGTGGTTGGACGACACGTTCCTTCTTATCATAAGAACGAACACGATTCTTATCTTTTGTAACTTTTTCAATCCATTTTTCAGTATTGTTACGAACGATTGGCTCCGCTAGCAACTGCTGCAAGGCCTTTTTCGCATCACCAACAACTGGGATATCAACAGCGATAATCTTACCAATCTCTGCTGGATCGATATCAATATGCGCAACTTTGGCATTCTTCGCAAATGTCTTAGGATTACCAGTCAAACGGTCATCAAAACGACAACCAATCGAAATCATAAAATCAGCTTCTGTCATCGCAATATTAGCCGCAAAGGAACCATGCATCCCACCCATTCCCAAAAATAGCGGATGACTGGTTGCGATTGTTCCCTGTCCCAAAAGACTGGTCACAACAGGAATTTGATAACGCTCTGCAAATTCATTTAACTCCGCAGCAGCCTCTGCATAGCTAATCCCACCACCAGCTAACAAAACTGGCTTCTTAGCCTTAGAGAGTTGCTTCAAAATCTTCTTGATTTGCATCTCATTTGGCTCTAAAGTTGGTTGATAACTTGGTAAATCTATCTCTGAAGAATAGACAAAGTCCGTTTCAAGAGCAGAAACATCTTTTGGCAAGTCAATAACAACTGGCCCTGGGCGACCCGTAGTCGCAATATGTACAGCCTCTGTAATCACACGTGGAATATCTGCTGTCTCACGAACCTGATAGTTGTACTTGGTAATTGGCATGGTAATTCCGACAATATCTGCTTCTTGGAAAGCATCCTTACCGATTCCCGCTCTTGCTACCTGACCTGTGAAGACCAAAAGGGGAACACTGTCACTCATAGCATCTGCAATACCAGTAATGGCATTGGTAGCTCCTGGTCCACTTGTGACGACTGCGACACCAAGTTTCCCTGTTGACTTAGCATAACCTTCTGCTTCATGAAGACAACCTTGTTCATGCCGACCTAGAATATGGCGAATGCCTTTAAAATTATAAATAGCATCATATAAAGGCAATACCGCCCCGCCTGGATAACCAAAAATCGTATCGATTCCCAGGTCACGGAGCGTTTCCAAAACGAGTTCTGAACCTGACTTTGGTGAGTCTAAAATGATTTTCTCCATCGTTCCCCTTTCTCTTCTCTTAAAATGACTTGTTTCTATAATACCATTTTTTCAAAAATTTTCAAGAGAAAAGAAACAATTTTCTGAATTTTCTATCTAGATACTTTACACTATCAAATAGATTAGAAAGTTTATACGTATTTATATTTTTTGAATAGAAAAAAGGTTGAGACAAAATGTCCCAACCTTTTGATTATTTACTAATTAAAGTGAGTTAACGTCAACCTTGATACCAACACCTTGAGTAGTTGTGATTGTCAAGCTTGTTACGTAAGTTCCTTTTGCTGTAGCTGGTTTAGCTTTTTGGATTGTTTCGTTGAATGCTTTGAAGTTTTCAACTAACTTGTCAGCTTCAAATGAAACTTTACCGATGATAGCTTGTACGATACCTGCACGGTCAGCACGGTAAGTAATTTTACCACCTTTAGACTCTTCAACTGCTTTAGCAACATCCATTGTTACAGTACCAGTTTTAGGGTTTGGCATCAAGTTACGTGGTCCAAGGACACGTCCAAGACGTCCAACAAGAGCCATCATGTCAGGTGTAGCGATAACTACGTCGAAGTCCAACCAACCGTCGTTGATTTTAGCAACAAGGTCGTCTTCACCAACGAAGTCTGCACCAGCAGCTTTAGCTTCTTCAGCTTTTGCACCACGTGCAAATACAAGAACGCGAGCTGTTTTACCAGTACCGTTTGGCAATACCATTGCTCCACGGATTTGTTGGTCAGCTTTTTTCACGTCGATGTTCAAGTTGTATGCAACTTCTACAGTTGCGTCAAATTTTGCAAAGTTAGTTTCTTTTGCAAGAGCTACAGCTTCTTCTACGCTGTATGCTTTTGTGCTGTCGATTTTCTCAAGAGCAGCACGAAGTTGTTTGCTTTTTTTAGCCATTTTCTATTCTCCTTGTAAGTGGTTCAATCGATTTTCATCTCCCACGTCACTTCTCGAAATGATGAAGTCTTGCGGGTTATATAGGGAAGTTATTGATTAGTCAACAACAGTGAATCCCATAGAACGAGCAGTACCTTCGATCATACGCATTGCAGACTCAATGTTTGCAGCGTTCAAATCTGGCATCTTAGTTTCTGCAATTTCTTGTACTTGTGCACGAGTAACTGTAGCAACTTTAGTTTTGTTAGGTGTACCTGATCCTTTTTCAACACCTGCAGCTTTTTTCAAAAGAACAGCAGCTGGTGGTGTTTTAGTAACGAAAGTAAATGATTTATCTTCGTATACTGAGATAACAACTGGAATGATCATACCAGCTTGATCAGCTGTACGAGCGTTGAACTCTTTTGTGAATCCCATGATGTTGATACCAGCTTGACCAAGAGCAGGTCCAACCGGTGGAGCTGGTGTAGCTTTACCAGCAGGGATTTGCAATTTTACAAGTTTTTCGACTTTTTTAGCCATTTTTAAATCCTCCTTTGTGGTTTTGGCGGTAATTTAGAGATTTTTACCTCCCACAAGTATGTTTTACACATACCCTACTATTATACACTAATCTATCTCAAATGCAAGAGAAAAATTCTATTTTTAGAGAAATTTTATTACTGAATTTGGCTATTATTTCTTTCGTGAAAGAGTTCTGAACTACAAACAAAAAACCGCTCTGTTTTGAGCGATTATAAGAAATAATAAAGTTTAGTAGGAATCCAGTTTTAAGAGCAGGCTTTTCCCTTTTTCAGTACTTCCACTTTCCACAAATCCAAGGGACTCAAAACATCGTCTGGAGGCATAATTGAAATCATAGATTTCTTGAACTTTCAATTGTTTCCAACCCTTTTTCCGAGCTAGATCAATCAAAGTCTTCAATACCTTGCGTCCAATTCCTTGATGTTGATAAGTCGGATTGCCAATCACAATAGGAAGATTCTCCTGAGATAAGGTTACATCCCCAATTGGAAACCACTCTCCCTTTTCTCTAAACTCAATCCAAAACAAATCCCCGTGTTTTTCTAAATAGGAATACATAGCATTCAATTTTTCTACATTATAGGGGCTTCTGACTCCATCTACAAATTCAACCAAATCCACATCTTGATACCAGGCCAAAGCTGCATCCTGATGATCTGCTAAAAAATAAGGAACTAGACGTAGGGAATCATCTATCTGAATGATTTTTGTCATCATTTTCTACTCCTAATACTAGCTCCGCTGCTTGATTAAAACCATCACACCAGTTGTACCATTTTGCTTCATACTCATCTTGGGCTAAGATATGATTTTTTAAATCCAGAATAGAGTATATCTTTCTTTCCTCACAAGCTTGTGCATAGAGATGATATAGTTCATCACCACCATCTTTATCCCACTCAGCAAAAATCGTATCCCGACCTGCTAACAAAGCTTGGTAAGCTCTGTGATGCCCATCTGTAATCAGCAAGCGATCTCCAAATGCAAGAACACTGATTGGATCCATATTGATGATTTCAGCCGACTGATAAAGCATCTGGATATCTTGCAACTTCTTTTCTGATAAGTATAGTTGAGTTGGATGAAGATTTTTTATCTTGACTTCCATTTTTTCTCCTCAAGAAGAGTTAATATCTACTTTTGTTTGCCTGTAAAACGCCATTGAAAGCGAAGTTTGTCATAAAATGGAAATTCAATGAATAGAATTCCAAGACCCATACAGAGACTAGCAAGAACATCTGATGGGTAATGAACTCCCAGATAGACTCTGGAAATGATTACACTTACTAGGTAGATTCCCAGTAAAATCTGGAGAATGAGCTTTACAGTCCTATCTTTCACTCTCTGTCCCACAATGATAATTAGAGAACCGATTAAGAGGGTTACTGCTAGCGAGTGACCACTAGGGAAAGAAAAGCCCTCTTCTTCGACCAAGTGTAAAATTTCAGGTCGGGGACGCTGATAGAGGTGTTTTAAGGACACAATTAAAATTCCAGCCAAACTAAGATTGCCAGCTACTAAAAGGCTTTCTGACTTCCACTTTTTCAGATAAAAAATAACAGTCAATAGAATTGCCCAAGAAATAACGATTGGTAAGTCAATCAGACGAGTAATCCCTCGAAAGATAGTTGTCAATATAGCTGGTAAATCTCCACGGATTGCTGTCTGGATAGACGAATCAAATGGTATCAATTGTTCTGGATAAAACTTAACGACATAACCCAGAATTACAAATAGTAAAAGGGCAAAAGAGCCCTTTGTTAAATATGTTTGTTTATCTTTCATAGTATTTCAAAGTTGGTTTCAAGAGGACAAATAATAACCAGAATGAGATGGCAAAGATGACTCCTTCAATCAAATTAAATGGTAAGACCATTGCCAACAAGTAATTACTAAGTCCTAGAATATTCTCTATATCGAAGTTAGCAAATTTTGCGTACAAAGGTACAGCATAAACGTAGTTTAGAACTAACATGGCTAAAGTAAGACCAATCGTCCCTGCTAATGAAGCTAGGACAAAACGCATAGTTGTACGCTCTTTTTTCCAAATCAGACCAAAAGCAAGAACAAAGACTCCTAAGGCTACGACATTCATCGGCAAACCAATGTAGGTACTAACTCCTTGGTTGTTCAAAAGGATTTTCAACAAGGACCGAAGGAATAGTACTCCTAAAGCCGCTGGTAAATCCAAGACTACCAAACCTACAAGAACTGGTAAGATACTGAACTCAATCCTTAAAAAGGATGCCGTCGGTAGAAGCGGAAAGTCAAAGTACATCAACACAAATGAAAGTGCTGATAAAATTGCAATGGTCGAAAGTCGACGTGTGTTTGTCATAACAGGTTCCTCCAATTTTCTATAAAATCAGAAGAAGTTGGAAAGTTTCTCTCTATCTACTCTCTTAACTATCTCAAAAAAACAACCTAAGCTTACAAAGAACTGGTTTTATTTCTATTATAATGAAGCAGAATAGACAAAGCCATCCTTTCGTCTTCTCCCATCCAGACTATACTGTCGGTTGTGGAATCTCACCACATCAGCTTGCGCTCGCGGACTTATTTGGCTAAGATATTTTAGATTTATCTAGACGTCGCAGTCGAAGATAATACTTAAAGTATATCGAGACAAGACAACGAAGAGAAAGCTAAAATAGCTAGTCAAATTTACCGCCGGTCGGGAATCACACCCTGCCCTGAAGACCCCTTTATGATAACAAAAAAAGCTTGCAAGCGCAAGCATTTTATCTCTTCTCAGTATCTATTTCAACTTATCCGTTTCGTAAGTATGAACCAGTTCGAGACCCGCAAAATTTTGTTGACGAAGAGCCTCATAGACAATCATACATACTGTATTGGATACATTGAGACTACGGACATGTTCATCATTCATAGGAATTCTGAGAGCTTTTTCAGGATGTTCCCGCATAAATTCCTCAGGCAAACCTTTATCTTCACGTCCAAAAAGAAAATAATGATTTCCTTCTATCGTGAAGTCAGCATCTGAATAGACCTTTTCTGCAAACTTGGAAATCAAGTAGACTTGACCATCCATTTTTTTCATAAATTCATCTAAACTATCATAAAAATAGATTTCAAGTTTGTCCCAATAGTCTAGCCCGGCTCGCTTCATTTTACGATCATCAATCGGAAAGCCCATCGGTTTGATAATATGAAGGGGCGCATTCGTCGCCGCACAGGTTCGTGCAATATTTCCCGTATTCTGTGGAATTTGTGGTTCAAACAATACAATATGATTGGCCATGCCTTGCTTCCTCTCACTAGTGCAAAAAAATAGCCACACTGCCCGGAGTCAAGCTCAGCAAACAGCGTGGTTAAGGCATCGTTAACTTACCTCACAACAGGTTTGAAGTAAATCAGCGAAACTACTTTTTTAGTATAACACTTTCAGCTTGATTGTCAATAGAAATGACTTGATTTTTTCATTTTTTTTACAAGCATATTTACAAAAGTTAAAATTTCAACTTTCAGCAAGCAATATCATAGAATTTACATAGATTGAGAATTTTCGGAACAAGTTTTTTCATAAACATATGATGTTTAAAGCAAAATATTTATTCGAATTCCCCTAATCCCTTTATTAAAGAAGGAAACAGTCGGTTGTTGAGTGCATTTTTTTCTAAAAAAAGGTATGATAGAGACATATTGAAAAAGTAGGTTAACTAACTATGAAGATTATTCTTGTCGGAGGAGGAAAAGTAGGTTCTGCCCTCTGTCGTTCACTTGTTGCTGACAACCATGATGTTGTCTTAATTGAACAGAACGAAACTGTTCTAAAATACTTGACCAGCCGTTTTGATATTATGGGAATCGCAGGTAACGGAGCTGACTTTGCTATGTTAGAAGCAGCCAATGTTCAAGATTGTGATATTTTCATTGCCATGACTCAATACGACGAAGTCAATATGGTTTCGGCTGTTTTAGCAAAAAAAATGGGAGCAAAGGAAACCATTGTTCGTGTACGAAATCCTGAATATTCCAACCCTTACTTTAAAGAAAAAAATATTCTTGGATTTTCACTCATTGTAAACCCTGAACTCCTAGCAGCTCGTGCTATCGCTAATATTATAGACTTCCCCAATGCTCTTTCTGTTGAGCGTTTTGCAGGTGGATTAGTCAGCTTAATGGAATTCAAGGTACGAAATTTCAGTAATATTTGTCAGATGTCTATTGCTGATTTCCGTAAAAAGTTTGGTAATGTTATTGTCTGTGCTATCGAACGCGACCACAAACTCATGATTCCTAGTGGAGATATGATTTTAGAAGATAAAGACCGTATCTTTGTGACAGGAAGTCGTGTCGATATGATGCTCTTCCACAACTATATTAAGTCCAGAGTTGTTAAGAGTTTACTCATCATAGGAGCTGGGAAAATTGCTTACTATCTCTTAGGTATGTTAAAAGACAGTCGTATCGATACCAAGGTTATTGAGGTCAATCCTGAAAGAGCTGCCTTTTTCAGCGAAAAATTCCCTAAACTCTATATAGTCCAAGGTGATGGAACAACTAAGGACACCCTCTTAGAAGAAAGTGCACAAAACTATGATGCTGTTGCCACTTTGACAGGAGTCGACGAGGAAAATATCATTACCTCTATGTTTTTGGATAACATAGGTGTTCAGAAAAATATTACCAAGGTAAACCGCACTAGCTTATTAGAAATTATCCACGCAACAGATTTCTCAAGTATCATCACCCCTAAAACAATCGCTGTTGATACCATCATGCACTTTATCCATGGTCGTGTAAATGCGCAATATTCTGACCTTCAAGCTATGCACCATCTAGCAAATGGACAGGTAGAAACTCTTCAATTCCTGATCAAGGAAGCCAATAAAATGACTGGCAAGCCTTTATCTCAATTGAAGCTCAAAAAGGATATCTTGATTGCTGCTATTATCCGCAATGGAAAAACGATCTTCCCAACAGGAGAAGATACCCTCCAGGTCGGTGATAAGCTAGTGGTTATCACTTTGCTTTCAAATATCACCAAGATTTATGATTTGTTAGAGAGGTAAGCTATGAATAGAAGTATGGTACGCTTTCTTCTTGCAAAGCTACTCTTGATTGAAGCTGGGCTACTTTTAGTTCCGGTTGGTATTGCTCTCTACTATCGAGAATCTAATCAAGTTTTTACAGCTCTTTTCTCTACCATCGGGATTCTTGTTGTCCTAGGTCTACTCGGAATCATCAAAAAGCCTAAAAAACAACGTATCTATGCCAAAGAAGGAGTCTTAATTGTTGCCCTATGTTGGATCCTCTGGTCTTTCTTTGGCTCCCTTCCCTTTGTCTTTTCAGGTCAGATCCCTAATTTTATCGATGCCTTCTTCGAAACTAGTTCCGGCTTCACTACTACGGGAGCAACTATCTTAAATGACGTTTCCGTCTTAAGCCGTTCTCTTCTATTTTGGAGAAGTTTCACCCACCTCATCGGAGGTATGGGGGTGCTAGTTTTTGCCCTAGCTATTATGGACAATGCAAAAAATAGTCACCTTGAGGTTATGAAGGCTGAGGTCCCTGGGCCAGTATTTGGTAAGGTTGTGTCTAAGCTAAAAAATACAGCACAGATCCTCTACATCCTGTATCTGGCAATGTTCGCCCTCTTTGTAGTGATTTATTATCTTGCTGGTATGCCACTCTACGATAGTTTTGTCATCGCTATGGGAACTGCTGGGACTGGTGGTTTCACTGTTTACAATGATGGAATCGCCCACTATAATAGTTCTCTCATTACCTATCTGACGAGTGTTGGGGTCTTGATGTTTGGTGTCAATTTCAACCTCTACTACTATCTCATGCTTCGTCGAGTCAAGGAATTCTTTTTCGATGAGGAGCTTCGTGCTTATCTCTTGATTGTCGTTGTTTCTACCGGTTTAATTACTCTCAATACACTCCACCTTTATAGTGGCGTTTCACAAAGTTTTGAGATGGCCTTCTTCCAAGTTTCTAATATCATCACTACAACTGGTTTTGGTTACGGAAACATAACCAATTGGCCTTTGTTTTCACAATATATTTTACTGATGCTGATGGCGATTGGTGGTTCTGCTGGATCTACTGCTGGTGGTCTCAAAGTGATGCGTGGAGTTATTCTAGCTAAAATTGCTAAAAATCAATTTTTGTCTACCATATCACCTCACCGTGTTTTAACTCTCCATGTTAATCAAACGGTAGTCGACAAGGACACCCAACACAAGATTCTCAAGTACTTTGTAGTTTACGTCATGATTCTACTCAGCTTAATGTTCATTATCAGTTTAGATGCTGACAATTTAATGATTGTTACGAGTGCCGTTTTCAGTTGCTTTAACAATATCGGCCCAATTCTCGGAACAACTGCAAGTTTCTCCATTTTTAGTCCATTTTCAAAACTCCTCCTATCCTTTGCAATGATTGCAGGACGTCTTGAAATTTATCCAATCATATTACTCTTTATGAAGCGAACCTGGTCTAAGCGTTAGCAATGTTATTATCAAAAACCACATCCCTCAAAAATGAGGGATGTTTTTTTCTGTTGATAAGATTTTTAAAAGACAGTTGAGAGTCAAAAAATAACACTTGGGAAAAAGATGATTTTTCATGAATCATTTTAGTTATAATTTTTAAAAAAACGTAGGGGTTTTATATGGAAAAAATGAACAAATCAATCCAACTTCTTTTATTGATTTCCTTGGTATATTTAGGTTGCTGTAGTTGCTTAGTTTGGCCTGGTATTGCTTTAACACTCAAACAATCCTGCTTTTACTTTTTACTCCTCTTAATGTTATTAGCAGGCATCTGTACTTTTATCCACTATCTTTCAGGTCATACTCCCGTGAATAGTCAACTATGCAATCGTAGCCGATTCTTCTTTTTATTGTATGGCAGCATGGTGATCATTAACGTTGCTGGAGTCTGTTTTATTTTATTTGAAAGTATAAGCACTGACACTCTACTACAAAAGGAAATCGTTGACTTGTTACTCATCTCTTTCTTTTTCCTTTTCGGACTTGATATTGCTACCTTTCTGCCGTTAAACAAATGGAGAAAATTACCAACTCATAAAAAGACAGGCAGGCTAACAACCCTTATCTTTCTTAGTTTATTTTTTCTGCACAATCCTTTAACCATACTTTCTGTCGGCTTTTATATCCTCTTGGGAGCTAGCTTTCTCAATTTTTTATTTCCGAAAACCTTAAGACAAGATTTATCCTTCTATAGTCATTTAATTCGAAATATCTTACTTGTTTTATCTACACTTATGTTCTGGTAATTAATAGAATTCCTATCCAAAGTATGCTATAATAAGATAAATTTTTTAGGAGATATTTGGATGAATTTTTTTAAAGATTATCGCAAAAGACTGCTTTGGTTAGGAATCTTTCTTGTCGCTATGTGCCTATCGCAAGTTCCTATCGTAACTTTAATGTTACTTCAAAAAACTCAACTTGGATCTATCTGGTCATCTCTAATAGTTGGGCTTGTCTCTACCGCTATTGTTACACTCTTTTTATACAGTGCTCACAAAAGTAAGTTATTAAATCTAAAATCAAAACTCTTTACTATTAATGACGCCCCTCGAATCGCTCTTAGTTATGTAGCCATTGTCGCAGGAAATGTGATTGGTGCGATTTGGTTACAACTTCTGAAGCAAACAACTACTTCGAATCAAGAGGCTATCAATAGCATCATGTCAGAAAGCTCTCTAATTTCCAGCATTTTCGTGGTTGCAATAGTGGCACCTATTTGTGAGGAAGTTATCTGTCGAGGTATCATCCCTACTAAACTCTTCGAAGGATACGAGAAAATTGGATATATTTTCGGTTGGTTTCTCTTCACTATAGCCCATATACCAAATAATCTTCCTTCTTTCTTGATCTATGGCTGGATGTCTGCAGTACTAACTTGGACTGCTTATCGCACCAAACGACTAGAGATGTCTATCTTACTGCACCTAGTGAATAATGGAGTCAGCATTCTATTGCTTATCCTCCTTACATTCCTTATCAAGGTTGTTGGTATAGATGCTTTTCAATAAATAGAAGTTCCACTACTAATATAATTTAAAATAAAAAGACTAGAAATCTATCTAATTTCTAGTCTTTTTTGTCTATTTAAGAACGAAACACGAATTAGCTGCGAGAAGTTACAATACGGAGATAGTGACAGTAAGCTAGTCCACTCCTAAATGTTACGACACGAAGAGGCGAAAATGACTATTTTTCGTCGATGAGTTAGTAAGGCAACTAGACCGCTTTCTAACTATTACGACGAAAAAATCCACGAATCAATACCATTCGTGGACTTTTCCTAGTGAAGCGTTTAGGTAAACTGCCATAGCGGTTACCGTTTATTAGATTACGACACGGAGTTTGGCAAATCGATTATATTTACCAAACGTAGTTAGTAGGGCAGTTAGCTAGTTCGCCGAATAGCGACTAGCGTCCAACAATTAGGAACTTTAGTTCCAATTGTTGATACTGAGTTACATCTTTTCTTCCAACTCCACATCTGGATACTTGTCAGCAAACCAGCGGAGGGCAAAGTCATTTTCGAAAAGGAAGACAGGTTGGTCAAAGCGGTCCTTGGCCAAGATGTTTCGACTTGAAGACATGCGTTCATCTAAATCTTCAGGTTTAATCCAACGCACTGTCTTTTTACCCATTGGAGTCATGACCACTTCAGCGTTATACTCACCTTCCATACGGTGTTTAAAGACTTCGAACTGGAGTTGTCCAACAGCACCTAGCATATACTCACCTGTTTGGTAATTCTTATAAAGCTGGATAGCTCCTTCTTGTACCAACTGTTCCATTCCCTTGTGGAAGGATTTTTGTTTCATAACGTTCTTAGGCGAAACTTTCATGAAAATCTCTGGAGTAAAGGTTGGTAGTGGTTCAAACTCAAACTTATTTTTCCCAACAGTAAGCGTATCTCCAACCTGGTAGGTACCTGTATCATAAACCCCGATAATATCCCCAGCTACAGCATTAGTGACATTTTCACGACTTTCAGCCATAAACTGAGTGACGTTAGATAGCTTAGCTCCCTTACCAGTACGAGGAAGATTGACACTCATGCCGCGCTCAAATTCGCCCGATACAATACGGACAAAGGCAATACGGTCACGGTGACGAGGGTCCATGTTGGCTTGAATTTTAAAGACAAATCCTGAGAAGTCCTTATCATAAGGATCAACAATTTCTCCGTCTGTTTTCTTGTGTCCATGAGGTTCTGGAGCAAACTTGAGGAAGGTTTCAAGGAAGGTCTGCACCCCAAAATTAGTCAAGGCCGAGCCAAAGAAGACTGGTGTCAAATCACCTGCAAGAATGGCTTCCTCTGAGAATTCATTTCCTGCTTCATTCAAGAGTTCGATATCCTCTTTCACTTGTTCGTAGAATGGGTTGCTAGCAAAGAGTTTATCGCCATCTTCTAGGCTGGCAAAACGTTCATCCCCTTTGTAGAGTTCCAAACGTTGGTTATAGAGGTCGTAGAGCCCCTCAAAGGCTTTCCCCATCCCGATTGGCCAGTTCATTGGGTAACTCGCAATCCCTAATACTTCTTCCAATTCTTGCAAGAGGTCCAGTGGTTCACGACCGTCACGGTCCAGCTTGTTCATAAAGGTAAAGACAGGAATCCCACGGTGTTTAACAACCTCGAACAATTTCTTAGTTTGGGCCTCGATACCCTTGGCAGAGTCCACTACCATGACCGCAGCATCCACCGCCATCAAGGTACGATAGGTATCTTCTGAAAAGTCCTCGTGTCCTGGAGTGTCTAGGATGTTTACCCGTTTCCCATCGTAGTCAAACTGCATGACAGATGAGGTTACCGAAATCCCACGTTGTTTCTCGATATCCATCCAGTCTGACTTAGCAAAGTTTCCTGTTTTCTTCCCTTTTACAGTACCTGCCTCACGAATCTCTCCCCCAAAATAGAGCAATTGCTCAGTGATGGTTGTTTTCCCTGCGTCCGGGTGAGAGATGATGGCAAAGGTACGGCGTTTTTTAATTTCTTCTTGAATACTCATAAGTTCTCTTTCTTTCTACTTTTTTAATGATTTCAATTTATAATCACTCTTTATTACATCGGACCCTAACATTCCTTTCAACACTCCATTATATCGGATTTTAGAGAGTTTTTCAATTGCTTACACAAGAAAAAGCAGGTCAAGATACTAGACCTGCTCTTCAGATTCTTTTGTTCAATATTTATTTTGTATCTCTAGTTACAATCTCTTCAAAATTTAATTTTTTCTAGAGCAATTTTCTTTTGCCAACGTTTCTTAAACAAGATATCAAAAAGTACTAGGGCTGCAGATAGAATGATTGAAACCAGAAGATACTTTATCCATATAGGGGCATTTGGAATAAACGGCGTCGTATTCAAGAGTCCGTAATTCCCACCTGTTACTTGATTGACCCCAACTAGGAAAAGGTTGAGAATAAAAGTGTAGACGATAATTCGATACTTTTTAAGTAGGTTTTTATCGTAGTGATTCATGAGATAAACCAGGGAATTGACCAAGAGGGCATAATGGCCAATCAGGAAAGAAAAGCTGGTAATATGCGGGAAATCATAGGGGTCAAAAACAGGATAGCCTAAAGCAAATACTGCGCCGCTGGCTCCCATAAGGGCAAAATACTGCTTAGTTTTCCATTTGTCAGGTAAGAAAACAACCGCGAACATGGCCAAACGGCAATGGTAAAGAGGCAGGCTGTTCGAAAATGGAATGCTAAAACCTATATACCAAGTATAAAGAGCTAGCAATTGCGCTATTTGAATCCACTTAAACAATCGAACAAATTTGGGATTTTTGTAGTAAGTAAGAGAAGCATAAATAGACAAGGCAAGAAGGCCTATCATGACACCGTACCAAAAAATCGGAATAGGCGGTGGCGTCGTTTGGGTTCTTGTAATAAAATGATGCATAAAGTCTCCTTAAGGTAACGAATTCAGTTGTATATTAACTATTCTTATGTTTATATTTAACGAGTTGATTGATAAGGATGAGAATACCTGTTATCAAACTGGTTACTATCAAATAGTTAAGCAAACTACCATGATCCCCAATCACAGGTGGCTTGCTCATAAAGCCATAATTTCCTCCTGTCAAGAGGTTGGCAAAAAAGATAATGGCATTAACTCCAAGAGTCATCTGGCATATTTTCCAAGTATCCCCTTTTTCAACTTTATAATATCTAACAAGATAAATCAAGCAGTTAGCCAAGAGGGCCCAGTGTCCGAAAACATTGTTGACAGACGAAACATGAGGGAAAGGAAAAGGATAAAAGACTGGATAAACCAAGGCCATGATAGAACCAAAAACTCCCACTAAGGCAAAATATTGTTTGAAAAAGGTCTTATTAGGGGCAAAAAGTATAATCCACATAGCCATGCGACTATGGTAAAAAGGGAGAGCCTCAGACAAGGGCAGGCGTGCCGAAATATACCAAGCGTTGATAATGAGCAACTGAATCAATTGTCCCCAATACCAAAAGTTTCTGTAACCTTTAGATGATGCGAAACGAATCGATAAAACAGCTATGATTACCAAAGATGTAGGTAATAAAAAGTACCAGGCTCCCAAATGAGGAGGAACTGTCTTTTTACTGGTAAAAAGCAACTCCCAAAGCGTCATATGTCATCCTTAAAGTGTTCTAGTTGAGTCAATTCTACATCCTTTTTACCAACTAAAAACGACTGTTATTCTTTCTTCTAATTTCAACCATTATATCGAAATAAAAAGTATTTTTCAATTTCTGTTTCTTTTTAGCTTGGCTTGCCTTATTTATAGGAAAATATGGTAAAATAGAACAGATAAAGAATCATCATTTCACGAAAGGATATCCGATGAAAATTACGCAAGAAGAGGTAACTCACGTTGCCAATCTTTCAAAATTAAAATTCTCAGAAGAAGAAACTGCAGAGTTTGCGACAACACTCTCAAAAATTGTTGATATGGTCGAATTGCTCAGTGAAGTCGACACTACTGGTGTTGCACCTACTACAACGATGGCTGACCGTAAAACTGTTCTCCGACCTGATGTAGCCGAAGAAGGAACAGACCGTGACCGCTTGTTTAAAAATGTTCCTGAAAAAGATAACTACTATATCAAGGTGCCAGCTATCCTAGATGATGGAGGAGATGCATAATGACTTTTAACAATAAAACCATTGAAGAGTTGCACAATCTCCTTGTTTCTAAGGAAATTTCAGCAACTGAACTAACTCAAGCAACGCTTGAAGATATCAAATCTCGTGAGGAAGCCCTCAATTCTTTTGTTACAATCGCTGAAGATCAAGCTCTTGCTCAGGCTAAAGCTATTGATGAAGCTGGAATCGATGCTAACAATGTCCTTTCAGGAATTCCGCTCGCAGTTAAGGATAACATTTCTACAGATGGTCTCTTAACAACAGCAGCTTCAAAAATGCTCTATAACTACGAACCTATCTTTGATGCCACAGCTGTTGCGAATGCAAAATCCAAGGGCATGATTGTCGTTGGGAAAACCAACATGGACGAATTTGCCATGGGTGGATCAGGTGAGACTTCTTACTACGGTGCTACTAAAAATGCTTGGGACCACAGCAAGGTTCCTGGTGGATCATCAAGTGGTTCTGCTGCAGCTGTAGCTTCTGGACAAGTCCGTTTATCACTTGGTTCTGATACTGGTGGTTCTATCCGCCAACCTGCTGCCTTTAACGGGATTGTTGGTCTCAAACCAACCTACGGAACAGTTTCACGTTTCGGTCTCATTGCCTTTGGTAGCTCATTAGACCAAATTGGTCCTTTTGCACCAACTGTTAAGGAAAATGCTCTCTTGCTCAATGCTATTGCTAGCGAAGATGTCAAAGACTCTACTTCTGCTCCAGTCCGCATTGCTGACTTTACTTCAAAAATCGGTCAAGACATAAAGGGCATGAAAATTGCTTTGCCTAAGGAATATCTTGGTGAAGGGATTGATCCAGAAGTTAAGGAGACCATCCTCAAAGTCGCTAAACACTTTGAAAAACTTGGTGCTATCGTTGAAGAAGTGAGCCTTCCTCACTCTAAATACGGAGTTGCGGTTTACTACATCATCGCTTCTTCAGAAGCTTCATCAAACTTGCAACGTTTTGATGGTATTCGTTACGGCTACCGCGCAGAGGATACGACTAACCTTGATGAAATCTATGTAAACAGCCGCAGTCAAGGTTTCGGTGAAGAGGTGAAACGCCGTATCATGCTAGGTACTTTCAGCCTTTCATCAGGTTACTACGATGCCTACTACAAGAAGGCTGGACAAGTTCGCACCCTTATCATCCAAGATTTCGAAAAAGTCTTTGCGGATTATGACTTGATTTTGGGACCAACTGCTCCTAGCGTTGCCTACGACTTGGATTCGCTCAACCATGATCCAGTTGCTATGTACTTGGCTGACCTTTTAACAATTCCTGTCAACTTGGCTGGTCTCCCAGGTATTTCGCTTCCTGCTGGATTTGTTCAAGGTCTACCTGTCGGTCTGCAATTGATTGGTCCTAAGTATTCAGAAGAAACTATCTACCAAGCTGCTGCTGCTTTTGAAGCAACAACAGACTACCACAAACAACAACCCGTGATTTTTGGAGGTGATAACTAATGAACTTTGAAACAGTCATTGGACTTGAAGTCCACGTAGAGCTCAACACCAATTCAAAAATCTTCTCACCTACTTCTGCCCACTTCGGGAATGACCAAAATGCCAACACTAACGTGATTGACTGGTCTTTCCCAGGCGTACTACCAGTTCTCAATAAAGGTGTTGTTGATGCCGGTATCAAGGCAGCTCTTGCCCTCAACATGGACATCCATAAGAAGATGCACTTTGATCGTAAGAACTACTTCTATCCAGATAATCCTAAAGCCTACCAAATTTCTCAGTTTGATGAGCCAATCGGTTACAATGGATGGATTGAAGTGGAGCTAGAAGATGGTACGACTAAGAAAATCGGTATCGAACGTGCTCACTTGGAAGAAGACGCCGGTAAAAACACCCATGGTACAGATGGTTACTCTTATGTTGACCTCAACCGTCAAGGGGTGCCTTTGATTGAGATTGTATCTGAAGCAGACATGCGTTCACCAGAAGAAGCTTATGCTTATCTAACAGCCCTCAAGGAAGTGATCCAATATGCTGGCATTTCTGACGTTAAGATGGAAGAAGGTTCTATGCGTGTGGATGCCAACATCTCGCTTCGTCCTTATGGTCAAGAGAAATTCGGTACCAAGACTGAGTTGAAGAACCTTAACTCCTTCTCAAACGTTCGTAAGGGTCTTGAATACGAAGTCCAACGTCAAGCTGAAATCCTTCGCTCAGGTGGTCAAATCCGCCAAGAAACACGCCGTTACGATGAAGCCAACAAGGCAACTATCCTCATGCGTGTCAAGGAAGGAGCTGCAGACTACCGCTACTTCCCAGAGCCAGACCTACCACTCTTTGAAATCTCTGATGAATGGATCGAAGAAATGCGCACTGAGTTACCAGAGTTTCCAAAAGAGCGCCGTGCTCGCTATGTATCTGACCTTGGCTTGTCAGACTACGATGCTAGCCAGTTGACTGCTAATAAAGTCACTTCTGACTTCTTTGAGAAAGCTGTTGCCCTCGGTGGTGATGCTAAACAAGTTTCTAACTGGCTCCAAGGTGAAGTCGCTCAATTCTTGAACGCCGAAGGTAAGACACTGGAACAAATCGAGTTGACACCAGAAAACTTGGTTGAAATGATCGCTATCATCGAAGACGGCACTATTTCATCTAAGATTGCCAAGAAAGTCTTTGTCCACCTTGCTAAAAATGGTGGAGGTGCTCGTGAATACGTGGAAAAAGCAGGTTTGGTTCAAATCTCAGATCCAGATATCTTGATTCCAATTATCCACCAAGTCTTTGCCGATAACGAAGCCGCTGTTGCCGACTTCAAGTCAGGAAAACGTAACGCTGACAAGGCCTTCACAGGGTTCCTCATGAAAGCAACCAAAGGCCAAGCCAACCCACAAGTAGCCCTTAAACTACTTGCCCAAGAATTGGCTAAGTTGAAAGAAGATTCATTATAATATAACTGTCACAAGCTAATAAAAATTCTAGCTTGATGCCTTGCACTTTGTACTCACATAGTTAGGAGACATATGAAAAAGTTATATACTCTTATCGCTGCTTGCTTGCTTCTTCTCTTTGTGACACCCCTACAATCCATCGATGCAGGTGTCGGCCATTCTCGAAGTGGTAGCTCTAGTCGCAGTAGCTCACGAAGCAGTAGCAGTTCTCGCAGTAGTAGCTCTAGCCGAAGCCGTTCAAGTGGTAGTTCTTCTTCTAGAAGCAGCTATCGTTCTGGCGGTAGTTACTCGAATTTGGGGGATTCTTTAAGCACTGGCATGAACATTCTGATTATGTTTGGTGTCGGAGGTTTCATACTCTTCATGCTTATCAAATATCTGAATGACCAGAATTCATCATCTGGTAAATCTTATGGAAGTTCGACTAGCTACCAACCAGAAACAACTAGCCATCGTCGAGTTGAAAATAATAGCCAAGCTATTGATCGTCTTAGATACTATGATCCAAACTTTGATGCCTCTGCTTTCACTTCATGGGCTAAAGAAGTTTATATCCAGTTGCAGGCTGCTTGGACTAAAAAGGATTGGAATTTGGTGCGCTCGCTTGAAAGTGCTAGTCTATACACTCAACACAGTGCACAACTGGAAGAACATATTCAAGCACAAACAACGAATGTTTTGGAACGAGTTTACGTTGAAAATGTACGAATTAAAGATTTCAAGAGTAATCCAGATGGAAATGATACTTTAGTGGTTATCCTTTCATCTACTTTGAGAGACTATGTCATTGATGACAAGACTCGTAAGGTTATTGAGGGAGACCCTCAACAAGATCTATTTACAGTTTATCAAATGAACTTCATCCGCAAACATGGTAGCCAAACTGAAAACAATGTTCAAGATGAAGCTGTTAGCGACCACTGTCCAAACTGTGGTGCTCCACTTAAAATCTCAGCTATTAGCCAATGTGAATACTGCGGCGCTGAGCTCACACGTAGTCCAAATCAATGGGTTCTTGATACCTATGAAGTTGTGGATGAAGACGAACTATATAATTAGGAGGAAATTATGGGATTTATTCGTGCTGCCCTTTCAGCTGGGCTAAATAGTTTTAATGATAGCAAATTCAAGGAAGCCGTTGTACTTCCAGACCACGTCTCTTCAGACGTCATGGCCATCAAGGGACAATTGCTTACAAAAGACCCTGATGGTGGTTCAAGACAAAGCAACCAAAATACTGGTCTTTTAACAGACGGTTCTGTTGTTATTGTCCCTCAAGGATATGTTGCTGTTCTTGTCAATAATGGTACCTTCCTAGGGGATGTCCTTGAAGCTGGAAGCCATGAATGGCGTGCAGGTGATAACGCTTGGCTCCTTGAAAAAGGTGGAATTAAGGGTACTTGGGAAAACTTCAAAAACCGCTTCTCTTTTGGTGGACAAGTTATTACTCGACAAGAAATCATCTTTATCCGTATGCAACCAATCGCAGGGAATAAATTTGGTACCCAAAATGCTGTAGAGTATTTCAGTGAACGTTACCAACAAATGCTCAATATCCGTTTTTACGGTTTGTTTGACATCAAAGTTGCGGATCCAGTTCTTTTCTATGTTAGCTCTATCAGTCAACAAATTGAGGAACATAAACCATTTACACTCCAAGATATTGCTCAAGGAACACTTCGACAAAATATCTCTCCTAAAATCGCGATCGCAATTGCCAAATTTACTAATGAGTACCGAGTTGATATCTATAGCCTAAATGCTAATCAAGATACTTTCAATGAAATCGCTAAACAAGAAGTCAACAAGGTATGGACTGGTCTTTACGGTATTGAAGCAACCAATATCCTTCTTGAGGATTTGAGCTACGACCAAGAAAGCTTGGAACTAGTTCGCAAGCTTGACAGCGAACTAGTTGCCATGAAGTACAACACGATTGAGATTGAAGAACGTCGTGCTCGTAACGAAGCTCTTATTGCTGCAGCAAATAACGAAGGTAATGGCAATGGTATGAATATGTTTATGGGTATGAATCTCGGTCAAACTCTCGGTGGTCAACTCACCCAACAAGCTCAACCTGTTAGCCCAAATCAAACCGTTCCCCCAGTACAACCCGCTGATCCAAACCAAGCTTTTACTCCGGTACAAACTGCAAGTCCTGAGCAAGTTGCTAGCCCAGTAGAGACTGTTAGCCCTGAACAAACCGCTAACTCAGTAGAATCTACTAATCCTGAAATGACAACTCCTGCACAAGAATCTACAACTCAAGAAGTCTCAACTCCTGCAGAAGAATCTACTAGTCCTGAACAAACTACCAACTCTAAACAAACCGCTAATAAAAACTTCTACATCGAAGTCGATGGCAAGTACGTATTGGTAACCAAAGACGAAGAAGGAAACATCGTTCCTGTCAACTAATTTCACTTCCTTGATATTTGAGAAATCTTGCGACTTATGATACAATAAAGAGTAAATTATTTTATTAAAGAGGTAAAAACATGATCGAAGCAAGTAAATTAAAGGCTGGTATGACCTTTGAAACAGCTGACGGAAAATTGATCCGCGTTTTGGAAGCTAGCCACCACAAACCAGGTAAAGGAAACACTATCATGCGTATGAAATTGCGTGATGTCCGTACTGGTTCAACATTTGAAACTAGCTACCGTCCAGAGGAAAAATTTGAACAAGCGATTATCGAAACTGTGCCAGCACAATACTTGTACAAAATGGACGATACAGCTTATTTTATGAACACTGAAACTTACGACCAATACGAAATTCCAGTTGTAAATGTTGAAAATGAATTGCTTTACATCCTTGAAAATTCTGAAGTTAAAATTCAATTTTACGGAACTGAAGTAATCGGTGTAACAGTACCTACAACTGTTGAATTGACAGTTGCTGAAACTCAACCATCTATTAAAGGTGCAACTGTTACCGGTTCTGGTAAACCAGCTACAATGGAAACTGGACTTGTCGTTAACGTTCCAGACTTCATCGAAGCAGGACAAAAACTCGTTATCAACACTGCAGAAGGAACTTACGTTTCTCGTGCCTAATCTCTAGAAAGAGGTCATTCTATGGGAATTGAAGAACAATTGGGCGAAATCGTTATCGCCCCACGTGTACTTGAAAAAATCATTGCAATCGCTACAGCTAAAGTTGATGGTGTCCACTCTTTTTCAAACAAATCAGTATCTGACACCCTTTCAAAACTTTCACTCGGCCGTGGCGTCTATCTAAAAGAATCTGAAGAAGAACTAATAGCTGATATCTATCTCTATCTCGAGTACGGTGTCAAAGTACCTAAGGTTGCAATGGCTATCCAAAAAGCTGTAAAAGATGCCGTTCGTAATATGGCTGATGTAGAACTCAATGCTGTGAATATTCACGTTGCTGGTATTGCACCAGATAAAACACCAAAACCAGCATTAACAGATTTGTTTGATGAGGACTTCCTCAATGACTAGTCCATTATTAGAATCTAGACGCGAACTACGAAAATGTGCCTTCCAAGCACTGATGAGTCTTGAATATGGTTCTGATATTGAAACTGCTTGTCGCTTCGCTTATACTCATGATCGAGAAGACGACGAGGTAAAACTCCCTAGCTTCCTAATCGATCTTGTATCTGGTGTTCAAGCTCAAAAAGAGGAACTAGACAAACAAATCACTCAGCATTTAAAGTCTGGTTGGACGATTGAACGTTTAACCTTAGTGGAAAAGAATTTATTGCGTTTAGGAGTTTTCGAAATCACTTCCTTTGATACTCCTCAGCTTGTAGCTGTGAATGAAGCTATTGAACTTGCAAAAAGCTTTTCAGATCAAAAATCAGCCCGTTTCATTAACGGACTGCTCAGTCAATTTGTAACTGAAGAAAATTAAATAAAAAAAGTGTTTGATAGATATCAAACACTTTTTTATTTGTCTCCTCAAATTCTATCTAAAAAAAACGATTATAGATTAAATTAGAAAGCAACAACCAGATGAAATCTGCATGAATGAGAAAGTTAATAAAACTATGGCACAGGATGGTGATTTTTAAATTCTTTGTCCAACGGTATACTAAAGCAAAGAAAAGACCGAAAAAACAATAAATCATCAAACTGATGGGGTCGCGATGGGACAATACCAAATGACTGAGCCCAAATATAAGAGCTGATAAGATGACATCCAAGTAGTATTTGGACTGGGGAAAGAAGGTGTTCATAAAATATCCCCTATGAACTACCTCCTCCAATATAGGCCCCAAAATGACAACTGAGATAAAAGAGAAGCAAGTCGTTAAAATAGTAGATTGCTCACTGAAGGATAGGACCGAAAGAAGATCTTCAAAGATATAGTGATGATTAATGAAGCGACTAAACTGTAAGTAAAAAGCACTTAAGAACTGACGGACAAAATAAGCAGCCACTAAACTAACTACAAGGTAAAAGAATCTGGATTTCTTCGAGCCCCTTTTCTCAAAAATATAGAGCATTTTTTTCTTTTTAAGCCAATAGATAAATAGTCCTAAAAGAGCTAGTTGCTCTACTGCTACAATAATAGAATAGCCATCCATACCCCAGACAAACATCTTAGCCAGATAAAGACTACTGAAATCTAGTAGATAAATTGATAGGAATACCAGTAATGTATAGATTCCTAAATGCCCTAGTTTTTTCATACTCACTCCCAAAAAGCTTTGTTGACTTATTTTTATAGCACACGCATCCCTTGTTATATTAACAGATATTTTTACAAGAGTCAATTTTTCATCCTGAAATGTATTTTATAGAATCCAAAAAGCTAGAACTATATCTTAGTCCTAGCTTACTTTTTAGTATTTTCTAAAGCGTTGGTAACGTTCCTCAATGAGCTGCTCTAGGGGAAGTTTACCAAGTTCATCAAGTTCTGCTCGGAGTTGTACTTTTACTTGCTTGATCAGATCTTTACTTGATAGACCTACCTCAGAGATAACCTTATCAACAATTTTCATCTCTAGCAATTCGAAAGAAGTAATTTTCATCAACTCTGCAGCTTCCATGGCGCGACTGCCATCCTTCCAAAGAATAGAAGCAAAGCCTTCAGGGCTGAGAACTGCATAGATCGAGTTTTCTAACATCCAAACACGGTCAGCTACTGCAAGAGCTAAAGCCCCTCCTGAGCCACCTTCACCGATAATAATGGCAATAATTGGCACCTTAAGATCGCTCATCTCCATAAGGTTACGAGCAATGGCTTCACCTTGACCACGCTCCTCTGCTCCGACACCAGGATAGGCACCTGCCGTGTTGATAAAGGTTACAACAGGACGGCCAAATTTTTCAGCCTGCTTCATCAAGCGAAGGGCTTTTCGATAACCTTCCGGATGAGGTTGTCCAAAGTTACGGTTAAGATTATCTTGTAAGCTTTTACCTTTTTGGATTCCAACAACAGTTACTGCTTGGTTTCCCAACCAACCGATACCACCAATAATGGCACCATCATCACGGAAGGAACGGTCTCCATGCAACTCAACAAATTCATCAAAAATTCCTGTTGCAAAGTCCAAGGCAGTTAAGCGGGTTTGTTCACGTGCTTCTCTGACGATTTTTGCAATATTCATCAACAATCCCCCTTATGTAACCTTACTAATCGAGCAATCATATCTGGCAATTCTCTCCGTTTAACAATCGCATCCACAAATCCATGTTCTAACAAAAACTCTGCCTTCTGGAAATCCTCTGGCAAATCTTCCCTTACGGTATTTTCAATGACACGACGTCCAGCAAATCCTACCAAACTTTGAGGCTCTGCCAAGATAATATCCCCTTCCATAGCAAAGGAAGCTGTAACACCACCAGTTGTTGGATCAGTAAGGATTGTTAGGTAAAAGAGACCTGCATTGGAATGACGTTTGACTGCTGCAGAGATTTTAGCCATCTGCATCAAACTCATGATTCCTTCTTGCATACGTGCTCCACCAGATGCTGTAAACAAGACGACTGGTAATTTTTCAGCTGTCGCATATTCAAACAAACGAGTGATTTTTTCACCAACTACTGTTCCCATAGACGCCATGATAAAGTTGGAATCCATAATTCCGAGAGCAACTTTTTCGCCCTTAATCAAAGCAGTTCCTGTAACAACAGCCTCATCAAGACCTGTTTTTTCACGCATAGAGGCTAATTTTTTCTGGTAGCCTGGAAATTCCAATGGATCTTGCGTCTCAATTCCTGTGAACATCTCTAGGAAGCTTCCCATATCAATGGTTAAAGCAAGACGCTCTTGAGCTGAAATACGGAAGGTATAGCCACAGTGAGGACATATACGGTCACTTCCCAAATCCTTTTGGTAAATGGTATGTTTACAACCTGGACATTTTGAGAAGAGTTCGTCTGGAACCTCAGGCTTAGCTTGGGGCTTTTCTCTAAGTGAACGATTGGGATTAATTCGTATATATTTTTCTTTTTTACTAAATAGAGCCATACATCCCCCTTTTCAGTCTTATACTATTTTTATACTCAATGAAAATCAAAGAGCAAACTAGGAAGCCAGCTGCAGGTTGCTCAAAGCACTGCTTTGAGGTTGTAGATAAGACTGACGAAGTCAGTCACATTTATAATCCAAAGCGAAGCTGACGCGGTTTGAAGAGATTTTCGAAGAGTATTACATTATTCTTTTTCTTGATAGTGTGGTAAGAAAGTTTCCATCAAGAATGAAGTATCGTAGTCCCCTGCAATCACACGACGATCTGAAATCAAATCGAGTTGAAAATCAGCATTGGTGACCACCCCTTCAATTTCGAGTTCATAAAGAGCTCTTTGCATTTTCATGAGTGCATCAAAACGATTTTCACCATGAACAATAATTTTAGCAATCATACTATCATAGTATGGTGGAATGGTATACCCTGGATAAACTGCAGAGTCAACACGCAATCCAACACCACCGCTTGGTAGATAAAGATTAGTAATCTTACCTGGGCTCGGTGCAAAATTAAAGGCTGGGTTTTCTGCGTTGATACGGCACTCAATAGCATGTCCTTTTAGAACAATGTCTTCTTGTTTCAGAGTCAAAGGTTGACCTGACGCAATACGGATTTGTTCCTTGACAATATCCACACCAGAAACAAATTCGGTTACTGGATGTTCTACTTGGACACGAGTATTCATCTCCATAAAGTAGAATTTGCCACTTGCTTCATCTAGTAGGAATTCAATAGTACCAGCATTTTCATAACCAACAGACTCCGCCGCACGGACTGCTGCAGCACCAATTTCATTACGCAGTGTTTTTCCAATGGCAATTGAAGGACTTTCTTCTAAAACCTTTTGGTTATTCCGCTGAAGCGAACAGTCACGCTCACCTAGGTGAATCACATGTCCCATCTGGTCAGCAAGAATCTGTACCTCAATGTGGCGAGCAGGATATATCACGCGCTCGAGGTACATAGCCCCGTTACCAAAGTTTGCTTTAGCTTCACTAGAGGCTGTTTCAAAGGCTGATACAAGATCTTCTGCCTTTTCAACCTTACGAATTCCTTTACCACCACCTCCAGCTGAAGCTTTCAACATAACTGGATAACCAATTTTTTCGGCAACAGCAAGCGCTTCTTCTGCAGTATGGACTTCTCCATCTGATCCTGGAATGACAGGCACATTAGCCTTAATCATTTGAGCACGGGCGTTAATTTTATCTCCCATGACATCCATTACTCGAGCTGATGGCCCGATAAATTTGATACCGACTTCTTCACACATAGTTGCAAATTTGGAATTTTCACTTAAAAAACCAAATCCAGGGTGAATAGCTTCAGCTTCAGTCAAGACCGCAGCTGATAGGATGGCATTGATGTTCAGATAAGATTCTGTAGCCTTTCCAGGGCCGATACAGATAGCCTCATCAGCCAAAAGCGTGTGGAGAGCTTCCTTGTCAGCAGTCGAATAGACAGCGACTGTTGCGATTCCTAACTCTCGTGCCGCACGAATAATACGAACAGCAATTTCACCACGATTGGCAATTAAAATCTTACGAAACATGGAAAACCTCCCTAGTTTCCAATAGCAAAGGTCAGAGTACCGCTTGCTGCAAGCTTACCATCTACTTCTGCCTTCGCTTCTACTACGGCGATTGTGCCACGACGTTTGACAAAAGTTGCTGTCATGACAAGCTGATCACCAGGAACAACTTGTTTCTTAAACTTAACCTTATCCATACCAGCATAGAAGACAAGTTTCCCTTTGTTTTCAGGTTTAGACAATTCCAAAACACCTGCTGTCTGAGCCAAGGCTTCCATAATGAGGACTCCAGGCATAACTGGGTATTGAGGAAAATGACCGTTGAAGAACGGTTCGTTAAGCGTTACATTTTTAATAGCAACAATGGTGTCTTCGCTAACTTCTAAGACACGGTCCACTAAGAGCATGGGATAGCGGTGTGGCAAAGCTTCTTTAATTCCTTGAATATCAATCATTTGATACGTACCAAGCCTTTCCCGAACTCAACCATTTCTTCATTTTCAACAAGAATTTCTGTTACGACACCATCTTTAGGTGCTGGAATTTCGTTCATGACCTTCATAGCTTCGATGATGACCAAGGTTTGGCCTTTTTTAACAGTATCACCAACTGAAACAAAATTAGGTTTATCTGGTCCGGCAGCCAAGTATGCAACTCCGACAAGTGGACTTTCTACAAGGTCTCCTTCAGCTACTGATTCAGTAACACTTGATTCTGAAAATGCTTCTGCAGCTGGTGTTGTAGTTGGAGCTTGTGGTGCAGCTGTAGGTGCAACTGCTGGAACCACAGGTTGAGGTGCTGGACTTGTTTCTGCAACAAGTTTTGCTTCATTCTTACTGAAGACCAACTCATCCGTTCCATTTTTATAAGAAAATTCTTTCAAGCTTGACTGGTCAAATTGCGCCATCAAGTCTTTGATTTCATTTAAATTCATCTTTACTTATTCTCCCAACGTTTGAAAGCAAGAACTGCATTATGTCCACCAAATCCAAAGGTATTTGAGATAGCATAAGGAATTTCACGTTCCACACCTTGTCCATAAATAACATTTGCTTCAATGTAGTCTGATAATTCTGTTGTTCCAGCTGTCATTGGAACATAGTTGTTACGAATTGCTTCAATTGTTGCAATGGCTTCAACTGCACCTGCTGCACCGAGCAAGTGTCCTGTAAATGACTTGGTTGAAGATACAGGTACTGCCTTACCAAGAACCGCTACGATAGCACCACTTTCTCCTTTTTCATTAGCTGGAGTTGATGTACCGTGAGCATTGACATAGGCTACTTGGTCTGGTGTGATTTCAGCTTCATCCAAGGCAAGTTTGATAGCTTTAATAGCACCTTGGCCTTCTGGATGTGGTGAAGTCATGTGGTAGGCATCACAAGTGTTACCATAACCAACAACTTCGGCAAGGATAGTTGCTCCACGTTTTTCTGCGTGTTCTAAGCTTTCAAGAACCAACATACCTGATCCTTCACCCATGACAAATCCATTACGGTCTTTATCAAATGGAATAGAAGCACGAGTTGGATCTTCCGTTGTTGAAAGAGCTGTTAAGGCTTGGAAACCTGCAATCGCAAATGGAGTAATAGATGATTCTGAACCACCAACCAACATGATATCTTGGAAGCCAAACTTGATAGAACGGAAGGCATCTCCGATAGCATCATTTGATGAAGCACAAGCAGTATTGATAGATTTACAGATACCATTTGCACCAAAGCGCATAGCAACATTTCCTGCTGCCATATTTGGCAAAGCTTTTGGAAGTGTCAATGGTTTTACACGTTTTGGACCTTTTTCGTGAAGACGAAGCACTTGGTCTTCGATTTCTCTGATTCCACCGATACCTGATGCAACAATAACACCAAAGCGGTCTTTATCAAGCGCTTCTACATCAAGATTAGCATGGTCAACTGCTTCTTGAGCAGCATACAAGGCATACAAAGAATAATCATCGAAACGATTGGTATCTTTTTTTACAAAATATTTGTCAAAAGGAAAATCATTAATCTCTGCTGCATTATGGACGTCAAAAGCACTGTGATCAAACTTGGTGATTTCACCAATCCCAATCTTTCCGTTCTTCAGACTGTTCCAAAATTCTTCTGGTGTATTCCCAATTGGAGATGTTAATCCATAACCTGTTACTACTACACGATTTAGTTTCATTTTCATACCTCTATTTTAACTCTTATTGCATGGTAAGTCCACCATCAATTGCAATGACTTGTCCCGTTAGATAATCTTGGCTTGCAAGAAAGGCTGTCACCTCTGCGACCTGCTCAGCTTGACCAAATTGTTTCATCGGAATTTGTGCCAACATAGCATCTTTTACCTTATCAGATAGGACTGCAGTCATATCAGATTCGATCATTCCTGGTGCAATGGCATTGACACGCACATTACGATTAGCCACCTCACGTGCTACTGATTTGGTAAATCCAATTAGACCAGCCTTAGAAGCAGCGTAGTTTGCTTGACCGATATTTCCCATCAAACCAACGACACTAGACATATTGATAATGGCACCTTCACGTGCTTTTATCATCTGTTTCAAGACTGCTTGCGTCATGTTGAAGGCTCCCGTTAGATTGACTTTCAAGACCTTCTCAAAATCTTCTTCTGTCATCTTCAGCATGAGAGTGTCTTGAGTAATCCCAGCGTTATTCACTAGGACGTCAACTGAGCCTAGCTCTTCAATGGCTTGGTCTACCATACGTTTTGCATCCGTAAAATCAGAAACGTCACCAGAAATAGCAAGAACCTTCACCCCGTAAGGTTTAAAATCGTCTAGAAGCTCCTCGGAGATTTCACCACGACTATTCAAGACAACGTTGGCTCCCAAGCTGGCAAATTTATGAGCAATGGCAAGACCAATTCCTCGACTTGAGCCTGTAATAAAGACATTTTTCTGTTCTAGTTTCATTTTTCTCCTTTCAGAACTTCTACCATTTTGGTCTAATTTTCTAAGAGTGCTTGTAAACTTGCTTGATCTTCCACATTTGCAAGTTGAGCAGTTTTATCAATCTTTTTAACAAATCCTGACAAGACTTTCCCAGGACCGATCTCGATAAAACGCGTCACACCAGCTTCTTGCATGACTGCAATGCTTTCATAGAAACGCACAGGTTCCTTAACTTGACGAGTCAAGAGTTCTGCAATTCGTTCTTTTTCCATGACTTTTGCTTCTGTATTACCAACAAGTGGATAAGCAAAGTCATTAAACTCAACATCTTCTAAGACTTGAGCTAATTTTTGACTAGCAGGTTCCAATAAAGCTGTATGGAAAGGTCCAGAGACATTTAGCGGAATTAAGCGTTTTGCTCCTGCTTCTTGCAAGAGTTCAACTGCACGATCCACAGCAACCACCTCACCACCAATAACAATTTGACTTGGGGTATTGTAGTTAGCTGGAGTCACAACACCAAGTTGAGAAGCTTCTTGACAAGCTTCTTCAATAACTTCAACTGGAGTGTTGAGTACGGCTACCATTTTACCAGACCCTGCAGGTGCTGCTTCTTCCATATAAGCCCCACGTTTAGCAACTAGAGCCACCGCATCTTCAAAATCCAAGGCGCCACTAGCTACAAGGGCAGAATATTCACCAAGAGACAGGCCTGTCACTATATCTGGTTGGTAACCTTTCTCCTTTAGTAATCGGTAAATGGCAACGGATGTAGCCAAAATAGCTGGTTGTGTGTAACGAGTCTGATTTAGCTTCGTTTCATCGTTATCAATCAAGTCACGAAGATCATAACCTAAGACTTGGCTAGCTTGGTCGATTGTTTCCTTGACGATAGCCCATTGGTCGTATAGTTCACGTCCCATTCCAAGGTACTGGGCTCCTTGACCTGCAAATAGAAAGGCTGTTTTAGTCATTTCTTGTAACTCCTGCCCAACGAGCGGCTTCTTTTTGAATTTTCTCAGCTGCACCATAGTAGATATCTTTTAAGATTTCTTCAACTGTTTCTTCTTTAGATACCAAGCCTGCAATCTGGCCGGCCATTACTGAACCGCCATCTACATCACCATGGACAACAGCCTTAGCTAAGGCTCCAGCACCCATTTGTTCAAAGATTTCTAAGTCTGGATTTTCTTGTTTAAAGGCATCTTTTTCAGCTTGCTCGAAATCACGAGTCAATTGATTTTTGATGGCACGAACTGCGTGACCAAAATGTTGTGCTGAAATAGTTGTATCAATATCACGAGCTTTTAAAATCTTAGCTTTGTAGTTTGGATGAGCATTTGATTCTTTAGCAACTACAAAACGAGTTCCTACTTGCACAGCTTCCGCACCAAGCATAAATCCAGCAGCAGCTCCCTCACCATCTGCAATACCACCTGCAGCGATAACAGGAATTGAAACAGCCGCTGCAACTTGACGAACCAAGGTCATGGTTGTTAATTTACCAATGTGTCCACCGGCTTCCATACCTTCACAAATGACAGCATCTGCACCGATTTTTTCCATACGTATAGCCAAAGCTACGCTAGGAACTACAGGAATAACGGTGATTCCTGCTTCATGAAATCGCTCCATATATTTACTTGGGTTTCCTGCACCAGTTGTGACTACCTTAACCCCTTCTTCAATCACAAGGTCCACAATATCATCAACAAATGGAGACAAGAGCATGATATTGACACCAAAAGGCTTGTCTGTTAAAGATTTAATCTTATCGATGTTGGCTTTAACCACTTCTTTAGGTGCGTTTCCTCCACCAATGATACCGAGACCACCAGCTTTTGAAACAGCTCCAGCCAAATCGCCATCTGCTACCCAGGCCATTCCACCTTGGAAGATAGGATATTTAATATTTAATAATTCAGTGATACGTGTTTTCATATTGCCTCCATAAGTCTTGCTTACGTAATAGTTCGACTTTATTATAATTTGACGGTCAAACTATTACCTAAACAAGAGGGAGCGGGTCTCCCCTACTCCTTCTTTATTTATTCTAATTATTTAGTTTGCTCTTCAACGTAAGCAACCAAGTCGCCAACTGTTTTCAAGTTGTCTTCAGCTTCGATTTGGATATCAAAAGCGTCTTCGATTTCTGAGATTACTTGGAACAAGTCCAATGAATCTGCATCCAAATCATCAAAAGTAGATTCAAGTGTTACTTCTGATGCATCTTTTCCGAGTTCTTCAACGATAATTTCTTGTACTTTTTCAAATACTGCCATGATAGACTCCTTTAAAATAAATAGTTTTTTATAACAATGTGATCACCACATGATTACCTAAATTGTAACAATAAGTGTGCCCCATGTCAAACCTCCACCGAAACCTGACAAGAGAATTTTTTGGCTACCATCCAAATGGATGAGCCCTTCTTCTACACACTCAGAAAGTAAAATCGGGATACTTGCCGCACTAGTATTTCCATACTTCATCATATTAGCAGGAAGCTTGTCACGATCGACACCGATTTTTTTAGCCATCTTATCTAAAATTCGAATATTAGCTTGATGAAGCAATAGATAATCGAGTTCATCTGCTGATATTGGACTTTTTTCGATGGTCTGTTTAATAGATTTAGCCACGTCTCGAATTGCAAAGTCAAAAACTGCTCTCCCATCCATTTTCAAGAAAACATCAGGTTCTTCTTGAATCGAAAATGGTGAAATCAATCCTGTCTGTCCATACGTGAGACACTCACCACGAGAACCATCGCTATTGAGACTTTCAGCTAAGAAATGTTTTTGGTCACTTGCCTCAAGTAGTACACCACCAGCTCCATCTCCAAACAAGACAGCTGTTGAGCGGTCAGACCAATCCAAAGATTTTGACATGGTCTCACTACCGATAATCAGCCCCTTACGATATGTTCCTGAAGAAATGAACTTTTCTGCAGTCGATAGGGCAAAAACAAATCCACTACAAGCAGCTGTTAAATCATAGGCAAAAGCCTTATGAGCGCCAATCTTTGCCTGAACACGAGCTGCGGTTGAAGGCATCATCGAGTCAGGTGTCATAGTCGCTATAATGATGAAATCTAGCTCTTCAGCAGAAATCCCTGCCTTCTCTAGAAGTTGTCTTGCAACCTCTGTAGCCAAATCTCCTGTTGATTCTGTCTTGGAAATATGGCGTTCTTTAATCCCTGTCCGACTTGAGATCCATTCATCACTCGTATCCATGACCTGAGCCAAGTCTTCGTTAGTGATAATCTGCTCTGGAGCATAATGAGCGACCTGGCTTATTTTTGCAAAAGCCATTACTTCAAATCCTCCAAAAAGTGATAAAGATTAGTTAACCCTTTACCCATAACACTCATTTCTTCAGGGCTCATGCCCTCGATAATTCTTTCGACCATGGCCTTATGGAAACGTTTATGAAGACGATGAACGAGTCGACCTTTCTTTGTCAAATGCAGATGCACTACACGACGATCTTTATCTGAACGGATACGTTCGATGTATCCTTTTCGTTCCAAATTGTTTAAACTCGTTGTCACAGTCCCTAGAGTTACCATCAACTCTTTGGACACTTGACTTGGAGTCACTTCTGGATACTTACCGATAACATCAATCGTGTGCATTTCTTTGATAGAGATGTCTTTGAAACGACTACCTCGCAAACTTACTTCCTCGATCACTAGGACGTTGTTAAAAATTGATGTTAAATAATCATTGACTTGTTGGTAGTCCATTTCTCTTCCCTCCTTTATCAAAAAAAGTTTAATAATCAAAACATTTGACAAAAAAAGTATATCAAACTTCAAAGAATAGTGCAAGTATTTTTTATTTCCCGATAAATTTTGGACGTCTTCTTTCAGAATGTGCACGAACACCTTCTTTAAAATCTTCCGTATAGGATAGTGATTTTTGTAGTTCCAATTCAAGTTGAGCATATTCATGCCACTGCTTGAACTCACTTTCCCAAACAAGTTTCTTAATCGCAGCATAGGAATTTGAAGAGCCACGTCTCAACTTCTTCAACAATTGTTCTCTTGCTTTTCCTAATTGTTCACTAGTACATAGACGGTATAGAGCTCCTGCCTCCATTGCCTTTTCAGCGGTGAAAGCTTCTCCAGTCATAGCTAATTGAGTTGCTCTAGTTGCACCGAGCGATCTTGTCAGCAAGAATAAGCCACCCGCGTCAGGAGCTAATCCTACACCTACAAAAGCCTGAATAAATTTAGACTTGTCAGATGCGATACAGAAATCAACTGCCAAGGCCATATTGGCTGCAGCTCCAGCAACTGCTCCATCCACCTCCATGATAACAGGTTTAGGAATCTGTTTAATCTTATAAGAAATAGTATTGACCAATTCAGCAATTCGAGTTAAGGAAGCAATATCATCCTCATCAACAGCACGCTTCATTTCAACTAAATCGCCACCAACAGAAAACACCTTACCAGCAGCATTGATGAGAATAAATGAAACAGAATCGTCTTTTTCAGCTAATTCCAGTGCTCCTAAAATTTCTTCACACATAGGAATATGGAAACCATTTGCCACCTCGGGACGATTTAAAGTAATCACCGCTAAATCGTCTTGAATTTGAAAGATAATATGATTCATAGCCACTCCTTTAATTTAAAAAGCTGATTAAATTATTTTATCTTCAAAGTATATCTTTTTCTTGTTTATAAGACAAGAGAAAAATCGACCGAAAGTGTCTCGGCCGATTTTAAAACCTTAGTTTGGTCTCTAAAAATACAGGAAAACCAGTACTTGTATCATCCATGAAATCATAAATCACTTCAAGCATTCGCCCTCCTTCTCTCTGATAGAGCTGTTCTTGGTTGGATCCTTTATAGTAGAATTCTCCTGAAACCATGTAAAAAATACGATTTGGATCTTCAAGGTAGGCAAAAAGATTGCCTGTAAAAGGAGCTTCCTTGTCTCCGTCCTTGTTAACCAGACTTGTAGCTAAGAGTTTCGTGATTCCTCTATATTGTCCACTTTCATCTGTTCGACAATAAAACTTGACTCTAGCTTCATAGTTAGGATTGACGATAAGCTTTTCAGAGAGAATTCGATAGATCCTTGCCTTACTATCTGACAAGCCGATAGATAAGATAATTTTAGCCCTCTCAACTGAAATCTGACGCTCCTGCGCATACTCCATCGCTAATTCTTCTCCGGTCAAACGACCACTGGGAAGAGGATGAGACCTTGCTCCGATATTTGTAGGAATCATCACGAAGGTAAGGACTAGTAAGATTAAACAAACCACTCTTTTAATCATCTTCCCCCAACTCCTTCCATTAGAAGAGTCTTTCCTCCTACATCTTTATTATAAGCTTTCCTGATGAGACTTTCAAACAATTGTATAGGATATTTTCCAGATTGAAAAAAGCCCCTCTTTCTGCTATAATCGTATAAAATACTTACTTTAGGAGTTTTTATGAAGGTTGTAAAATTTGGGGGAAGTTCACTCGCCTCTGCAAGCCAATTGAAAAAGGTTTTAAACATTGTAAAAAGTGACCCTGAACGTCGTTTTGTAGTTGTATCTGCACCAGGGAAGCGCGATGCTAAAGATACCAAGGTTACGGATGCTTTGATTAAATATTATCGTGATTATGTAGCAGGAAATGATATCAGTGCTAGTCAAAATTGGATTATCGATCGTTACGCTGCAATGGTTAGCGAACTAGGGCTTAAACCTGCTGTTTTAGAACGAATCTCTAAAAGTATCCGAACTCTCGCTACCCTTCCAATTGAAAACAATGAATTTCTTTACGATACCTTCCTTGCTGCAGGGGAAAATAACAACGCTAAACTCATTGCAGCTTACTTTAACCAAAATGGATTAGAAGCTCGCTATGTTCATCCACGAGAGGCTGGTATTGTTGTTACAAGCGAACCTGGAAATGCTCGCATCATTCCTTCAAGTTATGATAAAATCGAAGAGCTCAATAATGGTACAGAAGTTCTAGTTATCCCAGGATTCTTTGGCGTGACCAAGGAAGATCAAATCTGTACCTTCTCTCGTGGTGGATCAGATATTACTGGTTCAATTATCGCAGCTGGAGTTAAAGCTGACCTTTATGAAAACTTTACTGATGTTGACGGAATTTTTGCTGCCCACCCTGGTATCATTCACAAGCCACACTCAATCCCTGAATTGACTTACCGTGAAATGCGAGAATTGGCCTATGCAGGTTTCTCTGTACTACATGACGAAGCACTCCTTCCAGCCTACCGCGGAAAAATCCCTCTTGTTATCAAAAATACCAATAATCCTGACCATCCAGGTACTCGCATCGTTCTAAAACACAGCAGTGATGAATTCCCAGTAGTGGGGATTGCTGGTGATTCTGGTTTTGTCAGCATCAATATGTCCAAGTACCTCATGAACCGCGAAGTTGGTTTTGGTCGTAAAGTACTTCAAATTCTAGAAGACCTGAATATTGGTTGGGAACACATGCCTACAGGTATCGATGACCTGTCTATCATCCTTCGTGAGCGCGAGCTTACACCAATCAAAGAGGAAGAAATCCTCCGTCAACTTGTTCAAAAAGCTGAAGTTGACCATGCAGAAATCGAACATGACCTGTCTATCATCATGATTGTTGGCGAAAAAATGAAGCGCCATATCGGTGTAACTGCTACAGCCACTCGTGCCTTATCTGAAAACAATATCAACATTCAAATGATGTCACAAGGTTCTAGTGAAGTTTCTATCATGTTCGTTGTTCACAAAGACCAAGAAAAAGCGGCTCTTAAGGCTCTCTACCAAGCATTTTTCGGTGAAAGTAAGGAAGACTAATCATGGCACAATCTCTCAACAAAGTCGTTGACTTACAAACTACTGGAACTTCTTACCTCTCTATACAAGGAAAAGTTGGAAAATTTCTGGTAGGAGACCAAGCCTTGGAGTTTTACTCGGATCGCAATATTGAGGATTATATTCAAATCCCATGGTCTAGCGTTAATCAAATCGGAGCCAATGTTTCAGGCCGTAAGGTTAGTCGTCATTTTGAAGTTTTTACAGACCAAGGAAAATTCCTCTTTGCCTCAAAAGACTCCGGAAAAATTCTTAAAATTGCTCGGGAAAAAATCGGAAATGAAAAGGTTGTGAAGCTTCCAACCTTACTCCAAATCATCGGTCGTAAAATCAAAAATCTATTTGCAAAAAAATAGAAAGTTTAGTATAATCATAGAAACGGATAAGTAGGTTATCCTCTTCTTCCAGAAAGTCTGCGGATGCTGCGAGCAGATAGGAGAGATAGGTGAAATTCTACCGTTGTTTTAAATCAAATACAGAATCAAGTGCACACCTGTGAAGTTGGATGGAACCGTGGCTCTGCCACTCCAACGCTTTGTCAGGTGTGCTTTTTTCATAAAGGAGTTTATATGCTAGATATCAAACGTATTCGTACAGACTTTGATGCTGTCGCAGAAAAATTGGCTACACGTGGTGTAGACGCTGCTATCTTGAACGAGATGAAAGAAATCGATGCTAAACGTCGTGACATCTTGGTTAAGGTTGAAACCCTCAAGGCAGAGCGTAACACGGTTTCTGCTGAAATCGCCCAAGCTAAGCGCAACAAGGAAAATGCCGATGATAAGATTGCTGCCATGCAAACCCTATCTGCCGAAGTCAAAGCACTCGATGCAGAATTAGCTGAAATCGATGCTAAATTGACAGAATTTACCACTACTCTTCCAAACATCCCAGCTGACAGTGTTCCTATTGGGGTAGACGAAGATGATAACGTAGAAGTTCGCCGTTGGGGAACTCCTCGTGAGTTTGACTTTGAACCAAAAGCCCACTGGGATCTCGGAGAAGACCTTGGTATTCTTGACTGGGAACGTGGTGGAAAAGTCACTGGAGCTCGTTTCCTCTTCTATAAAGGCCTCGGAGCTCGTTTAGAACGTGCAATCTACAACTTTATGCTAGATGAACACGGAAAAGAAGGTTATACTGAAGTCATCACCCCTTACATGGTTAACCATGACTCTATGTTTGGTACTGGTCAATATCCAAAATTCAAGGAAGATACTTTTGAGATCAGCGATACCAACTATGTCCTCATTCCTACAGCTGAAGTCCCTCTAACTAACTACTACCGTGATGAAATTATTGATGGTAAGGAACTGCCAATCTACTTTACTGCTATGAGTCCATCATTCCGTTCTGAAGCTGGTTCTGCTGGTCGCGATACTCGCGGTTTGATTCGTTTGCACCAATTCCACAAGGTAGAAATGGTGAAATTTGCTAAACCTGAAGAATCATACGAAGAACTAGAAAAGATGACAGCTAACGCTGAAAACATCCTTCAAAAACTCAACTTGCCATACCGTGTAGTTGCTCTTTCTACAGGAGATATGGGCTTCTCAGCTGCTAAGACTTACGACTTGGAAGTTTGGATCCCAGCACAAAATACCTACCGTGAAATCTCAAGCTGTTCAAATACAGAAGATTTCCAAGCACGTCGTGCCCAAATCCGTTATCGTGACGAAGCAGATGGTAAGGTTAAACTTCTTCACACCTTGAACGGTTCTGGACTTGCAGTTGGACGTACCGTTGCGGCAATTCTTGAAAACTATCAAAATGAAGATGGTTCTGTCACTATTCCAGAAGTCCTTCGTCCATACATGGGTGGAGCTGAAGTCATCAAACCATAACAATTTCAGATAAAAAAAGAGGAAGCTGAGCTCCCTCTTTTTAAGTGATTCAAAAGAAACAGGTAGAAATCATGATTTCTACCTGTTTTTATTTATTAGTAACCACCCATCATTGATGGATCCATAGCTGGAGCTGGTGCTACAGGTTCTGGTTTGTTAGCCACAACTGCTTCTGTTGTCAAGATAAGACTTGCTACTGAAGCTGCGTTTTGAAGGGCTGAACGGCTAACCTTAACAGGATCGATAATACCTGCTTCAATCATGTTAACCCATTCACCTGTTGCAGCGTTGAAGCCTGTACCAGCTTCTGCATTTTTCAAACGATCGATAACGATTGAACCTTCATAGCCTGCATTGTAGGCAATTTGGCGAACCGGCTCTTCTAAGGCACGAAGAACAATGCTACGTCCTGTTGCTTCGTCACCTGTCAATTCTAAAGCTTCAACAGCTGGAATGACATTCACTAAGGCAGTACCACCACCTGCAACAATACCTTCTTCCACTGCTGCACGGGTAGCGTTAAGGGCATCTTCGATGCGGAGTTTCATTTCTTTCAATTCAGTTTCAGTTGCAGCACCGACCTTGATAACTGCTACTCCACCTGATAATTTGGCCAAGCGTTCTTGGAGTTTTTCACGGTCGAATTCTGAAGTTGTTGTTTCGATTTGAGACTTGATGACAGCTACACGGTTAGCAATCGCTTCAGGATTTCCTGCACCTTCAACAATGACTGTGCTATCTTTATCTACAGACACTTTAGCTGCTTGACCTAAAGCTTCGATGGTAGCATCTTTCAACTCAAGACCAAGATCTTCTGTGATAACAGTTCCGCCTGTCAAAATCGCGATGTCTTCTAACATAGCCTTACGACGGTCACCAAATCCTGGTGCCTTAACAGCAACTACGTTGAAAGTTCCACGAATCTTGTTCAAAACAAGAGTTGGCAAAGCTTCACCATCAACATCATCTGCAATAATCAAGAGCGGACGACTGCTTTGAAGAATACTTTCTAGAAGTGGCAAGATTTCTTGGATATTTGAAATCTTCTTGTCTGTGATTAAAATGTATGGATTTTCAAGGTCTGCAACCATTTTTTCATTATCAGTAACCATGTATTGTGAGAGGTAACCACGGTCAAACTGCATTCCCTCAACCACTTCAAGCTCGGTTTCCATACCACGTGATTCTTCAATAGTGATAACTCCATCTTTACCAACTTTTTCCATTGCTTCAGAGATGTATTCACCAACTTTTTCAGAACGAGATGATACTGCAGCGACCTGAGCGATAGCTTCTTTATTTGCTACTGGAATAGCATTGTTCTTCAAGGCTTCAACGGCTGCAGCGACCGCAGCTTCAATCCCACGGCGAATACCAATTGGATTTGCGCCAGCAGTAACGTTTTTGATTCCTTCACGGACGATAGCCTGAGTCAATACTGTTGCAGTAGTTGTCCCATCACCAGCGATATCATTGGTTTTAGAAGCTACTTCTGATACCAATTTGGCACCCATGTTTTCAAAATGGTCTTCTAGTTCAATTTCTTTAGCGATTGTCACCCCGTCATTGGTAATCAATGGTGAACCAAATGATTTTTCAAGAACGACATTACGTCCTTTAGGGCCTAAGGTTACTTTAACTGTATCAGCTAAGATATCAACCCCACGGACCATTGCTGAACGTGCATCAGATGAAAATTTAATTTCTTTTGCCATACTTACTTCCTCCTATTATTCTTCCACGATTGCTAAAATGCTAGCTTCACCAACGATGATGTATTTTTCATCCCCATCTTTGACATCAATGCCTGCATGTACTTCAACCAAAACCTGATCTCCAACTTTTACACTTGGAGCAACCAAATCACCGTTCAAGGTGCGAACACCTTGTCCAGTAGCCACTACTGTAGCTGTTTTCGTTTCTTCTTGGGCTGATTTTGCGAGGACAAAACCTCCGACTGTTTGTTCTTTCTCTTCAATTTTCAAGACCACACGGTCTCCTAATGGTTTCAACATCTGCTTTCCTCCATAAGATAATCATATTATTAGCACTCTTAACATGCGAGTGCTAATCTATAGTTCTATTGTATCACTTAGTCAGAAATAGTCAAGAAAAAAACACCTCAAAAATGAAAGAGATGTTCCTTTAATATTAATTGAGAATCGTCAACTTTTGATTGAAATCATCGATAACCTTTTGGAGATTGATCCGCCCGCGGTAGATACCATATCCAAAAACCACCATTCCTAATATTCCAATCAAGGCAAGTAAAATTCCGAAAATTAAGAGTGGGAGGAAGGTTTTATGAAAAAGATAAATCAATACCACACCAATACTAGCAGTGATAAAGAGCAAACTGAACCAACGACCCAAATTTTCAAGCATGTGGCGTTGATACTTAATTTCTGTTTCATATCCATTAACAAGTTCTTGTTTTGTAACCATGAAAATCCTCCTGATAAAAATTGAGAATGAAGTGTAAGAGAAGGAGATTAGTCTACTTCATTCTCAAAATTTTTACTAGTAAATATTGGGTTCTCTTGACCTTAGTAATTAAGATGTGGGTCAAAGATACCTAGAGCAACACCAATTAAGGCAACAACAACTAGAATTAACATGACTTTGTTTGGTGAAACTTTTTTCTTAGACATCAACCACCAGCAAATAGTGATGAAGGTTGCTGTCAAGAGACCTGGATAAACACCATCAATCTTTTCTTGAATTTTAAGGAAGGCTTCTCCGTTAGCATTTTTGAATTCGAGTGCTGTTGTAACAGAGACCCAAGTCGCTGCTACAGCACCAATAACCATACCACCGACAACGCTGATTGCTTTACGAAGAGCTTGTCCTTTTGGTCCTACTAGGAATTCAACGGCTTTATCCCCTAATTGATATCCTTTGAAGAAGGCAAAGCGCATACCAAAGTAGACTAGGAAGTTCCATACGACGATGTAGAAGATAGCACCAGCGACGTTACCACCTTTAGAAAGACCAAGTGCAATCCCCAAAAGAACTGGAATCAAGGTACCAACGATCAAAGAGTCACCAATACCAGCGATTGGTCCCATCAAACCGGCACGCATCCCATTGATGGTTTCACCATCTACTGCATCTCCATTTGCACGTGCTTCTTCCAAACCAGCTGTAATCCCTACAACAAGAGATCCAAGTTGCGGTTCAGTATTGAAGAAAGCAGTATAGGTTTGCATAGCATCTTTTTGTTCTTCTTTTGTATCATACATTTCTTCTACGATTGGAAGCATAGAAGTCAAGTACCCAAAGGTTTGCATGTGTTCTTGAGAGAAACAAGTCAAATGACCATAATACCAATGATGAAATGCTTTTGCTAATGTTTTCTTTGAAATTTTCTTTCTATCAGCCATTTTAAATATCCTCCTCATCATCGTCTACGTAAACAACCCCAGCTGGAACAGCTTTCATAGATTTGATTACTTCAAGTTCATAGTAGATTACTGCAAAGATCAATGAAACAACCGCACTCGCTACCAAGTTCAAGCCGAGAGATTTAGCCAAGGTAAATCCAACAAAGAATGGAATGAAGTCAGTTGCTTTTGTAACAATTTGTTTCAACAAGATAGCAATACCGACACATGGGAGAAGAGCTCCGACTGTAAAGAGAGCTTTCATCCAGAAACCATCCATAGGAAGGTAAAGTTTCATCAAATCAACCATGTTTTCACCATATTTAGTGATAATCATAGTTGGAAGGAAAGAGAAGAGGAAGTGAGAGATCCATGGGTAAACCCAGTCAACTGCGTAGAGTTTTTTGAAATTTCCTTCTTCAACGGCTTTCCAACCAATGTGTTGCCAAAGCAAGTTCATGGTAGCTGTTCCGTAGAAAAGAACAGTACCGATTGTCCCAACGGCCGCACCGATTGGGGCTGCAGCTGCTGCAATTCCAGCTTCATCTGTGATGTGATTTGCATGCACAAACAAGATAGCAAGAGGAACACCGATATAAGAGATGGCACGAACATCGGCAGATACGGTTCCACCAGGTGTTACCAAGGCGATATAAACGACTTGAAGGGCAACCCCGACCATAATACCGGTTGTCACATCTCCAAGAATTAAACCTGAAATCAACCCACCGATCAAGGGACGACCGAGTGTATAGTTCCCGATACTGGAACCTCCCATACCAGGCATTGAAGACAAGCTGGCGAAAACAGCAAGCAAGATTGCTTGAATCCATGAAATTGTCATAACAAACGCTCCTTTTTGTTTGTAAATTTATTTAACAGTTGAACTGTTAGTTTTAAAAACCAAATTTTGATTTGAAATCATCCCAATAACCGATCGAAACATCAGGCAACAACTGGAATTTCACCTTATATCCTGCTGCTTGAATGGCTTGGAAGGCTTCTGCTTCTTCCTGAGTGATGGATTGGTTATTACCCAATTTCACTGCACCAGGACGATCATTTGCAGGGCCAACGATGATTTCTTTAACATCTCCTGGGAAAAAACCTTGATCCACCAAAATTTCCTTCATATCGATTGGATTTTTGGTGATCAAGAAGTACCGACTGTCAGATTCCGTTACTTTTGCTGACTTTTCTTTAAAGGCCTCTTTTGTCCATACAAAGGTTTTCTTGTCTGATGCGCCTTTGTAAGCTTGGATCAAAACCTTGTTTGATGCTGCTGCATCATTTACGGCAATCAAACCATCACATGGTTTTTCTTTTGCCCAGCGTGTGACTGTTTGACCGTGAATCATGCGGTCATCAATCCGTACAAATGTTACTACCATAAGGTACCCCCCTATTAAATATCGTCATCATCTTCTTTAGCACTAGTGGCTGAAACTTCAAAAGGTTGTAGTGCAGATTGTGCTTCTGATAAGATAGTTGCTGACAAATCGTCTCCATCCAACACATCCTTCATCACAACTGCTGTCAAGGCCATGGTGAGGTTCATCCCACCAAGGATCAAAGTTCCATCTAGCTTTCCAGCTTCTTCTAGGACAGTGGCTGCCGTGGTTAATGGACTACCACCTACAATATCTGCCAAGACCAGCACAGAATCATCTGCTGTCAATTCTGAAATGCTCTCTCTAAAGTCAACTGCAAAGTCATCGATCGATTTTCCTTCTTTAAGTCCAACTGCAATGACCTGATTCATCTTGTCACCAGCAAACATAGCTAGCGATGTTTTTAGCCCTTCTGCCAATCCACCATGACTGACTAAAATGAGGTATTTCATTTTGCTACGCCTCCTTTATTTGACTCTATTGTAGATTATTTGGAAGCGCTTTTACATTGTCAAATGTCACATTATAAACATGACATTTAGCAATAAAAAAATGACATCTGTCACTTGACACGATGTCATCTTATTTTCTTTAAACTCCTACCTGAAGACTACTTTCAATCTCCCTTTGAATTTGCGGCAGGCGGTTCTCAACATCCTGATCGCGTAAAGCATTGCTAATTAAATAGTCCAGCTTTTCTAACACTTCTTTGGATACATTCTTGGGACTACTTTCAACAGCTTGTTCCATGATACGATTTAAGGTCTGATTGGTCAAGGAATCCGTGCCAAAATCATCTACCTGTAGAAGATCTTTACTAGACTGACTTTGGACCACCTGTGGCATAACGGAAATCCCTTGAGATTGTGCAAAGAGGAGTTGTTGAATTTCTGGATCCTCTGTCAACACTTGCATCAATTCCCAAGCTAACTTTGAATGAGGAGTCCGAGCTGACATAGCAAAAGAAGTAGTCGTAACCAAGGTCGCCTTGGTGGTTTTTGACTTAGCAGGCATAGGAATACAGGTCCAGGTGAAGTTTGAATATTTGGAAACATGGTAGGGATAAGGTTTATAAGTCCTATATTGAGCCAAAGTCATGGGGTAAAACGCTACTTTCCCTTGGTCAAAATCTTTGGAACTCACCTTATAGTTCTTATTCAGCTCTTCCAATTTTTGTAAAAAAGTCAAAGATTCTTTGACTTCTGGAGCCGTAAGTTTGAGCATCCCACCCTGAAAGAGACTGCCTCCATTTGCTGCCAAAGCTTCTTTCCAGGTGTATTCTGTACTCCCAAACTGATCCAATTGACCATCTCCATTGGTATCTTTGGTTAGTTTTTTACAAATTGTATAGAACTCTTCCAAGCTCCAACCTTCTTTGGGAACCTCAATGCCTTCTTTATCCAGCAAATCTTTATTGACACACATCAAAATAGGATTACTTTCATATGGCAAGGCATAGGTTTGCCCCTGATAAACACCTGATTCAAATGCAACAGGATAAAAAGCAACTTGGTCTTCTTTATTCATATAGCCGTTTAACTTTTCTAAAACGCCACGTGCCGCCAATAAGGACAAATCTTTCTCAGAAACCATAAACACATCAGGGGTCTTTCCTGATACAATTTTTTCTGAGAGCCAGTTTGAATATTCCGACTGCGGAATTCCATTTTCATATTCCACACGGACATTAGGATGGGACTTTTCAAATTTTTGGATCGCAAGATCCAATGCATGAGAACGTTGACTGGTCGGTACATCCCAACTAGAGCCTGCATAAACTCCTATATGAAGGACGGTCGGTTGCTGTTTCCACCAATAAAAACCAGCACTCAAAGAGAGCATAAAAAGGAGACAAATCCCTAAACAAAGTTGCTTTCGCTTCAATTTCATTCCGTATTTCCTTTTGAAAAATCACGTCGGGTCACTCCTGTTTGGACTGACCAAATCGCTAATTGCGTTCGATCTCTTAGGTTTAATTTCGACAAAATCGTTGATAAGTAATTACGAACAGTTCCTTCTGATAAGAAGAGTTTAGCCGCAATCTCTTTATTTGACTCACCATAGCCAATCTCTTGGATAATGCGCCATTCCGTCATACTCAAATCCTTAACGTTATCCTCATCCACAGCAATAGAGAAATTTGATTTGGCCATTTGTGAGAAAATTTGAAAGACCTTGCTTGCGATATCAGGGTTGATCATTGCTCCTCCCTGATGTACCACCTTAATAGCTTCATAAAGCTCCTCTGTCGAGGCTCCTTTTAAGAGATACCCTGAAGCACCATACTTGAGCGCACTATAGATAAATTCATCATCGTCAAAGGTTGTTAAAATAATAATTTTGATATCCGGATAGTGCTCTTTTACTTCTTTTGTAGCCAAAACCCCATCCATGCCTGGCATCCGAATATCCATTAAGATTAAATCCGGATGCGAGTGTGGAATGCTAGACAAGACATGATTCCCATCTTCCACTGTGGCTACCACTTCAATATCTGAGTAGGCCGACAAAATAATTTTCAGAGATTCTCGAATCAAGGACTGGTCATCCGCCACCATTACTTTTATCATCATCTCTTATCTCCCTTCTTTATATTTTGGTAAACTAACACGTGTGAAAAATCCATCGCGACTTTCAAATTGAAGCTGGCCTCCTAGAATTGAAATACGCTCCATCATCTGTTTGAGTCCGTAGCCATAGGTCAAAGTTTCAAACCCAACTCCATTATCCTGCAACTCAATCATGTAATCTTCTTCGTCCTCAAAAAAATGGAGGTCCATGTGGCTGGCATGACCGTGGCGAACCGCATTAGTCATAGATTCTTGTATCACACGAAAGATTGTATCTTCAATCATGACGTCCATATCGACATCGATCCATTCATAGTTGAGATCAACTTGCAAGTTTGAAAGAATTTGGTACTCGCGGATTGTCTTTTCTAAAGCATCTTTGAGAGTTCGCTCCTCAAGGGCTCCTGGACGAAGGCGATTGAGAGAGCCTCTCACATCCTGGATTCCTTCACGGACGACTTCTGATACGTTTTTTACCTGCTCTTTGGCACGACTTGGATTGATATCAATCAAGACCCCGACAGCATCTAAACCTGCTGAAATCCCTGTTAACGCGTGTCCCAAGGTATCGTGAATCTCCCGAGCAATCCGCTTGCGCTCCCGATCCTCTGCAATCTTCTCAGATAAGGCCATATAGTTGTTCAACTCGGTATTAACCTTGGACACCATGGCCAGCTCTTGTTCAACTTCATGGTTTTCCGCAAGGACATTCATGATATAAAATAAAAGTGAAATAATGAAGAGTACCATATTCAAGGCGTAGAGGGAATTCTTTAAGAAAAAGGCCAAAATACGGATAGATTCAGGATAAAAATGAATATAGGTATCAAGAGAAGGAATTGGGAAGAAAAGCGAAAAGACGTCTGAATTGGTTACAAGGAGCATCAAGAAGCTCACTAGGATAAAGGCAAACCAATACTTCCGATCTCTCTTGGTATTCAACTCTTTGGAGCCATAGAAGATATCTGCAAAAACCAAGAGAATGAGCCCGTTATAAGCTATGTTCTGAACCCACATCAACAGTAACATCAGGAGAATCTCTAGAAGATTCCTCTTATCAAAAATGGACCATCGACTTGTTTGAGGTCTATAACGACTCATTGAGATTAAGGCAATCCCAGCAAATAAGATTGCTGACAACCAAAAAGTCGTAGATGGAGCAAAAGGAATACGCTCTAGGCGCTCCAATAATAGAGAGGCTTGGCGTTGAGCAATGATATAGTTGGTTGCTTGAAGATAGATGATGCTGTTGAGCATAACAGCAATAAAATTCACGACCATAAGAATGGCCAAACTGTATCGAACACCTCTAAACTTTCTCATTACTGCCACCCATTCACATCAAACTGATCAATGTTTTCCTTTGTCATCATTTCAACTGGAATGATCACCTCTTTGGTATAGCTCTTCCCTTCAGAAATATCTTGGATAACTTCCATAACACGGTCTCCCATCTTCAAGGGAGATTGAGCAACGGTTCCCACTACATCATCCGTCGAGTGCAACAAGGATTTCATATCTGGTGAGCCATCGATTCCATAAATTGCAATGGACTGGCTATTTCCTTGCTCCTTAATTGCAGCTAAAGCTCCTATAGCCGAGCGGTCATTTAAGGCAACCAAGGTATCAATTTCAATCCCTGATTGTAAAAAATTCTGGACAGCCGGCATGGCGATCTCCGTTTGCCCCTTGGTTTCTAGTTCCGATACAATCTGATAAGAACTGTGCCCCTCTATAGTGTCTTTAAACCCCTGAATCCGCGTATCTGCTGAGACAGTCCCTTTATGCTCCAAAAGGAGGACTCGAGCGCTAGAAGAACGTTTCATGAGCTCTTTAGCAATCATTACTCCCGCTTGGTAGTTATCAGATACAATACTTGCATCGGGCTTAAAATTTTTCAATTGGGTATCGACTGCAATGATTTTAATTCCTTGTTTTCTAGCTTTTTCAAGAGCAGTTAAAATGGACTGGCTATCCCCCTTGACCGGATTGATCACAATCACATCAACTTTTTGAGCACAAAAATCATCAATCTGCTGGCTCTGCCTTTCTTCATCCAATTCTGGATCTCGGACGCAAACAAGAGCTCCTCTTTCATCGGAAATTCGACTAATTTCCGAATGAATACTTTTATAGAACTCATTGTTCATGGTCATATAGGTTACACCAATTTTAGTCTGATCCTTGATGCCACTTGTTTGACAACGGCCAAAAATCCAAAAGAGAATACAGACCACTGGAATCAGCAGTAATATACGCTTTATCAGCCATTTCAACAATTCTTTTTTCTCTTTATTTTCCTTCAAATTTCATTCCTTTTCTGAAAACTCTGAATATATAATACTTTATTCTACTACTTTTTCAAAAAAAATGCTTGATTTTATTGTACAAGTACATTTATTTGACCTATTTTAAGAAGTAATTTCCGAACAATAAAACTAGAAACAATAGAAAAAGCTGGTCTATAAACGAACCAGCTTTTTCTATAATCAATCCTAGAAGGGAAGTTCCTCCTCTTCCAAAACCAGATCTGCTAAGTCTTGACCAGCATTATTTTCACGCATAGCACGTTGGGCGCGACTTTCCAAAAGTTGAAATCCTGTAGCAAGAACTTCGGTCACGTAGTTGGTCTGACCATTCTTCTCGAACTTACGGGTACGAAGTTCCCCATCGATAGAAATGAGACTGCCTTTAGTCGCGTAGCTAGCCAAGGTTTCAGCCAATTTCCCCCAGACAACAATATTGATGAAGTCCGCTTCACGTTCCCCATTTTGGTCCTTAAAACGACGGTTAATAGCAATCGTCGCACGAGCTACAGACTTATCATTGTTGGTTTTGTGCAATTCGGGTGTAGACGTCAAGCGTCCAATCATAATCACTTTATTATACATTTTTCATCCTCCTACTTATCTATTCGAAGGAAATCAAAAAAAGTTACAAGATTTGTAACTTTTTTAAAAATAATATTAATCTCGATGAATCATAAACCCAGTTGCTTGTTGATTAGCCATGATGGTCATATCTGTGATTTGCACACGACGAGGTTGACTGGTCACATAAACCACTGCATCAGCGATATCTTGTGCCTGTAAGGCTTCAAGCCCCTGGTAAACAGTCGCAGCCCGTGCCTCATCTCCATGGAAACGGACTTTTGAAAAATCAGTCTCTACAATTCCTGGCTGAATAGTGGTCACCTTGATATCTGTCGCAATGGTGTCAATCCGAAGCCCGTCTGAAAAAGTTTTAACTGCAGCCTTGGTTGCTGAATAGACTGCTGCACCAGCATAGGCGTAAATACCTGCAGTAGATCCCATATTGATAATATGCCCTTGATTAACTGCTACCATGGAAGGTAAGAGGCAACGCGTAACCGCCATTAAGCCCTTGACATTGGTATCCAGCATGGTCAACATATCCAACTCTTCATATTCCTGATAAGGTGCTAAGCCGAGAGCCAGTCCAGCATTATTGACTAAAATATCAATCTGACCTACAGTTTCTAAAATTTCTGAACAAACCGTTTTAACCATTGTCATGTCTGTTACATCTAGCGAAAAGGTCCAGATTTTTTGATTTGGAAAGGCTTCTGCGAACTCTGTTTTTAGAGCTTTGAGTCTTTCTGTTCGGCGACCTGTGAGAACGATATTCTCACCTTTTTCTAGATAAGCACGCGCAATAGCTTCACCAATACCTGATGTTGCACCTGTAATCACTACATTTTTTGCCATCTTATTTCCCTCCAGCGAACAGCATAGATAACTGTTACCAATTAAGCTGTCCAGTGTTTAGCCGGATCGAATGGAGTTCCTACAACTTGGTCTTCTGATAATTCAATGACACCACGTTTTTGGGGAGCATTTGGCAAGGCAAGTTCACGAGGACTACACATCATCCCAAAACTCTTTTCCCCACGAAGTTCCCCTGGGAAAATGAGATTGCCTTTTGGCATCATGGCTCCAGGAAGAGCAACAATGGTTTTCAAACCGACACGTGCATTGGGAGCACCTGCCACGATTTGTACTGTTTTGTCATTCCCAACAGCAACTTGGCAGATATTGAGGTGGTCACTATCTGGATGCGCAACCATTTCTACAATCTCTCCAACCACAAATTTGGGTTCCTTGTCGTTGATGATTTCTTCAGCAAATCCTTCTTCTTGCAATTCTTGGTTCAAACGTGCTACTTGGTCGTCAGTTAAAAAGACTTGACCGCGCTCAGCGATCTCAAACATGCTAGAAACTTCAAAAATGTTCCATGCGACAGTTTCACCAGTTTCTTTTAGGAAAACACGCGCTACATTACCTTTACGCTCAACATCTAGCTTGGCATCTCCACTGTTTTTCACGATGACCATAAGGACATCGCCGACATGTTCTTTATTATATGTAAAAATCATTCTTTTCTCCTATTTCAAACTTGCTAAAAAGTCATTGATTTGCCCCTTGGTTTTACGGTCACGATTGACAAAACGTCCAATCTCCTTGTCCTTGTCTAAAACAACAAGACTTGGAATCCCGTATACATCCCAAAGTTTAGCAAGTTCCATGTACTCATCTCGGTCTACCCGTATAAAAGTGAACTCCGGATTTGCCTCTTCAATCTCTGGCAAGGCAGGATAGATATAACGGCAATCGCCACACCAATCCGCAACAAAAAGGAAGACCTTCTTGCCATCCTGCTCTACTAGATTTGCTAATTCTTCTATACTTTTAGGAGAAATCATAAGACTTCCTCCTCGTAGATGAGATCTTCATCTTCATAGACAAAGGTATAGTGACGACCATCTTCAAAAATGACACCACCAACAAGACGTTCTAAGCTACTTTCGTATACTTGAACATAGAGAGTCCCAATCTCACCCATTTCTGAGAAATAGTCACGCACAATAGCAGTTAACTCTTCCTGTGTCTTCATGAGTTTATGATCATCAGCTACTTTCTTAGCACCAAAGGCAAGCGCTCCAAGCCCTGCCACGACTAAACCTGTTTTAATAATATTTTTCGTTTTCATGCTAACATTGTAACACAAAAAGGCTCAAGGAACAATGAAAAAGAGAGTGGGACAGAAATCGGTAAATCGTTAGAATTCGATTTCGTCGTCCCACCTCCGCACAGTTGAGTAGGGCTGTAAAAGCTGATGAAATTAGCGTAGTAGAGCCCACTCAACCACTGCGTCTTGCTCGACAATCCAAAGACAATTGAGAGGCTAGGACTTTTGTCCCAGCCTCCTTTCTAATTTCTAAACATTAATAATTTCTCTCGCCAAACAAACCTTCTGGTAAATCATGGAATCCCTTGCCTGCCTTGAAGTTTTCAAATTTACCTAGTAAGAACTGGTAGGCATCCAAGCGACTCTCGTAGCGAATCATGGCATCTTTAGCGCGCTCATCTTGATCTTCTTCATAGACCTTTTGACTTTCCTTAAGAGCCATTTCGTTGATCATAATCTGGGTATTAACCCAGGCTTCAAATTCCTTCATAAATTCTTGCTCGTAACTCATTTTTTCTCCTTATTCTAATCCACGGAAAAAGTCTGTATCAATCTCACGGTAGGGTTGGATGTCCTGAACATATTCCAAGACTCCTTGAAACTCTCCTGCTTGATCGTGGACAGCTGCGTAAGTGACATGGACAAACTTCCCACGTGATTCTGACTTGAACCACATCTCGTACTTGTCTTTTTTCCCTTCACGAAGACCTTGCATAATCGCTTTGACCTTCTCCAAATATTTTGGTGGATGGCATAGTTCGACATTTCGTCCAACCTGAGACGGTGTCCGCTTGAAAATCATTTCATCCGCTGGAGTATTGTCATTATAATACTGGAAGATATCATCCTTATTAACAAAGGTAATCTCCATAGGTAGATGGTTGAGGATTAGATTTGCCTGTTCAACTGAGAGATAGCCATTGCCAAAAGCCTGCTGGCTATTGCGATCTAGCACCGATTCCTTTTCCTTTGGTGTAAAGGTGATAGTAAACTGACCTTCTGGTGTATCAATCACTTGCTGAACTTGTCCATCTACAGTTTCTGGCTGAGTTGGTTCTTCTACACTTTTTTCCTCAACAAAAGGTTGACGTTCAGGAACCCATTTCTCAGACGGACGGATAATAGCATATCCATAGGCATCACTTTCCTCAGCAATCTGAATCCAGTCATCCTGGGTAAAGGATTCAAGCAGAATCATGAGAAGGATTGATTCTTCCTTAAAAATCATACTTTCAAACTCTGTCGCAAACGCTTCAAAAGCTTCCTTTACGGAGGAAATTGGCACTTCTGGGAGCGACTTAGTTGCCACTAAAGCTGTTTGAAAGAGATCCCTAATCTGATCATCCACTCCCCACATAACTTTGGGAGGTGAATCATGGCCATAACGTTCCATGATAGGAAAGAAGAGCTCTTCCTTGCGCTGGTAGTGAATATCAAATTGACCAACAAGACCCATCTGACGTACCAAACCCTTACGCATTTCCGCCAGCATTTCCTCATCGTCCACAGATTCATAAGTCGAGAGTAATCTACGGACCCGAATCAAAGCAGCTCGGAGGGCTAAATTTTCATCCTTAAAGACACGCACAGGGTGTCCAGGATGATCGGTGTCCTCAACTTCGACACCCTTAACAGCATTTTTAAAAAGATTGGCATGCACATCACATAGCTCCATGACATCTTCAAAGGTCACGCCAGAGTCAGAGTTCATCAACTCGTGCTCCATAAGGGAAATTTCAATAGCAGATACACCTGTAAAAGTAGCATCGAATCGTTCCTGAACGGACTCTGGAGAGGCCCCATTATGCAATTCTAATAAAATATCCCGCAGGATATGAATACGTTCATCTGTCATTAGTCTAACCCGATCACTTCGTAACCATTTGCTTCAAGCGTACGTACAATCTTATCCATAGGAGTCCCTTCAAGCTTTGAGCCTTGTTTGAGCGAAACTTTTCGCCCTACAGTATTACGCATCAAGGGATTTGCAAGAGGTTTAAAACCAAGCTCAACCAAAACATCTAAAACTTCTGGATGTTTATCCACCACTTCCGCAACGGGAATTGATACATCGATTATATTGTCCATGAGAACCTCCATGAGTCTATTTCTAATCATTTAACTGCTTTTATTATACCATAAGGAATGGGATTAAAAAAACTAGCAACACAAGACTTGCTAGTTTCTTCATATCAGTCAGCTTCGATTCTCTCAGCCTCTTTTCGAATAATTGCTATATCATTTTGATATTGCACTTCAGAATAGTTAACTAATTTGGACAATTCTTTTTGCAATCTTTCGCCCATGGGTTTCATAGTCGCATAGGTTAATCCCCCTGAAATAACCCCACCTAGAATAGGAATCGCTTTTCCCATTCCCTTTGCCAAGCCTCTCCTTGTAAGAGTAACCCCAAAAATTTTCATAACCTTTTTTAAAATAGGGTACCAGCCAGCTTTGGCTACGGCTTTCTGAGGTACTGTGGTCATTACATGTTTAGCGACTGTAACACCACTAGAACGAAGCAAGGCACCCGCTCCGTTTACCCCAAGCATGACCCCTAGATAAAGTAATAGTGTGTTTTTAGCTTCTTCACTTAAGTCATTTCTTGATGCCCAAAGATCATTAAATCCATAAATATATCCCAATTCTTGGGCTAATTTCAAGGAAAAAGCATAAAACTGAGCTACATCCGTTGGAATAGTAAGCGCCATTAGAATACCTCCAGGTAGACCTGCTAGAACAGATGTTCCACTTGCTCGTAAAACATTATCCTTTATGCAGGACCTGGCTACCCTATCTAAGGTTTCCTGGGGTAATAATGAAGGAGGACCTTGTTCTAACAATTTGGCAATATCCCTCTTATCTAATTCTTTAGAGAACTTCTCCACTAAAAATTTTTCTCTATTTACTTTCACGACAGGAAGCTTTACAACTTGTTGTAAAACTTTTATAGCTAGATCTTGTTTAGCCATCTATATCTCCATTTTATATTCAAGTTAAGCTTTATCATATCATACTATTAGAGATTTATACATTTTTTTAACCGACTTTTAAGAAGGGCAACTAATTAATCTATCATCATGTTTAAAGTAACAAAAAAGAGGGTTGCCCCTCTTTCTTATTTCTTATCCAGATTGCGTAACATTTCGTCAATCTTGTTTCCATACTCGATGGATTCGTCTTTGACAAAGGTCAAGTCTGGAATTTTATACAATTTCAAATTGTGACCAAGCTCACGTTTGATAGTTCCGGTTGCTTTTTCAAGCCCGATTTGAGCTTTTTGATTATCTGAAGCAAGATTACTCAAAATGGTGTAGTAAACCTTAGCTACAGACAAGTCACCTAGCATCTGAACATCTGTGATGGTCACTCCTTGGACACGGGGATCACGGACTTTCTTTTGCAAAATCTCATTGACTTCGCGTTTGATTTCCATGCCCACACGATCCGTACGGAAATGATTTCCCATGCTATTCCTTCCTCTCTATTGAATCAAAAGCTAGGCCAGCAGACCTAGCTATTTCTAGAAGATAGAGGAACTAGAGCCATTTGAATCTAGGAAACAAGCCTTAGATAGAACTGAAGTTCATCAAGGCGCTGTTGACAACGAGTCAAATGAGCTATCGTTTCTCTATTATCGTTTGATTTCTTCCATGATATAGGCCTCAATCACATCATCCATCTTGATATCATTGTAACCATCAATCATGAGACCACCTTCACGGCCGTTTGTAACTTCTTTGACGTCATCTTTATAGTGTTTCAAGCTTGCAAGTTCACCATCGTAAATAACGACACCGTCACGAATAACACGGACTTTAGAGTCACGGGTAACTTTACCGCTAGTAACCATAAATCCACCGATTGTTCCGACTTTAGACACTTTGAAGGTTTCACGGATAATCGCTTCACCGATAACTTTTTCTTCAAATTCTGGATCAAGCATACCTTTCATGGCTTCTTCCATCTCTTCGATAACCTTGTAGATAATGCTGTGGAGACGGATTTCTACATCGTCGGCTTCTGCTTGTTGGCGAGCTTGTGGTGTAGGACGTACGTTGAAACCAACGATAAAGGCATTTGAAGCTTCCGCAAGAGTCACGTCAGATTCGTTGATGGCACCAACTGCTGAGTGGACGATGGTAACTTTTACACCTTCCACATCAATCTTTTGTAGTGATGCAGAAAGGGCTTCAACTGAACCTTGTACGTCGGCTTTGATGATGACGTTAACAGACTTGAGTTCACCAGCTTTAAGAGTGTCAAAGAGGTTTTCAAGGCTTACACGCTGTGTAGCTTGACGTTGCTTCATAAGAGCACGTTTGGCACGCTCTTCACCTGCTGCACGAGCAGATTTTTCATCTTCATAAACGGCAAAGTGATCACCTGCCATCGGTGCTTCGTTCAAACCTGTAATAGATACTGGTGTTGATGGTCCTGCAACCTTAACACGACGTCCAAGGTCATTGGTCATGGCACGGACACGTCCGAAAGTATTACCAACAACGATTGGGTCTTGAACGTTCAAGGTACCTTGTTGAACAAGGAGGGTTGCAACCGCACCTTTACCTTTATCCAAGCGAGCTTCGATAACAGTACCGATGGCACGAACGGTTGGGTCTGCTTTGAGTTCTTGAATTTCAGCTACAAGAAGAACAGTTTCCAAGAGTTCATCGATATTTTGGTTGAATTTGGCTGAGATTTCTACAAACTCAGAATCTCCACCCCAAGCTGTTGACATAACACCGTGTTCAGCCAATTCGCCGATTACACGTTCTGGGTTGGCACCTGGTTTATCAATCTTGTTAATAGCAACGATGATTGGAACATTAGCTGCTTTTGAGTGGTTGATGGCTTCGATAGTTTGAGGCATAACCCCGTCATCTGCCGCTACGACCAAGATTGTAATATCGGTAACAGAGGCACCACGTGCACGCATAGAAGTAAAGGCCGCGTGTCCTGGTGTATCAAGGAAGGTAATCTTCTTACCATTTTCTTCAATCTGGTAGGCACCAATATGCTGAGTGATACCACCTGCTTCTCCTGTAGCGACACGAGAATTACGTAGGGTATCCAAAAGGGTTGTTTTACCATGGTCAACGTGTCCCATGATAGTTACAACTGGTGGACGTTCAACCAACTTGTCTTCATTTAGATATCCATCTTCTACGAAGAAACGTTCGATATCCGCATTGTCCACTTCTACCTTTTGTTTAGCTTCAATTCCATAGTCAACCATGAGGAGTTCGATTGTTTCTCCATCCAAAGATTGGTTTTGAGTGGCCATAACGCCCATCATAAATAGTTTCTTAACAATCTCAGCTGGTTCACGTTTGATACGTTTTGCGATTTCCGCAACAGTCATACCATCTGTATATTCAAATTCTGTTGGCAATTCATGGAATTTACGCTCTGTAATAGGTTTTGGAGCCTGATTACGGTTATTTTGTTTATTTCCTTTTTTATTTTTCTTATTGTTATTCCAGTTACTATTTCTTTGATTTCTCACTTGATTCTGACTACTTCGATTCTTTTGTTGTTTTCTAGGACCATCTTCCTCATGATCGTAATCATCACGATCTTTGTCTGGTCGAGCTTGCTTTTTACGACGTGTATCCACTACAGCCTCTTTGGCTACAGGAGCTACTTCAACTACAGGCTGAGTTTGTTCAGCTAGTTTAGCAGCTTCCTCAAAGATTTCTTCTGGCTCCTTGCGTTTATTAGCTTGAGCCAAGGCTTCTTTGGCAACTTGAGACTGTTTGAAGCGTTCCTCGCTTGAGCGTGCGTATTCTGCATTTTGCTCAGCCTTCAGAGCTGCTGCTCGGGCTTTAAAATCAATACGAGGACCAGCTTGGTTGGGACGATTATCAGCTTGTTGGCGATAATCATTGCCACGATTCCCTTGGCCTTGTGGTTTCTTCCCTTGGTCGTTAAAACGGCGATTGTCACGGTTCCCTTGACCAGGTTTCCCACCATTACGGTTATCGTTCTTTTGACGGTTACCGTTTTGTTGTTGATCGCGGTTGTTACCCTTGTTTTGCTTGCGTCGTTCCGCTTGCTCTTTGGCACGCGCTTCACGTTCCGCCTTAAAGTTTCGACTCTGCGGTCTTGCAGCTACAACTTTTTCTTCCTTAGAAGTTGCTGGCGTAGTTGGTTTACTTTCCACCTTCGCTTCACTTGCTTTTGGTGCTACAGGTTTTGCTTCTGTTTTTGGAGTAGCAGGCTTAAAGCTAGCTACGATTTTTTCAGCAGCAACCGCCTCTACGCTTGATGCATGGCTTTTCACTTCCAAGCCCAGCTCTTTTGCACGCGCTACAACTTCCTTACTTTCTTTTCCAAGTTCTTTTGCGATTTCGTACAATCTTTTCTTAGACAAATCATGTCCTCCTCTTCTATTCCATAAGAGACCTCATTTTCTTTGTAAATCCAGCATCTGTTACAGCCAAAACTTTTCTTGATTTTCCGACTGCTATGCTTAATTCCAGTGTTGAAAACACGGTAATAACTTCTACTTGATAATAGTGGCTTTTATCCTGAATCTTCTTGGTTAGATTTGGGCTAGCATCATGAGCTAGAAATACCAATTTAACTTTCCGGTCTTGAATGGCTTTGACAACCATTTCTTCACCCGAGATGATTTTCCCCGCTCGCTGAGCCAATCCCAAGAGATTACTTACTTTTTGCTTATTCAAGTCCTAACTCTCTTCTTTTTACTTTGTGATCAACATAGGCAATCAACTCGTCATAAAAGCTTTCTTCAACTTCCATGTTAAAGCTACGGTTAAAGACTTTTTTCTTTTTAGCCTCTAAGGCTTCTGCATTGTCTAGCTTGATATAAGCGCCCCGGCCATTAGCCTTGCCTGTCGGGTCGATAAAGACCTCACCTTCTTTATTCTTGACAATACGGAGTAAATCTCGCTTGTCAATCACATCGTTGGAAACAACAGACTTGCGCAAAGGGATTTTTCTTGTTTTCATCTTTCCCTCCTCTTGCAGATCTTATTCTTCAGTCAATTCGTCTGTTTCAGCGTAATCCACTTGACCTGCTTCTTCCATCGCTTCAAATTCACTTGCAGACTTGATATCGATACGGTAACCAGTCAAATGTGCTGCTAAGCGAACATTTTGTCCACGACGACCGATAGCAAGAGATAGTTTGTTATCTGGCACAACGACTAAGGCACGTTTGCTGTCATTTTCATCAAAGATAACTTGGTCAACTTCGGCAGGAGCAATGGCATTGTAGATAAACTCAGCTGGATCTGCTACCCATTCGATAACGTCGATGTTTTCTTCAACAGGAATCATGCGGTCGCTCTTAGCATCGTAGCGAGCTGGGTGGAATTTGCTAGTGATTTTCTTGATGTTTGCACCACCACGTCCAACGATTGTTCCGATAGCATCCACGTTAGGATTGTGGCTACGAACAGCAACTTTCGTACGGTCACCTGCTTCACGGGCTACGCTCATGATTTCAACAGTTCCATCATATACTTCTGGAATCTCTTGTTCCATCAAACGTTTGATCATTTCTGGGTGGCTACGGCTTACAAAAACGTTAACTCCACGAGGGTTGTCTTCCACTTTGTAGACATAAACTTCGATACGATCATGAGAAGCAAACACTTCTCCAGGAATTTGGTCTTGTTTAGACAATTGGGCTTCAATGCTGCCAAGGTTAACATAAATGAAGCGGTTGTCAAAACGTTCTACTGTACCTGACATGATTTCTTGTTCATGCTCTTTGTATGTATTGTAGGTAATGGCACGTGTTTGCTTACGCATTTTTTCCATGATTGTTTGTTTAGCAGATTGGGCTGCTACACGACCAAACTCTCCTGGTGCTTCTTCAAATTTGATTTTGTCACCAAGCTCATAGGCTGAATTAATAGCAAGGGCATCTTTTAAACTGATTTCCAAACGGCTATCAAATACTTCATCAACAACTTCACGAACAGTATAGACAGTAAAGTCCCCTGTCTTTTCGTTGAAATCAATAGCTACACTATCAGATTGACCATAGCGTCTACGGTAAGCAGATCGAAGTGATTCTACTACTGCGTCGATGATATCTTCTTTCTTGATTCCCTTGTCTTCTTCCAAAATGCGGAAGGCCTCTAGCATTTCTTTACTCATGTTCTTTTTACTTTTGAATTCTCAAAAGTTATCCTTTCTTTCTATAATTTTACTGCTAAACGTGCTTTTGATACCAAGTTATATGGAATTTGGACTGTTTTCTTGCGAGTTTTATCCATATATTCCATAGTCAACTCATCCTCTTCAAAGGACAACAAGGTTCCTTCAAAAACCTTTTGCTTATCGATGGCTTGATAGAGCCCGACATGGATATATTTCCCAACCGCTCCAGCGACTGCTTCCTTGGTTTTCAAAGGACGCTCCAATCCTGGACTTGTAATTTCTAGGAAATATTGTTCTGGGAAGGGATCCGGCTTGATAGTATCTAGGACAGGACTGATAATTTCAGTCAAGTCTGCCGTATCATTCAAGGTGATTCCTTCAGGCTTGTCTACAAAAATACTAAGAATCATGTCACTGCCAATCTTTCCGTACTCGATATCTACGAGTTCAAAAGGAGCTTCAATAACAGGTTCTACGACTTCTCTGACTAATTCAACGATAGTTGCGATTGCGTCCACCTCCTCATAAGCAAGAGGCGAAGATATCTCCCCGCCTCTCTTTCTTATATTCTTGTTATTAGTATAACACAAATCAATCCAACCTGCAAGGATTTGACCTTTTCACAACCAATAGAAAGCGTTCCTTCTATGGTTTCTGCATGATTTTATAAATGACGTTTCCTTTTACTGAGACGTATCTAATAATCCCAAGTCATATTTCCATGCTAAAATACGTCTTACAGACTCATCAATACGCTCTTCTGTCAAGTCCCCAGAAGAAATTTTCTTTAATAGATAAGGAATCTGAGTTTGGTAGGAAGAACCTAGGATTAAATCATTTCCAGCAAATATTACCTGGAGAGCAGCTTCATCCTGACTGACAAAATCGGCTAATCCTGCCATATCTAAATCATCCGTCATTATGACCCCTTTAAAATTCAGCTCCTTGCGAAGAATTTCGTTGATTTTTGGCGAGATAGATGACGGCACTGTATCAATTTTAGTCAGGATATTGTGAGAAATTAAAATACTATCCGCACCTGCATCTATGCCAGCTTGAAAGGGTAGAAAATCTGCTTGTCTTAAATCATCCAAAGAGCGGTTGTCTCGGATAATGTCGGTATGACTGTCTCCATTATCACCATATCCTGGGAAATGCTTCAAGGTTGAACCGACCTTATTCTTTTGAAGTTCTTCTACAACTTGCTTAACATATCTTGCAGTTGTTTGGGCATCTTGTCCGATGGTCCGATCGTAAATAAAGGCTGATGGATCACCTGCAAGATCCGCAACTGGAAAAAGTCCAGCATTGATACCAACAGATTTCAGCAGCTCTGCCTTCTGCCTAGTATCATAAAGAACAGCCTCCATCCCTCCTTGATGATAAAGGGTCATAGGAGATTGGAAAGGAGTATCCAAAATCGAACTGATACGTGTTACTGTTCCTCCTTCTTCATCGGAAGCAATCAATAAAGGAGTCTTTGAAGCGGCCTGGTAGCGACTTGTCAAAGTCTTCATATCCTCTAAGGTTTGTCCTTCAAAATCTCGTCCAAATAAGATATAACCAGACAAATGATAGGATTTGAGATCTTCTATCTGATGATTATCGGGAACTCTAGCCCAGAATAATTGTCCTACTTTCTCCTCCAAAGTCATCTTAGCTAATCTATCTTCAACAACCTTATCCTTATCTGTTTCACTGTTTTGTGTAGTTTTCTCAGTTTTTTCTACTTGCACATCTGCTTGTCGATGGTGTTGATGATCCAAAAAAATCAGACCACCTATCACAAGGAGAAAGAAAAGATAGACTACAACAGGTTTTATGCTTCTTCTCATAACCCCTACATTATACCACTTATCAGGGCACAAGTACAAATTTATCAAAATCCCAAATCTATTAAAAAACTCAAGGATTTAGTTCTGTCGAAGACAGAACTAAATCCTTGAGGTACATGTTTACATTCCATTTGAGTGAACGACAGTTTTTCACTAACAAGTCTTCACATTAAAACTGAGCTTCAACTCTATAAATGACTTGACCCTTGCTTGAAAATTTTTGCTCATACTCCGTCATAACATTTCCTTCAAAGTCGCTGGCATGTAAATCTAACCAAACGCCATTGAGTTTCATGCCATATTGTGAAAAGCTCACTAAGCTATATTCAAACAAGCCACGATTATCTGTCTTGAAATGAATTTCACCGTGTTCAGGCAAGATTCGCTTGAAAGTATCCAAGAAGCTCTTATAAGTCAAACGACGCTTCTCATGGCGTTTTTTAGGCCATGGATCCGAGAAATTCAAATACAAGCGATCAATTTCACCATCTTCAAAATAATTGGTCAATTCTGAACCATCAACCCATAGAAGTTTGATGTTGGGAACTCCAACTTCTAAGACCTTGTCTAAAGCATAGCTTAATACAGACTTCTGAATATCAATCCCGATATAGTTGATTCCAGGATTTTGTTTGGCCATTCCTGTTACGAAAGCACCTTTGCCACTACCAACCTCTACATGGATTGGATTGTCATTGCCAAATAAATCTCGCCACTTTCCTTTAGCTTCTGCGGGATTTATGACAACATAGTGCGGATTAGCCTCTAACAGTTCTGTTGCCCCTTTACGATTTCTAACTCTCATTTTTTCTTTCCATACTTATCTCGGAAGCTACGCAAAGCATAGATTTCCCGATTTACATTATCCAAATCTTGATTTTCATAGTATTTGGTAATGAGGCTCAAAAATGACAGTTGAGCATACCAATATAACTTATTCAAGACAGTTTGATTATACTTATAGCCATAATTAGTTAGCCATTCTTGCCACTGATACTCTGGGATATAGTGACAGAGCAGATAGGCCACATCAAACATACGATCAGTCAAGCGAACGGAATCCCAATCTACTAAATAAATCAAGCCACTCTCTGTCTCAAACCAGTTGCTATGACGGACATCCCCATGGACTATGGTTGCATAATCTTCCCTAAAGCCAGGAAGATTCTCACGTAAATCACCTAAAACCATACGTAGATACTGGTTGTTTTTTAAAGCATCCGGAGCCTTGTTCACCCATGACTGAAGTAAATCCGAAGGTGTTTCCATTGCATAGCCCAATCGTGTCAACTGGGTCATTAAGGGACGTGAACAGTGTAAACGTGTCAAAATATCGATAATTTGTTTACGGTTCATATCACTTGGCGTCAAAATTTTTCCTGTCAACCATTCCTGAGCGGACATATCACGGCCGTCTGGTAAACGACGGCTCCAGAGCAATTGTGGTGCAATTTGCTCTCTAGCTAAACCAGGCAGGATTGGAGAAGTATTCATTTTTATAAAAACACGTTTTCCATCAGGATAACTTCCCATATAAGCTTTTCCGCTCTTCCCAGATATCGGGGTTAGCGTTAGCTCAATATCACCCAAGTCCATTTCTTTCCTCCGAATAAAGTTTCCTTATTATTCTACTAATTTTTATGCTATTCGTCAACCAATCTTCTCAGTTGATACGGCAAATAAAGAAATTGCAAGACAAGACTTGCTCCCACAAGTGCTAGAACAAGAATTTTGTCCTTAAAAACAAGCAATCCTATGAGACTTTCCAAGATTAATACAAAGACCCCAATCGCTCTCAAAATTTCCTTCAAGCCTTTCTCTTTTTGCCCCTTACCTACTGGGAATAATTGCGTCAAATATTGATAGTCAAAGGCATGATAGAGGGCTAGAAGTTGGAATAACAAAAGATAATTGAATAAAATTACAATTGCGACTGCAATCCAAGATTGCTCAATGAAGATGAGAGCGGTCAAAGATAGGATTATGAGTCGCAGACTAAGGGCGAATAAATCTCCATTTCTCAGATAGGAGCGGAGATAAAGATTCTGCCAGATTTTTCCTGGTACTTTCTGAACTCCCTTTAGGATAAAGTCCAGATAAGCTCGGCGCTTAACACTATTTGAAATCCCCTTGACCTGGGTAAAGAGAGCAAAAAATCGAAGCAAGAACTGCTTCCGTTTGCTTTCCTGGGCAATAACATAATCCCAGTCAAGTCCATTTCCAAGGAAAAAGTTGCTAGACTTTTGGCGAAAAATCACGTATTTTGCTATCCCTAAGACAAGGAGATAGACTCCAAAAATCGGCAAACCAAGACCCATGGCTAAGAATAAAGGCGCAAACAGGAGCAAAAAGAGAGTCTGTACACTGACCCAAAAGATGAAAGAAATCAGACTTTGCTTCTGGATGTGTTCTCTCACTTCTTCTTCAGCAACTAAAAGAAATAGTTTGTCAGGCGCTTCTAGGTAGGTCGCAATACCGCCCCAAAGCAAAAGTAAAATAGATATCATCCCAATCAAAATTAGGATTGGGAAATGATTCTCAGGAAAGTGTTGGAGCAACTGGTTGTACTGATAGGCCAAAAATCCTAACAACACCAACAAAAATAAGACAAAATGATCATTGAGCACATAACGGAGGTAGCCCAAGCATTCTTTGCGAAATTCCTGCTTTCGTTTTAAAAACAAGTCCTTCATAGCTCCTCCTCTTTGGTCAGAGCCAAATAGATATCATTGAGGCTTGCTTCTGGCATATCAAAGGCTTCTCGGAGTTGTTGGAGATTTCCTTTGGCTCTTACTTGACCTTTGTGAAGAATGACAAAAGAGTCACACATCTTTTCAGCAGAATCAAGAACGTGGGTACTCATAAGGATAGACTTTCCTTTTTTCTTTTCCGCTTCTAGAAGTTGAATCAAATCTGAAATCGCCAAAGGATCAAGACCAAGGAAAGGTTCGTCTACGATAAAGAGACTAGGATCCACGACAAAGGCACAGATAATCATAACCTTTTGCTTCATCCCTTTGGAAAAATGAACTGGAAACCAATCCAATTTTTGATCCAAACGGAACATTTTTAAAAGCGGCTCTACACGTTCAAAAGCTAGATTTTGCTCGATACCATAGGCCATAGCAACTGTCTCAATATGCTCTCTGAGCGTCAATTCCTCGTACAAACTAGGAGTTTCAGGGATATAACCAATTTTCTTGCGATAGCTCGTAGCATCCTCTCTTAGAGTCAATCCGTCAATCTTAATCTCCCCACTATATGGCGTCAAAAGACCAATAATCTCATTGATAGTCGTTGATTTTCCTGCACCATTCAAACCTATCAAACCTACCAACTGTCCGCTCTCAACTGTAAAGGATACATCTTTCAAGACAGGGACATGAACATAGCCTCCTGTCAGATTTTTAATTTCTAACATATTTTCTCCGAATCTGGTATAATGTAGCTATATTATATCAAAATTCAATACACAAGAGGTGGTTTTTATGTCAGATTGTATTTTTTGTAAGATTTTAGCAGGAGAAATCCCTGCAGCCAAGGTTTATGAGGATGAACAGGTTCTTGCCTTCCTTGATATTTCTCAAGTAACACCTGGTCATACCTTGGTTGTTCCTAAAGAACACCATCGCAACCTTTTAGAAATGGATTCGACGAGCGCTAGTCAACTCTTTGCAAAGATTCCAGTCATTTCTCAAAAGGTTATGAAAGCTACCCAAGCTGAAGGCATGAATATCATCGCCAACTGCGAAAAGGTAGCTGGACAAACCGTTTTCCATACCCATGTCCACCTCGTTCCTCGTTATGGTGCCGAGGATGACCTAAAAATTGACTTTGTTGCCCATGAACCTGACTTTGACAAACTTGCCCAAGTCGCTGAAACGATCAAAAACGCTTAAGGAGTTCCTATGAAACTATCAAATTTACTACTTTTTGCTGGATCAGCAGTCGGATCTTACATCCTCGTTAAAAATCGTGAAGTTATCACTGAAGAAGTTTTAGATACAACTGATCGCGTTGAAGCAATCAAAGGTGATTTAGATGTTATCCAAAATAGCTTACAAATTATCAATCAACAAAAAGATGTCATCAAGGAATACCAAGAAGACCTAACCTATAAATTTAAAGCCTTAGAAAAAGATCTCCAAGCAAGGCTTGCTGTGATAAAAGAACTACGAGAAACTGAAGAAAACTAAAAAAGAAAGCATCCAACTTTCCTTATATCCCCTTAAATCCATCTTGGATTACCAGCTCCTAACAGAAAAGGGAGGGACTAAACATGAAACAGTTTTTAAAAGTCATCTTGATTATTTCCGGTTGCTTCTGTCTTTTTGTAACCCTAGCATTTCTACTTGTAGCCAATCTTTTCAAGGCCTCATCAAGTGATATTCGAGAAGGAAATGAAACCTTAAAACAAATCTTTATCTCCCTTGACCTGCCTCCAGAAAAAGTAGAATCAAATGGACACTATCATTACGAGGGTGGGGGCTTAGATTTTTATGTGACATTCTCTGATGAGGTCGTCAATAGCCACACTGTCCTTAAAGAAAGTCCAAACCTAACTAAAAACCGACTCAAAGTCTATGTCCTACAGACAGGAGATATTTCTTACTATAAAGTAGGGGATAACTTGTTCAATCATGGGTTAATACAATTTTTAGAGGAAGAAGGCGAGAAGCATTTCCGAGAAAACGGAAAGAAATCGCATTCTTCTTACACAATTCTAACTTTGAAAGATCCAGAAAGCATGAAAAAGGGAATCGCATTTTATGAAAAAGCTTTGACCTTGGTGGATATCCAGGACAATTCGGCGATTAAGCGCATTGATACCGTAACTGTGAAACCCGGTAAGGAAGCAGAACTCAAGCAACTCATCCAGGAGATGGATGCAGCTGGCTTACTCAAGCAAAAGTATAAATAATAGGCTAACTGGAAAATGATTTTTCGATTCTAAATTTTCAAAGATAACACAAAAAGAGCCTTATGGCTCTTTTTTGTTTTATTCACCCTCAAAGGCATCTTTTATGTGGTCAAAGAAGCCTTTTTTCTTTGGATTGACTTTCAAGTCACCTGCAGCTGCGAATTCTTTCAAGGCTGCTTTTTGTCGTTCGTTCAAGCCTGTTGGAGTCACGACATTAACAGTCACGTATTGGTCACCAACAGCACCACCACGAAGACTTGGAGCTCCCTTACCACGTAGACGGAATCGTTTACCGGTTTGAGTTCCCTCTGGAATCACCAATTCAACATCACCGTGAACGGTTGGGATATCGACAGTATCACCAAGAGTTGCTTGGACGATATTGAGGTTTAACTTGTAGAAAATAGTTGTTCCTTCACGCTCAAATTTATCGCTTGCTTCTACAGAAACTACTACATACAAGTCTCCATAAGGACCACCGTTAAAGCCTGCTTCCCCTTGACCAGCTAGACGAATTTGTTGACCAGTTTCGACACCTGCTGGAATTTTTACATGGACACTGTGGGCTTGTTTTTCATGACCTGTTCCATGACAAGTTGTACATGGATCTTTGATTTCTTTTCCACGTCCATGACAGACATCACAGGTTACTTGGCGACGCATCATACCAAGCGGTGTTTGAGTATCGACGTTGATAACACCAGAGCCATGACAACGTCCACAAGTAACTGGACTTGTCCCAGGCTTAGCACCTGATCCGTTACAAGTACGACAGCTTGATTCACGATTGTATTTGACTTCTTTTTCAGTACCAAAGATGGCTTCTTCAAAAGTCAAATTGACGCGATACTGGAGGTCATCACCTTGACGAGGAGCGTTTGGATTGCGAGAAGAACCGCCTCCGCCGAAAAAACTTGAGAAGATATCTTCAAATCCACCAAAACCGCCTGCACCATCGAAGCCACCGAAACCACCTGCACCACCAAAGCCACCGTTGGCTCCAGCCGCACCATATTGGTCGTAAGCAGCACGTTTCTGTTCATCACTTAAAGTCTCATAGGCTTCTTGAACTTCCTTGTACTTGTCCTCAGCACCAGGCTCTTTGTTGATATCTGGGTGATATTTTTTAGATAATTTCCGATAGGCTTTCTTGATCTCATCTTGAGACGCATTCTTTGAAACGCCCAAACGGTCATAAAATTCAGTATTGTTCATTTAAGATACCAAGACCGTAAAATTCGACTGAAAAATAGGAAATCTGACGCAGGAGCGATGCTCCTAGACAGATTTATCTTTTTTCCGAGAATTTAGGTCGGGTTCAGTTCCTTTCTTTCATATTGAGTAAGAAACTTCAGAGTTCGAGTTCAATTCCCCGAACGCTCTTTGTTCCTTTCTATTGATATTGTGAATCAAACCACGATTTAGGTCGGGTTCAATTCCTTTCTTTTATATTGATAAGACAAAATCCAAGCAAATCAGGTTTTATCTTTTTACCGAAAAACAGAGGCTGGGTTGCAACCTCTGGATTTAGATTATTTCTTTGAAATAAAAATAGTTGTATTATCTCTAGTAGTAATCTTCAAAGTCCTTTTAGCTAAATCAAGCTCAAATTTATTATAGTGTGGATCTTGTGTTTTATATAGTTTTAACTTCTGAAGATTATCGTCCGAAAAGTCAATCATAACATCTTTAATAACAGAAGTGTTGTCATATCTACTCTTATAAATAGCTACTTCTGTTAGTTCTTTATAAATTACATTTCCATTTCTTTCCACAGTCACCATCATCTCTGATGGATTAAAACTTAAATTATGCAACTCTTCAAACAACTTTATCTTTTCATGATAATCTGCAACATCAGAAACATTATTTTGCTTAACACCCATTATGCTATCCCCCTATTTCTCAGTAAACTCTCCGTCTACGACGTCATCGCCTGCGTTTCCTGTTGCTTGTGCGCCTTCTGCTCCTGCTTGAGCTTGTTGCGCTGCTGCGGCTTGTTCGTAGAGTTTCACAGCAAGTCCTTGAGCTTTTTCGTTCAATGCTTCAAGTTTTGCTTTCATTTCGTCCAAGTTGTTGTCTTCTTGAGCTTTCTTAAGATCATCAAGGGCAGCTTGTGCAGCATCACGTTCTGCATCGAATCCTTTGCCTTCAGTTTCTTTGATTGTCTTTTCAGTCGCAAAGATAGCTTGGTCTACTTCGTTACGAAGGTCAACTTCTTCTTTACGTTTCTTATCTGCTTCAGCGTTTGCTTCTGCATCTTTCATCATGCGATCGATTTCTTCGTCTGTCAAACCTGAGTTTGATTGGATAACAATTGTTTGTTCTTTTTGAGTTCCAAGATCTTTGGCTTTAACAGATACGATACCGTTCTTGTCGATGTCGAATGTTACTTCGATTTGAGGGATACCACGAGGTGCAGCTGGGATATCAGTCAATTGGAAGCGTCCAAGAGTCTTGTTGTCTGCTGCCATTGGGCGTTCCCCTTGAAGAACGTGGATATCAACGGCTGGTTGGTTGTCTGCTGCAGTTGAGAAGACTTGTGATTTAGATGTTGGAATCGTTGTGTTGCGGTCGATGAGTTTTGTGAAGACACCACCCATTGTTTCGATACCAAGTGACAATGGTGTTACGTCAAGAAGGACAACGTCTTTCACATCACCAGTGATGACACCACCTTGGATTGCAGCACCCATAGCAACTACTTCATCAGGGTTAACTGATTTGTTTGGTTCTTTACCAGTTTCAGCTTTAACAGCTTCAACAACGGCAGGGATACGAGTTGAACCACCAACAAGGATGACTTCGTCGATTTCTGACAAGCTCAAACCTGCATCTGAAAGGGCTTGGCGAACTGGAGTTTTAGTACGTTCTACAAGATCACGAGTCAAATCGTCGAATTTAGCACGAGTCAAGGTCATTTCCAAGTGAAGAGGTCCAGCCTCACCAGCAGTGATAAATGGCAAGCTGATTTGAGTTGAAGTCACTCCAGAAAGGTCTTTCTTCGCTTTTTCAGCTGCATCTTTCAAACGTTGAAGAGCCATCTTGTCGTTTGACAAGTCGATTCCATTTTCTTTCTTGAATTCTGCTACCAAGTGGTCGATGATTTTTTGGTCAAAGTCGTCACCACCAAGTTTGTTGTCCCCTGCAGTTGCCAATACGTCAAAGACACCATCACCCAATTCAAGGATAGATACGTCGAATGTACCACCACCAAGGTCAAATACCAAGATTTTTTCTTCTTTGTCAGTCTTGTCCAAACCGTATGCAAGGGCTGCTGCAGTTGGTTCGTTGACGATACGTTCTACTTCAAGACCAGCGATTTTACCAGCGTCTTTAGTTGCTTGACGTTGAGCATCGTTAAAGTAAGCTGGAACTGTGATAACAGCCTTGGTTACTTTTTCACCAAGGTATTCTTCAGCATAACCTTTCAAGTATTGAAGGATCATAGCTGAAATTTCTTGTGGAGTGTATTCTTTGCCGTTAGCAGAAACTTTTTCAGAAGTTCCCATCTTAGATTTGATAGAGATAACTGTATCTGGGTTTGTGACTGCTTGGCGTTTTGCAGCGTCACCAACGATGATTTCACCGTTTTTGAAAGAAACTACAGATGGAGTTGTACGGTTCCCTTCTGGGTTTGCGATGATTTTTGATTCAGTTCCTTCAAGAACTGCAACTGCTGAGTTTGTTGTACCTAAGTCAATACCGATAATTTTAGACATGTGTTTTTCTCCTTAAATTTTATCTTCTTTTTTTCTTTTTGATACTTCCCTTAAGTGGTGGGGACGTGAGCAACTCCCTTCGGGATTTCATCACTTATTTTTGAGCCTATTGTCTCAAAAATCCCCTGTTTCACCACGGCGGGAAATATCTTCCTTGCAAGCCTCCGGCTTGCTTCTTATCTTTCTTTCATAGTTTAGTGTCGTTTCGGACAAGGTTTTTTAGTTCTGTAGCCTAGTTATACACGACTACCATTGCTGGGCGTAGGATGCGGTCATGGAGTTTGTAGCCTTTTTGGAAGACTTGTGCGATGGTGTCTGCTGGATGCTCATCGTCAGCTGGGAGGGTTTGGATGGCCATGTGGTAGTTATGGTCAAATTCTCCGTCTGCTGGAATTTCTTCGATTCCTTCTTCTTTCAGAGCATGTACCAAACTTTCTTGGACCATTTCCAAGCCCTTCTTCACATCATCTGTCAACCCTTCAACAGCAAGGGCACGTTCTAGATTATCCAATGATGGCAAGATTGCTTTCGCCAAATCTTGGCTACGATAGCGTTGCAAGAGCTGGCGTTCTTCGTTGGCACGACGCTGAATGTTTTGCATTTCTGCGTGGGCACGAAGATATTTGTTTTCAAACTCCTCGGCACGTTCATTAGCTAAGTCCAATTCAGACTTCTCAGGAGTTGTTTCTTCAGCTGTTTCCACAACTTCCTCTTCTTTTATTTCTTCATTTTTTATATCTTGGGCCATTTTCGCCTCCTTTAATGATTTCAATCTTAATTCACTTCATAGTGATTGCTACTGAGATAGCGGTAAAAATCCGTCAACTTCATAGTCAAAACTCGATTGACAACATTAAGTTGATTAACCAATTGTTGATAATCCAAATTGACTGGACCAATAATCGCCAGAATTCCAAACCCACGATAAGGAATCAGGAACTTACTGCTAATCACTGCTAAGTCAGCAAGACAAGATTCTTGGCTATCAGCAACTCGGACACTTTGCATCTGGTCGCCAATCAGATTCTCTCGAATTTCCAAAGCTACCTTTTGTGGCTGATCAAAAAATTGATAGGCCGCTAAATTAGCGAAATTCAAAAGATTGACTTTGCCAGAAACCACGATATTTTCATTGAACATTTCTTTAAAGATATGCTCAATAAGATCCATAACGTTATCCGTTGTTGTGAAGTAACGTTGGATAATTTGCGGAATCTCTGTCCGAATCTTGTAGTGAATATCCAAAACAGTCTGATCCAGGAAACGTTCTTGAATCATGGTCTTGAGGCGGCTTAAATCCTCCTGCAAGAAATTTCTCGGAATCAAAAACTGACTGGTAACTGTTCTAGACTCATCAAGCGTAAAAACAGCAAGAGCTGTATGTTGCCCGAGGACAACAATATCAAAAGCTGTTAGCTTCTGCCTACTTGGTTCTACATCCAGCGCTACAACCGTACAACCACTCAAGTCTGACAAAATTTTCGTTGCCTCTTGAAGAATATCCTCAAGCTTGAAGAATTCTTGATCAAAGGCTTTTACAATCTCATAAACTTGATTTTCAGCTAAACGGTCAAAGGATAGGGAGTGTTTGACATAGTATTGAAAACCAGCCACACTCGGCATACGACCACTGGAAGTATGTGCCTTTTCAAGTAAACCTTGCTTTTCTAGAGCTGCCATATCATTTCGAATGGTAGCACTACTAGAGTTGATAGACTCTTGCAAGGCTTTAGATCCAACAGGTTCGTGCGTTTTGGTAAAGATGTCAATAATCAGATTTAAAATATTCTGCTGACGTTCTGTAACCATCTCGCTACTCCTCTCTGGTAGATCTTTTAGCACTCGACGCATCCAAGTGCTAACTTATGATTCTATTATACACCCTTAGAAAAGAATGTCAAGACAAAAACTCAAAAAATTAGCACTCTTTTGTCAAGAGTGCTAAAAATCGGTCTGAGGACCTAGAAAATCATCCTACATTCTCAAGATATTTCTTTTTAAGTCTGTAAAAACTATAGATTAGGTAAGAAATCATGAGGGCATAAAGGGCAAAAATAAGGAAGAAAGATTGAGAGAGACTTTCGCGAAACAGGCTCATACAAACAACTAGACCGCCAGAGATAGAAACTGTAGATGTACGAAGTCTAGATTTCACATCAGTCCATCGAAGACGATTGTCCATGAATGATTGATCATTTGAATCTACATCACAAGTTGCTTTTCGAAAAACAGTATAAGAACAATTTTCCACAAATTCCCATTCTCTATCCTTCATACTTTGTAAATCCATCTCATTTTTTCTAAGGTAGCTAGTATTCCACACACGGTAAATTACATCATCTGGTCGGCATGGTTCAAAATAGAAAAAGCCAAAACGATTCGATTTAAATTTCCAACCTTTCAAATGCATCTCATGCAAATAATCTTCTACCTTATCCAAATCAAAAATGGTAAACATTCGAAATTGTACTTTGCTTTTCATTGTCTAACCTCCAAAATGGTTTTATTTATCAGATAATTCTCTCCACTTTTGAAACAATCTCCAAAAAATATAAGAAACCTGAATCGTGAAAACTATCAATAAAGTACAGTCTATGATAACAATCAAAAACATTCCCCAACTGAAAGAACTACCTCCACTGACAAACTTTGAGAAAACCGGTAGTAGCGCTAAAAAGAGAAGCAAAATAGGAAGCATCCGCATTGTTAAAATCCGTTTGACATAAAAAAATCTTTATTTAAACAAAAATATTATGGTAAAATTTACGCCAATTTTTGAACGGCTGATGTAGATATTTTATACTTTCAAAATGTTTAAATGTGATTATTTATTTTTGAAAAATAGCTCACCAGCTCGACTGAAAGTGCTTGTAGAATGATAATAAGTCGCCTGCCGAAAACAGCGAAAAATAGCGGTGTTATGCGGAGATAATCTGACTCGATGCTAAAGTATATTGTATACTTATTTTCAACAATTTAGCAGAGTATTTTTATAAATATGATATAATAGAAGTATAATTTGTTCTGATAGTTTATTTTATGGAGGAGTAGATTTTTAGAATGCGGAGGGTTCAATATGGTTGAGTTTATAAAGTCTAAGAAAGAAATGAGTGAGGAGGATATTAAAGCAAATTTCATCACTCCTGCTATTGTATCCAAAGGATGGAAAAATGGTGAGCATATCGCTTACGAAGAATACTTCACTGATGGTCGAATTGAGGTTAGAGGAGATAAGGCTCGACGTAAAGAAGGAAAAAAATCAGACTACTCACTGTATTACCAATTTGGAACTCGAATTGCAATTGTTGAGGCAAAGGATAATAAACACAGCGTTCGAGCAGGATTACAACAAGCTATTGAATATGGAGAGATTTTAGATGTTCCATTTGTTTATTCTTCGAATGGTGATGGCTTTATTGAACACGACCGTATCACGAGAGAAGAACGTGAACTGGAGTTAGACGAATTCCCTACTCGTGAAGAATTATTTTCTCGTATGACGAAGGAAAAAGGATTGACGTACGAAATTACAGAAGCTATCTCAACTCCATACTATACAGACGCCTTCTCAATGAAAACGCCACGCTATTATCAGCAAATAGCTATCAACCGTACTATTGAAACAGTTGCCAGAGGACAAAAACGAGTAATGTTTGTGATGGCAACAGGAACGGGGAAAACGTTCATGGCTTTTCAAATTATTCATCGCCTTCGAAAAGCTGGTTTGGCTAAACGAGTTTTATTCTTAGCGGATAGAAACATCTTAGTAGACCAAACGATGGCTGAAGACTTTAAGCCATTCGAAAAGGTAATGACGAAAATTACACCAAAACTTTTGACTGCTCCTGAAAAATTAAATTCTTTTGAAATTTATCTGGGGCTTTATCAGCAACTAACTGGTGAAGATGGAACTGAAACACATTATCAAAAGTTCGACAAAGATTTCTTTGATTTAATCATAATTGATGAAGCGCACCGTGGCTCAGCTAAGGAAGACAGTAACTGGCGCAAGGTGATTGATTATTTCAGTTCTGCTACACAAATTGGGATGACCGCTACTCCTACAGAAACCAAGAATGCTTCCAATATGGAATACTTTGGTGAGCCAATCTATACTTATAGTTTAAAACAGGGAATCGAGGATGGTTTTTTGGCTCCATATCGTGTTATGAGGGTTAATTTAGATGTGGATGTGGATGGTTATCGTCCAGAAACTGGAAAAGTTGATACTAACGGACAATTAATAGAAGATAGGTACTACGGCAGGAAAGATTTTGACAAAACCATTGTCATTGATGATAGAACGCAAAGAGTTGCCAAGTTTGTTTCTGATTATATGAAGCAAAACAATGCACGATTTGATAAGACAATTGTTTTTTGTGTTGATATTGACCATGCCGAGCGAATGCGTGCTGCGCTTGTAAAAGAGAATCTAGACTTAGTCCAAGAAGACTATCGTTATGTCATGCAAGTAACTGGTGACAACGCTGAAGGAAAAGCTCAACTGGATAACTTTATGGATGTCAATTCTAATTTTCCCGCTATTGTAACAACGTCTAAATTATTAACGACAGGAGTTAATGCTAAAACATGTCGTTTGATTGTTTTAGACTCTAATATCCAATCCATGACTGAATTTAAACAAATTATTGGTCGTGGCACACGTCTTTATCCTCAAAAGGGGAAAGAATTTTTTACGATTATTGATTTTCGAAATGTTACCAATTTGTTTGCTGACCCTGATTTTGATGGTGAACCAGTGAAGGTTCTGGAAACGGGCGCAAAAACAAACAATGGTACTACACCTGGTTTTGTAAACGAAGGTGGTGACCCAGTAGAAAAATATATCGTTACAGATAAGCAGGTTACCATTCTTAATTCTACTGTTCAAGTATTGGACGAAAATGGGAAACTGATTACCGAAAGCCTGACCGACTACACTCGGAAGAATATCTTAGGTAGCTACGCCACTTTGAACGATTTTATCACAGTTTGGCATACGGCGGATAAAAAGAAGCTTATCTTAGACGAACTTTATAAAAAAGGAGTTTATCTAGATGCTATTCGAGAGTCGGAGGGAATATCAGAACAAGAAATCGATGATTTTGATTTACTCCTAAAACTTGCCTATGGTCAAAAAGAATTAACCAAAACGGAACGTGTCAATAAACTCAAACAAAGCGGATATTTATATAAATATAGTGAGGAAGCGCGTGCTGTTTTGGAAATTTTACTGGACAAATACATGGACAAAGGTATTGGAGAACTCGAAAGCATTGAAACATTAAAACTTCCAGAATTTCAGATATATGGTGGAACCTTCAAAATCATCAATACTTATTTTGGAGATAAAAAACGATATTTACAAGCAATTAAAGAATTGGAGAAAGAGCTATTTACAGTAGCTTAATGAAAGGAAAGTATGTCAATTACATCATTTGTAAAAAGAATTCAAGATATCACTCGAAACGATGCTGGTGTTAATGGTGATGCTCAACGTATTGAGCAAATGTCTTGGTTATTATTCTTAAAAATTTATGATAGCCGTGAAATGGTTTGGGAATTAGAAGAAGACGAGTATGAGTCAATTATCCCAGAGGAATTAAAATGGCGGAATTGGGCTCATGCTCAAAATGGGGAACGGGTATTGACAGGCGATGAATTACTTGATTTTGTCAATAACAAGTTATTCAAAGAGTTGAAAGAGCTTGAAATAACTTCAAATATGCCTATTCGAAAAACGATTGTTAAATCAGCTTTTGAAGATGCGAACAACTATATGAAAAATGGCGTCTTGTTACGCCAAGTCATCAATGTTATTGATGAAGTTGATTTCAATAGCCCTGAAGATCGTCATTCGTTTAATGATATTTACGAAAAAATTCTTAAAGATATTCAAAATGCTGGGAACTCAGGAGAATTTTATACGCCACGTGCAGCGACTGATTTTATCGCCGAAGTTCTTGACCCAAAACTTGGAGAATCAATGGCAGACCTTGCTTGCGGAACAGGAGGCTTCTTGACTTCGACTCTGAACCGTTTAAGTAGTCAACGTAAAACTAGTGAAGATACCAAAAAATATAATACAGCTGTTTTTGGTATTGAAAAGAAAGCATTTCCTCATCTTTTAGCAGTTACAAATCTGTTTCTTCACGAAATTGATGACCCTAAAATTGTTCATGGAAATACTTTGGAGAAAAATGTTCGTGAATATACGGATGATGAAAAATTTGACATTATTATGATGAATCCACCTTTTGGAGGGTCAGAATTAGAAACAATAAAAAATAACTTTCCAGCAGAATTACGGAGTTCTGAAACGGCTGATTTATTTATGGCTGTCATTATGTATCGTTTGAAAGAAAATGGTCGTGTTGGAGTTATTTTACCTGATGGTTTTCTATTTGGTGAAGGTGTAAAAACTCGCTTGAAACAAAAACTGGTAGATGAGTTCAACTTGCATACGATTATTAGGTTGCCTCATAGTGTCTTTGCACCGTATACAGGAATCCATACGAACATTCTTTTCTTTGATAAAACAAAGAAAACAGAAGAAACTTGGTTTTATCGTTTAGATATGCCAGATGGTTATAAAAATTTCTCGAAAACTAAGCCGATGAAGTCAGAACACTTCAATCCTGTTCGTGACTGGTGGGAAAATCGTGAAGAGATTCTGGAAGGTAAGTTCTACAAATCTAAATCATTTACACCTAGTGAATTGGCTGAGTTGAATTATAATTTAGATCAGTGTGGTTTTCCAAAAGAGGAAGAGGAAATCTTAAATCCCTTTGAGTTGATTCAGAATTATCAAGCGGAAAGAGCAACTTTAAATCATAAGATTGATAATGTATTAGCTGATATTTTGCAGTTGTTGGAGGACAAATAATGACACCAGAACAACTTAAAGCAAGCATTCTCCAAAGAGCGATGGAAGGGAAATTAGTGCCGCAAAATCCCAATGACGAACCTGCAAGTGAATTGTTAAAGAGAATTAAAGCTGAAAAAGAAAAACTTATCAGTGAAGGAAAAATCAAACGAGATAAAAAGGAAACCGAGATATTTCGTGGTGATGATGGGAAACATTATGAGAAGTTTGCTGATGGAAGCACTCAAGAAATTGATGTTCCTTATGATATTCCTGAGAATTGGAAGTGGGTGAGGATAAAATCAATTTATTGGAATTTTGGGCAAAATAAGCCAGAGAAATTCTTTAGGTATATAGATACGTCTAGTATTGATAGAAAAAAGAATATAATCAACTATAAAAATCTACAATATCTTTCACCTGAACAAGCGCCTTCCCGTGCTAGAAAATTAGTTTCGCAGAATAGTGTCTTATTTTCAACAGTTAGACCATATCTAAAAAATATTGCTGTAGTTAGAGAACTTAAAGAGTATTTGATAGCTAGTACAGCATTTATTGTTTTGGATACTTTACTTAACGAAACATATTTGAAATATTATTTATTATCAGATAATTTTATCAATCGTGTTAATAATAAATCTACTGGAACAAGTTATCCTGCAATCAATGATTATAATTTTAATCTATTGTTAATTGCTATCCCTCCGCTAGCCGAACAACAACGAATAGTAGAAGTAATCGAATCAGCTTTAGAAAAAGTAGATGAATATGCTGAAAGTTATAATAGACTAGAACAGCTAGATAAAGAATTTCCAGATAAACTAAAAAAATCTATTCTTCAATATGCTATGCAAGGAAAATTAGTTGAACAAGACCCAAATGATGAATCAGTCGAAGTTTTACTTGAAAAAATACGAGCAGAAAAACAAAAACTCTTTGAAGAAGGCAAGATTAAAAAGAAAGATTTGGAGATTTCAATTGTTTCCCAAGGAGATGATAACTCTTATTATGGGAATATACCTATGAATTGGGTTGTTATAAAAATAAAAGATATTTTTTCAATAAATACAGGTCTTTCTTACAAGAAGGGCGATTTAAGCATTAATAATAAAGGTGTTAGAATTATACGTGGTGGTAATATTAAGCCTTTAGAATTTTCTCTTTTGGATAATGATTACTACATTGATACACAATTCATCTCCTCTGAGCAGGTTTATTTAAAACATAATCAGCTATTAACACCTGTATCAACCTCTTTAGAACATATTGGAAAGTTTGCAAGAATTGATAAAGACTATGATGGTGTTGTGGCTGGTGGATTTGTTTTCCAATTAACACCCTTCGAAAGTTCAGAGATTCTTTCAAAATTTCTATTATTTAACTTGTCCTCTCCGTTATTCTATAAACAATTGAAAGCAATAACTAAACTATCAGGTCAAGCTTTATATAATATTCCTAAAACTGCACTGAGCGAGCTATCAATTCCGTTAGCCCCTTTTGAGGAACAGGAACTTATTACTCAGAAAGTTGAGAAACTTTTTGAAAAAGTAAGTCAATTTCCTGGGTAATACGCATTTGTTCATTCCTAGGTAATACAGGAATCAATATGTTCCCCAAGTTATTTTTACTAACACCTCCAATTATTCCAGATTTATTTTCTTGGAAATCACTTAAAAATTGTGGACTTTGAAGAAAATAATAAAGAAATTTATTTTCTCCGTAGTAAAATGATAAATTACACAACTTATTACCAAAGCAGACATCTTGTTTCAACAATCCTATTTTGCGTCCAGCACTGCCACCTTCTAAGCACAGCAATACAGAATTGAAGTAGCTAATTTTGAATTTTGACAAATAGTTATCGGGAATTTTAATACCATTATCATAATTAATAGTGTTATCAAAATTGACATCCTTGGTTGCAATATAATTAATCCCATCTACTCCAGAAAAATATTTTTTCTTTTCAGTAGCGTTAATACTATTTCCAGTATAGAGATTGGAGACACTATCTAGAGTTGAAAGCATCCAGTTTCTCGGTAACTGCTCATAATAAGAGCCATAATCACAAAAATAACAGGTAGTCAGTTTGACTACCTGTTATTTTTTACCAATTAACAATTTTATCTACAATATTTTGTTGTTCAGTAGCTGTTTTCCTTAGATAAATTCGAGTAGTTTCTATACTTTCGTGTCCCATCAAATCTGCGAGCAAGGCAATATCGTTATACTTCGCTAAAAAATTCTTAGCAAATAAATGCCTAAAAGAATGAGGGTAAATTACTTTAGGATTCATTTTGTATTTATCAGCATAATTTTTTAACTGTTGAGCAACTCCTCTTGCTGTAATTGGTTCGTTAAATTTATTCAAAAATAAATATCCACTTCGGCGATTTTCTGATTCTAACCAACTAAGACAACTATTTCTTAATTTTTTAGGAATGTACAGTCTACGAATTTTACCACCTTTTGAGTAAATGTCAAAATAACCGATTTCTACATGCTCTACTTTTAGTTTAATAAGTTCACTTACACGAGCCCCAGTTGCACCTAAAAACCAAACGACAAAATGCCATTTTAAAATACCATCTTTTTTCAAACTACGTTTAAGAAAAAGGTAATCAGCATGGCTAATGACATCTTCTAAAAACGGTTTTTGCTGTACTTTAACAAATTTTAATTTCAAATCATCATGACCAATAAAGGCCAGATATTTATTTACTCCTTGTAGTCGCAAATTGACAGTTTTAGGTTTAAAATTGTCTAATAAATATCCCTTGTATTCAAATAAATCTTCCATTTTGAGTTCGTAATTCTCCAAGAAAAATCGAACACCATAAAGGTATGATCGCACAGTATTTTCAGCTAAACCAGCTTTCTTCAAATGTAATTCAAAATCTTTCAACGCAAAACTCCTATCTTATGTTTGATAGAAATTCCACCGCACGTAAAACTATTATACTAAATTAGTGCGTCAATAATGGCGAAAGATTTTTCGATTTTATCAACTATTCTGGATTGTTCAGGAAGGGGTGGGAGAGGGATAAGAATAGAAGCAACTTTATCACTATTCAAGTTTTTCACAACAGCTCCACTAATTAGAGATAAAAATTGAGAATAAACTACATTTGATGAAAGAATATAGAATAGGTAATCTCTATTTAATGAGTTTTCATAGTTCGAAATAGCCAACCATCCATCGTGTATTGCACCATCAACATTCAAAATATAAGGTCTACCAAAACTCATAGAATTAGTTAACAAAAATGTACCTTTTTTTACAAATCTAGTTTTGTTAAGCCCTGATTTTTTGATTTTTTCTTTAACATTATTTATATACTTTTCACCCTTTTCAGTATCACCTATTTTTATCCAATTTATTCCATCTACTTCGGAAGTAAGATAATCTTTGATTGGTCGTGGAGAACCACCTCTAACAATTTCAACCAATGTAGAAAACCTCACCCACTCCCAACTTTTTGGTATTTCATAAGGAACTTCCTCATAATAAGAGTTATCATCTCCTTGGGAAACAATTGAAATCTCCAAATCTTTCTTTTTAATCTTGCCTTCTTCAAAGAGTTTTTGTTTTTCTGCTCGTATTTTTTCAAGTAAAATTTCGACTGATTCATCATTTGGGTCTTGTTCAACTAATTTTCCTTGCATAGCATATTGAAGAATAGATTTTTTTAGTTTATCTGGAAATTCTTTATCTAACTTTTGTAGTTGATTGTAGCTTTCAGCGTAAATTTCAACCTTTTTCAAGGATCGTTCAATTTGAGCAACAATCCGTTTTTGTTCGGCGAGGGATGGAAGGGGGAGGAGAGTTTCCTTTAACATTTTTTGAGTAACTTGAAAAATTGTAGTTGTGTTTGCATCGTCAAGCTGACTTCTGAAATGACTTGATTGAAAAAAATAGTTCATAAAAGTAGAGGAAACGGATATAGGACGAATTACTGACATAAATGCACCAAAACTCGTTTTCGTCTTTAAATTTCCGACAATAGCTGTCTTTCCGACAAGCTGCTTACTACCACTTCTAACAGCCATTAAAATATCATTTTTGTTTAGCCACTCATTTTCCTTTATTATTGTTTTTTCAGATACAAAGGCTAAATCTAGTGTGCTAATTTTCCCGTTTTTAATATTATTAGCCTTATAGATAGGTATTCCTGTTTCTTGAACTTCACTCGGTTTAAAAGTCAGCCCAATATTTGTAGTACAAATATTACCAACCCTCACCCACTCCCAATTCTCAGGAATATCATAAGGAACATCAATTTCTTGAACACTTCCATCAGCGAACTTCTCATAATGTTTCTTATGTGCTTCAAATATATAAAAAGGCGTAAAAATACGCCTATAGATAATGGAGTTAAAATAGGTTTATTGCTGATGAGATTGTAGATAGTTTAATTTTTTACTTCCAAACGAATATTCAAAACCTCCACTTTTTCTGCCTATAGTTGTTCGTCCTAAAATTCAATATTTTCAGATTTTTTCGTTTGGCAACCTCGGCAGAAATATTCTTGTGGTCGTTCAAGATTCAAAAATCGACAAGCATAAACAAAACGATCGCCATCATCATTTATTAGGATAATATAGTAGATTGAAATAAGATGTGAACAAATCGATTAGGAAAGTTAAATTAATTTCTAGAAATGTTTTAGCAGGTACAGTGTACTATTCTAGTCTCAATTCACTATAGGTTCAAATATATCTTTCAAAAAAATATTTACAGATGTGTAATTTTGAAGCTTGCAAAAGTTAGTAAGCTTGTAGATTTCGATTTGAGGCAGTTTGTTTTCTTTCCCGATATTGTTTTCAAAATTGAATTTTTCTATAGTGACTCCTTGATTTTCTTCTACACGTTTGATGATAGATCTAATTTGCAAAAGAATCAAGAGGATTTTCGAAAAATAAATAGCGACCGAAATCGCTAATTTAGGGGTTATAAGTATTCGATTGCTTAGACTGCTGTATGACTGCTTACCCTCAGACAATCTTTCTTCTCTATTAGTATAGATCTAAGTAGTTATCAATTTCCCATTGTGAAACGAAGGTTGCATAGCTTGCCCACTCAATTCGTTTGGCTTCAAGGAAGCTAGTGTAGATGTGTTCACCTAGAGCTGCTTTAACCACTTCATCTTCTGTCATAGCCTTCAAAGCGTTGTGAAGAGTTGATGGAAGGTCTGTGATACCAGCCTCTTTACGTTCTTCTGCAGTCATGATATAGATATTTTCTTCGATTGGCGCTGGTGCTTCGATTTTGTTTTCAATACCGTGCAAACCAACCTCCAAAAGAACAGCCATTGCGATATATGGATTTGCCATTGGGTCTACTGAGCGCAATTCCAAACGTGTTCCCATTCCACGAGTAGCAGGAACGCGTACTAACGGTGAACGGTTACGACCTGCCCAAGCGATGTAAACAGGTGCTTCATACCCTGGAACCAAACGTTTGTATGAGTTAACTGTCGGGTTCATGATAGCTGTGTAGTTGTAAGCGTGCTTGATCAAACCACCAAGGAAATGATAGGCTGTTTCTGACAATTGCATTCCTTTTGGATCATTTGGATCAAAGAAAGCGTTGTTCCCTTCATCATCAAACAAGGACATATTGCAGTGCATTCCTGAACCAGCGATACCAAATTTAGGTTTAGCCATAAAGGTTGCATACAAACCATGTTTACGCGCAATTGTCTTTACAACAAGTTTAAAGATTTGAATCTTATCACAAGCACGAAGAACTTCATCATACTTAAAGTCAATCTCGTGTTGACCTACGGCAACTTCGTGGTGACTGGCCTCTACTTCAAATCCCATTTTAGTCAAGACATTTACAATCTCACGACGGGTATTATCGGCAAGGTCTGTAGGCGCCAAATCAAAGTAACCACCCTTGTCATTTACCTCGAGAGTTGGGTCTCCATTTTCATCAAGCTTAAATAGGAAGAATTCTGGTTCTGGACCAAGGTTGAAAGATTTGAATCCTACTTTTTCCATGTGATGAAGAGCTCGTTTAAGGTTGCTTCGAGGATCTCCAGCAAATGGCTCTCCTTCTGTTGTATAGACATCACAGATCAATCCTGCGACACTACCGTTCTCATCTCCCCAAGGGAAGACAGTCCATGTGTCCAGGTCAGGGTACAAGTACATATCTGATTCATTGATACGAACAAACCCTTCAATAGAAGATCCATCAAACATAGCCTTGTTTGACAAGACCTTGTCTAGTTGTTCATCTGTAGCAGGAATTTCGACGTTTTTCATTGTTCCCAAAATATCTGAAAACATGAGACGGATAAAGGTTACATTTTTTTCCTTAACTTCACGACGAATATCTGCAGCTGTGATTGGCATGGTTTTTCTCCTTATATATGACGACTTGCGGTTGCCTAACCGCGACCAAAAGGTGATTGTTGAGAAGCAAAGCGACTTTGTTGAAGAACCTCATTCCGAAGGGCCCGACGCACCTCAGTTTGACTGACTGGTTTTTTAGCTTTCGCCTCACGTTCGGCATATTTTTTCTTGATAGCAGCAATGTTCAGACCTTCAGAGATATAATCCTTAATCTCAAGCAACCGATCCATATCATTTAAAGAATACATCCGGCGATTGCCTTCGTTTCGATCAGGTTTTATCAACTCCTGATCTTCATAATAACGAATTTGACGCGCCGAAAGATCGGTCAGCTTCATAACACTACCAATGGGGAAAACTGCCATATTGCGACGAAATTCTTTTTCCTTCATGTGCACTTCCTCTTCTTTCTGTCTATTATAGTCTAAAAAAAATCAATCGTCAATTGTTAATGTCATATCTTGTGACATTATTTTATTTTTTCTGTATGAGACTCCGCAAGCGATCAATATCATAATTTACTAGAATTGCTACAAAAACTCCCATAAAAGTCTCAAAAACTCGAGCAAACACGTACAAAACAGTCTCTCCGCTCGGAATTGATAGGGTAATAATCAGCATGGCTGCAACTCCCCCAATGACCCCTGACTTATTGTTCATGGCAACATTTGTCATGATGGTTAACATGGTACATATCGGAACCACAAGGAGAGTTACCCAAAAGGCTCCATGAAAAAAGTTATTCAAGAGAAAGAAAATCAGCGCATAAAAACCACCGATACTATTCCCTAAGATACGAGATGTCCCAAAATGGACACTCTTATCAAAGTCTTCTCTCAAGCTAAAAACGGCTGTAAGAGCTCCAATCTGAAGTCCCTTCCATCCAAAAAAACCAAAAATCATGAGGACCAAAAAAACAGCGATTCCTGTTTTAAAGGTGCGCATCCCCAACTTAAACTTAGATTTATCAAATCTATACTTTTTAAAATAACTCATCATTTCATCTTTCTTTTTTTCCATTTTATCATAATTTTACTTTTTTGAGAAAAGGATTCCTCAACTGAAGAAAATAGGAACTAAAAAGAGAAGGGTATAAATCCTTCTCTTTTATATTCCAATATTCTATTTTAGAATAAATACATGAAAGCCAAGGTGACGAGACTAGCAAGCAAGCCCACTCCCCAAAAGAAGAAATCGACTTTCCACTCACTCCATGCTTGACCTTTACCAGAAAATCCACCCAACTCAAAATGGTGATGAACTGGTGTCATTCGAAAGATACGTTTCCCGCCAGACAACTTAAAGTAGGTAACTTGCATCATGACAGATGTTGTTTCAAAAACATACACTATACCAATCAGGAGTAGCGTCCATTCTTGGTGCAGTGCCATAGAAATAGCGGCCAACATCCCTCCAAGAGCAAGACTTCCGACATCTCCCATAAAAACTTTAGCAGGCTTATGGTTAAAGACAAAGAAACCAAGAAGACCACCAATCATAGCAAGAATCACTAGGAGAATATCCAATTGGTTTTGTACATAAGCAATGACTCCATAGGCAGATAGGCTAATCACTACTGAGATACTTGCCAAGCCATCAATTCCGTCAGTCAAGTTAACAGCATTTGAAAAACCAACCAACCAGAAGAGAGCAAAGAAAATGTAAAGAACGCCTAAGTGCAATGGATAACCAAATACATTTAAGACATCCCCTCCTCTTTCATAAAAGAGATAGAAGATAACTCCTCCTACTAATTGAAGCAAGAGCTTTTGTTTAGGATTGAGCCCTTCATTGATTTTACGAAAAACCTTGAGGAAATCATCTAAGAAGCCAACCAAACCATACAAAACGAGAATAAAGAGGATCATTCCGACATTGTTGGTTAGTTGATTAGTCAAAAGTGCAAGAACTAAACTAACTAAAACACTTGTTACGAGGAAGACTATTCCTCCCATTGTTGGCGTCCCAGCTTTTGCTTGGTGCTGTTTAACATCCTCATGCATCTGTTGACCAGTAATTTGTGCTTTACGGTAAAAACGGATAAAAGCTGGAATTCCTACCACTGTAAGAACAAAAGTAAGGATCCCAGGAAAGATAGAAACTAGCATTCTAATCTCCTAATGTTATTTTTATTTTCTGTAAATCTTTTAAAGCTGTATTAGAACGAACACTTTGTTTTTTAACAATTTCTCCTGTACCTTCAAATTCAACTTCAAGATTCAACCATTTGGCAAAGGTTTCAACATTTTTCTTAGACCAGCCATATAAGTCAGGCATCTCTTCTACCTTGTCTGAAAGGAGTAAGATTTGCTCATTAGCGTCTAGATTGGTTCCTTCTGCCACTGAACTGTCCTTGATTTTTGTTCCTGAACCGATAACGATTGGTTGAACAAGATTGCGTCTCAGTTCCTCTGCCATATCTCCCGGACTATAGTCCTTGGTCGCTGGCATTGCATAACTAGTTGTTGTTGTAACTTGATCCAGATTTTTAGCTGTAGACTGAAGATTAAGAGATTCTTTCATGGCAGAAGCTCGTTCAAGAATAGGATTAGCAAATTCTCCAAACCAAGGGTTAGAAAAGTGTTCTGGCTGTTGAACTGTTACGTAAAGAATAAAATCAGGATTTTCAGAAGGATGCATGGTTACTACAGAAAAGATATAATTGGTTTTCCCAACTAAATATCCTCCGTTTTGCTCATCGGCAATTTGAGCTGTTCCAGATTTGACAGAAACATTCTGACCAGGAACAGTAATTACTGGTTTATTATCATTACGATTATACATGGTTCCATAGATAGGATCCGTACCAACCAAAATCATATTCTCACGAGTCAAACTAGCCGCTTCTTTAGAAACAGGATTCCCTACAATCTCCCTTTGTGATTTACGAACAGTCTGATCATTTGGATCATAGAGGGCACTAATAAACTTCGGTTCAAGCATAACCCCATCATTTGCAATTGCTGTAAAAGCACGAAGCATCTGGGTCTGAGTAACAGAAATCCCTTGACCAAAAGCACTCATGGCAATATTAACAACATTATCTTCAGGTAACTGACCAGCATACTCATCACTCATACCAAAACGGGTTGGAACTCCAAACTTAAATCGATTGAGGTATTCTAACCAAGTAGCATCCCCCATCTTTTGTTGGAGCAAGGTCATACCCACATTACTTGAGTGAGCAAAACCTTGAGAGTATGTCATTATACTTCCTGCTGATAAACCATCATTAACATCCCAGTCTCTGATAGTCGCATCAGCTACCTTCAATTCGCTACTGTTGAAATATTCTCCTCCAGGGAAGGTATTATTGTCAATTGCTGAAGCTAAAGTAATCACCTTCATGGTTGAACCTGGTTCATAGTTACTTTGGTAAAGGATATCACGCCAGACAAAGTCCTCTGTAATCCCTTCTTTGGTATCAGCATCAAAGGTTGGTCTTTGAGTTGTAGCGAGAATCTCTCCCGTCTTGGCACTAACCAAGGTCGCAGTCATATACTTGCCTTTTAGTTTTTCTTGGAAGGCATCCATTTGACTTTCCATAAAGGACTGCAAAGGACTAGATAGGGTCGTATAGACGTCTTTCCCGTTTACGGTCTGTTGGGTGACTTGTTCTGTACCAGGAACAATATTACCTAGACGGTCTTTTTCGTATGTAATAATACCATCTGTCCCTGCCAGCAAGCTATTTAAGGAGCGCTCCATACCAGATGTACCAATGAGACTTTTTGTCCCATCTTCATTTTCATGTAACTGTGCTAAACCAATAAAGGATGAGGCAAATTTCCCATTTGGATAACTTCGATTTGGACTAGTCGTAAAATTAACACCCTCAACCTTCGCAGCTTCTAAGTCCTGTTTAATGGACATCATATTAGCGTAGGTAATTCCATTTCCTTTAGCACCAAAGGAAACCTGTTTGAGATTTGGTTGAGAGAGTTGATCCTTGACGTAGGTCTCCTCCATATCCAAGTACTTATGGAAAATTTCGGCTACCTTATTGTACTGAGATTCTTCTACATATAGAACATCTCCATTAGCTGACTTATAATCCTTATCAATGACCGCATAAACATTGTAGGAGGTTGCATCTTCTGCAATCGGCGTTCCATTACGATCATAAATGGTCCCCCTCTTAGCAGGAACTGTCAGAGTTGTTTGGTGAACCTTACTAGCTTCTTTGACCAGGTCAACGCCAAACTTCTTCCCCGTACCAATAATCACCGCAAAGTTAACCAAAAAAACAGCAAAGAGAAAGACGGCTAAGAGACTAAGGCTCTTCCCAACTCGTCTGCGGTTTTCAAGGGGAGATTTGCGATTCTTAATGGCAAAGTGTACTATTTTTTCTTTCCAGGTTTTCATATACTACTCCGCCGATCGGATATTTTCATTGTTTAGTTGCAGTTCTTGCGAATCCGCAATCCCTGACAGTCGTTCTGAACGGATCAATTCATTGACTTCTTGCTTAGCATCATCCAACTCCGTTTTCTTTTCTTCAATTTGAGCATTAACAGTCGTTAGTTCACTCTGGACTTGTAAAAGCTTGGTTTGCATATAGACCACACTGATGGCTAAGACAAGGGCTGTAATGGCAATTGAAAGGTAAAAGGCCTTTTCAACACGTGAAAATCTCTTGATACGAGCTTGCAGTAATTGGCTCGTCGTTTCTCTTTTTTCTACCATTTTATCCCCTTACTTGTGAATTTTTCGAGCTACTCGTAGCTTGGCTGAGTGGGAACGATTATTGGCTTCCAACTCCTCCTTGCTTGGTAGAATCGGTTTGCGAGAGACTAATTCCATTTTAGGCTTGAGATCATCCGGGATGAATGGTAAGCCTTTTGGAACCTCTACCGTCGAAGCTTCCTTAAATAACTGTTTGGTCAAGCGGTCCTCCAGTGAATGGAAGGTAATCACTGATATTCTGCCATCTAGAGCCAGCATATCCATAGCCTGCTGGATTGATTCATCTGCAGCACCCAGTTCATCATTGACCTCTATACGGATAGCTTGGAAAATTTGTTTGGCTGGGTGGCCTTTTTTCTTGAGCTCCTTTGCCGGTTTGGCAGATTTGATAATCTCTGCCAATTCTGTCGTGGTCTCAATCGGTTTCTGTTCACGCGCCTGTTCAATTTTTCGAGCAATCTGTTTGGAAAACTTGTCTTCTCCATATTTGAAAAAGATTCTTACCAAATCATGGTAGTCGTAGTGATTAACGACTTCATAAGCGGTCAAACTAGCTTCCTGATTCATGCGCATATCCAGTGGTGCATCCTTCTTATAGGAAAAACCACGTTCACGCTGATCTAACTGCGGGCTTGACACACCTAAATCATAACAAATTCCATCAATTTCAGTCACACCTAAGTCATGTAAGCGGTCCTTCAAATGACGGAAATTATCCTTGATGAAGGTGACCATGCCCTTTTCAATGTAAGGCGCCAAACGTTTTTGTGCATTATCAATAGCGTTTTGGTCCTGGTCAAAGGCATATAAATGCCCCTTCTCACTTAACTTACTTAATAAATACTCGCTGTGTCCTGCTCCTCCCAAGGTCGCATCAACGTAAATACCACCAGGTTTTACATCTAGCATATCAATGGTCTCATGGAGCATGACCGTTACATGATGAAATTCTTTTGTCATATCTTATCTATTTTACCACAAATCCGACTAGCTTGCACCCACTAAAACCAAAACATTCCATTGCTACTTTATTCCTTGTATCCAAGAGGTTTCTCAGCTACTTGGGCTAGCGCTGAGTCTTCTTCTAGATTTAAGTGTCGATGAACTGCCTCTGCCACTGCTCTTGGTATACCAACTGCAACAATTTCGTCCACGCTAGCTTCCTTGATTTTTGTCAGAGATTTGAAATACTTCATCAAATTCTGCTTGCGTTTGGGGCCTAAGCCTTCAATTCCATCCAATTGAGAGGAGAAGGAATTTTTAGAACGAAGTTGACGGTGGAATGTAATGGCAAAGCGGTGCACCTCATCCTGAATGCGTTGCAAGAGGAAAAATTCCTGAGAATTGCGAGACAACTCTACCACCTCAAGCGGATCTCCAAAAAGTAATTCATGGGTTTGGTGCTTGTCATTCTTTTGAAGTCCTGCGATGGGAATGTCTAAGCCCAACTCTTCTTGAATAACCTGCTTAGCAATGTTAACCTGTCCCTGACCACCATCGATAACGATTAGATCTGGCGGTGTCAAACCGTCACGCTGGACCCGTCCATAACGTCTACGAATAACCTCTCGCATACTTGCATAGTCATCTGGTCCGACCACAGTCTTGATTTTATACTTGCGGTAATCCTTCTTACTCGGTTTTCCGTTGACAAAAACAACCATAGCAGAGACTGGACTAGTCCCCATAATATTAGAGTTGTCAAAAGACTCGATACGGACTGGAGTTGGAATTTGTAGAAGTCGCCCAAGATTTTCAATAGCTCCTTGAGTCTTTTCAACTGATTTTTCCAACAGATTAAACTTCTGCTCTAAACTAACACGAGCGTTTTTGATAGCCAGATTAACCAGTTGCTTCTTCTCCCCTCGTTGGGGTTTGAGAATTTTGGTATCCACCAAGGCCTTAACGGCTTCTTCATCAATATCCTGAGGAATCAAAATCTCATTGGGAACCAGATGAGATTTTTCTTGATAAAACTGTCCTACATAGGTCAAGAAATCCTCGTCTGGATCGTTGTAGTAAGGGAAGAGATTGACATCGCGTTCAATCAATTTACCCTGACGGACAAAGAAAACCTGGACACACATCCAACCCTTATCCACGTAGTAACCAAATACATCCCGGTTCTGCAAATCCTTGGCCATGACCCGCTGTTTGGTCCGCAGAGTCCCAATGGCCTGAATCAAATCACGGTATTCCGCTGCACGTTCAAACTCCATACTTTGGACCGCCACAGCCATCTTCTCCTTAAGTTCATCAATGATTTTATCGTCTTGTCCCTTGAGAAAATCAGAGACTTCTTGCGCCATAGATTTGAAATAGGCTTCATCCTTTTGACAAACCGTATGAGCCATACACTGGCCGATATGGTAATAAAAACAAACCTTGGAAGGAGGATTGGTACACTTACGAAATGGGAAAATCCGATCCAATAGCCGTTTGATTTCATTAGCCGCACCAACGTCTGGATAAGGACCAAAGTATAATCCCCCATCCTTCTTGACCTGACGGGTGATAATCAAGCGAGGATAGCGCTCATTGGTGATTTTGATGAAAGGGTAGGACTTATCATCCTTGAGCATAATATTGTACTTAGGCTTGTTTTCCTTGATGAGATTAATCTCTAAAAGAAGGGCCTCAATATTAGACTCCGTGACAATAAACTCAAAATCCACAACCTCAGATACCATGGCTTCTGTCTTGGTATCATGGCTCCCACGGAAGTAGGACCGCACCCGATTGCGCAGATTTTTAGCCTTTCCTACATAAATGATAGTGCCGTTTTTATCTTTGTGAATGTAACAACCAGGGCTAGTCGGCAAGAGCTCTAGTTTTGATTTAATCAAGTTATCCATAGTTCCATTATAGCAAAAAGCTCCCCTCATTGCTTACATCAGGGAGCTCTATTTTTCGTTTGAAAATCACTTATTCTCCAGACTCATAAAGTTCTTGAACTGCTTGAACATCTTGAGCCTGAATACCATAATAAGAACCTGCTGGCTGCATCACTGAAACTTCATTAGTATGCTCCAAACCAATCGCATGACCTAGTTCATGCTCTGCTGTATGCAAAATGCGAGCATCGCTATAGCCATAGTTTGGATTGGATAAATAATAATGATTCAAGCGAACGGTCACTGAAATGAATTGTTTGGTTAGGATATTTGTCTGACTTTCCGCCTCACCTGCTACAGCTGTCGAACCATCATTCATTTCGGTAGCGAAAATATCGGCCTGGTCCGCTTCTGTTACAAGCTCAAAGTTAAAAGCCCCTGTCTGGTTCCAGTTAGCAATAGCTTCAAGGTAGGCTTTTTGGAAAGTGGCATCCATTTGAGGATCAATATAGATAGTTGCTTGCGCCTTTGACCATTTTGCTCCTGAATCTTGATGATGATCTGTCTGAGACAAACCTTGCAACTTGCCAGTTTCTTGCCATTGCTGCCAACCTGCTTGGCCGACTTGAACCACTTTGCTAACTTGATTTAAAGTAGCAGGTAAATTACCTGTCACATACCAGAGAATCCCAAAAGTGATGAGAATTAAGAAGATAAGCGTCCATACAAGGCGCCAAAATATACGCAAAATCCCTAGTAAAAACCGACATAACACACGAATAATCCAGCCCATAATTGCCCACCTTTCTAAAAAAATAAGAATCCACCTTTAAGCCATGGATTCCCATTCTAAAGATAGATTCTTAATTCTACTAAAACAAACTGAAAGAATGCTAAAATTAAGACAAACGTTCTTCCAAAACAAAATCGATTGGCAAGGTAGTTAAAAAACGTTCCAATTGCTTTTCCCAATAATACCACTCATGGGTTCCTGCACTATGGCTATAGGTCACATCGAAACCAAGTTTCTTAAGATTTTTAACTGCTAGATTATTGGCAGAATAGAGATAATCTTGTTCGCCACACCAAACCCAGAGCTTGGTCTCCTTATCTGACTTTTTGGCAAGGGTCTCAAGCGAGTAAGGGCTATTCACCCAATCATTAACTTTGCCAAAAACACCTCGCCAGTAGGCACGCGTTCCTAAATCTTGACTCTCAGGAGAAAACTCCTCGAAGCTAAGCGCTCCAGAAAAGCTAGCCGCATGAGAAAAACGGTCAGTTGACAGTGCTAACTTAAAGGAACCGTAGCCACCCATTGATAAACCAGCAATGAAGGTTTTATCTCGCTCGTTGGTCATATTGGGGAAGAAGCGTTTGAGCACCTTAGGCAATTCTTCTGCTAGAGCTGTGTAGTAGTTATAGCCATACTGAGTATCTGTATACCAGCCGTTGTTTGTATTTGGCATGACAACTATCAGATTGGTCCCACGTAGCAAGCGCTCCACATTGGTTCGCTTGAGCCAGCTATTATGATTTCCTGACATCCCGTGAAGGAGATAAAGAACAGGGATATCTGTTGAATCTGGCTCCTCAACTCGAGACGCATCGGGGTAGAGAACATTCACACCCCACTCCATATCTAAAATTTCTGAGTAGTACTCAATCTTCATTACTGCCATAACTTGCTCCTTATTCGTTTGAGATAAGAAAAAGCCGAAACTCGACTTTCTCTCTTGCTATTTAATCCTTATTTTGCTTCCATGACTACTGGTAAAATGGCTGGACGACGTTTCGTTTGTTCAAAAAGGAATTTAGCCAAATTGTCACGAACCTTACCTTTAAGATCAGCCCAGTCAAAGTCCTCCCCTTGGAGATAGTCTTCAACTGTTTGGTTCACCAACTCTGTACTTTCGCGCAGAATATCTCGACTCTTCTTGAGGTAGACAAAGCCACGTGTATGCACTCGTGCTTTGGCAATGATTTTCTTCTCGCGACGGTTAACAGTGATAGCCACGATGAAAATACCATCTTCTGACAAGACCTTACGGTCACGAAGAACAACATTACCAACATCCCCAATGGCATTTCCGTCAATCAAGACATCACCTGCAGCAACTGCACCAGACGGGACAAAGTCCCCATGTTCATAAGACATGGTTGTGCCCTTTTTCGGGATAAAAATGCGTTCTGGCAACAACCCAACAGCCATAGCAGCCTTGGCATGAGCGTCCAACTCACGGTATTCACCCTGGATTGGGAAGAGATACTGAGGTTGCAAAAGATTAATCATCAATTGCAGATCACGCGCATTCCCATGTCCTGATACACGCAAGCTTTGAGTGATCGGTTTAACGACACCACCTGCTTGGTAGACCATATTTTCTACACGTGCCATAACAGCTTCTTTAGCGATTGATGGCGTTGTAACGATATAAACCAAGTCTCCATCCTTGATTTCAACATAGCGGTGACGACCGATTGACATTTTACGGAGTCCATTAATTGGTTCACCCATACGACCGGTTTCAAGGATGATTAACTCGTGGTCTTCAAAACGAGACATATCTTTAGGTTTAATCAAGAGACTTTCGTTAGCCAATGACAATTTTTTCAAGCGAATAGCTGTACGAACGATATTTTCAATATCAAATCCAGTCAAAACAACACGACGTCCTGTCTCTGCAGCAGCATCAAAGACTTGCTGAATGCGAGAAAGGTTACTTGCAACAGCAGCTACAATGATACGTCCATCCCAGTCAGAAATGGTTTGTGTAATTTCATCACCAACTTCACTTTCGCTAGCTACTTGAATATTACTGTCTGCGTTTGCTGAGTCGCTTAGAAGAGCTAAAACTCCTTCGCGACCAATTTCTGCTAAACGACCAAAGTCAGTTGCATATGATTCGCTAGCCGTTTGGTCAAATTTGAAGTCCCCTGTATAAACGATACTTCCTTCAGATGTTTTCAAAACGACACCCAGACTCTCTGGGATAGAGTGAGTTGTGCGGAAGAAGGAAACCTCCGTACCGCCAAAGTCGATTTCTGTATTTTCATCAATAACATGGAAATCATCGAATTTTTTAGCACTATCATTTCCTTTAACAAAAAGCTTAGCAAGCTCAATTGTCAACTCTGAACCAAAAACAGGAACTTTCACTTCTGACAAGAGATAAGGAAGTGCTCCAATCGCATCCGCATGTCCGTGCGTTAAAAAGACTCCTGCAATACGGTCGCTGTTTTCAAATAGATATTCCATATTTGGAATAACGACATCGACACCCAACTGTTCATTTTCAGGATATTTCAAGCCTGCGTCTAAAACGAAGATAGAGTCGTTAATTTCTGCGATGTACATGTTCTTCCCGTTTTCACGAACACCGCCCAAAGTTGTTAATTTAATATTGGTCATTTTCCCTCCGAAGCATTACTATAACGTGTTTGTAGAGTTTTCACAACTCTCTTTTTTTAAAAGTTCAATTTACTTTTATCCGAATCTTTTCCTCTCATTATACCATTTTTTTACTAATTTTCAAAATGAAGATAGGATTTTAGCTAGAGTTCATTCACCACTGATAAAGGAAGTTACTCAGAAATAAAAAAAGATTTAGAAATTCTAAATCTTTTTTTATTTTTAGTTTGGATAAATGTATCTTACAGTACCTTTTGAAGCTGTTGGATTAAACCATCCACGGTAATTTCCGATTGGTTGAGTACCACTACCATCATAGTTTGCTTCCAATACCTGGATAGAATTTTCACTTTGTACATCTGTCACATAAGCAACGTGTCCATATTCACCACCGTCCCAAACGGCGATTGCGCCTACTACAGGCACAGTTCCTGTCCTAAAACCTTGTGCACTAGCATAGATTGCCCAAGTGTTGGCATTTCCCCACCAGTTGCTAGCCCAAGGAGCCATTTCTTTCACGCCCCATGTACACTGACCAACAGGATATGAGTTTCCGTAGTTTGTAGGAGTATTTACGACAACATCAGCAGTTGCTACCCCATTCACAGTACTAGTTGCTTCATAAGCCGGAGCATTGTATGAATAGCTAGCTTGAGTTAGACCACTCACTTCTAGCACATCACCTGGGTGGATGGTGTCAAAAATGCTTTTTCCATTATTTGCCGCCAACACATAAGGATCCATACCACTTGCAGCAGCAATACCAAAAAATGAATCACCATCTTGAACAACGTAAGAGTCTGCGCTAACAGTCTGAGCACCAACTGTAGCCAAAATAGCTGTAGATGTTAAACCAAGAGTCAGTTTAGCAACTGTTTTTTTCATAACAATTTTCTCCTAAAATTTTATTGATAATTTTTAATTTTTATGTTGATAAGAGAATCATACCTGATTTACATGTCAGTTGTTTTAGATTTATGTTGTAGTCATGTTACAAATCTGTATACTTTTACTACATAAAGTTAAAAATCACTTACAAAAAGAGACTGAAATAGGTTACTTCAGCCTCTTTGTATTTATTTTTTCATCAAGAAATCATATATTTCCTGTACTGTACCTAGTGCCATCATTTCTTGGTCTTTAACAGTTTGCTTGAGATTTTGATAAATCTGACTTTCAGCAATATCCCGTTTAGCCGCATCTTTATTAACCCTCATCACACCATTTTCAATGGTGACAAAACCAAGTTCTTCAAAAATCTGAATCATTTTGACTAGCAAGATCTGTTCTATCTTCAAATAAGCTGATAAGTCCTTGAGCTTATAACGAATATCAAATTCCGGGAACTGGTAGATTGTCTTGTAAAGCTTAGCGAATTGCTCTCTTGTACCATAACCTGTCAAATAGTATGCTTTAGCGATATCATTTTTAAAGTAAATAGCAGAGAAATCCTGTTCTTGCAACACTTGTTTGAGAAGACTGAGATCCTCGGGAATATTTTTTACAACGATTGCTGGGCTAGAAAGCATTTCTGGCAAAGCACTGGTAAAATCTAGGACAGGTACTCCCTCTGGTATCTCTACACTCTTACTACGGATGTTAAAAAGTTGAACACCGTCCACACGGGCATCTACCATCATCAACTGGAGGGTTGTTTGCCCATTCCATTGGTTAACAGAAAGGGTAACTGCCAATTCCAGTTGTTTTACCTGAGAAAATTCTGTAGCCTTTGATCCTTGACCAAAAGCTACTACCTCAAAACTCGCGTTCCCTTTAGAAATCTTCAATTTCAGATGTCTATCGCTCGCTCCCATAGAACGAGCATTTTCAACTTGAAAATCTCGAATATAAAAAACAGGTTTTTGGTTATCCATTCCAAAAGGAGCTAATCGTTCAAAGCTTTTAACCGTCTCTAAACTTAGGCTTTCCAAATCTAATTCTTCATCTAGATATAATGTATTCTTGCCCTTGGCATCTATCCCTTTGTCTTTTACATAGGTTTCTAAAATTTCCGATAAGGCGTCTAGCTGTTCCACTTCAAGTGTCATACCTGCAGCGCCTGCATGCCCACCAAAGGCGATAAAAAGTTCCCGATGCGGATTCAAGGCTTCAAAGATATCGACTGCTTCAATACTTCGAGCACTCCCCTTGGCACGGCCATCTTCAATATTCAGAACAATAACTGTCTGTCCTAATTCTTCCAATAAGCGACCAGCTACAATCCCAAGCACTCCTGGATTCCAACCTTCTTTGGCTAAAACTTGAACACTTTTGTTAGGGTCTACCAAACTTCTAGCTTCTTCATAAATGGCTTGAACGATTTCCTTACGTTCTTCATTTTTATCTTGAATCATGAGGGCAATCTCACGCACCTCTTCATCATCAAAGCCAGTTAGTAAGTCAATAGCTGGATTGGGGTCATCCAAGCGTCCTAGCGCATTCAAACGAGGAGCTAGTTGAAAACCAACTGTCTCTTCTGTAAGGTCACTACTAGAAATCCCTGCAATTTCAAATAGTTCTTGGAGGCCTAGTCTTTGGGTATTGCGCAAAACTTCTAGACCATATTGAACCATAATACGATTTTCATCCGTCAAGCTGACCATATCGGCAATTGTCCCAATAGCAACCAAGTCTAGTAATTCAACCTGCACCTCTTCCAAGAGTGCACAAGCTAGTTTAAAAGCGACTCCACAACCCGCCAAATGTTTAAAAGGATAGTCTGATTCAGGATGCTCCGGATGAACGATTGCATGAGCATCTGGTAAGACCTCTGGTAGAGAATGGTGATCCGTTACAATAACATCTACTCCCATAGATTGAGCCAAGTCAATAGCTTCATGCCCTGCAACTCCATTATCTACGGTTACAATCAAGGATATCCCTTGTTGCTCAATGAAGTACTTGTAGACACTGGCATTAGGACCATAACCATCTGTAAAACGATTAGGAAGATAGACTAAACACTCGGCTCCTAATTGTTCTAATGTTTCTTTAAAGATAGAAGCTGATGTCATCCCATCTGCATCGTAGTCTCCATAAACGAGAATAAATTCACCCTGCTCTATAGCACGACGAATACGATTCACTGCCTTGTCCATATCGTGGAGAAGATAGGGATCGTGTAAATCATCTAGACTTGGTGCCAAAAAACGAGACAAACTATCTTCATCCTTAATACCACGGCTAAATAATAGACGAGCAGCTTCAGGCCCTAGCCCAGCTTTCTTGGCGATTTTTGTAAAATCCGCATCCTCAACTTGAGGTGCAAATTGCCAATTATAAGTCGGAATAATCAAAATTCATCCACTCTTTCTTACGATTCTATTCATTTATTATAACACGATTTTTAGTTTTTCTCTTGCTAATCTAACCACATTCCTGGCTAAATTCTCAGGCTACTTCAGCTAACACCCAGCATATTTAATTACGAAAAAAGCACCTAAACAACCAAGCTTTTCAGCTTAGCAATTCAGGTGTACCTTATTTTAAAATTTATTCTTTTATTCTTGCTTCTGCATCCGCCACTACTCGGGCCAGACTAGTTTGGCTTAATTCTTCTTCCATGGCTTCTTGAATTTTATCTAACTTTTCATCTAAAACCCCATGGATATTGGCTCCTACTGGACAGTCAGGATTAGGATTATCATGGAAACTAAAGAGTTGTCCAGTCTTTCCAAGGCATTCCACCGCTTGATAAATATCCAAAAGACTAATACCCTCAAGATTTTTGATAATCTCTGCCCCTCCAGTTCCACGCGCGACGGAAATCAAGTCTGCTTTTTTCAGTTGGGACAAAGTTTTTCGGATAATAACAGGATTGACTCCAACACTACTAGCTAGAAAATCACTAGTCACCTTGCTTTCCTTCCCTTTTAGGGCAATAATTACCAACATATGTGTCGCAATGGTAAATCGGTTTGAAATTTGCATGCAGTCCTCCTTTATTATTAACAAAGCTCATTCTTCTCTTATATTTATTATATCTCCTAGAGTTGTAATGTCAAGAGTTACGACTAAGCCAGTCGTCCAATTCAACATCATGTCCTTGACTCTGAGCAATTTCGTGCAACAAGTCCTGATTATGAGTATGGTGAATTCCATTGACTAAGCTTTCATAGTATACCTCATAATAGGGCAATTTCAAATCTCTAGCCAATTGTAATTCTGACTCAACATCGTAATCAACACGACGAAAATCTATATCCTTCAAGCCTTGGTCATCAAAATCCAAAATCATATATTGCGCCCGCAAATCCTCACGTAGACTTGCTGATAAAAAGAAGGGTTGCCCAATTGAACCTGGATTTAAAATGAGTTGTCCCTCGCTCCCATAGCGAAGAAATTGCTGGTGAATATGCCCATAAATCGCAATATCACAGTCAGGATTGGTTACCAAACGGTCAAAATCCTCCTGCTTGCCAAGATGGATCAGTTCTCTTCCCCAATTTTTATCCGGCAAATGATGGCTTATCCCTACCTTCAGATTTCCAAACTGGCGGTGTGTGTGCATGGGAAATGCCTGTAGAGCTTCAATATCATCTATACTAATTTCTTCCATAATATACTGACATTGGCGCAAGAGGTAGCGATGGCTAGGTCTACTTGTATCTAATTTTCGATGAGCAGCCCGCCATAAACTCTCTTCCCAATTCCCCAGAACTCGAATCGTAATCGGCAATTCCTCTAATCGTCTGAGAATATTTTTTCGTCCTGTCCCAGGCATGAGAATATCTCCCAAAAGCCAATATTCCTCAGCGCCTGCCTTCTCTGCATCTGCTAAAACAGCTTCCAGTGCTCTTGTATTTCCATGGATATCTGAAAGTACCGCAATTTTTGTCATATGATCCCCTCTTGCCTTCTCTCCTTTAATTATAACACTCTCAAAACCAAAGTCAAAAGCATTTTTGCTATCATGTTTTACTTTACTTTTTTAGTGAAAAGGATTACAATGAAGGTGATAAGAAATGAGGAGGTTTTTGCTATGACACAACGTTACGAAAACATCATGGTAGCAGTCGACGGTTCTAAAGAAGCTGATTTGGCTTTTATCAAAGGAGTTCAGTCAGCATTACGTAACCAGGCTAAATTAACCATTGCGCATGTAATCGATACTCGTGCTCTTCAAAGCATTTCAACATTCGATGCAGAAGTTTACGAAGAGTTACAAGTCGAGGCACAAGAGTTGATGGCAGAATATGAAAAGCGTGCAAGAGACGCTGGTCTTAAAGATATTCAAGTTGTCATCGAAATGGGAAATCCTAAAACTCTTTTGGCTAAAACAATCCCTGATCAAGAACATGTTGATTTGATTTTGGTTGGAGCAACAGGACTTAACGCCTTCGAACGTTTACTTGTCGGCTCTTCATCTGAATATATCCTTCGCCATACAAGCGTTGACCTTCTCGTCGTTCGAGACAAGGATAAAACTTTATAATGAGAAAAAAAGAGGTCGGGAAAATCCCGACCTTGCTTTTTATTAGTGATAGCCTTTTATACAGCAAGGACTATATTCGTCAAAAAATCCTAAACTAATCTGTAAAGTAAAGGAGAGGATATTCGAAAATTGACAGCGGTTTCAAAGAGTGGTATACTAAAAGCAACTGAGAATGTAATCATAGTTTAGAAAAGGAGACTCATTATTTTGCCACTTGTTATAGACGACTTGGCATTCTTACGTCTAAGGGTATCATACATTTTGTTTTGAAACTACTTACTCCATTTTCCTAGTTCTCTATTAACAATCCCTCGGGAATATGAGCCTTCGTTAACTAAATTAGCTAACCTCATCTATCATAGTAGCACTTTTCAAAGTTACTAATTCCGTATTCTTCTATCTTGAAGATGATAGATTGTTGTACACCTCCCTAAACTGTTACAATAATCTATGAGTTTAATTCGAAAGGATTGTATATGTCAAAAACAAAGAAAATACTTTTACTTATTTTCTGCATTCTTATCTTGACAGTCTTCCTCCCCATCTTGGTTGATTACCAAAAAGCAAGTGATCTAGGCATTCAATTGTTTAGCTGGAGAGAATGGAGTTTTGCTACATTCATTTCTAAATACATCTTTTGGGGGACATTAATCCTATCAGTATTAGTTTTATCATCAATCCTAGTTATACTATTTTATCCTAAGCAATATCTGGATATTCAATTAGGTACTAAAGATGATAAGCTTAAACTAAAAGATTCAGCTATTGAAGGGTTCGTTAGATGTGTTGTTGATGATTATGAGTTGATTAAAAATCCAACTATCCGTGTAAATGTCAGAAGAAATAAATGTTTTGTTTACGTGGAAGGTAGAATAATTACATCAGACAACGTCTCTACTAAGTGCCAGTCAATTCAAAATGAAATAACTCAAGGATTAAAGCAGTTTTTTGGTCTTGACCGTGAGGTAAAACTTGAAGTTTTGGTTAAAAACTATCAACCTCCAACTCAACACAAAAAAACTACAAGTCGTGTAGATTAAGGAAGTGAAAAGATGGAATTACTTAAAAAGTATCAGTATCCAATTTTATCAGGCTTAATAGGTATTATTCTAGCTTGTTTAATTATTTCCTTTGGTTTCTTCAAAACACTATTTGTTTTGATTTTCGGAGCTTTAGGAATTGTAATTGGATTATATATCCAAAAAAACTATATAAATAAATAATAAGGAGTCGCATATGTCAAACTTGGAAAAAAACGTTTCTACAGAAAAAAATGAATCTACTGCTACTACTCATGAAGTAAAAGGAAGCCTTACTTATGAAAATAAGGTTATCCAAAAAATTATTGGTCTAGCATTAGAAAAAGTACCTGGTCTTTTGGACGTTGATGGAGGATTTTTCTCTAATTTAACTGAAAAAATTATTAACACAGATAATGTTACTCGCGGAGTTAATGTTGAAGTCGGTAAAACACAAGTTGCTGTCGATTTGAATGTTGTTGTAGAATACAAAATTAACGTTCCTGAACTATACAACAAAATTAAAGAAGTTGTCACTTCTGAAGTTTCACAAATGACAAATCTTGAAGTTGTTGAAGTAAACGTGAACGTTGTTGATATCAAAACAAAAGAACAATTTGAAGCAGACTCAGTGAGTCTTCAAGATAGAGTAACTGACGCAGCAGAGTCAACAGGTGAATTTGCATCCGAACAATTTGAAAAAGTTAAAACTGGTTTCAGTAGTGGTGTATCAACTGCTAAAGAAAAAGCAAGTGAAGGTGTCGAAGCTGTAAAAGATGTAACATCTAATGAAAAAAGTCGTGTAAACTAGCTCCAAAATCTAATATGAACAAAAATACCTATTGAATAAATCCAATAGGTATTTTAATTTTTCATCTTGGAGCTTCTAACTCATTCTATTTTCTCTTTCTTTATGACGTTCATAAGCTCTAATCTGACGCTCAAGTTCCTTCTTGATAGCTGGTTCTGGAGCAAACTTCTCCTCCCAGCCTTCTGGTTTAAGTATCTTGTGAGTCACAGGATCAAACTGTGCCTTGCCATCTGGGAATATTTTACCCATGTTTGCTTGATGGACAATCTCAAATATCCGCTCTGGATCTACTCCCATCAGTACAAAACTACCATACGTAAAATAGAGAGTATCAATCAAGGCATCGACTTGTCCAACCAAAGTACTTTTAGCCGGTATTTTTTGAGAAACTTTATCTGCTGATACATCAAGTGCCTGATGTAAATCTTGTACAGCTTGTTGAAATTCCTCTTCAGAATTGCTGGCAGCATGGACAAACTCAACTAACTCTTCAATCTTAAAGCCTGCACGGTGGGTTGCCCCTTGCAAGTCCCAAGCTATAGGCTCTTCTTGAGTTCGCTCATCCATCATATGATGGAAGGTTTTAACCTTGTTGAAATGATAGTCACGACTGACAAAGACTTTTTCAGAAGACAAAACTCCAAAATATTCCAAAGCCTTGTGAATCCCATCGTTTTGGTTGCTGGCAGTAATATGCTTGGCAACTTCTTTTACGCTGCTACTACCATTTCCCATGGCAACAGACATTCCAACGCCTGCCAACATTTCCAAGTCATTATCCGAGTCTCCAAAAGCCATGACTTGGTTGAGATCAAAACCATACTCTTTCCCGACACGACGGATACCCTCTAACTTAGAATTTCCTTGATTGATAATATCGGCCGCGAATGGATTACTTCTGGTAAACTTCAGATTGTTTAATTCTTCAGCAGCATGGTTTGTCTCCTCAGGCGTCATCAACATAAGCACCTGATAGATTGGTTGATTGATTAAGTCCAACAAATCATCTTCCTTCTGAGGAAGGGCCTTACTGACCATACGATTAAAGGAATGACTAACAGTACGAGTCAAAAATTTAGGTACAAATCGACTGACGAGTTGTGAAAGAGGACTGAGCCCAAAGGACATAATCCGAGAACCGACAACGTCTTGTCGCGTTCCCATGGCAATCTCTTTTCGATTTTTCTTGGCATAAGAGATGATTTGTCTGAGGCTTCTCTTATCAATAGGGCTAGCAAAAAGAACTCGATCTTTGTTAAAGATATATTGGCCATTGTAGGTCACTGCAAAATCCAGATCCAAATCATCCATCAAATCCTTAACAAAAAAAGGTCCTCGCCCTGTTGCTACCCCAACAAGTACTCCTTGTTCTTTCACAATCTTGATAGCTTCCTTTGTGGACTTCAAAACACTCTTACTATCATTTACAAGCGTTCCATCAATATCAAAAAACACAGCTTTGACTTCCATTCTATCTCATTCCTTTCTTTTATGATACAATGATTATACCACATTTCAGAAAAAGTGAGTGAATCATGACTAAGAAAATCCTTGTTTTACATACCGGTGGCACTATTTCCATGCAGGCAGATGAGTCTGGAGCTGTAAGGACTAGTGCTGATAACCCTATGAATCATATCTCTAATCCTCTCGAAGGTATCGAAGTCCATTCCTTGGATTTTTTAAATTTGCCCAGCCCACACATCAAGCCTAAGCATATGTTAGCCCTCTACAAAAAGATTAAACAAGAGGCATCGTCCTATGATGGTGTTGTCATTACACACGGTACTGATACTTTAGAAGAAACGGCTTATTTCCTCGACACCATGGAGGTACCTCATATACCTATCGTCCTGACAGGTGCCATGAGATCTTCCAATGAACTGGGAAGTGATGGGGTCTACAACTATCTTAGCGCCTTACGAGTGGCCAGTGATGACAAGGCTGCAGATAAGGGTGTGTTGGTCGTTATGAACGATGAAATTCACGCCGCCAAATATGTCACAAAAACGCATACTACTAACGTTAGTACCTTTCAAACACCAACTCATGGACCACTCGGGCTCATTATGAAGCAGGAAATTCTCTACTTCAAAACGGCTGAACCTCGTGTTCGTTTTGACCTTGAGAGCATTCAAGGGCTGGTCCCTATTATCCCTGTTTATGCGGGCATGACCGATGAACTTCTCGATTTACTTCCTGTTGACCAACTAGATGGATTGATTATTCAGGCTTTTGGCGCTGGAAATGTACCAAAGGAAACAGCTGAAAAATTAAAATCTCTCAGTCAAGCAGGACTTCCTATTGCACTAGTCTCACGTTGTTTCAATGGGATTGCAGAACCTGTTTACGCCTACGAAGGCGGTGGTGTTTGTCTTCAGAATGATGGTGTATATTTTGTAAAAGAACTTAACGCTCAAAAAGCACGACTGAAGCTTCTTATCGCAATCAATGCTGGACTTAAGGGCGATGAGCTCCAAGCTTATATGGAAGGATAATAAAAAACCAGGAAATCAGCTAGATCCCTGGTTTTTTTATTACTTTTTGCGAGTTGATTTGCGTTCTGTCAAACCGTGAGGTAGGAGGACTTCACGTTCTTCTAATTCCTCTTTATGCATAATTTTAGTCAACATACGCATACTAATCGCACCTAAATCATACAAGGGTTGTGCGATAGTTGTAAGGCTTGGTCGAGTAAAGCGTGCGATTTGAGAATCATCACTCGTAATGATTTCAAAGTCTTCTGGTACTGAAACTCCATGATCAGCCAAGCCGTTCAAGAGACCAGCTGCCAATTCATCACCAGTCACAATCGCTGCAGTTGCTTTTGAAGAAACTAAGCGCTCTGCCAGAGCATAACCATCATCATAGCGATATTTAGATTCAAATACAAGTCCTTCACTATAGTTGACTCCTGCTGCTTTCAAAGCTTCTTTGTAGCCAACCAAGCGAATTTTACCGTTAATATCATCTACCAACGGGCCACTCACAAAGGCAATTTTTTTGTTACGCTTCAACAAATGGCGAACAGCATCCGCAGTAGCATTCTTATAGTCAATATTAACACTTGGAAGCTGGTGTTCTACATCCACTGTTCCTGCAAGAACTACAGGGGTACGTGAACGTGAAAACTCTGAGCGAATTTTCTCTGTTAAGTGATAGCCCATAAAGATAATACCATCAACTTGTTTTGAAAAGAGTGTATTCACTACTGCCACTTCTTTTTCATCATCCTCATCACTATTCGCAAGGACGATGTTATATTTGTACATCTCTGCAATATCATCAATCCCTTTTGCTAGCGCAGCAAAATACGTGTTAGTGATATCTGGAATGACAACCCCAACAGTTGTTGTTCGTTTGCTTGCCAAGCCACGAGCTACTGCATTTGGACGATAGTCTAGGCGATCAATCACCTCTAGAACTTTCTTACGAGTGTTTTCTTTGACATTCTTGTTGCCATTGACTACACGACTGACAGTTGCCATTGAAACTCCTGCTTCTCGGGCAACGTCATAAATTGTTACTGTATCATCTGTGTTCATACCGTTTCCTTTCTAATGTTGAAAATTTTGTTTTCATGTTTACACCACTACTAGTTTACCACTAATTGTAAGCATTTTCAAGGATTAATTGAACTTTCTTTGAAAAAATTTCACCGATAATCATATTTTTGTAAATTAGTTTACTTTTCTTGATTTTTAGGCCAGTTTGCAGTATGATAATAAAAAATTAAGTAGGAGGCATGGATGGCTTTTACGGATTCTCATAGACGTTGTGCCAGCTTTGGTGTGGTAACAAATCTTCCAGACGATGTGATTGACTCAATTTGGTACATTATTGATCATTTCTTAAAGCATGTTTTTGAATTAGAAGATGAGTTGGAATTTCAGCTCTTAAACAGTGACGGCTCCATCACCTTCCGTTTTTCAAGTGAGCACCTACCGACTACGATTGACTTCGATTTTAATCATCCCTTTGACCCATTGTACCCACCGAAAGTACTTGTTATGGATATGGACGGTAAGGAAACCATCCTCCTACCTGAAGAAAATGACCTATTTTAAAAACTCTAGCCTTCTGACTAGAGTTTTCTTTTTTTAATAAATAGAACGACTAACCACGATACCACCTGGTTTTTTAAATTCTAAATCCAGATAATCCTGATAGGTTCCAGGAACGATAAACCCTTGCGGGCTCAGGATATCTGTCCCAGCTTCTCCAACGATAGAATCTGCTAACAGAACACAGTTGGTACTGAGGACAAAGTAGGTTTTAAATTTAGATGATGTGAACTTATAGAGTGTCGCATCAGCCTCGTGTTTCAGTTGATAAGAGTAGGTATGTTTGACCTCTCCTTCCCTTCTTTTCAGCAGTTGTGAACTTGGCTCCCAAGGTATCAAGAGGCTTTCTATCTCTCTCAATCGTTCTTCGATGGCTTTTTTCTGTTGTTCAGACAGGCTTAAACCATAGGCGAATAGGGTTTTCTGGCTTTCTCTCTTACAAAGTTCAATATATTTTTCACGATTAGCCTTAAATAATACTCCGTCACCGATTGCCCCAAACAAGCGCTCTGAGTGAGGGTCATAAGAACCGTAGGAAATAACCTGACCTTGGTAGCAAATATCTACATGGCCCATGGCCAAGAAGAAGGATGATTCTGAAGTATGGATGAAAATTTCTAAGTCAACAGATTTTTCATTTTTTCTCTCCAAATGCACTTCGTTTTCTTCCGTCTGATGGGTAGCTAAGGTTTCATTCCATCTTCGTAAGGTACTAATAGGAATTAAAGCCGTCACAAATATAGGCAGTGTCATTCTCATTCTGCGCTTGAGCTTTGGATTACTTCTCCCTTTTTCAAAAAAGAATCCATCCCTGACACTACTCGCTCCCAACATGATTAAGTAAAAACCAAGCAGGAGCAACTCAAAATTTGTTGCATCATGAAAAGGGGAGATACTATAGAGACCAAATCCCATCATCCACAAAGCATCGAATAAGTAATTGACCCTTGGGCGAATATGATTTTTCCGGTATAGCAACCAGGTAATCAGACTGATTAGGCCTGTAAAAAGCTGATAACTCCCAATGATAATAACCAAGAGATAGAGAGCGATGTCCTGCAAGATGACTGAATCAAATAGGATGACTGCAAGAAAGAGCTTGGCTAGAGTTACAAATATATTTTCTCTACGGGACTTTTCTTGAAACCATCGCGTCAATAGTTGCCAAACTGCCGACAAGAAAAAGTAGGCCATCAGGAGTTGGTAACCCAGTATCGGAACTAACTGCCCAAAACAAACTAAGAGAAGGCCTAAGACAATAGCTACAAGACCTTCCCCTATACTTTTCCATTTACTATAAGTTTCAGAAACCTTGCCCATTTTCTTTCTCCAATTGACGATATAAGTGACGAATCGGTTGTCCTAAGACTGGATGGATAAAATGAGGCGCAATTTCCTGCAGCGACTCTAAGACAAAGAGTCGCTCAGCAACATAAGGATGCGGTAAGATGAGGTCATCCGTATAAATAACTTGATCCTCTACAAAGAGCAAGTCCAAGTCAATCAAACGAGGTCCCCAATGCACTTCTCTAATCCGACCCATTTCTGCCTCAATGTCCAACAAGGTTTCTAACAAGATTGGAGCCGGCAGCCAAGTTTCTACTTCAACCACCTGATTGGCAAAACTATCTTGCTCGACACCACCCCAAGGCTCAGTTGTAATCACACTAGATTCTTTGAGAATACGAATCCCTCGAGTACGCATCTTGTCAAGAGCTAGTTCGATATTAGCCGTCTTATCCCCCATATTGCTACCTAGAGCAATAAAGGCTCTTTGTTTGCGGCGATGGATAGTTACTGAACAGGTATCTAGTGGTAGATGAATAGGCGCCCATGGTTTTTTGAGTTCCAGTTTAATGTCTTGAACTATTGGATAGGTTTCAAAAGTGCGCTCTACTAGTTTGTGGGCTACTGTTTCAATCAAGTCTTCAGTGGTTTCCTGAAACCAAGTCGTCCATTGCTGACAGAGCTCGCCATAATGGACAGAAGCTTCCAAATCCAAGTCCGTAGCAGCCTTGGTCATATCATAGGATAAGCTTGCATCAATGATAAATTTTTGGCCCAGTTCCTTCTCACTCGGGAAAAGACCATGATAGGCAAAAATCTCCAAATCCTTAATGCGCAATTGATCCATAACTAGTCCTTTCTAGAAAAAATCGTTTGAATCGATTTTTATAACCCCATGAGACGGTATGCTTGATCTCGAAGATCTTTGTCTGTCTCAAAAACTCCACGAGCTACTGTTGTCAAGGTTGCAGTTCCTGGTTTTCGAACACCACGCATGCTCATACACATATGCTCTGCTTCAATAACAACGAAAGCACCTTTGGCACCAAGATAGTCCATCAAAGCATCTGCCACTTCGATATTCAAGCGTTCTTGAATCTGTGGCTTTTTAGCATAAACTTCCACAGTACGAGCTAGCTTTGACAAACCTGCCACACGTCCGTCTGGAATGTAGGCGATATGAGCTTTCCCATAAAAGGGCAAGAAGTGATGCTCACACATGGTATGGAAAAAGATATCCTTTTCTACTACCATATTGTCATCAATAATTTCAAAGGATTTTGACAAATGCTCCTCCGCAGTTTGACCAAGTCCTGAAAAAATCTCCTGGTACATGCGAGCTACACGTGCAGGAGTTTCCTGCAAGCCTTCGCGGTTAACATCTTCACCGACCGCTTCGATAATCATTTTTACAGCCGTCTCAATTTTTTGTGTATCCATTTTCTAGTTTTTCCTCTCCATTAGATAGGCTCTCACCTGGCTCAAGAAATACAAGGAGCCCGTTACTATCCTAACTGTTTTTTTCTCTTCATTTTCTGTCATTTTTTGGTCTAGAAATTCCTGCCAACTTTGATAGTTGAGATTTCTAGAATAAGCTACTTTTTTTAGTACTTCTTCGTCTGTCGCTCGACCGTCATCAAAGTGAGTCAATGTCAGCTCAGTATCTGGCAAAGTTTCTAACAAGTCTAACATATCCTCCAAGGCCTTGGTTTTGATACATGTAAAAAGTATTTCCTTGTGATAATCAGCAAATCGTTCTTGCAATGTTTCTACCAAAGCCTTGACAGCATGGGGATTATGGGCCCCATCTAAAATCATTAAGGGTTCTCTACAAACAACTTCAAAGCGTCCTGGCCAACTTGTTTCTTCTAAGGCCTGAGCCAACAAGTCATTTTCTGGTAATTCTCGTCCACTCTCCTGGCAGTACCTATCTAGTAAAGCTAGTGCCATCCCAGCATTCTCTACCTGGTGCAAACCCAGCAATCCTGTTTGAAAGCGACCTTGTCTAATCGGACTTGTATAGTCAAAGACTTCTCCCGTCCCCACACTCCCTTGATGACTGACTTGATAATCTTCCCCATAAACAAGCCTAGGAGCCTCTTTCGCTTTCGCGATTTGGTTGATAACTGCTAAGGCTGCTGGGACAATATTTCCTGTTACCAAGGGAACTCCTTGTTTGATAATTCCAGCTTTCTGCTCCGCGATAGCTTCCAAGCTATCCCCTAGTAAAGCTACGTGATCCAGGCCAATGGTCGTAATACCTGTTAAGATAGGCTGACAAACATTGGTGCTATCCAAAAGTCCGCCCATACCTACTTCCATAATGGCCACATCGACTTGCTCAGAAGCAAAATAATCATAGGCTATAGCAGTGATAATCTCAAACTCTGTCGTTCCCTGCAAATCATGAGCATGTTCCCCCTCAAGTAGTGAGCGATAGTCTACCATCAAGGTCTCTAATCTTGCTTCTGGGATAGATTCCTCATTAATGGCAATCTGATCGGTATAATGAATCAGATAGGGTGAGCTAAAGACTCCAACTCTTAGCCCCATCTTTACCAACATGTTCTTCAAAAAGGCTATAGTAGATCCCTTACCATTGGTTCCTCCGATATGGATAACCTTGAGTTTCAGATGGGGATTGCCACGTAGGGCTAACAGCTTCACCATCCTTTCCAAACCAAAATGCGGTTGGTCTGTCCGATAGTTAGCTATCCACTGATTCGTTTCATTTTTATTCATCTTATTTATACTGTTTCAAGTTTAAATTTTCCGCATCATCTGCCAGACGAATAGCAGACGCGATCTCGACTGCCATCTTGTGGCTGGCTACATCGTGTACACGCACCACTTCTACACCCTGTCTAGCAGCGATACTGGTCACATGAGCTGAAGCAGTATCACGATTTCGGAAGCCTGCTTCAGTTTCTGGGTTTACTTCAAAACCATTTTCTTCCAGAATATTGATGACAAAGCGCTTGCGAGAGACTCCTAAAAAGATAGGATAGCCCATCTCGTGTAATTTATCAAGGTCACGTAGAAGTAGCAGATTTTCCTTTTTGGTCAATCCAAAGCCAATCCCAGGATCCAGCATGATATTTTCTTTCGAAATTCCTGATTTTTCCGCTCTTACTAGAGCACGGTCAAAGAAAGCTGTCATCAATTCTTCTACTGGTAGTTTTTCAAACTCATCTAGGTCTTCCTTTGTAAAAGGCTCTCCAAAGCCAAAATGAGGAAAGATAAGTGAACTAGGGTGCTGAGGGCGTGCCATGACTGGATTAAACATGATGACTACCTGAGCTCCAGCTTTAGCAACCACTTCCGCCATCTTCTCATCCCCCATAAGACCTGTAATGTCATTGACTATATGGGCCCCAGCCTTTAGAGCTGCTTCTGCAACTTGACTTTTCCAAGTGTCTACCGAAATCAGAACATCACTTTCTTGACGGATAGCCTTAATGACTGGAACCACACGTTGGATTTCCTCTTCAATCTCAACATAGCTACTTCCAGGTCGAGTAGACTCTCCACCAATATCTAAAATAGTGGCACCTTCAGCAATCAATTTTCGAGCTTGTTTTAAGGCTTCTTCAATAGCAAAAAATTGGCCCCCATCAGAGAAAGAATCTGGGGTGACATTGATAATACCGCAAATAGCTGTTTTTGTATGATTGTCTCTTTTTTCCACGATTATCACTCAAATTTCATTTAGATTGGTATTCCTCTATTTTACTGTTTTTTTTGGATTCTGTCCAATTATCCCTCGCTACTCTCAAACTTTAAAAGAGCGCAAAAAAAAAGTGTGGGACAGAAATCGGTAATTCGTTAGAATTCGATTTCGTCGTCCCACCTCCGCACAGTTGAGTAGGGTTGTAAAAACTAATGAAATCAGCGTAGTAGAGCCCACTCAACCACTGCGTCCTGCTCGAAAATCCAAAGACAATTGAGAGGCTAGGACTTTTGTCCCAGCCTCCTTTTTTATATTCTTATTTTTCAGTCAAAGCTGCAAGTCCTGGAAGAACTTTACCTTCAAGAAGTTCCATTGAAGCTCCACCACCAGTAGAGATCCAAGAGAACTTGTCTGCACGACCAAGGTTGATAGCTGCGGCAGCTGAGTCACCACCACCGATGATTGATTTAACGCCTGGTTGTTTCACGATAGCGTCCATTACACCGATTGTACCAGCTTGGAAGTCAGGGTTTTCAAATACACCCATTGGTCCGTTCCATACAACTGTTTTAGCACCAGTCAAAGCTTCGTCAAATTTAGCGATAGATTTAGGACCGATATCCAAACCAAGGAATCCTGGGTCTACTGCTTCACCTTCAGTGTCTTTAACTTCAGTGTAGTCAGCAAATGCGTTTGCTTCTTTTGAGTCAACTGGCAAGATCAATTTTCCGTTTGATTTTTCAAGAAGAGATTTCGCAACATCCAATTTGTCTTCTTCTACAAGTGAGTTACCGATTTCGATACCTTGAGCTTTATAGAATGTGTAAGTCATCCCACCACCGATAAGGACTTTATCAGCTTTTTCAAGCAAGTTTTCGATAACACCGATCTTGTCTGAAACTTTTGAACCACCAAGGATAGCCACGAATGGACGTTCTGGAGCTTCAACAGCTTCTTGGATGTAAGCAATTTCGTTTTCAAGAAGGAATCCAGCAACTGCTTTTTCAACGTTTGCTGAGATACCTACGTTAGATGCGTGTGCACGGTGAGCTGTACCGAATGCATCGTTTACGAAGATACCATCTCCAAGTGATGCCCAGTATTTACCAAGTTCAGGATCGTTTTTAGATTCTTTCTTGCCGTCAACATCTTCGTAACGAGTGTTTTCAACCAAGAGAACTTGTCCATCTTCAAGAGCGTTAATCGCTGCTTCCAATTCAGCACCACGAGTAACACCTGGAAGGAATGTAACTTCTTGACCCAATTTAGCAGCCAAGTCAGCAGCTACAGGAGCAAGTGATTTACCTTCTTTGTCTGCTTCTTCTTTCACACGTCCAAGGTGTGAGAAGAGGATTGCACGTCCACCTTGTTCAAGGATGTACTTGATAGTTGGAAGAGCTGCAGTGATACGGTTATCGTTAGTGATCACGCCATCTTTTACAGGTACGTTGAAGTCAACACGAACGAGAACTTTTTTCCCTTTCAAGTCAACGTCTTTAACAGTCAATTTTGCCATTAGATATGACTCCTTCTTTTTTTTTACGTGTTAATTATATCACAAAATCAATAAAAGAGATAGCAAAACCTTAAACTTTTCTTGCTCTCTATTCCATCTGGCAAAATTGACATTAACTTTGTTTATCAAACAAAACCTTTATCCATTTTCCTCTCTAATTAAACCTGTCTTGATACTTTTTATTAAATAACCACTGCAGATTGATGAGGGGTTTACTCTGTACATCAAGTATGGGTTTAAGGGTCTCTCTAATCTCTCCTTTTATCTTTGTTTCATCAATTGTTGCAAGATCAATTTTTTTATAATCTTTGTCGAGAGCCCACTCAAGCTCAAAATTCTTATTAAACTTATAGGACACATCGTTTTTATCACTGTAGTGATAACCTCCATCAAACTCACCAAAATTTGTAGGACAATCACTTGAATCGATAGAATTTTCGATAAAATTCGCTCCATCATCATCATAGCGAATACCCTCAATTTTCGGGGTATAAATCGAACCCATATTTTCAATCAACATGACTAAGTCGGGTTCTGTTCCCTCCTTATGAGGCATCCGTTGTGCATAATAGACTGAGTTAGATAGCAAATTAATCGTAGTAACAGCATACATACTCGCTCCTATAAATACTACTAAGCCAATGCTCACTACTACAATGATTACAGCAATTACTACTTTTAATAATTTCATCTTCTTTTTCCTTTCTTATTCCCAAACCAATTCTTGATGGAATTAACGATAAATAGCTTTTAAAACTCTACATACATAATCAATCTTCGAAGCAAAACATGCAGATATCTCACTACAACAATTCTTATGAAATAATAAAAATCTTAACATAAACATTCTAAGAATGCAAAAAGGCAGGAGCCAAAAATAGCTCTTGCCTTTTATTACTATTATCTTGTCAGACGGTAATTTAGAAGTTCAACTTAATCTTCTTTTTTCTTTTGAGCGAGTAGTCCAAAACCACCTAGGACTCCAACCAATCCAAGGGCAAGGAGATTTGCATCTACTCCTTCACCCGTACTTGGAAGTTGTTTTCCTTCAGGTTTTTCAGCTTGTGCTTCTGCTTTTGCTGGTTCCTGCTTAGCTGCTTGTGCTACTGGAGCAGGTGCAAGAGGTTTTTCATCTTGGACATCCACTTTTGGCCCAATCTCAACAATCTCAGTAACAGTTTCTTTGATAAGCTCTGTTCCCTTAAGACTGCGGTTGCCTTCAGTATCAACTTCTACAAGATTTCGACGAAGTCCTTCAACTCCTGCTTGAACCAAGTGGCGTTCTCCTGCTTTAAGACTAGGATTTACTCGTTCTTCATGGCCGTATGCAACCTTTTCTTCCTCAACCACTAATGCTGGATTGCTAATGGTCAAATCTTTGACTCCGTCTAGTGGTTGAACACGGCTTTCTACCTTGGTACCAACTTCAGTAATCTCAGCCACTGCTTCCTTGACTACTTCTGTCTCAAGAAGCGTGCGGTTGCCTTTGGCATCAACTTCAATCAGACGACGAGTCTGACCTTCTACACCTGCCTGAACGATTCTACGTTCTCCTGCTTGAAGGCTAGGATTTACTCGTTCTTCATGGGCGTATGCAACTTTTTCTTCTTCAACTACTAATGTTGGATTGCTGATAGTCAAATCTTTGACTCCGTCTAGCGGTTGAACACGACTTTCTACCTTGGTACCAACTTCAGTAATCTCAGCCACTGCTTCCTTGACTACTTCTGTCTCAAGAAGCGTGCGGTTGCCTTTAGCATCCACTTCAATCAGACGACGAGTTTGACCTTCTACACCTGCCTGAACGATTCTACGTTCACCCGCCAATAGGTCTCCTGACGGACGTTCTTGGCGTTCGAAGGCTTGAGTTTCTGTTTCAACCACTAGCTCAGGTAGAGTTTCAACTGTTGGAGCAGATTCCCCTTCTTCTAAGCTACCTACATGGTGGCTTTCTTCTGCAGGAGCTAGTTTCTTATTCAGCTTTTCTTTCATGTCCGCAAATGCTGCTGGAGTTGGCGTTTGTGAAGATAATAAAACTTCAGCTTGCGCAATCAACTCAGATTGAGGATCTTTTTTAAGAACGGATTCAAGCAAGCTTTCCAATTCTTCTCTAGCAGTTTGATAACGTTGATTTCCATCCAAGTCTGCACCAGCTTGTTTCAAGTCATTCAAGGCTTGGTTGACTGCTTCTTGACTAGCATCATGGTTTTCTAAGATGGCTTTTGCTGCATCAAGCTTCTCAACAAGAGCTGCTTGTTTTGCTGCATCCGCAAATGTATAAGCTAATGTTTCTTTGCGTCCTTGAGCAGATGTGATTTCTTGTTTCAGATATTCGTCGTTAATGGCTGCCTTAGGTGATACTAGAACATCAAATTCGACAGTTTGTCCTTGATAGTGCAACTCAAGTTTTTGACGGCCTGTCTTTTGAGGATCATAGCCTGTAATTTCGACTCCTTGGTCTGTAAAGCTATGTTCTGTCTCAGTTTCATCATCATACAAGACCTTGAAGCGTCCTTCTGATAAATCAAGAGCATCGCCTACAAAGTAATCAATCTTCGGTTGTTTACTAATATACAGGGCTGCGACTTCTTTTGGACCAGCTTCTTCACCAGTCACTTGAACCTTGAAGCTTCCTGCAACTGGAAGACCAAGATAGGTTACTGTTAACTCTTGTTCACCATGATGGTGAGCATCATAGCCGTTAACAACTACACCTGCATGACTGAGGTTGATGACTTCATCTGCTTCTTCTCCCTCATATTTGACACGGAGAAGACCACCTTTGAGATTCAATTCCTCGCCATCTTGGTAAGTCGTCTTTTTAGGTGTTGCTTCTAGACTGATAGCCTTAATCTTTCTTTCATCCTGAGGAATCGTTACAGCAAGAGTATTACTGATTTCTTTACCTGGCAATTGTGTACGATAGTAAAGAAGGCTTGGACGTTTTTCAAAGCTCAATGGTTCTGTTGCCAAATCTCCTCCAACTACTGTGTTTAAAGTAGCGATAGGAGTTTGTGAATCTGCCTTGTCATAGACTGTAATGGTTGCTCCAGCAGGAACTTCTGAGAATCCAAGTTGAATCTTATTGTCTGTCAGAACACGCGCTGCAACTTTAGCCATTGGAATGTTTTGGCTCTCCGTATCAAGAGTTTCATACATCTTCCAGTTGTAGATACGAATAGCTTTCCATGGTGTTCCATTGTCAGATGTAATAACGTGCAAACGCCAGTCTTGCGCTGTAATTGGGCTATCAAGGGTAATATCTGAAACATGGGCTCTATTGCCACGAACAGCCTTGGCTAGTTTCCATTCTCCAGCTTCATCCTTATAGTAGAGGTCAAAATCCTTAGTATTCATCAAACCATCGTTGACAGACTCTCCACCAGCTCCTGCGTGGTCCATGACCCATCTAACAACACGGCGTGGTTGGGTCAAACGAATATCAACGCTACCACTCAACTGAGCAGAAGACCATTTATCAGATAAGCTAGTGATAGTTCCATTCAACATACCTTCGATACCTTCGCCGCCTTCTGTGTCTGGGAAGGTACTTCCGATAACAGTCGCTCCTGGAACGATATTTTCTGCTAATGGTCTTGGAAGACTTGTGTCTTGGACAGTCATCCCCCACTCAAAGTTTGTAGTTGCTGCTTCAGAACGAAGGCCATTCTTCCCAACTGCGACAACCTTCAACTCCTGACTAGTACCAGTTGCACTAGCTGAACGGCTAACTTTTGGTAGGTAGATCGTAGTTGCAGATGAACCTGTCAGTAGGCGCCAAGCATCGCCATCCTTCTCATAAACTTCATAGAAATCAGCATCTTTATTTCCAGTAAATTGGACAATGGCTTCTGCTTCTTGGGCATTTTTAAGGGATTGTTTAGCTACTTTGAGAGCTGTTGGTGCTTGAGGAGCCTCTTGATTATCTGTTACAGTCAACTCACCCAAGTTAAATTGATAGCCCTTAAGGGCAGCAGTATTTTCAAAAGTGAGCTTGATACCGTAAATAGTCTGACCTGCCAAGGCACTCAAGTCAAATTCGTCTTTTGTCCAATCGTCAGTTAGAGTCAGCTCTTTACGAGCATTCTCTCCGCCATAAGTATAGTTTTCCTGAGTCGCAAACTCTACATAGACCTTGCTTCCCTTACCACCTTTATGGGCGACACGAAGTTTCGTTTTATCTGTTACTTCCAGTTTTGTAGAGTAAAGGCGAACATCTTGATTTGTATTTTCAGCTAAATCACCCGCAAACTTAAGTGAGTTTCCACCATTGTAAGCATCTTCAAAATCATAGTCAGCTTGGAGTTTAGCTCCTGATGAAGTTTGCCACCAGCGCCATGTAGGCAAGATACCTGATACAGAACGATAGTTCCATTCAGAATCCTTGGAAACTTTGCCGTCTACAAACCATTTTTTACCATGTCCTGTGTTAAAGGATGTTGTAAAGGTACGTCCCACTGCTGGTGTACGGTCAGCTACAAGGTTGGCTATCCCGTACCAGTCCTTGTCCTCTGGTTTTTGCCCAGTTGGATCTCCTTGGTAACCTGTAAAGAAGATGTTTTCATTCTTGTGATAGTCTTCTCCTGTCTTACCAAGACTAGTAATTGTATCTGGAGCAAAGAGTCCAAGTGATAAGCGGAGCTTGCCATTTTCATCAAAAAGGGCATCCCATTTCACTTTTGTCTTGTAAGAACCACCTTGTTGCAATTCCAAACCTGCAAAGACATCGTACTGACTACGTCCAAGCCATTTGGCCATAGTTACAGAGTAGTCATTTTTCTCTTTGGTCCAGTTAAAGTTGGCAAAGAAGTGATCCGCAGGAACCTTGTCTCCCTCTTTTTCCATGAATTGGTAATTGTATTCACCCAAACCATCTTCATGATAACGACCATATTCATAGGTCATGGCATCATACCAAGAATATTTGACTGGATGATTGACTTGGGCTGCATATTCCTTGGTATAGAGCATGAAGTCACGCATTTTCTTACCAAGAGGCGTTACGATATCACCCGTAGTTTCTTGGTTGATAAAGTAGCCATCAAATCCATAATATTTAGCCAAATCAACTAACTTACGAGCGATAGGGAAAGTTCCGTCTTCGTCTTGTTTAAGGGCTTCAGCAAATTTTTCTTGGTCTGCAATACTATTAGACCAGTTGAAGAAGAGTGTACCCAATACAGGGACACCATTACGGTGACCAGCATCAATCACGTCCGGAGTTGGAACGAGTCCTTCCCAGAAGACCATTGAATTCAAGTATTGCCAGTAGTCAAAAGCATAGGCTTTAAACTCTTCACCACCTACAGAAGCGTGATCTTTGGCCTTAGAGTTGGTATTGGCAAGAGCTTCAACCTTGGCGTCCTTATTGGCTTTTTCGTTGACTACATGCCCACGGTAACGTTTAACCAATTCAACTGAAGAACGATTAATAGCGTCGTCTTCACGGGCACCCGGTTCCCATTTCAACAAATCTTCCCAAGTGTCAAATTTAATTTCTTTTGGTCGAAGACTTTTTTCTTCTTTCTTAGGAACATCTGAAACAGTTGCTTTCTCTTCAGCCTTATTTTCTGTAGCCACAGGTGCTTCTTTAGCCTTATTTTCTGTAGCTACAGGTGCTTCTTCAGCCTTATTTTCTGCAGCTACAGGTGCTGCTTCAGCCTTAGGCGCTTCAGCAACCGGACTAGCTACTTCCTTATCAGCTGCAGTCAATTGGTCCAAGGTTGGTTTTTCTTCTGAAATAGGTTGTTCACTAACCTTGTTTTCTGTCTCTTCCAACTGCTTTAATACCTCAGGTGAAGCTGTAGTTGGTTGATCTGATGTGGCAGGCGATGCTTGCTCTGTAGCCACAGCAGTAGTCCTTGTTTCATTCGCTGGGATTGCAACTTCTTCTGCTAGAGCTTGGTTGGCAAATAAAACCGAACCAATCATCAAAGAGCAGGCACCCACTGATAATTTTCGAATACTATAGCGGCAACGTTTCTCAAAAAATGGATTCTTCATTTTTTCTCCTTTCACTTCCAAAAAAGTAAGCGCTTTATTTTTGTTTTAAAAAAGTAACTGCCCTTAAAATAGCAGAACTGTTCATTTTTATTTTACGATATTTATAAGTAGAGTCAACAGTCATCCTAAAATATCTATAAAGGGGTGAATAAATGATATAAATTAGACAATCAATTACCTTTTTTTACATTTTCATGATATTTTTCTAAAAAAATGTGTTTACTACTTGTTAGATTGCTTAGAATCCTTTAAAATAGAATGGGAGAAATTCCGCGATTAGTTTTCGGAGGGAAAATAAAATGTCCATTAATTGGCAGGAAATTGCATTTCACTTTTTAGGTGGCCTGGGACTATTCTTATATAGTATCAAAACCATGGGGGACGGTTTGCAACAAGCAGCTGGAGATCGTCTTCGATATTACATTGACAAATATACTAGCAATCCTTTCTTTGGAATTTTAGTTGGAATTGGGATGACTGCCCTGATTCAATCGAGTTCAGGTGTTACGGTTATTACAGTTGGTCTGGTTAGCGCTGGACTATTGACTTTACGTCAGGCTATTGGGATTGTTATGGGAGCCAATATTGGAACAACCGTCACATCCTTTATCATTGGTTTTAAATTGGGAGACTACGCATTACCTATGCTCTTTCTCGGAGCAGTCTGTCTCTTCTTCACAAAAAATAGAACTATCAATAACATCGGACGAATTGTCTTTGGTGTCGGTGGTATCTTCTTTGCCCTCAATCTTATGAGTGGCGCTATGGAACCCCTTAAAGATTTACAAGTCTTTAAAGACTACATGGTAGAACTTAGTAAAAATCCAATCTTGGGTGTTCTTGTCGGAACAGGTTTAACCCTTCTGATTCAAGCCTCCTCAGCGACCATCGGGATTCTACAAAATCTCTACGCTAGCAATCTGATTGACCTTCAGGGTGCCCTACCAGTTCTCTTTGGAGATAACATCGGAACTACTATCACTGCTATTATCGCTTCTTTGGGTGCTAATATTGCAGCCAAACGTGTGGCGGCAGCCCATGTGGCCTTTAACGTTATCGGGACTGTTATCTGTATTATCTTCCTCGTTCCATTTACAGGCTTAATCCAATGGTTTGAGAGCTTCTTAAATCTAGCTCCAGAAATGACCATTGCCTTCGCCCACGGAACCTTCAACATTACCAATACAATCATTCAGTTTCCATTCATCGGAGCTCTTGCCTTCTTGGTAACCAAACTTATCCCTGGAGAAGACGAAGTTGTCAAATACGAGCCACTTTACCTTGATGAGCAACTGATCAAACAAGCTCCATCTATCGCTCTTGGAAATGCTAAAAAAGAACTTCTACACTTGGGTAATTATGCTGCGAAAGCCTTTGACCTCTCTTACGACTATATCATCAATTCTAATGAAAAAGTTGCAGAAAAGGGACATAAGACTGAAGAAGCTATCAATACCATTGATGAAAAATTGACTCGTTACCTCATTAGTTTATCTGGTGAAGCTTTGAGCCAAAAAGAGAGTGAAGTCTTAACAAATATCCTTGACTCTTCACGAGACTTGGAACGTATCGGAGACCACGCTGAAGCTCTTATCAATCTCAACGATTACTTGCAACGTAAAAATGTTCAATTCTCTGAGGCTGCCTTAGAAGAACTAGCAGAGATTTATCTTAAAACTAGTGATTTCGTCAAAGATGCTCTTGAGAGTGTGGAAAATAACGACCTCGAGAAAGCTCAAGCTCTTGTCGAGCGACACGAAGACATCAACAACATGGAACGTGTCCTTCGTAAGACTCACATCAAACGTCTAAATAACGGTGAATGTTCTCCTCAAGCAGGTGTCAACTTTATCGATATTATTTCACACTACACTCGTGTATCAGACCACGCTATGAACCTTGCTGAAAAGGTTTTGGCAGAACAAATTTAAAACGAAAAAAATGCTTTGATTCTTTCGAATCAAAGCATTTTAAATAGCTCTCCAATCATAAAGGAAGATGCAGCTGCGCCCTTGTACCTAGCTTCTTCCTTTTGGATAAAGCGGGCCAGATTGACTAACTCTGGCGAAGGTGTTCTAGGATTCTTGAGTAGTTCAAGTGTGACTAGCCCTGAAAGTCGGACTGCAAGCAAGCGCTCATTGGTGCTGGGCAATTGCTTAGCAGTCTCTAGGAGCGCAGCCACTAAATCCTCACTCAGGTTTTGACGGGCATGATTGTAAAGATCCCGTATCAAGGTTTCTAGGTTTGGTTCTTCCATCCCTATTACCTCCATCATTTCTGTTTAATAATTTTTGATTAAATCTACTGTAGAACGATCCAATTTTTTAACCAAAGCTTGTAAGAAAGCTTGAGCTTCAAGGAAATCGTCCATTGCATAAAGGGTTTGGTGAGAGTGGATATAACGGGCACAAACACCGATTGTTGTTGATGGGACACCACCATTTTTCAGATGAGCTGCACCTGCGTCAGTTCCACCTTTTCCACAATAGTATTGGTACTTGATACCAGCTTCTTCAGCTGTCGTCAAAAGGAAATCCTTCATACCTGGGAGAAGCAAGTGACCTGGATCGTAGAAACGAATCAAGGTTCCATCGCCAATCTTACCTTGACCACCATAAACATCACCAGCTGGCGAGCAATCCACAGCAAGGAATACTTCTGGATCAAATTTAGTTGTTGAGGTATGAGCACCACGAAGTCCGACTTCCTCTTGGACGTTAGCCCCAAGATAAAGTTCATTTCCTAGTTTTTGGCCTGACAAGTTTTCTGCCAACTCACTAACCATGAGAACTCCGTAGCGGTTGTCCCATGCTTTTGAGATGATATTTTTTGAGTTAGCTGTTAGGATTGCACTACTATCTGGAACAATGGTATCTCCTGGGCGGATACCATAACTTTCAGCCTCAGCCTTATCCGCAAAACCACCATCAAAGACGATATCTGAAATAGCTGGCATGGTTGGTCCGCCTGTTCCACGAGTCAAATGTGGAGGTACTGAACCTGAGATAACTGGAATTTCACGTCCTTGGCGCGTAAAGAGTTTAAATCGTTGGCTGCTGACAACCATCGGGTTCCAACCACCGATTTCAACTACTCGGAAGGTTCCATCTGGTTTGATTTCACTTACCATAAAACCAACTTCATCCATGTGAGATGCTACCAAAACACGAGGTGCATCGACTGCTTCTGAGTGTTTGATACCAAAAATACCACCTAGGCCATCTGTTACTACTTCATCCACGTGAGGAGTTATTTTCTCACGAAGATAAGCGCGTACAGGTGCTTCATGACCTGAGATAGCAGAAAGTTCTGTTACTTCTTTGATTTTAGAAAATAATGTTGTCATTTCTATCCCTTCTTTCTTTCAACCATTTTACCACTTTTTATAGGAGAAGGGTAGTGAAAATCATCAATCTATAGATCTATCTACACCAAAAAAGAATCACGACTGTGATTCTTTTTATTTTGAATTTCTCTTTAAAGAAAAGTGATCTGGTACGGGGTCCTTACCTATTTCAGACCAAGGATGACATCGTAAAATCCGTGCCAACCCCATCAGAACCCCCTTAAGTCCATGCTTTTCAATAGCCTGAATCATGTAGTTTGAACAAGTAGGCTCAAATCTACAAGAAGGTGGGAATGCTGGGGATATAAAGCGTTGGTAAAAGCGCACAGGCGCAATTAAAATTCGTTTCATTATTTATTAGTTGTTACAGCCATGGTATGTAGTTGGCTGATTTCTTTTTTGTTAAGACGACGGGATTCTCCTGGACGGAGACCTGTCAAGTCTAGGTGCCCAAAACGTGTCCGTGATAACTTATCCACTTGGAGGCCCACAGCTTCAAACATCTTTTTAACCTGGTGGTTACGTCCTTCATGAATGGTCAACTGCACCACGGAACGATTCTTGACTGGGTCTACTTTAAGAATCTCATAAACCGCTGGCTTGGTTTTCTTACCATCAATCTCAAGACCACGAGTTAAGGGGCGGAGGTTTTCCTTGTTAGCAATCCCTTTTACACGCGCCACGTAGACCTTGTCGATTTCATTACGTGGGTGAATCATCTCATCGGTAAAGTCACCATCATTGGTCAAAATCAAGACACCTGATGTATCCCAGTCCAAACGACCTACAGGGTAGATACGCTCTTTCACATTCGGCAAAAGATCGACAACCGTCTTACGTCCCTTATCATCTGTTACACTGGAAATCACACCGCGTGGTTTATTGAGCAGATAGTAGACCTTTTCTTCGTTATAGATTGGTTGTCCTTCAACTTCAACCTTGTCGCCTGACTTGATAGTCGTTGCTAATTCACGCACCACTTGTCCGTTAACCGTCACCAATCCTTGCTTGATCAACTCTTCTGCTTTTCTCCTACTGGCCACACCTGCGTGGGCAATATACTTATTGATTCTCATCTTCTTCTATCCTTTCACCAAATAATTGGCTTTCTTGTGCTTGAATTTCAAGCTCATCAATCACAGGCAATTCTTCCAAATGGTTAATACCCATGTAATCTAGAAAATAATCCGTAGTTACATAAAGATTAGGGCGACCAAGAACTTCTTTCTTTCCATCTTCTCGTATCAAATCGAAGGCCTGTAACTTAGCTAAGGCCCCACTCGAATTAACCCCACGAATAGCATCGATTTCTATACGTGTGATAGGTTGCTTATAAGCAATGATGGACAAGGTTTCAAGCGCAGCCCGAGATAGACTCTGGTTGATTGGCGCCTTAGAATATTCTTTTAAAATATCAGCAAATTGAGGCTTGGTTACCAATTTGTAGGCACCTCCTGTCTCAATCAGGGTCAAACTAGAATCCTGGTCTTTTTCATACTTTTTGGCTAATTTTTCTAAGCTTTGCTGAATTCCTGTTGGTGGTAACGATAAGAGTTCTGCTAACTGACGAGCCCTAATCCCATCTTCACCTGACACAAACAGGAGCGCTTCTATTTTTGCTAAAGTACTCATACTTCCTCTCTATCAAGCCTGACTTTGCTCTACTTGATTTTCCTCATTCTTTTTCATGAGATAGATATCTCCAAAACTCTCTTTTTGAATCAAGAGAATTTCTTGGGTTTTAATCAACTCCAAGGTTGCTAAAAAAAGTGTAATGACCTCTTGTAAATCCTTGGTTTCTTTAAACAAATCCTGCAGACATAGTTGTTGCCCTTCTACCAAGGCTTCCCGAACGATGACCATCATATCCTCAATCTTATACTCATCTCGTAAAATGGTTGTATGGTTTTTCGAGAATTCTTCCTTTTTCTTGGTCAATAAAGTTGAAAAGGCTAAGAAAAGATCGATCGTGGTCTTATCATGCACGAGTTCTGCATCTTCGTAAATTAACTCTGTCGGTGCTTTTGAGTAATATTGAGCTCGTTCTTGGTGTTTCACTTCCAACTGCTCTCCCAAAAGTTTAAACTTGCGGTATTCTTCAATCTGAGAAAGAAGATCCTGCTCTAGGTCATCCTCTAAATCAGACACTTCCGCAACCTTTGGCAAGAGCTTACGACTTTTGATCAGCATCAGTTGGCTAGCCATCACCATATATTCACCTGCTACTTCTAAACGCATGGCTTGTAAGGTTGATATGTAGGCTAGATACTGCTCAATAACTTCTGTAATCGGTACATCATAGATATCCATCTGATACTTTGAAACCAAGTGTAAGAGCAAGTCCAAAGGCCCTTCAAAATCTTTTAATTTAATATCCATTATCTATATTTTTCTAAGGTCATAACTGTTTTTAATCCCAATTTTTTGGCGATTTCGTACAAGTCAACCTTCTCTTCAATTTGTCTCAGTATAAACTGTTCCCTTAACCCTTGAGCCGATAAATCTGCAAAGCCTTTTTCCTTTAGAAAGGCTTCTAACTGACGAAAGGCCCACTGACGAGAGTATGGCTTACCAGTTTTTTCAAAGAGGTAGGTCTGTCCCATCAAGGGTTCTAACTCTGCAAGTAATTTTGTGGGAAGACTCAAGATTCTTTGTTGAGAGGCTTTATTGATTCTCAACACTTGAAAATCTAGATTCACATCACTTATTTTTATGGCTAGAATTTCACTAGGCAAGAGGCCCAATTCAACTATCAATAAGGCTATTAAACGCCCTTCTGGATAGGTACTTTCTTGCCAGAAAGAACTCAAGTCTAAAAGCTCTGACTTAACTTGTTTTTTCTCAGCCTGTTTCGGCAATTCTAAACGATAAAAGGTGCCAATCTTTCCTTTCTGATATAAAAAGTAAAGAAATTGATTGCAAGCAGAAACTTTACGCTTTTGGGCACTAATTTTAAAATTTGATAGTTGAGCTTGGTAGATTTTTAAACTTGTCTCAGAAATTCGTCCTCCAATAAGATCTAAAAACTGCTCCAAGTCATATTTATAAGACTGTTTAGAATTACTAGATAGATTTTGCTTTTCTTCTAAAAATGTTAAAATCCATTCTCTCATTTGCTTTGAATCTCATATTCCTTACTAAAGTCATGCAGGAGGGCATTGACAGCCTTGAGGATTGACTTCCGCGTGATAATCCCTTGGAAAATACCATCCTTATCAACGACTGGCAGGAAAGACTCATCCACTAGCTTGTGCAATACATCCGTCAATGTATAGTCTGGATTAACTACCGCGACATCCTTCTTTGTCATGTGAACAATATCCATATCCGCCATGATTTCCTGACTCAAACCCTGCTCCATTTGGTATGCAAAAATATCTCTAAGCCCTATGGTCCCAACAAATTTTTTCTCAGCAGTCACTACTGGAACTCGTGTAAAAGTCATCTGGCTAAGGAGGAGAATTGCATGATCTGCATTGTGAGTATCAATGAGCACAGCCAAATTTTCAGCAGAAGTCAAAAAGGTTTCCTCTTGCTCCAGCAAAAAGAGTTCAAATTCTTTGGCAATCATCGAGCAAACTCCTTGGATAAGCCAGGATAAACCTCATGATTACGTGTCAAAAAGTCCACTTTGAAATAGCTGTCATCAATTTCCACACGAGCGTAGAGACATTCTCTGATGGTTCCACGTGGTTGACTGATAGAACCTGGATTTAGAAAGAGTGTCTTCCCTTCCATCCAAGCATTTGGCACATGCAAGTGACCATAGAGACAAATATCAGCATCTTCCTCTTGAGCCCAGAAATCTAGTTTTTGGAAATTGAAGTTAATGTCAAATAAGTGTCCGTGAGTCTGGATAATCTTGGTAGGACCCAGTTGAGTCACTAAGCGTTCTGGATAATCTGAATAGAAATCCATATTTCCTCTAACTACCTGAATCCCTTCCCAGAGTGGTGAATCTGGGCGAAGCTCCGAGTCACCATCATGAAAAATGGCATCAACTTTCCCAAGATAGCGATCACGTATTTCTTCTACAATCAAGCTATCTCCATGGGAGTCGCTCATTACAATGATGGTTTGCTTTGCCATGATGGAAATACCTCCAAAAGTTTCTTAACGGCTAAGGCACGGTGAGATTGACTATTTTTTTCTTCAAGGGTTAATTCAGCTGATGACTTGCCTGTTTCTCCTACTAGGAAAAGAGGATCATAGCCAAAACCATTTTCACCCTTAGGTTCAAAGTTAATGTAGCCTGGCCAATCAGCTTCGACCACCAAGCTTTCCTTACCTGGGCTAGCCACAACCAAAGTGGTGTGGAATTGTGCCGAACGGTCCTTGAGTTCAAAGACCATGGCTAATTCGTGCAAGAGTTTAGCATTGTTTTCCTGGTCAGTGGCTCCCACTCCTGCAAATCGAGCTGACCAAACGCCTGGCAATCCACCGAGGACATCGACTTTAAGACCAGAATCATCTGCTAGAACCATCTTTCCTGTCAATTTGGAGATGGTTTCAGCCTTAAGGCGAGCATTTTCTTCAAAGGTCATACCAGTTTCAGCAACTTCAGGCAGTTCTGGGTAATCATTGAGATTCTCCACATCATATCCAAGTTTATCAAAGATAGCACGAAATTCCTTGGTCTTCCCTTCATTACGAGTCGCTATCAACAAGGTTTCTCTGACTTTGCTAGTTTCAAAGAAGGCTTCCACATCGACTCCTTCTTTAGGTAATTCCACATGCAAGAGTTGTCCATTTTCAACTAAGAGCAAGGCACCTTGGCGTTGAATGACTTCCAAATTTCGACCGGCTTCTGCATTTAAAATCTCAACGATAAAAGAGAGTAAACGGAAGTTGGAAGACCAGCGCATTACCGTAATCGTGATTGGAAAACCATTTTCCTCATCACGGAAAATGCGAGCCAAATCCATAAAATCGAGATCAAGAGGATCTTTTATGAGGCTATAGATTCCACCGTAGACGTCCCAGACACCTATATACCAGTCCTGGTCATCCTTGTATTCATAAATTTTGTTTGTCATAATGTTACATGCTCCACATGAATCTCTTTTTCTAGCCATTCCTCTCCAATCTGAGCAAAACTATGGCTATTTGCAGTCGTATAAAAACGGTGTTGTAGAGGCCCTGCATCGCGGCCACGATTAATCTCGAAATAATTGAGTAAGACAGAAATATCCCGTACACACTCCGCTCCACTATCGATTAGTTGGACCTTAGGCCCCATTACATTTTGGATAATGGGTCTGAGAAGCGGATAATGGGTACAACCCAAAATCAAGCTATCCACTTTTCCAACCAAGGGACGTAGGGTTTCATAGACCACTTTCTTGGTAACGCTCGTTGAAAGTGCTCCTGACTCAACCAAAGGAGCGAATTTAGGGCAAGCCAAACTTTCAACTTGCAAATTTGGATCTAGGTCATGAATTTTTTGACGATAGATATCTGATTGTACTGTCATCGGTGTTCCAATCACACCGATTCTCCCACCCTGACTTGCTTTGATAGCAGCTGAAGCGCCCGGTAAAATGACACCGAGGACAGGGATATCCAACCTAGCTTTGACTTCTTCCCAAACAACTGCTGTTGCAGTATTGCAGGCGATGACAATCATCTTGACATCCTTAGTCAAAAGAAAGTTGACCAACTGCCAAGTATATTCACGAATTTGCTCAGCAGGACGAGGCCCGTAAGGTGCCCGTGCCGAATCTCCAATATAGACGATTTCTTCATGGGGAAGCTGGCGCATGAGCTCACGTACAACGGTCAAGCCTCCAACGCCCGAATCCAAAAAACCAATTGGTCGATTATCCATACAGTCTTCTTTCTAGTCTTATTTTTCTGATTGATAGTTCATTATCATTACATTTCTCGCTGAAATTTCTGACAGACTGGTAAACTCCAGACTATCTCCCTCTTAATCATAATCAAATATCAATAGAATGCAAGGAAAAAGTCTTATCCTTAAATATCAGTTGAACATAGTGAGAAGTCTGGAATTTTCATCCCAGACTTTTCCTATTTATTTCTTTTTATTGTTAGCAAGGGCTGCTTTTTGTTGGCGAATGATTTGGTGGTACACTTGTTGTACCTTAGCTTCGCTTGGCTTTTGACCATTTGCACTCAACAGAGTACGAACTGCTTCTGCATTCAAACGTGGGTTATCAGCAAATTCTTTTTCAATTTGCTTGCGCACCAAGTACATTCCTCCAAGAGCTCCACCTAGAAAAGCTAAAACAATCAAGACAATTGCTAAAATAAGGTCCATAATATTTCTCCTGTTTCTTTTTGAATCTTCTATATTATACCATAAAGTCCCACGCCTGACTAGTTTGATTTACGCTTTCAAAAGGGTAGGGCATTACTCAGATTCTTTTTCAGCTCTAATCTTTTTTAATTCAATAAAATTAAAAAAGAACTAAAATTTGGTAAAATAATTCAGTTTTTCCTAAAAAACCTTGCATTGAATCTATTTATTTGCTATATTAAGATTATACAAAACAAAGGAAACATCTTTCTGCAAGGCTTATTTTTTTTACAAGAAAATGTATGCGCTTACAGATTTGAGAAAGGAGTTTTTATGGAGAAGAGCTATTGGGAAAAATCCTGTAAGTATAGCATCCGAAAATTGACCGTTGGAACTGCTTCTGTTTTACTGGGAGCTGTTTTTCTAGCAACACAGAATGTAGCTGCCGATGGCATCGAAGTGAAAGAAAATCAAGCAAGTGTCAGTGAGACTACGGTTCAAGTGAATACAAAAGTAGAGGAACCCACTCAAGAGAATAAGGAAAATCAACCAAGCACAAAAAATCAAACTTCTACTGAATTAGCTGACAAAGAGGTAAAACCTGAAAAGGAAACACCTCAAACACATCATCAATCAGAGACTAACGCTGTAGTTGAACCTTCTGAAAATAAGGAGAGTGAAAAACCAGAACTTCCTATGACTAAGCAAGAAAACTATCAACTTCATTACGACCAACCAACTGCTCCTTCTTATGACGGCTGGGAAAAACAAGCCCTGCCAGTCGGAAATGGAGAAATGGGGGCAAAAGTTTTTGGGCTCATCGGTGAAGAAAGAATCCAATACAATGAAAAAACTCTCTGGTCTGGTGGGCCACAACCGGATAGCACCGACTACAATGGAGGGAACTATCAAGACCGCTATAAGGTCTTAGCAGAAATTCGTAAGGCATTAGAAGAAGGAAACCGCCAAAAAGCAAAACAATTAGCGGAGCGCAACCTAGTCGGACCAAACAATGCTCAGTATGGTCGTTACTTATCTTTTGGTGATATCTTTATGGTCTTTAACAACCAAAAGAAAGGCTTGGAGAATGTTACCGACTATCATCGTGGCTTAGATATTTCTGAGGCCATCTCGACCACTTCTTATACCCAAGACGGTACAAACTTTAAGCGTGAAACCTTCTCTAGCTATCCTGACGATGTTACTGTCACCCACTTGAGTAAAAAAGGTGATAAAACCCTTGATTTTACACTCTGGAATAGCTTGACTGAAGATTTGATTGCGAATGGCGACTACTCCTGGGAATATTCGAATTATAAACAAGGAGCAGTTACGACTGATTCTAATGGTATTTTGCTCAAAGGAACTGTCAAAGACAATGGTCTGAAATTTGCTTCCTATCTCGGAATCAAGACAGACGGACAAGTCACTGCACAAGATGGCTATTTGACTGTCACCGGAGCCAGCTATGCGACCCTTTTACTCAGTGCCAAGACCAACTTTGCTCAAAATCCAAAAACCAATTATCGCAAGGATATTGACGTAGAAAATACTGTTAAGTCTATCGTAGAAGCTGCCAAGGCAAAAGATTATGAAACCCTAAAAAATAACCACATCAAGGATTATCAGAGTCTCTTCAACCGTGTTCAACTAAATCTTGGTGGCAACAAGTCTAGCCAAACTACAAAAGAAGCTCTGCATACCTACAACCCAGAAAAAGGGCAAAAACTAGAAGAACTCTTCTTCCAATACGGACGTTATCTACTCATCAGCTCTTCTCGTGATAAGACAGACGCCCTTCCTGCCAACTTGCAAGGAGTCTGGAATGCAGTAGACAATCCACCTTGGAACTCAGATTACCACCTCAATGTCAACCTTCAGATGAACTACTGGCCTGCCTACATGAACAATCTTGCAGAAACTGCTAGGCCAATGGTCAATTATATTGATGACATGCGCTACTATGGTCGTATCGCTGCTAAAGAATATGCAGGTATCGAATCCAAAGAAGGCCAAGAAAACGGTTGGTTGGTTCATACTCAGGCAACACCATTTGGCTGGACAACTCCAGGTTGGAATTATTACTGGGGTTGGTCTCCTGCTGCCAATGCTTGGATGATGCAGAACGTCTATGACTACTACAAATTCACCAAGGATGAAACTTATCTCAAAGAAAAGATTTATCCAATGCTCAAGGAAACAGCCAAGTTCTGGAATTCCTTCTTGCACTACGACAAATCTAGTGACCGTTGGGTTTCTTCTCCATCCTACTCACCAGAGCATGGAACTATCACGATTGGGAATACCTTTGACCAATCTCTAGTTTGGCAGTTATTCCACGACTATATGGAAGCAGCCAATCACCTGAAGGTCGACCAAGACTTGGTGACAGAAGTGAAGGCTAAATTTGACAAGCTCAAACCACTTCATATCAACCAAGATGGCCGAATCAAGGAATGGTACGAAGAAGACAGTCCTCAATTCACTAATGAAGGAATTGAAAATCATCACCGCCACGTTTCTCATCTGGTTGGGCTCTTCCCAGGAACCTTATTTGGCAAAGATCAGCCTGAATATCTGGAAGCAGCACGCGCAACCCTAAACCATCGTGGAGATGGCGGAACGGGTTGGTCTAAGGCCAATAAAATCAACCTCTGGGCTCGTCTCCTAGATGGAAATCGTGCCCATCGTTTGCTGGCAGAACAACTCAAATCCTCAACTCTAGAAAACCTCTGGGATACGCACGCTCCTTTCCAAATTGATGGGAACTTTGGTGCAACCAGCGGTATGGCAGAAATGCTCCTTCAGTCTCACACCGGCTACATTGCCCCATTACCAGCCCTTCCAGATGCATGGAAAGATGGTCAAGTCTCAGGTCTAGTGGCTCGTGGTAACTTTGAAGTCAGCATGAAATGGAAAGAAAAGAATCTTGAAACGCTATCTTTCATTTCTAATGTTGGTGGGGATTTAGTCGTAGACTATCCAAATATCGAAGCTAGCCTTGTCAAGGTAAACGGTAAGGAAGTACAAGCTACCCGCATCAAAGACAACCGTATTCAACTTACGACACAAAAGGGCGATGTCATTACCTTTGAAAACTTCCCTGGTCGTATTACTCGTCTGACTGCCCAACGAAAAGATTCAACGACTGCTGAACTCAACTTCAATACAGTTGAAGGGGCGACTCATTATGTCATCCATCGGGAAAGTAGAGATGAAACTAGTCAAACTTCTACTGTCCGTGAATTTACAACAAACCAAACTCGCTTTATCGACCGTTCTATTAATTCAAGCCATGTCTATACTTATACCGTTAAGGCTATGCTAGGAGACCGTTCAACACCTGTTTCTGATGTTGCTTCAATTTCCGCCTTTAGTGAGCTCATGGACGATCGTGACTCTCGCATTCAGTATGGCGCTGCCTTTGGAGACTGGTCTGACTCAGAACTATTTGGCGGAACAGAAAAATACGCCGATATCTCAAATGGAAATTATTCCGATAAGGATGCAACAGCAACCATTCCTTTCAATGGACCTGGTATTGAAATCTACGGACTCAAATCTTCTCAATTAGGACTTGCTGAGGTTACAATCGATGGCAAATCTGTTGGTGAGCTTGATTTCTATACGGCTGGAGCTACTGAAAAGGGTATCCTAATCGGTCGTTATACAAATCTTTCTTCAGGTCCTCACCTCATGACTATCACTGTTAAGCGTGAACATAAGGGACGTGGAAGTGAACGCTCAAAAATTTCCTTAGACTACTTCAAGGTCTTCCCAGGACAAGGAGAAACAGTAGAGAAAATAGATGATCGTGATTCTCGTATCCAGTACGGATCGGCATTTAAGGACTGGACTGATGCGGAACTCTATGCATCTACAGAGAAATATGCAGATATCAATGCAGACGATAATCTTGCTCCTGAAGCAACTGCAAGAATTCCATTCTCTGGTACAGGTATCCGTATCTATGGACTGAAAACATCTGCTCTTGGTAAGGCACTTGTGACTCTCGATGGAAAAGAAATGCCAAGCCTTGACTTTTACACTGCCGGAGCTACCGAAAAAGGAGCATTGATTGGAGAGTTTACTAATCTAGCAGATGGCAACCATGTCCTAACTTTGAAAGTGGACCCAGATTCTCCAGACGGACGAAAGAAAATCTCCCTTGATTCATTCGATATTCTAAAAGCTCCATCAGTATCATTAGATACACCAAGCCTCGAACCTATAAAGGTAGAAGATAAGACAGTTACCCTAACTTTACCAACTGGTAACTGGGATGCTGTTGCTGTGACCTTCCCTGGTGTTACAGATCCCCTACTCCTAAGAAAAGTCGATGAAGATCATCTTGTCACTTCTGGCGAGCAAACTGTATTAAGCATAAAGGATAACAAGGTAGAAATCGACATTCCTGAAACTACGGAACGTAAAACTGGCAATCCAATAGAAGCTTATGCTATCCTAGGAGAAACACGAAGCAGTACTATTGTAACAGTCTTGCCAAAAGGGGAAACTGCACCTGTAGAAGATCAAGTTGTTACAAGCAAAGGTGACGAGCCTGCTCCAGTAGTAACCATTCCTGAATATACTGACCCAATTGGTACTGCGGGAGAACAGGAAGCGCCTATCGTGGACATTCCTGAGTACACTGAGCCTATCGGTACTGCGGGAGAACAGGAAGCGCCTATCGTGGATATTCCTGAGTACACTGAGCCTATCGGTACTGCGGGAGAACAGGAAGCGCCTGTCGTAGATATTCCTGAATACACTGAGCCTATCGGTACTGCGGGAGAACAAGCGGCTCCTATCGTAGATATTCCTGAATACACTGGCCCTATCGGTACTGCGAGCGACCAAGCGGCTCCTGTCGTAGATATTCCTGAGTACACTGAGCCTATCGGTACTGCGGGAGAACAGGAAGCGCCTATCGTGGATATTCCTGAATACACTGGCCCTATCGGTACTGCGAGCGACCAAGCGGCGCCTATCATCTCTCTTCCTGAGTTTAAACTCAAAGCCTTAAAAGACCAGGCTACCGGAGTTCAAGTCATTAGTGGATCAAATGAGCTAGGTGAAGCAAGTTATCTTGAAATCCAGAAAGTAGACAAGCAGGAACTCTTGGGCAAGAAATATGATGCCTACGACATTCAACTCAAGAATGAAAATGGTCAACTAATCCAAGCAAAAGGTGCTGTACTGGTTCGGTTACCAATTTCTGGCACAGTCCAAGAATTCTATCGCTTCAGTTCAGAAAAAGACTTGAAAGCACAAGATTTCACAATTCGTGATGGCATGCTTGAGTTTCTCACCATTGATTTGACTACTTATGCTATCGTCTACAAGACTGAAACAGAAGTCCAACAACCAAGCTCAAGTCAAATCGAAGAAGCTAGTCCATTAGCAAATAAAAACCAGCTCAATGGTGAAAATTCTACAAATGACAAACAACTTCCTGCCACTGGAGAAGAGGCCAGCCCACTCCTCTTCATGGCAAGTCTCAGCTTAGCTTTAACTGCAGCCTTCTTGCTTAAAGGTAAAAAAGAGTGATCCCAATAAATCTATAAAGATTTAGAAAAATAGAAAAAGGATGAGTAAATTACTCATCCTTTTGATTTCTTTCAGAGTCTTTTAAAATAAACTAAAAAGCCAGTTATAAATCCAGTTAAAAATCGAATATAACAAATTCAAAAGGAATTCATAAAAAAATAAACAAATGTGATACCAAATGAATTCTACAATCGTAATCAGTGGCTTGACTAGGATATAAAATAAAATATCCCAAATAAATTTCATTTTTTATCTTCCTTTCTAGGAAGTCCCGCAATCCAAGGCAGAGCAGATATCATTTTATAAGCCGCAAGAAATTTAACAACCTCTAAGGCTTTTGGCTCAGATTCCTTCTTCTCAGTCAGTACTTCCATTCCTTTTACCCAGAGGCATGTCCCAATAATTCTAGCCATTCCTGTAAAAAAATTTGGTTGGTTGTCCATGTGATTCTCCCCTAGTTCATGTCATTTCTAACAGATTAGTTCTTATTGTATTCAGTATATCAAATTTATATAGATTATCAAGTTTTTATCTGCAAAATAAAAAAGTTTCATAATCTTTCTAGAAGCCTTCTAGCTAGATTATAAAACTTTAGTGATTATTTCATTTCTTTTTTATAGCGTTCCAATTCTTCTTGGTTAGCCCAAACGTAATGACCTGGACGAATTTCAACCATAGAAGGTTTGTCTGTTTCATAGTCATGTTGGTCTGGATCATAGACTTTCAAAACTTTCTTACGTTCCAAGATTGGATCTGGAATCGGCACAGCTGATAAAAGTGCTTGTGTGTATGGATGAACTGGATTGTTAAACAATTCTTCAGTTTCAGCCACTTCAACAATAACACCCTTATAAATTACCGCGATACGATCAGAGATAAAACGAACTACTGACAAATCGTGGGCGATAAAGAGATATGTCAAGCCCAATTCCTTCTGGAATTTCTTGAGCAAGTTCAAAACTTGGGCACGAACAGAAACGTCCAAGGCTGAAATCGGCTCATCTGCGATTACAAAGTCAGGTTGCATAACCAAGGCACGAGCGATACCAATACGTTGACGTTGTCCACCTGAAAACTCATGAGGATAACGTGTCAAATGTTCAGCTAAAAGTCCAACTTCACTAATAATCTTTTTAACTTTCTCTTGTCTTTCTTCCTCATCCTTAAATAGATGGAAATTATAAAGACCTTCAGAAATGATATAGTCAACCGTTGCACGCTCATTCAAACTAGCAGCAGGGTCTTGGAAAATCATTTGAATACGACGGATTACTTCAGCTTCTTGAGCTCGTGATTTTTTACCGTTGATCTTTTTACCTTCGAAGAGGATATCCCCTTTACTGGTATTATTCAAACCGATAATTGCACGACCAATCGTTGTTTTACCACTACCTGACTCACCAACTAGAGAGAAAGTTTCACCTTTGTTGATAAAGAAGTTAGCATTTTTAACAGCTACAAACTTTTTGCTTCCTTCACCGAAGGAAATCTCTAAGTCTTTAATTTCTACTAATTTTTCAGACATTTCCTTCCTCCTAGTTTTCCAGATGAACAAGACCCATTCTCTCACGAATCTTGTCATGTAAATCTGCAATTACTGCTGGTTTTGCAACTTTTGGTGCTTGATCATGAAGTAACCATGTTTTAGCCCAATGAGTATCTGACACAGCAAATTGAGGTGCTTTTTCTTCAAAATCGATCTTCATTGCGTAATCTGAACGAAGAGCAAATGCATCACCTTTTAATTCTGTATATAGTGACGGAGGAGTACCTGGAATTGAATATAGTTCTCCTTTATCATCAGCTAACTGTGGCAAACTTGATAAGAGGCTCCATGTGTATGGGTGACGTGGATCGTAGAAGATTTCTTCAACTGTACCATACTCAACGATTTCACCAGCATACATAACCGCAACTTTGTCAGCAATACTTGCTACCACACCAAGGTCGTGTGTGATAAAGATTGTTGTAAAGTGATATTCATTTTGTAGAGACTTCAACAAGTCAATAATCTGAGCCTGAATCGTCACATCAAGGGCAGTTGTTGGCTCATCACAGATAAGAACATCCGGACGACATGCAAGAGCGATAGCGATAACGATACGTTGACGCATCCCTCCAGAATATTGGAATGGATACTCCTCAAAACGCTTTTCAGCATCAGGAATACCAACCTTATTCATGTAGTCGATAGCCATTTCTTTTGCTTCTTTAGCTGTTTTACTTTGGTGTTTAATAATAACCTCAGTAATTTGGCTTCCGATTGTTTTGATTGGATCCAAACTAGTCATAGGATCTTGGAAGATAGTTGCAATCTTAGCCCCACGAATTTGTTCCCAATCTTTGTGAGACGAAAGTGCTGTTAGGTCTTGTCCACGGTAATCGATGCTCCCCTGAGCGATACGCCCGTTTTCTTCTAACATTCCTGTAAAAGTTTTTGTCAAAACTGATTTACCCGAACCTGATTCTCCAACCAAGGCAAGAACTTCTCCTTCAATCAACTCAAGAGAAACTCCGCGAATAGCGGTCAAAACTTTGTCACGAACATCAAATTCCACGACAATATCTTGAGCAGATAAAATTACATTTTTATTATTCGTCATTTCTACTCCTATCTATGTGTACGTGGATCACTAGCATCGGCTAAGTTTTGTCCAACAATGAATAGTGATAAAGAAACCAAGACCAAAGTTGTCAATGGAATCCAGAAGAGGTAGGCATTTGTCGTTACGTTCTGAGAATAATCTGAGATCAAACGTCCCAAACTTGGAACTGTAATCGGCAATCCGAGTCCAAAGAATGAAAGGAAAGCTTCATACGAGATAAAGGCTGGCAGCATTTGTGTCAAAGTCGTCACGATAACAGATACCAACTGAGGCATAATATTTTTTACTATAATTTTATAAGTTGGTGTCCCCAGCGTCTGAGAAGCAAGGTTATATTCCAAATCACGATAACGCATGATTTGAATACGGATTGAATAAGCAATACCAATCCATGTAGTTACACTCATGGCAAAAATCAAGTTCCAGAAACCTGCTCCGATAGAGTAAGTCAAAACGATAACGATCAATAGCGATGGAATATTGTTGATAACGTTGTAGACTTCCATCATGATACGGTCTACTGATTTTGAAATACCCCAGATTCCACCTACAATCACACCGATAACAAGGTTGATAAAGGTCGCAATTACAGAAATCAAGATAGAGTTACGAGCTCCAAACCAGACACCATCAAAGAGAGATTTCCCGTTACTATCTGTACCGAACCAATATTCACCATTCGGTTTGATATAGCGAGCACTAAAATCATTTACCTTACTTACATCGTTAAAGTCAAAATCTGAGAACATTGGATAGATGAAACTCATCAAAACGATGGCAATCAAGATACCGAGCATGATGACTGTTGATTTTTTCTTCAAAAACTGTCTAAAGACAGAACCCCAGTATGAATAAGCAGGAGTATCAATTGCTTCAGAGGCAAAATCATCACGTTTTACAAATTGAAATTTATCATTACTAATTGTAGACATTATTTGCCTCCTTTCTCTGTCAGTTTAATACGTGGGTCAATCATAGTCATCCAAATATCCCCTACAAATAATGAGAAGATAGAAATACATGTAAAGATAAAGACAAGACCAACAACCATATTGTTGTTTGATGCTTTTACAGAGTCAATCAGCATTTTACCCATACCAGGGAAAGCGAAGACTGTTTCTGTAAGAGTTGCTCCACTGATAACACCAATAATAGAACCTGGAATACCTGAAACGAGTGGTACCATAGCGTTCTTAAAGATGTGTTTGTTTGAAATTTCTTTCTCAGATAGACCTTTTGCACGTGCAAAACGAACGAAGTCTTGAGATTGTAAGTCAATCATGTAACGACGAATCCAAATTGCCATACCAGGTGCACCCAACAAGCCCAAAATCACTACAGGTAAAACATATGAACGCCAGTCTCCAGCACCCAAGATAGGGAATGAATCTGGGAATCCAATTGAAGAACCAATCAAACGAATGATGTATACAAGGGCAATCGTTGGAAGAGCAAGTAAGAAGGTCAAAGCTCCTGTAGAGAAACTATCAATCCATGTATTTTTGTAACGAGCCATTGCAGAACCAAGTGGAATTGCAATCGCGTATGAAATAGCAAGACCAATCAAACCTGTGATAGCAGAGCTTGTAATCATTGAAGGATATTGATAATTACTTTCAGTAGCTGTATAAGGATCATCCTTACCATAGTTTGCTACTTCACGTGCATCTGCTTGACTTGGAGATTTGTAGGTTCTTGAGTAAATGTTAACTGATGATGTTTTCTTACCAGTTGGGAATTGAACTTCTGAAGTCTTGGTTTGTCCTTGACCTTGTGTGATAACTTGAAGAACAGGAGTATTGGCATAAGTTGGGTAAGAATCTCCTAAGTTCAAGTTGACAAAGTTTTGGTGAACAAATGGGAATTGACTGTTGAAGTACAAGAGGTATTTATGTTTAGTCCCTGAACCTACTAGAGACCATCCAATAGCCGGATCGTTTTCAAATCGCAAATAACGCTCTAAATTAGGATTTTCCGGGTCTTGAATCTTGTTTGTATGGTCAATGTCAAGCAAGTTTGCATAGAATTTGAACACACGCTCGAAAATAGGGATTTCACGAGTAGCATAGAATTGTCCGCTCTCTGTGAATACACCCAAAGTCCAACCGTTACCAAGTTGTTGGATATATTTTTCGTAGATAGCTTTATTTGTATCGTTTGCATCAACGGTTACAGAAGGGTCAATGCTACTAGCTTTTTCCTGCAACTCTTTCGTATCGTAATATTCGATATACCCCATACGCTCAAAAACGGTATTTTCATAGTTATCACGTTTATCAGCTGTTGTTGCAATTTTATTGTAGTTAGTATCTTGTTTGAAGATCAACTTCCGTGGAACCATCGTATAGATGATTGTGTAAATCAAGGTCGTTACTAAAAAGATAGAAACTAACGACCGCAAGATACGCATAAAAACATATTTTTTCATATTATTTCCTTTAAAATCCCAAAAGAACCTTCTCCTTTTGGAGAGAAAGTTCTGATGAGCATTATTTATTTCACGTGGCTCGCTAATTCTTTTTGAGCTTTTTCATTTGATTCAGCTTTTTCTTTGATCCATTTTTCACGAGCTTTTTGGTATTCTTCTTTTGTAATAGGTTTTTCACCAACTTCAGTGTACTTCAAGTAACCTGAGGTTTCTCCTTTAAGACCCGCAACTGAGTATGAAGAAGTAAATGGAATAACTTTAGATACAAATGATACAGCAGTTTCTTTCGGACCTGCCATTACAGGAATTGTCAAACCGTTGTCTGTTAACCAAGCTTGTGCAAGGGCATATTTTTCATAACGTTTTTGAACGTCTTGATTTTCTTTGTTTGCTTCATCAAGTAATTTTTCATAGTCAGACAAACCAAGTTTTTGGATAACTGATGCATCAGTATCTTTATCGATACCCATAATCAAACGAGTATTACCGCCTTTAATCGTGAACTGGTCTAAGAAAGTTGATGGATCTTGGTAATCAGGATTCCATCCAGTCAAGGTATGAATATCCCAGTCTTGTTCTTTAGCTGTTGGAGCACTAAATGAAAGTGGTAATGCTTCTGCTTGAGTCATTTGTTGAAGATCGATGACAACATTGTCAGCTCCAAGTACGTTTTCAATAGACTGTTTAAGTGATTGAACACGGTTTACAACTGCTGTAGACTCTTGGATTGTTAGAGCATCCAAGTGAATTGGGAATTCTACCCCTTCTGCTTTCAAGCTTTCTTTTGCTTTTGCAAAGGCAGCTTTAGCTTTTTCTTCGTTGTAGAGACCATTTTGCGAATCAGCAAGCGATACGTTTGACCATGTGCTTGAGTTTGTCTTCGCAAGACTTTCTTCTACAAGTTTACCAAACTGTTTGTCCCCAACTTGAAGATCATATGGTGAGAAAGTATTACGGATTCCAACCGCAGCTCCCTCTGTACCATTTGTCTGAGCCGAGTATGAATTACGGTCTACCGCAAAGTTAAGAGCTTGACGGAATTCCTTGTTTAGCAAAGCTTTTCTTGTAGATTCTTTTTGGCTATCTGTTGTTTTTGAAGTATGGTTATAAGTTGTACGACCATAGTTCACACTTACAGTAGCGATAGCTGATCCTGGTTCATTAAAGAAGATATTATCTTTGAACTCAGACGCATATTTTTCATATGTTGAACTAGTAGGATAGATACGAGCTTTACTGTATTGTCCTTCTGAGAATCCTTTGGCAACAACATCTTGGTCTTTACCATCCCAGTAAGTAAATTTGATGTTTTGAATTTTAACAGCATCTTTATCCCAATAAGCGTCGTTCTTAGCCATTTCAATTGATGATTTAGCTGTGATTGATTTCAAAACAAATGGTCCATTGTACAAAATAGAAGATGGATCTGTAGGTGCACCAAAGCTTTCCCCTTTTGATTTAAGGAAATCTTCGTTAATTGGCATCATCACGCCGTTTGTTGTTTTGTCATTCCAGAAAGTTTCTGGTTGGTTCAATGTATATTCAAGAGTGTTGTCGTCAACTGCTTTTACACCAACCGTTGAAAAGTCGTTTGTTTCACCATTAATGTAAGCGTTGAGTCCTTTAATTGATGAACTAATAACTGACAAACCTTTTGATTTGCCTTCTACCGCGTGTTTCAAACCTGTCACAAAGTCTTGGGCTTTAACTGGAGCATATTCTTCTCCTTCAGCAGTAACCCACTTAGCATCCTTACGGATCTTATAAGTGTAAGTCAAACCATCTTGTGAAACTGTCCATGATTCAGCAATCGATGGTACAAGGTTTCCATATTTATCATTAGCAAGCAAACCATCTACCGCATTTGTAGTAACAAAAGAAGTAGAGTCAACGTTGTTAACAACATAATCCAATGTTTCAGGATCAACTGAATAAACGTATTTATAATCTGATGCTAATTTTGTGTTGCTTGAACCTGCATTTGAATTTGAACATGCAGCAAGTACTCCGACAGCAAGCAAGGATACTCCCGCTACCGCAAGAATCCGACTTTTTTTCATGTTTATAAACTCCTCGTTTTAAATTGTGGATATTGAAGATTATACCACAGTTTTTTTAAAAAGTAAACGAATTTTCAGAATATTTTGTCGCATGTTTTTTTAAACATTTGAATCTTATGTTTTCAGAAAAGAAAACTATTGACGAGAAACAATTTTCAAGGTATAATAATAAAAGTTAAGGCGGTATAGCCAAGTGGTAAGGCACGGCTCTGCAAAAGCTTGATCGTCGGTTCAAATCCGTCTACCGCCTTTTTTATACTATTTTATAGGAATTTATCCGAAAAGAAAGCCCGATTTACGGGTTTTTTTGTTTTTCTTTTAGGATAAAAAAGGATAACTTTAAAAATCATTTAGGGCGAGTTTGGGGCGAGGGTGTTTTTTAGAGCTTGGATTTAAAATCCAAGCTTTCAGTGTAAATAAAAAAAAGACCGCTCAAAAAAGCTTTATCAGTCTTCTCTGATAAAGCTTTTGTTTTATTCAGTTTCTTCTTCTGATTCAAGTTCTTGAATTTGAACCTTAAGCTTGGTGACACGACCATTTTTTACCTTGTCATTTGTCAAGGTGATATGCTTATTTCCACTATCTAACTCATAGCTGAGTTTCTCAGATGTTGGAATAGTTCCCACACCTGTCAAATAATAACCAGCAATAGTATCTACATTGTCACTTTCAAGCTCGACATCAAAATAATCATTGAAATCGTTCAAATTCATTGTCCCTTGGACAATATGAGTGTCCTCGCCGATAGTATGAACATAGACTTCAGCACGGTCAGTTTCATCATCAATCTCACCAACAATCTCTTCAAGGAGATCCTCAAGTGTTACCAATCCAGCCATTCCTCCGTATTCATCAAGAAGAATAGCCATCTGTCTTTGTGAATTTCTCAGTTCTTTTAACAAATCGTCCACAAAAATGGTTTCAGGTACAAATAGAGGTTCCTGTAATATCTTTCTCAATACAATATTATCAAAACCATCGGCAAACCCTGCTTTTAGCAGATTCTTTGTATGAATCAAACCAATGACATTGTCCTTATCGCCGTCATAAACAGGAATTCGAGAAAAGTTTTGTTTTAAGATACTTTCGATAATGGTCTGAGTGTCATCTTGGATATCTACCATAAAGGCATCTGTTCGAGGAACCATGACTTCACGCGCCATAAGCTCATCCAGTGAGAAAATCCCCTGCAACATCTCGATTTCATCAGCATCCAAAGTTTCTTCGCTTTTAGTCAGCATGTACTCAATCTCATCACGAGTCATTTTTTCGTCTGCATCGTCAAATGTCATCGGCGTCAAACGGCTCAAAAGATTGGTTGATGCAGATAGCAACCAAACAAAGGGACTCACAATCTTACCGATAGCAATAATAAATGGTACAGTTCGGATTGCCAAGGCATCCTTAAGATTTAGAGCAATGCGTTTAGGATAAAGTTCGCCAAAAACGATAGAGATATAGGTCAAGAAAGCAAGTGACAGGAAGCTTGCGATTGCGTGCGCAGTTTCGCTATTTCCCATCCATGAGGCTATCAATTGTCCTAGAGAGTCTGCTAGTTTAGCCCCTGACAAGATTGTAATTAAAGTAATACCAACTTGAATGGTTGATAAAAAGTGATTGGGGTTTTCAAGTACCTTTAGCAAACGGATATAGCGTTTATCCCCCTCTTCAGCCTTTTGTTCAACACGTGAGCGACTAAGAGAAACCATAGCCATCTCTGTAGCAGAGAAAAAAGCATTTAAAAAGGTCAAAACAACTAATAATACAAATTGCAGTAACAAATCCTGACTGCTCGGGTCTTCCATTTTCCTTCTCCTAAAAAGTATAATTGTGACTATTATACCATATTTTTCAACTTCTACACATTAAATTGTGATTTCTATAGTAAATCCCCTACCGAAACAATAAGGGACCGACTATCTATTAGTTCTTTGTAACAGTTACTTTTCCTGTTCGGTAATCTAACTGAATTCCCTTTTGAATGTTAGGAACTACGACGTTAAACTCCAATTCACCATCAGATGATTTGGCTTCAATCTGAGATGCAGAAGGAACCAAATCTTCTTCTGTAGCGTAGAGCAATGTGACACGGTAACGCACGCGCTTATTTTGATCCAAGGCTTTTCGAACTAAACTTTCATAGTAGTTTTGTCCCGTGGAATCTTCTGCGCGTGCTTGGTTAGCCCAGGCTGTTTGTACAGCGATATTTTTGGGATTGCTAGTAGATGCATCAAAACCATCCAAACCACCAATCAAGGCATAGCCTAATAAATGCCCTCTATCTACTGCGTGATTGTAGGTTCCTTTTAGATTCTTAACTTGATGCCATCCTGCTGGTGTCCAAGAAGTTGAACCATTCCCCGTCTCTTCACGGTCTTTGTACTGTCGAGTTGCCTTTGACATGAGCGCATTGGCTACGGTAGGAACGGTCTCACCACCTACAGTTTTTGTTTTATTATCAGCATAGGGTTTACTTGATACCTTAGCATCTAGATTGGTTTTGTTCCCATTAACAATAAAGGCACCTGCTCCATTCCACTCAAGGGATCCCTTTATTTGTTTTTTGACCGAATCAGTCAATACACTCTCAGCCAATTCTTGACTAGGAGTATCAGGTGACTCTGACTTTTGCTGTACCTGTGTTTGTGGTGTATTATTGGAAGCCTGCATTTCTCTTATGTAGTAACTTCCTGCCGACAAAAGTAGAAAAATCAGGAGACCTATGAGGGCCTGTCTGGTTTTTTTATTCATATTTCCTCCTTACTTTTATCCCTAGAAAAAGGCCGGTTCCCCAGCCTATTTCCCTGTAAATTTTGCAATCAGTTCATGCCATTTATCGGGTGTCAAAATCGCCCATGGATCTTGACCCTTTCCTACGATGCCATAGCCAATCATCAAACCAATTCCAAGCGCCAAAATCCCTAGAAGCAAAACAATAATGACCAATAGAAATCGACGTAGCACATAAGATACTTGTTTATTCATCTTCATCAGCTTCCACACTTACCCGTTCAATACTAGCTCCTAACTGAGCTAATTTTTCATGGAAACGATAATAGCCTCTATCCAAATGGACAAGTTTCCCAACAACTGTCTCACCCTCAGCCACTAAGCCTGTCAATATCAAGGCTGCACTTGCACGAAGGTCTGTAGACAACACTTCTGCCCCTTGGAGAGGTTGCCCGCCGACAATACGAGCTGTATCACGGATAATCTCAGAATGCAAGCCCATACGACGCATTTCCTCTAGATGTTGGAAACGATTCTCAAAGACTGTCTCAATCATAGTCGATTCTCCTTGAGCAACCGTCATAAGAGCAGTAAACTGCGCCTGCATGTCCGTAGGGAACCCTGGATGCGGAAGTGTCTTAACATGAACTGCTTTTAGTTTGTCTCGTTGAGAACGGATACGGATACCTTCATCCTCATCAATGACTTCAACACCCATTTCCTGTAATTTCGCTATCAATGGTCGATTGTGTTCCCAGATAGCATCTTGAATTAGTACATCTCCACCTGTCATTGCAGCGGCAACCATGAAAGTCCCTGCTTCAATACGGTCTTGTACAACGTTATGTGTTGCACCATGCAATTTTTCAACACCAGTGATGGTGATGCTTTCTGTTCCTGCACCTTTGACTTTAGCTCCCATCTTATTTAAAAGAACAGCTAAGTCTACAATTTCAGGTTCACGTGCTGCATTTTCAATAACAGTGACTCCATCAGCAAGCGTCGCAGCCATCATTAAGTTTTGGGTTGCTCCAACACTTGGAAAGTCCATATAGATGTGAGCTCCGTGCAAACGGTCCGCCTTAGCTTCGATATAACCTGCCGTTTGAGTAATCTGAGCTCCCATTGCCTCCAAACCTTTAAGGTGAAGGTCAATCGGACGACTACCAATTGTACAACCACCTGGCATCGAAACTTTAGCGTGACCAACCCTAGCTAGGATTGGACCCAAGACTACAATAGAAGCACGCATCTTGCTGACATACTTATAGGGAGCTTCTTCTGTGATATCATCTGTCGCATCCACTTCAACAATGTGTGCATCTTGATCAAAATTAACTTTCGCATTTAATCCACGAACTACTTGGTTCATGGTAAAGACATCCGATAGGATAGGAACATTTTTTAAAACTGTTTTTCCTTCGCTTGCTAAAATTGTCGCCGCAAGTAGTGGCAAAACTGCATTTTTCGCGCCCTCAATGGTAACACTTCCGACAAGGCGATTATCGCCACCTCGAACTACAATTTTTTCCATAAATATTTTCCTTTACTTTCGAGTTTAGAATAATGTCCGTACTGCTTCTTGCCATAACTGATAGAGATTTAGGAAAAAGGAACTAATCAGATACCCTAAACCAATACTACACAATACTACCAAAAGTCGTACTTTCCTCGCATTGTCCTTGGTCACCTTCAAAATTTGATCCCATTTAACCAAATCTTTCAAGAGTTGAAACACTAGGTAGACAAAAAACATATGACTACTGAGGGTAAAAAACAATTGAATCATCTGCCTATTATACCATCTTCTCTTTTTCTACGCTAGTCTATGGACTTGCACTATATTCTATGGGTTGTTTTTCAAGTAATCAATTGCATCCTGAAGTGTTTTTACAGGAACAATCTTCATGTCTGTTTTAATCATTTCAGCAGCTTCTACAGCCGTGTCATAATTACTTTTAGCATTAGGATTGGCCTTTTTAGCTTCTTCAGTTACTGGATTGTTAGGAGCAAAAAATACAGTAGCTCCTTTTTTTGCAGCAGCAACAACTTTTTTGTCAATTCCACCAATATCACCAACATTTCCATCTCTGTCGATACTTCCTGTACCGGCAATAATACGTCCATTTCGAAGAGTTGGATCTGCAATTTGCGTATAGATGGATAAACTAAACATCATTCCAGCACTCGGACCACCAATGCCAGCAGTTGAAAACTTGATTGGCACATCACTTGATACTTCTGTGCGGTCAATCAACCCAATTCCGATACCATTTTTCCCATTTTCAAGAGTAATGATTTTCCCTTCAGCCGTTTTAACTTTCCCATCCTCTTGGTAAGTAACCTTAACCTTGTCACCTAGAGTTTGAGAGTTGACGTAGTCGACCATCTCCTTAGAACTCTCAAAAGTCTTATCATTCACCGCTGTCACAGTATCAGCGATATTCAGAATACCCTTAAAAGTTGAATTGTCTGTCACAGTCAAAACATAGACGCCCAGATATTTGAGCTCTATTTCCTTACCAGCTGCCTTGAGTCCTTGATATTTGGCCATGTTCTGCGAAGTTTCCATGTAAAACTGGTTGATTCGCATAAATTCTGCATCTGAAGAACCACCTGTCATTTCTTTGGCACTACGAATATCTGTAAAAGGTGTTAGCCAAGCATAAACTAAGTCCACCATTCTGGCGTGTTTAACTCCTACCGTCACAAATTGGTAAGAACCTTCTTCTTGGTCAGATTGGTTATTGACTTGTAAAACCTTTCGAATATCTTCTGAAGTTCCTGGCACCTCAATGTAATAAGGAAGTGGTACCGTAAAAGCTATAAAAGTGATAATGAGCCCGATGATTAAATATATGGGCCATCTAGTTTTTTTCTTCATTCTTTAACTCCTCCAAGACTACATTTGGTACATACTTGCTAATATCTTGTTCAAACTTCAATAGTTCTCTCACAGCCGAAGAGCTGATGTAAACATGCTCTGGGCGACTATGGAGATAGACTGTCTCAATCTCTCCTGCTAATTGATGGTTGTAAAAATCAAAACTGGCTTCATACTGAAGATCCGCAGCGTTACGCAAACCACGAACAAGAACATGGACACCCAGTTTTCTCGCAACATCAACGACTAATTCATCATGAGAGGATATGACCTGGACATTTTTTAGGTGTCCCACCGCTTTTTCAACCGTCTCTAGCCGACTTTCTATCGGTAAAAATCCATTTTTGTGTGGATTATAAAAAATCCCCACATACAATTTATCAAAGAGCTTACTTGCACGCTCAATGAGATCCATATGCCCATTTGTCATTGGATCAAACGAACCTGTAAATAGCCCAATTTTATCTGACATAAACCGTCACCTTACTAATCCCATATATTTTTTCCTTCCAGATGCCTAAACAGGCGATTTCTTCTGGAAGCTCTACTGATTTATCGGTCTCGCAGACCACCATGACATCTTCTGAGAAAAGATTTCTCTCAGCCATTTTTTCAATGTCGGATACGATTTGCTCCTTGGCATAGGGAGGGTCCAAAAAGATGAGATCAAAGACACCATCCACTTGCTCCAATGCACGACTGGATTCCATTTTCAATAATTGAAATTTAGAAGTCTCCTTGGTCATCTGAATGTTTTCTGCCACAATATTCTGTGCTCGGCGATCCTTCTCAACTAGGACAGCGCTCGACATCCCTCTTGAAACTGCTTCAATGGATAAGCCCCCACTACCAGCATAGAGATCTAGCACACGTCCTCCTTCAAAGTAAGGGCCAATCATATTGAAAATAGCTCCGCGGACCTTGTCCGATGTTGGCCTCGTTGTTTTCCCGTCCAAGGTCTTTAAAGGACGTCCTCCGTAGATTCCTGATACGATTTTCATAAGGTATATTATACCAAATTCTGATGAAATAAGAAAATCGAACCTCTCGGTTCGATTGATTAAAGAATATTCTCGTAAGTATCTCTAACTTCTTGTGGCCAAACACTGGTTTGAACTTCACCGATGTGCTTCTTACGAAGTAAGAACATGGCCATACGAGACTGTCCAATTCCTCCACCAATTGTCAATGGGAAGAGTCCATTCAAGAGAGCCTTATGCCATTCAAGAGATAAGCGGTCTTCATCTCCTGTAATAGCTACCTGTCGACGAAGAGTGTCTTCATCGACACGAATCCCCATTGAAGACAATTCAAAGGCTGCACCCAAATTATCATTCCAAACAAGGATATCTCCATTTAGGCCCTTGTAGCCATTTTCAGATTCTGTTGTCCAGTCATCATAGTCCGGTGCACGTCCGTCATGAGGTTTCCCATCTGACAATACACCACCGATACCAATCAAGAAGACTGCACCGAATTCCTTACAGATAGCATTTTCACGTTCTTTTGGAGTTAAGTCTGGGTAGCGTTCTACCAATTCTTCAGTATGGATAAAAGTAATTTGCTTGGGCAAGATTGACTCAATATCATAGCGGGCTTCAACTGCCAACTCTGTTAAACGAATGGCCTTATAAATCTTTTCAACGGTTTCCTTGAGGTAGGCTAGATTACGGTGCCCGTTAGGAATTACCTTTTCCCAGTCCCACTGGTCAACATAAACTGAGTGAGTCGCATCTAGTGAGTCTTCGTCTGGACGAAGGGCCTTCATGTGAACAAAGAGGCCTTCTCCCTCACCAAAACCAAAACGAGCCAAGGTATGGCGTTTCCACTTAGCAAGTGAATGCACCACTTCATAGGTTTCATTAGGAATCTGCAAAACCTTAACTGAAACTGGATTTTCAATACCTGAAAGGTTGTCCTGCATCCCGTCTCCAACCTTACTTAAGATTGGTCCTTGCACTTCTACTACTTCTAACTTATCTTTTAAATATTGGGTAAAGGTATTTTTCACAAAGGAAATCTCTTCTTGCTGATGGATAAAACTTTTCTTCATACGTTCCTCCTTTTGAATAATAAAAAGATTATACCCTTTTGTTAGTAAAAATGAAAGTAAAAATTAAAAAAGAGCTCATTTGAGCTCTAAAAGTATTAATCGTCTCTTCCAAAGATACGTAGGAAGCTAAGGAAGAGGTTGATAAAGTCGAGGTAGAGGCTAAGTGCTAAAGAAATTGCCCAGCCTGTAGCTACCTGACCATCTGACTCTTCGTAAACATAACGAATTTTTTGATTATCCCAAGCAATGAGACCTGCAAAAACAAGCACCATAACAATACTAATAATATAATCCATTAGGTCACTATTTAAGAAGATATTGACAACCATAGCTAGTATCAAACCAAATAGGGCTGCAATCAAAGCACGACCGATTCCACTCAAATCCTTTTTAATGACTACTCCTACGATAGCCATCACAAAGAAGAGGGCTGCACTAGAGATAAAGGCTGTCAAAACTGTTCCAGGAAGATAGAGCGACACAATGAAGCTTAGTGAAAAACCATTGACCGCTGAGTAGAGCAGGAATATTGGAAAGGTTGCTGGACTATTCTTTACAGCTAAACCACTCGCAAAAATCACTAGAGCTACTTCTACAATTCCTGTTACGATTAGCCATATGCGAGCGTTAAGCATTAACTGAACAAGAAGATCTTGGAAGGTTGTTAACATCAAGGCTGAAACAATTGCAGATAAGGCAATCCCGATTCCTACAAAAGCATAGACTTTTGCATAAAATTGATTCAGACCAGAACGTTCTTGAATAATTGTTTGATTCATATCTTTTTTCTCCTTATGAAATCTTTTTACTTATTATAACAAAAATAAAACAATTTAACTCAAATAAAACATGAGTATGCCTGCAGCAATGGCAACGTTGAGACTTTCCGCTTGCCCTTTCATGGTAATATGAACCAGTTGATCTGCCTGATTTGTCATGAATGGACTAATGCCTTGACCTTCATTTCCCATAACCAAGACGAAATCTGCTAGCTGAGCAAGCTCACGATAATCTTTAGAGTTTTGGGACAAAGTAGTTGCCAGAATTGGTAAATTGCCCTTTTTAGCCTCTTCAACAAAAGTTTCAATAGGCATCCGATAAATCGGTAAATGAAAATGACTGCCCTGCATGGATCGAAGAGTCTTCAAGCTATAAATATCTGCTGACTTGCTTGAAACAACGACTCCCGAAAAACCTGCCGCATCTGCCGTTCGGATCATTGTGCCAACATTTCCAGGATCCTGCACGTCTTCCAAGAAAAGATATTTCCCTTGGCTCAAATCCGGCAACTGCTCTTCTTCCTTTTGAACAATGGCTACAATGCCCTGAGGAGTTTGTGAATCTGCTAAATCAAGCAAGATTTCTTCGGCCACAAAGACAGTCTGAGGGTAGTCCGTTAATTTTTCACCATACTCTGAAAGGGCAAATATTTTCTCAATCTTTGCACCAGCCTGAACAGCCTCTTCAAACAAATGCCATCCTTCAATTAAATAAGAAGATTTTCGATATTTTTTTTGATGCAATTTCTTGGCATTTTTTACCACAGAATTGGCTTTAGAGGTTATAATAGTCATAGGAGTATTATAACACAATCAAGGAGGTTTGGTATGCAAAAGGTCAAAATGATCGCACAGGGTCGAGTTCAAGGCGTTGGTTTCCGCTGGGGCGTCTACACCCTTGCCCTCGAACTAGGTGGAATCACTGGTCGTGTCTGGAACAATGATGACGGAACCGTTGAAATTCTTGCCCAAGCAGAGTCTTCAGCTATCATGGCTAAGTTCATCCAAGAAATCCGAAAAGGACCTACTCCCTTCTCAAAAGTAACCTACCTAGATGTGCAAATGAGCAACTTCCCATCCTATTCAGATTTCAAAGTAGCAAATTAGGTCTCTAGAACTATTGTATATTTTCAAAAAAAAAAGTAGAATAGAAAGGTATAATTTTTAAAGAAGGAATAAAAACAGTGAAATCAATTAAACGAATCGCCCTCTCTATCATGGGAGTGGCTATGCTATTAGTCTTGACAGGCTGTGTCCAGGTTGATAAAGCAACTGGACAACCAACAGGATTTATTTGGAATACAATTGGAGCACCTATGGCTGAAGCTATCAAGTACTTTGCTACTGATAAAGGGCTAGGCTTCGGGGTCGCTATTATTATCGTAACCATTATCGTCCGCTTGATTATTTTGCCACTTGGTATCTACCAATCATGGAAGGCAACGCTTCATTCTGAAAAGATGAACGCCCTCAAGCATGTTCTTGAGCCACATCAAACTCGTCTGAAAGAAGCAACGACTCAAGAAGAAAAACTTGAAGCCCAACAAGCTCTCTTTGCTGCTCAAAAAGAGCACGGTATCAGCATGTTTGGCGGAGTAGGATGTTTCCCTCTCCTCATCCAAATGCCTTTCTTCTCAGCGATCTACTTTGCAGCTCAACATACAGAAGGTGTTTCTGAAGCTAGCTTCTTAGGAATCGCACTTGGTTCTCCAAGTTGGATTCTTATCGCCTGTGCAGGTGTTCTCTACTACGTCCAATCGCTCCTTTCACTACACGGAGTTGAAGACGAGACTCAAAGAGAACAACTTAAGAAGATGATTTACATGAGTCCAATGATGATTGTCATGTTCTCAATTTTCTCACCAGCCAGCGTTACGCTTTACTGGGTTGTCGGTGGTTTCATGATGATCCTTCAACAATTCATCGTCAACTACATCATTCGTCCAAAACTTCGTAAAAAAGTACGTGAAGAATATGCCAAGAACCCACCACAAGCAAGCAAAACTTCAGCTACTCGTAAAGATGTAACTCCTGAATCAGCAGCAGTTATCCCAACTTCTAATAAAAAGAAAAACAAAAAACGCAATTCTGGAAAACAACATTCTAGATAAAGCTACGTGTGCTATCCAATAATTAAAAAAACGAATGAATGACAATTAGTTTTCATGAACTAGGTATCATTCATTCGTTTTTATTATCTACTTTCACATCTTAATTTATTTAAATCCTATGACAACAAATTAGTAAGTAAATCACTTTGATTTAATACAATTAAGAGCCATTAAAACTTCTGCTCCCTCGTCTCTATTTCTAAGCTCAACTCGGCCTTTGTGCAGTTTTGCAACTCTACATACAAAACTAAGTCCAATACCAAAATGTTGCTCTTTAACCGTTCTAGCTTTATCCATACGATAAAAGAGCTTCCCAAAATTAGTTAAAACTTCATCTGGAAATTCAGAGCCATTATTCCATATCCCTATTTTCAATTCCTTCCCCTCTTGCTCTACCCTAATTTTAATTTTAGGATTCTGTTTATCTGCATACTCCAAAGCATTTGTTAAAATATTTTGTATTGCACGAATCAGAAGAGATGGATTTATATAATAACCTTCAGTTCCTTTCAAATTTTGTTCAAAAGAAAACTTCATCTGATTTTTTATCAAAAAAGAGACTTCTTTCTCTAATTCATTGATAAAATCTGAAGAAGAATACTCCGTCCAACCTGTCTCATCATCATAGTAAGTTTTAGAATAATGAATCAACTGATTAAAATAATCAAGCAAGCGTTGACTAGCATGAACTATATCCGCTAAACATTCTTTAGACTGCTCATCTTTAGTGGAAATGTGCAAAAATTCTGCATTCCCTTTGATGATAGTTAGAGGTGTCTTTAAATCATGAGAAGCTGCTGAAACCTGAAACATCAAATCTTCTTTCTGTTGCTTCTCATCATCTAATAGCTGTCGAATACGATTTTGCATCACAATAATGCGATTACCAGTCTCACGAAACTCCTTAACCGTTAATCTTTCTGTACATTCGCTTTCAAGCCACATACTATTTTCATAAATCAAATTCATTTCATAACTTAGTTTTTTCAACAATTTACCAATGTGATAACTTATTAGAATAATCAATAAAACACAAATATATATCCATGATGACACATTGAAAAAAATTGATTGAACATCATTATTTTTAAGAGGCTTCCCATCTTCATTTATTTGTATAGATACTGAAGCTAAGGGAATAAGATAGGCCATTAGTAAGCCAAGACTAAACTGCCAAATAATTCTCCAGCAGGTTTCTCGAATTAATTGTCTAAAACTTTTGATTCTACCCATTGATATCCTCCACCGTACAAGGTTTTAATTGGATTTAATTGATAAGGTTTCAGCTTTTGACGAATTTGATAAATGTACTCTGAAACCGAACGTAAAAGAGCTTCTGAACTTTGTGGATATAAATAATTATAGATTTCCTCTATAGAATATATTTTACTTGGGTTACTTGCTAAAAGATTCACTATATCAAATTCCCTCCTTGTCAAGGCAATCTTATCTTCGTTTACAAATAGTTCCTTACTATCCGTATATAGTATAAGCTTCCCAATCTTTATTTGATGAACATTTCCTTTAGTCCGTTCTTCACGACGTAAGTGCATTTTAACACGTGCTAAAAGCTCTGGCATACTAAAGGGCTTGATAATATAATCATCAGCTCCTGCATTGATCCCAGCCACCAAATCTTCATCCATATCCTTAGCAGTTATAAAACAGATAGGAACAGATATCTGCTCGCGAATCATCTGACAGACTTCTAAACCACTAACAGGCATCATAATATCTAATAAAATCAAGTCAAATCCTGTAAAATCACAAAGATCAATCTCTTCTATGTTATTTCGTATGACTACTTCATACTTTTCATACTCTAGTACCTTTTTTATTAGGCGAAGAATAGCAAGATCATCATCTACCACTAAAATTTTATAAGCCATAACTCACGCTCCTAAATTATATTATATCATTAACTGAGAAAAAGACAGGATAGCCCCTGTCTTTAGCGTATATTTCTTCCTATAAGTATCAGTGTAGCTAATAGAAAAACAATTAATAACCATACTATTTGTATCCCCAGACCTTGCCAAACTGGGTAATAAAGTGATAAAGGATGGATATAGTAACAGTTCATACTAGCTAGTAATGGTAAATTTCTAAAAAAAGAACTGAATTGTAGTAGCATTTGTCCCAAGCCCAATAAAAGAGATAAACTTATTCCCAAAATTAAGGTAAAAGATCGGAAAATAAATACAAAAATACCACTTAAAAGAGAGAAGGTTAAAATAGAAATACAAACTGGAAATAGGATTGTTAGAACATTTTTAATATTGCTCAAAAGATTGATATTGTAGTATCCTTGGGCAATTAGTATACATACTGATATTAAAGCTAGCAATAATACAATTTCCACACATAACACAATAGCTAGTTTACATATTATAAATTTTAAACGATTTGGACATGTAATAAAACTTGTACGAAGGCTAGAACCTGTAAATTCTTGACCTATAAATAGTATAGCTAGACTAATAAAACCTGCCTGTCCTAAATAGAGACTTTGCAGTAGCTGTTCCAAAACAAAGTGTAGGGTCAACTGATCTGGTTTACTATTTAAAAAAATAACCATCGGCGGAACACAAAGTAATAGAGCACCTATAATCAACCAATGCCAAGGATTCATAATAAACTTGAGATACTCACTTTTAAATTGCTCTTTCAACTCATTCCCCTCCTCCAACATCTGACTTAAGTAACCGGTAAATTGCCAAAACCAAGAATGACAAATTCCAACATAGTAAAAGCAAAATATTTTGTAAACTATTCTGTTCTAACATTTGAGGAGATGTAGCAATAAGTCCATAGCTCAATGAAACTGGAAGAAATTTCGCAATTGATATATGATCGGCTAAGAATGTTCCTAAATTGTAGACTTGAGGAAGCAAAAACAATAGGGGAACAAGGGCTTTTTTAAATGTTAAAGCCAGAATATAGGCTAAAAGCCCCAACAACGTCCAAGCTATACTGTCCAAAAACATATAGAACCAAACTGTCCCATTTAGTGAAAAAAGTAATAAACCATCTTGTCCTAAAACATAATGTGTCATGTTAATCGTCAGAAATATTGATAGGAAGGAAATGACAAAAGAAAATACCAGCCAAACTAATGTTTTTGAAACTAGGAAAGTACTTCTACTCGTATTAGAGAGGAGGCTTGTGCGAATAACAGAGCCTTTATACTCTTCTGCTCCGTAGATTGATCCTAAGATAATCATAAAAAAAACGCCAACTAAAGTAACATCAAAACCTAAAAATTCAATAGGGGGAATAGCTTCTACTAACTCTGGGGTTGTCTCTGGGGTAGCATGGATACCAACTGAAACAATTTGAGATGCACCAATATTTGCTAAAAACGTTTGAAATACTAGTATCAAGAATAGTACAATATGAGTAGCTCTCTTATAAAGTAATTTCAATATTTCAGAATGAAGAGAGTAAATAAGTGCCATGTCACTTTCCTCCCTCTGTTAATCTAAAGAAGACTTCCTCCAGTGAAGAAAGATTTTTCATCACTTCTTGTAAAGTCCCTTTTATAAGAACTTTGCCTTTATTTATGATGACCACATCATCTGTTACTGCTTCCACTTCCGATAATATATGAGATGATAGCAAGACTGTCTTCCCTTCTTGAGCTTGTTTTTTTATAAACTCTCTAAACCACCGAATTCCTCTTGGATCCAACCCATTTGTCGGTTCATCCAATATCAGATACTGAGGATCCCCTAATAGAGCTGTTGCAATTCCCAAGCGTTGTCCTTCTCCTAATGATAATTTTCCTATTTTAGATTTTTTCTTATGACTAATATCCACCATATCCAAGACTTGCTCAATTCGCTGGCTGGATATTCCATTACTAGCAGCAACAATTTTCAAATGTTGATAAACAGTCCGATCATCAGGAGCTCCGACACTGTCAAATGAAGCTCCTACAGTCTTTAGAGGAAATTTTAATTCCTTATAAGTTTGATCTCCAATTTTGGTAAGACCAGATGTTGCTTTGTCTAATCCTAATAAGATACGTAAGGTTGAACTTTTACCAGCTCCATTTGGGCCAAGGAAAGCAGTCACTTTACCTGCTTTTGCTTCAAAAGAAATATCTTTTAAAATTTGAGTTTGACCATATGACTTACATAGATTTTTAATGGTAATGCTTTGTTCCATAGATGTCTCCTGTTCAATTTTTTGTTTTATCGTTTTAAACAAGTATATATTAACCGATAATTTTCGGATTTTTTTCAGAATTTTAAATCTTTATAAAATCTGTATTGTCATATAAATCATAAAAATTTTGTTTAATTTAATCTTATTTGTATTTATTTGTGTAAACTTAAAAGCCCGATGTTCCCATCAGGCTTCTTTTTATCCATGTACACGTTTCATGTAATCTTGATAACTTTCTGTATCCATCAATTCCTTAGCGTTCTTCACACGATCTGCTGTTGGAGGTTTAACCCCTTCAAGCGAATAAGGAATTCCAAGTTCACGCCATTTGAATTCTCCCATAGTGTGGTAGGGTAGGATTTCAAACTTATCAACGTTTTTAAGAGTTTTTACGAACTTCCCAAGTTCAATCAAATCTTCATCACGGTCTGTCAATCCAGGCACAAGAACGTGACGAATCCAAACAGGTTTCCCAATATCTGACAAGTACTGAGCACATGCCAAGATATTTTTATTGGTTTGACTGGTTACAATCTTGTGTTGTGCTTCGTTGATTTCCTTGATATCAAGAAGAACCAAGTCTGTCACGGCCATTAACTTGTTGAATTTTTCTAGATAGCGTGGTTTATTACGGAATGGAAGGGCACAAGTATCCAAGGTACAGTGGATTCCTTTTTCTTTTGCCTTGGTAAAGAGGGCAATCAAGAAATCAATCTGCAAGAGAGCTTCTCCTCCACTGACTGTGATACCTCCCTTGTCTCCCCAGAAACCACGATAACGAAGCGCTTCTTCTAGAACATCATCTACTGTTCGTACACGAGATTTATTGGTTTCCATCGCCCATGTGTCAGGGTTATGGCAATATTGGCAACGCATCTGACAGCCCTGCAAAAAGACAATGAAACGAATTCCGGGACCATCTACCGCCCCAAAACTCTCTGTCGAATGTACCATTCCTGTCACTTGTCCGTAGTCTATTGTTTCTTCTGACATCACGTCACCTTCCTTGAAACCGTTTTATAGCTTTATTATATCATGCCTGAAAAGAAAAACCACAGATTTTGTCTATTTTTTAGAAAACAAACTGTTTTTCACTTTCAACTTTCATGATTTTCAAAAAATCTTCTAATCCTTGTCAAAGTCAAACCCATAGAGAGTCGCAAAATAGTCCTCAGGTCGCTCTGCTCTACGGATTAGTCGAGCACCACCATCCTCCGTGTAGAGAATCTCTGCTGAACGAAGTTTAGCATTGTACTGGTATCCCATAGAGAACCCATGGGCACCTGTATCATGAATGACTAACAAATCACCAATTTCTGTTTGAGGCAGCTCACGATTTACTGCAAACTTATCGTTGTTTTCACAAAGAGAACCAACAACATCAACTACTTCAGCCTGACCGTCAGGATTCATCATATTGGTGATGTGGTGATAAGCTCCATACATAGCCGGTCTCATAAGATTGACAGCTGATGCATCTACTCCGAGATAAGTACGGTAGGTTTTCTTTTTATGGGTTACTTTAGTCACTAGAATTCCATGAGACGCTAACATAAAGCGTCCTAGTTCTGTAAAAATCTTAACTTTACCAAGACCTGCTGGCGTAAGAACTTCTTCATAAACCTGATGAACACCCTCACCAATTAAAGCAATATCATTTGGCTCCTGGTCCGGACGATAGTTGACCCCGATTCCTCCAGAAAGATTGATGAAGTCCAGCGAAATACCTAACTTTTCCTTGATTTCTACAGCCAGTTCAAAGAGCTGGCGTGCCAATTCTGGGTAATAGAGATGAGTAACAGTATTGGAAGCTAGGAAGGAATGAATCCCAAAAGTTTTTGCTCCCTTTTCTTTCAAGATAGCAAAGGCTTCAAAGAGCTGTTCCTTAGTCATCCCGAACTTAGCTTCACCAGGATTATCCATAATATCCGTTCCTAATTCAAATACTCCACCAGGATTGTAACGGCAAGAGATAATCTCAGGGATCCCTGCAGCGCGCTCTAAATGGTCGATATCTTCAAAGGCATCCAAGTTGATAGTCGCCCCTAATTCACGGGCATAAGCGTACTCTTGGTCTGGTGTATTGTTAGATGAAAACATCATCTCCGCCCCTGTAAACCCAAGCTTATGACTCATTAAGAGTTCTACATAACTAGAACAATCCACTCCACATCCTTCTTCTTGCAAAATCTTCAAGATAGCTGGAGTTGGGGTTGCCTTAACTGCGAAGTATTCTTTAAAGCCTTTATTCCAAGAGAAGGCTTTGTTTACTGCGCGTGCTTTCTTGCGAATACCTTTTTCATCGTAGAGATGGAATGGAGTTGGAAACTCTTCAACAATCTTTTCTAAGTCTTCACGTTTGATAAATGGTGCTTTCATAAGACTCCTTTATATTCATTATCAAAGAAAGGCTGGGACGAAAGTTCCAACCTTTAAGCATCTTATTCTCTCTTATTTTTCTATTTCGAAGATGTTCCCAACTTCAACTTCAATTTGTTGGTTCTTCACATCAATATTGGTAACTTTTAAGAGTGATTTGTAGTCAAACTGCTGTTCACGATCTTCCTGCGCATTATCAGCAAAGACAGCTACACCAGCCAACTCAGAATCAAACTCTGTTAAAAGGCTAATCATCCCGTTAATCGTTCCTCCGCCTTTCAAGAAGTCATCAACAATCAAGACACGGCTTCCTGCCTTAAGGCTACGTTTTGAAAGGAACATTTTTTCAATACGGTCGCTAGAACCTGAGACATAGTTAACACTCACAGTTGAACCTTCTGTGATTTTCAAGTCACGACGGACAATGACAAAAGGTACGTTGAGAACATTTGCTACTGCATTTGCAAGCGGAACCCCTTTGGTCGCTACCGTCATAACAGCATCAATCTTTTGGTCCATAAAGCTCTTAGCAATAATACGGCCGATATTTTTCAAAATAGCTGGAGTGCTAAGGAGATCAGACAAATAAATGTAGCCTCCTGGCAGAATACGGTCGCTCTCTGAAAGTTTATCGCGAAGTTCTTGGATGATTGTTTTGGACTCAAGGGTAGAAATAGATGGTGTAAAAATAACTCCTCCACCAGCACCTGTCACCGTTTGAATATGGCCGATTTCAATTTCTTCAAAGGCGCGCTTAATAATGACAATATCTTCTGAAATAGAAGATTTGGCAGATTCATACTTTTCCGCAAAGGTATTGAGACTGGTTAATTTGTATGGATTGTTAATCAAATAATTGGAAATAACAACCATCCGATCACTTCTTCTTAATTTCATTAGTTATTCACCATTCTTTTTAATTAGTCTTTTTCTCATTATATCACAATAAAGCAAAAAAACGAACTTTATTGTCTAAATAAAGCTCATTTTTTTAGTTTCTAGTCTAATTTTGGCTTGTAGAAGGAACGATTGTCCATAGCAAAGACTTTATTGGTCATTTCACCCTCATCAACAAGAGCCAGAGCTGTTGACATCATCATCATACTCGCATCCAAATTATCAATCATATGAATAATTTCAGCTTCCATCACACGAGGACGAACAGGACTACCATACTCGAGTAATCCATGGTGGCTGAGAATCACATGGCGCAGAAGCACCACTTCTTCTCGAGTATCATCAATGCCAAGTTCCATAACCGCTTTGGTAATTTCACTATCAATCAAAGCAATATGACCAATAAGGTTTCCTCTTACTGTGTACTCTGTCTGGTCGGGACCTGTTAACTCAATAACTTTGGCCAGATCGTGCAACATAATCCCCGCGTAGAGCAAACTCTTATTGAGCTGAGGATAAATATCTGCAATCGCTTCTGCCAAACGAACCATAGTAGCAGTATGGTAAGCAAGACCTGTCTCAAAAGCATGATGGTTGGTCTTAGCAGCTGGATAGGAGTAGAATTCCTTGTCATATTTGGTGTAGAGATTCCGAACAATTCGCTGCCAAATTGGATTTTCAATTTTAAAAATCATCTGCGCCATATACTCACGAATCTCTTTGGCATCTACTGGAGATTTAACCTTAAAGTCCGCTGGGTCGTTGGGTTCGCCAGGCTGAGGTAAGCGAAGGGTGATCTGATTAACCTGAGGGGTGTTATTATAAACTTCTCGGCGTCCCTGCATGTGGACTACTTTCCCTGCTGTAAAGGTTTCAACATTGTGGGGTTGAGCATCCCAGAGCTTCCCTTCGATTTCTCCACTATCATCTTGGAAGGTGAAGGCTAGGTAGTTTTTCCCAGCACGTGTCTGTCTCAGGTCAGCTGACTTGATCAGGTAAAAGCCTTCAAAAAGCTCATCTTTCTTCATGTGACTAATCTTCATATTCTTCCTCATCTTCTTGGAATTGGAGCAAATCAAGCGCAGGCTCACCTTCTGATAACTCAATGTGACGAAGCGTTCGCTCGATAGCTGAAGTACGTCGGTTTAACAATTCATCAATATTACCAGTGGCATGTTGGAGGTGTTTTTGCGCTTTAACCAGAATACCACCAAACTTGCCAAATTCGGTTTTGACGTTAGCTAGAGTTTGGCTAATATGGTCAGCACTCTTTTGGATATTCAGAGTCTTGAAGCCAACAGATAGGGAATTGAGAAGTGCTGACAAGGTACTTGGTCCCGCAACAATAATCTGCTCATCCCGTCTCAAACCATCAAAGAAAATCGGATTTCTAACGATTTCTGAGTACAGACCTTCTGTCGGGACAAACAAGACTCCAAAATTGGTCGTCCTTGGCGGTGCTATGTACTTGTTCTTGATATCTTTGGCAAAACGCTTAACGCTTGTTTGGAGTGATTTGCGACAATTTTCGATTTCATCCTTATCACCTGCTTCATAGGCTTCTTCTAGACGGTAATAATCTGCCAGTGGAAACTTAGAATCAATCGGTAGATAAACATATTCCTGGTCACCTTGCCCAGGCAACTTGATGGCGTACTCGACTCGCTCACTCGAATTTTCAACCGTTGCAAATTCTCGTTCATACTGAACAGGCGTCATGATATCTTCGATAATCTGCCCCAGTTGTAATTCTCCTAGAATTCCTCGAGTTTTAGTTCCAGAAAGAACTTTATTTAGCGCACCAACATCACGCGCCACCGTCTGCATTTCTCCAAGGCCGCGATTGACAGATTCCAATTGCTTGGAAACTGTCTCGAAAGACGCTTGCAAGCGTGTCTGCAAGGTCTTTTCTAACTTTTCCTCGACCGTTTGGCGCATCTGCTCTAAACGTTGCTCATTTGATTCCTGCAAGGCCTGTAGCCTTTGGTCAGTCTTATCTCTGGTTTGGAGGAGGTTTTCATTCATCTCCTGTCGAACCTGGGTCAGACCTTGGTGCAATTCGATTCGCACCTCCTGCAAACGGTCACTGACAGCCACTTCAAGATTTTTTTGGTCAAGCTGACTAGACTGTCTGGCTTGCTCAAATCGATAATCTAACTGATCTGAAAGATTATCTACCTGGTCTTCTAAACTCTTGGTCAGATATTTCTCCTGCCTATCCTGCCTTTGCCAAATGAGAGAGAGGCCGGCTAGGTTAGCTATTAATAACAGTAGTAATATAATCTCCATCCTATCTCCTGTCCTTGCTATGCAGTACAACCACATAGCCATCTGGGCAAGTCACCGAAACTTCCCTATCTATATATTCGTTAGAAGCATAAACTTTCTTAAAGAAAAAATTCTCCTCAGTTAGTTCATACTTGGCTCCGATAATAGTCAACTGACTATCCCTCACAGGCATAAAAGCAAGGTAATCATAGTCCGAACGTGGTTCTAGCTGACTGGTTCCTTCTGGACAATAGCTAATCAAGTTTTGCCCATCCTCAATCTCTATCTGACGCATATAGGGCGCCAATTTAGGATTGCTAGGCAGAAAGACATTAGCCAACATATGGTCAATGCGACCACCTAGGGCACCAAAAATAGTCACCCGAGCTTGAGGATTCTTTTCAAAAATCGTTAAAAGTGCTAGTTCCAGATCGGTATCATCTTTTTCTGGCTGGGCTTGAACAAAATGCTGGGCACGTTTTTGAATCAACTGACGTTCTTCTACAGTCACAGAATCAAAATCCCCAACGGCTAAAGCAAGAGGAAGTTTTTCCTCCAGTACCCAAAGTGAGCCTCGATCCACACCGACAAAGCAGTCAAAATCTGTCCGATAGTGACCGCGGTCTCCGCCTGCAAAAACTGCAACTTTAGTCCAGTTGTTTTCTGAGAGCTTGCACTCGTTCATTGACATCTCCCTTAAAGACATAGGACCCTGCTACAAAGACTGTTGCACCAGCTTCTTTGGCTTGAGCAATAGTTTTATCATCAATCCCACCATCAACTTCGATTTCAAAGTTCAAGCCCTTCTCCTCACGAAGTGCCACTAACTCACGAATCTTATCCATGGTTTCAGGCAGAAAAGCTTGCCCACCAAATCCAGGGTTAACGGTCATGACTAATACTTGGTCAACCAAATGAAGCACATGTTTAATCGCCTCAACAGGTGTTCCAGGGTTAATGACAACAGAAGGCTTCACTCCCAAAGATCGAATTTTTTGAAGGGCCCCATGGATATGAGGTGTTGCTTCTGCATGGATGCTGATGATGTCTGCACCTGCACGCGCAAAGTCTTCTAAATGATGTTCGGGATTTGATACCATCAAATGGCAATCAAAGACCATCTTGCTATGAGGACGAAGACTTTCGACCACACCTGCACCAAAACTGATTTGGGGTACAAAGTGACCATCCATGATATCGATGTGGGCATATTCAGCCCCAGTTGCTTCTAAGCGTTTGATTTCACGTTCAAAGTTGGCATAATCCGCTGCCAGAATTGACGGAGCAATCTTGTATTGAGACATAGGTTTCTCCTTATTTTGGAATTTTTTTGCTGACTTTTTTATAGGTTTCTCTACGATTTTCAATCTCACTGAGGAATTGCAGGTAGTTGTCAAAACGGAAGGTAGCAATGATGCCCTCTTCTACTGCTGGTTTTACAGCGCAAGATGGCTCATGGGTATGGGTACAAGTGCGGAATTTACAATCACGACTGACACTAGCAATCTCTGGAAAAGCCTGATTCAGATCTTCTGCTGTTGTTACTTCGTAATCCAGCGATGAAAAACCTGGTGTGTCTGCGATTTTCCCACCATTGAGATTGTAAAAACTAACCGCTCGAGTAGTGTGACGACCACGACCCAGACTGTCTGAGATTTCTCCCGTTTCTAGATTGAGATCAGGTGCGATTTTATTGAGCAAAGTTGACTTTCCAACACCCGTCTGCCCCATGAAGACCGTAATCTTGCCTGTCAACAAGGGTAAAAGTTCTTCTTTACTCGTCACAAAATCGTAACCAATAGCACGATAGGTTTTCTCGTAGAAATCCAGTTCTCTCCTATCCTCTAGTAAGTCCATTTTGGAAATATAGACGATAGGATGAATGCCCTTGTGCTCCAAAAGAACCAAGAACCGATCCAATAAGTTGCTATTAAAGTCAGGCTCTTTGACCGACATGATCACCACAGCTTGGTCAATATTGACAATCGGTGGACGAACCAGACTATTTTTTCGTTCGTGAATCTTGAGAATATAACCTTCGGAATTTTCCTCCGCAGAAAAATCTACCCAATCTCCAACATAGGGCGTATGACCCTTTTTACGAAAATTTCCACGCGCGCGTGTTTGATAAACCTGACCATCACTCTCCACATAGTAGAATCCGGCCAAAGCTTTAATGATTTGTCCCTGCATCTTAGAGCCCTTGTCCTTTAAGCGCATCTGCTAGACTGGCAAATTCTTCTAAGCCCAGAGCTTCACCACGTACACTCGGTGACAAGCCCGCTTGATCTAAAGCCTTTGTCAGTTTGTCCTTGATCTCCTCAGTTTTCCCAAAGTAACCTGTCAAGTTGTTCCACAAGGTCTTGCGACGATGGGTGAAACTAGCCTTGGAAACCTTAAAGAAGAAGTTCTCGTCTTCAACTGCTACAGCTGGTTCTGGACGGCGCACCATTTTCAGGATAGCCGAGTCCACGTTGGGCGCTGGCACAAATACTGTACGAGGCACGATAAAGGCAACCTTGGCCGTCATATAATACTGAACTGCAATTGACAAGCTACCGTAAGCCTTGGTATTTGGCTTAGCAGAGATACGATCTGCCACTTCTTTTTGCATCATGACCACAAACTCACTAAAAGAAATGCCACTCTCGATCAAGTGCATGAGAATAGGCGTCGTGATATAGTAAGGCAAGTTGGCTACTACCTTAATAGGCAGGTCAGGGTTTTTAAAATTCTGGATATGTTGCGGTAGATCGACTTTTAGAATGTCCTCGTTGACTACGGTCACATTGTCAAAATCACGCAGGGTATCTGCTAGAATTGGTACCAAGCGGTTATCAATCTCAAAGGCCATAACTTCAGCCGCACGCTCAGCCAAAAATTCCGTCAAAGCACCAATTCCTGGACCAATTTCAATAACATTGACCTGATCATCAATCTCAGCCGTATCCACGATTTTTTGAAGGATATTGGTATCGGTCAAGAAATTTTGCCCGAAGGATTTTTTAAAGGTAAAACCGTGACGCTCCAGCACTGCCTTGGTCACGCTATAATCTGCAATTCTCATTTATTCTCTTTTCTAATATTGAAAGGTTTTCTAATCTTGAGCTCTTCCTTCTTGTTCCTCACTAAGTTTTTGCATGTCTCTAAAAGCTGTTAGGCTAACATAGGCACCCGCTTCATAGTATTCCGTTGGGTTTATGGCATAGTCAAAACCTTCAATCATGCCTCCAGCTTCTTCAATCATCCCATTCCATTTTTCATCAAAAACCATTCTCAGACGTTTCCAATCTGTAAATACTGGAACAGAGTTTCGCCCATCTTTTCCTTCTCTAACGGGAATATTAAAGTTAGCGTCTTTTTCCAAAACAAAGGAATTTCCTTCTGAATTATCCTCTGGGAATCCTGATGTTGCATCTAATGGAAGCAAGAATTTTGCTTTAGGCATAGCCATAGAGAAGAACTTGTAGTAAAGCCCATAAACTAGTTCTTGCTCTTCTGTAGTCGGTTGGTCCATCTGTCCCATCAAGAGCATCCATCTTACCAGGTCAGGATTCATGACAGGAACTTGTATTTCTGGCAAATTAGAAAAATCTGGTTTTTGAACCAAGGCTGAGGCACTGATGCTGACTTCCTTGGAATTAAAGATTGCTCCCATGGCACCGTTTAAGTAAAATGCTGTCCCAAGGAAATTCTCAATCCCTTTTTTATCTTCCGTATTTTCAATCAATTTTACGACTGAGTTTGGTCGGCTGTCAATGGTTTCCTTGAATTGGCGATACCAAGATGGGGTCAACAGCATGATCATGGGATCAGTACACAGATAACCTTCCTTACCTCTGTCATAAGTAGTTGAAAAGAGGTAAGGTTCGCCCGTTTTTTCCGAATATACTGCATAAACAGAATCTGCTGCTAACAACTTGTCTTTGACGATTTCCGCGAGACGTTCCAACTTACGAGTGTTGGATTGATAGCTTTCTTCGCTTTCAGTTTCCTGATTTTGACGGCATTTCCATAAAAAGAGACGTAAAATCTCTACGCTGTCATCAAGGGTAGCTGCCAAATAGTCTTCATTTGTTAACTGACCCTCTTGGATGGCTACAAAAGCACGATAAAGAGCATCTGAATAGCTAGATAATTTTTGCTCTTCCTCAATACCTGAACTAAAGAGCACACTTCCTTTTTTCAGTTTATCCAAAGAAGGAATCCTATCAACCACTAGATGGGCAAGAACTTCATCCGTTAGACTATCTGCATCTTTGTTTTGACTGCTGAGTTTTTTAACCTCTACAGTACCAAGACTTTCCATTCCTTGGTCGGGATTGCAAAACTGCAACTGACTTCCAACCTTGATACTACCTTCTAGACTCCCAACAATCAATAATTGGTTCGTTTCCTTCATCGGGAACAAATCTAGAACACCCACGCAAGCATTGTCTTTCGCCTCTTCTGCTTCCTTATTGGATTCAGTTGTTTCAGTAGGCTTTGTTGCTTCTGTCTTTTTTAAAAAATCAAAGATTCCCATAACTTTTCCTCATCATCTCCACTTAGCACAATTTCTATGGAGTCACTTTTCTAATGCTTGCTACCAAGCCTGATTAAACCGTATATGCTTACTTCTATTGTATCACATTCCCTCCACATTTTGGGGGAGTTTCTCAATTCTCATATGATTTCATAGCTTCTTCAACTTCAGCTAGACTGATCCCAAATAACTCTAAACGTTTAAGGAGTTGTTTCCCATTGGAATAACCGATACGAAGGCTTTCTCCTAGATATTCTCTGCGTTTTCGGCTATCTGATCCGGCTAGAAAACCAAGGCGAATCAAGTCACTACGGCTAATATCAAAGTCGCTTTCTGCTTCAAACTGCTCAGTTACTTGTTCTAGTGCTGTCTTCAAGTCTTCATAGTTAGCATGCTCAATTCCTAGAGAACGTCCCTTGGTCTTAGATTTTGGCACTGCCTCATCACGTTTGAGAAAGGCGTGCTGAACTGTCGGAATGGCCGTCATAATCATCCGACGAATGCGTTCCCCGTTAAAATCGGGATCTGTAAAGACAATCACCCCATGACGCTCATGTAGACGTTGGATTCGTTCAAGGTCCTGTTCATTGATAGCCGAACCACGAGTCTCATAGGTCTCCACATCAAAATAACGTTTAAGATTGGCCGTATCATCGCGTCCTTCAACTACGATGACTTGGGAAATTTTCTCTTTCATGATTTACGTTCCAATCCAAAGATGCCTTCTGCATTGGTACTTGTCGCAGCTGCCAATTCTTCTGTCGTCATGCCACGCAAGTCGGCGATAAAGTCCACTACATAGCGCGTGTAAGCTGTCTTGTTTTCACGACCACGCTTGGGTACTGGGGCTAAATAAGGTGCATCCGTTTCTACCAAAATCTTATCCAAAGGCAACTCTTTGGCCGCTTCCTGAATATCTGTCGCCTTCTTGAAAGTCACCACTCCAGAAAAGGAAATTGTCATACCAAGCTCCACAAACTTCTCAGCCCACTCTAGAGAACCTGAGAAGGAGTGCATGATGCCGCCACGAGGACCAACTCCCTCGCTCTTGATAATCTCATAGGTGTCTTCTAGCGCATCACGGGTGTGAACCACAAAAGGTAAATCTAATTCCTTAGATAGCTGAATCTGACGACGGAAAACTTGTTCCTGCACTTCTTTAGATGCTGTCATCCAATGATAGTCCAAACCAATCTCACCCAAGGCAACAACTTTAGGATGTTTTAGTTTTTCTAGCAAGTAAGACTCCACTTCCTCTGTATAAGTCCCTGCCTCTGTCGGATGCCAGCCAATCGTCGCATAGAGTTGGTCATACTTATCTGCTAGTTCTATGGCCCGCTCAATAGTCGGTTTGTCAAAACCAACAATGTTCATCCGAGTTACGCCCATTTCAGCCGCTAAGGTAAGTTCTTCTTCTTCGCGTCCCAAAAATTCTTCCACATTCAAGTGGGTATGAGTATCAAAAATCATTTATATTCCCTCGTTTTTCTACCTTCTATTATACCAAAAAACTAGTCTCATCCTTATAGGAAAAAATATTTTGAAATCATTCATTTTTTCTTGACGACTTTTTTTCATAGCAGTATAATAACTCTTGTTGAATTTTTTCAGAAAAGGAAAGAAAATGTTTACAAAACTAAAATATACCTTTATTGGTCGTCCCCTTAAGTCCTTAACTGAAGGCGAGGGAGGACTACTTGGAAAAACGCAGGCACTCGCAATGCTATCAAGTGATGCCCTATCTTCTATCGCTTATGGACCTGAACAGGTCGTTCTCGTATTGGCTAGTCTTTCTCCGCTTGCTATCTGGTGGAGTCTCCCTATTGGCATTTTTGTCCTCTTACTATTAGCTAGCCTGACCATTTCTTATAGACAAATCATCCATGCCTACCCTCAAGGTGGAGGTGCCTATATGGTTACTCGAGAAAACCTCTCCCCTGAGTTAGGTTTGATTGCTGGGGGAAGTCTGCTTGTTGACTATATGCTAACAGTAGCCGTATCAGTGGCAGCAGGAGCTGATGCTATCACTGCTGCACTTCCTGCCCTCCATCCTTACAACCTCCACATCTCTATTTTTCTAGTATGTTTGCTCATGCTTTTAAATCTACGAGGCTTGAGGGAATCTGCTAGTTCTCTGATGATCCCCGTCTATCTCTTTATCTTTAGTACGGTCTTCCTCTTATTGTTTGGTATCTTCCAACTGTTGACAGGTTCTCTCAGTTATCATGCAACTTCTGCAATTGGTCAAACTGTCCCAAGTCTGTCAATTGTCCTAATTTTAAGAGCCTTTACCAGCGGTTCGGCTTCACTAACAGGGGTTGAAGCCATCTCAAATGCCGTTCCATTTTTCAAAACTCCCAAAGAGAAGAACGCTGCTCAGACACTGACCATCATGTCTCTGATTCTCGGATTTCTATTTGCAGGGATTACCTTCTTAAACTACTGGATGGGGATTACACCTCAACACGGAGAAACAATCCTCTCACAAATGGCTAAAGGGATTTTAGGGGATTCAGCTCTCGGTCAGATTGTCTATTATCTCTTCCAATTCTCAACTGCCCTAATTCTAGCCGTTGCTGCAAATACTGGTTTTTCTGCCTTTCCAATGTTGGCTTACAATATGGCTAAGAACAAGTACATGCCCCATCTCTTTATGGAAAAGGGAGACCGCCTGGGTTATTCAAACGGTATTTTAACCTTAGCTTTTGGTGCTATAATCCTTCTGCTTATTTTCAACGGAAATACAGAACGCTTGATTCCTCTCTACACTATCGGAGTTTTTGTTCCTTTTGCCCTTTCTCAAACAGGCATGATTCGCCACTGGAAAAAAGAAAAAGGCTCTCATTTCTTAAAATCTGCCTTTGCAAATATCCTCGGTGCCATCATTTGTTACGCCATCGTCCTTATTCTACTCCTCTTCAGGCTTGGAGATATCTGGCCATTCTTCCCAATTATCCTGGTCCTAACCTTCCTCTTTTTGTCCATCCACAGTCATTACCAAAAAGTGGCCAAACAACTTCGACTTTACGAAGGAATTCAAAAGAAAACCTACGACGGCAATGTCGTCCTTGTCTTAGTGGGAAATGTTACCCGAGTCAGTGTTGGAGCGATTAATTACGCTCAAAGCATCGGAGATGAAGTTTTGGCCATGCACATTTCCACCAAGGAAACTGAGGAAAAAGACCAAGAAATCCTCCAAGAATTTGCCGACTACTTCCCAAATATCACTCTAAAAAACATTAATACCAGCTATCGCGATATTATCACACCTACAGTTCGATATGTTCGAAAAATCTCTCAAGAAGCCAAGAACAAGAACTACACGGTTACAGTTCTAGTACCCCAATTTATCCCTAACAAACCTTGGCAAAATATCCTACACAATCAAATGAGCCTCAAATTAAAATATGCTCTCAGATGGCACGAAGATGTCGTCGTGGCTAGCTACTCTTATCATTTGAAAGAATAAAGAAAAGCTCAAAATCAGAGAAATTATCTTCTGATCTTGAGCTTTTTCTATATGTGATTTTTTCAAGACGTCTTCTAAAATGTCTATCCTCAATCAATAACTTTAGAAAATTCTATCTTTTAGATAAAAGAAAAATCAGTAGGCTCGAGTTCCTACTGACTTCTTTGTTTCATTTGTTTGGATTATGCAGCCAAAACTTTGCGTCCTTTACGACGACGAGCTGCCAATACGCGACGACCGTTTTTAGTTGACATACGGTTACGGAATCCGTGTTTGCGCGCACGACGAAGTTTACTTGGTTGATAAGTACGTTTCACGATGAATACCTCCTCATAGATTTTGTATTCGTTTAGCCGGCTATAAAGTGATCAGTTACTAAACATACTTTACTATTCTATCTGATTCTTACGTATTTGTCAATAGCTCTGACAAATGTTTCCAGCTTTTTTGCTATGAAAGCCTTATCTACGATACTGCTTCAAGAAGCGAGTCATCTTTTCCTGTATTTGGGCCAACTCATCGACACGTGGTAGATAAACGATACGGAAGTGATCTGGTTCTTTCCAGTTAAAACCACGTCCATGTACCAAAAGCACTTTTTCTTGTTTCAAGAAATTAAGGACAAATTGTTCATCGTCATCGATACGGTACATATTGCGGTCGATTTTAGGGAAGATATAAAGACCCGCTTTTGGCTTAACAGCTGATAAACCAGGGATATCTTGAATGGCATTATAAATAAAGTTTCTTTGTTCATAGATACGACCACCAGGAAGAAGCAACTCATCCACTGACTGGTGACCACCTAGTGAAGTTTGAACAACCTGTTGAGCAAGCACATTCGAACAAAGTCGCATGTTTGAGAGCATGTTGAGACCTTCAATGTAGCCCTTTACATGATGTTTAGGTCCAGACAAGACCATCCAACCAACACGGAAACCAGCGATACGGTGAGATTTAGACAGACCATTCATACTGACACAGAAAAGGTCTGGAGCCAAACTTGCGACTGGTGTGTGGACATTGCCATCCATAACCATACGGTCGTAGATTTCATCCGCAAAAATAATCAAGTCATTTTGACGAGCAATCTCGATGATATCTAGTAAGAGTTCTTTAGGATAGAGAGCCCCCGTTGGGTTATTCGGATTGATCAAAACAATAGCCTTGGTATTTGAACTAATCTTAGACTTAATGTCATCTAGGTCTGGATACCATTCCGCTTCTTCATCACAGACGTAGTGAACGGCATTTCCCCCAGCCAAGCTGACTGCCGCAGTCCAAAGTGGATAGTCAGGCATAGGAACCAAGACTTCATCGCCGTTATCCAAAAGCCCTTGCATAGACATAACGATTAGCTCACTAACCCCATTTCCAAGGTAGATATCATCAATATCCACATTGGGGAATTTCTTTAGTTGGCAATACTGCATGATGGCCTTACGAGCTGAAAAGATACCTTTTGAATCTGAATAGCCTTCACTATCACGGGCATTCATAATCAAGTCGTGGATAACCTCATCTGGAGCTGTAAAGCCAAACTCAGCTGGGTTCCCTGTATTCAAACGAAGAATTTTTTCTCCATTTGCGCGCATGCGCATAGCTTCTTCCAAAACTGGACCACGGATATCATAAGCCACATGCTCTAATTTTATTGATTTGTTAAATTCTTTCATTCGAGTTCCTCTATTCATCAGGATAGTTAATATTATACCACTCCAAAACGAAATCGTAAATTTCCCAGTACTATTCCACAAAAAAACCTTGCATAATGCAAGGTAACAGAGCAAAGTCGATTTCTTTCTATTTTTGGAGAAGAAAGAGTAGATATACTTCTCTAAAAAGATGGACAAATTGGACCAAAATCTTTGTAGAGAAACTCTGGTAATCGAAAACAAAGTCATTGTAAGGGATGGTAACTGCATGAACAAAAGAATTTCTACTTCTATTCAGCAAAACGCAAAGAAAAAATAAGTAGACTGACCAACATTAGGAATAATGTTAGACTAAGCCGAGTCTAGTTGTAAAAATACCATCTCATCAACTTATTTCCTTGCCCTGTCAATTCATATTATACACTAAAATCTTTGCATTTTCAAACAAGTATACATATAAAAAGAACTCAATATTTGAGCTCTTTTTGTATGCTATTTCGCAATTTCTGCCAACATTTTTTCGATGTGTTGGATGGATTTTTCACGTCCAAGCAAGTAGATGGTATCTGGCAATTCAGGACCATGCATTTCACCTGAAACGGCGATACGGATTGGCATGAAGAGATTTTTCCCTTTGATACCAGTTTCCTTTTGGACCGCTTTGATTTGTGGGAAGATATTTTCTACCACAAACTCATCGTCTGACATGGCTTCGAGTTTCGCTTTAAAGGCTTCAAGTACAGTCGGAACAGTTTCGCCAGCCATGACTTCTCGCTCAGCTTCTGTCAATTCTGGGAAGTCTGAGAAGAAGAGATCCGTCAATGGAACAATTTCGTCCACTGACTTCATTTGTGGTTTGTAGAGCTCCACCAATTTCTCAGCCTTGTCTGTCAAACGTCCTGCTTCTTCAAGGAATGGTTTTGCCATTTCAAAGATAGTCTCAAGATCCGCATTCTTAATGTACTCATTACTCATCCAGTCCATTTTCTTCTGGTCGAAAGCCGCTGGAGATTTGCTGAGGCGGTTTTCATCAAAGAGCTTGATGAGCTCTTGACGAGAGAAGATTTCGTCTTCTCCACCAGGATTCCATCCAAGAAGAGCGATGAAGTTAAAGACTGCTTCTGGAAGGTACCCTTTCTTACGGTAATCTTCGATAAATTGAAGGGTATTAGTATCACGTTTAGATAACTTCTTACCAGTTTCAGAGTTGATAATCAAGGTCATGTGACCAAACTCAGGTGCTTCCCATCCAAGCGCTTCATAGACCATGAGCTGTTTTGGTGTATTGGCAATGTGGTCATCTCCACGGATAACGTGAGAAATTTGCATGTCGTGGTCATCAATGACAACGGCAAAATTGTAAGTTGGGTAACCATCTTTCTTTTGGATAACCCAGTCCCCACCGATATTGCCACCTTCAAATTCGATATCACCTTTGACCATATCATGCCACTTGTAAATACCAGACTCATTGACAGCCAAACGAACCGTTGGGATGATGCCTGCCGCTTCACGTTCTGCGATATAAGCTGCTTTTTCTTCTTCGCTCATACCAAGGTATTCGTTGATGTAGCGAGGTGTTTCACCGGCTGCTTCTTGGCGTTCACGTTCTGCTGCCAATTCTTCTTCTGTAACGTAAGATTTGTAGGCTTTTCCTTCAGCTAAGAGTTGGTCGATATATTTTTGATACAAGTCCAAGCGCTCAGACTGGCGGTAGTTTTCATGAGTTTCTGGACTTTCATCCCAATCCATACCCAACCAACGAAGGTTTTCAAGCTGTGAACGTTCTCCATCTTCGACATGACGTTTGCGGTCAGTATCTTCGATACGGATGATAAAAGTTCCACCATGGTGGCGTGCATACAAATAGTTAAACAATGCTGTACGGGCATTACCGATGTGTAATAGTCCTGTTGGACTTGGTGCATAACGCACACGAATATCTTTTGACATATCTTCTCCTATAAAGTCTCTAGGCGTCTGCCTTTTTGCTCTCTATATTATATCACAAGTCTTGCCAGAGTCCAATTTCTCTTTTCAAGAAATAGCAAAAAGAGTGGATTTACCACTCTTTTTAGTCAATTATAGACGAGCATTAAGTTCTTTGCTCAATTCTTCAAATCCTGGTTTACCAAGAAGGGCAAACATGTTGCGTTTGTATGCTTCAACACCTGGTTGGTCAAATGGGTTGATGGCATTCAAGTAACCTGAAAGGGCGATAGCCAATTCGAAGAAGTAGATAGTGTATCCAAGAGTGAAGGCATCTTGCTCAGGAAGAGTTACGTACATGTTTGGCACGTCACCATCAGTGTGGGCAAGAAGAACACCGTCAGTTGCTTTTTTGTTAACGAAGTCAACGTCTTTTCCTTGAAGGTAACCAAGTCCGTCAAGATCTTCTTCCAAAGTAGGGATGATCACGTTCTTACGAGGTTTGTCAACGCGGACAACTGTTTCAAACATGATACGAGTTCCTTCTTGGATAAATTGACCCAATGAGTGCAAGTCTGTTGAGAAGTTAGCTGAAGTTGGGTAAATTCCTTTTTGGTCTTTTCCTTCTGACTCACCAGCTAATTGTTTCCACCATTCTGAGAAGTATTGAAGGGATGGCTCGTAGTTTACCAAGATTTCAGTTGCATAACCTTTACGGTAAAGGATGTTACGAACAGCTGCATATTGGTAAGCTTCGTTTTCAGAGATTTTATCTGAAGTATAGTCTTTACGAGCTGCGTTAGCACCTTCCATAAGGGCTTTGATGTCTGCACCTGACGCAGCGATTGGAAGCAATCCAACTGCTGTCAATACTGAGAAGCGTCCACCGATATCATCTGGAACAACAAATGTTTCCCAACCGTTAGCATCTGCTTCAACCTTAACAGCACCTTTTTGGCGGTCAGTTGTTGCGTAGATACGTTTGTTAGCTTCTTCTTGTCCGTATTTCTTAACCAAAAGTTCTTTGAAGACACGGAAAGCGATCGCTGGTTCAGTTGTTGTACCTGATTTAGAAATCACGTTCACTGAGAAATCTTTATCTGAAACGTACTCTACCAAGTCTGCAAGGTAAGTAGATGAGATTGAGTTTCCAGCGTAAAGGATTTGTGGTGCTTTACGTTCTTCTTTTGTTTGCAAGTTTGCAAAGTGGTGGTTCAAGAAGTCAATGGCAGCTTTTGCCCCAAGGTATGATCCACCGATACCGATAACCACCAAAACATCGCTGTCTGATTTGATTTGTTCAGCAGCTTTCAAGATGCGATCAAATTCTTCGCGGTCATAGTTTTCAGGAAGGTCCAACCAACCCAAGAAGTCGCTCCCAGCACCAGTTCCTTTACGGATCAATTCGTCTGCTGCTGTAACTTGTGCTTGCATGTATTCCACTTCATGTGGTGCAACAAATTTGTCTAATACTTTTGAATAATCAAATTTAATATGTGACATAGTATTCCTCCAAAATTTCTTCTTTTCTATCATAACGCTTACTAACAATTTTTTCAAGTTTTTATACTAAAAATTTCCAATTTTTATCACAATTCAAACGTTTGCGTAAAACACGATTCTATAAAGATTCGTAAATAATGAATAAAAAAACGACTAAGATTCTAGCCGTTATAATTCATTCAATAAATACTCAAATAATTCTAAGTTGCCATCTTCTTCATTGACCAAGAATTCTGGATGCCACTGGAGACCAATAATACGGTGTTCGTCGATAGATTCGATTGCTTCAACAGTTTGATCACGTGGATCCACAGCCGTCACACGGAAATTGGGTGCCAGATCTTTAATGCTCTGACGATGCACTGAATTAACCTGACTTTCTTTACCAAATAATTTAGACACTACACTGCCATCCACTGTCTCAATAGAATGTGAAGTCCCAAAAGGTAGACCTTGCCAATGACCTTCAATATCCTGATTGAGTGTCCCACCAAAGGCAACGTTGACAAGCTGAACGCCACGGCAAATGGCTAAAATTGGTTTATTCTGACGCAAGGCTTCTTGTAGAAGAGCTAGCTCAAACTCGTCGCGAGTTAGGTTATAGTCGTCGCTATCAATTGTTTTTTCCTCACCATAAAACTGAGGATGAACATTTTGTCCCCCAGTCAAGATAAGCTTATCAATCATTTCTACATAGTCATGGACCACAGATTCATCACCAACTGGGATGACTAAAGGAAGTCCGCCAACCTGACGAATACTCTCAGCAAATTTACAAGAGACTGATGAATGAATATTTTTTCCTTCTGCGTCCACAGGACATAGATTTGCTGCAACTCCAACAACTGTTCTTGCCATCACTGATTTCCTTTCCTCTTCTATTGATAATCTTATCTTATCATCCTTGCCCACTCCTGTCTAATATGTATTTTTTAAGTCCGTGATAAATTTTTTTTATCAGAAAAAGTTGCCCAAAATTAGGACAACTTTTTTGCTTATACTCAATGAATATCAAAGAGCAAACTAGGATGCTGACGTGGTTTGAAGAGATTTTCGAAGAGTATTATTCAAAGACAAATTGATTGTGATAAAGTTCGGAGTAAAAACCTCCAAGCTTGAGCAATTCGTGATGATTTCCTTGTTCGATAACCTCACCATCCTTAAGAACAATAATCTGATCTGCATTGAGAATAGTTTTCAAGCGATGGGCAATCACAAAACTAGTTCTTCCTGCTACAATTGCCTCCATGGCATTTTGAATCTTGCTCTCTGTTACAGTATCCACGTTTGATGTTGCCTCATCCAAAATTAAGACCTGAGGATCTGTCATCAAGGTACGAGCAATAGAAATCAACTGTTTCTGACCGGTTGAGAATACGCTCTGATCATCATTAATCAGAGTATCGTACTTATCTGGTAGACTTTCGATGTAGTCATGGATGTGTGTAGCCTTAGCAGCTGCTTCTACCATCTCTTGACTAGCATCAGGGACACCAAAGCGAATATTGTCTCGGATGGTTCCGCTAAATAAAACTGAATCCTGCAAGACAATTCCCACCTTGCTTCGCAAGCTATCCAAATCAAACTCGCGAATATCTGTTCCATCAAAGCTGATACTACCTGCATCCACATCATAAAAACGATTGATCAAGTTCATGATGGTTGTTTTTCCTGACCCTGTTGGACCAACAACCGCAATCATTTTCCCTTTTTGAGCTGAAATGCTAACATCTTTCAAAATGGGTTTTCCTGGCAGGTAGGAGAAGTCCACGTTACGAATCTCCACACCTTCTTTTAATTCGTTAACGACTGGAGCATCTTGAGGACGAATTTCTTCTTCTGCATCAAACATTTCTTGGATACGTTCTGCACCTGTAAAGGCCAGTTGCAAACTTCCCCAGCTCGCTGCCAATTGGATAATGGGTTGGTAATATTGCTGAGAAAACTGGGTAAACATGACAATCAAACCCAGAGCAGTTGCTGTTTCGATGTTCTGATCATTCAGTAAGACAGCTGAACCGACAAAAATAACAATAGCTGTATTGACCAAGCTCATTCCGTTCATGACAGGAAAGAGAATTCCTGAAAACATTCTTCCCTTAAAGGTTGCTTTTCGAACACGCTCGTTTTGCTCGACAAAACCAGCGATTACATCTTCTTGAATGCCTTGAACAATAACGGCTTTCTGACCCGAAATACTCTCATCCATATAAGCATTGAGCTTCCCAACTTCCTTTTGTTGGAGGTTGGTGTATTTTCTTGCCAATTTCAAAATGACGATCAACATGATGACAGCTATTGGAGTGCTAGCAATCGTAATCAAAGCCAAGGTCACATTTTTTGCGAACATGACAATCAGCAAGCCAATATAAAGGGCAATATTGGTCATCACAGACACCAGACTTTCGTTAAAAGCCTGTAGGATGTTATCCAAATCACTGGTAAAACGTGACAGGATATCACCATCTTGATGGCGGTCAAAGAAGGAAACAGTCAAGCGAGAAAGCTTGCCAAAAAGTCCCTTACGCATCTCATTTGTCGATTCGGCAATAATACGGCTCATCAAAACCATATAGATAAGACTCGACACCACGAGCACAATCAAAATATAAGCAAGATTCATCAAGAGTCCTAATAGACTTTGCCAAACCATATCAGGATTTCCATTTTGATAAGCTATAACTAAGTTAGCCAGTTCCGTGACTGTTTGACCTGCAAATACTGGAAAGAGGGCTTGTGCAATCGTTGCAATGATAATCATAGCAATAACAACGACAAAGGATATCTTATAAACTTTAAAATAGTTCCAAAAGAATTCAAATGTCTTCATCCTACTCCTCCTTTCCTTTTTGCGTCTCGTAAATTTCACGATAAACTGGGTTTGATACAACCAAGTCAGTGTGTTTGCCTTGACCAATCAAGCGACCTTGGTCAAGCACTAAAATTTTATCAGCATGCACAACAGAGCTAATTTTTTGTGCGATGATAATCGTAGTCGTCCCCTTCAAATCCTTGTTGAGGGCTTCTTGAACCAAACGTTCCGATTTGGCATCAAGGGCAGAGGTTGAATCATCGAAAATCAAGATACGAGGATTGCTGACAATTCCACGCGCAATAGACATTCTTTGTTTTTGTCCACCAGAAAAGTTAGTCCCACGTTCCTCAACCGGACTCTCAAAGGCCAAGTCCATACGACTAATAAATTCACTGGCCTGGGCGATGCGAGCTGCGCGTTCCATTTCTGAAACTGTCGCATCTCCCTTACCTTGTCTGAGATTATCTGCGATAGTTCCACTAAAGAGAATGGCTTTTTGTAGGACGATAGAAACTGTCTTACGAAGCGTCCCTTCACTAACTGTCCGAATATCCTTTCCACCAATCTTGATCGAACCTTGCTGAGGATCAAATAATCGTGGAATCAACTGAGCCAAGGTTGATTTCCCTGCACCAGTTGCTCCGACAACCCCAACCATTTCACCAGCTGCGATATCGAAGGATACATCTTTTAGGATAGGTTCTTCATCATTTGGATAGGTAAAGGTAACATTTTCAAAACTGAGACTTCCTTCCAATTCTTCATCTTCCACATCATTGAAAGTCATAGCTGGTTCTGTATCAAGGATTTCACGAATACGACGAAGGGAAATCATAGCACGAGTGACTGAATTCCCCAAAAATCCAACCATGACGATGGTAAAGATAATCTGACTCAGGTAGTTTACAAAGGAAGCAATGGAACCAACTACTGATGGATCTGACTCTGCCATACCTGCTACAAGCCAGATTGAGAGAAAAACAGCCCCGTAAGAAATCAACATCATTGCAGGTTGCATAACAGAAAAGGCATAACCGATATAAAGGTTTTCTCCCAACAATTCATCTGACACCTGCGTAAATTTATCAAACTGATCTTTTTCTCGGACAAAAGACTTAACCACGCGCACACCACGCAAATTTTCTTTAGCAATGGCATTGATACGCTCTAGTAAGGTCTGGAATTTTGCAAAGCGCGGTCCCACAACTCCCATCATAAAACCCATTATGGCAACAATCAGAACGACCATGAGAACTAGCACCCACCACAGAGAAGGTAGGGTGACAACTGCTAGAATAAAGGAACCGATAAACAAAAGTGGTAGTCGAAAGAGAATTTGGAAGGTCATCATGACTACGTTCTGAATCTGGTTGATATCGTTGGTCATACGAACAACAAGGTTCCCTGCATTAAACTTCTCAATATTGGCGTATGAAAAAGTTTGAATCTTACGAAAGGCATCTTCACGTAAGTCAGACGAAACTCCTTGAGCAATGTAGGCAGCTAACACAACATTAATGCCACCTGCAATCAAACCAATCAAGGCAACAAGGATTAACCAAAAACCAATATGATAAATAGCTTCATTATCACCCGTTAGCAGTGCCTCTAAAACTTCCTGTAGATAACGTGGTTGCAAGAGTGAACTCGTTACCATTAGACCTGTCATAATCAAGGAAGCCAGGACCTGCCATTTATAGGCTTTTATTTTCTGAAACAGCATATTTCCCCCTTATAAGATAGACAAAAGGGGACGACAGTTCTGTCAGTCCCTTCTTATGCTTTCATGTTGATACTATTCTAACAAAAAAGAATGCTATTGTCAAATCACTCAGCTCTCTCAAGCTTGTGAATCACGACATCAGCATTCTATCAATCCTTTAAAAATTCTTCTAAATTTAGTGCTGAATTTTATTGTTCTGAACTATCTTGCTCGTCTAGCTTAACTCGTCCAATTTCACGGTAGCTACAGTCCCCAACAATCTTTACTGAAAACTGACCATCTTCGTACTCTAGAATCGTCACACTTCCGTTATCAAGACCATGTGGATGCATGCCGTTAATGAGGTAAACAATAGTTCCAATTGTCATTCCATGGCTGACTACCAGGGCATTTCCTCCACCATTGGCTTCCATTTCCTTGGCAATGGCTTCAAAGCCTTCCCAGATACGACCACTTAGCTTTTCCCATCCTTCAGCCCAACCTGCTGTGTCTACTTCTACCAGACCTTCAGCCAGCTCAGCATAGGACAAACGATGCACATGATCGACATTAAAGATACGAGGAATAATCCCCATAAATAAGTCCCCATCATAAGCACCATCAAAGCTACCAAAGCACCATTCACGGATTCGCTTATCCATACGATAAGGAATTTGCCCTGTTAAACCTAGTTCCTCAAGGATAATTCCCATAGTCTGGATGGTACGTCCTGAGTCACTCGAGTAAGCACGCTCAAACTTTAAGCCTGACTCACGCAAACCAATTCCCAGTTCGTGAATGCCTCGCTCACCTTCAGCTGTTAAAGGAGTATCACTCCAGCCTTGAGCACGCCCAATCGTATTAAACATTGTTTTCCCATGACGCACTAGATACAATTTTACACTTGCCATTTTTGGTCCTCCATATGTATCTATTATAGCATGATTTCATGTAAAAACCTCGTACTAACTACTCTGTGCCCTTCTTTGAAGGTGCTAATTTGGAAGACCTAGCAGTCTCTTTTTTGATCCCTTCTTCTGTTTTCTCCTCATTTCCTTCTTTGGGCTTGTCTTCTGTTTTCTCAGACTTTTGACCGGTCCTTTTTAAAGGAGAAAAGTGAAATTCAAACTGATTTTTTCCTGTGTCAATAGTCGTTGTGAAGAATTTTTCGTCATTTCGATAAGTTGACTTCCCTACATTAAATGACTGCTCTCCATTTTCAGAAGTAGCTTTTTCATAGGTTCTCTTAGCCATAGCAAATGCAAGAAGTTTTTCTTTATTTAAGGCATAATCCTGATGATGTGCTAGTTGCCGATTTAGATAAAACTGCAACAAAAGACTAAAAATTCCAGCAATAGTGACAGCGTATAGGAGAACTCCTGCTCTAACTTTTTTCTTTTTCAACACGATAGATAAATTCCCTCTCTAGTCCCTTTTCAAACTGAAAGTGAAAGTGCAACTCCTGCCCTTTTTCTTGAATTCGAGCTGATTTTAGGCCGTAGACCATGGGTTGATAACCACGTCCACTAGCATCTGTTTTCCGGAAATCATTTGACTTTGATTTACCCATGGAAATGGGTTTGCCTTCCTGTTTGAGGTAAAGCCTATCATTCTCCACTTTTTCAAATTGGGCTCGATTCAGCTCTGCTTCCAGCTGATCCACAAATAAGAGCCATTCTTTTTGCTCACTTTTCTGCTGGTAGCGAACTTCTGAAACCAAGAGTTGGCTCATAGATTGAAAAAGAAGCAAACTCCCACTAATCACAATAAGAGCAACCAGGGATTCTAAAAGAGTAAACGCTCTGACTCTACTTATCTTGAATCGCCAGTAATTTTTCAGTTCCATGATACACCTCCAAACCTCGCTCATTCGAGACAACATGAACCGTAAGGCCATTGACAGTCAATTGCTTTTGTCCAGTCTGCAAAGCCATACGAGCCACACGCAAAACTTCTTCCTGTTCTAAGAGTCTTGCTTCCTGTCGTCTACTTTCTTGAATCTGCCCTAACAAGAGGGTTGCAATACTGGCAAAAATAGCTAGTGAAATCACTGCCTCCAGTAAAATAACCGCCTTAATTTTTTGCTTCTTGAATACGTTTAATCTTTCCATTTCCTAGATATAGTTGGTAGCGAACTACTTCTTTCCTTGTTTGAAATCTCACACTTGCAAGAGACGAATTCCCTCCAGCCTTATCAAAGGTAATTGACTGATTAGACTGCAATTGAATGCCTTTAGGGATGGCTAATTTCTGATAGCCATTCCCAATACTTCTCTCTTCTAGCATTAAGATCATCTTTTGCTGACTAGCCAGACTTCGCTTCTGTGTTTCTCGATAAAGTTCCTCAAACTCCATAAAGAAAATTTGCTCTTCCACAGCTGCAAAAGTCGACTGAACTGAACTTGACAAACCCAAGGCTAACAGGCTGACTATTCCTAAGACCAATAAACTTTCTAGCATAGTAAAGGCCCTAATCTGCAACAGTTTGACTTGTATTTTGTTTTGCATGGTATTCTTTGTAGGCTTTTGCTTGCTCAGCAGTAATGCGTCCATCTGCCTGTAATTTGCTTAGACTAGCATCTTCATTTTTATCCAGACTATAGAGTTCTGCTTGGCTTTCTACCACCTTAACGACAGCTGCTTTCCCCTTATCATTGACTGCATCCTTTTGCTTGGTAAGATTTGGCACAAAAAGCAAGAGTAGGACGCTAATGATAAGCAACACCACCAACATTTCTACCAGTGTAAAAGCTTTTGCCTTCGTTTCTTTTAATTTCATCATCATTTTTTTCATCTAAAAATTTACCTCCATATTTTGATACATTGGCAGCAACATAGCTGCATACAATAAAACGATTAGCAGGGCTACAAAAATAAAGACCAGTGGTTGAACAAGGTTCATGGTCCGATTGACTCGGGTAAAGAAGGATTCCCAGGTTTTTTCCGCATATATTTCCAATTCGCTTCCCAACTTGGATTTAACCTCTCCATATTCAATGATTAATCCCAACTCCTTTCTAAAGAAGGGATAGTTCTGAACAACCTTAGAAAATTCATGCCCATTTTGCAAAGATTGATCTAAATCGTATCCAATTTCCTTAAAAAGAGGATCTCCTTGCTCCTGCATCATCTGGAAAATCTGTGCCAACTCTAAACCTTGTCCAATCATATTTCCCCATTCCCGAGCATAATAAGCAGTTAGATAGTACTGAACAAACACACCTAAAAAGGGGATTCTAGCCAGATAAGAAAAGACTTGTATCTTCTTAGATTTTCTGTAGAATATCAGTCCTGTTAAAGATGCAAGACTTAGTGCCAGAATAAGTCCGAGAAAAATCTGTGGCAGGTTACTAATCACTAAGGTAGCTATGTTACTACTATCCAGTTGGGGCAAGAGATAATTCCGCAATCCTAGCATAATTAACAGTAAAAAAGCTAGCAAAATAAGTGGGTAGGTCGCAACTTCAATTAACTTCTTCTTGACCTTAGCAAGATTATCCAAATATTCTTCAATTTTCCCCAAACTCAAATGGAGATTTCCATGAACTTCAGCCAATGAAAGCTGAGTGACAATCGCACTCGAAAAACCTAAATTCCCCATCATTTCCGAGAAAGATTTTCCTTTCGATAGTCCTAGGCGCATCTGCGAAACATATTCCTTCTCCAACAAAAGACTTCTATCAAGAAAGGAAATGATTTCTACCAAGTGAAAACCACTAGAAAACAAATTGTTAAAGAGAGTGATGATTTTCTTCTGCTTACTGGTAGCTAATTTTCTCCGTTTCAGCTTGAAGGGCAGTGATATGTCCGTCTTTAAGAAGCTGATCAATTTGCTCATTCCACTTTTCTGCCTGGTGTTCTGAATAATTTTGGTTTGCAAAATCAATAATTCCTCCTCCCCCGATTAGTCTCTGGTAGCAAACACCTTGTAAAACAACTGCGAGTTCATCTTCACTAACACCAAGTTCTAAAAGACGCTCATAGACCCCACGAATACTCTTTGCATGTATGGTCGAAAACACTGTAGCTCCCGTTAAGCTCGCTCTTACAACAGCACGGGCTGTTTCGCTATCCCGGATTTCTCCAATGATTAAAAGATCTGGTCGGTGTCGCAAAGAAAGTTTTATCAAGTTTTCATAACTCAATCCAATAGCTTCATTGAGTTGTAATTGCAGCATCTCTTCTTGCTTAATCTCGACTGGATCCTCAATGGACATGACTTGTTGTCCCTTAAACAATGACTTAGCTAATTCATGCATTAAGGTAGTTTTGCCACTTCCTACAGGTCCTGCAAATAGATAAAGGCCGCGTTGCCTAAAGCCCTTTTCTAGTTCCTTAAGGTCTTGAAACCAGAAGCGCAACTCTTGTTCTTCATCGTGCAAAAGGCGAATAACTAAACTCTCATGACCACGATAATCTCCTACCGTCGATAAGCGGAGTGAAGAAACCTTGCCATCATGCTGATAATCACAGGACCCAAGCTGACTACGACGCTTTTCTCCAACATTCATCCCCGCAATAAATTTAAAATGACTAATCACTGCGCCCAACTTTTCAAAGTCATAGCTATTAATCAAACGCCTTTCATCACCTATTCGCATATGCAACTCATAACCCTTGTCCTTGGGAATAAAATAGATATCCTGAGCTCCATCCTTTTTTGCGAGACTAATCAATTCTTGTGCAAGTGCTTGTACCATATTCCCTCCTCAGTTAATTATTCGAAGAAAATACAAAAAAAAGAACAACTTTATTAAAAAGTTGTTCCATCTTTTTTGATGCGACACGTCCGGTGGATTTCTAAACCAGTTTGTTTTTCATAACCCGGTCTGAATTTTTCATCTGGTATAACTTGACCATCTTCCAGTAAAGCCAAGGAATGATATTGCTGCAGAAATTCATCACATTCCTCACACCAACGCTTATCCTCCGGATTCCAAAATATGGTCATTAAGTCTCCTCGACTTTTATATAGTGGAATTTTCTTTTCCAGTTCAAACCAGCAAGATTTATAATACTTCAAGGCATCATAGTAATTTTCAAATTTCTTACTACTAATGACGTCTTCTTCCCATCCTTCTATGAACCACCAAGGTTCAAAATCCCCGTACATTTCTATAACTCGATACATAGTTTCATTTCCTTTGTATCGTATATTATAGCGAAATTTTAAGAACAATGAAAGAAATTTGCTTGCTTTCACGAATTATCTAATATTTTCAAAAAATCCAGCTATTCTAAAAAGAATAACTGGATTCAAAATTCGATTAACCTTCTGAAATATCGTTTTCAATGATAACCTTAATCGCATGATGATCTGCAGCCTTACCAAATACTTCATAGGCCTTTTCAATTTCACTTAGTTTGAAGTAATGAGTTACCAATTTTTCTGGTTCAATTTTATGACTTTCTAAAGCTTTCAAAAGCTGAGGAGTTGTGTTGGTAGAAACCAAACCGGTAGTTACGTTAATGTTACGAATCCATAGAGTATCCAAATCAAACTGAACTGGCTTACCATGCACACCACAGTTGGCTACTGTTCCATCTACACCGATAATCTTTTGGCAGAGATCAAACGTTTCAGGAATACCAACAGCTTCTATAGCAACATCCACACCTCTACCATCTGTTAAATCATAAATTTCTTGAATTGCTTTTTCAGGGTCTGAAGAATTAATCTTATGAGTAGCACCGAAAGAAACTGCAGTATCCAAACGGTTATCGTCTAGGTCTACCATGATCAATTTAGCAGGTGAATAGAATTGAGCAGTCAATAGAGCTGCTAAGCCAACTGGACCTGAACCAACGATAGCCACACTACAACCAGGCTCTACTTTCCCTTTTAAGACACCAATTTCATAACCAGTTGGTAGGATATCAGATAACATAACCAAGGCTTCATCAGACAAATCAGCTGGAGTGTGGTAGAGAGTATTATCAGCATGAGGAACACGAAGATATTCTGCTTGCATACCGTCGATCAAATGTCCAAAAATCCAACCGCCTTCGTCTTCACAGTGGGCATAGATTCCCTTTTTACAGTAGTAGCATTTACCACAGGCACAAACACAAGAAATCAAAACTTTATCGCCTTTTTTGAAGTTTGAAACGCCTGCTCCAACTTCCTCTACAATACCAATTCCCTCATGTCCAAGGATAGTTCCACTCTTACAAGCAGGAACATCCCCTTTAATGATATGTAGGTCAGTACCACAAATAGTAGTCTTAACGATACGCACAATAGCATCTGTTGGCTTGCGAATAACTGGTTTGTCAACATCAACAAATGAAGCAAGTCCTGGTTTAACATAAGTATAGGCTTTCATAAAGCTTACCTCCGTTTTTTTATTTGTATTGTTTATATCATAATTGTAAGCCTTTTCATAAATAAAATCAAGTAATATGTGAAGAAATTAACAAACTGAACTAAAAAAAGTAGAAACTAAACTAGTTTCTACTTTAGAGATTATGCTTGATAACGTTTTTCACCATCAATGTAAGTTGCTACCAATTCCAAATCCTTATCAAGAACGATAAAGTCAGCATCGTAGCCTTCACGGATTTGTCCGCAAACATCATCAATATGAACTGATTTTGCTGGGTTGAGACTGGCCATCATAACTGCTTCATGTGGATTTGCAATGCCCCATTCAACAACATTTTTCAAACCATCTTTAAGTTTGAGAATAGAACCTGCCAAGTTCCCAGTAGATTTGAGACGAGCAGTACCATTTGCAACCACAACTGGGAATTCTCCTAGCATATAGTCCCCATCTTGCAAACCACCCGCTGTCATACAGTCAGTGATAAGAGCAATATTTTCAGTACCTTTTTGTTTAAGTAGGATGTCACAAGCCTTAGGATCAACGTGATGCCCGTCGCAAATCAATTCAGCATAAGTATGTGGCAATTCATACATAGCACCAACCATACCAAGCTCACGGTGAGTTAACCCACGCATACCATTATAAGCATGAACCCAAACACTTGCACCAGCGTCAACAGCCTTCTTAGCCTGATCAAAAGTTGCATTTGAGTGACCTAAAGCAACAGTCACTCCTTCACCAGTAACCGTACGTACAAAGTCCTCAACACCTTCACGTTCAGGTGCAAGGGCAATTTTATTTAGAAGACCATTAGCAGCCTTCTGCCAAGCACGAAATTCATCCATGCGAGGATCTTTCATGTAAGCAGGGTTTTGAGCTCCTTTAAATTCCTCAGTAAAGTATGGACCTTCAAAGTAAATCCCACGAATTTTAGCACCAGAAGCCTCTTGATAACGCGCACCAATATTTTCAGTAACAGCTAATAATTGTTCGTATGATGATGTTAGAGTAGTTGGTAGGAAACTAGTAACACCTGTGCTAAGAAGACCCTCACTCATTGTATGAAGAGTACCTTCGATGTTATTATCCATAACATCAACCCCACCAAATCCGTGAATATGTGTATCAACAAGACCAGGAGCAATACTATAACCAGTATAGTCAATAATTTCTGCGTCCTCAGACACTTGATCCACATGCTTACCAAATTTACCATCAACTAGTTCTAGAAAACCGCCACGGCGAACACCATGAGGATAGAAAAATTGATCCGCTTTAATATATTTAGGCATAATGATAACCTCCGTAATTCATTTTTCTAATATTTATTATGTCAATTACATTATAAACCTTTCTGTGTAATTTGTAAATGGTATAGACCTATTATAGTTAAATTTATAAAGAAATAAACTAAGATTTAGTAAATATATAGTAAAGAAATATTGAACATTGAGGTTTAAAATAAAACTTAGAAAAAAATAAGTAATTTTAAGTAACTGCGAGAGAAAAAAATGAAAGAAAAATAAAAAAACAAGGTCCGAAAACCTTGTCTTTATTACTATACCGGCGGCCGGGGTCGAACCGGCACGTCCTTGCGGACACTGGATTTTGAGTCCAGCGCGTCTGCCAATTCCGCCACGCCGGCAAATAGTAACTGGGGTAGCTGGATTCGAACCAACGCATGAGGGAGTCAAAGTCCCTTGCCTTACCGCTTGGCTATACCCCAATAATATAAAATAGGCGAGTGAGGGGAATCGAACCCCCGAATGTCAGAGCCACAATCTGATGTGTTAACCACTTCACCACACCCGCCATAACGTTTAACACGGGCAGTAGGAATTGAACCCACACTGAAGGTTTTGGAGACCTTAGTTCTACCTTTAAACTATGCCCGTATAAGATGGAAGGGGAGGGATTCGAACCCCCGAACCCGAAGGAGCGGATTTACAGTCCGCCGCGTTTAGCCTCTTCGCTACCCTTCCGTATAATATAAGAAATGGCGCGAGACGGAATCGAACCGCCGACACATGGAGCTTCAATCCATTGCTCTACCAACTGAGCTACCGAGCCAAATATTGCGGGAGCAGGATTTGAACCTACGACCTTCGGGTTATGAGCCCGACGAGCTACCGAGCTGCTCCATCCCGCGTTAATAATAAATAAAGGAGGATGTGGGATTCGAACCCACGCACGCTTTTACACGCCTGACGGTTTTCAAGACCGTTCCCTTCAGCCGGACTTGGGTAATCCTCCAAAAAAATAGTCCGTACGGGATTCGAACCCGTGTTACCGCCGTGAAAAGGCGGTGTCTTAACCCCTTGACCAACGGACCATATTTATAAAAATGGGCACGAGTGGACTCGAACCACCGACCTCACGCTTATCAGGCGTGCGCTCTAACCACCTGAGCTACGCGCCCAAGTTAAAAACTTGGTAATTGAACAAAGTTCAAAGCGGGTGACGAGAATCGAACTCGCGACAACAGCTTGGAAGGCTGTAGTTTTACCACTAAACTACACCCGCTTATATGGGAGTTAACGGGATCGAACCGCTGACCCTCTGCTTGTAAGGCAGATGCTCTCCCAGCTGAGCTAAACTCCCTCGAGCTAAGCGACTTCCATATCTCACAGGGGGCAACCCCCAACTACTTCCGGCGTTCTAGGGCTTAACTTCTGTGTTCGGCATGGGTACAGGTGTATCTCCTAGGCTATCGTCACTTAACTCTGAGTAA
>NZ_JAGQFU010000002.1:0-424412 GCF_030466425.1 Streptococcus sp. 9.1(2021)
CCTGCACATTGGTTCGTCTTGTTCAGTTTTCAAAGGTCTTTGTCGCGCTTACGACAACTATATTAGTATATCACAGTCACTTTTCTCTGTCAACAGGTTTTTTTAACTTTTTTTAATTCCTATTTCCTTCAACCGCGATACACCCATAGTCCGTACGGGATTCGAACCCGTGTTACCGCCGTGAAAAGGCGGTGTCTTAACCCCTTGACCAACGGACCGTGAGCTTTTTCAACTCTTTCTATTATACCCACTTTTAGAATCTTGTCAACTAGTTTTTTAAAAAATTAGTTGACAGAATTCTAGTTTCACAAGTAGATGAGTAACTGAGATTACAATTCAGCAATTTGATTCAAGTTTACTTCTGCTACTGTATCATTACCAAACATTGAAATAATCATTTTCACTTTGTTATTATCAATTTCAGTAATTTTTCCTGTGTAATCAGCAAAGGCACCATCTATGATTCGAACTGTTTGACCAACTTCAACATTGATATCGAATTCTTGAACCGTTTGTCCCATTGATACCAAGATATCTCTGATTTCTTGTTCCAAAAGCGGAGTTGGTTTAGATCTGTTCCCGTGTGAGCCGACAAATCCCGTAACGTTTGGTGTATTACGAACTACAAACCAAGCTTCATCAGTCATAACCATTTCCACAAGGACATATCCTGGGAAGCGATTTTCTTCAACTTCTTTTTTCTTCCCATTTTTTTCAACTTGCACAGTTTGAGTTGGAATTTCCACGCGTAGGATATTATCCAACATATTGTATGTTTGTGCACGTTGCAAGAGATTTTCTTTTACTTTATTTTCATAACCAGAATATGTTTGTAGGACAAACCATCCTTTATCAAAACTATCCATCTTTTTTCCTTTCTTAATGGTAAACTTCTTTCAGCCTATTTATACTATCTTAAAAAATGTTAATGAATCGGATTAATCCGCTAACGATTAACTGATCAAAAATATAAATGATGACAACAAAGAAGGCAGTGTATTCCATGATAGATTTGAAATCTACCCAACTTTGTTTTCGAGTTGGCCAAGTTGTATCTTTAAGAAGTGTAAAGATATCTTTAATAAAACCCATTCTTATCTCCTATCTCGTTTCTCGATGTGTTGTGTATTTACCACAATGTTTACAAAATTTATTTACTTCTAAGCGAGTCGGTTTTGGATTCCCACTAATTTTAATTGAGTAGTTTCTTGAACCACAAACCGCACAGGCTAAACTTGCTTTTTTAAGTGCCATAGCGCCTCCATCCTATCTATTATAACAAGAATCCCTGTCTTTGACAAGTTAAATTGCACTCTGCATTTTCCTATTTTCAAAATAAAAAAAGCCTAGGAATAATCCTAGACTCTATTTTACATTATTTACCAAGATAGTATTCAGAAACTACGTTCAATTTTTCGTCAAATTCGAATACCAATGGTGGGAAGTTAGGGATTTCCACATCCATGATTTCGTCGTCTGACAATTGTTTGATGTGTTTTACAAGGGCGCGGATTGAGTTACCGTGTGCACCTACGAATACGTTTTTACCATCTTTAAGTGCTGGAGCGATTTTATCTTCCCAGAATGGAAGGGCACGTTCCAAAGTCACTTTCAAGTTTTCAGCATCTGGAATTACTGAGTCATCAAGTGAAGCGTAACGACGGTCAGTGTGAGCTGAGTGCTCATCATCACGAGGCATTGCTGGAGGCAATACATCGTATGAACGACGCCAGATGTGAACTTGCTCATCACCAAATTGTTCAGCAGCTTCAGCTTTGTTTTTACCAGTCAAACCACCGTAGTGACGTTCGTTCAAGCGCCATGATTTTTCAACTGGAACCCAAAGTTGGTCAGATGCTTCAAGTGCAAGGTTAGTTGTTTTGATTGCACGTTTCAATACTGAAGTGTAAGCTTGGTCAAATTCAATACCAGCTTCTTTGATCAATTTACCAGCATCGATAGCTTGTTGAGTACCTTTTTCAGAAAGATCTACGTCAGCCCATCCTGTGAAAAGGTTAGCTTTGTTCCATTCAGACTCACCGTGGCGAGCGAAAACCAATTTTACCATTAGTTGGATTCTCCTTTTATTTTTCGAGGTTGCCCTCGTTTATCTATTCTATTTTACACAATTTTTCACAAAAAAGCTAGTTAAAATCAACTAAAAAGAGAAGAGCTCATGGACTCTTCCCTAAAAAATAATTTATTCTTCAATTCTAAATTGTTTCAAGCTTGCTAGGTACAAAGCTCCACCGATGACAAGGACGATTCCACCAATCCACCCAAGGAAAGGAATCAAGGCAACTACAGATCCTACGATAAATAGAATCGATGGTGCTAGTGAAATACGATTGTCATCCTTATAGTAGACAAGTGAGAGAATTCCAAGAATGAGGGTTGCAATTTTCACTAAAGAGAAAACAATGAAAATAATGCCCAAAATTAGCCCTGCAGCATCTTCGTCTTCAGAAATGGCTGCAAGAAATACCATAAAAATTGGTAAGAAAGCTAAAATTGCCCCTGCAATAATACCAATAAAGCCATCTACTTGTGCTAGTGTTTTTGTCTTCATAAATATCTCCTTTTATTCTAATAAGGTATATTATACCATATTTTTATTAAAGTTTTTATTTTTTAAAAAAATACAGGAAGACCCTGTATTTTTGTTAGACTATTTAGCTTCAAATCCTTCTGCTACTGCATCCGCAAAGTTTTCTTCAACGATGCTTGCACAGTGATCACAGATGGTTGCATTATAGCTACGTTCTGCTGTACTTGGATCGATACGACGGCAACGATCACAAACTTCACCAGTCGCACGCTCAACCGTGAAGGCTACATCTTCAAAGTTAACTGCACCTTCTGGAGCTGGACCTTCAGCGATGGTCAATTTAGAGACGATCAAGAGTTGGGCTACATTGCTATCAACAGCTCCAAGAAGAGTTTTCACCACTTCATTTGGATAAACTGTCAAGTGAGCTTCAAGTGATTTACCAATCACTTTTTCATTACGAGCTTCTTCCAAGGCTTTTTGAGCTTGCCCACGGAAGTCCATAAAGGCTACCCATGTATCCAAGATTTCCTCTTGGTTGGCAAAAGTTTGAGCTTCAGGTAATTCTGATAATTGAACAAAGTCTTCTGTTTCAAACTCGAGATATGACCAGATTTCTTCCGCAGTGTGAGGAAGAATTGGTGTCAAGAGTTTGGTAATTTTCACAAGAATATCATAGAAGACTGTTTGCATTTGACGGCGTTCAAGTGACTTAGCCCCTTCAATGTAGACAACATCTTTTGCGAAGTCAAGGTAGAAAGCAGACAAATCAACGTTGATAAAGTTCACTAGTGCTTTATAGATTGTCAAGAATTCGAAGTTTGCATAAGCGTCACGAATAGTCTTAACAAGTTGGTTAAAGCGGATAGTCATGTACTTATCAACAGAACGAAGTTCTTCGTAAGCTACTGCATCCTCAGCTGGGTTAAAATCAGAAGTGTTAGCAATCAAGAAACGAAGGGTGTTACGGATCTTACGGTAAGTTTCAGAAACTTGACTCAAGATATCCATAGAGATACGTACGTCGTTGCTTGAATCAACACTTGTTACCCAGAGACGCAAGATTTCCGCACCAAATTGTTTCTCAACGTCGCTTGGGGCAATGGTATTTCCAAGTGATTTAGACATCTTCTCACCTTTACCGTCAAGGGCAAAACCTTGTGACAAGATTTGTTTGTACGGTGCAACGCCATGGTTAGCTACAGAGGTGATGAGTGATGAGTTGAACCAACCACGGTATTGGTCTGAACCTTCAAGATAAAGATCTGCTGGATATTTGAGTTCTGGACGGTTAACCACTACACCATTCCATGATGAACCTGAGTCAAACCAAACGTCCATGATGTCTGTTTCTTTCTTGAACTCGCCATTTGGTGAACCTGGATGGGTAAATCCTTCTGGCAAGAGGTCTTTAGCATCACGTTCCCACCAGATGATTGAACCATGTTCTTCAAAGAGTTGAGCTACATGCTCGATGGTTTCAGCTGTCATGATTGGTGTTCCATCTTCTGCGTAGAAGATTGGAAGAGGAACTCCCCAAGCACGTTGACGAGAGATAACCCAATCACCACGGTCACGGATCATGTTGTAAAGACGGACCTTACCCCACTCTGAGTGGAACTTCACTTTTTCAATTTCGTCCAAGATTTCTTGGCGGAATTTAGATACAGAAGCAAACCATTGAGGCACTGCACGCCAGATAATTGGTTTTTTCGTACGCCAGTCAAATGGGTAAGAGTGAGAGATTTCTTCTTGAGCAAGAAGTAAATCACCAAGTTTTTCAATAACCGTTGGCACAACCTTGTCGTAGAATTGACCTTCGAACTCTGCACCAGCATTGGCCATCATGATGCCGCGTTCGTTAACAGTCACAGCAACTTCAAGCCCATTGGCAACACCGACATTGTAGTCATCCTCACCAAAACCAGGAGCTGTATGGACGATACCAGTACCAGAATCAGTTGTAACGTGGTCACCAAGGATAACGAGTTCATCTACTGCTGTATCCCATGGGTGCTCTGTCACAATTTGGTTCAATTCTGAACCACGGTAAGTAGCTAAAACCTGAACATCAGACCAACCGAATTTCTCAGACAAACTGTTCAACAATTCTGAAGCAACCACAAACTTACGAGATTCGCCAGCTGGTTGCACCAAGACGTAATCAATATCCGCACCAACAGTCAAACCACGAGAAGCCGTGATGGTGAATGGAGTTGTTGTCCAAACGACGATATAAGTATCAGTATCTAGAACACCTTTGCCATCTTTGACTTTGTTGGCATAGTAAAGGGACGTAGAAACCAAGTCATGGTATTCAATTTCCGCTTCTGCAAGGGCTGACTCAGATGACCATGACCAGTAAACAGGCTTCGCTCCACGGTAGATATAGCCTTTATTAGCCATTTCACCGAAGACACGGATTTGCGCTGCTTCATAGTCAGGAGTTAGTGTTACATATGGATTTTCCCAGTCACCAGAAACACCCAAACGTTTAAAGTCTTCGCGTTGTTTATCTACTTGAGACAGAGCGTATTCACGGCAAAGTTTCAAGTACTCAACTAAGTCCATCTCTTTGCGTTTAACACCTTGTTTTGCCAAAACTTGCTCAATTGGCAAACCATGAGTATCCCAACCTGGGATGTAAGGTGCATAAAAGCCTGACATAGACTTAGAACGAACAATGATATCTTTAGAGATCTTGTTCATGGCATGTCCTACGTGGATGTTCCCGTTGGCATACGGAGGGCCATCATGAAGCGTGAAATGCGGTTTTCCTTCATTTAATTCTTGACGACGTTGATAAAGTTTAGCTTCATCCCATTCCTTTTGCCAAACTGGCTCTTTGGTCGGAAGACCGGCACGCATTGGAAATTCTGTTTTTCCAAGATTGAGGGTTTCTTTAAGTTTCATTAGTACTCCTTTAATGTAAATTGACAATATAAAAACCACGACTCGCAAAAAGGACGAAAATCGTGGTACCACCTTTGTTCGGAAAAAGACCTAGTCTCTTTCCCTCTTTTCCCGTAACGTGGGCAACGTCAAATCTTACTATTTTCAGATTTGATACTAAGAGAGGATAAATTTACCAACAGGGATTGTAGGACTTCCACCATCTCCTACTCGCTTGAAATGTGTTTGATAAATTCTTGTTCTCTAATGAGATTCTTATAAAATTAGAACTGACTCTTGTTGGGTGTCAGCATCATCTTGAGGTCCTTCCTCATGTGCTGGTTCAACAGGAGTTTCAGTAACTGGCTGAACTTCAACTTCAGTTTCAGTTGATTCTTCAGCAGCTTGTTCTGCTTCTAACAATTCCTTGTTAGCTGCTTCAATACGCGCTTGAAGTTCTGCAACTTCTTCTGGAGAAAATTGACGAGTCATGTCAATTGGTTCTTCATCATGATATGAAGATACATCTTCACCTAGAACCTCTTGGACGACTTCCTTGAATGCTTCGTCGCTCGTTTGAAGATAAGTTGCAGTAGGACGCAAAATTTCTTCCCAATCTGATGAATCAACAATAGCCAACTGACTTTCGATTGTTGATTTCAAACGTTGGTGGAAGACGCGACTCTTGTTCTTTAACTCTTCAGTTTCTACAGCAACTTTTTTAGCATTATCTGTTGCTTGTCGCAAAATTTCATTGGCTTTGTATTTTGCTTCATCAAGCAAGCGTTGAGCATCTTGCTCAGCCTGCTTAATGATGTTGTTAGAACGGTCATTCGCAGCTTGTTTTACACGTTCAGCTGTGTCTTGAGCAATCAATACTGACTGACTCAATGAATCTTTGATTTCATCAAAATAAGATAGACGGTCTTCTAAATTTTTAATGTGCTGATCTTTTTCATGATTACTACGAACCAAATCTTCATAGTCTCGAACAACAATATCTAAAAATTCATCAACTTCTTCACGGTTAAAACCTCTAAACTGAACACCAAAGGTTTTATCCTTAATTTCTAACGATGTAATTGGCATATTTTTCCTCACTTATTTAATAAAAAATAGAATCATTAATTGCTTCTGGTTCTTGCTCGTTTGTTACTGTTCTCTTAGGAATATCAGTCGTATAGTCGGAAAGACGTTCTTCTAGTTTTTTGATATAGAGTTCCGTTTCCTCTTTGTTTCGGATTAATTCCTCTAATTCAAAATAAATCTTATCTAGAAATAAATCAACTTCTTCCTGATTGTAGCCTCTGAATGATCTTGAGAAAGCTTTATCACTAATTTCTTGTGGTGTAATTGACATATTTTTCTCACTTGCTTAATAGTAGCTGGACTGTTAATTTTTTCTTATCCTTCTTGGTTTGACCATTTTCTTTGAGTAAGATAATTCGACCAAAGCGTCTGACGCTGATTAAATCACCAATTTTTACCGGATAGTCCGATTTTTCAACTATATGATAGTTGACTTGAACCAACTTTTTTTCAACCAGAGCAGAAGTTTGGGAACGAGATAATTTCAATATGCTAGATAAGAAGGCATCCAGACGAAGACTTGAAACCAAGACTTCTTTTTCTTGATAGTCATCTTTGGATTCTATCATATCTAAAAAAGGACGTTCTACTAAACTTACAGGCAACTTGGAAATCTTTTGAATTCCATCTTGGAAAAGAGTGGTAAATCTTCGATCGACAATAATTTGGGCTTTATCTTCTGTCACCAGAATGTCTCCGAATAACTTACGGTCAATACCTAGTCGATTGAGAACTGTACCCAATATCTTTGAATGGGTCAGTTGCTGAAATTTGCTGGGATACACGATCTCAAGCAAGGTCATTTCAAAATCTTCCAAACTTGGCGTGAAGTAATCGGGCGCTAAAACAACCCTAGCGTACTCCGAAGAGATATAACTCGTACTAGAGAAGACTTTTATCCCTCTGTTATTTCCCAAAGTTTCCAAGATAAATACTTGGTGAGGATTTATAAAAGGAGATAAAATCGGTGCATAGTGCTCCTCGACTTGACTCAACCATTCCAAGCCCTTATCGATGAATGGAATATCCTCCGTTGCGAAATGTTGGTAAAGTTCTTTGCTCATAACACGACCAGCAAATTGATGAGATAGCGACTAATCATGCGTAAGAGAATTAGGGCTATCCAAACAGAGAAATCCAAACCTGCGATTTGAAGAGGTAGACGTTTTAGAGGCTCAAGAATTGGTTTACACAAAGTCTCTAAAAATTTCCCCAACTGTGTGTTATAGGCATTTGGAAACCATGATAATAGAGCAAAAGCTACAAGTATCAGTGAATAGATATCTGTAGCATTTTGGATAAAACGAATTATTAGAAACATTAACGTACTCTATTTCTCTTCATGTCAAAGTCGTATTCTTCGCTTTGAGCTTCTTCAGGTAAACGAATATCTTCAATGTTTACCACAACACCAACAGGTGTCAAAAGATACATTGTGTTCGCTACTTTTCTTAACTCACCAGCAAGGACATGACGTGCCCCATCCAAGTAATCCAAACAACGACGAGCTTGAACTTCTGTCATATATTGGAAGTCAATCAAGATACTTTCATTTCCAGCCAACAAATCAACAATATCTGTTGCATCTTCGTAACGGCGTGGGTAACGAACATCGATGGTTACTTTTTCAGTAGAGCGATGGCTTTCAATTGCTAGTTGTTGCTGACGGGCATGAAGTTTTGTAATATTTTTCTCTTTTGCTTCGGCTGAAGAAGATTCTTGAGCAGCAGTTTGCTGTGGTAATTCTCTTTTTTGAGGAACCGAAGCTAGTGAACGTTCAGGTTGTGCAGCTACAACTTCTGAAGCAACTTCATCTCCATCTTCTGTAAAGTAATCTATAAATTTATCAAATTTATCTTTTAATGACATGATTATTTCCTATTTAAAAAATGCTGTACCAATTCGAACAAAAGTTGAGCCACACTGAATCGCTTCTTTGTAGTCACGACTCATTCCCATACTTAGTTCTGTCATTGGCATATTGGGGAATTGTTGTTCACGAATGTATTGTTGCAACTCTTGCGTTTCTTTAAAGATTTTTTGCAACTCTTCTGTTTGGGCCTCAAAGGGAGCCATGGTCATGAGACCAACATACTCGATTTGATCCAAGCTAGACAAGTCTGGCAAGACTGTCAATAGATCCTCTTTTGAAAAACCATGCTTGCTTTCCTCTCCAGAAATATTGACCTGCAAAAAACATTTAACGGTTCGATCGGCACGTTTTTGAATCTCTTGGGCTAATTTCAAAGAATCTAAAGCGTGAAAATAATCAACAAAAGGAATAACATCCTTGACTTTTCTTCTTTGTAAGCTACCAATCAAGTGCCAAGTAACACCTTTATCACTTAAGGCATGATACTTTTCAAGAAATTTGTCAACACGATTTTCACCGATGTGTTTGACTCCTTGATCAATCAAATTTGCTGCAGTTACAATATCAACATATTTTGTTACGGCAATTACAGAAACCGAACCGTCTTCACGGCCGGTTTCTTGAATTGCTTTTGTAACCTGTTGAAATACCTGATTTGTATTTTCTTTTAAATCCATCTCTATTAACGGTTTTTAAAGAATGGTGGTGTTTCCAACTCGTCTTCGTCAGAAGCCGGTGCTTCAAAACGCTCAACTGGTGATACGACTGATTCACCTTGACGAACAATTGAATCACGTCTCAAGTCCCAGTCACCAAAAGCTGATGCTTTAGGCGCTTCAGTGTGACGTTGTGAAGGAGTTGGAAGTTCAGCTGTTTCTGCCAAATCAAAATGACGGTCATAAGTGTGTGTATGTCCAGATTTTACTGGTTCACGGAATGACGCTTGTCTTGGTTGTGGCGCTACAACTTTTTCGACTGCATCTTGACGAACTCCAGTTGCAACAACAGTCACACGGATTTCATCTTTCATTGATTCATCAATAGAAGTACCGAGCCAGATATTTACGCCATGTCCAGCAGCTTGATTGACGATTTCAGAAGCTTCTTCTGCTTCAATCAAAGTCATATCCAAACCACCAGTTACGTTAACGATAACATCTTCTGCTCCATCAATAGTTGTTTCAAGAAGTGGTGAGTAGATAGCTTTACGAGCTGCTTCGATAACACGCTCTTCTCCGCTACCGATACCGATACCCATAAGGGCATTTCCTTTGTTTGCCATTACTGTCTTCACGTCTGCGAAGTCCAAGTTGATCAAACCAGGATTTGTAATCAAATCTGTAATCCCTTGAACACCTTGACGAAGAACATTATCTGCTTCAGACAAAGCTTCAAGAAGTGGAGTTTTCTTGTCAACAATTTCTAATAAGTTGTTGTTTGAGATAATCAAGAGAGTATCAACATGTTCACGAAGTTCGTTGATCCCTTGGACTGCGAATTGACCACGTTTGCTTCCTTCGAAACCGAATGGACGTGTCACAACACCGACAGTCAAAGCACCTAAACCTTTAGCGATACGAGCGATAACTGGTGCAGCACCTGTACCAGAACCACCACCCATACCAGCAGTGATGAAGACCATATCTGCACCACTGATAGCTTCAGTAATCGCTTCTTCGCTTTCTTCAGCAGCCTTACGACCAACTTCAGGCTGTCCTCCAGCACCAAGTCCGCGAGTTAATTTTGGACCAAGTTGGATAACTGTTTCAGCTTTTGTACTGCTCAAGGCTTGTACATCTGTGTTGGCTGCGATGAACTCAACACCTGAAACGCCTTCGTCAACCATGCGGTTAATGGCGTTTCCACCGCCACCACCGACACCAATTACTTTAATTACTGCACCTTGTGCTGCTGCTGTATCAAATGAAAATGTCATATTTTATTCCTCTATCCTATTCATCAAACATGCTTCCGATTAAGCTACGGAATCGTTCAGTCAATTTTGGTTTTTCTTCTGATTGATTTGGAGTTGCTGATTCAGCAGTATAAGTTGGTTCTGCTGATTCAGTTGAAGTTGTACCAAACACAGAACGTTGAGAAGCTGCAGGTTTTTCCTGATTTGAAGTTCTGAAATCAATTGGTTGTTGACGTAGAACTTGATCTCCTCTGATAGCTCTTTGAGCCAAAACATTCACTTCTGTAAGACTTCCAGCAAATTCTGACAAACTAATCACATGAGCAAATGCAGGATTACGGATACCTACTTGGTTTGGAACGTAAAGTTTCACACGAACTCCAAGTACTTCTTGGGCAAGCTCAACGATTCCTGGTAGAATAGCATTCCCACCAATCAGAGCAATACCACCTGGCAAGTCCAACAAATGTCTTCTTTCCAAATCTTGTTTGATTTGTTCAAAGATGTGTTTCAATCTAGCTGAAATAATTTGAGCCAAGTATTCTTCTGTAACTTCAACAGGTTCTACTTCACCAATCACTTCAACTTGGAAAGTTTCTTTGCTTGCAAGTTGCGGATAAGCTTCACCGTAGTTAAGTTTCAAACCTTCTGCAATCTTCTTAGAAGTTTTAAGAACTTTTGAAATGTCTTTAGTGACGTAATCGCCACCTTCTTGGTAAACATTTGTGTATTGTAGCTCTTGATTACGGATAGTAGCAACACTTGTTTGGCCACCACCCATATCAATAACAGTCGCTCCAAACTCACGTTCGCCTTCGTTAAGAACAGAGTTTACAATTGCAAGTGGTGAAATAATCACGTTATCGACTTGAACTCCAACACGTTCTACAGTTTTACGAAGGTTGTGAAGAATGGTTCTTGGACCTGTATAGAGAAGCCCACGCATTTCCAAACGAACACCCATCATACCACGAGGGTCACGAATACCTTGGAAACCATCTACTACAAATTCTTCTGGCACAAACGTAATCACTTCACGATCAGGTGTCATGCTCTTAGTCAAAGCTGACTTGACAACATTCTCAACATCTTGATCTGTAATTTCTTTTGTATCTGATGTTACAGGAATCATTCCTTGAGTTGGTTCCACTTGCAACAAGTTTGCTGGAAGTCCAACATTTACTGATTTGATTGAAATTCCTGCTTTTTCTTCTGCTTGAGAAATAGCAGATTTGATAGCCGTTGCTGCGGCTTCGATGTCAACGATAATCCCATCCTTGACACCTTTACTTTTGGCGTTACTAACACCGATTACATTTACTTCACCATCTACAAGCTCAGCAACTAACACTTTAATTGAGCTTGTCCCAATATCTAAGCCTGTAAAGAAACCATTTCTAGTCATTACATTGCGTCCTCTCTATCTTCCAAGTTTCACACTTTGATTTTTTAACAGCTACAAGAAGGCATAGCTATTCACAGAATATTATATCACAAAAATCCGATTCGTGCCTAATTTTTTGTGATTTTATCGAAGGTTTTTCATTAAATTTATTTTAATATTCCATTACAAGTCCCTCTTTTTTATTTTTTCTATGAAAAACAGTGTAAAAATGTCAGAAAAGCTGAAAAATGGCTATGAAAATCCCTATCTTTTCCAAAACCGATATATCCATTTGCAATTATTTTCCTATTCATTTTCAAGGCAAGGGGTGATATCAAAATACACTAGGCTATACGCTCCCCTTTTTGCATGATATTATCGTTCATTTTTATCTTCCTAAAAAAGAAAAAAGAAGCTAGAAACTAGCTTCTTTTTATGAAAATTCTTTCTCTACTACCTCAAGAGCACGTTCAATGACCACATGCATGTCGTAGTATTTATAGTCTGCCAGGCGGCCACAGAAGATAACCTTGTCATTTTTGGTTGCTTCTTCTTGATACTTGGCAAACATAGCGTTGTTCTTTTCATCGTTGATTGGGTAATATGGTTCGTCTCCACGTTTCCAATCAGCAGGGTACTCACGAGTGATAACCGTCTTCGGTTGAGTACCATACTCGAAATGCTTGTGCTCGATGATACGAGTATAAGGAATCTCACGTTCTGTATAGTTGACCACAGCATTCCCTTGATGGTTTTCCTCATCCAAGACTTCGTGCTCGAATCGAAGGCTGCGGTATTCTAACTCCCCATGTTTGTAATCAAAGTACTGGTCAATCATCCCTGTAAAGACAACTTTTTCCGCTGAGCTTTCTAGCTCTTCACGATTAGCAAAGAAATCAACCCCAAGTTCTACTTCTACATCGCCTAACATGTTTTCGATGATGACGTTGTAGCCACCGATTGGAATCCCTTGGTAACGGTCGTTAAAGTAGTTGTTATCAAAGGTCAAACGCACCGGAAGACGCTTGATGATAAATGGAGGAAGGTCTGTTGCAGAACGTCCCCATTGCTTTTCTGTATAGCCCTTGATCAATTTTTCATAGATATCCGGACCAATCAACTTGATGGCTTGTTCTTCAAGGTTTTTAGGCTCAACATCTTTCATATCAGCTGTTTGCTCTGCAATCTTATCCTTGACTTCTTGTGGTGTCTTAGTTCCCCACATAGCGTAGAAGGTATTCATGTTGAAAGGAAGATTGTAGAGGCTGCCCTTGTAGTTAGCCACTGGTGAGTTGATATAGTTATTGAATTCAGCAAACTGGTTCACATAGTCCCACACTTTTTTGTTAGAAGTATGGAAAATGTGGGCACCATACTTGTGGACATTGATGTCTTCAACATTTTCACAGTAGATATTTCCACCGATGTGATCACGTTTGTCAATCACTTTTACTTTTTTTCCACGTTTTGTAGCTTCATGTGCAAAGATTGCCCCAGACAAACCTGCACCAACGATAAGATAGTCGTACATAGTTAACTCCATTATTTCTTAATGATTTGTTTTAATTCTTTTACATCTACCACTTTCAGAGATAGAATTGCAAAAAGATAAATGATTCCGCCAAGCACTGCAAAAACTAGAACATTTAGGGTTGGCGAAAAATGTATAACTGTTTTTGAACCTAGCAAAATGCCATACATGATAGCTGATGCTAGAATAATTTTTGTCATAGATCCAATAATAGGAACTTCTTTTAGGTATCTGCGGGTAAAGTACAATTGAATCGCCCACACTAGCGCCTCTGTTAAGACAGAAACAATGGCTGCTCCGATATAACCAAGTTTAGGAAGGAATAATAAGTTTAATCCTACACTGATAATTGCAGGAGCCGTTGTTGAAATCATGAATTCTTTATTTCGGTTATGAGGGATCAATATCTGAATTCCCATAATATTGGTCCAACCGATGAAGAACATACGGAAGATCATAATAGCAATTGCATAGCGTGCATCCTGAAAATCTTGACCAAGGAAAAATTGAACAAAATCATCATTGACAATCAAGATTCCTGCCATCATTGGAAAAATGACTAAATTATAAATAAGGAAGGACATTTCATGCATCTTATTGACTGCTTTATGATCACCTGTGGCTAATAAATGCGCAACACGAGGTAGCATAACACTCCCCAAGGAAGTTACCAAGGTCAGAAGGATATTTACCAACTTTAGAGCCTGGTCATAAATCCCTACATCCTTTGTAGAGGCTAAGGCTCCAAGCATGGTACGATCTAGCGTTACATACAAGGAAATCGCCACTTGTGGAAGGAACAATAAGATGACGGGTTTCAAATGATGCCTAGCATATTCTATGTCAAAATGAGGTCTACCGATAAACTCTCGAGCAGGCAACCACATACTTAGTTGCCCCAAAAGCTCAAATATGGTTAGTAAAAAAACATAGAGATATAGGTCGTTTGCAGATTTGACAAAGAGAAAGATAGAGGTAACTCCAACGATTTTAACCGTGATGTTTCGAACAGTAATCTTTCGAAAATCCTCCAACCCTTGAAAGAGCCAAGAGATGTCTAAACCTTTAGAAACTAAACTCAAGCCTAGAATGTAGGCTACCGGATTTTGCATAAAGGGAAGAGCCATACAAAGAAGGCCATACAAGGTTAGAGAAAGAAGTGTTGCACCTAATTGCAGGGAGTAGATTCCCCAAAAGTTTTTTTCGATTTCCTTGCGATGCCCTGAAATGACCTTTGTTCCATAGTTAGCAACTCCTAGTGTCGCTAATAGAATAAAGTAGGTGACAATGGAATTAAAATAACCATAAGTTCCTAAATCATCCGAAGAAAAGACCCGTGTCACATAGGGAGTCGTAATAATCGGGAGTATAATCACCAACAATTGATAAGAAAGATTGTAGGCGTAGTTTTTTAATACTTTCATGTCAATCCGTCCTATTTATAATCAATCCGTGAAATTAGAAATTGTGACCGAACAGACTTATAATGGGCAATTATTCTAAAAGCTTCTATCATACTTCCTCTTTCCTACAATTTTTTGATATTTGTTGCAAATTAAATTGGTTTTATGCACGATACTATCGTAGCAACAAATACAATTTAGGGCTAAACATAAAAACAAGGTATTTTAGTTTTACTTTCCATGATAGCTTACTATTTTTTAGCAACTCACTCATTTCGACTTTCAACAACTCTTTATCTTTTGAAAAATCTTTTAAGCCTGAGTCAGCTTTTGCACCAATCACTACAAAGCCACCTAATAATTTTTTAGCTTGCAAAGCTTGCTTTAATTCTGGGCTCTGAATGTACTCTCTTTTAACAACTTCCTCATTTTTTGCAACAGCTTTAAAGAAATCATATCTTTTTTCAGTAAATGTTGAACGAACTATACTTCCTTCTCTACGATAGTAATTGTAGGTTTCAAGCGGGCTTATCACGATTCTTTCAGCCAAGGCAAGGTGTTCTCCTACAACATAAAAATCCTCATAGATTTTCCCAACTGGAAAAGGGACGCGTTCCAATATGCTTTTTTTATAAAGCTTAGCACAGGCAGAAACCGTTGCAACTTTGTCGTCCAACATTAGTTCCAAGGCCTTCTCCTTTGTAACCACACTCAAGCTTTCATAGTCTGACTGTTTAAGATGATAAGAACTATAATCATCATACTTTGAAGTTGCTTTGACCTTTGTTGAAATCAAGTCTGCTTGATGTATTTCTTGTATTTTTACTATTAATTCAAGCGTGTAGTCTTCAAGGTAATCATCTGGATCTAAAAAGAAAATCCAATCTGAGTTGGCTTTTGTAACTCCAAAGTTACGCGCATCAGATAAGCCTCCATTTTCCTTATGAAAAACATGGATATTTTCATATTCTCGGGCGTAATCTTCACACAATCGAGGAGAATCATCTGTTGAACCGTCATTGACGAGGATCACTTCAAAATTTTGATAGGTTTGTTTCAGCAGGCTATCTATCGCATAGTGCAAATAGTCGGCAATGTTATATACCGGAACAACGATGCTAATAAACATCCTAAACCCCTCTCTCTTTTTCTTTCTTTTTAGAGTATTTCTTCAAAATTGGATTAAGTATTAAGGCAATTGCAAACTTGGTCTTATAGTTCAAATAAGACAATCTGTCAAACTTTTTCCTAGGAATATAGTCATATGCACTTTTCTCAATTTTGCTATATAGTTCTTTCAAGAGTGCTTCGGAATCATTAACCATCCAAGACAAATCAACCTGCAAACTGATGAGATAATCTAAGGTTTCAGAAACTACTCGGTTTAAAACGGGGTCACTTTCAATTTTTGTAAAATAATCTAGAACTGAATTTGTAACAGTCAAATGGTGACGAACATTACGCTTCATACTCTCGATATTCATACTTTGCTCTGGTCTACCTATGTAGTATTGATAAATATCATAATTCCAATAACTGAAACTATGAACATACTCCAAAGGAAAAAGTGTGTATTGAATATCAACATAAAATGTTTTTTCACTTAAACGAATCTTGTTTTCCGACAAGATTGATGTCTTATAAGTAACCGAGTGCATCGGGATGCGAACATCCGGAATTCCCATGTATTTTTTGCCAATTTCATACTTGTCTACGAAGTCATTTCGTACTGTAGTATTATTGTAGACATGTTGCTCTGTAAAGTCTGTAATCACCATATCCACATCAACAGTTTCAAGAGTATCTAAAAACTTTTCAAATTCTGATGGAATAACCCAGTCATCCCCATCAATTACTTTAAAAAATTTTCCCTTTGCTTCTTGAATACCGCGATTGATAGTTGAACCATGACCACCGTTTTCTTTTGTAATTACACGGCCATCCAGCAACGAATCTTGGGCTAATATTTCTTCTGCTACTTTAGCAGTATCGTCTGTACTTCCATCGTTAACAACCAGTACTTCAAATTTATTTTTATAATCTGATTGCACTTGTTGGAAAGACTCCAGCCCTTTTGAAACGTAGTCCTGAATATTATAACTAGGCATTACAATTGTTAACAAACAATCCTTCATCTTATCTCCTAAATCGTCTCAATTAGTTCAATCCACTGCTTGAGAATTTTATCTTTATCGAATTTATCCATATTTTCTTTTGCGTGTTCTGAGAAAGACTGTCTCAAAACTTCATCTCCCATCAGTTCAAGCAATTTTTGGCTCAACTTGTCCGTATCATAGCACTCAACCAGATAGCCATTAACTCCATCTTCAACAATTTCGTTCGGTCCTGTCGGACAACTAAAGCTAACTATAGGAAGATTGTATTGTTGTGCTTCCAGCAGAACTAGAGGTAAACCTTCATAGCGAGAAGTCATGACATAAATCCCTTTATCTCCATAAATCAAATCCTGATTTTTTTCGAGTCCTTTTATGACTAACTTATCCTGTAAATCATTTTCGTTGATTAAATTTCTGATTTTATCCACTTCGTCTTGATTTCCGGAACCGTAGATTTCCCAAGTCCAGTCAAACCTTTTCGCTAACACTTTTTTCGCGACTTGAACAAGATAATCATATCCTTTTTGATAGTCAAAACGGCCAACCGTCACAATTTTAGTTGATTTTTTATTATAGGATACTTCTGAAAGAGCAGCCTCTTTCCAATTATAGATGTAGCAAATTCTTTCATCAGAAACACCGTATTTTTTTATATAATTTTCACGGTCTTCTTGAGTAAGGGTCACGAGTTTATCAGCAAATTTCGCTCCAATATATCTTTGTATCTTCTTAACTTTAGTATCAATATCTACTATAGAATTTGTATGGTCGCAGGAAACAAATTTTGTTCTCAAACCAATTGTGCTTGCTACACCAACTGTATTCATACTCATTCCGATTCCAAAAACAATATCAATGTTCTCTTCTTTCAGATAGTTTCTCAATAACTTGACCGCTTCGAGAAAATTTTTACTCATTGATATTTTCTTTGATGATAAATTTTGATATCGAACCGATTGTTTCAGCGAGAAGAAATTGTTTTCTGTAGAAATCATCGAGAGAAGATGAACTTCATACATAGTTGATAACTCATTTGCAAGACTGGTTGCTACTTTCAGTCCTCCATCTGTTCTATCAATACTCCATTTCACTAAAGCGATTTTTTTCATCTTTAAACTACACTTCCCCTTCATTTTCACCCAGTGAGATAATCTCGTAGTGGTGAAGAGCCCTTTTATCTTCTGGTGGCAATTGCATATAATCCGCTCCGTAAATGGCTGTTAGATATTCTCTGTATTTGCAAGGACAACAAAGTTTAAGATCTTCAAACTGTAATAGGACTGGTTCTCCAAAGTAATCACTCGGTACTATCTCTCTTAATTTGTAAGCTCCCGTAAAATTTCCTGCGTAAGCTTCATCAAACGAATATTTTTTTATCGTTTGCAAATATTTTTTCCGTGCCCTGGTAAAGGAAATAATCTTCTCAATACTAACAGCATTCGCAAAAGCAATAATTATCTTTTCAATGAATGGTCGATTTTCTTTTTTCTGATTCACCAAACTATTGAATTGCGAGAGTTGAACCATCATCCTTGCGCACAAGTATCTCAAAGAATGAATTTTTTTCTTTAAAGCATTAGATGGCATACCATCTAGCGGAAAAATGTCTATCCACAAACTTTCTACCAATTCTTCTTTACTATAATTCATGATGATTTTTGTAGAATCATCTCGAATCACAGAGAAAGCTTTTTTATAGTTTAATGTATCTTCGCTTAAAAACTTGTAGTTTTCTGGCAAGACATTTGAAGCTATTTTTTTAAACTTTTCGTAATCCTCTCTCGGCATACCGATATCAATGTCATCATCCCAAGGTATGAAACCATTATGACGTACCGCTCCTAGCAAGGTCCCACCCAGAGCATAGTAGGTTAGGTTATTTTCTTCGCAAATATTAATAAACTCTTTCAAAATAGATAAAATCTTATCTTGAATGATTTTGATATCCGACATACTTTCCTCCTATATAAATCGAAATAAAACCGTCTTCCCAGTCTATGCTCTTTTAAGTTCTTGTTAAATACTTCTTACCATTTTACTATACGATTTTTTCAAATGAATGTTCCCCGAGTTCTTCGTTGCTTTCATCAGAAAACTGATAATCCGGGTAGATTAAAGCACCTACCAAGATCCAAAAAATATTGTTATGAAGATAGAAATTCAAATCATCAATCATGGAATGAAAACTCATTAATATCAAAATCAGAGCAAGAACCCACTGGCGTTTCTTAATTACTTTAGACAAAGTCAAAGTTAGGACTGAGAGCATCAATCCCAGGATGAGTAAGCCAAATCTTTGTAAAACTTGGACATACAAATTGTCTACATACAGATAATAGGTCTGATAGTCCCTAACTCCTTCAACAGTCAGACCATTTCCATTCCATTCAACCTGTCGTCTAAAGAATCCATAACCATACAGGTTTAAAGATTTGTTTGCCAAGTATATACGACCACCTAACATACGGTTTACTTTAAAAAGAAGGTCATTGATAAAAGGATGACTTGAATTGAGATAGATAACAGAGACCCAAAAACTTATAACTGCATTAACGATAAAGGTCAGTTTAAAAACTTTAAACACATGTCCTAATTTTGAAAATAGTTCTGGAAACCATTTTGTTAATAAACTGCATGCCAAAAGTACACAGGAACTATAAAATGTTAAACGAGAATCCGTTTTACCATATACCCAATAAACAGAAAGAGCTAACAGCAGCCATTGCCAATATTGGATTTTATTTTGCTTCAAATAAAACACAATAGCGACTATATTCATTAGTAAAATAGAAGGGTAGAGAGCATATCTAAAACCTAGGTAGCTCCGTACTCGAGAACCAGAAATTTCAAGATAATTCGTTATTATTCCTAATTTTGCGCTGATGATAACAAACAACAACAAGCACATACTAACGACTAAAGAAGTTTGTGCTACCTTCTTAAAAGGAACATCTCGTAAAGCGTAAATAAATAATATACTTACAGAAAGTTCTGAACTGAGAGCTGTCATTTTCCCTACGATAAAATAAATTAAAATTGTTGCAAACAATCCAATGAGAGCTCTATAATCATATTTTCTCTTGAAAGACTCTTTTAGGAGCAAAAGAAAGATTGAAAAAGCTATCGCTAATTTATAAACTGTTCCAGGCAGATATCGAGCATAAAAAGTTACATTTAATATCGAAACCGTTAAAAATATTCCTAAAGCAACAAGAGCTAGAAGCTCTGGCAAAGATTTTATTTTTACTACTAATTTCATCCTTATTCTTTTATCCCTATCTAAAAACTCTGTCCATATTTTTTCCCGAAGAATTTTGCTTGTAGGAAGGATTTTCCTTTTTGAATCAAGTCAATTTTCTCCATATAGATAAACGGTATCTCTTTTACCCGCAAATCTTGTTTTGCCAACCAAACATTGAACAAGCGTTCACTGATACGACCAAACAATCTAGCATCAAAAGCAGAATAGTCTGTAATATCCAATCTCTTATAGAGCTCATCAATAATCGGGAACAACCATTCACAGTAGGCTGCTACATTTTCTTTGGACATGATAAACATATTGAACATATAGCCACTGCGTTGTTTCATGACCTGATCAAAAGCATCGATATAGTCCGGTCTCAACTCGCTAACAATCTGGCGTGTTACGTCTAAATGATTGGCATCATGCGTATGTGCATAGTGTGAGTATAGCGTTTCAATGTAGTATTTCCGTTTTTTTGGAACGATTACATCACTTTCAGCCAACAAATCTTGCAGTTCTGATTTAGACAGGATAATATCATTCATATCAATCGTTTCACTATATGAGTGACGTTTTGCCGTGAAATAGCGACGATAGTGTACCAAACCAAGATAGTCACATTCTAAATTTTTCCACGCCCAATAAAGTCCAGTTAATTCGCAATAATAGGGGTTCAAACTTGAAATATTGTCTCCTTCATTATCACATTGGTATCCTAACTTTTCTTTTCCTTCACTACCAACATGGATAGGTAGGTAAAGATCAGTATCAGCAGGCATGGTAAATTGCTTGTGTGTTGCCACGATAATTTTATAATTCTTTGTCATTTTAACCCCCTTCATTTAGATTGAACTGTTTGCGCTAAAAAAGAAACCAAACACTAGCATCCTAGTTTCACAGAGTTCACCTAAGAAACTAGTTGACTCTTTTGCCATGCCTCTATTAGACTACTCAGATCATATAACTCTGGAAGCATATTTCACCATTTTAAAATGGTAAAACACCCTTTCCAAATTCTAAAACATGACTACCAGTATTTGATTTCGTATCATTTTCATTTTGAACTCATCAACAGATTATAAAATCCTAAAAAACTTATCTGTTCTTTAATGAGCCCCTTTTCCTAGCAAAACTTGCTTAATGGTTAATAAAAATATCTTTACATCCAATTTGAAAGATTGATTTCTAGGATAATATAATTCCATCTCGCAACGTTCAGGATAATAGACTTCACTTCTCCCAGAAACTTGCCACATACCTGTTATCCCTGGCTTCACTGAAAGCAGAAGTTTCTGTTCCTCTTCGGAATATTCTTCTAACTCCTTATCAAGGATTGGCCTAGGTCCTATAAAGCTCATCTCACCTCGCAAAACATTTATAAACTGAGGAAATTCATCAATACTCGTTTTTCTAATGAAATTCCCAATAATCGTTAAGCGTGGATCTTCGTTAGGAGGCAATTTGTAGCTATTGTCAATATATTTTTGATGTAACTCTTTATTGGCCAAGAGAATTTCTTCAGCATTTTCAACCATTGAACGAAACTTAATAATTTTAAATTTTTTCCCATTCAAACCTACTCGATACTGAGTAAAGAAAATGCTACCCTTATATCCTTTAGCTTTATATATGATGAAAATAATCAAGGAAGCTGGAAAGGCTAATACAACAGTTCCAACCAATCCAATAAAAAAGTCTGCAAGTTGCTTAAAACTTTTGTATAAGACTTCACTAATCTCCACTTAAACTTCACCTACTTTTCATATAATCTTCTTTTTAATATTTACTTTTTCTTATTTTTTCCCATAGGAACCATAGTTCCCATATGATCCGTAAGAACCATATTTTTCAAGCTGAATATTAAATTTATTCAGAATAACTCCTAAGAATGGTGTTCCTGTTTGTTCTAACTGGTCTTTAGCTTTTTGAACTTCTCTCCGTTTTGTTGCAGAAGCTTCAGTCACCAGGATAGAGGCATCACATTTTTGTACGATAATAGCCGCATCAATGACAACACCGATAGGGGCTGTATCCACAATGATATAGTCAAAGTATTTGCGTAAGGTCTCAATCATTGCTTCAAATTTGTCACTTTGAAGAAGAGCAGTCGGGTTTGGTGAAACAGCTCCTGATTGAATGACAAACAAGTTTTCTACGTTTGTTTCACACAAACCATGAGATAAATCTTTGGTTCCTGATAAGTAGTCTGTCAAACCTGTAATTTTTTCTCTAGATTTAAAGACACCTGACATGACCGAATTACGAATATCGGCATCGATAAGGAGTGTCTTATAGCCTGCACGTGCGAATGCCCAAGCTATGTTGGTTGAAGTAGTCGACTTCCCTTCTCCAGGTCTAACTGAAGAAAGAGCAATCACTTTGAGACCATCTCCACTCAACTGGATATTGGTCCGTAGTGCGTTATAATACTCCTCAGCTTTTTTTACAGAGTGTAATCGTTGTTCTGATAATTCTAACTTTGCCATATTTCCCTCTTTACTTTAATTTCTCAAGATTTGGAATAACACCTAAAAGTGAGATGTGCATCACTTCTTCGATATCTTCTGGACGCTTCACTCGATCATCCAACAATTCAACTAAAAGCACGATAACCGTGACGAATCCTACACCTGCTATAGTGGCCATCATTGTATTGCGACGAATGTTTGGTGAAGATGGCGATGTCGCTGGTCTTGCTTCCTCAAGTGTGGTTACATCCGACACTCTTGTTACAGAAATGATTTTCTGAGCAGCTACTTCTCTAAGTGCATTGGCGATACGACTCGCTTCCTCAGGTTTCCCATCTCGAACTGAGATTGATACGATACGCGTATCTGCAGGTACTGTTACTGAAACTTTTCTTCCAAGAGTTTTGGCATCCATAGTCAAGTTTTGATCAGCCACCACTTTTTCAAGAACATCCTGAGAAAGAATGATCTCACGGTAGTCTTTTACCAAGTATGAACCTGCCTGCAAGTCTTGGTTGGTCAAACCTGGCTTATCTGCTTGGTTACGATTGACTACGTAGATACGAGTGGTACTAGTATACTGTGGCTGGATCACAAATGAGCTATATGCAAAAGCTGCTAGACCTGCTACTAGTGCAGCTAAGACAATGAGGAATTTTCGTTTCCATAGCACTTTTACCAATTGAAATACATCAATTTCAAATTTTTCTTGTTCTTTCATCATTTCTCCTAAATTATTTGGTCATTTATAATGTTTGATGGGTTAGTTTCAAAAAGTTCACGAGCTTTTCCTGCTCCGTATTTTTTAGCGATTAGTTCATAAGCTTCTCTCATATACGGTGGACGATTATCCAAATTGTGCATATCGCTAGCTACTACATGGACTAAGTCCTTGTCCAAGAAATACCTAGCACGCTTTTTCATAAACTTGTAGGTATCTCCGAAAAGCCGTGGCTTTAAGACGCTCGAACTATTAATCTGCATATAGCAGCCCATATTGATGAGTTCTCTTACTTTTTTCTCATCGTTTTCCAAGGTGTGATAGCGCTCAATATGAGCAACCACAGGTGTAATCCCTAACATGAGAACTTTGGTCAAGGCGCTATGAATATCTCTGTAGGGTGTATTCATGCTAAACTCGATCAAAGCATAACGAGTGCCATTGAGTTTTGGAATGATGTTTTGTTCAAGTTTTTCTAAAACATCACTAGAAAAGTAAATCTCAGCTCCGTACACGATGTTCAAATCCGGTGCAATTTCTTGAGCCAACTGTTTAACTTCGCTAAAATTAGCTGCAATTTTGTCTTCTGGTGTTTCAAACATCCCTTTTCTACGATGAGAGGTTGAAACAATGGTACGAACACCTTGTGCGTAAGCTTCCTCTAGGAGAGCCTTGCTCTCAGCTTTATTTTTAGGTCCATCGTCAACATCGAAAACAATATGTGAATGAATATCAATCATCTTATTTTCCTTCCATGGTATCTTTAATAGCCGTTTTAACAGCTTCCAAGCTTGTTGGGTCAATTTCTAACATGTAAAGATTGCTATCTGGCATAGCGTAAGACGGGAGACCCATACGACCAGTTCCTTTCAGATCTTGATTGGTTACTGTATATTTCCCTCCACTTGCCAACTGAGCATTGACAAGACTTACCATTGTTTCTGGTGGCATATTGGTCTGAACTGATTCCTGTAAACCTTGAATAATGCCATCGTAGTTTTTCAAGGCTTCTGCCGAAGTCATCTTCTGAATGATGGCTGTAATGACTTTTTGTTGGTTACGACCGCGATCTCCATCACCATTTGTCAAAGAGTAACGTTCACGGACAAAACCTAAAGCCATTTCTGAATCAAGGTGAATATTTCCAACCGGGTAGTGTTTGCCGTTTGTATGAGCAGTAAACTCTTGGTCATTATATACGTCAACGCCTCCAAGAAGGTCAATCAACTTCAAGAAAGAAGTGAAATTGAGACGGGCATAATAGTTCAAGTCGATACCATAAAGATTTTCTAAGGTATGGATAGAAGCATCTACGCCATAGATACCCGCATGCGTCAACTTATCGTTTTGGTTGTTTCCACCATCTGCAATAGGGACATAGGCATCTCGAGGAGTTGTCGTCAAGAGAATCTTCTTAGTATCTTGATTCACTGTCATGATGATATTGACATCTGAGCGCGAAACAGAACTGATAGGACCATAGGTATCAATCCCGCTGATGTAGACATTGAAAGAATTTCCTGTAGCCACCTTAGGCGCTTCCACTTTCTTAGTCAAGTCCTTGGTATAGATTTTCTTGATCTTCTTAGCGTGGTCGGGATATTCCTGCTCAATCAGATTTTCAAAAACACCGTTTAAGACGATTGCTTTGGTTTCTCCATCTAACAAACTCTTATAGGCTGCTAGGTAAGAAGAAGCTTCCTCAACTGTCAATTCCTTGCTTTGAGTTGTTTTAATGTCATCTATCAATTTTTGAATATTCTCAGCATCTGTTCCTGTTGGAGCAGTTACACTAGAAAGTTGAGAAACGCTATCGATCTCACTATCTGCTAGCACTGCCACACTCATAGAGTAGCTTGAATAATTTGAAGTTGCATTAAATTGATTAGCGAGTCCAACAAATCGATTTACAGCTACCAAAGCTACAGAGCTAAATAAAACTGAGAGCAATAGGACTATCAAAGTGAACACCTTGGCTTTGCGCTTAACGATCAACAAGAGGGATAATAATGCTATGAGCACTAAAACTACTGCCAAGATAATATTAAGATAGCTGACCGCTAAAATCTGGTATTTAAAAATCAAAAACAATAAAAAAGAAGCTAGAACAGCATAGATTAGCAACAAACCTATGTTTAAACTCAGCTGAAATTTACTAGATTTACTTTTTTTTATGCGTCTACTTTTCATGGAACACCTCTTCAAAACATTTTAATTTAATTATATCACAAAGTATCTCTAAAGGCTATCTACATTAGTCAAGGAAACGTTTTATTTTAAAAATGTATTTAGTGAGTGTATATTTATTAGCGCCTTTACTACATTTTATGTTTTCAAAAAACAACTAAAATAAAAATAGAGCTCTTAAAAAGCTCTATTTTTTTATTATTTAACGTGGCTTTCAAATTCTTTTTGACTCTTTTCGACAGAATTTTTACGTTCTTGTTCCCATTTAGCCTTCGCTTCAGCAAATTGAGAGCTTGTAACGACATCTGTCTGCAATCTCATGTACTTGTAGTTACTTCCAGTTCCTTTGATACCGACAAGTGAGTATGCTCGTGTGAATGGAGTAACACGTGTTACTGAAGCCCCGCCACCATTTGAATTTACAGGGAGCAATAGCGAACTATCAATCAACCATGCTTGTGCGTCTGCATAGTTTTCATAGCGTTTGGCTACGTCTGTATTTTCTGCATCTGCCGCTTTCAATTTTTGAGTATATTGGTCCAATCCGATACTTGTAATCTTATCAGTATCCTTGCTTGGATCAAGTCCTAAAATCTTGAGATAGAATCCATCCTCAGCATTGAAAGGATTGAGATAAGTCGATGGATCTTGGTAGTCTGCAGACCAACCATCCAAGTTTAAATCATAGTCATGATCAGCTGTGGTTGGCGCTTGGAATGTCGCATTGGCATAGTCTTCTGTTGAAATTTGAACAACATCAATCACTACATTTTCTGCCCCAAGAGTTGATTCGACAGATTGTTTCAGCGAATGAATCTTCGGAAGCAAGGTTTTATTAACTTGGTCTACAGGCAAGTCCAAATGAATCGGGAATGTCACACCTTGTGCTTCTAGCTCTTTTTTAGCCTCTGCAAACTGAGCTTGTGCTTTTTCTTTATTGAAGTAGCCGTCCTGGGCGTCTTCAAGATTCATATTTGACCACTGCGTACCGTAGTTTCCCAACTTAGATGAAACTGTCTCACCAAAAGTCTTGTCACCTACTTGCACGAAAGTTGGTGGCACAAGTGTGTTACGAAGAGTGTTTTTAGCTGCTTCTTCTCCATTAGACTGAGCTGAATAAGCTGTACGGTCAATGGCAAAGTTGATTGCTTGACGGAAATTTTTATTTAAAATCGCAGCTTGGGTAGCTTGTTTTTGCTCATCGCTAGTCTTAGCTGTATGATTGTATGTTTGGCGATTAACGTTAAAATTATAGTACCAAGAAGTCGCATCCTGCAAGCTATAGACGATGTTGTCCTTGTATTTTTCCTTTGTCTTAGCAAAGTTTGAGCTGTTTGGATAAACACCTGCAGATGAATAAGCACCACTTTCAAAGTTACGGATTGTCATGTCTTGGTCAGAACCATCAACATAAGCCAGTTTAACTCTTTCAATCGTCACTTTTTCTTGGTCATAGTAATGAGGGTTCTTCATGTACTCGAGTGATGATTTTGATGTGAAATCTTTTAACAAATAAGGACCACTGTAGAGAATGCTATCTGGTTTCAATTCTCCAAATTCTTTACCTTTAGAAGTCAAGAACTCTTCATTGACTGGGAACAAGATACTATTGGTAGTCTTAGAGTTCCAGAATGGTTCTGGACGTGTCAAAGTATATTGGACAGTGTAATCATCTACAGCTTTCACACCAACATTTGAAAAGTCAGTATTTGCGCCTGTCACATAATCATCTAATCCCTTGATTGAGTTCTGAATCAAATCGAGAGCTTGACTCTTGTTATCAGCTGCATACTTGATACCTGTGACGAAATCTTGTGCTTTAATTGGGGCGTATTCTTCCCCGTCAGCAGTGAACCATTTTGCATCTTGACGAAGTTTATAAGTGTAAGTCAAACCATCCTTTGAAACACTCCAATCTTCTGCAAGAGCAGGAATGAGATTTCCATAATTGTCATTTTCAAGCAACCCATCTACCAAGTTGGTAATAACATTAGTATTGTCACCAGAATAATCCAAAATGTAGTTGAAGGTTGTTGGATCGGCACCAAATGTTGACGAGTAGGTTTTAACATCTGATGCCGACTTCCCACACGCTGTCAATAAGACCGCCGCGGCAAGCGTCAGCCCCGCTCCAATCAGTCGTTTTTTGAGTTTCATGATTCATTTCTCCTTAAATGTTAGGTTTTATGACATAAGTCTATTTTATCAAATTTCACCCTAAAAGTAAAGTTATATACTAATCGATCTCTCATCGGCAATAAAACAAAAAAAAGAAATCCAGCTTAAAAACTGGATTTCTTTACTCATTGGCAAAGGCTATTTAACGTGGTTTGCTAACTCTTTTTGATATTTAGCGTTTGTTTCAAGTTTTTCTTTTTGCCATTTTTTGAGAGCTTCTTCGTATTCTTTAGTGGTCACAATATCATTTTGCAACTCTAAACCTTTAAATACAAACGGATCTCCCTTGATACCAACTTGAGAGTAGGCTTTCGAAAATGGTACTGTACGACTAACTGTAGGAGAACCTCCTGAAGACGCTACAGGGATGAGGAGTGAGCTATCAGATACCCAAGCCTGTGCTTTGGCATATTTTTCATAGCGTTTGTTAAGGTCGGTTGTTTCTGATGCTGCATCATCCAAGAGTTTCTTGTACTCATCAAGACCAACTTGAGCCATGACTTCTGTATCTTTACCTTTTGTAATACCCAAGTGTTTAAGGGCAGAACCCTTCTTAGCATCCAGGATATTAAGATAAGTAGCTGGATCTTGATAGTCTGGTCCCCAACCAGTTCCATTCAAGTCATAGTCTTTTTGAGAAGGAACCTTAGCTTGAGAAGTAATACTCATTTTCTCATTATCTGTCATTTGAAGCACATCGATGACAACATTTTCAGTCCCAAGTGCTGCTTCGACAGATTGTTTGAGGGAGTTGGTTTGTTGAACAGCAATGACATCTGTTTGTTCAACTGGAATATCCAAATGAATTGGGAAGGTTACACCTTTAGCTTGCAATTCTGATTTTGCTTTTTCAAAGGCAGCTTTTGCTTTTGTTGGATTGTAAATAGTGTCTTTACCATCTGTCAAAGCTACATCTTTCCACTGGTCTCCGTATGTTACTAATTGTTCTTGAGCCAATTCACCGAAGGTCTTTTCACCAACCTGAACATAGTCATAAGGTACAAGACTGGTACGGATAATCTTGTCCGCTCCTTCTTCACCATTCATCTGAGCAGAGTAAGAATGACGGTCAAGAGCAAAGTTGATTGCCTGGCGGAAGTTTTTGTTGAGAAGCGCTTCTTTTGTAGAAGTCTTTTGTGCTTCATCTGTCTTTGCTGTTTTATTGTAAGACTGACGATTCACGTTGAAAGTAAAGTAATAGCTGGTCGCTTCTTGCGGACTATAGACAATCTTATCCCCGTATTCTTGCTTAGTTGAATCAAAGTTTGAACTTGTTGGGAAGAGACGAGCTGTTGTATAAGCTCCTGATGAGAAACTACGAATCAATGATTCTTGGTCAGAACCATCGTAGAAAGTAAGTTTGACGTGGTCAATCTTAACATTGTCTTTATCCCAATAATTTGGATTTTTTTCGTACTCGATCACTGATTTCGAAGTGAAGTTCTTCAAAATATATGGTCCATTATAGAGAATACCTGAAGGTGTTGCTGCACCATAATCTTTACCTTGAGAATTTAGGAATTCTTCATTAACAGGGAGCATAGTCGCTGTTGTCACCTTGGAATTCCAGAAGCTTTCTGGCTGGTTCAAGGTGTATTGAACAGTGTAGTCGTCAATTGCTTTAACTCCAACTGTTGAGAAGTCATTGCTTTCACCACTGACATATTCTGCCAAACCTTTGATAGAATCTTGGATCAGACTTAAGCCATCTGACTTACCATCAGCAGCATGTTTCAAACCAGTCACAAAGTCTTGAGCCTTGACCTCAGCGTACTCTTCACCTTCAGAAGTATACCATTTGACACCTTTACGTAGTTTGTAAGTATAGGTCAAACCGTCTTGTGAAACCGACCAGTCTTCAGCAAGAGATGGAATCAAGTTTCCGTATTTGTCATTTTCCAAGAGTCCGTCGACCAAGTTAGCGATGACGTCCGATGTTGAACTTTTACTAGTAACGCTATAGTCCAATGTTGACGGATCGATGGCATATACGTATGAAAATGTTGTAGGAGCATCTGCTTTTTTCTCTGTCTTTCCACAAGCTGCTAAAAGAAGAGCTGCACTCATCGTTATCCCTGCTACTGCGAGCAACTTTTTCGATTTCATCGGTATTCTCCTTTAAAATACTATTTTTCACCATTATACCCTATTTTTTTATAAAAGCAAGGGTTTTCATGCAATTTTTTAGAAAATTCAAAATAATATTTTTTTAAGAAATTTCTACACTTATTTTAGAAAAAACTCAAGCATCTTGGATACTTGAGTTTTTTAGGTTTAATTGGTCAATTCGACACAGAATGCATCCCAAGGAGCTAGTGTTAGTTGCTCGAGATTTTCTTGAACCTCGGTGTTAGCAACTAAGATTGATTTGAGAACTCCATTAAAGTGAAATTCTTGTTCTTGATTTGAGAGGTTAGCTACTACTAGGAAACGGCGCTCCCCGTCCTTGCGAATATAGGCAAAGACTTTCTCAGCCGTTTCTAATAATTCAAAGTCAGCTTGAACCAGCCAGCTGTTTTCTTTTCGAATCTGAACTAATTTTTGATAAGTATAGAAGATGGAATCTGGGTTTGCTAAAGCCTCTTCTACATTAATCTTCGCATAGTTTGGATTGACTCCTAACCATGGTTTCGCGCTTGAAAAGCCAGCGAAGTCTGTAGTATCCCACTGCATTGGCGTACGCGCATTATCGCGTCCAATCACACGAATGCTATCCATAATTTGCTCTAGCGGTACACCTTGTTCTAGCGCTTCTTTGGCATAGTTGAGGGATTCAATATCCTCTACTTGCTCCAAACTTTCAAATGGGAAATTGGTCATCCCAATCTCCTCCCCTTGGTAAATATAAGGAGTCCCTCTCATGAGATGAAGCAAGATTGCAAAGGCTTTGGCGGATTTTTCACGGTATTCTCGGTCATTTCCCCAGATAGAGACGATTCGTGGAAGGTCATGGTTGTTCCAGAAGAGGGAATTCCAGCCATCCTCAACTCCTAATTCTGTCTGCCATTTGTTGAAAATCTCTTTTAATTTCCCTACATTTAGCTCTTTTTGGTAGTGCCACTTAGGTTGTCCTTCCTGATACTGAAGACAGATATGTTCAAACTGGAAGACCATAGACAACTCTTGACCTTCTGGATTCGAATATTTCTTGGCCTCTTCTGGATTTGCTCCCCATGTCTCCCCTACTGTCAAGAGCTCTTTGTCGCCGAAAGTAGCCTGATTCATTTCCTTGAGGTAGGGATGAAGCATGGGACCATTGTTGACAATCTTCTGGTCAGGTATCTTCCCAATCATGTCAATAACGTCCATACGGAATCCACCAATCCCTTTGTCAATCCAGAAATTCATCATCTCATAGATTTTATGACGGAGCTCTTCGTTTTCCCAATTGAGGTCTGGTTGTTTCTTACTGAAAAAGTGTAGATAGTATTGACCAGATTTTTCATCATATTGCCAGGCAGAACCACTGAAAATTGACTCCAATTCGTTAGGTTCATCACGCCAGATATAGTAGTCTCGCTCAGGACTATCAGGATTTTCACAAGCTTCGATAAACCAAGCATGCTCATCGGATGTATGATTGACAACCAAGTCCATGATGATTCGAATATCTCTTTTTTTGGCTTCGGCAATGAGCTCATCCATATCTTCCATAGTTCCAAAGATAGAAGCGATATCTTGGTAGTTGGCAATATCATAGCCATTATCATCCATTGGACTGTCATAAACTGGTGAAAGCCAAATTGCCGTAATTCCTAGCTTAGCTAGATAGTCTAACTTGCTAGTAATACCAGGCAAATCACCAATCCCATCTCCATTACTATCCTTGAAACTTTTTGGATAGACCTGATAAACAACGGCATTATGCCACCATTTTTCTTGCATATTTTCACCTCTTTTAAATTCACTTTACTCCATCATAGACTTTTTTTATGATTTATGCAAGCGTTTGCTTTATCTTTTTTCTTACTTTTATTACTCTGTAGTTTCTTATCTTCTATTTTTTTTATATAATAGAAAATAGAGGTAAAAAAATGAAAAAACAAGCTTTTAGTTCTGAAAAATATCTAAATTTACAACGCGACCATATTTTGGAGCGTATTAACCAGTTTGACGGCAAGCTATACTTGGAGTTTGGAGGCAAGATGTTGGAGGACTTCCACGCTGCCCGTGTCCTTCCTGGCTATGAGCCGGATAACAAAATCAAACTCTTGCAAGAGTTGAAAGAACAAGTCGAGGTTGTTATTGCTATTAACGCTAGCAATATCGAGCACTCAAAGGCTCGTGGTGACTTGGGTATTTCTTACGACCAAGAAGTGCTTCGTTTGATTGATAAATTTAACGAACTTGGTATCTTTGTTGGCTCTGTCGTTATCACACAATACGCCGGTCAACCTGCTGCAGATACCTTCCGTAATCAATTAGCAAAAAATGGGATTGACTCTTATCTCCACTACCCAATCAAGGGTTATCCGACAGATATGGACCATATCATCTCTCCTGAAGGTATGGGGAAAAATGACTATATCAAAACGAGTCGCAATTTAATTGTCGTGACTGCTCCTGGACCTGGATCAGGTAAGTTGGCAACTTGTATGTCCAACATGTACCACGACCAACTGAATGGCATCAAATCCGGTTATGCTAAGTTTGAAACCTTCCCAGTTTGGAATCTACCTCTCCATCATCCAGTTAACCTGGCTTATGAGGCTGCTACAGCAGACCTTGATGATGTCAATATGATTGACCCATTCCATCTCCAAACTTACGGTGAAACTACAGTCAACTATAATCGTGATATCGAGATTTTCCCTGTTCTCAAGCGTATGCTCGAACGTATCTTGGGTGAATCTCCTTATGCATCTCCAACTGACATGGGTGTAAATATGGTTGGTTTTGCAATCACTGATAACGATGCTGCAATTGAAGCATCGAAACAAGAGATTATCCGTCGCTACTACCAAACAGTTCTCGACTTCAAGGCTGAAAAAGTTGCTGAATCTGCTGTCAAGAAAATCGAACTTCTCATGAATGATCTCGGCATCACGCCAGCTGACCGTAAGGTTGCTGTTGCCGCTCGACAAAAAGCAGAAGAAACAGATGGACCTGCTCTAGCACTTGAGTTACCTTCTGGTGAAATCGTCACCGGTAAGAATTCAGAACTCTTTGGTCCGACAGCTGCTGCCGTGATCAACGCTATCAAGAAGTCAGCGAATATCGATGCTGAAACCAAGTTAATTGAACCAGAAGTGGTGAAACCAATCCAAGGTTTGAAAATCAATCACTTAGGTAGTCGCAATCCACGTCTTCATTCTAATGAGATTCTTATCGCTCTTGCAATCACAGCTATGCAGAATCCTGATGCAGACCGCGCTATGAAAGAACTCGGAAATCTCAAAGGTAGCGAAGCTCATTCTACGATTATCTTAACAGATGAAGACAAGAACGTTCTCCGTAAATTGGGAATTAACGTAACCTTTGATCCATACTACCAATACGATCGTTTATATCGTAAGTAGATTGAAGACTCGTAAGAACTTCATATCAAGCATCACCCCTCCTCGATAGATTTCGAATCTCTCTTAAGGGGTGGCTTTCTTTTATGCTAGAATTCTGATAATCTTCGGTTATCTTCTTTTCTAATTATTCTAACATTACTTCGGGAGTTTATTTATAATGAGAGAATTACTCAGCCAAAAAGAGCAAAGGCAATTAAAGGTTTTAGAATATTTGTTTGAAAATCCTGACTGGATTTACCTAGATGATTTATCTAAGATCATTGGCTACAATGCTCGCATCATCAAGAGTGATATAAAGGATTTACGCGAAGTCTTTCCTGACTTTGATATCAGACATTCAACTGCAGGGATTATGATGGTGAATGTAAAAAATAATGGTATTGAGCGAATCTACCAATATTTTTTACAGACATCTGATTATTTCCAAATTTTAAAAGCTTTCTTCCTCTTGAACAGCCCCTTTACCTATGAACACCTTGCCGAATCTTTGGATATTTCCCTTCCTTCTTTGCGTAAGAAGGTTGCGGACATCAATAAGATTCTTGACGGAACCTACCGCTTCAAGCTCAAGGTAACCCCTATCTCTATTATTGGTGATGAAAAAGATATTCGATTTTTCTTCTCCCAATATTTCCATGAGGCATATAGCTTTTTAGAATGGCCCTTCACAGAAATCAAAGAAGCAGACATTGATAGCTTTGTTTCCTTCTTTATCAATTTGGCGAAATTCCCTGCAAAATATCAAAATCTTTATCAAATCAGAACTCAGGCTACAGTCGATTTGCACCGAATGAAGAGAGGTTATTTTGTTCGTTTCCCAAAACAAACCACTTCCTGGTTGAGCCCTATCTACGATCAACTCTCTGATTTTCAGCATCAGTTACAAGACTTGGCCCAAGGGCTCAATGTTGAAGTCACCCCTGAAAACCTTAATCAGATTTTCAGTCCCTTTGCTGAGCCTGGTCTTTTCTTTACAGTCGAAGATTTCCTAGAGGCTCGTCAGTCTTACGAACAAGTCGATCGTTCCTATCATGCTGCGCGAGATATCCTAGACAACTTAACTCGAAGATTTGGTGTTCAATTTTCAAATACGGATACCTTGATTTGGAACCTGCACAACACCGCCTTGCTAGAGCGAAGAGAAATCAACTCCGAATCGATCATTTCACAAAACAAGGATTATACGCTTGGAAAAATTAAAAAATTCTTCCCTAAATTTTATGAAGCAACCGTCTTTGAAATGATGCGATACAAGAACATTATGGGACAAAAGGAGAAGACTCCTGCCCTTTCTCACCTGATCTACACCCTGTTTACCCACGCTGAGGGGCTTACAGATCAATTATTTGAACATAAAAAGAAAGTCAAGGTCTTAGTTCTGAGTGAGTATGACTTTGCCCATCCAGAATTCTTGATTTCTCTCTACGAATTCCATACTTCAAATAACATCCAGTATGAAACTTGGGATAAAGAAACCCTTAACATCGAAGAAATCATGGATAGTGACTACGATGCTATTATCACTAATTTTGATATCAAAGGCCTCGAAGACATGCTCGTCATCAATATCAGTCGACTATCTATTCTGCAAGTTGTTAATGAACTCAATAAGATTTCTATGCAAGATTTATAACTTTAAAAACCTCCTAGAAAGAATCTAGGAGGTTTTTAAAATCTATTTATTTCTAAAAATCATACAACAGTTACATTATTCAAAATCAACTGTCTGATTCTTAATCACAAGCTTGGTATGAGCGGTTATATATTGTCGGTCAAGGGTTGTTGTGACTTCCCCTTCTTCATTTATAATATGCCAAGCTCCATCTTTGTGAACAACCATAGCAACTTCTTGTTTGTTTTTATCTTCATTCTTAACAGCCAAAGCATAGGCGTTGTCGACCCCCTCTAGCAAGAGTTCTTTTTTGCTACTTATGGTCACTAGATAATAAGCCCCGTCTCGAACACCAATATTGTATTGATTATTCACAAATATGGTTTTGTCATAGCTAGGTCCTGATCCATCGCCAACAATATCCTTAAGAGAATTCTTTTGTTTTTCTGAATCAGCCTGTTCCTGGGATTTGATAAATTCCTGAACTGCAGCAATCTTTTCACTCTCTTGTTTCTTTGAAGCTCTCATTTGATGAATAATGACAGTCCGAATCAAAAACGAACTTGCTAACAAGAGTCCTATAATCGTTGAAATTTTCCCCTTTTTCATTTCCGCTCCAATCTCCTTATACTACACTGTTAACTACTTTTCTATAGTATAACAAGATTTTGCTAGGTTGACAAGAAATGTTGGAATTCAGTAACAGGACTTCCTTATTCTACCGTTACAGACTTAGCAAGGTTCCGTGGTTTATCCACATCAAGTCCACGGTGAAGGGTTGCAAAGTAAGCGACTAGTTGCGTTGGTACGACCATTGAGATTGGTGAGAGGTAAGGGTGTACGGTCGTAAGAACGATGTCGTCTGTATCTTTAGCAACATTTTCTTCTGCGATGGTGAGGACCTTAGCACCACGAGCTGCCACTTCCTGGATATTTCCGCGAGTGTGGTTAGCAAGAACTGGGTCTGACAAGAGAGCTAAAACTGGTGTCCCCTCTTCAATCAAGGCAATGGTTCCATGCTTGAGTTCTCCAGCCGCAAAACCTTCACATTGGATATAAGAAATCTCTTTGAGTTTGAGACTGGCTTCCATGGCTACATAGTAATCTTGACCACGTCCGATGTAAAAGGCATTGCGTGTTGTTTCAAGAAGCTCACGAACCTTACTATCAATTAATTCTTTTTCTGAAAGGGTTGATTCGATAGACTGAGCCACGATAGACAACTCGTGAACCAGGTCAAAGGCTTGCGCTTTTTCATTGCCATTTGCTTCACCAACTGCTTTTGCAAGGAAGGCAAGGGCTGCGATTTGCGCTGTATATGCCTTGGTTGAAGCTACGGCAATTTCAGGACCTGCATGAAGCAACATGGTATGGTTGGCTTCACGTGACAGAGTTGAACCAGGCACGTTTGTCACTGTCAAGCTTGGGATTCCCATTTCATTGGCCTTGACCAAAACCTGACGGCTATCAGCTGTTTCACCAGATTGACTGATAAAGATGAAGAGTGGTTTCTGGCTGAGAAGTGGCATCCCATAGCCCCACTCAGATGAGATACCAAGTTCAACTGGCGTATCTGTTAATTCCTCTAGCATCTTCTTAGAAGCAAATCCTGCATGGTAAGAAGTTCCAGCTGCAAGGATGTAGATACGGTCTGCCTCTTGAACAGCCTTGATGATAGCTGGGTCTACCACTACTTGACCAGCCTCATCTGTGTAAGCTTGGATCAACTTACGCATAACTGTCGGTTGCTCATCAATTTCCTTGAGCATGTAGTAAGGGTAAGTTCCCTTACCGATATCAGACAAGTCAAGCTCAGCTGTATAGCTGGCACGCTCACGACTATTTCCATCATAGTCTTGTACTTGGACGCTATCAGCTTTCACAATTACCAATTCTTGGTCATGGATTTCCATGTATTGGTTGGTCTCACGAATCATAGCCATGGCGTCTGAGCAGACCATGTTATAGCCTTCTCCAAGACCAATCAAGAGAGGTGATTTGTTCTTGGCAACATAGATGACATCTGGATTTTCAGAGTCGATCAAGGCAAAGGCATAAGAACCACGGATGATGTGAAGAGCTTTTTTGAAGGCTTCAAGAACTGACAAGCCGTCTTCTTCCACAAATTTTCCAATCAAGTGAACAGCGATTTCTGTATCTGTTTGTCCCTTGAAGTGGTGTCCTGCAAGGTATTCTTCCTTGATTTCTAGATAGTTTTCGATCACCCCATTGTGCACCAAGACAAAACGTCCTGTCTCAGAGCGATGTGGGTGAGCGTTATCTTCCGTTGGTTTTCCGTGAGTGGCCCAACGAGTATGTCCGATACCAGTTGTTCCCTCAACGTCAGCTGTCTTAACAGACAATTCTGCAATACGACCAACAGCCTTGACCAAATGGCTTTCAGCACCACCTAGAACAAAAATTCCAGCCGAATCATAACCACGGTATTCGAGTTTTTCAAGTCCTTGAATCAAAATATCAGTTGCATTTGTGTTCCCAACAACACCAACAATTCCACACATAGTATATACGACACAGACCTGCTGTGCTTTCCCCTTAAATTGGTATAGTCTAATTCTCGCTTTACAGAATCAGCAAAAACAGTATATACTTGTTTCTTTCGCTTGTCAAGGATAAAAATTGGTATAGTTCGATTACTTTTACGATACAAACAAAAAACCATTCAAGAAATCGCTCTTGAATGGCTAGGAATGATAGTTGTTTGCATTGTTATTGTTGCAATAACATATATCTAAGACAAGAATCTTTACTGATGATTTCGCACAAGTCCAAGATAGGCATAAGTCCGAGTACGTGGACAATCTTTTTCCATCCTGACCCTAAAATAAAACCAATGCTCCCTGCCGTCCTTGGCATTTTCCTTGTTCAAGACAAAGTAGTCTTTGTGGTTAATGGCCATGGTTCGCAGAATGTCGTCAATCAGAAAAGTCAGAGGCACATTCATGGCAGAGTATTTTTGGAAATCTTCCTCGAAACGAATATAGTCATCTGAGAAATAGTCCATCTGCAATTTATTTTCATAAAGCTCTTTTCTAGTCATAAACTTCCTCCTGACACAGTTGAATTTCTAGGATGTCATCAACCCTTAGTAGCCTATAACCCTCATCAGTTCTAACATAGATTTCTTCGGAAGACAATTCTCTTACTTCACCGATTATCGTGCTTTTATGATTATTCTCCTTGACCACAAAAGAGCCTTTTAGTCGATTTATATAGAGTTGAGAGAGCAAGAGCAACTTCTCAACAGGAGTCAAATCTGTCGAGAAATCGACACGATTTTTTTCTTCACTGAGCGAGCTCGTATGCTCTGATAAAAAGAAGCCCATCCACTTCTGCATCCCTGGATCCTGATAGTCCCTTGCGGATTGGAAGGGCAAATAAGAGCGATCAATCATTTTAGTCCATCTAATCCTCCAGCAGAGTGCCCTCCGATCAGCTTACTTCTGGCAATACTTCTCGATGCATCCTCTAAGGCAGTCGCCTTCAAGAGAGAAGTAAAGCCGAATTGCTCTCGAATGGAATCAATGGCGGTCTGGAGCCTTTCTTCTTTTTCTACTTTATCAACATCATCAAAAAGGGAAATCAACCCAAAGGATTCGTCCACAAATCCTGAATAACTAACGGCTACACTCCTGACAGCTCCAGAAGTATATTTGCTATGGAATAATTTCAGTACATAACTGACTAAAAGACTGGTATTATTGGTCGGCTCCACCTTCATCTGGGTATGGATGGAGCGTTTTTGTTCCTGCTTAGAAAACCCAAGATGTATAGAAACGACCGTTGTCTTTTTCCCAGCCCGTCGAAGCCTGATAGCCACCTGCTCAGCCATCTCTCGAAGGATAATTTCGATGTCTCGCTGCTTGACATAATCTCTCGGTAAAATTTGCGAATTGCCTAAGCCGTGAGATTTGGCTTTATAGGGCTTGTGAACATTACTCTCATCAATTCCATTAGCATGAAACCACAAGCGAAGTCCAGCTTGCCCAAGTTCTTTCTTCAGGAAATCCGGATTGCTATTGGCTAATTCCTTAATCGAATAGATTTCCAAGCTATTCAAGCGCTTCTCCATCCGATGCCCAATCCCCCAAAAGTCGGTCATCTTTGAAATGGACCAGACCTTATCTTCCACGTCCTGGTAAGACCAATTGGCTCGCATGGTCGGTGTTCGCTTGGCTTCATTATCCAAGGCTAGCTTAGCAAGCAGAGGATTGGCATTCGACATGCCGACCGTCGAGTAAATCCCCGTCTGGCGCCAGATATCCCTCTGGATACGAGCCGAAAGCATATCCAGCTTATCTTTGTGAGAAATCTGCTGGCCTGGGACAAAATAATTGAGCGAACTGGTTAGGTCAATAAATCCCTCATCAATTGAATAAGGATAAATATCATCTGGACTACCATAGTTCTGAAAGATTCCTTGGATTTCTAGATTGACTGCGATATACTTATCCATCCGAGGAGGAACAATGACGGTCACCCGAGCCCAGTCTTCGATAAATTTCACATAGTCTGGATCTGTCCGTAAGCCTTGTTTTTTGGCATTGTAGTAGGAAAATTTGCGCGTCTTGATATCAAAGGGGAGGTCATAGGCACGACCAACATTTGATTTTCCAAAGACCTTTTTAAACATAGGCGAGGAGGCAAGAATAAGCCCAACAGAATTATCCGCTCGACTCATGACACAAAGGGAGGTTTTGAGGGGATGGAGTCCTCTTTCCACGCACTCAACACTGGCATAAAAGGACTTCATATCGACAAAGGCAATATCACTTTTGGGCTCTCTGGAGTAATCAAAGTAGCCCATAGACTATCCCTCCATGGGTACAAAATTCCCCACGATAATGCCCACAATCCGCGGATCTTCTTCGTAAGAGATGAGGATATCCTTGTATTTAGGATTGATAGAGACCAGACGCAAGCCATCCTCTTCTCGATAGACCCGTTTGATATAGGTCTGGTTATTGCAAACCACTGCATAGACTGCCCCGTCATAATCAAATCCGGTCTCCCGAATCAGAGCTACTGAACCATTTTGATATTTGGGTTCCATAGAATCTCCAGACACCCAGGAAGCAAAATCATGAGCCAGTTCTTCATTGAAATAAACCGTATCAAAGTTTCGATCATCATAAACTGAAGCACCAATCCCAGCTGACATGCTTTCATAGACATGATACTCATAGAGTTTTTCTGAAACAGCCGTCACCTTCTTGGCTTGTTCTTCTTGAGCCAAATTACGGGCATAGACTACTACCTTTTCTTTCCCTTGGTTAGAGAGGCTATTATAGAGGCGGACAATTTCAATTTGAGTGAAATAGCCTTTTGGTACTTTTAAGATTTTCTCTAGCTGAGCAACCTTTTCTTCAGAAGGCTCTTTGATTCCACGCTCCCAAGCGGAATAAGCCTGAAAACTAATGCCAAGCTGCTCTGCAATCTCTTTCTGTGTTAGCTTTAACTCTTTTCTCCGAGCCTTGAGTTTTTCTGGTTGGTACATGATTTACCTCCTAGTGTGATGTTTTCATCGTAGGTTGACTCTATTTTTGAAATTCAACCATTTTGGTTTAGTTTTATTATATAAAAAAAGCAGACGAATGTCTAGTGGAAAAATCCAACTTTAAACCCTACTTACTTCATCTTCATAAAATAATCATAACCTACAAATAAAGAAGAAAACCATCTCAAATTTGATGAGATGGTTGATCTTTTAGTCTACTTTATAAAAAACTTGTTCCGAACTCGTTGGAGCAGCTTGACCAGCAATCAGCCTATTTTTACTTAAGTCAGTATCTAACCCAGGCATAATAAGTCCAGCAGGGTAAATACTCATTCCATACCCTGAGATCCCATCTCTAATGCTGAATTCAATCGTTCCATGACTACCCATGCTCTTTTTTTCAATAGTTCCACTGTTTACTAGTCCATTTTTATCGAATGTAAACTCTTGCCCAAGTCCATTTCTCCATGTTCCAACTAGAGTCGAGAAATCTCCATTTAGAATGGCTTGCTCATCTATTTTTTGTGATTTAGCATTCGTTTGCTCTTCTTGTGTCGAGAGTTTTTCCTCAGTAGTCGTAACACTATCTTGAGTAGTCGTTGAACTAGTGGTTGTTGTACTAGTCGCTGTCGTACTAGTAGTAGAAACCTGTTCTGTTGTAGCATTTACTGCTTCTACATCTTGCTTCTTATGATTAAAGAAGAACACAAAACTTATCAGTACTATAGCACTTAAGCAACTAAACAGAATCAAAATCCAATTGATGCCTTTTCCTATTTTCATTTATAACTCCTTTAAATTATTCGTATTTAATTATATCATACTAAATTCATACTAGGAAGAATTTGTATAAGACAAAGACTATTGGTGTGAATTTTACCCTAAAAATACATAAATTGAGCTAGATTTTACCAAAAAGTCAACACCATTAATAAAAGAAACCCACCTGAAATGAATTCAGATGGATTCCTATAATTATGGAAAATCTTTGTATTGACTCTCTGCGATATCAACCATTTTTCTTCGATGGTGGCGTTCCTTGGAATCTTTTCCACCTTGGATATAACGCTCTTTGCGTTCTGCACGTGACTCAGGAGCTTTCGTATACATATTCTGACCGATGGACTGAGCCATACTCGCATCTGCGCTTCGAAAGGCCTCACCAACCGCCCCAAGGTACTCATCTAAGGAACTAATCGTCTCCACCATTTCCTTAGAGAGTTTCTTAATACCATCTGTCGCAGCTCCTATTTTTTCCGTCGCACTTGAAGAAATGAGGTCCGAAACGTTATGTTCTAACTCGCCACTCATATCTTTAAATGCCCCATTCACTCGGCTGAGATTATCCGGATTAATTTTCTTATTACTCACTCTTTATCACTCCCGTCTGGTCTATAATAGTCTATATTTCGAAGGGCAGGATGTTGCTCCAACCAGGCATTTGCCTCTTGGCTGTTATGAATCTGAACATCTGAGGCTTCCCCATCATCATTACGTCCATAAACGGTTAGAAGGTCTTCTCCCTTAGGGGCGAACCAGTGTAACACGGTGTCAAAGCACTCATCCGGTGTAACCTTATCTGGACGGACATAAAGCGACCAATTCTGATTGATGAGTTTATCTTCGATGTCTGGATAAAGACTGTAGAGGTTGATGTTAGGGTCTGGGACCTGCCCTTCAGACCTAGTTGTGACAATCTCATTCAAAGGACCAATATAACCCTTAGAGTCTAGAACCTTATCGTAGTTTGTTATTCTTGCGGTAGCGATTATATCAGAGTTCCTTCCAAACTTTGTATCTTTTGGAAAATCCACTACTTCTTCCGTCTCCACATTGAGATAGACTGTTCTGATTACCCAATTTTCTTCATCCGTTAAATCTATAATTTTCAACCCAAAGTAGTGAGTGTCCTCAACGTAATAGGAACCAATCAGGCTTGTAGGAATGCCTTTCGGATTGTAGTTTCGCACTGCCTGAAAAAGGTCAATCTTTCGTTCAGGCAAGCCCTCCTCGTCTAAATTATACAAAATCAAGTTCCAATACTCTCCCTCCATCTGAAGGTGAGGAATTTCATGTATCTTCCCTTCTTCCTTCACTATAAAAGTCTTGTACTCATCTGTGATCGCATATGTTTTACTGACAAAGAAACTACCTTTATTTCTAGGCGCAAGGACATATTGGTTCTTATCTCCAAATAGTTGAAAATCTGATTTTTCCCTGGCAGTTCGCATTCTATACTCTAGTTCTTTTGGGGGTTGACTGGGCTTCAAGAAAAGTAAGAAACAAGATCCTGTTATGACTAGAAAAAGAAGAAGGAGAGACCAGACAACTTTCCGATTTCTAAATACCTGTTTGTTCACTATTAGTTCCCTCCTATTCCAACTAAGTGATTGAAATAAAGATCCTCTTGTTTACCGTACTCAGCATAATTAAAATTATAATCTTCAATATCCTGTGTTACATTTTGGAATTCTTTCAATCCATTTACGAGCTTTTCTCCACCCAGATGTTCAGGAGAAATGCTGCCATCCCCACTGAAAAGAGCTTTCACTTCCTCTGTATAGTCCCCAGATGGTTCAATCGCTTCTAATTGCGTTTCTAATGTTTCTAATTTCTCAACTGCTGTTTTTACATTATTTCCTTCTTTCTCTAAAACCCGACGGAAATAATAGCCTCGCAAACCATTCTGCTGGAGGTCTGCCATCCGAAGATTGGCCTCAAAGTCATAACGAGATTGACCAGAAATATGCTTATAATCTTTTCCTTCTTTTATTGCTGTAGCACCTGTATCCATTTCTTGTTGTAAAAGATCGTTATCAATTTTTTCCAACTCTGATTGAATCTTTTGAGCTTTCTCAAAATGTTCTAAGAAACCTGCAGCAATATGTGAACTAGATTTTTTTAGATTCTTATATTTTTTGAAATCAGTTTCACTCAGTGCCTTTGTACCATTTTTAGCTACATCATCAAGTAGGTTCTTCTCCTCTTTGGTTGTCGCTGCTGCTTCTACCATATTCCAAACGAAACCTGCAACCGGGTTCATAGATACAATGTTCTTAGTTATATTATAAGCCGATTCCATCCATAAGCGGTCTTTTTGCTTTCTAAGTTCTTCCATTTTATCTAATTTTTTAAGCTGATCCTGCTCCTTATAACTACTTACACTAATCGTTTCAGAGCCGTTCTTTCGATCTATTCCTAAATCTTGGATTGTAAAGGTATATTCACCATTCGTCTTCGAAGAGGCAAAACTTCCTGCTTTAATATTTCGTTTAGTCGACACTGTATAATCACCCGTCTTCCCATTTTCTTGGGCGACTCCTTTAACTGTTATGGTAACCTTTCCAAATTTTTCAGTATTCATATACGTTAAAATATTGTTTAGACGACCATATCGAACGGAGGTTTCCTTTAATGCTTTTAAGCGTTCTTTTGCTTCCTCTTCCCCTTTTAACCATTCTTCATACTCTTTACTATTGTAGTCTTTTGGCATAGGCTTTCTCAACGATTGCCCCTTAGCATTAAGGCCATCTACAATAGTATCAATACTAGATGATAATTTCGCTGTATAGACTTGAACCTCTTTCACATCTCGATTAGAAAGAACCTCAAAGAATGCCCCTAATCCATCAACTTCACCTTTATCAGCAGCCTTTTCTAGACGATTGGCAACTAGCATCGTCGTTGGGAGACTAGCATCATTCACTTTCGCTCTGGCTAATTTTTCAAAATAGTCTTTTTTTGTCTTATATCTAGATTCAGAAATTAAAACCTTTATGATTTCAACATCATCAGAGGTATAAGCCGCATCAAGATAGTTGATATTATCCTGTCTTAAGTCACCTCGTTGGATAGCATCCAAAATATTTAAAGCTGGAATAGAAGTTATGGCCTTGGCATTTTGAGTCAAAAGTGTTAAAGACTCAAAGGTCTCGGCTGACTTTGCAATGTCAGTCTCTAGTTTTTCATGAGCAGTCTTAATTCCCTTATGTGTTTCCTTTCTAGACTTCACTTCCTCCAAAATCAAGCTTTCAACTGTGGAATCAAAATTAGAAATTGTGGCATCCCCTTCTCCCATTACATCAACGGCTTGCTGGAGTGTTTGTATCACTTTACTTTTCACTCCATTAATCTCATCACGTTGTTGACCTTCCAAAGAGTTCGTTAAAGTTGTTATTGATTCATCATCTGTATAAGCTAAGGTAGAAAAACCCAGACCTTTCAATTCTCCCGTAAAGGTGAAAACTTGTTGACCATAGGTCATGATATCTTTGGGAGCATCTTTAAATACCGTTGTTTGTATCTTATTCAACTTCTCAAAGAATGCATTAATGGCCTCTGCCTTTTCACCTTCAAGGCTAGTATTAAACTCTCGGACTGTATCACTCGCCGCTTCGTCAAAACGACCGCCAAAAGTATGAATACTAGTTCCATAGCTGTTTAAACCAGCTATATTTTTCACTTGTATCGACATCTACCTATCCTTTCTAGTTGCCATTTAAAGCCATATTTAAGGCATACCGGGCATTTGATTCTGCCAACTGAGCACTTTGTAAATTTGATTCTGCTTCCGAAATCTTACTATCCAGCAAAGACAAAATCTCATTCTTTTTTTCAGACAGCATTTTCTCTAATTTGTCCAAATCTTGTCGTTCTTGTTTTTCTTCATCATCATACTTCTCACCAGCAATATAAGATGACAATGACGAGACTGTCCAGATATCTGTAGACTGCTTTTGAACATTATTACGTTCTGCTTCTAATTCTGCTTTCCTACTAGCCGCTTGGCTTGTTACTGACGTAGCGCTATACAAGGCATTGGTCAACGCTATAATAGTTTCAATATCTTTAGCCATAGCTATCCTCCTTTTCTATATCATTAATACTTTCATTCTACTTGCTAACCCATCGGAAACATAGTAGTGTTCTTGCTCTTCTAATTGCGGCTCACGAACAGGCCTATTTGTGACTGTCAGAACTGATTGATCACTTAATCGAAGTGCTAAAATAGCCTGCTTATAGGCACGAACTGCCTTTGAAACCACATCAATGTGTTTAGTAATCAACGGTGAACTCATTACAATTGAACCATATCCAGCTCGAATTCCTTTATCTAGGACATAAGCCAAAGCCTCAAGCGCTTCTGAGTTTAATTCTCCCACCAATTCGGTTAAATTGTAAACAACTACTGTTGCGACGTGTTCTCGCTGTTTGCCTTCTAGTCGTTCCTGAATCTTGAACTCCATCATATCTAAGCCTTCTAGATATTCCTCTGGACTTGCAAGAACCGTTACACCTTCCATTTCAGGCAAATTATGATACTTCGGCGCCAAGACGATAACTTTTTGTTTTCCTTTAGCAATTTGTTCCACCAACGTAGCCATCTGTTCTTCCTTATCTGTTAGGTAGAGGAGATTCCCCTTGGCTAGGTTCCAAGTAATTGGCTCAACTGTCTCCATATCTAGTCCTAGAGGTAGGAGACCTTGCTCATAAGCAACTTGCACACTTGCGCGACTATAGAAGTCAGCCTCCGTCAACTCCTCTGGCACCATCGGAATGGCACTTGGGCGTTGGCCTGTCCAGACTTCTTGGAGAGAAGCGACTGTTTGGCGAAGGTTGTTGAGAATTTGAGTATCATTGGCTCCAGAAACTGGAAGCGCCAACTGGATGACATCGACTTCCTCACGTTTCATAAGGGCACGTCCCTTGATATCTTCCATGGTCATAGCGAGTGGTGTAGCACCTACAATTGCTCTCACTTCGCCTGCTTCATTCTGTGGTAGGCTCAATTGATGCTTGAAGTTCGAGTAGAGTTGAGCGCGCAGGTTGGTCTGACGACCAGCTGTCATCAAGAGGTGAACACCGATGCTGAGACCTTCACGAGAAATTCTCACTAGGAGCTTGAAGAGTTCTGCCTCATAGGCCTCTTCTTTGATAGCTTCATAGCTATCTAAAAGAAGGACAATAGCTGGTTCTTTCTGACCACTGGCCTGACGGTAGAGTTCCAATGTCCCAACGCCATAGTCAGAGAGAAGTTTCTTCCGACGATTGAGTTCTTTCTCCATGATTCGTACAAATTTAGAGATCTTCTCCGTTTGGTCCAAAAGCATGGTATCAGCCACCTGCGGAAGTTTAGATAGTGGAGCCAAACCATTGGTTCCAAAGTCCATCAAGTAGATAGTCAGGTCCTTAGGACTGAACTTACGAGCCAAGTCCATACCTGCAGACTGAAGGAAGGTCGTTTTCCCAGTACCCGGACTTCCATAGAGAAGGACATGTCCGTCCTTGGCGAGATTGATAGAGACAGCTTCCTGTTTCTGCGCCTGTGGAATATCTGCCATTCCAAGTAGGACAGAGAGCGGTTTCTCTTGTTCCCAGGCTACTGTCGGTTGCACTTCTTCTAACTCCTCAAGCGTAATTCGCTCTTTGAGCGGAGGCAACCATGGTTGCGGTACTGGAGGAATCTGCTGCTCTTCACACATGAGTTGGATATTATGCACAATCGCATCTAACTCTGTCGGAACTTCCTTGATTTCATCCGCATCCTCTAAGCCCGATAAGTCTTCGTTTAAGATTTCATATTGTCCCAATTCATTGATCAGGTAGATGGTATGGTCTTCAATTCCCATATCATCTTTTTCTGGCTGGTAATCTGCTCCTGACCATGCCGACTGGAAGAGTTCATAGACTTCGTTATTTCCGACCTGCAGATAGGCGCGTCCAGTCTGTGTAATCTCGGCCGCATCCGGTGTATGAAGCATTTCATTCGAGTCAGAGCGGTCCGCCACTTTGAGGGCAATCTTAAAGCGAGAGTTGGACCAGATCTGATCATCTACTACTCCTGATGGCTTTTGAGTTGCTAGGATCAAGTGGACCCCTAGAGAACGTCCGACCCGAGCGATAGATACCAACTCCTTGATAAAGTCTGGCTGGTTGGCCTTGAGCTCCGCAAATTCATCCGAGATGAGGAAAAAGCTTTAATTCATTATACCATAAGAGATATATTATAAGAAAACTGAATACAGTATGGAATAATAAAAAGAAAACCACCTGAAACTAATCCAGGTGGATATTCAAATATTATAGAAGTGAATGCTTTTTTCGTATATCTGACTAATTAACCATCCCCAAAGCAATCATCAATCACATGACTGACATTACCCATTAGATTTGTCATGTCTCCAAGCTTATAACCCAACGCCTGTACCGCAGCACCCGATGCCAGACTCTCTAAATCACTCTTGAAATTTGTAAACCGAATCTGCAAAGATTTCACAACTGCACCAACTGCTTTTTGAGCACGAACAACACCTTTCAATTCAGCTGCTCCATAAAATGCATCCTCCATCCCATTCCTGAACGCAGGCTTGAAACCTCCCAACATCGACACAACTAGATTTATCGTTGTAGCTGCTGTGGTCAAGTCTATATCCAAAACATCAATCTCTGAAGCAGCAGTTCGAATTGTACCCGATACTGAAATCTGGGACTCCACAATACCATAAAACTTTTTATCGTCCTTATCCTCAAATTTGTTCTTATAATAAATCTCAGTAGGAAAATCATTGATAAGATCTTTTAAATTATCTCTTGAGGTATTTATGACTTTATTCGTGTTTTGAATATAGCCTTTTGCACTATCTAGATAACTGCTAAAAGACGTAGACATCTGATTTGCTAGATCCTCAGCCCTCACATCTATCTGATCATCGAAAGCACTAATAACATCACGATCATCAAATATCCCGCTCTCTTCTAAGTAGGTATTATAATCCTGAGAAACACTAGTATTAACATCTGGAACCGAACTAAAATCTAGTGTATCTATATTTCTAGCCAAGCCTCTATCTGTTTCTTCTAAAGCAGTTTTGATAACTTCGGCTACAGAGATAGTATAGGAGATACAATAAATGATTGTTTGGATATTTTGCTCCAATACCTTTAAAATTTCATTCACAGCTTGTGGTATTCCATCACCAAAATGGGAACGTTTGTCTAAACCTGTCGTGCTTTTTTCTATCATTCCTTCAAACGAATTGACTAGTTCTGCACCTCTTACACCCAAGTAAGTAGAGGTAGCTGATTTAGCCCAAACGTTACCTCCGGATTTACCTTTTGAAGTCATGTTATGTACTTCAATATCGAGAAGAGCAGAGTCACTATTAAACTTTGCGCTATATAATTTTGATTCAATTGCTCCATGGTCAAAGTCTTTTCCATTACTATAAAAATAGTCGTTTAGGCCACTAAAGCCGAACCAGTCAAAATTCCTAGAAAAATCATAGGGATTATATTCATTAAGTGTTTTAAACGTTTCTTTCATGCCATCATAATTACTAAAAGCTTTATCTATCTTTTGTATAGCTTCAATCAAGCTAATTGATTGTAGATGCTGGAAGACGGCTTCTTTTAGATTGTTTGTACGACTCGACAAATTATTCATAACATTTTCATTTGCCTGACTTGTACGCTTGACTACTTCTAACAATTCTTTCGCATGTCCTAAACTGGCATTCAGATTTGTAATCAAAATTATCATAGAGGTTGTGTCTAAGCGAATTTCTTTTGAATCACCATATTTTTTCAACAAATCTTTAGTTGTTGTATTCTCTGGAGTCACTGCAAAATCTAATAAACCATCGCCATCTATATCAACCGCAAATAACTGTTCCAGAACTACTTGCTTTGTATATTCCATAGCTTCAGCATTTTCTCTGTAGTCTGTCATACTATGATGAATCGGTAAATCAATCGCAACAACATTACCAGGATACTTGGTTTCCCTTGTAATTCCAAAAAATTTTAGCACTAACCAAGTATTGTTATCCAGCAGTGTCTCTGCAGTACTATTATCCAGCGCCTGTCCTCCAAATGAAATCTCTTTCCCATCCTGAGCCCAGGCAATATTCGTTAATAAATCTCGTGTTGAAGAAAATGTCACAGAGTAACCCTTGTAATTCTTCCTCAACGCTTCAATTCGTTCTGCTTCTTCTTTAGCAGCTTTCAAAGTCTCAGGAGAAGTATCTTTTAAATGAGACAGATAATCCCAATACTGCCTAAGAACGGCATCGTCTGGAAGTTTAACTGTATTTTTCTTAAAACCCAAAGTCATCTTAGTTATCATGACATTCGTTTCATTAGCTTTCGCCTCTAATTTTTGTTTGAACTCTTCAAAATTGTTACTCTTACCAACAAATTCTGCATACCAAGCAGCGTCACCAGCTGCCACCATCTCGTTAGCAGTCTTACCGTTTACCGACTGAGGAGCCCCTTGATAGCCAAAATTATAGGGCACCTGTCTCTCCATGGCTGTCCTTCCAGCCTGAAATTCTCCATAAGAATGGCCAGTAGTTGTGCTAATATAGTGTCCACTCGCCTCCACTCTATCATAAAAATCAAGGGCAGGTTTATTCTTTTCTTTCAGGTATAAACTATCATTTAAAGCGATCGCAAGGTCTACAATAGGATCCTTATGACCATCAGCTTCCATGTTTGTTCCAGCGTAGGCGATATAGGTCTCCTTTGTCAGTTCATCGTAAACAGCAATAGCCGCAACACCCGAATCTTTATCATACATTTTGTCTACGATTTTTACAGAATCTCCATAAGATTCTTTTATGAGCTTTTCAGTAGTTTTAAGTGGTTTTTGAGGATTCCGAAAAGTATAATCTTTTTCATATTCATAAACATAATCTGAAATTTTAGCGGACACTTCGACTCGCCTATTACTTTTCTCGATTGAATTCATAAATTCACTTTCCTTTCACTAAATAAAATGCAGCACTGATTTGAACCAATTTTTCTTTAGATTCTAAACTTAGTAGGATATCGTATCTGTCATAGTAAGCATATCCAAGACTAACTGAAAATTTTGTGTCAGAAGGAAGGTTATACTTTTCCACTATTTTTTTATATAACTCAGATTGATTTTCTGGCTCGTAGATAATATCACTCAATTCAGTTTCTGCGCTCTTAAATGTTTTTTCCACATCTAAGGAAGCGAAATAATCTCTTGAAACCATTAAATTTAAAATTTCCTCATCAAATAAAGGATTTATCTCAGACTCATAATTTAGTTTACCATTAGAATAAGTAACTGGAACAGTTTCTTTATCCTCGCCAAGTGTTATTGTGTAATCACCTTTAATGTCAGCTTGATTAATATCTAAGTCCACTTCGTAGTTTTTGACTTCAGCTTGATTTTTTATATAAACATCACTAGTGTATGACTTTAGTCCAGTAAAATCTTTTTTTTCTTGTTCTAAAAATTTAAACATGGGCTCAAACGTTTTTTCAAATTCGTACTGTTCTTTTGTCCTGTTTTTTGGAATGGTTTCACCTCCCAAACTACATCCATTCAACAATGCTGCTGTCATAAGCATAATTCCTCCTATCATTAACCATAAAATTATTTTTATTTTTTTCATCTTTCTTTACTCCGCAATTATAATGTTCACTATTGATTTGTGATTGCGCCTTTAATCAAGCATCTAGCGCATCAATGCCTTAATCTTAATGTATATACTCTCACAAACAAAATAATGAACTTGATTTTCTAACATAGTCTCTCTTAGAGGTTTCTTTGCGACGGGTACAACGTTTTGGTCATTGAGCCTCATGCTAATCAAAGCTTGTTTGAAACCTTTGGCTAAGCGCAACGGAGCCTCTATATTACGAGAAATACTTTGGTTCGTAATAACAAGTGAAGCATAGCCTGCTAGTAAACCTTGTTTAAAGATAAACTCTAGTCTCTTTTGTGCCACAGGTGTTAAATTCCCAATTATTTCCGTGATATTATAAAGAACAATGGTAACTACATGTTCCTTTAATCCCTCTTGATTTCGCTTATGAATTTCCGATTCAAGAAGCTCTAGCCTATTTTCGATGTTTTGTATTTCATTCTCGTAAATGACTTCTTCCCCAAATCCCTCAAGATTTAGTTTAGAAAATTGTGGTGCCAAGACGATGACTTTCTGTTTCCCTTTGGCAATGTGTTTCACCAAGGATGTCATCTGCTCTTCTTTATCTGTTAGGTAAAGAAGATTGCCTTTAGCCAGGTTCCAAGTAACGGGCTCAACTGTCTCCAAGTCAAGTCCTAATGGGACGAGACCGTGTTCATAGGCAGTCTGCACGCTTGCTCGACTATAGAAGTCTCTCTCTGTCAACTCCTCTGGCACCATCGGGATAGCACTTGGGCGTTGGCCTGTCCAAGCCTCTTGGAGAGAAGCGACTGTTTGGCGAAGGTTGTTGAGGACTTGGGTGTCATTGGCTCCATAAACTGGGAGTGCCAGCTGGATGACATCCACCTCTTCACGCTTCATAAGGGCACGTCCCTTGATATCTTCCATAGTCATAGCAAGTGGTGTAGAGCCCACGATGGCTCGCACTTCACCTGCCTCATTTTGTGGCAGGCTCAACTGGTGCTTGAAGTTCGAGTAGAGTTGAGCACGAAGGTTGGTCTGACGACCGGCTGTCATCAAGAGGTGCACACCGATGCTGAGACCTTCACGAGAAATTCTCACTAGGAGCTTGAAGAGTTCTGCCTCATAGGCCTCTTCTTTGATAGCTTCATAGCTATCTAAAAGAAGGACAATAGCTGGTTCTTTCTGACCACTGGCCTGACGGTAGAGTTCCAATGTCCCAACGCCATAGTCAGAGAGAAGTTTCTTCCGACGATTGAGTTCTTTCTCCATGATTCGTACAAATTTAGAGATCTTCTCCGTTTGGTCCAAAAGCATGGTATCAGCCACCTGCGGAAGTTTAGATAGTGGAGCCAAACCATTGGTTCCAAAGTCCATCAAGTAGATAGTCAGGTCCTTAGGACTGAACTTACGAGCCAAGTCCATACCTGCAGACTGAAGGAAGGTCGTTTTCCCAGTACCCGGACTTCCATAGAGAAGGACATGTCCGTCCTTGGCGAGATTGATAGAGACAGCTTCCTGTTTCTGCGCCTGTGGAATATCTGCCATTCCAAGTAGGACAGAGAGCGGTTTCTCTTGTTCCCAGGCTACTGTCGGTTGCACTTCTTCTAACTCCTCAAGCGTAATTCGCTCTTTGAGCGGAGGCAACCATGGTTGCGGTACTGGAGGAATCTGCTGCTCTTCACACATGAGTTGGATATTATGCACAATCGCATCTAACTCTGTCGGAACTTCCTTGATTTCATCCGCATCCTCTAAGCCCGATAAGTCTTCGTTTAAGATTTCATATTGTCCCAATTCATTGATCAGGTAGATGGTATGGTCTTCAATTCCCATATCATCTTTTTCTGGCTGGTAATCTGCTCCTGACCATGCCGACTGGAAGAGTTCATAGACTTCGTTATTTCCGACCTGCAGATAGGCGCGTCCAGTCTGTGTAATCTCGGCCGCATCCGGTGTATGAAGCATTTCATTCGAGTCAGAGCGGTCCGCCACTTTGAGGGCAATCTTAAAGCGAGAGTTGGACCAGATCTGATCATCTACTACTCCTGATGGCTTTTGAGTTGCTAGGATCAAGTGGACCCCTAGAGAACGTCCGACCCGAGCGATAGATACCAACTCCTTGATAAAGTCTGGTTGGTTGACCTTGAGCTCCGCAAATTCATCCGAGATGAGGAAGAGATGAGGGAGAGGTTCTTTGGCTTCTCCGTTTTTAAATTTCTTCTGATATTGATTGATATGATTCACTTCAAATTCCCTAAAGAGTCGCTCACGACGATGGATCTCTGCATTGATTGAAGCTAGTGCACGCATGGATTGGGCACCATCTAAGTTAGTGATAGTTCCCAAGAGATGGGGTAGGTTTTTAAAGAGATTAGCCATCCCACCACCCTTATAGTCAATCAGCAAGAAAGCTACATCATGAGGATGGAAATTGACAGCTAGAGACAGGATATAGGATTGGATGGTCTCTGACTTCCCTGAACCAGTCGTCCCTGCAATCAAACCATGAGGACCATGAGCTTTTTCATGAAGATTGAGTTGAACCAGATCTCCCTGACCTCGTAAACCAATCGGAACAGCCAAACTCTTGTAAGGCGCGTTCTTTTCCCAGCGGCTAGATACCTGCAAGTCTTCAAATGTTTCCGCCCCATACATTTCCATGAAGGTAACCAAGTCCGGAATCGAACTCTTGAGATTTTGAAGGTGATTGAGAGGTGCCAAGGTTCGAGCTATGCGCTCCTTGTCATAATCGACTGGAAAATGATCCAAGCGGAAGTCTGTCTCTTTCAAAACTCCTTCTTCCATGACAAGTTGTCCTGTATTGCGGTCCTTGATGTTGATCACTGTCTGGATATTTTCAGACAAGGAACTCATCACATCCTCTACAAAAACGAGAGAACAACCCAAATCTGTTGGATCTTCTGTAAAGAATTCCATAATGACATGGTCCAATATTAGCTTTTCATCTGTCACTAAAACTACGTAATGAGGGTGGAAAAGTGTACTTTCTTTATGTGATGTTTCTTCCTTTTGACTACGACGTAGTTTCAAGATTTGGTTCAAGCTATTGAGAACCTGGTCACGTGTTCGTTGATTGTATACAAATCCTCGCACATTGAGCTCTTGAAGCTTGGCATGTGGAAGCCAACGCATCCAAGACCACTGTTCTTTTTCCTCTTCAGGCAAGATGGTAATAAATTGCACATCATGATAAGAGTGGAAAGTAGCTATCTGCATGACCAACAACTGAAGTTGTTCTAAAACTAGAATTCTTGGACCAATATACCCCACCGGCCCATGGCTTAGATTGGCTGGAATCGGCATATCCGGGATTTTTTTATGTCGACTATAGAGGGCGTATCCCTCTTCCTCTAAAGCATCTTTCTTCCCACTTCGTTCTCGTTGCCCATAATTTAACTCATAGCTAGTTGGGAGTTTTCCTAAGCCCAGACGATAATAAAGGAAGTCAAAGTGCAAGGGGGTCTTTTCATAGATCCTGTGATTATAACTCTCAACGAGGTCAGTCAACTCCAAAACAGTTGGAAAATGGTAGTTCATCCCCTCTTTTTGTTCCCGCTCCAGACGAGTCAATTCCATAGCCTTGTCCTTTAGATAAAGGCGATAGAGATCAATTCTCTCTTTTTTATCAGCCTTGTACTTTTTACGATTTTTGAAAAAGCCTCGGATAGAGAAAATCATTGTGGTGATTGACATTCCTACTGTCGCAAGAATATAAATTCCTCGAGGCTGAATCAACGTAATCAGGATTGTTACCCCAATCATCATAAGAGGAGGAATGATCAATTTCAATAGTTCATCACTAGGTTTAACTGGTTCCTGACCTGGAGGGTTTATCAAAATTTTATCTTCACTACCACGATAGATGATTCTTGGAGAACGATGATAATCAGGATACTCTTCATAAAAGGCATAACGAGATGGCTCTCTCAATGTCAATTGTTTCCCAACTTGAGCTGGTCCTTGAATCCAAATCTCATCTGGATAGAGTTTTATTGTCACTGCTCCTAAGCTCAACTCATCCCCAAAACTAATTGGTTGTTGGTCGTTTTGCTCCAAATGATTATTTCTATAGAACTCCCCTCGCATTCGAGTCAAAATCCATTGATTTTGAGTTTTCTGCAATAATAGCTCAATCTCTGCATCTAGAGTGATAAGAGCACCCTTATGAGAACCTATCTGAATTTCCGACAGATCCAAAAGATCATAAATTTTTGTTTCTCCTTCTCGGAGATAGAAGACGACTTCACCCAAGCTTAGAGCATTTTTCAGTAGGCCTACTTCGTCACCATACTGATAAAACACCTCGTCACCGTCAACTTTAAGTTGAATTGGCATTTCCTGTTGCGAAAGATACACTTGAGCCTTTTCAGTTGCACCAATCAAGACAGTTTTATCCGCACCTAATTCTACTTCATAACGTAGACCTTGGCTGTAGAAAATGATTTGTTTTTTCATAATTTCTCTCTTGGTCTCCTTTAATTGTTAGAGGAAGTGCTAGGACTAGATTTCTTTTCTGAAGAAGGTTTACTTTCAGAAGTCTTATCTTGTTGATTTGTAGTAGTAGTGGACTTGTTAGCACTAGTTTCATTTGTCAATAACTGACTTCGACTATCCCAGTACTTTTTGTATTCACTTTCCAATGTATTCAACTTACTTTCTCGGTCTTTTCCTGACAACTTATCATCTTCACGAACTTGCTTGATTTCTTGAGTCAACGCATAGAGAATCAAGTCACTATCATTAATCCGTTTAGCAATATCGAGAGCTTCTTCAAAACGATTGCGCCCAATTTGGATCCAGTAAGTCAAATAAAGTTCATCTGACTTGAGAGTCACATTATTCAAAATGACTTTCTTTTGGTCATCAGAAAATTCCAATCCCTGAATATAAGAGTATGCCAGTTCATACTTTTGAGTATTTGGTAAACTAGACGGAGTAACGCCCTCCAGTTCCGTAATAACCCCACTATAATCCACTTTTATAAAGGCAGTATCAGCCTGTAGCATCTTTTCTTTGAATGGATTTTGTACAAAAATCAAATAAATAAGTGGAATGGCCAACAAAACTACACTAGCTGACAACCAGATTGTAGCCAACTTAAAAACACGATGTTTTCTACTTGGAACCAATACCAAATCAGCCTGTTCTTTCGTGTATTTCTCGACATAATATTTTTCCAAAATTGAAACTGCAGATGCAATATCATTAGCTTGGCACAAATCATTTAGGAAATCTGGTAAAGTTTCTAGTTCCAGAGAACCGTTGTAGAGATCCATAAAGTCCAAATCGGTAAATAAAGTTACTGTAAAACACTTGGCTTGACGTAGAAAATCTTCTGGAGATATAGCCTGAGGAACCATCAAATCTGGAATTCCACGATAAGCAATTTTAGCTTGTGCATCTTTCGTAATAAACAGATTCAATGGATGCAAAAGAAAGGTTACCGGTAACTCTAAAGCTCCCTCTAGACTAAAAACGTTTAGAGCTAAACGAATTCTCTCTGAGATTGTACGGTTCTTCACTTCATCATAACTTAATCCATAAGGCTCTACTTGGTAAGAAAAAGTCACACTGTCCTCATCAGATACCATGGATTGCTCCAAAAACAATGGATGGTGTAAATCCAACAACAAAAGCTCTCGTAGATCTTGACTAGCTACATCTGAACGTTTAAGTTTTAATTCCCAGGTAGTTTCACTTTTTTCATAGATAAATGGTTGTCCACCAAATACAAATTTTTCTTCAGTCACCTATATTTCCTCAATTTCTACTAAATCTCCTGTCGTCATTGGATAATCAGACAGATGTTTTCCTTCATCAATCAACAAACCTTTATTGACTATTCTTAATTGGTATTTTTTTCGCTCTATTCCTGGATTAAAAATCGTATCAATTTCTCGGATTAGACGACGTACTTCAATCTTTCGGGGAATTCGAACATCCACATCCCTATCTTTCAAGCGCAGGGTAATATTGATATGTTGCTCCATTACTTTTTGTATCTCCTGTCTGATTTATCCTTTTTCTATGTTTCTTGGACGAACTGTTAAAACATCAATCCAAATTATCTGCCATCACTCGGTAACTCATCAAACCAGTGACACCCATCAGCAATAGAACGACTCCTACATAGAACATCTCTGGCATAAAATTATTCAATTCCCCTCCAGTACCCTTATCTAAATTTGTTTGAAATTTAGATAATTTGCCGGAATTTGGTTGAAATAGTTGTTCTTGCAAATTATTTTTTACTGGTCCCTGTATAGCAGAAAACAGTTGTCCCCTTTCTGTGATCAACTGTTCTTCTTGATAATGTTGCATCTCCTGCAACTTCTTTTGAGTCACTTCATTAAAAAGGTCTTTGACTTGTTCGGACTGAATACCAAACTTCAATCCTTCTTTCTTCTCAAGTCGAGAATCATCAAGCTGCAGACTATTATCCTTTATATCATCTGCAGTAGCTGTTGAAACTACTGCAGACGCTACCAAGGTAAGAAGCAAAAGAAATATTTTTTTCATATTCTTAATTTCTATACTTTCTCAGTTTGATTTACTTGAAACCACAAACTTCCTGCTTTGATAAAAACGTTCATAACAATTAGAATTGCTATCACAAAAATCGTTGCGACAAAAACTATAATTGTGGCTGGATGTCCATCAAAATATCCTGAGAGCAAGCCTTCTAATATTGATAAAACATTAAGGTTTTTGATAAATGCTGGGAAGCCTGTTAGACTAGCTGTTGTGCCGATAGCATTTGATAGGTACACAAAGCTAATCATCATAAAGAAGGCGAGTCCCATACCAATTACACGAAAATGTTTAAGTAAGAAATATTGTCCTTGAATCAGCACAAATCCCGCTAAAACAATTAATAAAACCCATGATGGTTGGTACTCACGACCAACTTGTAGCTGAATATTTGAAACGATACCAACGACTAGTCCAACAACAAGGCTTAGCGCAGATAAGGTAATTACAGTCACAAGGTCTGTATCATGTAGTTTATCCAACTTAAATTTATCTTTAACCTTACGAATAATATTTTGAGTCGCAAAGAGATAAGCTGTAAAGAGACTCACAATTTCCAAAAGTAGAATCCATGTAAACGGACGATATACATTAACTGTTGCTTTTACAGAAGATGAATTTTGCGCAACTGGATTTGATAGGAAATTAAGCAGGACTTCATTTGGCACTCCATTTTCATAAGCATTATTTAAAACTTTCAAGAAAGATTCAACAAAGTTGCCATTGGCTGTCAATTCCTCGTTAAATTGGGTCATCAACGAATCAGCATCCTGCGAAAGTTTTTCAGTGCTAGTTTGCGCATTTGATAATTCACGATTAAAATTACTCAAAGTCTCATTCACTGATTCAGCCGCCTTCACATTGCTTTGAGAAGAAGTCTTCACACCTGCTGTTTCTGTTAAAAGAGCTGCAAAATCAGTATTTAGAGTTTTCAATTGCGTATTAGTAGTCTCAAAAGCATCATTTCCGTCTGCTTGTTTATCCTTCAAATCTTTTAGCGCATTTTCTAACTGTTTGTAGTGCTCAAGTTGGTCCCTGATTTTGGTATCCAATTCCTTGTTTGTATCCAAAACATCTTGCACATTTTTCTCTAATACAGGTTTCAAATCAGTCAATTTTGTTAAGGCCTTATCCACTTTGTCCTTAGCACCATCCGTATCTGTAGCACTGGCAGGAGCAGATAGACTATCTTCATATTTCTTCAGATTTGAAGTAATCGCTTCGTACCAAATATTTGTTAAAGCTGTAGAAACATTACTGTTTCGCAAATCTTTAATAGCATTATATGCTTTTAATAGTGAGTCCACTTTTTGATAAGTAGACTCTATTTTCTGAACCTTTTGTCCGTAAGAAACCGCAGCTTTTTGCACATTTGCCACATCTACTGGAGCGCTAACTGCTTGAACATCATTCAACGAAAGTATGCGGTAGATTTTTTTAGAACGCCTAAATTCATACAATTTTTAGGAGAACATCACCGAGTTTTAAAAAAAGACTGAACAAATTTCTTGCTCAGTCTTGACATTGATACACTTATCAGGTATCATTAATTAAAGACTGAGTAAGAAGGTCGGTTTCTTACTCGGTAAGGCGAGAAGTGTTAGCGCACTTTTCGTCTTTTTTTATTCGATTAATTTAAGTAGATTATAACACATTTTTACATACCGCGCAAGCATTTTATGTTTGATTGTAGCACAAAAAGACCTTTTTTTGCAAAGGTTATTGTTATATAACTTTTTATACACTTTATTATGTACTTCTATTGTTTTCGGAAGTAGGATAACCTTTTACTATCAGGGTAACATTGATATCTAGATGTGTTTTCTTTATCAGTTTTACTCATTCTCTTTTTAATGGTATAAGCAGAAACTTCCTCTAAAGAAATAAATTTTTCATAATCCTCTCTCCAGTTGCCAAAGAATAGTTCCCTCAAGGAATCCTCATAATTCAAAACAATTATCCGACTCATCGTTTCAGCTCCAGCAAGAGTCCAATACATTCCTCTTTTTTTCATTCTATAAGTGACCTTACGATGCTGACTCTCCATTATACCGATTCCTGCATGACTGAATCCTCTCTGTTCGGCTGGTTTAGTATATTGGAAATTTCTCAATATTTTACTCTTGAACTTCTCAAACAACTCTTGTTCTTCTTCTGTCTCGATATAACTTTCGGTCGTATCTAGGACAGTTCTCATTAACTGCTTATCATGTTGCTTAATCGCCTGGAAAGCTCTCTCTAATAGATCTTCAGAGTAAAATTTTAAATAATTCTTCAACTCCTTATTTACATGATACTCATCCCAGAAATGTTCGTGGCGTTTAATTCGCAAAACCTTCGCAATCTCTTTGAAAACATAGGGTGTATATCCATGACCTCCATCAGAGTTCGTAATTAATAAAGTCTGATTCGTAATTTCGTAATTATTGAACAGATAATCGATCACCTGCTCCCTCACTAAGCGGTTATCAAGGCCAATAAATTCCTTTTTGTCCTGGAGTTCAAATCGATTGCTGCCAACTTTATGGCTTCCCGTATGGACTACAAAATGGGATAAATCATAATGTTTATTATCCTTCTGTGTGTCTCGTGCTTTGACCATCACACCGTCACCCTCAATATAAATAACCTGGGCTTTTCTTTTGCTAACTTCTTTATTCTCTTCATAATATCGATAGCCTTCTCTTTCCTCCAATAACTTCTCACAGATTTTTACAGCTTTTACTACAATTGGCTTTGTGATAGAGATGTGATAAGTCAATTGGATCACCTGAGTTACTTTATCATATGGCATCAAAGTAGATAATTTGGCCACCTGGTACATAAATTCCCAGGAGAAGCGGACGTTCTTTTGAAGCCCTAACTTTTCATCTACTGGAATGACCCAATGATCTCCCTTTTTCCAACGTCTTCTTCTGAAAGTAAACTCACCAAATGTAAAAGCGACGGTTCGCTCCATTGAATGAATACAGGTATAGCCCTTTGCTTTCATGACTGGAATCATCTCCTCATCATACCTAGAAACAAAGTTATAAAATTCTTTTGCATTTTGAAACAGCAATTGATTTTTTAATTCTCTCTCATCAAAGAAAGCCATTCAGAATCCTCCCTTATTAAAATTACGCTTATTTTAATAAATTTTGACCTGAATGTTCAAATAATCATTTGTTCTGACAAAAAAAGAGCCTATCTTTTCAGATAAACTCTTACTTGTCATACCAGGGTTTCTCTTTCTTACTCAAATAGGATTTGCTCATTTCAATAGTAGCTATCCCCATAGGAATCAAAATAATACTCCATAAAACCGTCACAATTCCATCTGCAATAAAGGAAAAACCACCTGTAAAGTGAAGTCCCAAATACAGTAATAATACAACTGGAAGGAAAGCTGGAGCGAATTTCAAAACGGCCAAACCTAAAACAATTATAAACACCGTACTAAGTCCAAATGTTTTATAGAACACATAGATTGCTATAGCTCCGATAAAAATAAAGAACAGCTGAACAAGTCTTTTAATATCAATGAAAATCATCATAGATTCCTCCTACTTCATCAGTAATATTTTAAAATTTATTATCTCCTTATATGTGGAGGCTAAATAGTTTTTGGTAAGATACCCTATAGAACGCTATTTTTTCTTTCTCTCCATCTTTTCCCATTCTCTTATAATCAGATTCTCAATATAAGATGAAGCTGATTTTTCACCGTGATACTCTACTAAAGCATCTAACATATCATATCGAACATTATGATGCAGAGAGAAAGGAAAACGTTGCTTTTTATTATAGCTGTCAGGAGACTTTCTAGCCTCCTGATTTTGTTTCCTCGAGGAAAGAGTCTTTTCTCTCTTTGGTGTACTTTGGAATGTTTGTTTTACTTGTGCGAATCGATTCTCTGTCATGCTACCTCTCCTTCTAACACATTCAAAATATTTTCATATACGTAGTTTATATTATCATAAAACTTTTGATGTGTCTCTTTTTGGTTAGCTGTCATCTCTTCATACTGCTCAAAGACACTCTGACTGATCACAAGACTCTTGGCCATGAGCTCTTTCTCCTGGATAGAACCCAGGTAAGCCTGATCTTCTTCAACAACTTCTAAAAATTGTTTGCAGGTGTCTGTTACATTGTTTCCAACGTACTTAATCTTATTCCCAATAAGATAAGGTTCTGCTTTAACATAGCTTTTCTTAGTAATAACTTCGATAGCCTCGCTCTTAATGAAGTCTACAAAATTTTTCAAAGATAACCAGGCACGAAAACCATTAAGAGAGGCATCAGAAACAGCCAAGACAATATCTGATACAGCTATAAAATTTGCTGTAACTAAACTCTCATCATTGTGCGTATCAATTAGAATGACATCAAATTGCGCTTCTAACTCTTCGTAATGTTCGCTAAACCACATAAACAACTGGAGATACTTGTTGTTTCGACTAGCAAGATCTAACTGCTCATCTGTCAAACGCTCATCACCACAAATCAAACTGAGATTTTCCGATATTGGAACAATTTCATACTCTCCAGTTGTAAATATATCATAGACAGTTTTCTCACATTTTACATCAAATGTTCTTGTTAAATTACATTCCCAAGCGCCATCAATGAGTAGTGTTCTAAGTCCCTTAACACGTGCCAACCAATCTCCTTCATTAAAGGTATCTGTAGTCTTCCCACCGCCACCTTTTCCTAAGTTTGTAGTCTGAATCTTCATGATTCCCTCCTTGGATAATTGTATATTTTGTTATATAACTTTTTATATACTTAATTATACCTAAAACAACTTTATTTGTCAATATAAAAGCACAAAAAGTTATATAACTTTTTGTGCAACTTGTTATCCGTATGTACCACCTATATTTCCGCCAACATAGGCTTTTAGCTGGATTTGTTGAACTGTAGTATTGAAATTTCCAACGAAATAGCTGTTCTCTTCTCCATTCTTAGTTAAAACAACCAAAAATTGAATCACATCATCTGATTCAGTTGGCATCACTTCCAATTGTTTAGGTTGAAAATCATACTGATTCGTCAGAAGAGCCATCGCAAAGGTTTGAACCATCGCATTCTGTGTCATAGATAAATGATTCTCGATTGTTCCCTTGACATTTGGCAGAAAATTCGTCTTTTTTATATCTGCTACTGCTTCTTCAAAGGCTTTTAACACTTCTTTTTTGTCTTCTGAGCTTGCCTCTGCGTAGGGGCGTTCTAGTTTTAACTTAGCTGTCCGATAATTCTTCTCGTCTGCTGTTTCTTCTTTGGAAGGCAGCTCGTTTTGAGTGGTTCCTGAAGAACTCACCTGTGCAGCTTCTTCTATTTTAGTTTGTTGAGATGGCCTGAAACTCGATACAATCCCTATTCCTGCCAAAACCAATAGAACACCTACTACAATCGATACAACCATATTCTCCTTTATCCAATCAATCATTTTATATACTCCTTTTAATTTGAACTTAATTTAGCTTCTCTGTCATCTGGATAAGCAAAAGAGATTACCTGTTCTTGTTGTTGTGATTTAGTCCAAATACGATAATTCCATGTATATGGAGTTTTGAACTGATCCCAGCCACTCAGAGGTGTATTTTGTTCTACAAATAAGATAGAGCCATTCTCGAAAACATGACATACAATTCCAGTATGACCATATCCTCCACCTCCTACCTGTGTAGAAAAAATAGCGCCTCTTTTGGGTGTAGCCTTAACTGAATTTCCAAATATTGCAGCCCATGCTGCTGCCTGATCTTTCCCATTACCTTGAACTGAACCAGAATGCCCCCATAAGTGATTTCCAATACTAATTGTAAGATTCACACATTGTCCAGCATACTCGTCACTTCCAGGATTATACCATCCTGTAGACTTAGCATAATCCATGCCTAAGCTCTTAGGATCAATAATGAATGGTTTCAAGCTATCTGGTAAGTCTTCTGGTTTATACCCCCATGCAGTCGCATCTGAAGGGACAGTTCCCGTTCCATCGGTGCTGCTACCTGACTCACCACATCCACTTTTTTCAGCTGAAGAAGACACCGCACTATCTGAAGAACTGACATCTTGTGTACTGGATCCTTCATATGGCTTCTCACCATGAGCAGCAATAGCTTCCTTATCAAGCCACTGATACTTCGTACCCAGTTTTTGATACATATCAGTTAGTTTGCTCTTATAAGTGCCATCTGTGGCCCATCCACCATCTGCTATAGCGGATAGGCTAGCAATACCATTTGTATTGTTTATAGCCCCTTTATAAAGCGTCTGGTGAGCCATAAACTCAGCTTTCCCTACAATACCTGCATCATAGCTAGAAAACCAAGTATAAGCTCCTCCTGTGCCGTCTCCAACATTTGCTCCAGGCTTTGTTCCTGTTAGGTCAACACTGTCTTCACCATATGTCGCAAGAGTAACTGGAAAATTACTCTTGCTAGAGGTTTTAACACCTCCCATATTGTGAGCTTTCCAGAAGGAAGTACCATTAGGATTCGTAAAATTGAACCCATTCTCTATCATTGTTTGAGTGATAGAAGCTGAAGGTAGGAAGCCTCCTGCCTTCCAAGATAGGATATAGGCTTCCTTATGCTTTTTTACAAAGTCATCGATGGAACCATCAGCTGAAGAAACTGTTGAGTCGCTAGTTGAGGATGTTGTTTCTACGGCACCACAATCATTTCTTCCATTATTGGTTACAGCTCCCATTATCCCAACTAACATGGTTATTCCAACATTGACAATTAATAGAAGAGCTACAAGAGGGATGAGGAGCTTCAGTTTAAATATTTTTTTCATGGATACCTCGCTTATCTACCACAATCCTAATATTGTTCGCAAAATTCCATAAAAAATTAAAAATACAATAAACCCTATACCTATTTTTTTGAGACCGTTCAAAAACTCCTTATCTCGTTCCTTTTGCGCTTCTAGGCGCTTTGGATCAGATTCTCCCTCTGAAGCGAAATAATCTCTTTCTTGTTTCATGCGATATTTACGAATCAACACATATTGATCAAATCTCTGCTTAGTCCTTGCAATCATTCCTAGTTTATTTTTGGCCATCCTGGTTTATCTTCCTTTCTTATTCAATACCGCCATAGCGTTCAACTTCAGGAGCTAACAACTGTTGGTTAAATACTAGATTTCCAACTCCTGCAATGTTCATGAATAACTGTCCTTTCGCCAGACGGGGCAAAGTCTCTAGTTCAGACTGATTCATTGATCCAGATAAGGCGTTAGCTAGTAGAGGAACACTGGTTTCATCCGTCTGAGCAAAAACTCTATATTGCATCAGACCAAAAATTCTCTGAACAGCAGTCACATACGGATCCTTATGAGTGCCGATACCTGTCTCAAACAGAATACCTCGTAGTGAATTTACAGACAATACAACACCAGCAAAGTTTTCCCCCATTGTATCGATCATATCGGCTAGGAGATTAACACTACTTTCATGCTTTGGATTAATGAGTGTCTGTGCCCCACTAATATTAACAATATAGTGTTGCATATCCATCTCCGTTAAGTCAGGTCGTTTCTTCAGTAGTTGCTTACAACGTTTTCCGTTATTAACAATATCAGCTGAGACAAGTGAAAGAACAGAAAATATCTGAACATTTAACAAATGAGGGGCGTTCTTCAACCCTGAGAAGTCAAATGTTACAACTTGCTCTGAAGAGATATCTTGAAATTCGGTTGTTCCCTCGAAAATTTCTGCGTTTGTTGTCAATAGTTCGTTAAACGTATTGTAAATACGCTTAACAGCCTTGTGTTCAGCTTTATCCGCACTAGTTTGTTCCAGTCGACGTTTGTAGGCATCAACAAACAAAATAAAATCAGACAGAATAGGATACTCTTCCTTCACAATATCCGTCGCTTTCAGTTTTTCTGGATTCAACGAAGGATTTCGAGCCCACAACTCTTCCTCAATATAGAAATCATTCAGGAGAGTTCCAAATGTTATTAAATCGTCTCCTGTCACTTCATTATTCAGGAGTTTATAGATACTCTTCAGTTTCTCGATATGAAGGTTGTAAGATTTCTTCTTATCGATTTCAGTTCCTGCTTCGTTGGTTACTGTTGGAAATACCTGGAAGATATTGATACGGTTAGCCTCACCTGATAAATCAAGAATCAATCCATGTTGTTTTCGTGTCTGATCAAGAAACTGGCCAGTAGCATCAAAGTTGCGAATATAATGACCCTTCGCATAGAGACCATCTGTGTGTTTCATAAGAAAAGATCGTTGTCCCATCTTTGGATTTCCAGATAGGATCATAAAGGACCGTGTTCTTTTCTCGTCACGTTCTAGAAAATTGAAATTTACCGCTCCGTTCGTTGGAGTCCATCCAAGATAGAAGCCTTTCTCATCTTCTAGCTTCGTATGATTAAAGAAATATCCACCAGCTATTGAGTGAGCTGGAGTCGGTATCCCTCTTCGATGATTGGGTAAATCAATCTGATATTCAGCTGGAATAAATGGGGCATGGTATTCAAAATCTAATTCTCCTGATAGAATGGTGGATTTGAATTTCGACGTTTTGTCTTTGACCTCTTCAACCTTCTTGAATAATTCTTCTTTGGTTGATGCAAACACAAAGACACGAATATACATCCCATACATAGCTATATTCCGCTTATCAATTTCACGGCTTAGTTTATTAAGATTGTCAATTTCATCTAGTTCTTTCCGATTATTGGTTAGTTTGCTATTGTTTGTAATCCGTGTTGACTTCTCTTCAATAGAGTCCTCAATCTCTTTTTGAAGCTGTCTGTTATCCTCCTTGTACAGCGATAGGAAGGAACGTGTTCCAGGAATCAACAACAATTCAGAAAGCCAAAAACGATCCATTCCTTCAGTTGGATATTCATAATAGTGTAAGACCGTATGGTATCCATCTCCACTTATCCAGGAGCGGTCATCCTTTTGAAAATCAATATTTCCTTGCGGTTGAATCTGGCTAAGAAAGGCAAGGTCATATCCTTCATTTTTTAGTTGTCTTTGTCTACGTTTTGATAAATCAGGCATGCTATCTCTCCTATACTTTCTCATTCATATTGTTGTATTGCTTTATAATCTGAATTTTCTTCCTGTAGCTGATATCTTGTGGAACAAAATCATTATTTCCATAAGTTTTAGCCTTACGAACCAATTCGTCCAATTCGGTTGTTGTAGGCGCAAATAACCACAGTATAAACTCTGTATTATAGACTTCTTGTCGGATGCTTTCTTCAACTTTAATTTGGCTTTGAAGCCAAATTTCACGATCCTTGAGTTGTAAAAAACGTCTATCATTTACTGATAACTTAGACATTTCTTGTCGCACTAAATCCAAATGATGGCGCAAGTCAGAAATTTGCGTATCTGTATTTGTTGGTAAAGTTGTCGTCTCCACTTGGATATTCGGTCCAAATCGAGTCAACCAGGTTTCAAAATTTTCAATAGTTCTCATAACCTCGTTATAAGACATCGATCCTAAATCTTTACCTGGTATCTCCATCAGCTGCAAGTAGCCATAATCAACTAACTGGATATAAGCCTGGCTGTTTGGAATGATTGATTTTACATCTAACAACTCAACGCAAGAATGTAAATCAAAATATTCCTGCGTTTGTTTCTTTGTTTCTTGGATACGTCCCAGAGGGCGTTTCTCGTTTTTTGAGGGTTGAATTTGTTTAATCGCCATTATGGTTTTCTCCTTCTGATATAATTCAAGCTAATATAACGTTTTCTTCTTCGTCTGAAGAAAAGAAACATGCTGTGCCAGTTCTTTTTGCCACCGTTAGCTGGTAACACCAGATACAAACTCAAAACTGGTGTTAAAAAAATGAATGCGAACATCTGTATCCACTGGCTTTTAGGAAAGATTTTTAAGCCAACGCTCAAAGCGATTACTCCAGTAATTCCTACAAAAGCAATATCTAGAATAAGAAGGCCTATAATCTTGATTTTGGCATAGATATCTCTAGGTACACCGTATTTTTCACCGTACATGAATTTCTCCTTTATATTTGTTTTGACACTCACATTATAATGAATAATCGAAAATATCTTTTAAAGGGACAATAGCATTTTTGCCATTATCTTTCAGGAAGTAAATACACAAAAAGTTATATACTTTTTTGCACAATAAAAGAAGCCTCAATCTTGAGACTTCTTAACTAAATCAAAGAATGATTCTTCAGAAAGAAAAGTAATCAATTGGCCTTCTGATAGTCTTCTAAGCGCTGCATCATGCTTCTTAGAACTTTTATCTGGATCAAAAAGATTCAACTGCTTGTGTCCTACAACCAATATATCTGTCCTAGAAGACACATAGTTTTGCACGACAGCCCCTTTACTTTCTAAAAATCGTATGGCTTCTTCTCGAGTTAGAGGACGTAAGCTTCCTGTGATAACAATATTCTTCCCTGTTAAATCCATAATTCATCCTATTCCTCCTCTTCAGGACTTTCAGCACCTGTGATATGACGTCCTCCTTGCATACGCTGTCCTGCTTGTTGCATCTGTTGGTTCATGTAATTCATTTGACTCATACTCTGTTGAAATTTTTGTTGAGAAGAGTCTGGTTGTTTCGGTGCTTGTGTCGATTCTACAACTGATTGAGATGAACCTTGGGTTGGTGGCTCCGTTCCTCCAGTTAGATGAGGTGAATCTTGAATTGGAGCTTCCGTTCCTCCAGTTGGATGAGTTGACTCTTTAATTGGTGGCTCCGCTCCTTCAGTTTGAAGTGGTGGATCTTGAATTGGGGACTCCACTCCTTCAGCTGAAGAAGTTGGATCGACAATAGGTGCGTCCGTTGTTCCTGGGTCAATTGGAGGCTCAGGAATATCAACTGGTCCAGGCTGATTAATACCAGGAACTGCATCGTTTTTCAATGCGTTATAGGTCGCATTTTGAGCAGAGACAGCCTTATCATCCAGCTTATCTAAAACGTTACCAACTGCCCCTTTCCCATTTTGCATGGCTTCAAATGCTTTCCATTCTGCCAAATCAACCATATTACTTACACCACCTTTGGCCGCATTCATCAAGCCCTGATCTTTTATAGAGTTCAAAGCACCTTGAATACCACCTCCAGTTCTGGCTAGGCTATTTCCTAGAATCTGACTTCCTTTAGACAAGGCATCTGGAGCTTTTTGTGCCATATCCATACCAAATTGACCAAGTGCCATACCACCATTAAAGAGACCGCCTGCTCCAGCCGCAAAGGCATTGCCCATCATCATAGCTCCGAGCAGTTGTTGAGCTGTTTCACTATGACCTGTTGAAACTCCAAGCCAGCGCTCAATCATGGCCACTCCTTGCATAGCTGCGAAGAATACTCCAACATAAACAAAGGCAGCTGCTAGGCACTGTTCCCACATGTTGAGTCCGTCAAAGAATCCGCCAGAAAGCTTCGATACAGCTGAGACAGAAAGGATTGGTAAATCTCTGAAAATCTCAAGGGTTACACGCATAATGATAACTTCAAAGAAGATTCCTGCCAAGGCACCGCCAATCGTTCTTAACAACTCTTTGTATTTCTTTGAGTTTGATAGAGAACTATAGCCGAGAATCGGAGAAATCATTGCTTCAATCAGAATATCAAAAACTGATTTGACGAGCTTGATGATCATGCTGACCAATAGAACAATCAGGATAATGTACTGGAGAAACATCCCTATCCAGTTGACTTTATAGCGCATGTAAACTGATTCAAAAGCACTCAATTGATTAATGAGGCGGTGTTCTGTAATGCTTTCAACTCCTGTATTATTAGAATTCAACTTATGGAGGAACAAGCCTTTAATTCCTGCTATTTTGTCGTCTTCCTGCATCCTCTTTAGCATTTCTGGATTTGTTGTACCATAGTTTGCCCCAAAATCAATCTTGGTCGCAAAATCAGTTGTATCCCGCTGTGCAGGGTCATCCGTGATATTATTGACAGGAGTAGAGCCTTCCTGAACAGGCTTGATGAAGCCATAATCATCCATTGGAAACAGCTCCGTAGAAAAATCTTTGTAGATCAAGACTTTTAAGTCTACTACATTATTTTTCATGGGCTGAAGAGCCAAGGAAGAAATCGGTTGGCTACCAGATGGCGCTTCACTGGAGACTGTCTGGATAGACATGGCATCCTGTGCCACTGCTGTTGAGATGGTGGTCAAAGCTAGTGGCAATACGGCAGTTACAGCCGTTACCAAAAGGAAATTCGTGATGACCCCTTTGTATTTGACTGGCTTTGTAAAAACTCCAGCGACAGCCGACACGACCAAAATCAGGGTGAACAAGGACGTCCCCAATAACTGAAACCAGTAAAAGAACTGGCCTATAATCGTCTTCTGGTCGCCCAGATAACCGAAGAGACCAAAGAGCTTGAACATATTATTAAAAACATGTTCTAGGCTGGAAGTGATTTGATAAAGAGCCTTGACAATCCCTCCTGGTAAATAAGTGAGAAATGCCATAAATGCAGGAGTCGGTTCTAAATAGTTGCCCCAGTAGGAATAAAATTCCGCCAGCTTTTTTGCATTCTCGCCTGTGATTTCACCATTGAGATTCTTGACCTCATTCACCAAATCTGAAAAGGTTTGATAGTGCACTAAAGGTACCTTCTTTCTTTCTAAGATACCCCTATCATATTCGATAATGGCAAAATCGTTTTTAAAGGGACAATGAAATTCTGACAACAAAAAAAGCCTCAAGTAATTGAGACTTTTGTAAATTAATCTGCGGTTCCGTTGAAATCATAGAAAGCATTGTCCTCTTTATAGCCACGAAGGAGTTCAATAATTCGGATTTTTTTACCACCCTCAGTCAAGACGACTTGATAATAGGCACCTGCATCCTCAGGCTTATCTGCATTATCACCAACAGCGATTGTAAAGTTATCCTTTCCTTTCAGCTGACTTTCTAAACTTACAATCGTTCCTCTGAAAGTGGCTGGAATAGTCTTTACTTGTTCCTCTGATAGGACACTGTACTTAACACTTCTACCGTCGTTATTCGAGATGGTTCGTTCTGCTTTATCAAATTTCAAGGTAGTTCCTACTCCACCCTTAAAAACAGAACTATCAGAACTATGTTCTGGTGAGAAGCCTGTATAGCTATCCTTTAGCACATTTTTAGCAATAGAATCAGGTGATTTTTGACCACAAGCTCCAAGTATAATCAAGGCTAAACCTACTAAAACAATTCTTAAAAAGTACTTTGCTTTCATCATTTATCTCCTAACCATTGTTTATTTTATTATAGCAAACAGCTTTTTTTCTTGCAAGTGTTTATATAACTTATTGTATATCTTTTTAGATAACTTCATCCGCAAAGAAGTCGTCTCCATCATCATAATAATCATAGTCACCGTGAATGACACTAGCTACAGCCGCCTGGAATAGTTCATCTGTAGATGTAAATGATTGGGATTGTACCTTTTGTCCTTTACTATGACGACCTGATAGTTTAGGAGTTTCCCCATTGTTGCTGAGGAGAGGCATAGTCAAACGTTGCCTCCAGTCTATGATGTTGTTGAAGGCTGTACCTGCATCAACTGCGATCTCCTGAAGTTCTAGCTCACGGTGCGCACTTTCGACTGGAATATCCGCAAGAGTCATCGATGTATCAAACTCCTCTTGTAAAAACATGTACTTGTAAGGGAAGCTGTTCTTATCATGTGCGAAGATTGGATCCGTTGTGACCTTACGTCCAGCATTATCCCGTCCCTTGACTCCACGTAAGATAACCGCTTCTCCTTCCTGGAGCTTGGCCAATTGTGTTGGTGTCAACAACTCTTGTTTTGGATTCTCGACAGCTACATTTGGATTGGCTTCGTCCAAGATATTGCTGGAGCGCCGTCTTCTGGTGATGGTACGTGTACCCAGGTCAGCACTAAATTTCTTATTGGTATCTGAAGATGTTGTTTTAACATAAACCTTCAATGAACAGTTGTCCATAATGGTTCGAGCAACATTTTGGCCGTATTTATCATCCAATTGCTCCAGATTTTGAATCCATAGGTAATAGAGAATGTTTTGTCCCAATCCAATAGATATTTTTGTATCCATGTGAGGAATCGCAGGGATATTTGTAAACTCATCTAAGATATGGAGAATCCGATTAATACATTTACGACCACTTGAGAGAGCAAGCTCATAGTTAGCATTGAATAGCTGATCTAAAAATAACGAAACAATACCATTATACTCTGTTCGGTTTGGCGGTGTTACCAGGTAGATGACTTTCGGTTTATCTGAATAGACCAGTTCAATATCCGACTCCTGAAGAAGATTTTTAGTATCTTCTTTATTCTTAAGGACGGTTATATCGATATGATCTAAAATCGGCTTCTTGCTATACTCATCTAGTTCCAGACTATCTCCGTTTCTTCGATAGACTTTTTCAGCTGAAAATTGAAAGATTTGATCTCGAACAGGGGAATGCCCATTGTTCTTATGATTGAAATCAATCGTTACCGTAAACTGATCTGGAAGTTTAGGCTCAATGGCATATGTCAGATAGCCTTCCCCGTCAACTAAAGCCGTCGCTTGCTTTATATAATCGACTTTCTTTTCGACTTTCCCCCACTTCTTCAATCCTGTAATCGTTACTTTAGCAGTTTTGTGCTTGAACTCATTTTTAAGTTGGCTATTGGTGCTTGATCTCAACTTGACAGACAATCGACGTGGGAAGCCAACAGACTCTAAATCAATAGAGTTTTTAGAAGTCAGTTTGGCCACGTTGTCTTGCAAGAACAGGTTGATTCCTGTCATCATGCTAGAGTAGACATTCCCTTTAGTCTCATCACCACCAAAGTCTGAAGCACGAAATTCGATATCAGCCATTTGTCTAAATTTCGAGAATTGTTGTTGATTGACTTGTCTCAAATTATCAAAATAGACTGTGATTTTTGACTTTTTCGACACTTGTTGTTCTCTGCTTGGATTCTCGACGATTTCTCCAGCACCATCTACAAAGACTTCTTCAGACCCCATTGTCGCCAAGAATTTCGCAACGTTAGGGATCGTAATGGTATCCCAGGCATCGTCTTCACCATTTTGATAGGTTTCATTAGCTCGATCCATCAAAGCCATTGTAAGAGCATTAAACAGGGATATAGATGACTTACGGAAGTATTCAGCATTCCCCTTCTCTCCACCTTTTTGTTTCGGATAAATGGATTCTGCGACTGCATTGACATAGGTTTGAGTCTTCTCATAGTAGCCCTTCTTTGCGGCAGCGATGGCTAGAGCTAGCGGATTGAAAGACATAGACCAATCCATATTTTGGAAAGAAAGAACATTGACATCATAGTCACGTTGCCTCATGAGTTTGTAGGAGGCTTGATAATGTTCCCCTTTCGGGTCTGCTAGTACCATCGATGGCTGCAATTCAGCACGACTGTTGATTTCAATTGCTGGAGTAATATGACCTTCACCCTTACCTGAACGAGTCATCCCAATTCCTAACAGATTCGTCGGCTTATCTTCAATGTAATAATATCCAGAAGGAAAAGCTAACGTGCCTAAAATCCGCTCCGCATTTGTCACGTATCGGCTCATTTTTCTATTTTGCCATAACATTTGAGTTCTCAGTGTTTGTCCTGCTAAATCATGAGTCAGTTCATGAAGTACAGGAGCTCCACCTTCACCTGGATAAGTTAAATCTTTATTGGGGATCTTTTTGTATTGACGACGAATTTCATCAATCGTCACAAAACGGTCATCTCCTTCTTCATTGTTGTTATAGTCTCGAAACTGCTCGAAGTTCACCCAGGCAGATTTCCAGGCGATAACTAATCCCAGTAAAAAGATTGGAAATGCTAAAATCGGTGCTATCAAGAAGACTTTAGCGTTCAATAAACTTTGAAATAAGAGGCTGTTTAAGTCAAAGTTTACGGCCTTACTAGCATCTTTAAACGACCAAATACTAAAATAGAGAAAGCGGATTGTAGCCCTCAAAACAGTAACCAGGTAATTGGTTAAGATAAAAGCAATAAAGCTAAAACCTAATCCCATATAAACAAAACTACGGTAACTTTTAAAATAAAGAATGGGTTTCATTTCTTTATCAAAACGTTTCCGTTCCCGTTTTACAAAGGGAATCATATAAAGAATTCGAAAGAGAATATTCCAAAGAATGAGGGAGACAAGCGCAATGATTTTTGGAATCAATAACTTTACCCATTTGAACAGCCCTCTGGCTGATTGCTTCCATACCTGTTCCCAATCAATCGCATTGCGACCTTTCCAACTTCTTTTAAAAATCTGCTGAAGAAAACTCTTGCTTTTTAGTAACCGCTGATACTGCCTTAAGAAGTAAGGTTGAAAGAGTCTGAAGAGGTAATAACCTGCGACTCCTAAAAAAAGTAAGGTATTGATCCAACTGGCTCGAATCAATTGGATAAGGGTATAAAATACTACTTCAAATAACTCAAACAAACTACTACCCCCTTACACCTTCCAAAAACCATTCCATTTTTCGAGTATAGAAGCTCGAAAAGAGAAATATGTGAAACTGTAGCCTTGGAGAGGCTTTCTCATAACGGTTAAAATAGTTTTCCAACCATTTCTCTCCATCCAACTGAAGAACATTCAATCGACTGGATCGACTTTGTTCTAAGTAATTGGTCACCTGAAGAGATTCCGCAATCAATTCATCAGACAGATAATTGTATTTTTGTCTTGTCATCATTGCACTCCTTTCTGATTATTTCTTAGTTCCCCTCTATTCTAAAGGATAATATCAAATTCTTTGTTAAAGGGACAAAAGATATTGTTGTACCATAAGTTATATAACTTTTTATACAATAAATAAGCAACAAAAAAAGCACACAAGTGTTCTTGTATGCTTTCAATACCTTTAGAATGGGGAATCCGCATCCATTGGTTCAGGATAGGATGGAGGAATAGAACTTGGTGTCGGCTGAGAAAATCCCTGTTGTTCCTGCTTACGTCGGTTCGATGCTTCCCTATTTTCAAGGAAAGTAATTCCTCCTTGTTGGTTTGGTGAAATAAACTGATACGTCCGACGTTGACCTTGTTCATCGTTATATGGTCGTTGGATAATTTCTCCTTTTAAGAGAATTGGAGAGCCTTTTGATAGACTCTGAGCCATCAATTCTGCTTGTTTTCCGTATACTTGCACATGGAAGAAACTAGAAATTGGTTTATTTGTATCATCAGTCATACTAGAGTCACAAACAAACTCAAATTTGAAACTGGCATGACCATTTTGAGTTTGACCTACTGCATCATTTGGAATAAATGCAACACGTCCAGAAGCAATAAATACTTGCATTTTTTCTCCTTTCAATAAAGACCACAAGAGAGTTATACCCCAGCTTGTGGTCATTCTTTCATTTTAATTCATCAAATTAGTTTTCTTTCGACTTACGAAGACCTGCAAGACTCAATAATCCCAAAATCATTCCCACAACTGGAAGCATGCTTGCTGCTGATCCTGTATTTGGAAGTGATGGTTGGGGATTTGGTTTTCCAGGTTCTTCAGGTTTTGGTGGAGTGTGGGTTGTTACCTTGGCAGTCATTTCTTGTCCATTGACAATATTGACAAAAGTATTCTCAACTTCTCCAGCCGCAATACGCTCAACTTCGATGTAGAAGTCTGCATCAAAAGTACCTTTAACTCCCAGAGAATTTAGGAAATCTTGATTGATAACGTAAGACCATTGCCCACCTTTGGCATCCCACTTAACAGTCACAAGTTTCTTGATGAACTCTGAATTGGTATCTTGGTTGAACTCAAATGTAAAGGCATAAGAGCTACCTTTGGAAATCTTATCTCCTGCCTTAATCACTTTACCATCCTTAAGGATAACATCGTAAGGCAACGTTAGATCTTTTTCAGCAGTATATTCTGTTCCCTTAACGATACCCTTCCAATTACCAGTATATCGGTCATGCTTAGTATCAAGCTTGTCCACACCGTCATATTGGTACAACGTATGGTGTCTTTCTGGAATAGTTGCACCATCAAGAAGGTACTGAATCAATTCACCTAGCTGGACTTCTTTGCCATCAAGAACTTTCTGACCTGTTTTATCAAGCGCATGTTTTTCTGGGTGTTTTGGTTTAGGTGGCTCTGGTGTACGAGTAATAACCTTGGCAGTCATTTCTTGTTTATTGACAATATTGATGAAAGTATTCTCAATCTTATCACCAGTTTCAATACGCTCCGCCTCGATGTAGAAGTCCGCATCGAAGCTACCTTTGACTCCTAAAGAGTTTAGGAAGTCCTGGTTGATAACGTAAGACCATTGACCACCTTTGGCATCCCACTTAACAGTCACAAGCTTCTTGATAAACTCTGAATTAGTGCCTTGGTTGAACTCAAATGTAAAGGCATAAGAGCTACCTTTGGAAATCTTATCTCCTGCCTTGATAACCTTACCATTTTTCAATGTCACATCATAAGGTAACACAAGCTCTTTTTCTGCTGTGTATTCTGTGCCCTTGATGATACCCTTCCAATTACCAGTATATCGGTCATGCTTAGTATCAAGCTTGTCCACACCGTCATATTGGTACAATGTATCATGTTTTTCTGGAACAGTTACTCCATCAAGAAGGTACTGAACAAAATCACCTAGCTGGACTTCTTTGCCATCAAGGACTTTCTTGCCAGTTCTATCAAGTACATGTTTTTCTGGCTTAACATTTGGAACTTCAACTGTTACAAGATTTGACTGATAACTATTACCAAAGTCAATTTGTTTAAAGTCATTCTTGACTTTCTCCCCTGCTTTAACCAGGAGTTTAGCTGGGAGATCAATCGTCACGTTTTTATTTTGTTTCACGTAGTTTTGGTAAAAACTCTTAGAATCCTTCGCTACCCAGAGATAGAACTCTCCTCTAGGTTGCAGGTTCAATTCCTTCAGGATTTTATTGATTGCATCGGTACGTCCTTTGTCTGAAAGCACGTGATGCATGTCAAACAAGCTTTTTACGTCTTTACCAGCAGCAGTCATTTTGATATTACCTTGATAAACTGAGAATGCACCATCTTGGACATCATCCAAAATAGCAAACTTCTTGCCAAGTGCTTTCTCTGAAGCAATGGTTTTAGCGTAAGGGCTGTAATCTGTCATCAAGCGGAAGGTCACGTTGCGGTCAAATGTTGTTGCACCGTTGATATCCTTACCAGAACGATCCAGAACAGCTTTGACTGGTTTTGGCGGTTTTGGTGTTTTGGTGGTAACAGTGTTTGAGTACACTTCGTATTTATTCACTAACACTTTATAAGTGTTGTCATAGAAACCTTTATCATAGATTGGCTTCCAGGTAATCACAGGAGCTGCTAAACGCTTCCCTTCGTAGGTTGCAGTAAAGGTATACGTATTCTTTCCTGCATCATAGGCAACGCCCCATCCTGCTTTCTCTGCCGCTGCCTTTGTAACAGCAACATCAGGAACTGCTCCAGCTTCAAGCGGATCAATGATGGTAATCTTATCCCCTTTTTTAAGGTTCGCATAAATATTGTCATGATGCAATGTATAAAGCTGAGTAGCATTTTTAGCTACTGTTTGACCGTTTGTATTGGTCTTATCTGTATCTGCTACAGATTTGCGGACAACTGGCTTATACTGCAATTTGTAGCCGTGATAACTTGCTGATAATTTCTGATTTTTGGTTTCAGAAAGAGTTTTAAGCGCCAAGGTTGGCTTAACTGGATTCTTCGCTTTAACCAACTCAGCTGATACAGGTTCAGGCTTAACTGGCTTCACGGTTGTTTTAGTAATGGTTGCAGTAGCTGGAATTTCAACAACTGGCGTTACAACCTTCGTATTCAAAGCGAACCAGTAAGTTTGACCATTTGGATTATCTGGTCCATCCCATTGGATAAATTCGGTTGTGAAGGCTGTCCCTTTCTTGAAAACACCAAGTGCAGCGCCCTTGTATTGGTAAGGTGAGTCAGATGTATCCCAAAGATGCCCTACATCTTCTTGGCGGTTGTAGTCTTCAGCGTAAACATAACCATAATTCTTGTTATAGGTTACAGTTGAGCCGTTAATTTCAACATGAGTTCCGTTAATGGCTTTCGCACCTTCCCAACCAATAATATTATGGTTGAGTGAGGAATAGGTCAGGGTTGCAGGAGTCTTTTCACTTGCTTGGAAGGCTACTTCTTTCCCATCCACATTGTAGTAGTAGGTATCCGTAACCAAGAAATTCATGTAGTCTGCTGCTCCACCAGCTCCATCATTACGAGCTACTACAAATCCTTCTGTTGGATCGTTCAGGACATAGACATCATTCAATCCTGTCTTCCCTTGATTAAGAATCTCGAATTTTCGATGGATACGAGAAATATCATGCTTTTTACCATCTGCAGTTGAAACGGTCAAACCTTTCAGTTTAGTGTAGTCAACTTCTGTTTTCCATCCAGTGCCAACATCCTTGTATTTCAAGACTTTAGTTGAGTCAAGAACACGAGTATAGCCTGATGTACCATTTGATGAGGCGATGTAATCTTTAGTAGTTACATGCGCTCCTGAAGCCGAGGACTTCACTGTTGCTTCAGGATTTGCTGTCGCAACACTAAGGGCTTGCAAGACTACTTCTTTAGTGTAGCCTTCCGTACTTGTTTTAGATTGAAGTTCATTGTATTTCTTCTGCCAGTCTGCTTGTGCTTTCTTAGCCTTGTTATAAGCTGCTTGGTTTTGTTTCCCAATTTGCTTAGCTTCATCAGCTGAAGAAACTTCTTGAGTTTTAGAGGTTAAAAGTACACCAGAGTTTTTCAAATCTGTTGATTTACGATCAGCATCTTGGTTGACTTGATCACTAGCATTCTTCTTCTCTGTGTAGGCAGCCATGAGGGCTTTGTTAAGCTCCACTTTGCCTTTTGCAGTCGCAATAGCCTGGTCATTTTGTTTCTTCAATGCTTCTACTTCTGCGACTGAAGAGACCGTACGTGTAACGACTTTAACGTCAACCTTTTCTTTCTTCAGCTGTTCAGATGCGCTTTCTACCGCTTTGTTTAGAGCAGTAGCTTGTTCAACAGTAGCATCATACTTAGATTTTTCATCTTGGTATTTTGTTACGGCTTGTTGGTTCTCTGACAAAACCTGTTTAGCTGTTTGAGTAGCTTTCTTGTTTTTGTCTGCTGAACCATCTGTAGCAGTCGAACTGTCATTCGTCACTGTGACAGTTGTTTCCCCTTCATGCTTGGCTTTTTCATCAGCTACAAATTGATTGTTAGCTTGAATAGTTTTTTGCGCTTCCTTGAAGGCTGTATTGTTTTCAACTTGTTTTGTAGTCGCTTCTTCAAGTTCCTTGACTTGCTTGTCCTGATCTTGTTTAATCTCAGACTTAGACTGTTCAAGTTTTGGAGCAGTGGTATCTGTTCCCTTATCAACAATCTGAGTTTCAGAAACGTTCACCCCTGCTTCTTTTGCTTTTTCAGCAGCCTTTGTAACTGCTCCATTATCAATCGTTACAGACTGGCTTCCTGTTGCTTTACCAGCTTGTGTAGCATAAATGTTATTGTCGTTTTTGCTTTCAGGCTGAACTGCTTCATCCGCAAATGCTGAACCTGCAGAGAAGGCTACAATACCTGCAACTGCAATTCCTGATACTAGGCCTTTAGCCCATTTTTTCTTACGGAAATATCCGTGTCCTTGTGTTTTTTCTGTCATTTTTCTTTCTCCTTCACTTAATTAAAATAGTTTCTTCTTGTAGAAATAACCTACTGCCGTCAACAACATAGCCCCAATAGTACCTAGAATGCTTTCAGCAGTTCCAGTGTTTGGAAGTGTTTTAAGTTTGCCTTCTTTATCAGTAACAGAGATAGTCTTATCTTCGTTAACAGTACCACCGATCTCTTCAGGAGCTACTACAGATCCATTTGAAAGGACTACGTTTCCGTTTTGCGTGCTAACAATTGAAGCTCCTGTATTCGTTTCAACTGGTTCTTTTGTCACGTCATGCACTACTTGACCTGTTGAAGTTGAAGTAGTTCCAATTTGTGACTTCCCTTGTTGGTTCGCTTGATCAGTAGTTTTTGGCTGTTCATCTGGAACACCATCGAGGCTTCCTGCGTTATCTTTATCTTGCGCCTTATCTGAAGGCGCTGGTTTATCAGTTGGCACTCCGTCAAGACTTCCTGCGTTGTCTTTGTCTTGTGGTTTATCTGATGGTGTTGGTACACCATCAAGGCTACCTGCATTATCCTTGTCCTGTGGCTTATCAGAAGTTGCTGGATTGTCTGTTGGTACCCCGTCAAGACTTCCTGCGTTGTCTTTGTCTTGTACACTTGGTGTTGTTGGGTCAACTGGAGTAACTGAAGGCTCTGTTGGCTGAGTTGCTGGTGCCTCTGTTTCTGTTGAAGCGCTAGGTGTTGTTGGCGTAACAACTTCTGTCGCTGGAGCAGAAGAATCAATTGGTGCAAGCTCGTCTGCTGATACATAACCAGCTTGTGCAAGTGCGATAGTTGAAAGTGCTAGTGCAGCTAATACATTTTTCTTGTTCATTTTAATTTTTCCTTTTCTAATTTTTAAGATAATTTGATTCTTTTGGTTCTGTTTCTACAACAAATCCATATTTTGAAGAATCAGAAGCTTTTACATCAAAAGTTAATCTAACGCTAGATGATTTATCCCCTCTTTTGACAGACAGGATATAGGAAACCGTATATTTTTGAGTTTCTGAATCATAATTCAATTTCTCTAAAATAACGGACTGTAAAATCCCTTCTTTTGGTTTGGTAAATTTTGCATCACCTTCAGAAAGAAAATCTACTAGGTTTTCTTTTTTGCCCGAGTAATAAGAAGGTAAGAAATAACGGCTAAATACATCAACTTCATTTTTTGTTGAAATGATAAGTTGAGTATTTTTTTGTTCCTGATATAAGAAATTTACTTTTTCGGACTGGTTTGATAGTTGAGCGAAAGCAAAAAATACGCAAATGATATTTATTACTGACAACACTCCCAAAACACCTAAAAATAGATAAAATTTCTTCAGAGAAGTTGACCGCTTTTGAGATACGGGAGCCGTAACATCTGTTTGATTCCTTGCATTTGGAACAGGTGGCAAGCGATTAGGTTGTGAAACAGCCATCGTCTCACCTTCAGCTGGGAAAATAGGAAGAGAAGAATCAGACAATCCCATACTTTGTTTATATACAGGATAAATCTGGTTCTCAAAATACTCCCTTTTTTCTTGATAGCTGTAATTTGCAAATTCAGAGCGAGTAAGTATCGATTGAATGAGGGGAAGCAAGAGGTTTTCATAGTCTTCAGTAATAAGGAACGGACTAGCATAAACCTCTCCTTCTGTTACCACGCTTTTCCCTTCCAGATGGGCGATGGCAACTTTTTTCAGCTGAAACTGACCATACATCTGTTTCAACTCTCTAAATAACAACTCTGCCTGTTGAAATGTTAGGTAGGGGAAATTTTTTGAAATCCGCTGAGAATAACCTGAACTATGATCCAATACATCGATGATAGCAAGTAACTCACTATCATCCTCTGGACCTCTTCCATCTTCCCAGGTAATTTCTAGAAATAGATCATCTGTAATCGTACAGCGACCTTTATTAAAGAGTGAAAAAGCCATAAATCACCACCCCTTAACTTTTCACGAAATCAAAAATCCATTCAATGATACTTGGTCCTGCTGAAACACCAATAATTGCAATTGCAATTGATACCCAATGTTTTTTCATTGAGGTTTTTAACTCACGTCCACCAAACGCATAAATGAGCGAGGTGACAACGGCAGCTAGACCAAATAGCGCAACACTGACTAGCTGAACTTTTGTAATTCCTTGTTTTGCCAAGTTATCCGACTTAACAAATGGATCGTCCGCATACACTGTAGATCCTGTTAGGAATAGGGAAAGGCTCAATAAAAACATCTGTGATTTTGTTTTTACTTGCTGAATTTGTCTTGTCAAATAATTTTTCATAGAAATCCTCCTTTGTTTTTTTGACAACGTTAGTATAATAGATAATTGAAAAAAATTTTTTAAAGGGACAATCATTTTTTTCAAGGTGAGTTTTAAGAAAATAAAGCTTCACCAAATGACGTATTTTCAGCTTCGACCTCGAATAATATTTTTCTTTTGTCTTCACGGTGATACTCATCTGGTGCATCACCTTCTACCCAAAGATGGAAATGATACTCTTGGTTGGGATCAGATAAGTTCAGAAACTCTTTAGAAATTAAAGGAAGTACTTTATGCTTAATCACTCTTTCAAGTGGTCGTGCACCGTCCTTTATATTTGTTCCTACATCCAATAAATAAGTAACCAAACTTTCTTCGTAAGAGAGAGTCAACTTTTTATTCTTCATTCTTTCTTGAATTTCTGATAGCTGTTTGACAATAATTTCCTTATTCACTTCCTCGTCTAACATGTTAAAAATCAATTTATATTCAATTCGATTGAGAAATTCTGGTCGGAATTTAGTCTCCAATTCCAACGTCATGCTCTTTTCAAACTGAATTTTATCCCTATCGGTTAGCTTTTTAAAATTCCCTTTCAATTCGTACTGCTTAATAATTTTTTGAGAACCAATATTCGTAGTAATAATGACAATCGTATTCTTAAAGCTCACTTGCCTTCCAGTTGAATCAGTCAAACGTCCTGCATCAAGCACCTGCAAAAATAAATCTACAACTTCCGAGTGTGCTTTCTCCACCTCGTCGATCAGAATAACGCTATAAGGTTTCTGTTTAATCTTCTCAGTCAATTGACCTTTCGTTCTAGTTTGACGATCGCCAATCAGCTTTGTGATATCTCCCTTTTGTTTATACTCAGACATATCAAAGCGAATGATTGCATCCTCATCATCAAACATCCCCTCTGCCAATGCCAGGGCAAGCTCTGTTTTCCCAACTCCTGAAGTTCCTAAAAACATGAAGGAAGACAAGGGCTTTCTTTGATCCTGTAAGCCAGCTTGTGCAACAGTTATAGCGTTCACAACAGCTTCTACAGCCTCATCTTGGCCTTTAACACGTCGTGACAGCTTTTCTTTTAAACCATCTAGCCTTTCCTTGTCACCTTTTAAAATCGTCGTGACAGGAATACCTGTTTTATTTTTCAGCACCTCTGCAATTTCTTGCTTACCTACATGGCCTAACCCATTTGTAGAACAAATTGTCGCTGCTTCATCTAATAAGTCGAAGGCTTTATCAGGTAAAAATTGATCAGGTATGTAGCGAACAGATAGAAGTACAGCTTGTTTTACAGCATCGGAACTAATAGACACCTGGTGAAATTTTTCATAAATAGTTTTAGCTTGTTCAAGAATTTCAATCGCTTGAGTAGTTGTTGGCTCCTCAACTATAATTGGCTGCATCCTTCGCTCTAGCGCTCGATCCTGTTCGACATACTCATGAAATTCATCTAAAGTAGTTGCGCCAATCAATTGCATCTCACCACGTGACAAAACTGGCTTTACAATATTTCCAGCATCTAAAGCGCCCTTATCTGAACCACCAGCACCAACAATAGTATGAAATTCATCAATAAAGAGAAGATTCTCTCCTTTGGTTTCTACCATCTCCTCAATAATTTTTTTAAACTTAACAATAAATCCTCCATCCTCATCTGACATTAAGCTAGATAGTTCCAGAGAACGCACGGTCAAATTTTTTAATTTTGGAGATACCTGGTTTCTTAAAATGGCTAAAGCAAATCCTTCAACAATAGCTGTTTTTCCAACTCCAGCTTCTCCTACCAAAATAGGATTATTCTTAGTTCGCCTGAGAAGAGTGGTCTGAACAGCTTCTACTTCTTTATCACGTCCGTACACCTGATAATCTTCCGCTTTTTTTGAAACTTTTTCTGTCAAATTATCTGTATAACGATCTAAATAGGGTGTTTTTTTCTTTTCTTCAGTAGTCACACTTAGTCACCTCTTTCTTTTACTTCCTTGATTTGAAGAGTGAGCTTATCTTTTATCGCATCCACAAATTCTCGTGGATTGATTGTCCCTTCTCCAATCTGAGATAGAAACATTTCCCAGCCTCCTGTTGTCTCTGGATCAGAGAATTCATTGTCATAGAGATAATTGATAAGTAGATAGGCCTTATTGGTGGGAGTTAGTTGACCTGTTTTTTTATCTTTAACAACATAACCCTTACTTTGAATTTTTTTAATGATTTCTCCTCTAGTGGCTTGTGTTCCCAAGCCATATTTAGGAAATATTTGGCCAATCAATTGGCTTTCAGTTAGTCTTTTAGGTGGTTTCGTTTCACCCCCTACAATCTGAACCTGCGTATCAATTTTATCTCCCACTTGATAATCAGGAACTTCAACTGGACCTCGTACCTTTCGTGAACTCCATTCAGCCCATCCTAATTTATGAAGCGTTCTACCCTTTGTTTTAAAAACAAGACCATTATTTTCTACTTCAATTGTTTTGGTTGAATAATAACAATCATCCGCAAACATCAAGATTGCCTGCTTCACAACTGCTTCATAAATCAGTCGTTGGTCAGTTTTTAAATTTGAAAGGTTTGGAATTCTTTCAGTCGGAATCAAGGCTGAGTGGCTTGTACCAGATACTTTTTCATCATTGACATAATCTTCTCTAGGCTCCAAAAACGCTGGCTGAAAATGACAATTAATAGCTTTTTGATAGGCAGATAGATTTTCTTTTAAATCGTTAAACTCAAATTGATTGATGTATTCTGAATCTGGTCGTGGATAGGATAGAAATCCTTCCAAATACAGTCCCTCAACAATGCTCTCTGTTTTATCTGAGTCAAATTTCCAAGCACTTGCTGCAAAACTTTGTAATGCAGACAAGGTAAATAATTGTGGAGCTGATTTCTGATGATTTTCTACCTCAACTGAAGAAATAACAGAGGTGGTTGATAATCCCCTTGAAGAGGCTAAAATAGCCTCACTATCCTTAGTTTTGTCTTTTGTGGTGAAAAATACCCCATTTTTCTTATCCTCCAACTGAAGCTTCCAATATTTTTCTGGAGTAAAGTTGCGAATCTCTAAATCATTCTCACAAACTAGTCTGACCGCTGGTGTTTGAACTCGGCCAACAGATAGATGGCTACCTTTTGTTCGAGGGAGTTGCCCTCTTGCTTGAAGATCAATCGTTGCAAGAGGTGATAAATTCATGCCTACCAACCAATCGCTTTGTGCACGTGCTTCAGCTTCTAAATAGTAATTATAGGTTTCTGAAGGTTCCTTCAATTCCTGAAAAGCTTTTTGAAGAGTTTTCTTTGTCATGGAGCTTGCCCAAAGACGTTTCCAATTTTTCTCCTTGCCTCCTGGTATATGCGATAAAATAGAGTACGCAATCCGCTCTCCTTCTCTATCAGCATCCGTCCCAATAATCACTTGATCCGCTGCTACCACTTCATCATAAATTCTCTTGAATTTTTCTCTTGAATTTTTGTCCTCTTTGAGATGTTGCTTAAATGAAACATTTGTCAGAGGTAATTTATCAAGTGACCAGTTGTCTGGTTCACTGTATTCAAATAGGTGCCCTTCAGCAGCCACCACATGAACTTCAGCTGGAAAATAGAGTGGTTGCCTGATAACATAGACACCTTTCTTTTTACTAAATTGTCCTAAAGCTGTAGCGTAAGCTTCTGCCTGTTTCTCTTTTTCAGCCAGAATAACTATAACCATATCATTCTCCTTCTACTTCATTTTCTGTCATTGTAAGCTATAATTAAAAAATATTTTGTAAAGGGACATTGACACAGAGTAGAACGAGTTCATATCAAAGAACAACACAAAAAGTTATATAACTTTTTATACAAAAAAGAGGCTCATAAAGAGCACTCTTTCTATACTTTAAGCCCCTTTTTTGGGCTTTGGATAAAATTTTGATTTTGTCCCACCTGTCTATTCAACTGATAAGGCTTTGTATGTTGTTCAACACTTTTTACAATCTTAGATACTGTTCCATGAATCCGTTTCATAGATTGCGCTAGTTGTTGATCATCAAGAGAGGTCAAATTATCAGTCCAAATTGCCATATAGCGAATGGCTTTCTCAGAGGTATCTAATCCAAAATGGTTAGAAACGAGATAACTTGTCATCTCAGCTTCAAGTTCTCTACGATCTTTTGAGACTTCTTCCTTATACGAGTTAGCAAATTTAGGATTATGTAGACTAGCATGCGCCAACTCGTGAATAGTGGTTGCAACGACTTCTCCAGGAGTATTATCTGGATTCAAAAGTATCTTTTGTTCATCTGGATAAAAAGCTCCTTTCGCACTCCTCAACTCTTTTGCATCGTCTTGATAGATTGTTACCCCAATATTCTTAGCATAGTCTGAAAGTCCTTCAAGCACCTCTTTTGTACGAATATGATCCATATTAAAGTTATAGTGACGATTTGGCATCGCTTTGGGATAAAATTCAGGCTTCAAGGTTGTTTGGGACAACTCAAATACTTTATACGTAGCGAATTTAGCTAAGCCTGTATTTGAATCTCTTTCTTGGAAGAAGCGAGATTTCAATTTTCCTTCTTTCTTTAAAACCTTTTCTTCAGGTGTCGCTTCAGAAAGTCTTTTATATTTTGGATTGCCTTTTCCATTTTTTACCTGGTTCCCATTTTCATCCAATACAGGAATCATTTCAACCATCATAGGTCTAAACAAGGTAATATGTGATTTTTCTCCTGTCTTAACCGAAAGATTGTTATGGACAACTTCTCTTGTTCGACCTGTTTTTTTATTGGTATAGGTATTTCTAGTTTCAAATACCTGATCTGAAGTAATCCCAAGAACTTCCCCCATCGATTGCCATTGATTATAGGTTGCGACTGCACTCGCTCCTGGCCACTGTTCCTGAATCAAAGCTACATTTCTAGGAGAAAGTTCTGGAAACTTACTCATAAAATTCAGATACTCTTCTAACCGTTCTGGTGTTTCTGTGTACTCCCTCACTTTTTGAAAAGCAACTTCACTCAATTCATGAGGCGTTAAAGTAGCATAATCAATACTACTTGAGTTTACTTCAGGGGTTTCCAAATCCGAAATAGATTCCTCTTTCAGAATCTCCTCTACACGCTGAAGCAAATTAGTTTTAGTTTCTTGCTTAGAAGATTGAAAAGCTACCGTTTTTCTTGTATCAGGAGTTTGACCCTCTCCTTCTTCTATCAATCGAGCTGATTCATTCGCTTCCAGGGAAATTTCCTTATTCACCACTCTATTTTCCAGCTGAGAAAGAATTTCTTCATCCATCGATGCTAGTTCAGATTGACCGTTGAGTCGACGATATCCTAACCCTAGCATTTGTGAAATTGGTGTAGTCTCATCTCCAATATCATAACGAATTCCCTCCTTAATCAATTCACCACCTGGAGCATAAACATCAAACTTAATTTTGGTAGGAGGGATATAGCCTTCAGTATTGCCTGCTGTTATTTGTTTTATTCCTTCTTGATGAATTGGATAAAAGTCCTGATTGGCCTTATATAGCTCCCTAGCAAAATCTTGATAAGATATCAGCTCTGTCTCTTTAAATGGCAATTTCGGGCCACCTGGGCGATCCTCAGACCATTGAAGGCGTACATGGTAGTTCTCCTTATAAATATGATCTTGTGTCCATTCTTTATAAAAATCTGAATTTGTATCTAGGAGATAATCTTTCCCAGCTGCAGCAACAATCTGATCAAATTTATCATTGTACTGTTTCGCATAGTCAAGATACTGATTCCAGGCTTGATGAAATTCTTCTGGAGTTTTTGAAATGTCACCTGGCACACCTAAATTATAGACAGTATCTAAGACTTGAGTAAAGGTAGCTGAATCAAGTGAGGTTTTATTCAGTGTGTTCTCTGGAGCTGGTAGTTCAGGTTCATCAGAAACCTCCTCATACTTCTTATTTTTTAAGATAGATAACATTTCCTCGCCACCATCTTTAACATATTCATCATTAATCGATAGCTGTTCAATCTGGCCATCACGTTCACGGAACACACCAAGAATAGGTGTTTTATCTACCGTATCTAGTTCCTTGGTAATTTTTGTCCGAGACTTAAAAACTGATATTGGAATATAGTTTTCTTCCTCTAACTCTTTGAATAGCAAGATAATATCTTTATCATCAGACTTTATAAGACTATCAAAACGTCCACCATATCGCCTAAGATTAGTTAAATCATCAAAATAGAACGAAGTACTTTCTGTTGCGACTGAAAGATCTGATAAGACCTTTAGTTTGTCAAAAGCCGCATCATTATTAGCCAATAAAATATTGTCAAAATGCCCATTTCCTTCTGCAAAATCATGTAAAGTTTTCTCAGGTGTCTGCCCTAATGCAATTGGCTTAATTCCTGTTAGGTGCATGAAGTGCTTTTCTTCAAAATGCACTTGTACAGTCTTATCAGGGGTAACATAATAAATCTTTGAGTTTGCCAACTCATCCAAATAATATTGTGCTGCATTTTGCAAAGCTAGTCTACGGATTGGACGATTTAATTTAGTTAATTCATCCAAGGAAATAGAGTGATAGTAGCTATCATTACTTGACTGAAACTCTTCATTTATGGTAAAATAAAGTAAATGAGAGGATGTCGTAGGACGACTGGTAACAGAGCGTTCAAAGGTGCCAACTTTTGGTACGGGTGTGGGACTGCCTTCAGCTTCGGGCTGTAAAGACCCCAGACTACCACTGGTCCTCTCATTTTTTTGTTGCTCCAAAATCACATCTAGCTCTTGAGATTTCTCAGGGGCTTTTTCTTCTGAAGTCTCCATTATCTTAATAGGATGAGTCTCAAGACGTGACATCAAGTTATTCAACAATTCATGATTTAAAACCACTTCTCCCTCTTGCCCTTCCAGATAGTGGAACAATGTATTTGGAGTTACCACAAAACCATAGGTAAAATCTCTTTTACCCGATTCAATCAATGGATACTCCAGCATTCGCTCAATCGATTGTGATAGATTATCAAGGGTTCTTTCACCAAAATAGACGCCAAAACTGTCACTTGAAAGGCTTTCTATCTGCTTGTTACTATTGTAGGCTGCTATTGCAAGTTCACCAATAAACTGGGTTGAAATATCTACTCCCAAAGTTCTCTGATGAGGTTTCAATGCTTGATACAAAGAATCCTGCTCAGAAGTCCCTTTTTTCTTGTATAAATCAACCGTTCGATCATCAATAGAGGTTAAAAGTGAATGAATAGGAGACAATACTTCCATTCGTTTAGCGTTGAGGTATTTAGTAGGATGGCTATTTCCTAACTTCGCAAAGACATCATACAGATAGAAATCTGGTGCAAATTCGATTGATAATTCTCCAGATTGAATCCGATTATTTAATCTCTTAGTTAATGCTTCGTTTTCCTGCTTTACCTCTTCGTAGCTCATCAATCTTTCAGCATTCTTTTCTGTATTGGCAATAGATTCTTGATTGCTTGGAATATGTTTGTCTTCCATAGTCAGATCTGTTTCAGAGGATCTAGTCGACTGAACAGAAAAAGAGATATTATTCCAATTTTCCTTCAACCATGTTGCATCTTCAGGAGAAAGGTGGCTGGTATCAGGAAAGGGACTTGATTCTGATAAAGTTGCTTCAGCCTTTTCTTCAAATTCTGATTCTCGACTATCAGATTTTTCTTCCTGTTTATTCTTTAGAACATCATTCCAGTCTGTTTTATCTTGCCCTGGTCTTAGTTCTGGTAGATCCGAATTGATAACAGCTCCTTTTGCTTCCAATTCTTGAATGAATGTTCTACCTGCTTTATCATTATCTAAAGCTAGGGTAATTAAATCCGCATTTTTCCCATCTTCAAAAAAGTGATGATCAATAGCTACTTGAAGCCCGTCTGCCATTTGTTCAGGTGTCCATCTTAGTGGTTTTCCTGAAATTTCAGCTTGAATTTGAGATAGATGACGCCCAATAGTCGATTCTTTCAAACCATCCATAGAAACTAATCTGACGTCCTGAAGACTATCCTTGTGCAATTCATAGTAGGACATTAAATCGATTGGACTCTCAGTGAAAATCAATCGTTTTGGACTGCCAATATCAACATGAATACCAGTCATAGGATCGGAGTTTTTCATAATCACTTTAGCATATCCATGTTTTGGCCACTTCTCCCAATTTTCCTGTATTCCTTGTAAAGAGGCTCCAACAACTTCACCTGAAGAAGAAAGGGACTTGAATACAATGACTGGCTCAATCGCATTTGTTGAATTTCCGCTATTACCTTCCGCAAAGTAGTCAAGTTTGGCATTAGCTTGGGCTAAAACGCCCTGTTCCAAAAAATAATCAATCGTTTCATCGGATAGCCCACGTTGATTTCGTAAGTAGTCTCGTCCAGCTGATAACGGCTGCTCGTATTTCTCAAGATAGTATTTAAAATCCTCTTGAGGCCTTTCAACCATTTGAAACTCTTTAAAATTTCCATCATTTAAAAAATCTACCGATTGGTTAAAATCTACTTCCTTTATTGTCTCAACCAAAGAAATCGCATCTCCACCTGTATTTCTAGAAAACCATTTCCATAAATTCTTATCAGGTGAAATAACTAGGCTATCATGTTCTTTCCATCGATAGTCTCGTCCTGATTGAACCAGCTCCATCTGGAGCTCGTTTGCAACATCCAAAATATCTCTAGAACGTGCAAATTCAACACGTTCTCTACGACTTTTCCCACGTCTTGATTCTTGTTCTGTCATATAAAATCTCCTTAAAATCCTTCATACTGTGGTTTGTACGGCTCTTTCTCTGCTTGTAGAAACGTTTCTGGATCTAAGTGAACCAATTCCCCTACTGAAAAAGATTCAAATAGCTCAGAATTTTCCTTAAAATCTAGAACCATTTCTAAATCAGAATTTCTTCCTTGACCCTCAAAATGCACTTGCTTATTATCGGCATTCATTGCCGTAATTAACCATTCAGCTGAAAAGTCAAAGGCTTCAACTGCTACATCTGGAAATACTAGCTCCATTTTTCTTCTCCTTTCTCTTTTTATCCTTCTATTCTATGTAATAATCGAAAAATCACAGTTAAAGGGACAATATAATTCCATTTTCAACAAAAAAGTCATTGCTTTTACAATGACTCTTATATACTTTGTCCTTTTTCCTCAAGTTCTTGCCTCTCATCACTTCTCTCACGTTCCATAAGGGCTTTTTTATTTGCACGTTGGGCCCTTTGAAGAGAATTGGTCAAATTTCTCATAAAATCTGTATTGATGATTGCTTTGCCTTGGGATTGTTGGACGTTTTTTCTTTGCAAGTTCTTCCTTTCTTGCATTTTATGTGAAACAGCTTGAGCTAACTGACTTTTCTGATTGCTTTCTTCCTCTGGCAATATTTTTTGATAGAGTGATTTGAGTTCAGAAAATCCTTTCGCATTCTCCCGTTTTAATTTTTGAATAGTCGTTTGATCAGTCGTTTGTGAAATTTCCTTGTTTCGACTGTAAATCTGATGTTTCAGCTGAAAAATTGAGATATGGGTCTGTAGTTCTTCTATATAGCTATCTTTCGTAACAGGATAGCCCTTTAGAATAGTCAGCACTCCTTCATCTTGAAGAGGTTGAACTGCCGCTAATTCTCCCTTCAGACGTTTAATAGGTGCTTGAATTGTTAATGAATCAGCCTTTTCTACTGAAAAAGAAACACTATCTTCAAATTGGTTAGCAAGAGATTGTTTTAAAGATTGGTCTGCTTCACCTAGTTTATAATTTGGAGTCAGTTGCAATTCAGTCAGCTTCAGTCTTTGAAGAATCTCCTTCTTTTTCAATTCAACAAATGGCTGATCCGTTTCAAGTGGTTGAATTTGATCAAAAAGAGTTTTACGAACTAATAAACTACTTTGTTTTTCCTCCAATAAACTCAATTTTAAAGCATAGCGAAATGTTCCTAACTCCTGGCGCTCTTTTAATGATCGATCACTTTTCTTTTTAGCTGCTTCTACAAGATCTTTCAAATCAGCCGAAGAAAATAGCGATAAGTCTCGTAAACCAAGTTGCTTCTTCAGTAAGTCTTCTTTCATCTGACTCACATCATAAACTAATTCCGTAACATATTCAGGACGTCCCAAACCTGTTCCGTGTTTGTCATAAGCAGCATAGACTGGTTTTGTAATTTCAATGGGTTTTGCCCCATCTTTCAAATCATAACCCAGTTTTTTCCAGGAATCTAGTGTTTTGATAACACTTGCATTTGGATCCTGTTCTAAAATCCTTTGTTGGTTCTTTACTGAGAAATTGGCCAAATTTTTTTCCAGCCGAACGTCAGCTATTTCAGGAGCATTCTCACGAAATAGGTGCAAGATCTTATTTGCTAGTCGTTCTCTCAATTCCTTCTCTCGACTCGCTATTAATTGCTGCAGATGATAGCCTGCAGCCTCCTGTTGTGTTTTCTCAAAACGACCATCAACTTTCCGAATCTTCTCGTAGGTTGATTTTTTTTCAGCTGAATAAGCTCCTCTATAGGTTTCTAGAAAGTTCTTCGTTTCTTTCAGAAATTCTTGATAGAGCTCTTTCCCATCATTTTCTAAATAGGAGTCCAGATAGCGGTCAAGGAAGAATTTACTGACTGCAAAATCTCTTGCATTTGATCCATAACGCCATTTTTTATCCATTGGCAAATGGTTGTAAGCCTGCTCCAAAAAATTTTTTTCAGCCGAAGAACGAACCTTCTGATCTCTAAATACAGAATTAATCAATTCACTTCTGATATTCGCCAAGATTTGTTCTCGTCGAACAATCATTCCTCTAGTCTGTTCATTCAACAGACCATGAAAAACATCACTTTTAAAACGCTCAATAGTTTTCTGGGAAAAGTTTCCTCTAAATTCCATTCGTCCACGAGGTCGATAGAAAATTTTTTCTCTTGCAGATTCAACTTCAGATAAACCAAAATGCACATGAATATTGTCCGTGTTCAAGTGAATATTGGCCCACCAAAATGATGAATCAGATAAGCCTTCTTTTTCAATCAACCTTGGCAATGCTTCACGTATGACAGACTTGATAGCTTGCTGATCGACTTTCCCAGTTTCCAAATCATATAATCCTTCTTTGGCTAAAAAATCATTATCAAAAGAGATAACACCCTGCCATAGAAGAGAGCCATTTTGATAAGCCTGTTCTAACTTACTTTTCAATTCAGTTACTTTGCTACGCTGCAAGTAATTGGCCTCTTTTGTAAAAATCGCTGTCATCTCTTCATTTTGGTTTTCAGTAGCATAAGAACGATTCATATAATCGATGTACTCCTGGAAATTAAGTTTTGTTTCTGGAACTTCAGCTTGGATTTTTTGTAGTTCATCTTCAGTTAGAGACTCAATATTTTGTCTGTGCGTTTCTAAATTTAATTCATTATCAACCTCGACAGCTTCGTCTCTATTGGTGTAGTCTACAAACCCACTATTTGCTTCTGTATATTGCAGCATGAAGGTAATACTTGGACTAGAAGATACGTTCATTATTTTCCTCTCTTTGAATTAAAATAGTCCATTTTTTCTTAAAAGAGCATAGTCTTTTAATAACGGTTGTAATTCTTCAGGTTCAACTTGAAAATCATTGATCCACCGTCCTGATTGAGAAATGTGTAATTCTTTTTGCTCTTCAATAAATTGCATGGGAATCAATAAGATATTTGGTTCTTCTAACTCTGAACCACTTTCTCGTTCTAAAAAGGCGACAATAAAATCTTGATTTCCTTTTGTCCTCAATTGCCAGTGATGAGAGTTCCCGTTTTTCCTTTTATACAATGAGCTGTATTTTACATCAATCGTTAGACCATCTAGCCAAAAATCATATACTGGATTATTTTTCTTGAAATACTTATTCGCATCCGTTGCATCTGGAACATATTTTTGAAAAAGCTCCTCGGCCATTCCCCCGAGCTTAGCTGTCCTAGAACCATACTGAATTTTATCTTGAATTTTAAGGCAGCCACTCTTTATTAATTTCAAATGAGCTATATGAGTAGGCAGCCCTGACTGTTTCACCGCTTCATGAAAATCTCCTGTTTCTAAATAGATTTCAACAATATCTACCATTTACTGTACCTCAATGAGAATGTTTGATAGTTTGACCACGTGCAATATCTTCTTGAATGACATCGTTGATTCTTGCCATCAATTCATGCTGTGTAGGATCCAATCGTGAATGAATAGATTCCAATTCTTGAACATCAAAATCATCTTTCGTAATAGCATGAAAGTTGGTTAGCGTTAGATAGAGAATTTGATCAAGTTGACGATGAATTGCCTTGTTATCATTTCCAGAATCAAAGGCATCCCCAAAATTTTTTTCCAGCTGAGTCAGTCGCTCATAGAAATTTTTTCCTTCTCCTAATTCAATAAAAAGTTTATAAAAAACTTCAATCAAAGTGACAAGCGTTGCTGAATTATTTCGATACTGTTTCTGCAAAGCAGACGATTCTTTCAAGTAGGATTTTATTTCCTTAAATTTTTCATGTGTTTCTTCGCTAAAATATAAGCTAAGTCTTGGATTCATTTTTCCCTCCTCAATTTTTCTGAGATGATCCTGTCAAATAATTGATTTTGTATCCTGGTTGAATATTAAAGATATATACATCAAATGAGATCTCATCATCTTCAATACTCTGTGCTTCCATACGAACTCCTCTAGCAACTAATTCCACATTTCTAAATATAGGTGTTACTCGATAGCGGACATGGTGGTTCGTATTTTTTATGTAGTTAGCAATCTTATTTTCATAGTAAACCATTGATGATTGTTCATCTTCAAAATTTGCATTTAAAGCACGTGTACCTGTAAATAAATTTTTAGCATTCGCATTCTCTCCACTTAATTGAAAACCGATTAAGTGAGAACGATTATATAAATAATCTTCTTTTCCGTTGAAAATTATTTTTTTATTTTTCCATCCTGTTGGTGTAATAGACGAAATAGATTCTCTATCTTCAGTTGGCATCAAATCTTTTCCCAACATCGCTTCAGCAATTCCTACACGGTTTAAAAAATCTAGATCAGAATATTTTTCCCAGCTGCCATTTTCTAAACTCAATTCGTCTTTTGTAAATTGTGATTTTTCATTGACGACAATCACTTGATTTTTTTCATCATACTCCTTCGATTTCAAATCATCATTTTTCAGAGTAGGATTCAAATTTGAGTTGGAATTTTTTTCTTCAGCTGAATCGGCTATGTTCAATTGATTTGGGATATCATTTTGTGTCAAGCCAGATTTGATAGCATTAAAATTGTTAGGTTGTACGATAAAGATCGCAAGAAAAATTAGAATGAGGAACAGAGATTTATTCTTCTTCATTTTCAAACACCACCTGACCGTCGCTCAGCTTCAAGTGCAGATGCATCATCCATAAAATGTAACCAATTTGTCGTTAGTTCATTTACAATATCTTGTTTAACATTTAAAGCTGAAAGAGAAATGTCATTCTTCAACATCAATTCTAAAATCTGACTTTGTTGGTTTTTGATATCGGACAATGTTTCCGCAAATTGATTATCATACAAATTCAATCCGTCATTCATTACGATATTTTGAACTTGCGATAACATAAACTCATTAAAACTTGGATAGTTATATTTTTTTGAAATGGCCTGAAGTTGTTCAAACATATCATCAGGAACATTTCTAATTAAAAAATTTTTAGTCATCACTTTCCACCTCCCCTTCATACTCTAACCAACGTGAAATATGATCGCCATAGCGATCCATTTTTTCTTCAAATTCTGATAGTATCCTTGTCTGTTTTTTCATTTGTTCCAGAACATGGTCAGAAGCTAATTTCATATTTTCTAAATGAGCAACATACAAATCTTGAGCACGATTAAATTTTCCGTACTCAATTTTTTCACGACAAATTGAGAGCAGAAAATCGTTAAATGAGTTGGCTTTATTTTTCTTAGCAAGAGATTTTAGATAATTAATTTCATCATCAGTAAGCCCTCTAATCTCAATTCGATTTTGTTTTATATTTGCCATTATTTTAAATTTTCCTTTCTAAAAAACAGCGCCCTTCTTTTTTCTTTTGTCGAAGCAAAAGCAAAAAGAAGCAAAAAAGAAAACTTCAACCTCGCAACATCACGAACCGTTACGGTTCTATTTTTGCGGTTTTTCAACACACTAACACACACAGAGGGACTAAGGTCCTTTTTAGGTGTGTTGTGGTAGAAAAGAGCATAAGGGAAACTGATATCACGTACCGTGATATGTTGATAGTATCAACGTTTCCAGTACCGGTAATTTTCTCGGCTTCGCCTACTTACACACACATGCTATACTTACCTTTACACACTTTATAGGTGTTATACTTACACTGTTTTTATTCTTTACATACTTTTACATACACCATTTTTGACTTTATTTAGAAATTCAAAACTCAAAAATTAAGACTGATTTTCAGCTGGAAGAGAACCTTCTTCACGATTTTTCTTCGCTGCTAAACGTTGTTCTTTTTCCTCTTCTTTGATGAGGTTTAATTCCATTTTTAACTCTTCTAAAATTGATTCATACGACTGATTTTTATCTTTCTTCAATTGAATTTGAACATAGATTTTACCAATTTGTTTTTGAAGATTCTCTTCTGCATCTTTACGTTCCTTTTCTAAAAGGGCAACTCTTTTCTTTGCCTCTTCTAGTTGATTATCAATTTTTGTTAAATCATTTTTAGCCATGATTACTTCTCCTTTTTATTTAATTAATCCAATTGTAACCGAAAATCTCAAATTATTTTTTAAAGGGACAATCATAAAAAATAAATCCCCTTAATTCAAAAATTAAGGGGATTTTTGACTGCTATTTGTTGGTAAACACAAACTCGCTTATCATCGAAAATGCGCTCTTTGTTTCACTTTTTTAATTCATTTCTACAGTTTCAATAGGGTTTGAAAATTCAAATGTTCCATCTTTGACTGCCTGTTTTTTCTTGTCCAAAGACTCCAATTTAGCCTTTAACTTCTCAATGTTTTTATAAGCTGTTTCAATAGTTCTGTTCTTCGTTTCGATATTTGTATCCAGCGTAGCAATATTCTTTTGATTGGCTTCGAGATCATCACCTGTTAGATATTTTGCTTCTGTTTGAAGACTCGCTTTTCGTGAGTTATCATCTTCAATAGATTCCTTCAATTGAGAAATTGATGTTGTCAATTTTTGAGACTGTTCATTCTGGAAACTGATCTCTTTTTCGATTTCTTGCAGAGTAAATTCTTCTCTGGAGACAACCTCAATAGCTTTGATTTCAAGCTGAGGATTTTGAGGAGTTACAAAGAATTGTACAGTGTCATCTTCTTCAGATTTCTTCTGAGAAACCTTTTTAGAATCACTGGATGGCGATGAAATATTCACATCAATTGAGCTAGAAGAGACTGTCTGATTCGTCACATCAATCGCAAATGCACCAAAATTTTTTGGAACTCCTTTAATAATGACTGATACTTTATTATCAATGATTGGTACAACATCCATCTCTATTTTTGAGTCTTTATGTTGCGCATAGAGTTTCCATTTCAATCGTTTGGCATCGATGCCCCGATCTATCGAAGTCGTAGCATCTTTCGTCTCAAATTGTAAAACAATAATTCCAGTATCTGGTGAATATTCCTGGCTAACAAGTTTTATCTCACCACTGCCATTCGCAAAAATCTGCTTTGTTTTGAGCTGTTCTGAGGTATATGTTTGTCTTTGTGGTGAGAAAATCGCTCCCATCAAAAGACTTAACCAGGTCACAAACAACATTGAGAAAATGACTAGTTTTCTCTTAATAATATTCTCTTGAAACCAAACTTTAGTCTTAATAAATGGCTTCAAAATTGGGCTAGATTTTATCTTTTCAATCCATCGTTTTGCTGTCTCTATCATGATAGATTTATCCTTTCTATTCTATGTGAAATAATGATAAAATAAAATAAAAATTATTAGTGAGGTAATTATTTATGTCTTTTCAATCTGCTTATAGTTTAGAATTAAAACAACACGTAACTCCAAAAGAAGCCTTTGATTTTTCCTGTTCTCTAATCGGAACTCCTAATCATTTAACTGATGCCAAAAAATTTCAATGTGGAGAAAAATGCTCCTTCAAATTAACCTTAGCTAACTTCAATAATCCAGACTTTAATAAAACTCCCTATTTTACTCCTGGGGCAAGAAATCAAAAACATGACCCTAATAATTGTCAACGTATGATTGAACATTATCAACAAAGGGAACAAGAAGTAACGTCTGAAAATCATATCTCTTTTTATCGTGAGAAAAATAAACTGATTATTGACTTAGACCTTGTTAAAGGGAGCTTGGCTACTATAACTAAACCTAGACAGAAAGACGAATCCAATTTTTCTTCTGAGTCAAATAAAGATGAAATTCATCGTCAGAGCTCTCATTCCTCTCGTACTGATGAGGACAAGAGGACTTTCCGTAGCCATGTGAAACAACTCAGAGACTTAGTCAATTATTTTTTAGAATACCAGTCTGGAGAGAAGTATACATTCTATGATAAATATAAAAGAGAAATCCAACTCGAAAGATACTTTGTCAATCTAAAAGAAGCAAACCAAAGAGGAATAAACCTAGAAGATGTTCATATCTATTATGATACTGCAACAGTAAAGTCTATTGACAACAAAGAGAACCCTGAAAAAAGTTATTTTTTAGTTAGATTCCATAGTTTATGCACAATTGAACAAGACTCTAATTATCCAACTATAACGATTAACAAAAGCCTCGCTAGCCATCATGGAGTTAAAGGAAAGCTGAAAATATTAGAAAAAGCATCAAAAGATAAACAACCTCTTAAACTATTTTACTTTGGAAAGTTTGTTAAGCATAGTTCTAAGAAATACATTAATCCCGACGTAAGCTATGAAGATATTTTGGACTATTTAGTCATCAGTTAATATTTCAAAATCTAACAATTCTTGATAAGTGAACTCTATAATTTTGTATGAACCAATAAATCTAAAATTCTCTAGAAAATGATTTTCAACAGCTTCCCTAGCTTCCTCAAAACTATTAAAAACTCTTGTACCGCTGATTTCGTCTGACCAAGCTAATTGACCATTTTTTTGTTGGACTAACCAGACACTTTTTCCAACATTGATTTGCATAAGAACAGCGTAATATTTTTGTTCCATATTCTTATTTTCACCTTTCTAATTCTACATAGTATCTATTTATGGTTTTATAATAATGGCTTATCTCTGATTCCCATGCTTCTTATATCCTTTCCAAATAAATGAAACCTTACTTTTCGGCCAAACACTTTTTAGTAACATTAAGAACGCTAATGGCAGCCTTTTCGTTTTAATTTCATTTCCAAAGTTATCACATATAGTTATCCTGAAGAGCGGTACAAACCAGATCGCAATCAAGATAGTTCCAACCACGCCATGCGCAATAGCATTTAAAATTTGATACATACTGTCTCCTTAAATACAACCTAACTTTTCAGGTGCCAAATCCAATGTTAGCCAAAGAGCCTCATCTTGAGAAATATGTGTTAGTCTTCCTCCCTCATCATTAAAACGATGTAGGGTAAACGTTCCATCTGATAATTTTCCTAAAACAACCATTCCTTCATTTGTCCTAGTACGCCATAGTTCACAATCATTTTGAAAGGCTGTCTCGGCCCATTTACTTAGCTTTACCCTTTTAGTCATTTATGGCCTCCTGAATACTTTTCTCATCTGCTACAATCTTTTCCTCTGAATCTCTTGAAGCATATAGATATTTCTTTATTTTTCCCTTACGAATCTTAATGATAGTTGCAGCTTTTTCAACCTGGTATTTTTCTACCAACTTTTGACCTTCTTCTGTCTGAGTGTCAATGTAAAATGTAGGATAGGAACCTTTATTGGCTGCATCTACAACCACACTTTTTCCAACCTGACAGTAAGGACAATCTTTTTTATAAAATACTAGATTTACATTTTGATCAAGTACAGTATTCTGGTATTCCTTCTGAGTAAGGTGAGGATCATAATCTAAGATAAAATAATCTTTATACAGCCTATATCCTCCTAAAACTGCGAGACTCACAAGTAAAATGACAAGAAGAGTCCCTAGAGCTAACTTAACATGCGTAAAAAGCTCTTTCATCCTATCTCCTCCTCATCCATAAAATCAAATATGGAACCTTGAACATAATCAATCTTGGCCAATTCTTTTATTTCTAATTTCAAGTTAGTGAACGTTGTCATCACTTCTTGAAAGAGTAAAGGATCAAATTCCTCGGAATCCAATACACGGACAATTGGCAACATTGGATAATGATCTCTCAACTCCTCCTGCAGGTAATCTGAAATCATTTTATCATTCGAGATAACACTATCTACTCTAATGATCGCTGGAATGCTAGAAATACTCTCCTCGTTTTGATAAAAAGTTAAAGCCACATCCCCTGCAGAAACAGACTCAAATTTTAAATTATCCGATGAAAGCTTAAAATAATAAGCCAATGGTTCCTGACCAACCCCTGTTAGGTAGTATCCTCTAATGATTTTGAATAACTCTGACATCGACCTTTCTCCTTCCTAACAAACTTTTAAAAGTCTAAACGGAGCTTGATACACGTCAGGATAGTGAATCAATCTCTTTTTTCTTTGTTCAGGAAGTGGTTTACGGTAATGTTTTTGAAGATACTGAAAAGCTAGTCCCAAGGTATCAAAAACTAAAACTTTATTCTCCCCATTACAAATATAGTCACCTAATTCAAAACTGAAAATTACGTACTTCATTCTTCTTCTCACTTTCTATTTTGGCCAATCATTGCCAATCGATCTGTCTCTAATTCAGAATCATATCCGTTTTCAAAACGAACTTGTTGACGAATCCCTATAAGTGAGAGAACTAAGAAAAGTCCTCCTACAAATATAAGGCTAAAGAATCCAACTAAAATCAAAATCATATCATTCCTCCATAGATTATTTTATATACATTTATATCTGAGCAATAATCGTAGATATAAATGTAAGGCAGATTGCGGGTTTTTAAAATTATCCAATATCAAGCTCAAATAAAGATAGTTGTTGTGTTTGTTTAAAGCCATCTTTAACCCATTCTATCACTCTCTGAGTGAACTCTATACTTTCTTCAAAGAAAGCAGCAATATTGGCCATATAAGCCTCCTGACGTTCTTTCTTCACCTTGATAAGGGAAAGCAAGATTGCTTTGATAGAGGCTAATCTGATGCCTCCTCCACGGCCGTGTTTGACTGTGAAGAAGATCTTTTGTTCTGTTTTGAGAACCTTCAATACTTTGTCTAATGAGCGCTCAGGAATGTTCAACTTCTCTCGTATCTCTTTTTTCGTCGTCTGGATAAATGGATCCTCGGATTGATAGAAACCTTCTAAATAGGCCATTACGTCTGTTTTCCATTCATAGAGATGACTATTCTTCCTGTCAGCACGTTTCTTCTTGAATTTGTACCAACGTTGCTTCACAAAGAGATCTGAAGCCTTGAGTTCCTGATTGACCCATGCTTTACATAAAGTCATCACATAATCACGACTAGCAGCTTCATATTTTCCTGAGTAGGCGCTTGTGATAATCTTATGATATTCAGCTGAAGAGAGTGGCTCGTCTAGATTCGCATTAAAACTAGAAAGAACCTCCTCACACTCTTCCTGATCAATTCCTGAAGAGAAGTTGGCTAAAGCTAGCGTGAAAAGAACGTTGTTTCTTCCCATCAAGGCTTTTCCACCTTTGATATTCCCCTCTCTCATCAGCAATTGATACCAGGGTTCATCAATCTGTTTCACCCCTTCAGAGCCTGAAATAACCGTCAAATTGGGCTTTTTACTTGGGAAAGGAAGTTCTGATTGCTTCATTGACCAATCTAACCACTCCTGGAACGAATAGGTATAGTCAGGTTCAAAGAATTCGACATTATCAGTTCGAGGAATACGAGCAATCCCAAAATGGTTACAAGTCAAATCTACTGGTAAAGTTTGAGCAAAGTAATTTCTCAAATTTTGAGAGATAGCTTTAGCCACCTTCACCACTCGAAATTGAGAATGAGCTGTAACATAAGCTGATCCTGAGAGGACAAAATAGGCTTGAAATCCCTTATCAGATTTTAGAATCAACGTTGGCATAAAACCTAACTCCAGAGAAGCGGTTAAAATATCTCCTGTCGTCATTTCTTCAGCTGCAGAGGTAATATCGAAGTCAATGTAGAATGTGTTAATCTGTCTAAGATTATCTTCAGAGTGCCCACGTGTAATCCGTCGACCAGCATCGCTATAGCTTCCGTAGCAATATACGTTAGGGGTCCAGTGCGTAAACTGATCCTGGTTCTCCAGCAATGATTCGACAGAGGTTAAAACAACACCACGTGCCTTAACCATATTCGCTTTTGAACGATAAGCAAATACCGATCCTCGTCTTCCTTCTTCAGCTGAAGAGATGAGCTGTAGATGGCTATTCTTAAATTTTTGTGTTCTTAATCCATCTTTTGTGATGATAGATAAACATTTTAATAAATCAATCTTTTTCATGTTTTTTAATTTCTACAAATCAACTATAAGAGTCTCTTGTTTCTTTAACCCACAAAATGGGCAATACCCAAATTCAGTAGTACTTGTGTTGTGCTGATTTTCAACATTTACCTCTGCTATCCAGAAATACTTTTTTCTACAAGATGTTTTAATTGGAATTAGATCAATTTCATCCTTCTCCACCTTTGTTTCGTTTTGTAATAGTTCATCTAGAAGACGTTCCCAAGTACAAACACTCCTCTTTAATACTGCTTCTTTCATAATAATTACTCCTCATTGATTCTCATACTTTTAGGTAGCTTTTTACTCGGTAAACAGTAACCTTCAGATAAGTCCCTTTTGCTATAAAATTCAGGACTATATGTCATGATGTGATCACTTCTTCTCCATCCTCGACGAAGTTGTTTGTAAGATAAAGAAACACGCTTCTCAATTTCTTTAAAACTAAATCCCAGCTTCAAATAGGTTGTTACAATAGTTGTAGCATGTTCTTTGGACTCTTCGCTTCTTGTTCTTCTCTGAAAGTTAATCTGCTTATCTTCTTCATTTAATGCTATCTGATAGGCAATAAACAACTTCCGCATTTCCATAATTTTATGTTGCCAGACCAAGCTGTAAGGTTGTCCTGAATATCGATTCACTAAGTCCTTTACGGGTTGTTTAAATTTCAGCTGAAGAGGATCGAATTCTCCAAGGTCAGAAAACGGATCAATGAAACCTAATGGTTCGCTTTGAATTAATTCATTGTATAGCGCTTCTCTGTCCATTCCAATATATCTCCTTCTGTCAAATGCACGTCATTGAGTCAAATAAGCTTAATTGGATGGCTGTAGGCGCTTGTTCGCTGTTTCCATTCTTATCATGATCGATAACGTCAAAGATTTCTAACGTGTCTAAATTCATTACAATCTCTAATCCTATCATCATTTAACTCCTTTCAAATAGAATTTTAAGCGAACAAAAAAGAGAACAGATTTCTCTGTTCTCCTAAAAATATTGAATTATTTGATTTTCTAAAAACTCTTACCACTTACTTCATTTTTATACTGTTTTATTTTAATTATTTTTGAACAAACAAAAAAACTATCGATCGACAGTTTTTCTTTGCATACTTACTTTTTGTTTCTAACTAAAAACAATAAAAACCAACTTATTTTATTACAAACTATTTTAGACTTTTCTTTCTTCCACTTGTTTGTAATAGTTTTTATTCTCCCGATATCGAGCCTCTAATACATCCTCAATATGATTCTTATACTCTACATTTCTTTCTATATCTAAGCTCTAAAACGAACCGCTAACTTCAACCAAGCTTGCTCCTAGTTACTCGATTTTTGCAAGTAATGATTTGGAGGCAGTTTCTGTATCTCGCACAACACCTTGATCCAAAAATCTTTAACATGCAACCTATCATAAATTACGACATCCAGGTGCTACTCTCGCTAAACAAGCAGGAATGAGCTTAGAAGCCATTTCTGAAGCTCTAACACATAGCGACACAGGTACAACACAGATTTATGTCAATACTTCTAATGTAGTCCCTATGGCCGTCGGTGAATTTGCCTTACAGTCTCTAAAACAATAAGGTGAAAATAAGGTAAACTTTGGGGTGAACTTTAATTTTTTGAAACAAAAAAGACATCCAAGAGTAAATTCTTGAATGTCTGTAAACGTTGATATAATCGTATTGATTAACGTTTTGAGAATTGTGATGCTTTACGAGCTTTCTTAAGACCTGGTTTGGAAAGTATGGATTTCAGTTGGACTAAAAACAGCGTAATATAACGGCTTTTCAGAACTATATCTACTAATTAATTTCATAAAATATGAATCATTATTTTTTAAATAGGGGAATAGTTTAGGTCTGTAAGAATTAACTTATACACTTACAAGGTTTATTCTGATCGACTTTATAACTGTCTACGAAAAAAAGACAGAAATGAGAGATTGAGTGTGGGGAAAAAACTATTAGGTGTAGTTTCAATACTTCTACTAATGCTTTTGCTTATATTTAATGCAAGTAAATAGTCAATTCGTCCGAGCATTTCCTTCTCCATCTCCGTAGCAGAAAGTTGAGTTTATTTAACAAACTGATAAAATAATAGAGAAACTAGTTATTTCGAGGCCCAATCATGAACCTATCAAACGTATTTCAAAAATTATCCCCAAATACTCCCATCTTACAAGCTACCTTTGGTCTGGAGCGCGAATCTCTACGAATCAATACTGAAAGCCGTGTCGCTCAAACGCCACACCCTGAAAAATTGGGTTCTCGCAGTTTCCATCCCTATATCCAGACAGATTATAGCGAACCTCAACTAGAGCTCATTACACCGGTAGCACAGTCGACCACGGAAGCTCGTCGCTTCCTCGGGGCCATCACCGATGTGGCTATTCGCTCAATGGATAAGTCAGAATATCTTTGGCCTTTATCCATGCCACCTGTGATTGTAGAAGAAGAGATTCAGATTGCCCAGTTGGAAAGTGACTACGAGTATCAATACCGAGTTGGTTTGGCAGAACGCTACGGCAAATTGCTCCAGTCCATATCTGGAATTCACTATAATTTTGAACTCGGCAAAGATCTGACCCAGCAGCTCTTTGAAGTCAGTGACTATGACGATTTACTGACCTTCAAGAATGCCCTCTATCTCAAGTTAGCTCAGAACTTCTTGTGTTATCGCTGGCTCTTGACCTACCTTTACGGAGCAAGCCCGCTAGCAGAAAAAGGGTTTTTGACAGATGAAATTGGTTGCGTGCGGTCGATTCGTAACTCCAACTACGGCTATGTCAATGCCCCCGATGTTCACATTTCCTTCTCTTCACTGGAGCAATACGTGACCGACATCGAAAACGCTGTTGGATCTGGGCAACTGTCCTCTGAAAAAGAATTTTACTCTGCCATCCGTTTACGCGGTGCTAAGACTAGCCGGGACTTTTTGACTAAGGGCATCTCCTATCTAGAGTTCCGCAACTTTGACCTCAACCCCTTTGAGCCACTGGCAATCAGCCAAGAAACACTAGACACCACCCACCTCTTTGCACTCGCACTCTTGTGGCTAGACGACATGGAGCAAGTCGACGAAGAATTGGCAGTAGCTGCTACTCTCAACAACCAAATCGCTCTCAGCCATCCCCACACACCACTTCCTAAAGAGGCTGACCCTAAACCTATCGTGACAGCCATGAAGGACATCGTCGCTCACTTTGGACTGGATGACTATTATAGCCAGCTTATCACTAAGGTGGAGGCCTCTCTTCTTGATCCACGTTTGACCCTTTCTGGAAAAATAGCAGAGCAGGTTGAAGAAGGGTCCCTTGAAAAATTTGGCCAACAACAAGGACAAGCCTTTCATGACTATGCTTGGACAGCACCTTATGCCCTCAAAGGCTATGAAAACATGGAACTCTCCACCCAAATGATTCTCTTTGACGCCATTCAGCTGGGCTTGAACGTAGAAATTTTAGATGAGGAAGACCAATTTCTCAAACTCTGGCATGGTGACCATGTGGAGTACATTAAAAATAGCAACATGACATCCAAAGATAACTACGTAATTCCACTGGCCATGGCTAATAAGGTTGTGACCAAAAAGATTTTGGACAAGGCTGGTTATCCAGTACCTGCGGGAGCAGAATTTGCTAACAAGGACGATGCCTTGCGGTACTACGGACAAATAGCCAACTCTGCTATTGTTGTCAAACCCAAATCCACCAACTTCGGTCTAGGCATTTCCATCTTCCAAGAGTCAACAAGCCTTTCTGGCTATGAAAAAGCCCTAGACATCGCCTTTTCGGAAGATAGCCATGTGCTAGTCGAGGAGTTTGTGGCAGGGACCGAGTACCGTTTCTTTATCTTGGATGGAAAATGCGAGGCTGTCGTGCTCCGCGTTGCGGCCAATGTCGTAGGCGACGGAAGCTCAAGCATCCGAGAATTAGTCGAAAAGAAAAACCAAGACCCTCTGCGTGGTCGAGACCATCGCTCACCTCTTGAAATCATCAATCTGGGTGATATTGAATTACTCATGTTGGAACAGCAGGGTTACACACCTGATACAGTCTTGCCTAAAGGTAGCCAAACCTTTCTGCGTGGTAATTCTAATATCTCAACTGGAGGCGACTCCATTGACATGACTGACCAGATGGGCGAGAGTTACAAACAACTAGCTGCCGATATGGCGACTGCTATGGGGGCTTGGGCCTGTGGAGTCGATTTGATTATCCCAGACTACACCAAGCCTGCTAGTAAGGAGCTACCAAATTGCACCTGTATCGAACTCAACTTCAATCCTGCCATGTACCTGCACGCCTATACTTACGTAGGGCCAGGACAACGTATCACACCGAAAATTTTACGGAAGTTGTTTGGAGAGATATGAGAATAAGATCAGAGATTTTCTGAGCTTACTTTTTTATATTTGATAAATGGTAAAATATAGTGCAACAAAAAACTCATAGAGCCCAATCTCGTGTAAACTGTAAGTAACCACACTAAACAGAACACGGGAGAAATCTATAAGCTACCATCATATTACCATAATTGAGCGAATTAAGATAGAGACTTACCTAGAATTAGGTCTCAAACCCTGCCAAATAGCTAGAAAATTAGGCGTTCACAAATCAACCTTCTCAAGAGAATTAAGTGTGGTAATGACACTTACTCTGCAAAAGCAGCACAAACACACAATGAACAATTGGCGAAGCAGAAGGGAAGAAAATCGAGTTAGACTCCTGTGAATTGAAGTAGGAAATTAAAGAGCGATTACGATCTTCATGGTCTCCAGAACAAATTTGTAGTCGTTATCAACTTGAAAATAGGTCCATGGTGTCCTTCAAAATCCAATTTGTAAAATTAAGCTAGAAAAAAAGCATCTCGTATTTTTGATACGAAATGCTTTTAATAAATGTAAATAAGTTTTAACGTTTACTAAATTGTGATGCTTTACGAGCTTTCTTAAGACCTGGTTTGGAAAGTATGGATTTCAGTTGGACTAAAAACAGCGTAATATCAAGGATTTTCTGAACAATATCTACTTTTTAATTTCATAAAATCTGAATCAATATTTTTAAAATAGGGGAATAGTTTAGGTCTCTAAGCATTAAAATAATACACCTAACTTTGGTCACCGTTTTTTAGTTATTCACTCTTTTTTCTGATAGTGTTTTTAAAGTTATGATGTAAAATGCCGCAATTAAAACACTATACATCATAATCGGAGGATAGAGAATTAAGGACAGAATCAATCCCACTCCTTTAATTATTAGGTCAGGTATCAATAACTTCCTATATTGTGCGGTAGCTTCAAGTAATTCTTTCTGATCTATATTGGGTTTATCAATTACTTTATGTAAAAACCAGTTTGCTACCGTTGAAACAATAACGATCAGTCCATAAAAGAGCTGTGCCGTATGATTCATGAAATGACTACTAACTATTCCAGTAGCATAGGGCATAAATGAAACAAAAAATAAAAGATACAAATTCTTTCAAATTTCTTCCTTTTCAACTTGGCTAACTTGACCTGCATTACCTAGGTCGCTTTGCTTTAAATTATACTTTTTTCTTAAACATTTGATACGAGTAGGTATTTCTTGTGAGTAATTTTCATCAAAAAATTTCATATATAATCTCCCTATAATCATGGAAAAGTAGTAAAAATAGTTGTTATCCTAGTTGATTAAAAAAATCTCTGATTTCCTCATCCTTTATAAAATAATATATAATTTTCCCCTCTCTTCTAGTGTCCAAGATGTTTTGATTGGCTAGTTTACGAAGATGGTGGGAGGCAGATGCCATACTGAGATTTAGTAAACAGGCTATATCACAGACACAGAGTTCTTCAACAGCAAGGAGATAAAAGATGATATTTATCTGTTTATTATCGGTAAACTTTGATAAAATACGAAGTGATTTTTGGACTTTTTCCTTTTCAAGGTAGTTCGTTGCGGTTGTAACATTTTGTTGATTAATAACATCCACTTGGCAGATACTATCTTTTTTCATAATTTTTTCTCCTAGCCGAACACAGTCCTTAGCATGTCAAAGCTGTTGTTTTCAATCAGGATATACATCCCCAATCCTAAATAGACAACGGCAATAAACCATCTGCTATATTTTTCCAAAGTTTCTCCAACAGAAGGGACTTGTGCTAATTTTTGGGCAGAAAAAACCAAGAGATAAATCATGACTAGAAAAGTAAGTAAAGTCACTATCAAATTCGCTAAATTTAAGGTGGTAAAATATGGGACAAAGACACCAATATTGTCAGCGCCACAACTTGCAAAAGTAATCATAGCGACTAGAAAAATCAGGTTTTTATTGTCTTTTCGCAAACCATCTTTTGCAATAGCTTCTCCATCAGAATCTCCTAAAAGCAAAACTTTGAGGCCTAGGAAAATTGGAATCAAACCGAGTAAACCTAAAATCTCTTTACTAGGAATATAATTTAAGACAAATGCAAAAAGCAAACTTAGGAATATTAGACTAACAGAGCCTAGAAATTGTCCTAAATAGATGTTAATGATGTCCTTTCTGCTTTTTCTTTTGGCAAAAAATAACATTAGGATAATAAGTAAGTCTACGGCTGTCCCAGAATACAGGATTATTGAAGTAACAATATTTTGAATCATAAAACACCTTATTCAAATATATTTTTGAATGTATTCTAACATTAAACTTTGTAGATGTCAACTTAAAATCCACCAATTAATAATTGCATGTCAATATTTGTATTGTGAAACTAGTTTCAGAAATATATAGTCTTAAAGTATGTCCACTGCCAATGGTTTTTTCAATATTTAAAAGGAGAGAACCAATTTGGTCCTCTCCAGGGTATAATTTTCCATCAACCCACTACAGTTGACAAAGAGCCGTTATTCTCAAATGAGACAACTCCTTTTAGTTTTTATAACCTCAGCTTCTCGGTCTCTTACCTACTTTTAATAGAAAGACTACGAAGGACGATTCTTAAAGTAGTCAGATTGTGCAATATCGAAAGATTAGATGGGCTTAACCAATTTAACAACCCAAATCCAATTAAACTTCCATTTATTACAACTGTTTCTTGAATATTTCTTTGAATTAATTTCTGCAACGATTCAGATAAAGAATTCAATTCCTCGAAGAAATCTAAACGATTATCTAATAATAAAATATCACTCATCTGCTTAGAAATATCAGCACTTTCATTCATCACAACCCCAATATCTGCAAGCGTCAAGGCAGCAGAGTCGTTTAACCCGTCTCCAACCATCAAAATAGTTCGGCCAGCTTTCTGTAATTCCTGAACCAACTGAAACTTACCATCTGGTTTTAAATCAGTATAAACGTTGTCAAATGGCAGATCTTTAACCAACTCTTCTGTTCTAGCCAACGTATCACCAGTTGCCAGAATCAGTTTTTTCCCTTGGCGCTTTAGCTTTTTCAATGCAACTTTCGCCTCGCTTCTCAAGGGAGTGTGGATACAAAACATCCCAATTAATTCTTTCTTATAAGCCAAAAACAATAAATTGTAATGAGTCTTATATTGCTCAATCAAGGCCAGCTGCTCAGAACTAATTCTTACCTGTTCGTCTTGCATTAGTACATAATTTCCAATGACAACCGATTGACCATCAATTTGCGATTTAATCCCTTTGCTTGCAACATACTGAAGCTTGCCATGCATTTCTTCGTGTTCAATGCCTTCAATTTCAGCTTGTTTAACAATTGCATTGGCAATAGGATGATAGATATGTTCCTCCAAACATGCACTTATTCTTAAAATATCTTTCTCAGTATAATCTCCGAAAGGAAGAACCTTTTCAACCAAAGGATAACTCGTCGTGATGGTACCCGTTTTATCAAACAAGAAAGTATCCACTTCCAGATATTTTTCTAATACATCACCATCTTTAATAACCATTTCTCGATTTAGACCTTCCTTTATGGCCGTAAGGTAGGCTACAGGTGTGGATATTTTTAGAGCACATGAAAAATCCACCAATAAAAAGGAAATGGCTTTTGAAAACGAACCTGTTAACAGATAAGTCAAACCAGCACCTAAGAAGTTATATTTTACAACCTTGTCTGCCATCCTAATAAAATGACGTTGTTTTGTCTTCTTACTCTCTTCAGATTTTTTCATCAGATTGATGAGTTGCAAAATACGACTGTTTATCTGATTATCAGTCACACGAATTCTTAACTCTCCTGTTTCCAAAACAGTATTCGCACATACAGAATCTCCCTCTTTCTTTTCAACAGGGAAGCTCTCTCCAGTCAAGGAACTCTCATTGACCATGCCTAATCCTGAAACCACTTGGCCGTCAAACAAGATTTCATTCCCTTGGGAGACAACTAATACATCACCTACTTGAACATCAGAACTCTTGATGCTGATGACCATGTCTCCCCGCACTAAGAAAACATCACTTTCTTTAGCAAGAAGGCTTTGTTCCAAATCTGTTGCTGTTTTTTTTAAAGACCACTGATCCAGATGATTACCCAAATCAAGCATAAACATGATGTTGCTAGCTGTCTTGGATTGGTTCATAAACAAGGACAACAAAATGGCCGAACAGTCCAAGACCTCCATGGTTAGTTCCTTGCGCGCTAAAGTTTGATAGGCTTCTTTGACATAACCCAAAGCCTGATAACAAGTCCAAATATAACGAATAGGGTAGGGTACAAAACTTCGAAACAGCAAACGCTTAATCGCTGCACCCGATACAATTGAATAAGCACTCTCTTCTCTACGAATGGGAAGAGTCATCAAGTCCGAAACTTTCCCCTTGTCAATTTTTTTTAAAAAGGCCTCTGCATTTTCTAATACAGAGAAGCCTTCTTTCATACGTAGAGTAAAGTGCTGCTGATCCATATAAAACTGAATAGAGTCGATCCCTTTTTCATCTTTAGCCAAGGAACGAAGATAATCTTGAATATCCAAGGTCAGTGAAAACGAGGACGATAATCGGATATGTTGATATCCTCTGTGTAGCACTTTAAAAGACATATTATTCACCTGTCAGGCTATCTAATTGTTCTTCTTTCTTTTCCTGTTCGTATAAATATTTAGCGTCTTGTAAAACATCATCACCGTGTTGTTTTACAACAGAAACAGATGCATCCAGTCCATCTTTCAATTTGTAAGCTTTAGCCAAGGCCTTAGAATAGCCTTTCTTAGCTTCTTTACTTGCTAAGACTTTCAAGCCAAGCGTCCCAAATGCTACCCCTCCTAAGAAGAGAGATGATTTTTTCGCAACTTTTGCGACGTTTAATACTTCTTTTAACATGTTTATTTCCTCCTTGTAACTATTGTAGCGAAAAATGACAGCAAAAGCAATTGCTGATATCTGATATATAGATAAAATTCTCTATACTGATATTTAATTATATTATGATGAAAACAATATACTTTATTTTTTGATACTGTCAATAATTATGTGTAAACACTTAAGTAGAGTTACGGAGTGTTAATTAAATAAGCTTTCAAGTGTATCAGAACATTGACCAAACCCTTTATGGATTCGTTGACTTTGCTTGAAATTATAATCTTCAAACAACGTAACTAAGTAACGTTCCAGAGCCTCCTCATTAGGAAAAAGAACCTTCTTTTTCGTTTGATGTTTGATTTCTTTGTTAAGAGACTCAATGAGGTTTGTCGAATACATGCTGTGCCAAATCTGGTAGGGAAACTGATAAAAAGTTAAAAGATTATCCGTCTTCTCCAGACTTTCCATGACTTTCCTATACTTTGGTTTCCATTCGGCGAGAAAGTCCTCTAAAGCTTGTCCTGCCATTTCTAAATTTTCAGCACGATAAATCATTATAAATTGCCCCAGAATAACCGCTCTATCTGCTCGTTTCACTTTACTAGCTAGATTTCGACTAATATGAATTAAGCAACATTGTTGTTTAGCTAATGGGTGAGCCTGACTGATAATCTGCTCAAGCCCCTTAAAGCCATCTGTAACTACAAGAGAAATCTGTTGGATTCCTTGGTTTTGAAGCTTGTCTAACAGGGTGGACCAAGAAGCATTGTTTTCTTGAGGCAACTGTGCATAGCATATCTCTATGCGACTAAAGTCGCTAGAGCTATCCTAATTGCGCACCGCCAGTTCTCATAGAAAAAAACACCTTGCAAGATGCAAAGTGTTTTCGTTTGTATTCTGCTGTCCAGTAACGAATTAACGTTTACTAAATTGTGATGCTTTACGGGCCTTTTTCAAGCCTGGTTTGGAAAGTATGAATTTCAGTTGGACTAAAAACAGCGTAATATCAAGACTTTTCTCCGCTTTTATAAAAGCTTTTTTCCAATCAAATTCAACTAATTTTATCCGAATGGTGTGGATTTTACCCCCAAAATTACAGAGAATGGAGCTGATAAACACTAAACGTTCACACCATTAGTTAAATGATTTTTTGTTCATCATTTTTCTTAGATGATAGAACTTCTAATTTATTTCTTATTCAAGCAAAAACAACCTGCTATAAGTAAGAAAGAGGAAGATACAAGAAAAACACGGCGTAAAAACCGATTCAGTTCATTGTCCTCAATCCTTGTCTGCTTCATTTTCTTTTACGAGATCGTTTTGTGAATCTTTTTCAGAGAGTTTTTGATCAATATACTTGTCAATGTTTTCATAAAATTCCTTGGTCGCTTCACTATCTAATGTTGGCGAGTTCTGAACTTGATTCACTTTCAATTGAACAGATTGAATACCGTAAGAGGCTTGTTTTTGGTGGAGTGTTTCTAATTCTTCTTCTGAAATCGGATCTCCAACAACCGTCAAGACCAATTCATTGTTACTTGACTTGTAGACTTGATTAATAACCGTATAATTGGCGAACTCTTTTCCTACAAACTGTTTGATCCCTTCTTTGCGCGCTTGTTCTATTGTCAGAGTAACTGCCGAATAGCTAGCTGGAAGAATCAACAATACAATCAAAGAAATCAAGCCAATTCTCATTTTAATGCTCAGCTCTTTAAATGAAGTTAAAGGAGATTTTCTCATCAAAATTCTTGTTCCAACAATGTTGGCTAGCATGATAAAGACACAGTTGATCAAGAAAAGATAGAGAGCCCCCAATAAAAATCGTACATTCCCATTAGCTAAACCATAGCCAGCAGTACAGATAGGCGGCATCAAAGCTGTAGCAATGGCTACTCCTGGCACGATATTGTTTGCTTCTTTTTTCCTTGAACCGATCACACCAGCAATCCCACCAGCAATAGCAATGAGAACATCCCAAATGGTTGGAGAGGTTCGTGCGATCAACTCGCTACTTGCATAAGACAAGGGAGAAATCCAGAAATACAGAGTCGAGACAAGCAAACTGACCAACACTTGAGTCAATAAAACCTCTAGAGATTGCTTGATTAAACGCGTATCAAAAATAGCTAAACCGAATCCCAGTCCAACAATCGGTGTCATGAGAGGTGAAATTAACATGGCTCCAATAATAACAGCTGTTGAATTCATATTTAGACCGATAGAGGCAATAAAAATTGCACACATCAAAATCGCTGTATCTCTCAATCGAACATGAAGGTCATCGTATAATTTCTCACGGTATTCCCGTGTTGAATAATTGGCAGTCATTTGTCCTCTCCTCTTTCCTTATTTAAATCGGTATAATAATTAATAATAACAGCTGATAAACAGCCAAAAAATATGAGCCCATAAATCGTCAAGAAGACACTGGTAATCCTTCCAATCAAGGTCACAGCTAGGAGATCCCCGTAGCCGACAGTCGTCGAAGTCACAAAAGCATACCAAAGACCGTCTCCGTAATTTGTGATAGCAGGTTCAACTAGGAAAAGCACGCCTCCTGACCCAAAAACAAAGGTCACAAAACTCAGAGCAAACCGAGTAAAACCCGTAACCTGTATAATATGCCATAACATTTTTAAACGTCTCATTTGTTCTCCTTATTCATACTAGCTCCTGACCGAGCCGTTTTTTCCAATAATCAAAGTGAAGATAGGACATGATCTCCATCAGAGAAAGATAGACAAACTGATAGATCTGATTTAAGCTGATTATCAACTGATATTGTTTGAAAAATGACTGGAAGAAAGACCAGATATGACTGTCTTGAATCAGTCCCTTCTTAACATCAGACAGGATATTAGCTAAAGCTCCCAAGGACTGAAACGGTAAATCCTTGACATTTATATAGATCCGGTCCACCACATCATTCAGACTGGTATCTTGGATGGCATGAAATTCTCCAAAGAGAACTCCTGCCGCTCCAAGAGTAGAAACAAATTCCACCAAATAATTTCTGAGGAAATTTTCTCAACCTTTTCCCATAATGTGTTTAGTGCCATCCATAACGATCCCAACCAGAAAAAGGAAAGAAAACAAGCAAAGAAATTTTGCCGTAAATCCCAAAAAGCTTCAAGACTTGGTGTTGTTGGTTTTTCTAACTCTAAAATCAAGATGGTCATAATAATTGCTAGAACAGCATCTGTCAATACAATTAATCTGTCTTTCTTCATCGGATTGCATCCCCTTTCTTTTTTGTAACATTCTATCTTATCGCATAATATTGGATATTCTTTCATAATCCGACTACAAACAAAAATAAACCAAAAAGTCTGTCCCTATTATGCTATATTTAACTCTAGAAGTATTCATCCATCTAATTAATAAATATATCATATTTCACAATAAATGAATACTATCAAAGATTCATCCCCTTTCACTTCATCATTTAGTGTTGCTTAGATTTATCAAAAACAACCAAATTTGTATTAATTTCAAGTATCACCTAGTTACAAAAATTTGGGGTGAACAGAAAAAGCATCCCGTATTTTTGATACGAAATACTTTCAATAAGTTTAAATAAGTTTTAACGTTTACTAAATTGTGATGCTTTACGAGCTTTTTTCAAGCCTGGTTTCTTACGCTCAACTTTACGTGAGTCACGTGTAAGAAGTCCTGCGCGTTTCAATGAATCGCGGAAGTCTGGGTCTACTTGAAGAAGGGCACGAGCGATACCGTGACGGATAGCTCCTGCTTGACCAGCGTATCCACCACCTACAACGTTAACGAAAACGTCGTATGAACCTACAGTTGAAGTAACTGCGAATGGTTGGTTGATGACCAAACGAAGGTCAGCGTGTGGGATGTACTCTTCAACATCTTTTTTGTTAACAGTGATTTTACCAGTTCCTGGAACAAGGCGAACGCGTGCAACAGCGTTTTTACGACGTCCAGTACCTGCATATTGTGCTTGTGACATACTTTATTGTTCCTTTCCTTAGATAAGTCCTGAAATATCAAGAACTTCTGGTTGTTGTGCAGCGTGAGTGTGCTCAGCTCCAACGAATACTTTCAATTTCATACCTTGAGCGCGTCCAAGAGTATTGTGTGGAAGCATACCTTTAACTGATTTCTCGATCAAACGAACTGCATTTTTAGAACGAAGTTCACCAGCAGAGATTGATTTCAATCCACCTGGGTGGTTTGAGTGAGTGTAGTAGATCTTATCAGTTGCTTTTTTACCAGTTAATTTAACTTTTTCAGCATTGATAACGATTACGAAGTCACCTGTATCAGTGTGTGGTGTGAATGTTGGTTTGTTTTTTCCGCGAAGTACGCTAGCAACAACTGCTGAAAGGCGTCCAAGAGGTACATCAGTTGCGTCAACAACGTACCATTTGCGTTCTACTTGGCCTGGTTTAGCCATGAATGTAGTTTTGTTCATGATTTCTCCTATATGAATGTCGTTTTTGTTTACAGGGCGGATGTTCCGGTCCGCAGGGTATTTGAAAGGTTCCGGGGCCTTACAAATGGGGTAAACAATACCGCCTACTATTGTATCAAAACTCTCAGATAAAAGTCAAGCGGTTGGGAAAATATTTTTTATTTCTGCCAGATTTTTAATCTTCTTTCTGCCTTCTCCTGAGTGATGACTTGAAAACCTTTAGAGAAGAGGAAAATAGCACAAGTCAAAAATAGAGTGACAATGATATAATTAACCACAAGACCATGATCTCCCACCAATGGTGGTTTTGTCATAAAACCGTAATCTCCACCCGTCAATAAATTGACTATAAAAATCAAACCATTGAGTAAAGAGGTCAGTATAAGAATACCTTTAAAATCCAAGAGACGTGCATCGTAGTTGTTTAAAAGATAAATCAAGGAATTTCCAAGAAGGGCTAGATGTCCGAAAATAAAGGACAAAATAACGATGTGTGGGAAAGAGTAAGCGTCTGGGATTGGATAAACAAAGGCTGCAATCGTCCCGAAGGTTCCAAGCAAAGCAAAATATTGTTTGGTTTTTGAAACACCTGGAAGCAAGAGAACTACAAACATGGCTAATCGGCAATGATAAAAAGGCAAGCTTTCTGACAGCGGGAACTGATTAATCCAATACCAGCTGTATAGCGAGATTAACTGTATTGCCTGTATAATCTGGAAGAATCGTTGACAAACCTTATTATCACGATAGCGATAAGCAAGATAAATTGTCAAAAACAGTAAGGCAAATGTACTTGCGTACCAAGTAAATCCAAATTGGGGTGGCTCCGTCGCCTGGGTGGTAAATAAAGCATCCCAAACATTCATATAATTTTCCTCATTTCCATATAAGCCATTCTCTTACTTGTCTCTATAGATCCTAGCTTACATTTATTTCTTATAATTTTGTGTTCCAAAGAAGCTATCGGCCTTAAGATAAAGCAAAGCTTCTAATCAATATATTGTTCCCGCTCACCCTGATAAACCTGCCATAGAATATCCATTTGTTCCTTGGTTATTCTTTTTTCAGATAAGGGAGGGAGAGCCGAAATGTCAAAAAATCCTAATTCAGCAACTTCTTGATTTTCTTGAAATTGTCCATCTAATAACTGACAGTCAAAGACGAACTTTGCATACTGCTTGTTCTGAAGTTGAAAGCGGTTGGTATCAAAAACTGCCAATAAAGAGCCTACTTCTGCCGTAAATCCTGTTTCTTCCTGAACTTCTTTTCGGATATTTTCCTTGGGAGAATAGCCTACCTCACCAAAGCCACCAGGTAAGGCCCAAGTATCCTCTCCTTGTCCTCTAACCAAACAAATCTTCTGGTCTTGAACAATCCAAGCTCGCACATCCATCAAGGGAGTTGCATAGCTAGCTGTTGGTTTTAAGATCGCAGTCAATTCCTCTTGATTGAGCTCTGTTTGATCCTGTAATAGGCTCCATAAAATCTGACGTAAATCCTCATAACGTTCACGGTCAAAGGGGTCCTTTGTATAGGTCAAACCAGTATCAGTGATAGCCAACATCCTCTGTATATTCTTAGCAAAATCAGTTGCACTCATTTTCTAAACTTTCTACTAGCTTAGCTAGATTCATAGAATTCGAACCTTTAAGCAGAATCTGGTCATGTGCACCAAGACTTTCCTTGACCTGCTTGACCATGGCTTCAAATTGGTCTTCCTCAGCTGTTTTCTTGAAGTAGTAAACATGGCCGATGGGGAACATTTGACTGGCTAATTGGGCTAGGGCAGCGATATCTTCACCGTAGAAAATAACGGTATCAAGGACATCTGGTGACAGGCTCAAAATCATTTGATTATGAAGTTGAACAGACTGGTCTCCAAGTTCTTTCATGTCCGCCAGAACTGCGATTTTCTTACCACCTTCATTAGCTGGGATAGCAGAGAAAGTTTCTAAAATCAACTTCATGGCTGTTGGGTTGGCATTGTAAACATCTGATAAGATGTCTGCTCCATTGGCAGCCTTTTTCCACTCGGTACGATTGCGGGTCAATTCTAGATCCTGGAAGGCTTGAGCAATCTGCTCCTCAGTCACTCCTTCTTGCAGGGCAACATAAGAAGCAATCATAGCATTAGTCGCATTGTACTTACCTGTTACTGGTAAATCAAAGGATTTCTCCAAGAAATTAGCCTTGAAAGTCAAGCTATCCTTGCGCTCAATTAAGTCTGTAATTTCGAGTTCTGCACCCGGACCAAAACGAACTACTTTTTGGTCAGCAGGTAGATAATCCTCTACAATGGGATCAGCTGGCGCCAAAAGTAAGCTACCTTTCTCCATTCCATCAGCAATCTGTAATTTACCTTTGGCAATCTCAGAACGGTCCTTGAAGAAGGCCAAATGTGCTTCTCCGACCAGAGTCACAATAGCTGTTTTCGGATGAGCCAGTTCAGACAAAAGATGAATATCTCCCAAGTGATCCTGTCCCATTTCCAAGACTAACTTCTCAGTATCATCCGGCATATGGAGAACTGTATAAGGTAGTCCAATCTCGTTATTGTAATTTCCTTGCGTTTTGTAGGTTTTGTAGCTTGTAGAAAGCAAATGAGCCAACATATCCTTGGTCGTTGTCTTCCCATTTGAACCTGTAACAGCAAAGACATCTACTCCTGTCTTTTGAAGGTAATAGGCTGCAAGAGCTTGAAAGGCTGTCAAAACATCCTCTACTAAAATGTAAGGATGATCTACCACTTCCTTCTCTGACAGGGTTACAGCAGCGCCGTTTTCAAATGCTGTCTCGATAAAGTCATGACCATCACGCGCCCCCTTGAGTGGCACAAATAGATCACCAGGTCCAATCAAACGACTATCAAACTCTGCCTTAACTAGTGGACTGTCCGCATAGCTTGTCACATCATTTTTTGCACCGACAACACGCGCAACTTCGTGAATCGTAAGTTTCATGTTTACTCCTTTAAAAAGGGGCAGGGAGTCTTGCCCCGCCCTTATAGCTATCTTTACAACAGGTGCGCTTCACGCTTGTTAAAGCTTTCTTTAGCAAGCTCCACCAAACGCTCGATTAGTTCTGGATAGCTAATCCCCATATTGTCCCAGAGCAAGGGATACATAGACCACTGGGTAAATCCTGGCATGGTATTGAGCTCATTTAGGAAAACTTCTCCCTTATCTGTATAGAAGAAATCACAACGTGAGAGACCAAGCCCGCCAATAGCACGGAAGGCAGCTTCTGCATTTTTACGCATGACTGCTACTACATCATCACTAATCTTAGCTGGAATATCCATCGTAATCTTGTTATCGATGTATTTGGCTTCATAGTCATAGAAGGCTACGTCCTTGACAACTTCACCAGGTAGAGTGCTCTTGACATCATAGTTTCCTAAAAGCCCAACTTCGATTTCACGCGCATTGACGCCTTGCTCTACCAAGACACGGCTATCATATTTAAAGGCGAGTTCGAGAGCTTGATGGAGTTCCTCTTTATTTTCAGACTTAGAAATACCAACACTAGAACCCATATTGGATGGTTTAGTAAAGACTGGATAGGTTAATTTTTCTTCAACTTCTGCAATCTTAGAAGCCAAGTCATCCCCTTCAACGATGGCTACATAAGGGACTTGGGCAATCCCAGCAGATTCCAAGACACGTTTAGTCGTGATTTTGTCCATAGCAAGGCTTGAAGACAAGATGTTGCAACCGACATAAGGCATTTTCAAGACTTCTAGGAAACCTTGAACGGAACCGTCTTCTCCCATAGGTCCATGAAGAACTGGAAAAACAACTGCACCTTCTTCGTAGATGGCACTTGGAGCAATTTTCTTGTCCCAATCAATCGTTTCATTGGTCATGAGACGTTCATCTTGGCCAGGAGTTTGGGTAAATTCTTGGGTTTTGATAAAATCACCAGACTGGCTGATAAAGAAAGTTTTGACTTCAAAACGGTCATAGTTAACCGCACGCATGACACTCTCAGCTGACAATACAGACACTTCACGCTCTGCACTGCGTCCACCATATAATAGAATAATTGTTTGTTTCATATGATTGTCCTATTTCTACTAGAATACTCGCTTTTTAGTATATCACATTTGTTTATTTTTTTAAACTTGAATAGCACAAAAGAGACTGGATTAAAAATAAATCCAGTCTCTTGATTTCTTAAAGTCTTATCTGCTAACTAATTGCCTGTTCGATATCCTTACAGACTAAAGTTCGGTACGATTTTCAATAGCTCTTAGGAGCGTTACTTCGTCCGCATATTCGATATCAGCTCCGACTGCTAGACCTCTTGCTAGACGAGTAACCTTAATCCCCGCGGGTTTAAGTAGTCGAGAGATATACATGGAGGTCGCCTCACCATCTGCTGTTGCATTGGTGGCTACGATAACCTCTGAAACTTCGCTATCCATGAGGCGAGTCATGAGACTTTTCAGATTGATATCGTCGGGACTAATCCCATTCATAGGGGAAATCAAACCGTGTAAAACATGGTAAAGTCCGTGATATTCCTGGATATTTTCCATAGCAGCAACATCTCGGCTATCCTCCAGAACCAGAATCGTAGACTGGTCACGGCTAGGATCGGTACAGATAGAACAAGGGTCATCATCTGTCAAGCGTCCACAAATAGAGCAATAGGTCAATTCTCGCTTGGCTGCAAGAAGATTTTTTGCAAATTCATTGACATCGTCATCCGACATCCCAATGGTATAAAAGGCCAGTCGGGTAGCTGTCTTAATCCCGATACCTGGAAGTTTAGAATAACTGTCAATCAGCTTAGCTATAGGTGTTGGGTAAAGCATGGCTTCCTTTCTAATTCATTGGATGGTGTTGGTTGTATAGATTGATAATGTCGCGAGCAATTGCTGGCCCAACATTTTTGGTTAAATTGGTATTATGAGGAAAGACTACTGCAACTGCAATTTGAGGATTTTCTGTTGGAGCATAGGCCACAGCATTGGTATTATTAGCTTCTTGACCACCAGCTACATAGCTTTCAGCTGTACCGGTCTTACCACTGATAGAAACAGTGGCGCCATCTAAAAACGCCCGTCCTGTCGTAAGGGGACTAGTTCCATGCGATACTTGGTAAAATCCTTGGTGCAAGATTGCCATATCTGATTCAGAAATATTGACCTTGTTGATTTCCTTGGTATCTATTGCTTGGATTAATTCCCCAAGGCCACCCTTATCATTGTTGTCGTATATTCCCTCGACAATATGTGGAGCTAGACGAACGCCATTGTTAGCAATCGTTGCAACGTACTGGGCTAATTGCATCGGTGTGTAGTTGTCAAACTGGCCAAAAGCATTAGTTAAATAATTAGCCAAGTCAAATTTTTGGGGGATAAATCCTGTCGATTCATCTGGCAAGTCAATCTCAGTAGAAACTCCTAGTCCATACTCTCCAAAGGTAGCACGAAGTTTACCCATAGCAGACTCAAGTTGGTTGGTTTTGACTGTCATATTTGGTTGATAGGTCTGACCCATCATTCCTAGCGCAGTTTGAACCATGTAGGCATTTGATGAATATTCTAGAGCCTCAACGGCTGTAACCGGGAAGGAACCGTAATAAGGGGTATACCACGAATTGATAGGAGCAGAACCTTGGAAGACGATTGGTTGGTCTGTCAAGGTTTGGTTGCCTGACAAGACCCCATTTTCCCAACCAGAACTGATGGTTGCCGCCTTAACGACAGACCCTGGTACAAAAACATTGGTCACTGTTCCTAGTGAGTCTGGTGTCAAGTCTCCTGTTTCTAGATTGTGTTTAATTCCTGACATTGCCAATACAGCACCTGTCTTAGGATTAAGGGCTACCGCATAAACACCTTCTGAGTATTTAGCACCACCATTTGCAAGTTCAGAATTAAAATAACTCTTTAAGAGGCTGTCTACGCTATCTTGGAAGGCCAAATCAATGGTTAATTTGATGTTTTTTCCCTTGCTACCTTCTTCTATATTCTCTACGCTCTCCATGTCTCCATGCTTGTCCAAATGGATTTCCTTGACGGTCCGTTTCCCTTGCAAGACTTCTTCGTATTGTTTTTCAAGATAGGAAGTCCCAACACGGTCATTGAGTGAGTAACCTTTTTTCAAATAAGCGTCCACTTCTTCTGCTGGAAGACCAGATTTTTCACTAGAAACACTTCCAACTATTGATGAAAGAGAGGTTTCTAAGACTTTTCGGTCCCATGAAGTAGAGATGGAAATACCTGGTAATTCCTTAGATGCAGAAGCAATCACAGCTACCTGTGTATCGCTCAAAGGATCTGTTTGAATATTTCCTGTAGCAAAATTTCCAACTGAATTGAGCTGGCTAAAGAGATAGATGGCCTTCTTTTCATCCTCTGAGTAGTCTAATTGACTGGAAGTAATACTCTCAGCAGCGTTGTTATAGAGTTCAGATTCGGAAAGTTGATTGCCATCTGAATCATATCGTTTATCTTTTGGAAGAGCTTCAACTGTCTTCTTATAAACTTCAGCATCAGCCAAGTAGTAATCAGCCATTTGACGGTCCGTCAACTCTGGAGAGGTGACTGTGACATAGGTCAACAATTTTTTAGAAATATCCTTCAAATCAGCCGCAGTCATCTTATTGCTTCGTGTAAAGGAAACAACTTGCTTAACGGTGTTTTGGACTAAAGGTTTCCCTGTTGCATCATAAATTTCTCCACGAGCGGAACCCATGGTTACTCGAGTTTGGCTAGCAGAAGCGAGTTTGTTTTCATAAAAATCCTTATGAAGAACTTGCATATAAAGAAAACGGCCAATAATTGTTAAAAAGAGCAAAATGACGATTGCAAATAACAAATTAAGCCGTGTCGGTATCGAGTGGCTATTGAATTTTCTCATACACATCAATCTCATTTCTAATCAAAATCACACTCTTCATTGTACCATAATTTAATCCGAAAATTATGGAAAAAGAAAAGACTTTTCCTTTTTGGTCCAAAAAGTATTTTCTATGATATAATGGAGGTAAGTGCTATTTTATTTGTTAGATTTGCCAAAGTAATTTTTGACAAATAGCTATAAAAGGAGTTCCATGAATAAGCAAGATATCTCTACGATTATCGACCTTCACTTTGAAGAGATGACCGATTTAGAGCAAGAAATTGCCCGCTATTTTCTACAGGCAGATACCATAAATGATGACTTATCCTCTCAACAAGTCACTCAAAAACTTCATATTTCCCAGGCAGCACTCACTCGTTTTGCCAAAAAATGTGGTTTTAAGGGCTATCGAGAGTTCATCTTCAAATACCAACAACAAAAAGACACTCTTTCTGCTCCTCAACAGGATATGAATCCTTTGACTCAACGAGTTCTCAGAAGTTATGCAAATCTGCAAGAAATTTCTCAAGGATTGATTGACGATGAGCAGTTGGAACGTGTAGCTCAGATGATTGAGCAATCCGAACGCGTGTATTTTTTCGGAACTGGGAGTTCTGGTCTAGTCGCACGTGAGATGAAGCTACGTTTTATGAGATTGGGTGTCGTCTGTGAAGCCTTAACAGATCCAGACGGCTTTGCCTGGACGACTAGTATCATTGATGAAAAATGTCTGGTCTTTGGTTTTTCCCTCTCAGGAACAACACCGTCCATCATCGATAGTTTATTAGATGCCCAGGATATGGGAGCTAAGACAGTTCTATTTACGAGTGCACCGAATAAGGATACCCAAGCATTTACAGAAACAGTATTAGTCGCAAGCCAAAGCCAGGCCTCTTATATCCAACGAATCTCTGCTCAGCTTCCAATGCTGATTATCATTGATTTACTCTACGCTTATTTCCTAGAGATTGATCGCGAAAGTAAAGAAAAAATCTTTAATAGCTACTGGGAAAATAATCGATTAAATGGTTATCGCAGAAACACAAGAAATAGAAAACCCTGAAATTGAAAACCATTCAGGTTTTTCTGTTTGGAATAACTTTATCAACAAAAGGGAGTCCACTATGGGACTCCCTTTTTTAGTGTTTTAAAACACTTTCTTTGATTTAGTCTCTGCTAATCCTTCATCTCTTTTTTGAAGAAGAATAGCATCATTCCTGAAACAAGAGTGAGGGCAGGCAAGAGAGCTGAACTTACTTCTTCTCCTGTTGCCGGCAACTGTTTGCTTGTAGAATCTGCTACAGTTCCCTTAGCCTCTGCTAATGGCTTATCTTCTCCCATAGGCTGTGGTGCAGGAGTTTCTACAGTTGTTGGTGCACTTGGTTGAGCTGCATCCTTGTACACTACTGCATAGACACCTAGGTGTGGAGCTACAAATTCAAGTGCTGAACCTTTCTGTTCAAACTTCACTTCTTGCAATTCTTGATTTGCATTCATAGCATAGACATTGGCTACATCAGACGCCACAGCGACTTGAACAAGGGCTGCACCTTTCAATTGAACAAGTTCGCCTTTCTCATTCTTCAATTGAATTTGATAAGCATCGAAACGGCGACCTTCCAAGACTTGGTTAGCAACCTTATCGACCTCTAGAACAGAACCACCATTGAGGTCCCCTTCTCGAGCAATCAGTTTCAAGTTTGTTGATGAATCTTTCAAGACCTTCAATGTGCTATCAGTTGATGGACTTTCTTCCTTGGTTCCAACTTCGACGATGCGGTCTTGGGCTTCCTCACGTTCAACCTTAAGAACCTTACGGTTGTCACCATCGACTTCTACATAAGTCGTTACTTGTCCGTCTTTTCCTTCAGAAACGACTTGTTCCTTACCTTTAGCTAAATCAGCATTCTCACGGCGAACAGTCTTGAAGGCGATTGGTTCTTTCTCTACTTTTAGATTTGGTAGATTAAAGTCCAAATTCATAACGCCTTCTGTCGGCATAGCAGTTCCTTCTTGAGTACCGACTTCAACGATGCGGTCTTGAGCTTCCTCACGTTCAACCTTAACAACCTTACGATCGCTACCGTCAACTTCTACATAGGTCCTTATTTGTCCGTCTTTTCCTTCAGAAACGACTTGTTCCTTACCTTTAGGTAGAAGAGAATTTTCACGACGAATCGTATTGAAGGCAATCGGCTCTGTCGTTACTTCAAGGCTTGGTTGAGTTACACTCAATTCTTTAACACCTTCAGCTGGAAGATTTGAATGTTTCACTTCCTCTTCTGGCTTACTTGGTTCCTCTGGCTGTGCTGGTTCTTCTGGTTTGCTTGGCTCTTCTGGTTTACTTGGCTCTTCTGGAGCTGGTTCCTCTTTTGGTGTCGCCTGAAGATTGTTGATAGATGTCAAAGCGTCTTGCAAGGCCTTATCTACTGCATCCTGAGTTTTGGCTTCTTCAATAGCAGCTAAGGCTTGTTCTGCTAGTTCAACTAGTTTCTTCTTAGCTTCCTTGTCATCACCCAACTCAGCTGTTTTACTTTTAATGGCTTCGGACAAGCTTGCCATAGCTTTATCGTAGTCAAGCTTAGGCTCTACTGGTTTGCTTGGCTCCTCTGGCTGTGCTGGTTCTTCTGGTTTTGATGGTTCCTCTTTTGGAGTTGCTTGAAGACTGTTGATAGATGCCAGAGCTGCTTGCAAGGCCTTATCTACCGCATCCTGAGTCTTAGATTCTTGGATAGCTGTCAAGGCTTGCTCTGTTAATGCAACTAGCTTCTTCTTAGCTTCCTTGTCATCACCGAGCTCAGCTGTTTTTCTTTCAATCGCTTCGGTCAGACTTGCCATAGCCTTGTCATAGTTAGGCTCTTCTGGCTGTTTTGGTTCTTCTGGAGCCGGCTCCTCTTTCGGAGTTGCTTGAAGACTGTTGATAGATGCCAAAGCTGCTTGCAAGGCCTTATCTACTGCATCCTGAGTCTTGGCTTCTTGGATGGCTGTCAAGGCTTGCTCTGTTAATGCAACTAACTTCTTCTTAGCTTCCTTGTCATCACCAAGTTCAGCTGTTTTTCTTTCAATCGCTTCGGTCAGACTTGCCATAGCCTTGTCATAGTTTGGTTCTTCTGGCTGTTCTGGTGTTGGCGTATCATCTGTGCCATAATTTTCTTCCTTATCAAGGATCGTTTGCAAAGCTGCTACTGTCTTCAGAACTTCTTGTGCATTGGCTTCACTTGCTGAAAGTTGCTCAGATAATTTATCCAAGTTTGACTTGAAGGCTTGACGTGCCTCTGGAGTATTCTTCAAGCTTGTCTGGTCAAACTTAACCAACTCATCCTTCCAGTTCTTCATGGCTTGGATTAACTCTGCTTTGGTATAAAGAGCACTACCTTCACCATGAGTGATGAACTGGTCAACTTGGATACCAATATTTCTCGTAGTATCATTACGTTTTGGATCCAATTGCAAGGTTACAGCATGCCAACCTTCTTCGAGTCCAGTCAAACGAACAAGAGTCTGACCACCTTGACGAGTAGTAGCTGTACCACTGAAGTACTTCTTACCGTTGTACTCAGAAGCATTACCTAGGCCATCTTGATACTCGACTTTTCTACCGTCTAACGTCACCTTGTAGATACCATGTCCTGGATCCACATATCCTTTGATCTCAAGACCTGTTCCGTAGAAGTAGGCTGTTACGCTGGCATTTTTCTTCTGCTCTTCTGTCAAACGTCCAAATGACGCCCATGATTCTGTATTTTGGTATTTATCAGCTGAGTTCGTTTCATGGTTCCAACCTGGACTATAGTCAAGCTGAGTTGCCTGATCGTCATAGCTTGTTTGGTCTTTTATGAGCAATTCTGCCTTCATCACTCGAATAGTAGCTTCTGAAGCAAAACCAAGAAGGGCATTGTCAGAAACGCTAGTCATTTTCACTTTGAAGTCAAAGATTGAATCAGCTTGCTCTGTAAAGTCGATCGTTGGAATCGTGATTGTTTTCTCAGTTTCACCATCTTGGAAAGTCAGGTCAGCAGTTGTGTCCTTGTACACTTTACCATGAACCCCTGTTCCTGGTTCTGTTACAACATGGACTGTTGCTGTTCCTTTGCTACCACCAACACGTTTAATGGTTACAGTAACCGGTTGACCTTTTTGAACTTCATAGGTCGTTTCTTTCATCTCAAACATACCTTTACCAGCATTGTTGAGCGTGTAGATACCTTCCGTTGCAATAGGCTCGCCAGTCTTATTGACAAGCTTGATAGTATGTTCACCTGGAGCCAAGTCATCTGTTTCATAGACCATCTGACTACGCTTGCGAGCTGCATTTTTGGTTTGTACGTCTGCAACCTTTTGACCATCCACGTAAACGGACATTTCACCGTGGTTTGGATCAACTGTAGACACTACATATGCTTTTGTTCCAGTGAAACGGTAGGTTACACTAGCATCTTTTTGGTTAGTCCACATAGATGTTCCGCGGACGCCTTCAGATTCATCATACCAAGTTGTATTCTCTTTATCAGCAGTTGTATTTGAATGGTAATCTAGTCCTAGAGGGTAACCATCTGTCTTCTCGATACTGCTTGGTGTCTTATAAACAGAGAAGTTTGTCAAAATTGGAGTCGCTTGTGCACCAGTAATGGTTACACGAATCTTTTGTGCCTCTACTGGTTGACCTTGGATAAGACGACGATAGCCAACAGTCGAACCTTCACCGTATGGTACCCAACGTCCATTAAGTTCAACTTCAACCTTGAAGCCAGAGATACGTTGACCCTTAGCGATATCTTCTTTGAGTTCGACTACGTCAAAGCGTCTCTTTTGTCCAAGATCGACAGTAAATTCACCTGTCTTAGCATCATTTGCGAGTGCCCAGCTCGTATCATCCTTACCATCTGTTAGGTGGCTTGCTTGATACAAGTGATTCTTACGAGTAGAGCTTGCAGTAACTATTGCACCCTTAGCGAAGTCAGTCGCATACATTTGGTCCAAGGTTGCTCGGAATTCTTTCAAGCGAGCTACATCTGCATCTGCGAATCTACCTTCTTTATTTGGTGGAATATTGAGTAGAAGTGGCGTTCCACGACCAACAGATTTGAAGTAAATATCCATCAAATCTTTGATTGATTTTGGCTGTTGATTGTCATGGTAGAACCAACCTGAACGGATAGAAACGTCTGCTTCACCGACAGAGTACATATCTCCTTCTGGATCCCCATGGTTGAGATATTCATTCTTCACATCGTCAGTGATTTTAGCTTTCTTGACCTTATGCCAAACTGGATCTCCGGCGATACCACGTTCATTACCGATCCAACGGACACTTGTTGGTTGAGCAGAGAAGATAGCGATATCTCCTTCAGCTTCCTTGATGTACTTGAACCACTCATCAAAGGTATACGTTACTTTTTGAGCTCCGCTACCACGCGCACCGTCCATCCAAACTTCGATGAATTTACCTTTGTTTCCGTATTTAGGATTGCCAAGGATTTCCTTGAGTTGGTTGAGGTAGTATTCGTTGTACTCTTTCTCAGTTGCAACATGATATTTAGGATGGTTGGCATCCCATGGTGATAGGTAAACACCCATATTCATGTCATACTTAGTTGCTGATTTAGAGATCTCTTCGAGAAGGTCTCCCTTACCATCTTTCCACGGACTAGCAGCGACCGTATGGTCTGTATATTTAGATGGATAAATTACAAATCCGTCATGGTGTTTTACAACCATGATTGTTCGTTTGAATCCAGCATCCTTCAAAGTCTTAATCCACTGATCTGTATCAAGGTTAGTTGGATTGAAGTACTGAGGATTTTCTCTACCGTTCCCCCACTCAGAGTTGGTATAAGTATTCATACCATAGTGGATGAAGGCAGCCAATTCTTCCTTGTGGTAGTCCAATTGAGCCTTGCTTGGAAGTGGACCGTAAGCAGCAATTTCTGTTTCTTCATCTTTTGGATCAACCACTGGAGTTACAGGAGTTGCTGGTTTTGGATCTTCAATCTTTTCGTATTCAAAAATAACTTCATTCACCCCTTTATGCTTGATAGTCGCTTCTTGACTTGCATTTACTGCACGATAACCTGCAATTTCTTTAGCTTGGAATCTATGAACAAAGGAAACATCGTATTCCTTACCTTCGTTATTATCCACATCTGCAGTTGTCAACTCTTTATCAGAGTCTTTTAAGCGATAGTGAACCTCAAAGGAACCTTTGTTAACTTTATAGACTACTTTAATGACACGAGTTCCTGCAGGAGCCTTGCTCACAACACTATAATCATCTTCCCAAGCATCTTTTAGCTGTTTATTGACAGCTTTGCCATCAATCGATACAATCTCATATTTTTCTTTATTCTTCTTGAAGAAGTCAGTCTTTTCAATTTCTGTTTTATAGTTATAGTTGAATTGAGCACCAACTTCTGCCTTATCTACAAAGGTATCGTTTTCTTTGACTGGGTTATCATTTTGGTCCACATGCTCGATAACTACACGGCCATAGTCAACGCCTTCAAGGAGAGTTGCTACACCACTCTCATCGAATGAATATTTGTTTTCACCGATAACTGCTGTCTTATTTCTTAACATTTCTCCCTCTGGAGTGAAATAATAACGGCTACCGTTATCGCCTTGATACCAGCCTTTAACACCGTATTTATCAATGATTCCTTTAGCCCATGCTAATTGTTCTGGAGACAAGACTAGACCTCCTCCAAAGCGATCTTTTTCAGCAATGTTCGCATTATCAACAGTACCACGTTGGTGGATTCCAATGACCTTACCATCACCGTTAATAATTCCACCACCAGAAAGACCAGAAACAGAAGTCAAACGATAGGTAACACCTACTGTTCCCTTATCGTCATACTTTTCAGTATCTCTAACGACACCGTCTGCCTTATACAATTGACCTGGCACAATTGGTTCCTTCAATTCTGGAGAAGTTGAATCTGTAGGATAACCAATCGTACTAACAGGTTCTCCAGCTTTGTATTCCCGATGCTCTGCTAAAGGAGTAAAGGTTGCAGCCTTATTGGGACTTGCAATCTGTACTGGAACTGGAGCCACAACCAAGGCTAGGTCATTTTTGTACCCTTCACCAAACTTTTCTTTATTCCAGAAATGAATATCCCTTTCTTGGAACAAAACAGTTTTTCCTGAAGTTGGCAATGATCTTTCTTTTGGAGTATTAGAACCAACATTGTAGTAGAACTTAGCAGTATCACCACCTAAGATATTACCAGCATTGGTTTCAGCATCCTTCTTCAAGAAATTGTGAGCGACTGTCAGCATGATATTTGGAGCCACAAAGATACCTGAACCTGAATTAAGGTAACGCTGAGTTCCACCGTCTGCTAGAGGTGAACTGTAGATTGTGTAAATCATGGTAGCCGATGTAGCTGGTTGCCCCTCATAATTGATATGCTTAAGGTCTTGGCCACCATTGATAATGGCTCTATTTTCTTTTTCGCCTTCAGACGGAGCCACTTCTGTAGGTTTCAAAATGCTCTTAGTCTCTACTTGTGGACTTTCTTTCTCTGAAACAATGGCTGAAGTATCCATTTTTTTCACTGGCGTATCAGGATAGGCACGGTCAGGAATTTCTACTGGAAGTAAATCTCCAGCCTCTTCAGTAGTTTTAGTTTCTTCTGTTACTTTTTCTGTAGCAGGAGCTGCTTGTTCAGCAACTTCTTCTTTTACAGGATTCACTACTTCTTTAGTTTCCTTAACTGCTTCAGCTTTTTCTTTATCGACATCGATTAGTTCTTTGGCTTGACCTTCTACTTCCAGTTTTGGCTCTGTCACAACTTCGTTAGCGGCAACATTTCCAGATGCAAAAAAAGCCAGTCCAACTGCCACAGAGGCTACACCAACCGTTAGTTTACGAATACTGAATATACGACTTTTTTCTAAAAAATACTGTTTCATCAAATTCTCCTAATGAACAAAAGCAGTCAGCTACTGCAAGAGCCCAGTTTCTGCTGGCGACAATTTTATTTCTCAGTGCTACTTTAAAACTCTTCTTCCTCCCACTCTTATCTTCTGTTTAAATTCATTTTTTAGAAATCGCTTACATTTTTTTCTGAATAAAAAAATGACTTGATTTTACAACCGCTTTTTCGAGATTTCTCAGTATAATAAATATACTATATTATCCCAAGAAATGCAAGGGCTTCCAAAGTTTTATTAAAATTTTACCTAACTTTTTTCCTGCCAAAAAAACCTAAATTGGCAAAGCCAATTTAGGACTGTTTGGTTCTGAAATGATAATAAGCACCGAGCATGCCAGCAGTATTTTGATGGTGGGCAAATTCAAGTCGAGTCTTGTCTGCCAAGCTTGGAACAAGTGAATCTTTCAAAGCCTTACGGATTTTTGGTTTCAAAATTGCTTCTTGCCCCATGATACCACCACCAAGGATGACAACTTCTGGATTGGCAACATAACAAATATTTGCGAGACCCTTACCAAGGTATTCCACCATGCGGTCAATCCCCTCCATACAGAGTTTATTGCCTTCGGTAGCTTCTTTGAAAATTCTGCGACCGTTCCACTGTTCCACTTCATCTCCATGCGCATCTGCTACATACTTAACAAGAGCTGTCGTAGACGCTAAATCCTGGAAAGCTCCATCCTGCATATGCAGATAACCAACCTCACAGGCAGAATTACTAAAGCCATGGAAAACTTGTCCATCTATGATCAAGCAACCACCGATACCAGTCCCAATCGTCAAGCAAAGGGTAATACTTGCACCCTTTCCTGAACCAGAGACAGCTTCAGCAAGCCCTGCACAGTTAACATCATTTTCAATTTCACAAGGAATGTTAAAGCTTTCTTCAATTTCCTTTTTAAATTGGGTTCCGGCATAATTTGGAATCTGTGGACCAGCGTAGAAAATCTCACCCTTATCAGGATCAACCATTCCCGCCGAGGAAATGGCTACACCTGACACTGGTCCTTTTTCTAGATAGCTAGCTACGATATCTTTTGTTTTCTGTAAGATGTGTGGACCACCCTTGTGAGCCTCAGTCGCTACTTCGTTAGACTCTACAAGCTGTCCATCCTGATTAATCAAACCATATTTGATATTAGTTCCACCAATATCAATTGCAACGTAATTAGTCATAAAACCTCCTATTGATTAGAGGAAACGCTCCTTAGTTTCACGAATCAATGCCGCAGCAGCTTCTACAACTGGACGATCTTCTTCGGTCACTGGTGTAAGCGGAGAACGAACTGATCCGATGTTAAGTCCTTCATTGATTTTCAAGACTTCTTTGATCACACAGTACATATTCCCATGAGCTGCAGTCAATTTACCGATGATAGCGTTGATAGCGTATTGCAATTCACGCGCTGTTTCTAGGTCCTTATCCGCAATCAATTGGTTAAGTTTCAAGAAGAGTTCTGGCATAGCACCATAAGTACCACCGATACCAGCTTTTGCTCCCATGAGACGTCCGCCTAGGAACTGCTCGTCTGGTCCGTTAAAGACGATATGGTCATCGCCACCAAGGCTAACAAAAGTTTGGATATCTTGAACTGGCATTGAAGAGTTCTTAACACCGATAACACGTGGGTTTTTCAACATTTCTGTGTAAAGACTTGGAGTCAAAGCAACACCAGCCAATTGAGGAATGTTGTAGATAACATAGTCTGTATTTGGTGCAGCAGCACTGATATCGTTCCAGTATTTTGCTACTGAGTACTCAGGCAAACGGAAGTAAATTGGTGGGATTGTTGCGATAGCATCTACTCCCAAACTTTCTGCATGACGAGCCAGTTCAATACTATCTTTTGTATTGTTACAAGCTACGTGAGCAATGATGGTCAATTTACCTTTGGCAACTGCCATAACTTCTTCTAAGATCAATTTACGGTCTTCTACACTTTGGTAGATACACTCACCTGAAGAACCATTAACGTAAAGTCCTTGAACACCTTTATCAATAAAGTATTGTACCAAGGCACGAGTACGTTCTGGGCTAACTTCACCCGCATCATCATAACATGCGTAGAAGGCAGGAATGACACCTTCATATTTTTTTAAATCTGACATAGATTTCTCCTAAGATTTCTTTTTTCTGCTTTGAGCAGATGATTTTTTACTATTTTAGTATACACCTTGTAAAAAGCGCTTTCAATACATCTCAGCCACTTAGATTTTAATTTCTATTCATCTCCCATAGCTTTTCTTGTTTGAAAGTAGTTTCATGTCGTTTTCAATCTGCCTGATATTTAGCAAACAATTTTTCCATTAATCCAGCTTGGCAAAAGGCAAGAAGACCGAAGCCAAAGAGTAGAAATGCTGAACCACCAAGCACTAGAGTGAAGCCTGATAGATAGAGAAGCATCATGATTAACAAAATAATTGCAAGCATCAAGAAGAACCAAACGAAATTAAAACTTACCAAAAGTAAGCCCTTTTGGAGCACTTCTTTCCAAGTTAATTCATAGCGTGCAGCAATTGGATAGCTAGCCAACATAACTAGTGTTAAAAATATCAGAATTCCCAAGCAAATAGCTTTAATGAGCTGAAAGGCAACACCAGTTTGACTCCAAAATAGTGATAAGTCAACCACACTGATCAAAAAGATTCCTAATTCCAGCAAACCTAACTGAAAACCTAATTTCAAATTTTGCTTGAAGGCTCTAATATAGATTTTGAAAACAGGAATACGACGGCTGCGCTTCACTTCAAAGATTGTCTGATAAAGACTGATTTTAGCTACTCCAATAGTCACAATAGGCAAACAAGACACAACAAAGAGTAGGTTAACCGTCACGATATCTAAAACTTTCTCGCAAAAACGCATCAGAAAGTTATCCGTATCGAATGCCGCTTTTATCAATCCAGATCCTTTATGTGCCATTGTTTCTCCTCCTAACTGACTAATCGATTAAAATTTTAAATAAATATTTGCGAACTTTATCTTCCATACCTGCATAAGCGTTAGGCTGATGAGGTTCTCCTGGGAAGAAAACTGCAAAATTATGATATCCCAACAAGAGTGGGTATTGTTCGTGACAATGAACAAAGCCAATATCGCTAGCTTCATCAAAGGCTACAGCCTCATCTTTGATACGAGAACCGTAGCTAGAATATTCATGTCCTTCAACTAACAAATGCAAGTCTGCATAGTTTTTATGATGCTCAAAGCGATCATTTTCTTCTTTGTTGAGAACATTTTCTTGTACAACTAAGAAGACCTTATCTCCATCAATGTCGTATTTACCTAATTCAAAAGTATCTTTACGATGCTCATAGAGATAATCGATGGCCTTATCGAGATTTGGGTGAATTCCCTTGTAAAAGCTAATGTTTTTTAAATCATCAAAAATCATAGTAATTTCCTTTACCTGATTGTTATCTTCAGACACAAAATGTCTAGCCAGTAAGTTTATAAGTGTCTAACAAAACTTCATGAAGTAACCAACTCCTCTCCATTTTGTCGACACTTATATATCCTGTATTCTCTTAGTCTATCAACTATACTTCTGCATTCTGATAAACAGATTGTACTATATTCAATTTTCGCAGAGTATTAACCTTTAACGGCTCCCATAGTAATCCCTTGAGTGAAGGATTTTTGGAAGACAAGGAAGACTGTTACGATTGGCACCGCTGCAAGAGCAGCCCCTGCCATGATTAATCCATAGTTGGTTGCCATTTCAGCCTGCATGGTTGCAACCCCTAGTGAGATGGTCAAGTTGTTACGAGATGTCAACATAACCAACTGCATGAAGTAGTCATTCCATGTATTGATGAAGGTAAAGATTGCAAGAGCTGCAAATCCTGGTTTCACAATAGGGAAGGCTACGCTCCAGAAAGTACGAATCTCACCACATCCATCGATTTTAGCAGATTCGAGCAATTCTGTTGGAATGTTTTCACTGAACTGTTTCATGAGGAAGACCCCAAATGGCCATCCGATCAAAGGCAAGATAACCGCCCAAAGAGTGTCATGGATTCCCATGAAGTTGACGATACGTACCAATGGTACAAGGACAACTTGTTTTGGAAGAGCCATGGCAGCGATAAAGATAGCGAATAGAATGCGTTGTCCATAGAAGCGTTTCTTAGCCAATACATAACCTGCTAGGGATGAAGTTGCACAAACCAAGAACATAGTTACCAATGAAATGAAGACTGAGTTCCACATCCATTGCAAGGCTGGGTTTTGCACCATCAATTGTTGGAAGTTCTCCATTGTTGGAGCTTTAGGGAACCATTGTGGTGGAATCATAATGGTATCTGGTTGTGATTTGAATGCACCTGTCAAAATCCAGTAGAATGGAAAGATAAAGAGTACAGTCAATAAAAGCAAGAAGATGGTTGAAATAACAGTGAAGGCTGTTAAAGGTTTCTTTTGTGTAGATTGCATAGCTGTCTCCTTTCTATTAATATTCTACGTCGTTTCCAAGTACTTTAAATTGAACAAAGCTGACAATTGCGATCATAACTGCCAAGAATACACCAATAGTATTGGCATAACCATACTCAGTCAATTGGAAGGCTTTTTCGTAAAGGTAGTACATGAGTGTACTTGTTGAGTAGTTTGGACCACCGGAAGTCAAAAGCTGAATCAAAGCGAAACACTGGAATGAGTTGATTGTTGTAATGATTGCGATATAAAGAGTTGTTGGAAGGAGGCTTGGCCATTTAATCTTCCAGAAAACTTGTAACTCAGTAGCTCCGTCGACACGTGCCGCTTCAACAAGAGAGTTGTCAATATTACCCATTGCAGCGATGTAGAGGATGATTGGTTGACCAACTGATGTTGTCAAAAGAATAATCATAATCGCCATCAAAGCCCAGTTTTTGTCACCCAACCAAGAAATGTTTTGGCTAATGATATGGCTTGACTTAAGCACGAAATTCAAAATACCTGATAGAGGATCATAAATCCATTTCCATACAACCGTTACGGCAACACTACCTGTTACAACAGGAAGGAAGAATACGAAACGATAGAAGGATCTAGCAACTGCATTTTGTTGGTAAGTTTGTGATGCCACAAATAGTGAGAATAGTACAACGACTGGTACAGATCCGATAACTAAGATTACGGTATTAATCAAAGATTTTGTAAAGACAGGGTCTTTAAACATGCGGATGTAGTTGTCAAGTCCCACAAACTCAAAGCTAGTCATCGAGTAGTTAAAGAAACTAGTGATGAATCCCATGATCATTGGAGCTAGGACAAAGACGGTAAAGAAGATTAATACTGGTGCTAAGAAAGCATAAGAAACAATTGTTTCTCTCATGCGAATTTTATTGACTTTCACAGTTGGCACCTCACTTTCAAATAGTTTTTGTTTTTTTGATTGTCGTCTGACATTGATGTAAAATCAAAATGAAATTTTTTCCAAGAAAAGCCTATGTAAGAACTTCATTTTAATTTTGACCTGTCAGTTCCTTACATTTTTTAAACAAAACTCCCCCTTTTCGTACACAGATGTGCACAGGGAAAAGGGGGTGATTTTACTTTTTATTTAGGGCTTATTGTTTAGCTGCTTTTTTGATTGTTTCATTCGCTTTTTCAGTGAATGTCTTCAAAGCTGCAGCAGGTTGTTCGTCACCGTTAGACACTGATTGCAACATTGGGAACCATAGAGTTCTCATTTCAGCAAATCCGTCGATTGTGTTGTAGTATGGAGAGTAGTATTGAGTCCAACCACTGATTGTTTCCATACGTTTGTCGTCGTAAAGTTTTCCAAATGAAGTACGAACTGGGAAGGCACCTGTACGAACTACGTCTTTAGGACCCCATTCTTTATCATCAGCGATGAATTGGATGAATTTCTTAGCAGCAGCAACTTTCTTTTCATCTTTGTTGTTAAATACTGCAAATCCGTTTACAAGGTACTCAAGAGCTGGTTTGCCTGAATCAGATGGGAATGGAACTTCTACCACTTCAACTTTACTTGCTTCCAAGAGTTTAGCTTGGATACCGTTTTGAGCTGGTGCCCAAAGGATTGTGTATGATGTTTGACCGTTTGCAAAGTTTTGGATGTCTGCTCCACCGTCAAATTGTGAACCGTTGTTCAACAGACCATCTTTAATCCAGCTAGTTGCTTTTTCAAGACCTTTGACGAACTTAGGATCGTCAGTTGTGTATTTAGTAACTTCTTTGTCTGTTACAGAACCGCCGTAAAGGTTAGCGATGAAGGCACGTGTTCCTTGGTCTCCCCCTTGACCAGAACTGAACAATGAACCTGGAGTGTATCCTTTGTCTTTAAGTGCTTTCAAGACTTTTTCAAAATCATCTGTTGTCCAACCTTCTTTAACAAGGTTAGCTACACCAGCATCTTCCAACATTTTCTTGTTCATAGCCATGTAGAATGGTGCAGAACTGATTGGATACATGTATGCTTTATCGCCAGCTTTACTTGCTTGAATGATGTTTTCATTGTTAACATCTTTAACAAATTCATCTGTAAAGAGGTCATTCAACTCAGCTAATTTACCATTTTTACCGTAATTAATGATACGACCTGGTGCATCGAAAAGTACATCTGGAGCAGTTCCAGCTTCAATAGCTGTCGTGATTTTTTCTGGACCAGATTTGAAGTCGATTGTTTCTAGTTTAACTTTGATATCTGGGTTTGCTTTTTCGAAAGCTTCGATGATAGATTTTTCATAAGTTCCAACACCGTCACCAGATTTTTCTTGGGTGAAGACTGGGAAAGCCCACCAAGTGATTTCAGTTTTTCCTGCATCACTTGCAGCGTCTTTTTTAGCGTCTGATTTGCCACAAGCAGCAAGAGATAGAACAGCAGCACCCGCAAGTACTGTACAAGCTAGTTTTCTAAATTTCATTAGTATTCTCCTAAATGATGATGTGCGTATCCGAAACGGATAATGAGTATTGACAACTTTGTATACGTTTACATTTTGTTTTACGAATCAACCACTCTCCTCGTGTTTTAATTATCTTATTTGAGACCTGCAACAAATCGTTCCGTGATCTCTTTTGGTCTAGTAATAGCGCCACCAACTACGATGCCTCGCACTCCGTAACCTAGGATTTGCTTAGCCTGTTCTGGTGTATGAATTTTTCCTTCTGCGATGACGTCTACACCTGCATCGCATAGTTTCTTGATGAGTTCAAAATCTGGACCATCCACTTTTGGACTATAAGATGTGTAGCCTGACAAAGTTGTTCCGACAAAGTCGATTCCCGCCTCAACTGCTGTTAGTCCTTCTTCAAAGGTACTTGTGTCAGCCATCAAGAGTTGGTTTGGATATTTTTCTTTGACTTGACGGATAAATTCTTGAATCTCTAGGCCATCATGGCGTTCTCTCTTGGTACAATCTAGAGCGATTACCTCAATATCTAGAGCTGCTAGTTCATCAACTTCTTTCATAGTAGCTGTGATGAATGGTTCCTGTGGTGGATAATCACGTTTGATAATTCCGATAATCGGAAGATTTGTGACCTCTTTGATTTCCTTAATATCCCGAACACTATTTGCTCGGATACCGACTGCTCCACCTTGCTCAGCCGCTTTGACTAGCAAGGGCATTACACCTCCCGCTTCTGTATAAAGCGGTTCGTGAGGAAGTGCCTGACAAGAAACGATGATTCCATCTTTAATCTGCTCAATCAAAGCTTCTTTACTGATCTGTGGCATCCACTTTCCTCCTTTTCTTTTTTCTTATGAGCCTATTATATATCATTTTTAAAGCGCTTTCAATAACTTGTACTAGAATAGATTGAAGTTTCAAAACAATTTTATGAAACAGAATCTCCTGAAAGTAGTTTCAGAGAGAAAAACCCGAATTATAATCGCCTTCCGTCCGCTTATTTCTACTAGGATCTTCGCTTTCTACAAATAAAGAGCCTGTAACGAATGAACGTTACAGACCCTTCTAATATAAGTCTAAACTTTTTTTATAGAGACTTTTTAGATTCAATGTTACCATTAATCTTCTTTTTTCTTAGCCATTCCAAACAAGCCGAGAAGCATTCCAACCATTCCCACAGATACTAGAGGAGTTGAAACCTCACTTCCTGTTGCAGGGAGAGTTGGTTGTTGTGGTTGAGCTGCTGGAGCTTGATATGTCTTGTCTTGCTGTGCTACTAAAGTGACAAGCGGTTTTTCTTCAACCTTATATTCCGAAAGTTCGTTTTTGGCTGCTTCGACTGCATTTACTCCGCCTGTGAATTCTGGAAGCTCATTCTTGAGCGCTTCAACTGCGTTTACTCCGCCTGTGAATTCTGGAAGCTCATTCTTGAGTGCTTCAACTGCGTTTACTCCGCCTGTGAATTCTGGAAGCTCATTCTTGAGAGCTTCAACCGCGTTTACTCCGCCTGTGAATTCTGGAAGCTCATTCTTGAGCGCTTCAACTGCGTTTACTCCGCCTGTGAATTCTGGAAGCTCATGAACTGCAGCTTCGACTGCATTGACACCACCTTCGAATTCTGGGACTTCTACTGTTGGTGCCGCCTCATCACCTACTGTTGCACTAGGAACAGAGTGTTCAGGAAGCTCAGATTCAGATGATGCTTCACCATTTACATCACCTTCGAATTCTGGGACTTCTACTGTTGGTGCTGCTTCGTCACCTACTGTTCCAATAGGTTCAGTGTACTCAGGAAGTTCTGTTACAGCTGCTTCGTCACCATTGACACCACCTCTAAATTCTGGGACTTCATGGATTGCTGGTTCATCACCTGCTGTTCCAATAGCTTCAGTGTACTCAGGGAGCTCAGCCACAGCTGCTTCGTCACCATTGACACCACCTGTAAATTCTGGGACTTCATGGATTGCTGGTTCGTCACCATTAAAACCATTCGTAAGTTTAGTACCTACCACAGATACTGGCAAGTTATGCATACTTTCAATTGCACCCGCTTCAATAGCTGTAACTTTTTGACCGATATCTTCAGGAGCTATTGTAAATAGGAGAGTCTTAGTATCATACTGAGTCATGAAGGTTGCAGTCTTACCATTAGCTAGTTTGAGAGTTGGAGCTTGATTTACCAAGACTTCTGAATCAAATTCCATAGCAATAATGCCTGGCCATTTTTCCATAGCCGATGTAACTTTAACTTCTTTAGAAGCAAGTCTCTCTTTAGTTAGATAATCCCAGTTGAATTTCTTGAAGGATAGAGTATATGGATTGCCACCAGCTTCATGGTGTTCATACAAGAGACCAAATTCTTTTGGTCCAATTTGTTGAAGTGAGTTATAAGCGTACTCACCTTCTTGAATCAAATGATGGTGCAACCAAGTCAACTCGCCATCTTCTTCTACTCGAGCCACTCGAATATGGCCATTCTTACGACCTGGTCCATTAGCATTTGCTAGAAGGATATACTCCTTACCATCTTGAACCGTATGAGTCGCCGCCATTTGAACATAAACATCGGGTACATCATAGCGTGCTACATAGTTGTCCCATGTAATACCACCATCATTACTTGTCGCAACTTGCAAATCACCAGTCAAACCACGCATAAAGAGTTTTAACTGACCATTATTCAATTGAACAACAGAAGCTTCCGTATTTTGAGCGTAGTAATTGTTCATGTTGCTTGAATCAACTACTGTGCCATCATGAAGTGTACGATTGTCATTGACACCGCCACCCATATGCCAAGTCTTACCATGGTCATCTGAATAGATGATGCGAGATGATTGAGAACCGTTGAGGTGGTTAGTTCTGTTTGTCGTATAGACAGGGACAACAATCCGACCTTTATGAGGTCCATTCTGGAGGGTAATTCCCACTCCAGGTCCCACACCTAAGAATTTCATCCAATCAGCTTTAACCATTGGAGTAATATCTTGTGGCGCAGACCAAGTCTTACCATCATCATCACTGTAAGACATCCATAAGTAGCTGTCTTTAGCAATTCTAAATGGAGAAGTTTTATTGCTTGTAAAGTAGATATTTCCTAGTAGCTGCTCACCTTGATAAAGATCGCCTTTATCACTATAAGCAGGTTTGACAGGATTTACAACAACACGGTAATCCGTTGCCTGACCATCTGGTGTGTAGACAACACCATTTTCACGAATCGTATAGGCTCCATTTTCTCCTTCACGGTATAGAATTTGATACGTTTTTCCATCAATTTCCTTATAGGCAACTTCTCTTTCAGAAGACATTCCGAAGATTCCTTTACCTTCTGGGAACATATCGTAAACTGAGAAGATTCGTTTAGTTTCCGTATCTTGGACCAGAACCATATCGATGTTTACTGGTGAACCAATGTTTGGATCCTTGGCTTTTGGATTGTCACGTAGATTCGTAAGAGTGATGCGATCGCCCCATGTTTGGCCCTTGTCTTCACTTCGTTTAACGACCATACCGATATCACCCCAGTCAGAGTGGTGTAAGCGACGTTCGTCAGCACCAGCAATCAAAGTTCCCTTGTCAGTCTTAAGGAGGGCTGGAATACGATAGCTATTAATACCATCTGGATTTGACTGCCCATTCTTACCCGCTGTAAAGACATCTGTTTTTTTAGAAATTTCAGCCCCTTCTGGAAGTTCTTGCTTCAAGTCTCCTCTTTCAAATAATTGACTTCGTGTTCGAACTTCATCTTGTGTTAAGGCACGGTCGTAGACTGTTAGATTACGAACTTGTAGATTTGAGCCCCAAACTGTCTTGCTTCCTCGTTTGGTTGCTCCGATTTGAACGTGGTTAACATCTGGCATATCTTTGATGAATTTCCCAGATTTTAGACTTGTTCTAGACAAGACACCATTTACATATAGACGAACTCTTCCAGTAGGGACTTCAGTTGTTGGTTTTTCCACAGTAAAGGTAACTGAATTCCACTGACCTGGGCGAATCTTTAATGGCGCATCGGTGTATTTATCATAGAATTGCGCACCATTTGCATCACGACCTTCGATAAGGGCTGTATTATCAAAGACTGACATGGTGAAGTACTCATTTTCCTTGGTATCACTTGATACAGAGAAAAGATTGTAAAAACGTGGTGCCGATGCATCTGGTTTGAACTCCATATGCACTGTTGCATCTTGAAGTTTCTTTAGTTTCTCTAAGTCACTTGTAAGATCATCTCTCTGATTATTTTCTGCATTGGTTGTAACGTCATTTTTTTCTACGACAGTGTTGACATTTTCCAATTCTCTTGAGTAATAATCACGAGCGATAGCTTCTTGTTTCTCAGTTTCTTCTGTCTTATCAGTTTCAGCTACTGGAGTTTCAGTTTCTGTTGGTTTTTCAGTTTCTGTTGGTTTTTCAGAACCTGGATTTGCTTGTAGCTCCTCACGGTTAACTTCTGTTCCTTTGTCCGTCGCCGCTGCCAACTTATCAGCAAGTTCCTTATCTATGTTAGCCAGATTTCCTGATTCTACTTCTTTTGGCAATTCTGGCAAAGCTTGTCCAGCTGTTTCACCACTGGTTGCTGGAGCTTCTTGAGCTAAAACTGGTGACGCACCAAAAACAACTGCCCCAATGACTACTGATGCAGCTCCTACTGTAAACTTTCTAATTCCAAAACGTTGTTTCCGTTCAAAATCTCTCTGTGTCATATATTTCCTTCCATTATCCACGAAAATAAAGCGCTTTCTTTTTTGCTTAAAAATTTTAGCCCCTAGGACTTTGAGCAAGAAAGAAACTGTATTGTTGATGGGTTTTTCCCATTCTTTTCATCTGAAATGTGGCTGCCTTTATTTACTTCCTTCCAGTAAGCAACCATTTTACTCCTTTCGACTTGATGTTACACCTATTATATAATAAATATTCTAAATAATAGCCTTAATAAACTATAATAGAATTTACTTTCAGATATATTTTTATGTTTCAAGTTTTTTGAAACTACTTTCTGTACTCCTCAACAAAGAGAGCCCTGTTTTAGCAGGGCTCTTTTTCATTTTTTAATGACCTACATAGGTAAAGGGAATCTCACTACCACACAACCAATTGTAGACCTGGTCGTTAACATGGACATTCATAGCTTCATGTGCATATTCTGGCATGAGACGATAGCTCTTTTCACAATTCAAACGATTGTAAATAGCGAACTGGGTGATTGGATAGCAGACATCGTCATCAAGCCCTGTAATCATTCTCACCTCACCTTTAATGCGATGGGCAAGGTTTTTCACATCGATATAACCAAGCGTCTCCATGATTTGTTCTTCTGTCTCATGGAAAGGATCATGAAACTTAAAGTAACGAAAAAGCTCATCATAAGCTTCGCTGGTATTCCCAATTTCTAGCACTCGTCTAAAGTCTGACAAGAATGGATAGATAGCCACTGTTCGCTTGATACGTGGATTGAGACCAGCAGCCACTAGAGCCAAGGCTCCTCCTTGCGAAGCTCCATAACTAGCCAATTGCCCCTCATCTACTTGAGGGAGACTGGCTACAATCTCAATCAATTGATAAATATCAAGATAAACATCCTTATAGAAGAGTTGCTCTTTTCCTTCTACTGCACCACGGATGATTTGACCCTTAACTGTATTTCCGAGAGGCGAACGCAAGCCGTCTTGTGAGTAACCAGATTGCCCACGAACATCCATAGATACAACCCCATAACCAGCGACGGTAAAGGCTAGCATATCTGTCCAATCCCAGCAACGTCCCATATAACCATGGAAATGGAAAATGACTGGTACTTTCTCTTCTGATTTTGGTAAGACTACACGTGCATAAACAAGTCCATCACGTGTACCTTTAAAGGTTAACTCATAGCACTTAACATTTGGAATATGAAAGTCACGTTCCTCTAGTTGGTAGTCTTGCAAGACCGAAACCTTGTCAATCTCACCATCCCAAAAAGCATCAAAATCCTGAGGTACTTCATCTCTTCCTTTATATGTTTTCATTTCTTCTACTAATGCTGGATTTCTCATAGAACTCTCCTTTATTTTGTAACCGTTATCATAACTGTAGCACATATGAGGAAGCAATGCAAGAAAGAAAGGGAAACGGAAAGTGGATTTAATGTCCGACCCCAGCAAGAATCCCTCTGAAAGTAGTTTTAAAAAAATAAAAAAGAGCGATTTCGCTCTTTTCTTAGTATTTAGGAGAAGGTTGAGTTTCCTTTTGAAATGTCTTTTGGTAATTTACTTTAATAGTCATGAGAGAGTCCTCGTTTCTTTTTGATGACTCTAGTATAGATACTCACCCTAAAAGCAAACTTAACATTATCTTATAAAAAGCTTAATCCAGATATTCTTTCTTCTCGAGATGTAAGGCAATCATGTGCCACTCTGGATCCTCTCTCCAATTTGGGAGGGAGCTGATATAGCTAGCTACCTTTCTAGCTTCCTCAAGGATTGGGAAGTCTTCGATGATATCAGCTACATGGAACTCTGGTAGACCCGACTGTTTGGTCCCAAAAATTTCACCAGAACCCCGCATTTTCAAATCTTCTTCTGCAAGGACAAAACCATTGGTCGTTTCCGTCATGATACGCATGCGGTCTTTCCCAGAGTCAGTTTTTGGATTGGCCACTAGAACTGCATAGGACTGCTTGTCTCCACGACCGACACGACCTCTGAGCTGATGGAGCTGACTAAGTCCGAAACGGTCAGCATCCATGATAATCATGACTGTCGCATTTGGCACATTGACACCGACCTCGATAACCGTTGTAGAGACCAGGATATCTGTCTTTCTCTCTTTGAAATCCTGCATAATCTGGTCTTTTTCATCACTCTTCATCTTCCCATGTAAGAGAGCAACTTTTGCTTTTCCTTCAAAATGAGTTGTTAACTCCTCTGATAGAGCAATAGCATTTTTAAGATCCAAGGCTTCAGATTCTTCAATCAAAGGAGAGATAACATAGACTTGGGAGCCTTTCTGAATCTCACCCTCCAACCAAATCAAGACCTGTGGTAATTGCTCATGCTTGATCCAACGAGTTACGATCGGTTTACGCCCTGCTGGCATCTGGTCAATAATAGAAACATCCATATCCCCAAAGGCAGTAATGGCTAAGGTCCGTGGTATGGGAGTTGCCGTCATCATGAGGACATCTGGATTTTCACCTTTTTCCCGTAAAATACGCCTTTGCCCTACACCAAAGCGGTGTTGCTCATCGATGATAATCAAGCCGAGTTTAGCATAGTCCACGCCGTCTTGTATAAGAGCATGGGTACCAATGATTACATCAACTTGACTCTTAGCAATGCTTTCCAAGACCTTGCGTTTTTCTGCAGCTTTCAATGAACCTGTCAAGAGAGCTAATTTCAAATCAGGAAAGAGACTCTCTAGACTTTCAAAATGTTGCTCTGCAAGAATCTCTGTTGGAACCATGAGGGCGGCCTGGTAACCAGCCGTTACAGCAGCATACATGGCAAGACCTGCAACCACTGTCTTCCCGCTTCCTACATCCCCTTGTAAGAGTCGATTCATGTGGTGGTCCGACTTCATATCTGTTAGGATTTCTTGCAGGCTTTTTTCTTGGGCTTGGGTCAGAGCAAAGGGTAACTTTTCTTTTACTGCAGTTAATTTTTTCTGAGACCAGTTCAAGACCAGACCACTTCCATCAACCTTATTTTCAGACTTGAGGGTCTGTAATTGCATTTGGAAATAGAAGAGTTCCTCAAATTTGATTCGACGGAGAGCCTGTTTGTATTCTGCCAAATCCTTGGGAAAATGCATGGAACGAACAGCCTGACTACGGGGCATGAGTTTGTATTTATCGAGCAGGGACTGGGGGATGTTTTCTTCTATCAAGAGGTCCAGTCCCTGATCAAAGGCGGTCTTGATGACCTTAACAAGTCCTGCTTGACTGATACCTTGTGCGAGACGATAGACAGGTTGGAGGTCATCCTCGACTTGGGCTAAAACCTTCATTCCTGTGAGACTAGCCTTGGCACGATCCCACTTGCCAAAGACAGCCAAGGTTGCTCCTAGTTCAATCTTGTCTGCCAGGTAGGGTTGGTTAAAGAAGTTCACCGCAAACACAACCTCTCCCTGCTTGAGGTTAAAACGTAGGCGATTGCGCTTAAAACCATAATACTGAACACTGGCTGGTGTCACTACCTGACCAGACAGGACTGCCTTCTCACCGTCTTCTAGCTCTAGCACCTGCTTGGTCTTAAAATCTTCATAACGGAAAGGAAAGTAGAGCAAGAGATCTTGCAGGTTTTCAATTCCTAGTTTGGTATATTTCTCTGCAGATTTTGGTCCCACGCCAGGCAAGACATGCAAGGGTTGATGTAAATTCATGCTCCTCTCCTTTCCTTCGTTCTTTCTTTTAATGATATTCTCTCGGAACTCGATCACTGAGGAGACAAACCACCTCATAATTGATGGTTCCACGGTAAACTGCTACATCTGTTGCAGTAATTTCTTTATCACCGTCTGAGCCAATCAAAGTTACCTTGGTACCCAATGGGTAAAGCTTAGGTAAGCGAATGGTGATTTGGTCCATGGATACACGCCCTACGATGGGGCACAATAGCCCATCAACCAAAACTGAGAAATTCTGCATGTCTCGTGTCCAACCATCTGCATAACCGATTGGCAAAGTGGCAATGACTTGCTCACTGTCTGCCTGATAAGTCGCTCCGTAGCCCATACAAGCCCCTGCTGGAACTTTTTTGACATGAACGATGGCTGACTCCAAGGTTAAGGCTGGTTTTAGTTTATAAGGCAATTCCAAAACTTGTCCACTTGGATTGAGACCATACATGGAATCCCCCATGCGAACAGCATTAAAAATCGTTTCCGCATGCCATAAAGTAGTTGCGGAGTTACTAGCATGAACCAATTCTGGGACTTCCTTCAAGTCATCTAGGATTCCCTTGAAATACTCTAGCTGTTGCTTAAAGTAGGTATCCGACTCTTCATCTGCAGTAGCAAAGTGTGTAAAGATTCCCTCGACAGAAGCACCATGTCCCTTTAGTAAAGCTTGAGCTTTTGCTACCTCGTTTGCACTTCTAAAACCAATTCGTCCCATGCCTGAGTCAATCTTAAGGTGAACGGTTAAACCAGCTAAGTCTGACTCAGTATCAAGGAGATTCTTAATCCATTCCAATCCTGCCACTGTCAAGGTAATATCAAAATCCTTAGCCAATGAAAAAGATTCGACCTCAGATACTCCTAAAATAAGAATTTTCTTAGCGATACCTGCCTGACGGAGTTCGATGGCTTCATCAATATTTGACACACAATAGCCATCTACATCATCCTGGATAGCTCTTGCAACAGCTATCGCTCCATGTCCATAGGCATTGGCTTTCACAACCGCCCATTTGAGGGTGCCTTTAGGAATGTGTGCTCCCATTTGTTGGATATTGTAGCGGATTGCTTCTAGATTAATAAGGGCCTTGGTTGGTCTATGTGGACTAGTTTTCATGATTTTCCTCCAAAATAACACTAGCTGTCACAAACTGTTCTGTATGGCTAATCGATAACCAAACATTTCCTGAAAATGGGGATTTGCTGAAGTAGGGAGCTCCCTTTTCATCGTTCAATACTTCCAAATCCTGAAAGCCTAGCTTCCCAATTCCCGTTCCCATAGCCTTTGAGAAAGCTTCTTTAGCTGACCAACGACCAGCCAAATACTCAATCTGTCTGCGACCTTTGAGACTGGCAAAGCGCTCCATTTCCTTGTCTGTCAAGACACGCTGCGCAAAGCCTTCTCTTTTTTCAACTGCATTTTGTATAGAAGCTAATTCTTCAATATCGATTCCGTGTCCAACTATCATTTTCATCAAAAGGAGTTGAGATTCCCCCAACTCCATCCTTTTCACTTATTTTGTTAAGGTAGAATAGATTTCTTCTACTAAAGCTACTGTATTTTCCCAGCCCAAACATGGGTCTGTAATGGAACGTCCAAAGATTTCTGGCTGGTTTTGGCGCCCATCTGCTAAGTAAGACTCGATCATGAAGCCTCGAATTGTCTTCTTAATCTTTTCATTCCAGTCACGGTTGAGAAGAGTTTGGCGAACAATGCGAACTTGCTCCATATACTGTTTCCCTGAATTATCATGGTTAGTATCAATCATGATAAAGGGATTTTCGAGCCCCATAGACTCATAACGACCGATGGCATTTAAGAGGGTTTCATAGTAGAAGTTAGGTTCATTTTTCCCATATTCATTCATAGCTCCACGAAGGATGACGTGAGCCAAGGGATTTCCTGAAGTTTCAACTTCTTGACCATGAAAGAGAAAGGTTTGTTTGTTTTGTGCAGCATAGATGGCATTAAACATCACAGATAGGTTTCCAGATGTTGGGTTCTTCATCCCTACTGGTGCATCGATTCCTGAAGCTACAAAACGGTGTTCTTGGTCTTCTACTGAACGCGCACCCACTGCATGATAACTCACCAAGTCGTCAACCAAGACGAGATTGGCTGGATAAAGCATTTCATCTGCTGTAGTCAATCCTGTTTCTGTAATCACCCGATAATGAAGCTGACGAACAGCCTGTAAACCATTGATTAAGCTTGGAGCTTTAGAAGTATCTGGCTGATGAACCAAGCCCTTGTAGCCATCTCCATTGGTACGTGGTTTGGCCGTGTAAACACGCATGACCATGAAAATCTTATCCGCCACTTTTTTCTGCAAGTCTGCTAAACGACGGGCATACTCTAGAACTGCTTCTTCATTATCAGACGAACAAGGCCCAATGACCAAAAGGATACGATCATCCTTACCTGAAAGGATATCTGCTAATTCTTGATCACGGCTTTCCTTATGCTGCAAGGTTTCTGCAGATAGCCGTGTTTCCGCCTTAATCGCTTCAATATCGATTTCTTGACCTTTCTCGATAAATGCCATATTATTCTCCTAGTCTTTGGTAGATTTCGCGAACAAGAGCTTCCGTATTTTCCCATCCTAGACATGGATCGGTGATAGATTTTCCAAAGACCTCTGGTTCATTTTGACGACCATCTTCTAGATATGACTCAATCATGAAACCACGGACATATTTTTTAATCTTTTCATTCCAATCACGGTTAATTAAAGTCTGGCGAACGATACGAATCTGCTCCATATACTGTTTCCCTGAGTTATCATGGTTGGTATCAATAATGATGAATGGATTCTCAAGTACCATCTTTTCATACTGAGCAATAGTATCCATCAAATTATCGTAGTAGTAGTTAGGAATGTTTTTCCCGTACTCGTTAAGAGCTCCACGGAGAATAGCATGCGATAGAGGATTTCCAGTAGTTTCGACTTCTTTCCCTAGGAAAAGAAAACTCTGCTTGTTTTGAGCTGCATAAATACCGTTAAACATGACATTGAGATTTCCTGAGGTTGGATTTTTAAAACCTGTCGCAAAATCTGCTCCACTAGCTACAAAACGGTGTTGTTGATCTTCGACTGAACGGGCTCCAACTGCCATATAAGAAATCAAATCATCTACTAAAGGAAGGTTCTCTGGGTACAACATTTCATCTGCTGTTGTCATTCCTGTTTCAGAAATAACACGGTAGTGCAGATGACGAACCGCCTTGATCCCATTGATGAGGCTAGGCGCTTCTTTGGCATTTGGCTGGTGAATCAATCCCTTATATCCGTCACCGTTAGTACGTGGTTTAGCAGTGTAGACACGCATGACCATAAAGACGCGGTCTTTGACTTCTTCTTGCAGTTTTGACAAACGCTTAGCATACTCAAGAACCGCCTCTTCATTATCAGACGAACACGGACCAATCACCAACAAGATGCGTTGGTCTTCCCCACGAATAATCGCTTCAAGCTCTTGATCACGTTGGAGTTTGTTCGCAAGTACTTGTCCTTCTAGTTTAGACAAACTACGAACTTCATCAATATTAATTTTAGGGCTTTTTGCTGTAAATACCATTATTCATCTCCTTATAAAGCAAACGGACGCCAAGCGAAAATTCACTTTTCACTAGGCATCCGCCTGAAAATTAGTCGTTCTTAACGTCGTTTACCGTGACAGTTTTTAAATTTCTTACCAGATCCACATGGGCACAAGTCATTACGTTTTACTTGGCTGAGGTCCAAATCAGCTGGAAGATTTGTCTGTTGAGCAGCAATATTTCGAGTTGCTGTCGTACTAATATGATGTTCGGTCTGTGGTCGTTCTTGTTCATGAATTTGTGCTTTCATCATCAAGCGAGTCACATCAAACTCAATCGAACCAATCATATCATTAAACATACGGAAGCCTTCCGCTTGATATTCCACGACAGGGTTGTTTTGGGCATAACCACGAAGACCAACAGCATTTCTCAACTGATCAAGGGCATCGATATGGTCAGTCCACTTGTTATCTACAACACGTAGAATCAAGACTTTCTGGAATTCTTTCACTGCTTCTTCGTCACGAAGTTTAGCAACTTGGCTATCGTAGACTTTCAATGCACGTTGGTATAATTCATCCTTGATAGCTTGGTCTGATAAACCTTCTAGGTCTGAAAGTGAAATTGAATCTTCTGGAAGCAAATTGTACTTGGCAAAGTTCAAGATTGCTTCAAGCTTTTCATCTTGTTTAGAACGAGCATGGCCATCGACAATTCGTCCAATCGTACGGCGAATCATAGCATGAATTTCAGGAGCCAAGTCACGTTCTGCAGTGATAACTTCATAACGTTGTGCGTAGATAATCTCACGTTGTTCACGCATAACGTCATCATATTGGAGGACTTGTTTACGAGTATCGTAGTTATTTCCTTCAACACGTTTTTGCGCTGCTTCGACCTGACGTGTCAACATACGAGATTCGATGGCTTCGTCAGACATATTAAGACGTTCAAAGACACCTTTCAAACGTTCTGAACCAAAACGTTTCATCAAATCATCTTCGAGCGACAAGTAGAATTGTGACTCACCTGGGTCACCTTGACGGCCTGAACGTCCACGAAGCTGGTTATCTATACGACGGCTTTCATGACGCTCTGTACCGATAACACAAAGTCCACCAAGCTCACGAACACCTTCACCAAGTTTAATATCGGTACCACGACCGGCCATGTTTGTTGCGATAGTCACCGCACCACGTTGACCAGCATTCATAATGATTTGTGCTTCTCTGTAGTGGTTTTTAGCATTCAATACTTCGTGAGGCACGCCTGCTTCAACCAATTTCTTAGAAAGAAAATCACTGGTTTCAACGGCAACAGTACCTACCAAGACTGGTTGACCTTTTTGGTAACGAGCCTTAACATCTTCTACTACAGCCTTGAATTTTGCATCGAGGCTAGCGTAAAGAAGGTCTGAATGGTCGATACGTTGGATCGGACGGTTTGTAGGAATTGGAATAACACGGATGTTGTAGATTTCGCGGAATTCTTCTTCTTCTGTTTTACCAGTACCTGTCATACCTGCCAATTTTTTATACATACGGAAAAGGTTTTGGTAGGTAATCGATGCTGATGTCTTAGTTTCATCTTGGATTGGCACACCTTCTTTAGCTTCAATCGCTTGGTGCAATCCGTCAGAGTATCGACGACCTTCCATAGTACGACCTGTAAATTGGTCGACAATCAAAATTTCTTGTTCTTCGCTGACCACATAGTCAATATCAAGAATCATGATGTAGTTGGCACGAAGGGCGTTGTCGATAAAGTGAGTCAAAGCCACATTTTCGATATCATAAAGGTTTTCTAGTTTGAAGTAGCTTTCAGCCTTGTCAATACCTGAGTCAGACAAACCGATTGTCTTAGACTGAATATCAATGATGTAGTCATCTTTATCCAAAGACTTCACAAAATGGTCAGCCATGTGGTAGAGTTGACTTGTTTCAACTGCATTAGCTCCTGAAACGATCAATGGTGTACGAGCTTCGTCGATCAAGATAGAGTCAACCTCATCGACCAAGGCATAGTTAAGTGGGCGTTGAACCATGTTCTCCGCACGAACCACCATGTTATCACGAAGATAGTCGAAACCAATTTCTGAGTTTGTTGAGTAAGTAATATCACAGAGATAAGCTTCTTTTTTCTCCATTGGAGATTTCGCAGCCAAGTTGATCCCTACTGACAAACCAAGCCATGAGTACAACTCACCCATCTCAGTCGCGTCACGTTCTGTAAGGTATTCGTTGACGGTAACTACGTGTACACCTTTACCTGAAAGAGCGTTTAGGTAAACAGGCATTGTCGCTGTCAAGGTTTTCCCTTCCCCTGTACGCATTTCTGGAACGTCACCGTGGTGAAGAACGATACCACCCATAACCTGAACCTTGTATGGGAAAAGTCCAAGAACACGCTTAGCTCCCTCACGTACAACCGCAAAGGCTTCGTACAAGAGTTGATCAAGCGTTTCACCATTTTGATAACGTTGCTTAAATTCTTCTGTCTTAGCTTGCAACTGCTCGTCTGTCAAAGCAGCCATTTCATCTTCGTATTTGAGGACTTTATCAGCCATCTTTTCTAAGCGGCGAAGTTCCCCTTTATCATTTTCGATGATTGTTTTTAATAAATTTGCCATTTTTTTCCTTACTTTAAATTCTGAATATTTTAGAATGTTCTTTTTATTGTAGCATATTTGCCCAGCTTTTTCAAGAAAGAATCCGTGTTTATACAAGCTAAAAAAGGCTCATTTAGAGCCTTTTTTTGTAAATGTTCAAACTATTGCTAATCATTGATTTTCTTTTAGAAATTTCAAGCCTATTCTTTAGTTGTAGAAGTACTAAAATCAACCTTTGGAGCTGTCTTGGCTTCTTCGCTTTCTTTAAAGGTTTCTGCCTCTTTAAAGTTCATCATGTTAGCAAAAAGAACTGTTGGGAAGCTTCTTAATTTTTGATTGTATTCTGTTGCAGCTTGGTTATAATCCTTACGGGCTACAAAAATACGGTTTTCACTTCCAGCCAACTCCGTCATGAGTTGTTCCACATTTTGATTGCTCTTGAGCTCTGGATAATTTTCTGTTAGCGAGATCAATCGTGAAATAGCGGAACTCAACTCTCCTTGAGCCTCTTGATTTTCTTTTGAAGTTACGGAGCCATTCCCAATTTTAGCACGAGCTTCTGCAATTTGGGTAAAGACTTCTGTCTCATGGTTCATCTGACCTTTTACAGACTCTACCAAATTTCCAATCAAGTCAGAACGACGTTGAAGAGCTGTTGCTACATCTGCTTGCGCTTGTTCTACCTTGGTTTGTTCGGAGACAAGTCCGTTATAAGTGCCTACTACTGAGCAACCGCCAAGCAAGATAATAGCCAGCAAAATGCTCAACACATAAATAATTCCTTTATTTTTCATATCTAAACCTACTTAATTCCTTAATTTTTACACGATCATTACCAATCATCGGATGAACCACCGCCATCGAAGCCGCCACCGTCCCAGCTACTAGAGGAGTCTGATCCTGAGTCGGACCAAGATGAACCTGAGTCAGATGAGTCACTAAACCACCATCCTCCGTCAGAGGAATCTCCTCCTCGGCCACCGCCGCCTCCTCTAATAATGGCTATAAATACGACAATGAAATAAATGATTATCCCGACTCCGAACACATTGTCCATAGGGTCACTGTTCTTACGATGACTAGACGAGCTACTATTGCGACTCGATTTCTTCCCACTGATGCTATCAGAATAACGTTTTATTTCAGAGGAATCATCAGATGGAAATGTTCCACTTCCTCTATAAAACTGATTGTCCAAGCCTTTGGCAATCGCTAGAATTCCTTTACTATAGTCACCAGTTTTAAAATCTGTACGACTGGCTGCCAAGATCTGCTTGGTTTGATAGTCCGTTATTCTAATGGCGGTGTTATTACTGGTTTCAATTCTTGATTTACGGTCTTGAACGGCTACTACAATGAGACTTCCAAAATTATCTCCTGAATAGCCAATCTTCCAAGCCCTGGCAGTTTCATTAGCCACCGTTTCAATGCTTTCTCCTTCCAGACTGTCTACGATATAGACCCCTATTTGAAGCTTTTCTGCCTTTTGACTATTGGCTTCATTCAAATCACGAATCTGAGTAACTACTTCCTCTGTCAAATAATGATTTGGATCATAGATACCATAGTCTGGTTTTTCAGGTGCTGTGAATGCTGACAAGAAGAGAAATACCATCAGCAATCCAAGTAAATGCACCACGAATCGATTCTTTAACAATCTATCTTTTTTCATAATAACCTCCTTATGCAAGGAAAATTGTTTAGAGCATTATAGCATTTTGAACCTTACAAAGAAAGTACGTTTTCATTACAAATCCATGACAAGGACCAGGAAAATGATGTTAATTTGATGACAAATTTAGTTCTAGTCTCTTGATGTTGTTCCCAAAAAAGAAGGTCCGAGAACCTTCTTCTTTTTATTTTTTTATTTCCGTTTTCTTGCGATCAAATGGATTGGTGTCCCTTCAAAGACAAAGGCTTTGCGGATTTGATTTTCCAAGAAACGCAAGTAAGAGAAGTGCATAAGTTCTTCTTCGTTGACAAAGATCACAAAGGTCGGTGGTTTGGTTGCCACTTGTGTCGCATAGAAGATCTTGAGGCGTTTCCCTTTATCAGTCGGTGTTGGATTGATGGCAATAGCGTCCATAATGACATCATTCAAGACAGCCGATGGGATACGAGTGTTTTGACTTTCACTAATTTGTTTGATCATCTCTGGCAGTTTATGGAGACGTTGCTTGGTCAAAGCTGATACAAAGATAATCGGTGCGTAAGGCAAGTATTGGAACTGCTCACGGATATCCTCTTCCCAGTTTTTCATGGTGTGGTTATCTTTTTCAAGGGTATCCCACTTATTGACCACGATAATCATCCCTTTACCAGCTTCGTGGGCAAATCCAGCGATACGCTTGTCGTACTCACGGATACCTTCTTCAGCATTGAGGACCATCAAGACTACATCTGAACGGTCAATAGCACGCATGGCACGCATGACTGAGTATTTCTCTGTGTTTTCATAGACTTTACCAGACTTACGCATACCAGCCGTATCAATCATGGTAAACTCTTGGCCATCCGCATCTGTAAAATGTGTATCAATGGCATCACGAGTTGTACCAGCAACAGGACTGGCAATCACGCGGTCTTCTCCCAAAATGGCATTGATCAAGCTAGATTTTCCGACATTCGGGCGACCAATCAAGCTGAATTTAATGACATCTGGATTTTCATCTTCGACTTCATGTGGAAGATTTTCGACGATGGCATCTAGTACATCCCCTGTACCAATCCCGTGCACAGATGAAATTGGCAATGGTTCTCCCAATCCAAGAGCATAGAAATCATAGATATCATTTCGCATCTCTGGATTATCAACCTTGTTGACCGCGAGGATAACAGGTTTATGAGTTTTATAGAGTTTACGGGCTACGTATTCATCTGCATCCGTAATTCCTTCTTTACCGGAAACCACAAAAACGATGACATCAGCTTCTTCCATAGCAATCTCTGCCTGGTGCTTGATTTGTTCCATAAATGGAGCATCAACATCATCAATCCCTCCAGTATCAATCATACTGAAAGAACGGTTAAGCCATTCACCAGTAGCATAGATACGGTCCCGTGTCACTCCTTCGACATCTTCTACGATTGAGATGCGTTCCCCTGCAATACGATTAAACAGGGTTGATTTCCCAACATTGGGACGTCCTACGATGGCAACAGTTGGTAAGGCCATGTTTTCTCACTTTCTATAATAAGTTCTTTTGTTCAAGATTTTCTCTAGTTGAGCTTGGTTCAGGCTGACCGAATTGCTCTGCAAGACGTTGACTCCAAGTGGTAGTCGCACGAGCTCCGGCATATTCAGTCTGCACACGGTCATAGGCTTCAATAGCCTCAGTTGTTTGTTCTTGATATTCTTCCTCAAAAACAACATTCTCTAGTGGCAATCTTGGTTTTACATCATGTTTTTGGTTCGGCACACCAAGTGCAATCCCAAAAACTGGGTAGGTATAGTCAGGAAGCTTGAACAATTCTGCTAATTCAACAGATTTGTAACGCACCAAACCGATGATTACTCCACCATAGCCAAGGCTTTCTGCCGCAAGCAAGGTATTCTGTCCAGCCAAGGCTGCGTCTACAGAAGTAATGAGGAGTCCTTCCACCCCTTGAGGTTGGAAAGTATCGGTATGGAGACGAGCCCCTTTTTCTGCACGGTTTAAATCTCCTACAAAGAGGAGGAAGGCGGCAGACTGACGAATCGCTTCCTGAGGAACCAGCTCAAAAAGAGCATCTTTCTTTTCTTGACTTCTGACTAGAATCACAGAATAAGATTGGAAATTTTTCCAAGAAGAAGCCATTTGGGCAGCTGATAAAATCTCATTCAAGTCCTCTTGAGGGATCGCTTCTTCTTTAAATCTGCGAACCGAGGTATGAGATTTCATTAAGGTGATTGTTTCACTCATCGGCGATTCTCTCCTTCTAGTCGTGTTTCTTCTGCTAAATAACGGATACGCTCCATAACGCGTCTAGCTTCCCATGTTTCATCGTTTCCGTTCTTGCCTTTAGCAAAATGTTTTTCCAAATCTTCAAAATTGAAATTTGAGGTAAAGAAGGTTGGCAAATCTTCCTGCATACGATATTGGAGAATGACTTGCAAGACTTCATCACGCACCCAAGGCGTTGATTGCTCTGCACCAATATCATCCAAAATCAAGACTTCAGCTTGCTTGATTTCATCCACCAAATTCTTAACATTCCCATCACCGATAGCATTTTTGACATCAATGACAAAGCTAGGATAGTGAAGAAGAGTTGATGAAACCCCACGTTTTTCTGACAAATCATGGGCTAGGGCAGCCACCATAAAGCTCTTTCCAACTCCAAAGTCTCCATAGAGATAGAGACCTTTACGGACTTCTGGATATTGCTCAACAAAGGTAAAGAGCTTTTCAAAAACTGGCAAACGTCCCAAATCATCCAAATCAACTTGAGCCAAACTAGCTTTTTTAAGACTGGCTGGAAGATTAATCAGTTTGAGACGGTTCTTGATAGCTGCTTCTTTCTCAGCCGCAATCAGTTCCGGAGTTTCCTCATAGGATACATCTGCGTAACCATGATTCATAACTAGAATTGGCTTATAGCCACGCGCGATATAGTCGGTATCTCCACGAAGGAACTTATCTCGCTCGGTGATGTATTGGTTAAACTTAGAGATACTACGATTCAATTCCTCTTGACTGAGAGATTCCTTCTGGATAAAAGCCGCAACATCCGGATCTTTTACAATCTGCTGGACCAGGTCCTGGTATTGAAAACGGCTGGGATGATCTTTAAGCACATCTCCTACACTTTCCATCTAGTCTCCTCCTTTTCCTAATCGGTCTAACATTTCTTTTTTCTTACGTTCTAACTCCAAGCGAGTTTCTTTGCTGGTTTCATTTTTATATTCTGGATTACTCCATTTTGGGACATTGCTTTTGGCTTGGCTTGGCTTCGCTGATTTTTGTTCTTGCCCCTTTTGATTCTTCTCTCTGATTCGAAGCACAGCTTCTTCAGCAGAACGAATCTTGTTATAAGAGTAATCATTAGCCACTTTCATGGCATATTTTTCATTGAGATTGGCCGAATCAACCTTATTGAAGGTCAAGAGTATAACGACATTGATGACTTCATCAAGCAGTCCCAAATCCGCCATCTGTTTTAGCAAATCGCGTTCGGCTTGGATAATTCCAGCATTTCGGGTTTGTTTGATACCCGCTAAAAATTGCAGGGCCGTTTTACTTTTAGCTTCTCGGATAATGGTCGCTTCTTGGGGACTAAAGTCCGATGCAACAGACTCTTGTGCTAATTTTTCACGCATACGCTTGACAGAAATAACTTGTGAAACTGCTGTCACCTTAGCCAATTGATAGGTTTCAAACCAGGTCCATTTTTTCTCATCAGCAATTTTAAATAACTCTAAAACATCTGACTGTTCATCTTGGAAACGGAGATTATCTCTCGCCATGAGCTGACGAAAATGCTCCAAATCAAAATCATTTTTAAAATCAGCTTTTACTGACATCTCGTCATGACTAGCCAATTCTTCTATCTCTGGAAAGGCTTGACTCAAAGAAACAGTCAAAGGCTCTCCGCCTGCCTGCTCTTGGCGTAAATCAGAAACTGCTGGCTCACCGATTTTTTTCTCCAATAAGGTACGATAAACCGTATGACGCAAGAAATCTGAGCTAGAAAGCGTTGGATGAATAGCAAGTTCATAGCAGTCACCCTTTTGATAGAGGGTAACCAAATTGAAGGCTGATAAGATTTTAAAAGCCTTTAACAGCCTGTCCATTCCAAAATTGAGATGATTGAGGATAGCTGCAAACAGGTGTTCTTTTTGTCCACCATCCCAAAAAGCTAAGGTATAAAGGTAAAGACTCAGCGCATCCTGACCGATAATCGGGAGGTAGCACTGCACCAAAGTTGTGGGATCTTGCGACACCCGATTATTCTTTAGAAAAGAAAAACGATCATTAGGCTTCATTTATTTTTCCTTTTTCTTCTTTGAAGATTGCGTAATTTGTTTGAGAAGATTTTCGAGCTCGCTCACATCTTTAAAGCTACGATAAACACTAGCAAAACGAACGTAGGTGATTTCGTCTAGTTCAGCCAACTCTTCCATAACAAGAGAACCAATATCTTCACTTTGAATTTCATTATCATTGCGACTGAGGAGTTTTTGCTCGATACGATTGACCACCATACCAATCTCATCACTAGACACCGGACGTTTTTGAGCTGAACGAATAATTCCATTAAAGATTTTATCTCTTGAGAATTGTTCTCGAGTTCCATCTTTTTTGACAACTACCAGTGTTCTCTCTTCAACTCGTTCATAGGTTGTGAAACGATGTTGACACTCTTCGCACTCACGTCTTCTTCTAATCGTATTTCCTTCTTCAGCCTGACGGCTATCGATAACACTTGATTTTGTAGCGCCACATTTTGGACAACGCATGCCTTCCCCTCCTTGTCGTTTTCTTTTCATTATACCATTTTTTAAGCAATTCCCAAAATAATTCTCCTTTTAGCTTGACAAGTTTTTTGTTTAGTTGTATTATTTAAGTGACACAAAAGGAAATTGTTGAAAGGAGACCGTGATGTCCTGGACATTTGATAACAACAAACCCATTTATTTGCAGATAATGGATAAGATTAAACTGCAAATCGTTTCTCATAAACTAGAACCCAACCAACAACTGCCAACTGTCAGAGAACTGGCTAGTGTGGCTGGCGTCAATCCAAATACCATCCAACGTGCCCTATCAGACCTAGAAAGAGAAGGCTTCGTATACACCAAGAGGACTGCAGGACGTTTTGTCACCGAGGATTTGGACCTAATCCTCCAATCCCGGAAGCAACTATCTGAAGAACAACTGCAGCAGTTTGTAACAGGTATGGTAGAATTTGGCTATGAAAAAGAAGAACTACCAACTGTTTTGAGAGATTATATTGAAGGAGTTTAGACTATGACCTTGTTAACGTTTGAAAATGTTTCAAAATTCTATGGAGCAAGCCCTGCTCTTCAAAATGTTTCCCTTGAAATCCCGGCAGGAAAGATTGTGGGTCTCCTTGGCCCAAACGGTTCCGGAAAAACAACCCTGATTAAACTAATCAACGGTTTACTCCAACCAGAGCAAGGACGTATCCTCATCAATGGCATGGAACCAAGCCCAGCAACTAAGGCTATCGTTTCTTATCTACCTGATACGACCTATCTCAACGAACAGATGAAGGTCAAAGAAGCTCTTACCTTTTTCAAGACCTTCTATAAAGATTTTAATCTGGAACGTGCTCAAGGTCTTCTTCGTGACCTTGGTATCGACGAGAATAGCCGTTTCAAGAAACTCTCAAAAGGGAACAAAGAAAAAGTTCAGTTGATCCTGGTCATGAGTCGTGACGCTCGTCTATACGTCCTTGACGAACCAATCGGTGGTGTCGATCCCGCAGCTCGTGACTACATCTTGAACACCATCATCAACAACTACTCTCCAACTTCGACTGTCTTGATTTCAACTCACTTGATTTCGGATATCGAGCCTATCTTGGATGAGATTATTTTCCTCAAGGACGGAAAAGTCGTCCGTCAAGGGAATGTGGATGATATTCGTTACGAGTCGGGTGAATCAATTGACCAGCTCTTCCGTCACGAATTCAAAGCCTAGTTAAAGGAGATTATTATGTTTTGGAATTTAGTTCGTTATGAATTTAAAAATGTCAACAAATGGTTTTTAGCCCTCTATGCAGCTGTACTATCCTTATCTGTCATCATCGGTATTCAGGGCAGTAGCCTCTCAAGCACCTATTATCAAGATAAGGGCGTTGTCATGTTAGTGTTTCTATCTCTGGTTTTTGGGGGTCTGGTTATTACTTTGAGTATCTCAACCTTGATTTTGATTATTCAACGATTTAAGGGAAGTGTTTATGATCGTCGTGGCTATCTAACACTCACCCTGCCAGTATCTGAACACCAGATCCTCTCCGCTAAACTTCTTGGTGCCTTTGTTTGGTCTTTGGCAAGTACAGTGGTCTTCCTTTTTAGCCTTTATATTATCATTTCCATGATTCAACCAGACGCCTTCCTATCTAGTTTTGCCGAGTATATGCTAAAAAATTATACAGATAATTTCTGGTTAGCCTTGATTTCCTATATTTTTAACACTCTTGCAGGTATTCTTTGTATCTACTTGTCTATCTCTATCGGCCAACTCTTTAATGAATACCGTACAGCTCTTGCGGTTGTCGCCTACATCGCTATCCAAATAGTCCTTGGTTTTATCACCCTAAATCTTCGCATCGATTTCGACTACAATTGGGTATTATCCTTTGAAATTTTCAAGGACTTAATCCTTAGCGTCGGCTTCTATCTCGGAACCTACTATATTTTAAAGAACAAAGTAAACTTACAATAATGAATGAAGCCCCTAGCAAATAAAGCTAGGGGCTTCTTTTTACACAAAGAAATATAACATTCTTATTTTTTAACTCAATATCAAACCTGCTACGATGGGACTGACAAATACGTAGAGAATACCGGTGACACCGATAGCCAGGCCACCCATAGCCCCCGCAACAGCTCCATAGCGAAAAGCTGTCCCAGTCCCAACTGCGTGACCAGTTCCTCCAAGAGCAAGACCAACAGCTACTGGGTCGTCTATTTTTAGCCATTTCAACAGTGTTGGTCCTATAACGCTGGTCAAAATGCCAGTTGCTACCACAACTACCAAGGTGATCGTCGCTATCCCTTGTAGCTTATCCGTAATTCCAACTGCCATGGCCGTCGTTACAGACTTTGGGAAAAGCGAAATCGCCAAGAAAAAATCCATGCCGAAAAATTTTGCAACTAAAGCTGTAAAAACTGTATTTACAACAACAGCAAGGAAACTACTGAGTAGAATACTTCTAACATGGTGTTTCATGAGGTGAAAACTCTTATAAAGAGGAATTCCTAGAGCCACTGTTGAGGGAACGATCAAGTTATTGAGGTAGACCCCACCTTGATAATAGGCATCATAAGAAATACCAGTCAGTTTTAGAAAAACAATGATAAATAAAGTTGCTAGCAGCAAGGGAGTGGTCAGAGGATGAGGATACCGCCTAAAGATAATCATGCCTCCAAGATAAGCCAAAATGGACAAGGCTATCCCAAAAAGTGGATTGGATACAAATTCGCTCATTTGGCACCTCTTTCTTCGTAATCACCTTCATAACGCTTTTTGATAAACTGAACTACAAGCGCAATCAAGATAATATTGATAACTGCTGCAAAAAAGACAATTAAAACAATAGGCAATAAATAGGGGGCAATCACATCAAATTTCTCCATAATTCCAACTGCAGGAGGTAGAAAGAGGATAGTCATATTCGCTAGGAGAAAATTCCCAACCATGTTGACATGCCGGATACGTAACCACTTGAATTGCAAGGCTAGAAAAAGAATAATCAGGCCGATGATACTTCCCGGTATGGGCAAATGAAAAAAACTGGAGATTCCTTCACCGATTAGAGAAATCACAAAGAGAATCATTAACTGAACATATAACTTCATCGTATACTCCAAAAATAGATTTTCTGCATACCAGTTTACTCTTTTTTCTGAAAATTTCAAGGAAATACACAAGAAACACACTTCTTGCTATCGAATCGAAAAAGTTGTATACTAATTGCGTGCGCAAGCATCTTAGATGTACAATTCTATTTATAACTACCATATAAGAAAGGAGGTTGTCATGACTTACTTAGAAAAATGGTTTGACTTCAACCGCCAACAAGTAGAGCTGGAAGCTATTTTAGAGCAAACAATCGCTGAGCAGAGCCAACAGAGTCTGACTCTCAAGGAATTCTATCTCTTGCACTTTTTAAATCAGGCTCAAGAAAAATCTTTGAGACAGATTGACCTACCGGACAAACTTCATCTGAGTCCAAGCGCTGTTTCTCGAATGGTAGCACGACTAGAAGCTAAAAACTGTGGTTTGCTTAGTCGGAGATGTTGCGAACAAGACAAGCGAGCTAGTTTTATCTGCCTGACTGACGAGGGACAAACAACCCTAGCTTACCTGCAAAAAGCCGTCGAAGAAAGACTGGAAACTAGTCTTGATTTCATTTCTTAATCAGATTTTCAAAAAAAGTTGCGTGCGCAATCAATTTTCTTGACATTCCTTTTTCTGAGGAGTAAAATGAAAACATAATTTAGCAAAGGAGAATCCTATGATTGAAATCACTTATCTAGATGCCAGCAAGCAAGAGAGAACCATGACCTTCGAGTCATACGAAGAATTTGAACGTTCTCAACATGCCTGCCTGATTGGTGTCGCAGACTACTACCCTGTCCAAAAAGTAACCTACAAGGGGCATGATTTGGACTACCATGGGACTTATGGAGATGTTTTCTTCTATCTCATGAAACAAGATTTAAGCCAATATAATTAAAAAGGAGAAATACTATGGCAAAAGCAATTACAGATGCAACATTCGAACAAGAAACTAAAGACGGATTGGTCTTGGTAGACTTCTGGGCAACTTGGTGTGGCCCATGTCGTATGCAAGGTCCAATCTTGGATAAATTGTCTGAAGAACTTTCAGAAGATGTCTTGAAGATCGTTAAAATGGACGTTGATGAAAATCCGAATACAGCTCGTTCATTCGGCATCATGTCTATCCCTACTCTTCTCTTCAAGAAAGATGGACAAGTTGTTAAACAAGTGGCAGGTGTCCACACAGCTGAACAAATCAAAGCCATCGTTGCTGAATTAAGCTAATCAAAGGAGAGACCAAGTGCATTCATTTGGTCTCTTTTTTCTTGCCCTTTGCCATTTTTCAAAAAATATGCTAGACTGTAACTAGAATATTACGATGTTTGGGACATGCCATCGCTAAAAAAAACCTCTACTTGGTATTTTTTAGCTCCCTCTGGGGAGCTTTTTGCGTGCTCTGAACATTTCCCATTTTGGAAGGAGTACTATGAAACGTCAATCAGCCTTGGTCGTCTTTAGTGGCGGTCAAGATTCAACAACCTGCCTTTTCTGGGCCAAGCAACACTATGAAAGGGTCGAAGCCGTTACCTTTGCCTACGGTCAACGCCACCATTTAGAAATTCAAGTGGCCAAAGAAATCGCTGAGGAACAAGGAATTCGTCATCATATCCTAGATATGTCTCTGCTAGGACAAATTACTGAAAATGCCTTGACTTCAGATTTAGAAATTGAGCAAAAAGAAGGAGAGGTTCCTAATACTTTCGTTGACGGTCGCAATCATCTCTTTCTGTCCTTTGCGGCAGTCCTTGCCAAGCAGCGTGGAATTACGGATATCGTGACAGGAGTGTGCGAAACAGACTTCTCAGGTTATCCTGACTGTCGGGATGTCTTTGTCAAATCACTCAATGTCACGCTCAACCTTGCTATGGATTACGACTTTGTGATCCAAACGCCTCTCATGTGGCTAGACAAGGCTGAAACTTGGGAATTAGCTGACCAACTTGGTGCCTTTGACTACGTTCGTGAGAAGACCTTGACCTGCTACAATGGGATTATCGGTACTGGTTGTGGAGATTGTCCTGCCTGCCATCTACGCCAACATGGTTTAGAGGTTTATCTCTCTCAGAAAGGAGAGGCCTGATGTTTTTTGCCCCAAAAGAAATCAAACAAGAAACTGGGGAATCTCTTGTCTACAATCCTCACAGAACCTTAGTCTCAAAAGAATTTACCTTCGATGCTGCCCACCACCTCTTTCACTATGAAGGAAAGTGCAAATCCCTACACGGTCACACCTATCATCTGCAAATCGCTGTTAGTGGATTTTTAGATGATAGAGGTATGACCTACGATTTCGGAGACATCAAAGCTATCTACAAGGACTACTTAGAGCCCCACTTGGATCATCGCTATCTCAATGAAACCCTGCCCTACATGAATACAACTGCTGAAAATATGGTTTACTGGATTTTCCAAACCATGAGCCAAGAGTTGCCAGACGAGCGCGGTCTCCGTTTGGAATATGTTCGTCTCTATGAAACTCCGACTGCCTTTGCAGAGTTTAGACGGGAGTGGTTAGATGACTAAGGAACGTGTCCTCAAACTACCAGTTCTAGAAATTTTTGGGCCTACCTTTCAAGGTGAAGGTCGTGCTATTGGCCAGAAAACCATGTTTGTCCGCACTGCTGGTTGCGACTACCACTGCGACTGGTGCGATTCCGCCTTTACTTGGGACGGTTCTGAAAAACCAACTCGTATGACAGCTGATGAAGTAATCGCTGAGTTAGACAAACTAGGAAGCTACGACTATGTCACCCTATCTGGGGGGAATCCTGCTATCCTAGCAGCCAATATGGCTCAACTTGTCACCAAGCTCAAGGAACGTGGGGTCACTCTGGCTGTTGAGACCCAGGGATCCCGCTGGCAACATTGGTTAAAAGATATCGACCAAGTCACTCTGAGTCCTAAGCCTCCTTCCTCCAAGATGGAAGTCAACTTTGAGACCTTGGACTTTATCGTTTCCCAACTAGACCCAGACAAAGTAACCTTTAAAATCCCTGTCTTTGATGATGCAGATCTAGCCTTTGCCAAAGGTATTCAAGAACGCTACCAACCAGATGTCCTCTTCTTATCGGCGGGAAATCCTGAGCCCAAGGCTAGAGGCAATATTGTCCAAGACCAACTGGACCGCCTCAAAGAACTCTGGGAACGTGTCGCTGCTGACGATAGCTGGGGCAATGTCCGCGTCCTTCCTCAACTTCATACCCTCCTCTACGACAACCAACGTGGTGTTTAAGATTAGAAAGAAAAAATCATGTCACAACAAGAAGAAATGAAAAACCTCAGCCTCCTCGGCAACAAAGAAACCAACTACATTTTCGAATATCAACCCGAAGTCCTCGAATCCTTTGACAATCGTCATGTGGAAAATGACTATTTCATCAAGTTCAACTGCCCTGAATTTACCTCACTTTGTCCCATCACTGCTCAGCCAGACTTTGCAACTATTTATATTTCCTACATTCCTGACAAGCTCTGTGTCGAGTCAAAATCCCTCAAACTCTACCTCTTTAGCTACCGAAACCATGGAGATTTTCACGAAAACTGTATCAACACTATCGGGAAAGACTTGGTCAACTTGCTAGACCCTCGCTATTTAGAAGTCTGGGGAAAATTTACACCTCGCGGTGGCATTTCAATCGACCCCTACTACAACTACGGTAGACCTGGAACCAAGTATGAAGGATTGGCAGAACAACGCCTCTTCCAACATGACCTCTATCCAGAGAAAATTGACAACCGTTAAACTCATACTCAATGAAAATCAAAGAGCATACTAGGAAGCTAGCCGCAGGTTGCTCAAAGCACTGCTTTGAGGTTGTGGATAAGACTGACGAAGTCAGCTCAAAACACTGTTTTGAGGTTGCAGATAGAGCTGACGTGGTTTGAAGAGATTTTCGAAGAGTATCATACGAAAAAGCCCTGTTCCTCAAGATGAGAAGCAAGGCTTTTTAAGTTTCAATTATTCTTCAGTTCCAAGGAAGTTTTTAGCAACAAGGGCTGCAAGAACTCCACCAACGATTGGTGCAAGGATGAAAATCCAAACTTGTTGAAGAGCTGCGCCACCTACCAATACAGCAGGAGCCAAGCTACGAGCTGGGTTTACTGAAAGTCCAGTGATGTTCAAGCCAGCTAGAATCAAAGCTGTCAATGATAAACCGATCACCAAACCAGCGATTGCGCCATTTCCTTTGCTTGCTGAAGTTACAGTCATAATCACCAAAACAAACAAGAAAGTTGCGATTGTTTCAAACAAGAAACCACCAAAGACAGTTACACCATTTGCCAAGGCATTTTCACCAAGACTTGCAGTTGACATTCCTGAATTTGCCAAGAGGAAGAACACAGATCCTGATGCAAGGAAAGCACCAACTACTTGACCAAGGATGTAGTTTACAAGTTCTGAAGATGACAAACGTTTGTTCACAAACATGGCAATAGAAACAGCTGGGTTCAAGTGAGCACCTGAAACAGTTCCGATTGAGAAAGCTGCAACTACGATTGCCAAACCAAAGGCAAGAGCAATTCCAAGGTGTCCAAGACCTTCAACACCATTTCCAAAAACAACAGCTCCTGTTCCGATGAACACAAGCATAAAAGTACCGATCAATTCAGCAACAAATTTTTTCATATTAAGTCTCCTTTTTTCAAACTATGTATTAGTCTATCAGAAGGAGGAAAGGGTTTCAAGAAATGTGCTTGGAAAATATTGTGCGCTTTTCCCCTTTACGCGATAGTTTTATTTTTCTAACTCTAAATCTCACAAAGGAAAATTTTCAATCATTTTGGTTTTGAAAAATAATCATTTTTCTAAAAAATCAGTCTTTGTTTGACACAAATTTCACAAAGTTGTATACTAAAAAGCGATAGGACTTCTTTTAGAGTCTATCACAACTCACTTATAACCCTTTGCTGTTCTTTTATGAACGTTTGAATGGTATCACGGATACCAAAGGAGGAATCATATGTCTAAAGTAGCTGTTGTTACAGGTGCAGGTCAAGGAATCGGTTTTGCAATCGCAAAACGCTTGGTCCAAGATGGTTTTAAGGTTGGAGTATTAGACTACAATGCTGAAACAGCTGAAAAAGCAGTTGCTGAGTTGTCAGCAGAGAATGCTTTAGCTGTTGTAGCAGATGTGTCTAAACAAGCAGAGGTTGCTGCAGCTTTCCAAAAAGTTGTAGACCATTTCGGAGACTTGAACGTTGTGGTAAACAACGCTGGTGTCGCTCCGACTACACCTCTGGATACAATTACAGAGGAACAATTCGCTCGCACATTTGCTATTAACGTCGGTGGTGTGATTTGGGGAGCACAAGCTGCTCAAGCTCAATTCAAAGCACTTGGTCACGGTGGTAAAATCATCAACGCTACTTCTCAAGCAGGTGTTGTCGGAAATCCAAACTTGACTGTATACGGCGGTACAAAATTCGCTGTGCGTGGCATTACTCAAACATTGGCGCGTGATTTGGCTGACTCAGGCATCACTGTTAACGCTTATGCTCCAGGTATCGTTAAAACACCAATGATGTATGATATCGCTCACGAAGTTGGAAAAAATGCAGGAAAAGACGACGAATGGGGTATGCAAACATTCGCAAAAGATATTACATTGAAACGCCTATCTGAGCCAGAAGATGTCGCTGCAGCGGTTAGCTTCCTTGCTGGACCAGATTCAAACTACATTACAGGTCAAACCATTATCGTCGATGGTGGTATGCAATTCCATTAAGATAAAAAAAAAAAGAGGTTGGAAAATAATCCAACCTCTTTTATCATCTCTATGATTCCAATTTCCAGAGTCATTTTGTGTTAGTTAAACTAATCTTTCATCAAGACTAGGAATACTCTCTGCTCTAAATAGTGTGATTTGCCCTGTTTTAATAGAACACAAGATTAGGAACAGTTTGGATATCCATTTTTTCTGCGAAATCATCAAAAAATCAAAGTTTCCATTGCCGCCAAGGATACGTTTATTGACTCTTTCACGCGCCATTTCAAGAGCATAAAAAATCACCTTTTCTAGGTGATTTTTTCATAGTCTCTTATTTTTCCAATTCAAGCAAAACACTTATGGCAGATAAGGCGTAAAGTGGCGCTGTTTCTGCTCGTAGGATGCGAGGTCCAAGTCCTGCCAAGGCTGCTCCTTTAGCTTCAAAAGACTCAATTTCTGCGGGTGAAAGACCACCTTCTGGACCAAAGATAAAGAGCAGTTTAGCTCCTTTTTCTAGTCCAGCAACTGCTTGTATAAGTGCTGCTGATTCTCCTTCTTTAGCTGACTCTTCGTAAGCTACCACGATACAATCAAACTGGTCGAACTGAGCTAAAAAGTCTGCCTTTTTTTCAAAAAGGGTAATGCTCGGTACCAAATTCCGCTTGCTTTGCTCGGCCGCTCCAAGGGCGATTTTTTCTAGTTTTTCAACCTTTTTACCCAATTTTTTGCCGTCCCATTTGGCGACTGACCAGTCCGCGGGGAAGCCCCAAATCTGACTAGCACCCAGTTCCGTCACCTTTTGAGTGATAAACTCTAGCTTATCTCCCTTGGGAAAACCAGATGCAATGGTCACTTGAACTGGTAGTTCTACATTGTCAGCTAATTCTTTAACCAACTCCAATTGACGCGCCTCTACATTTATCACGCGCGCCAAGTACTTAATACCATCATCAAAGACCAAAGTAACCTCATCATTTTCCTTCAGGCGCATGACCTGAAACATGTGCTTGCTAGTTTCCTTGTCCTCAATGGTGACAGGAGAGATTGCACTCCCCTTGACAAAATACTGTTGCATGCTAGCCTCCAATCACACCAGAAATATCCTTGGTTTTCTTGAAGACACAGGCATTCCATTCCCCTTGAATCATATGAGTTTCAAGGAAAAATCCAGCTGCTTCTGCTGACTCACGGACCATGTCCCACTTGTCCCTGATAATGCCACTCATGATCAGGTAACCTTCATCCTTGACCAAGCGATAAGCATCGTCTGTCAGATGAATGAGGATATCCGCCAAAATATTGGCCACGATGACGTCTGCCTCAATCTCCACACCCTTAAGCAAATCACCTGGAGCTACATGGATGTTTTCCATACCCGGGTTGAGCTCAATATTTTCCTGAGCGACGCGAACCGCAACATCATCTAGGTCATAGGCAAAGATTTCCTTGGCACCTAGAAGCGAGCTGGCAATAGAAAGGACACCTGAGCCTGTCCCCACATCTAGCACTGTCTCACCACCACGAAGAACCTGCTCCAAGGCAAAAAGACTCATCTTGGTCGTAGGGTGGGTTCCAGTTCCAAAGGCCATACCAGGATCTAGCTTGATAATCTTCTCGCCAGCAGTTGCCTCATAGTCTGTCCATGATGGCACGATGGTCAAGTCATGAGTGATACGAGCTGGTTCATAGTATTTCTTCCAGTTGTCGGCCCAGTCTTCCTCAGCCAAGGCAGTCGTGCCCATCTTGACCTCTCCTAGATCCATAAAATCCGTCAATTCTGCTAAGCGAGCCTGCAAGTCCGCTTCAACCTCTGCTACATCAAGCGTATCCGGATAGTAGGCTGTCACCACGATTTCTTCTTGTTGCTCGACATCAGGAAAAATCTCACCAAAGCGGTCCACATTCCCCACATAGTCCATGCTATCTTCAATTGCTACCCCTTGGGCACCTAACTCAATCAAGAGATTGGAAACTAACTCCTCGCCTTCACGCTTCACTGTAACTTTTAACTCTTGCCATGTTTCCATCTGGTTCTCCTTAACAATCCATTGTTTCTTCTAATTCTTTTAAAGTCTTGCCGTCCTTATTTTTCCAATCCGTTCGTCCATTCGTATTCATTCCTAGCACAAAAGCAGCTGCATAAGATGGACTGGAGAACAGTTGTTTTTCTTGTAAAACACCATCTTTAATCACATTTGATTTGATTAATTCCTTACGCAATTCTTTTAGACTTGCAGGTATTGCGGGTGAATCGACCACATCCACTTGACTACCTTCTAAAACAACAAAACCTTCCGAAGTCTGTTCACAGATGGCTTCAATCATTCGATTTGATTTCTTGGTTTTTCGCTTCAAATGGAGATGAGTTAAGTTTTCATCAGAAACATTCTGATCCGTTTTCTTGGTCATAGGAACAAACACTCGGTACCCTAAGGTTCCTACAATCATCAAAGTATTTTCTACAACCTCATCCAACTCAGATTGCTTTTCTTCTGTTACATTCCCAGAATTGGGCTCATTCCCATTTTTTACAATGAAGCGCCCCGCGTCCTTTGCTAGTTGTGTAAATTTATTTTCCAAGTAACTAATTTCTGTAGGACCAAAGGAATTATTTTGCGTCGTCAAAATGATCACATCATTAAAATAATCTGCATGGTTGTCACGAGTATGTTCCTGAACACGTAAAAGGACACCTTCACCATTTTTGCGATTCGTCGCCTGCCCGATGTAGGTAACATCCTTTTGCTTATCCTCATTACGACCAAATAGGAAATAAATGCCGCTTTGCTTCATTTCATCACGTGATTTTAAATCTGCCAATTGAATTCGAGGAATTTTATAAATCACCCCTGTCCAATTCGACAAGGTACATTTAATTATCCCAGTAACTTCTCCATCCATGAGAAACATATTGATATTCTTACTACGATTTGGCATCTACCTTACTTCCTCCAAATAATCCCTCAATCTACCCTGCAACTGCGGAACTACTTGACTGGATGTCAAAAATTCCTCAATGTTCATCAATTTATAGCCCTGCCCTTCATCTCCAAAGGTGATACTGTCAAACTGTTCTTGACTTAGTTGCCCGACCATAAATACTGACTGTCTGCCTTCATAGAGCATGCTGGGATAGACCTTACTCCAGAGCAGGCAATCTTCGGTCAAGTGAATGCCTAGTTCCTCATAAACTTCACGCGCCGCGCATTCAAATGGGCTTTCGTCCCCTTCACGACCACCACCCGGCAACTCCCACATATTGGGCCAAGGGATATTTTCCTTGTCATCACGCAAGATGGTCAGTAGCTTATCTCCGCAAAATAGAGCAATCTTGCAACCTTGGAAATCAGTAAGTTCTATTTCCATGCTAGACTCCTAATATCTCGGATAAGGATAAAATTCTCCCTCTTCCAAGCCTGCTTTCCCTTCTTCAAAGACTTCTTGGTTCCATTCCATGACGAATTCTTCTGCTTCTGGGTCTTCCAAAAAGTCCATGAGGGCATCTAGTCCAACCTCTGCAGTATCTTTGAGGAATAGTGCAAAATAAGCTAAAAATTCACGAGAAAAACCTTTCTTCGGCAGATAAGGGATGACTGTGAGATAGTCTTCTGCATTAACTGTTGACTTGGCAGGGTTATAAAAAAGCATCGCTTCTTCAAAAAGGATATCATCTGACGAAACCTCTCCGTCTTCATCTAGCATCTCCACTCCTGCAGGATTTTGCGCCTCTAGCAGAAAACTCACTTCAACTGCATGATTGCGTTTGTCCCAGCTAATCTCATAGTCAAAAGGAAAGTTCTTGTCCAACTCTTCTTGTAAAACATCTAAAAATCCGTATGTTGCCATGTTGTCCTCTTTCTATACGACTCTTCAATCGCCCCGAATACTCGGAAATATGCTAAAATAGATACTACCATCTTACCACATTCGTATCAGAAAATCCATGTTAGAAAGGACTGCTATGCCAGACAATCTCGCGCTTCGCATGCGCCCCAAAACCATCGACCAGGTCATCGGTCAGGAGCATCTGGTTGGACCAGGCAAGATTATCCGCCGTATGGTGGAAGCCAATCGCCTATCCTCTATGATACTCTACGGACCTCCAGGCATCGGAAAAACCAGTATCGCTTCAGCCATCGCTGGAACGACCAAGTATGCTTTTCGGACCTTCAATGCAACTGTTGATAGTAAAAAACGCCTCCAAGAAATCGCTGAGGAAGCTAAATTCTCAGGTGGCCTTGTACTGCTACTAGACGAGATTCATCGTCTTGACAAGACGAAACAAGACTTCCTCTTGCCTCTCTTGGAAAGTGGACTGGTCATTATGATTGGAGCGACGACTGAAAATCCTTTCTTTTCTGTCACGCCTGCCATTCGCAGTAGGGTGCAGATCTTTGAGCTGGAACCCTTGACCAATGAACAGGTCAAAGAGGCGATCCAGTTGGCACTGAGCGACCCTGAGCGGGGCTTTGACTTCCCTGTTACCCTCGATGAGGAAGCCTTGGATTTCATCGCCACTTCGACCAATGGAGACCTGCGTTCTGCCTATAATTCTCTCGATTTGGCTGTTCTCTCTACCAAGGAAGGGGAGGATGGCGTTCGCCACATCAGTCTCGACATCATGGAAAACAGCCTCCAGCGCAGCTATATCACCATGGACAAGGATGGAGACGGCCACTACGATGTCCTCTCTGCTCTGCAAAAGTCCATCCGCGGATCCGATGTCGATGCTAGTCTCCACTACGCCGCACGCTTGATTGAAGCGGGCGATCTCCCTAGCTTAGCCCGTCGCTTGACGGTCATTGCCTACGAAGATATCGGCCTGGCCAATCCAGATGCACAGATCCATACGGTGACAGCCCTTCAGGCAGCGGAGCGCATCGGCTTTCCCGAAGCCCGCATCCTCATCGCCAACATCGTCATTGACCTGGCACTTTCGCCTAAGTCCAACTCGGCCTACGTCGCCATGGATAAGGCCTTGTCTGATCTCCGGAAATCGGGCAATCTTCCTATCCCTCGCCACCTCCGCGATGGTCATTATGCTGGAAGCAAGGAACTGGGAAATGCCCAAGACTACAAGTACCCTCACAATTATCCTGGCAATTGGGTCCAACAGGACTACCTACCAGACAAGCTTAAGGGGGTCTCTTATTTCACTCCCAATGAAAATGGCAAATACGAGCGAGCCCTAGGGGCGACAAAAGAGAAGATTGATCAACTCAAGAAAAGGTGATATCGGTTCCAAAAAATTGAGATTTTCCCTTGAAATTTTTTTGAAATATGGTATCATATACATATAGAAACGCTGTGGTGTACGACTTCACACTTAAGTGTTGACCGACTATTTTTTGTATTATTAGGGAAACAAAGGACTTCTAACAGCATGCAGGCCGTATCACGCGGAAGCAGCTTCAGTTAGAGCAAGTTGCCCACCTGCTTAATTGCGCGGGTTCAATACAAACCGTGAAGTTTCGGCACCAATACAGCTTTTTTTTGCCTCCTTAGCTCAGTTGGTAGAGCAGTAGACTCTTAATCTATGGGTCGCAGGTTCGAGCCCTGCAGGGGGCATCTAAATCAACAGGAAAAAGCCTTGATTTATAAGGCTTTTTTGCTTGTCTATAACTGATTTGCCCCATCATTTGCCCCACATTTTTTTATGAGCAATCTTTCCAGACATCTCTGATTACGAAAAACAAAAAAGCTATCCTACCTTTGCAAATTTGGATAAGATAGCAGAATATTTTAATGCAACTCCAACCCAACTATTTGGAACTAGTAAAGAGATTGAGTTAGAAAAGAGTGTTCTTGAATCTAATGAATACTCTGATAAAGTAAGTGAGATTTTAAAAGCTGTCAAATACATCGAAGATTTTCTAGAAACTGATGGACAGTACTTAGAGGATTTACTTTACTTAACAAGAGGCAACCAACTATACACAGAAGATGGAGATGAGTTGTATATTGATCCAACTTCTCAGAAAAGAACACTTCATAACCAATATGAACCTGGTTTTATTGAAGCAAGGGATAAATCTCCACTAGAACTCTTAATTGAAAATAAGGAATTGTTTGATAAATAGAAAAAGCGAGGATAACCTCGCTTCAAATTGAAGTTAAAATCTTTAGAAGACACTTTTATAAGGACTTTGTCTTCAATCTGTGAAAAGGAGTGAAAACTCCTTTTCTTTTTGTAAGTCAGACTGAAACTTCCAAATTGTTTATTTATTTTATTGACATTTTCTATAAAAATAAGTATAATAGTTTTATTAGAAAACTATACTATATAGGGGGTATTGAAATGAAATTTTCTAATCGTTTACTGCTATTCCTTGCAGGAGTTGTTTTTGTCCTTTTAGGACTTTTCCTATTTACAAACCCAGTAGCTAATCTTGTTGCTTACAGCTGGTGGATTTCATTTGGTTTACTGGTTTCTTCTATAGCAGCTATTTTAGGCTATTTCTCTGCACCAAAAGAGCTTCGCTCACCTGTTTATCTTTTCCAAGGATTTGTTAGTCTTCTCTTAGCTCTTTACCTCGTTGCTTATGGCTTTGTGACCCTGCCGGTCGTCATTCCGACCATTGTAGGAATTTGGTTAATTGTAGAAGCCATTATTGCTTTCTTTAAAGGCAATCGTCTAAGATTGACTTTCCCTATTATTGGTAGCAATATCACGTGGGTAGCCTTGCTTGAATTTTTACTAGGTCTAGTGATTCTGTTCAATCCAGTGGCTACAGGTGTCTTTGTCGTTTATGTCATTGCCTTTTCAGTTTTAGTTACTGGCTTCACCTACATTATTGAGGCCTTTCGTAAATAGTCTAGTTGCTATTTCTATCGCATTCAAAAAAGCTGGGAAATCATATTCTCAGCTTTTTTGTCTCTTTAATTATCACTTTTTCGCATTCCATTCTGCGTAGAAATTTGTTTTTCCATTTTATTCTCCAATTTGATCTCGCACTGACATTTATTTATAACAAAACTATATATCTAGAATAGCATAATCATTAGGTATTATAGGTTTTCAAACAAAATACGAGTCATTCGTTTTTGCCCCGCTTTTGCCCCATTTTTAAATCCTGACATTGAAAATACCTAAAAGTATTTCCCTAAAATCAGCTATATTTCAACATTTTTGTTTATTTTCAATATGAAAAGTTCTTACAAATCCATGTAGGGGGTATCTAAATCAACAGGAAAAAGCCTTGATTTATAAGGCTTTTTTGCTTGTCATTTTGTTTTTTGTACCAAATTTTGTACCAAATAATTTATATTCACCAAATTAGAGAGTCTCATCCAAAGACTCGTTATTTATCTCACACTCGTTTTCGTCGAAAAAACCACCGCAAGGGTGGTTCTTTTTTATCAATCGTCAAATACTCCGCCTGTGAGTTGGTACATGAGATAAATGTGTTCCAGGACTTTTACTTTATCCATGTGATCCACATCTTTAAAGCCTCCTAATGCCAAGAGCGGGACAAAACCGAAACATTGGTTATAAGACAGAGCACCATGTTTTGATACAGCTTGTCTATATAAATCAAGTTCAAAGTTATCAGTCACATATGAGTTATCTAAATACTGAAGGAAATATTTCAAGCTCTTTATAATAATGTCGCAGTCTTGAAGGTTATATTTTACAATACCAACAAATTCATTCTCTTCCCAAGTAATAATATCTCCAAATGCTGTTACGAACATCGGAAAAAGAAGTAAGGAACTATTCATAATAATAGCCGTAGCAAATCTTTGCATTTTTGCCTTATCTTATTTAAGATAGTACTATTAAAAAAAGAAAAGGTGAAAATCATGGAAACATATACACTTGCAAATGGGGTTGCTATTCCTAAAATTGGTTTTGGAACTTGGCAAATTGCTGAAGGCGAAGAAGCCTATAACAGCGTTAGCTTCGCACTTAAGGCGGGTTACACACATATTGATACCGCACAAATTTACGGTAACGAGGTTTCTGTAGGTAAGGCGATTGCTGATAGTGATTTGGCACGTGAGGATATTTTCCTAACTACCAAACTTTGGAATGATAAGCACGATTACGAGTTGGCTAAGACTTCTATCGATGAGTCTCTCGAAAGACTTGGTGTGGATTATTTGGATCTTTTGCTTATCCATTGGCCTAATCCAAAGGCGCTTCGTGAGAATGATGCTTGGAAGGCTGGCAATGCGGGTGCATGGAAGGCTATGGAAGAAGCTTACAAAGAAGGTAAGGTGCGCGCTATCGGTGTGTCTAACTTTATGCAACATCACCTAGAAGCTCTTATTGAAACAGCTGAAATTGTTCCACATGTCAATCAAATCCTCTTGGCTCCAGGTTGTGACCAAGAAGACTTAGTTGCCTATTGCCAAGAGCGCGATATCCTTATTGAAGCCTATAGTCCACTAGGTACAGGTGGTATTTTTGGAAATGAAGATGTTGAAGCAGTGGCTGAACGTAACGGTAAATCTGTGGCACAAGTTGCTCTGCGTTGGAGCCTTCAAAAAGGTTTCTTGCCACTACCTAAGTCTGTGACACCTAAAAATATAAAAGCTAACTTGGATATCTTCGGCTTCGACTTATCAGAGGAAGATATGGCGGTCTTGGATAAGATTCAAGGCATCAAAACTCAGGATGATCCTGACAAAGTTAATTTTTAATAGGATTTTAATCAACTCGTCAGGGTTGCTTTTTCAAGTAAATGACAAAAGAAGTCAAGGTTTTTACAATTCGCGCCACATGAAATTATTTAAGCATATCCTTTTTCTCTCATTACCATTTTCTGTTATAATGAATTGTATTTCTAAAGTAGAAAGGTATTAATATGACAACTCTTATTAAGCATAAACGTGTAGAATTTTCAGAACTATTTTATGACCTAGTGTTTGTTTTTGCAATTTCAAAAGCAACTGCTTTAATTCACCCTCTTCATAGCGGTGTTGTGGCTTGGGATTCTTTACTTGATTTCTTCATCTCTGTCATGGTTATCATCAATTCCTGGATGATTCAAACCATTTATACCAATCGCTATGGAACAAACTCGTTATTTAACATGGTAATCATGTTTATCAACATGGGACTTATGCTCTTTATGTCCAATATGATTGGATACAATTGGCAACAATGGTTCTATTATACCTGTTGGGCTGTTGGTACATTGACCCTTACCTTATTTTTTCAATATTTGGTTGAATTTTTTAGAAAATCAACCGATAATACTGATCGGGAAAGTATCAAAGGTTTTCTATGGTTAACAGGTCTAGGAAGTTTAGGAGTCTATCTGGCAGCTCTTTTTCCTATTTACGTTGGAGTCTATATCTTTATTGCTAGTATTCTGCTAACATTTATTGTGCCAATTTTCTTGATTACTAAAGATGAGCATTTCCAGGTAAATCTTCCCCATTTAATCGAGCGCGTCTCCCTTCTTGTGATTATTACGTTTGGAGAGATGGTTGTTGGGCTAGCTAGCTTCTTTACAGTCGAGAATTTCTCGATTTATTCGGTTCTCAATTTCGTTATCATGCTTTCCCTGTTCTTGTTTTATTTTGGCGAATTTGACCATGCTATTGATGAAGGATCTAGTCAAAAGGGATTATTTGTAATTTATAGTCACTATCCTATTTTCATCGGGCTTATGTTGATGACAGTTTCGATGGGTTATCTCCTGAATCCCGAGGCTAATCTTCTCGTTGCAATCAGCTTCTTTTATATCGGAATTGGCCTCTTCCAAGCTGCTGTCCTAGCAAATGGGCCCTATAACAAAAACTATCTTCGCTATCCGAGAAGTTACTACTGTGCTCAAGCGACACTCTATCTGGCTGCCTTGATTCTCTCTTTGCTTTTCGCTTCTAATCCTATAACAGTGTTGAGTATTGCAACCATTTTTACTCTAGCTATAGCCATTCATTTTATTTATTTTTATGTGACACAGAATAAAAAATATTCCAAATCTAACTGGGGGTTCTTTTAATGAGTTTATAGCATTAAAAAAGCCTTGGTTTTCCAAGGCTTTTTTTTCATTAATTTGTTTTTCCATTTTATCCTCCGATTTGAACTCGCACTGACATTTATTTATAACAACACTATATATCTAGTATGGCATAATCATTAGGTATTATAGATTTTCAAACCAAATGTGAGTCATTCGTTTTTGCCCCACTTTTGCCACGTTTTTAAAGCCTGACAGTGAAAACACCTAAAAGTATTTCCCTAAAATCAGCTATATTTCAACATTTTTGTTTATTTTCAATATGAAAAGTTCTTACAAATCCATGTAGGGGGCATCTAAATCAACAGGAAAAAGCCTTGATTTCAAGGCTTTTTTGATGTCAAATAACTTTTTGTAGCAAATCATTATAAAGGTTTTCCAACCTTATCAAACTTATCATTTATTCTCAATCAATTGCTAGCAATATTTGATAAGACCAACTGTTTTTTACAGTACAGAGCTAGTCTATAATTAACTAAACTATACTAATTTGTGCCCATATTACATGGCCAATCCGCATAGAGATTAAAATGGGCTATTATGAATTCATAAATTTTCGCAACAGAACAAGAGCAAGTCATTTAGAAATAAAAGAGAAGAGAATCTTTCACTCTCTTCTTAGTATATCTTATTAAATTCAGTCTTTCTCAATCTACCTGATTTTCCTTTGCAACGACAAATTCTTTAACCAATCGATAGATAACAGCAGATATCGGTGTAAAGAATATCATCCCAAGTAAGCCAAAGAGATTGCCTCCAATACTAGCAGCCGCAAGCGTGAAAATAGCTGGCAAACCAATAGACTGACCTACAACTCTAGGATAAATAAGGTTTCCTTCAATCAGCTGTATAACTTGATATAGAAGAAGAGAAAGTAAGGCTTGAGTAGGACTCACTGTGAAGATAAAAATCGCTCCCACAACACAAGCAATCATAGGCCCTACATAAGGAATGAACGATAGCACTCCTGCAAAGATACCTGTCATTACTCCATAGGGTATCCCAAACACGCTGTAACCAACCGCTATCATAACTCCTATGATAACTGCTTCAATCAGCTGACTCATCAAAAATTGGTCATAAGTCTCTAGTGCTACTTGTCCAATGTAAGTCAACTTTATCACTACCTTCTCTGAAAGTAAGACTTTCAGAAGTCGGCTCGTCATCGCTGCCAAATGTTCCTTACTGGATAAAAATAAAAAGGTGAAGACTATAATCAAAAAGGCATTCATCAAACTTGAAAAAATATTGCCGATATTACTAGTCAGACCTGATAAAAAACCTATCAAAGCTTGGCTAATAGAACTAGATTGTCCCTGTATGCCTGATACGATAGTTGACAACATGTCTTTGGTTACAAATTCCGAGCTGCCTAGCAATTTCCCAAGTTGAGTAAGGACTGTTGAAAGGACTGTTCCCAGCTGACTAATAGTCTGGGCTAGGGTTGGCAGCACCAAAACCAAAAGAGCAATCACGATTAAGATAAGAGCTAGGAAAACAAGTACCATGGCAATCGGACGACGCAACTCTGCCTTTACCTTCAATTTAACTAAGTACTGTTCAATTTTTTTCATAGGAACATTAAGCACAAAAGCAATAACAGCGCCATAAATCAAGGTTGAAGTCACGTCAAAGAAAGAGATTGCTCCTGATATAAAGCTCGACGCATTCAGAATTACAAGAGCAACCAGCCCTATAAAAAGTATTAACGGGGTGTATTTTTTTACTAAGTTCATAAATTCTCCTTAATAAACATGTTTAGATACGACTATACTATTTGGTTTTTCAAACTCTCGATTAAGGTAGGCTTGGTAAGTTCCTGGAGCGATAAATCCTTTGGGTGAGAGGATATCGGTGCCAGCCTGACCGACTATGGTATCAGCCAAGAGCACACAGTTTGTAGATAAGACAAAGTAGGATTTAAACTTAGATTTGATAAATTTATAAAGTTCCCCATCCGTCTCATGTCTGATTTTATAAGCGTAGGTGTAGTCTTCCTTACCATCTTCCGTTTTAATTTTATCTGCGCTTGGCTCCCAAGGAATCGTTAGTTGTTTTAATTCAGCTAATTTTTCCTGAACCGCTTCTTCCATTTCCGGTGTCAAATCTATTCCGTAACCAAATAGCGTTTTTTGACTCTCCCGTTTACATAAGTCAATGTACTTATCACGGTCGCAAAAATATAAAACACCATCTCCAACCATACCAAATAAGGTCTCAGATGACGGATCATAGTTTCCATAAGAAATCACACGTCCTTGATAACAAAGGTCCACATGACCAATAGCTGAAAATAGAGAAGTCTCCGCTGTATGAACGAAAATTTCAAGATCTGCTGTCTTACCAAACTTCACCATTCCAAGATAGATTTCCTCTTCCTCATCAGCATTTTCCTGCATGAATTTATTGATTTTTGCTAAAGTACTTGCAGGGATGAGAGCGGCTAGGGCAATAGGTAAGCTCATTCTGACACGACGTTTGAGATGGTTTTTCCCAATTTCCTTTTCAAATAAGAAACCGTCACGGATATTGGACACACCATAAAGGCAAAAATAAGCCCCTAAAACAAAGAGTTGAAAGACAGAATTTCCCGTAGAGGACAAAAGACTAGTCCCACCAAGAAAAACTAGTACGAGACCATCTAGTAAGAAACGAAAACGAGGTCGAATTTTGTTTTTGCGGTAGAGAACATAGGTGACAAGGTTGATACTAGCATGAAAAATCTGAGAAATTCCAATCACAAGAGCCAAAATATAAATTGGCACATCAGTAGCAAGATTCGAGCCTAGCAAATATCCCATCACTAACAATTTAACCAGTGCAACTCCCAAGGTGTCCGTTGACTGACTTTTTTTGAAAATACGTAATACTAAATCTAAGACCGTTGCTATCCAAGCTAAAAACAGAACCAGTCGAATAACCGTCACTGGCAACCAAGTTCCCGTGACCATCAAGATAAGACCTAGCAGAACAAACAAGAAACCCTGAACAAGTAATTTCTTACCTGTCAGACCTAAAGAAAGAATTTTTTCCATAAAAGACCTTTCAAAAATAATAATTAAGCCCTTTGATCAAATTGACTGGTAAATAGCTGACGGCACAAACAGCCTGTGCCAGCAAGACATGGCGACTGACTGTAGCAATGTCACCATCTTGTCTTTTGCACTTCTGAAATTTGTTTTATTGATTCGAAAACAGAGCTTATAAAAACTAGCTAAACTTGAGAGATAAGTACAATTGAGACGAAAAAATGTCTAACCAATACTACTTGTAAAGGTAAGAAAATATTATTTCTATTCTATTAATGATTTATATACTATCTATTATGACACAATACTCACTATAGTTCAACTTTTTACCTATTTAAAACCATAAAGCCTACATAACTCTTTGAAGAGAACAAAAATCTGAATGTAATAAGATAGTACCCATTACCCATATTATAATTAGATTATGAATTGAAGCTTTTTGGAACTAAAATTAGGAATAATTGAGAAAGTAGGGAGGGAAATTTTGCTTTTACCCCATTTTGAAATAATTTCATTTTAGATTTTTCTAAGTTTCTTTCAAAGAGCCTGCAGGGGGCATCTAAACAACAGGAAAAAGCCTTGATTTACAAGGCTTTTTTGTTTTTCTAAAAGATTTTCTCTAGATATTTAGCAGAATCCCAAGATAGTTTCTCAATGTTCCACTTCTTCCTTAAATCGTACTTTTCCTTGGCTGTATAATCTCATAATCTTCACAAAGCGAACTGGATTGTTTTGGTTATACAAAAGAAATACTGAAAAGAATAACCAGCCAGCAAACCACAAACCATAGCCTTCATCACCAATCGGTTGGCCAAATTTTAGAGGAAGAATCAAGAAATACAAAAAGTAATAGATAGACACTATATTTACTACAAAGCGGGCAAATCGATAAGGTAAAGCAGACAGTTGTCTAGGATCAAACTGGTTTTTTACAAACAAATTATGAGATGCTGCAAAGAAAAAGACTTTCTCTGTCGTTGGCTGGGCCTTTCGAACATTTTTATAAAGTGCTCGTTCAAGTATAGCAACCAACAAGGAAAACTGCATCAACCAAAATAGAAGAATACAGGCTAGACTGAACCAGTTATAGACACCAATAAACTTGAGGGAAAAGAAGCCCGAAATTGCAGGTCCACCTACTAGTAAGAGAATTACCAATTCAGGAATAAAAGAATTCGTTTCACCAGCTTTTTCAGTATTGAGCAACTTACTCTTTGGAGCAGCTAAAGCCTCTCCTGTCTTTTGGTCATAATAAACAGCCTGACCATTGCATTCGCCGATAAAGACACGACGGCGTCCGAGAAAAAACATATTGACCTCTTTCTATTTATGAAAACAAGTCTTCAAATTTTGGAATTTTATTATCCTAGTATACCATAAACCAACTTGCTAGGTCATAAGATAGCTAAGAGCCACATCTTGCTAAAAGGTTGACAGAACTTCGCTCCATAGGATATGATGGGAATACCTAAAATTTTAACTCTGCATGATCTTTACGACTTCTACTGAAAAAGCGTTGGAGAGTTCAATTCTATATCTGGAGGTTTCTATGAAAATCTATTATTCAAAATTTGTCGGTGTCGGCTATCTAGTTTTTGCGGTAGGTATATTCTTTCAATTTTTCTTTTTTCTCGCGCATGGATTGATCGACTTTTCTCAGCTCAGTCTTCTCACTGTGGTACCAACCATCCTCTTTTTCACTGCTATCTATGCAACGATTGCAGGCATCAAAAGACTTTCTAGTCGCAGACTCTCCTTTGAATTCACCTTTGAAGGTATTTATGTCTATCCTGGGCTCTTCTTTTCCAAGGAAATTTTCATCCCAAAAGAAGAATTGTTGCGAGCATCTTATGTTGAAGTGGATGTCAGTGACCCTGACCATACCAACAGCAAAGCTTACTATTTAGATTTTGATCTGAGAGAGGTCACCCAGCTAGAAGATATTTCTAAGTCAAATGTTATCATCAATACAAGTGCCCTGATATTGCGACTCGCTCTTAGCCTCTGTCGATTTAGAGAGGAAGAAAAAGCCGAGTTGGCAACCTATCTAAAAGAAAACTACGGCATTGATTTCTTATACTAGCAAGTAAAAAAAGCCCTACATCAGGGCTTTTGTGTTGTTAGCGATTTAGTACTTGCGCTTCAAAGTGGGCAGGTTTATCGTCCAACTTAAACGTCGTGTATAGTTGAATGATAAAAAATTTATGCTTTGAGAACATAGAAAAGCAAGGACATTTCTCCACCCTTACTTCTGATTGATGTTCTTAGTTACGGTAAAACTGGTTATCTTTGTCACTTACAGATTGACCGATAGACAAGACATCTTGGCTGCCATCTGTACCTGTCACTTCGTTTTGGACTCCAGCTGGGGTAAAGATCAGTCGTGCCCCTTGTCCACCACCGACAAGATGAATACCTGTTGAGTAGTAGCCATCTTTTTCCTCTACTTGACCCATCTCGTATTTAAAGGTTCCATTTGAACTTTGGATCGTTACAATTCCATCTGCTGTGACTGTTGCAGTTGTTCCCGCGTAGTTTTCCCAAGTCCCTACAAACTTAGCGTAAGCCTCTTGTGATTTTTGCTTATCTTCCTTTTGTTCTGCTTGAGTGGTTGTAGCTTCTGTCGCACTATTTGTTTCTGACTTCTGCTCCTCTTTTTGGCCTGCTTCAGTTTTACTTGCGGACTCTGTAGTCACCTTGCTTGTTGTCTCCTTTTGGTTTGAAGATGACGTATTCTTGTCAGTCTTTCCACCACAGGCAACCAAGGTCAAGGCAGTCAACAAGGTCAGGACTGATAGGCTCGTATAGCGTAATGTTTTGTTTTTCATAAAAATCTCCTTTGAAATAGACTCAGATAAAAGTAGCTCGTCAGATTTTGCATATATTTGACGGCTGTATCATAGTCTTCAGTGTATCATTTATTTGCTTTTAATTCAATAGCTATCATATGTCGAAAAAAGGCTAATCCAAGTAGGAATTAGCCCTTTTATTTCTAGTTTTGATTTGCTCGTTTTTTAGTAGATAAACATGGCATCGCCAAAGCTAAAGAAACGGTATTTTTCATCGATTGCATGCTGGTAGGCTTTGAGGACCAATTCACGGCCTGCAAAAGCTGAGACAAGCATGACCAAGGTAGACTTCGGCAAATGGAAATTAGTAGAAAAAGCATCCACCACCTTCCAGTCATAGCCTGGCTTGATAAAGATATTGGTCCAGCCAGAGTCAGCCTGGATTTGGCCGTCAAACTTGCTTCCGATAGTCTCTAGCGTACGGATAGAGGTTGTTCCTACAGCAATGACACGGCCACCATTTTCTTTGACCTGACGCAAGGTCGCTGCAGCTTCCTCAGACAATTGGTAAAACTCTGAGTGCATCTCATGCTCATCCAAATTATCTACTGAAACAGGTCTAAAGGTCCCAAGTCCAACGTGCAAGGTTAAGTAGACTAGATGAACTCCTTTTTGCTGAATTTCCTCTAGTAATTCTTTGGTAAAATGTAGCCCTGCAGTTGGGGCTGCTGCTGATCCACTCTCCTTGGCATAGACTGTCTGGTAACGTTCACGGTCAGCCAATTTTTCGTGAATATAAGGAGGCAAAGGCATTTCTCCAAGACTTTCAAGTACCTCTAAGAAAATCCCCTCATATTCAAAACGGACAATACGGCCGCCATGGGTTAATTCCTCGGTCACAACCGCGCTAAGTCGACCATCACCAAAAATAACACGGGTGCCGACCTTGAGACGTTTAGCTGGTTTAGCCAAGACTTCCCACTCATCTCCAGCTGTATTTTTCAAAAGCAAGAGTTCAACATGGCCCCCTGTTTCTTCTTTTTGACCATGAAGTCGAGCTGGCAATACACGGGTATCATTCATAACCAGGGCATCACCTGGCTCTAGCATTTCGATAATAGAGTGAAAGTGGCGATCTTGAAATTCTCCAGTCTGGCGATTGACCATCAAGAGTTTAGAGGCATCGCGCTTTTCCAAAGGTGTTTGTGCAATCAACTCCTCAGGCAAGTGAAAGTCAAAATCATTTGTATTTAATGTCGTCATTCTTCTTTTCTCTTCTCATTTATGCAAATTACTTATCAAAGCGAACTTCTTCAAGTAGATACTCGATGAAGCGTTCACCCATCTTAGACAAGCTAGTTTTCTCATGCTGGATATAAACCAGTTCAATGGGATCATCAATATCAAGTGGAATCGAAACGATATTGTCTCCATTAAGATTACTATTGAGGATACCTGTCGCGATGGTATAGCCATCCAAACCAATCAAGAGATTGAACAAGGTCGCACGGTCACTAACAACGATGGATTTCTTGTGGTGTTCCTGAGACAAAATCTCCTCTGAGAAATAGAAGGAATTATGGGTACCTTGGTCATAGCTCAAATATGGGAAGTCTTCTAGGTCTGCCAACTGCACCTTGTCTCTTTTAGCAAGAGGGTTAGTCTTGCTGACAAAGATATGGGGTTGGGCTGTAAAGAGATGGTGGGCAACTAGATGGTTGTCATCCAACATCTTCGAAAGAACATCTCGGTTATAGCTATTTAAAAAGAGAACCCCCACTTCACTTCGGAAGTTCTTGACATCATCGATAATCTCCCAAGTTCTCGTCTCACGCAAAAAAAGCTCGTACTTTTCCATATCGCTTTTCTTGAGCAAGGAAACAAAGGCATTAACTACAAAGGCATAGTGCTGCGAAGACACACTAAAAAGCTCGCGATGAGCGATTGGGTTCTTATAGCGTTCTTCTAGAAGTTGCGTTTGCTCGACAACCTGACGTGCATAGGATAAAAACTCCATCCCATCACGTGTAAGGGTAATTCCTTTAGGATTTCGGATAAAAATCTCAATTCCCATCTCATTTTCTAGGTCACGAACGGCATTTGATAGACTCGGTTGTGTAATGAAAAGTTGCTTGGCAGCCTCATTCATCGAACCAGTCTCTACGATTTTAATAATATAGTGTAATTGTTGAATTCTCATGTTTTTATTGTACCATACTTGAGGCAATATAAAAAGGAACAGTCACTGAAAGCCAAGTTAGCCGCATATCAGTCTTATTGCAGCTCATAAAAAAGAGGTTGGAAGATTTCCAACCTCTTTTTCTGTTCTAGCAAGTTAAAACTAGCTGTCTTTTCTCCAAAAGATGGCTAATAAAATCATGGCGCCTAAAACTGATGGGATAATAGCCGTATCAGCTAAGATAGGACCCCAAGTTCCAAAAAGCATTTGACCCAGGAAAGCACCAATCCAACCCAAGAACATTTTTCCGAAGCATCCCATCCGTTCTCCACGATTGGTGATAGCTCCTGCTAATAGTCCGATCAAAAGACCGACAAACATACTTCCAATCATAGTTTCTCCTTAAATTGCCCAATCTCCATTGCGGAAGAGTGGTACGCGTGTCCCATCCTCACGGATACCATCGATATCCATTTGGTTAGAACCAATCATAAAGTCAACGTGAACATCTGAACGGTTAAGTCCTGCAGCTTCCAGCTCTTCTTCGCTCATCTCAGCTCCACCAACAACGCTCGTTGCATAAGCGGCACCGATAGCCAAGTGATTTGAAGCATTTTCGTCAAAAAGGGTGTTAAAGAAAGTAATTCCTGATTGTGAAATTGGGCTTGGATCTGGTACCAAGGCACATTCACCCAAGGCACGCGCACCAGCATTCTTAAAGACGAGGTCCTTCATAACCTGATCACCCTTTTCAGCTGTGATATCAACGATTTGACCATTTTCAAAGGTCACCTTGATGCCTTCGATAATATTTCCATTGTAGCTAAGAGGTTTTGTAGACGTTACATAACCATCTGCGCGACGGAAATCAGGGGCTGTAAAGACTTCTTCTGTTGGCATATTTGGCAAGAAACCTTCGCCTTGAGCATTGATTGCTCCGGCAGATTCCCAAACGTGGTTCTTAGGCAAGCCAAGTGTCAAGTCTGTTCCAGGAGCAGTGTAGTGAAGAGCTGAGAATTGTTCTTTGTTGAGCATTTCTGCCTTGCTCTTCAAGATAGCTGCATGTTCTTCCCAAGCTTTAACTGGATCTTCTTCGTAGACACGGCAAGTCTTGAAGATTTGGTCCCAAAGGAGGTCTACTGCTTCTTCGTCACTTGCAGCATTTGGAAAGACTTTCTTAGCCCACTCGAGTCCAGCAGCTGCTGCTACAGTCCAGCTAACCTTGTTAGATTGAGTTGCAATACGCATTGGCTTCATAGCAATTCCCATAGCTTTGGCAGAAGCTGAGAGCTTTTCAGCATCCACTCCGTTCAAGGCACCTGGATCAGAAGAACGAACACCGAGACGACTTGCTTTGTTTTCAAGAAGGTAGTTCATCTCAGCAATCTTGTATTCTGGCACATTGTCCAAACGCTCCATCGGCGCGTGAAGGAATTTCTCACGGTTTACAAAATCATCTGCCCATTGAACGATAACTTCGTGCGCTCCAAGTGCATAGGCTTCTTTGACGATTAAGTGAGCCAACTCGCGTTGCTCCACATCGATTGAGAGTGCCAAAGTATGACCAGGTTGCACGTTAACTCCGTTTGCCACCAATAACTTGGCGTATTTTTCTAGATTTTCTTTAAAATTTGGTAAAACCATCTTGTTTCTCTTTTCTATTTTTATTTCAAATCTTTGAGCATATTTGTCTTACTCAAAATTCTTCCCTTACTAGTATATCACATATATTAGCATTTTAAAAAACAAGCTCATTAAAGCTTGTTTTTATTTAACTATCCAAGAATTGAGAATGCAATATACAGCTATATTGACATAAAAAATATAAGGTGATATTCTGTAGATATACACTAAAAGTACACAGGAGCGAAAAGATAATGGACGAAATCTTTAACAATGAAATTGCAAAACAATTTACTAGTGCTATTCTGGATAAATACTTTTCACCTATAATTTCCAAAACGACTGACAAAGTTAAAACTCTCCTCGATGAGGCAAAAATTAATCTAGGGATTCCATTCCAAGCTTATTTGACAAAATCTTATGAAAAATACAGTCGAATCAAAACGATTATCTACGGAATTGAGCCCAAAAGACTGTATGATTTTTTTGAAGTTCCTTTTTTAAAAAAAGGTTCCGAACTCATCAAGCCCACAAAAACAAGAGTATTAACTGATATCTCAAAATTTTTAATCATTGAAGGTTCTGGTGGAATTGGTAAATCTACTCTCATGAAACACCTTTTTCTAAGTGAATTAGAATTAAAAGACTATATTCCTATTTTTATTGAATTAAAAGATTTCAACGAAGAGGGGCATTTAGAACTTGAGAAATTACTGCTTAAAAAACTAAATCAATTTCACAATACATTCCAAGAAGAATATTTAGATTATGCACTTCAATCTGGATGCTTTTTATTCCTATTGGATGGCTATGATGAATTGTATAGCGAAAACCAAAAAGAATTTTTCAAGAAGTTAAATGATTTTTGTGACAAATATCCTGAAAACCATTATATCCTTTCTTCCAGACCTTATAGCGAATCGGAATTCATTGAATTTCAACGTTTCACAGTTATAAAAGCTGTTCCTTTTAATAAAGAACAAGCCATTAGTCTTATTACTAAAATTGAATATCCCGATGAAGAACTCAAAAATAAATTTATTCGTGATCTAGAGAGTGGTTTATATGATAGACATGAATCCTTTGCTTCAAATCCTCTCTTACTAAATATTATGCTCTCCACTTACAATGACTATGCAGAAATTCCGCAAAAATTACACCTATTCTACTATCAAGCCTTTGATACCATGTTCTCAAAGCACGATGCTACGAAAAGTTATCGACGAAAAATGTTATCAGATTTAAGTTCAGATACTTTTAAAGAGTGTTTTGCAATCTTCTGTCTTCTGACATACCAAAAAGCAAAAACAGAGTTTACCTTCCCAGAGATTGAAGAAATTTTTAAAAAATTTCCTCCTCGAATTAAAAACGTTCTCAATATAGGCAATTTTATCCACGATTTAGAAAACTGTCTGTGTGTACTATACAAAGAAGGAAACAGATACAAGTTCTCCCATCGTTCTTTCCAAGAATATTTTGTTGCTTACTTTCTAAATATACAAACGGATAGTAAGATGCGTGACTATAGTTTTCGTTTAATAGAATCGGGAAAATTTAGGGCCAGTGCAGATTCTGTATTTTTTATGTTAGAGGATATGAATACCCTACGCTTCAATAGCAACATATTGATTCCATTATTAGATAAATTTGAAGAATCTAAATCTGATGAAGAAGACTTATTTGAATATTACATTCTCAATTTTCCCATAAAAATTGAAATTTCTCCTGGTCCTAGCGACTCATCTCTTGGATTAGGATTCTACGAACCAACAGGTAAACTTCAGAGTTTTATTTATTATTTTTTCGACAATACTATTGATTATACAGTCTACAGTACAAGTGATAATAAGCCCCTAATATCATTCTGCGAAGATAATCATTTAATAGAAAAGGTTATAGGACCAGAAGACCTCATTAAAAACAAAGAATTATTGGACTTATTTAAAAACTCTTGGGTCGGTCAACATACACTCTCTCTGACTCACTATAAGCAGAAACTGATAGAAGACCTAAAAGAAGAGGATATAGTCTTAGAGGATTAGTAATCTAGCCGTTGTATATTTATGTTCACAATTAAAAAATAACAGGATTGTCCAATGTCCTGTTATTTTTTTAATTATCAAACATCTCTGTTAAATTGGGGCTAATCTGCCTTCTTAAAACAAATCATCAAACAAACTCAACTGATTGTCCTCTGGCATATTGCCGAGAATGCCCATTTCATCCATTTTTTCAACCAAGGTTGAGGAAAGTCCTCCACGCTTGCGGAGTTCTGTTTTAGAGAGGAATTCTCCCTCTTGACGGGCACGAACCAGTTGCTTGGCAACGTTCTCTCCCAGTCCATCCATAGCAACAAATGGTGGGATGAGGGTATCTCCATCGATGATGAATTCAGTTGCATCACTGCGATAGAGGTCCAATTTGCCGAACTTAAAGCCACGTTCCCACATCTCATTGACGATTTCAAGTGTTGTGTAGAGGTCAATTTCTACGTTGGAAGCTTCATTGTTCTTACGCTTTTCAGCAATTTCTTGTATCTTACGTTTAATGGCATCCAAGCCTGCTCCCATAGTTTTGATATCAAAGGCCTTAGCACGGATGGAGAAGTAAGCACAGTAATAATAAATCGGATGGTGAACCTTGAAGTAGGCCACGCGAAGGGCCATCATAACGTAGGCTGCCGCATGGGCTTTAGGGAACATGTACTTGATTTTTCCACAAGATTCGATATACCACTCAGGCACATTATTGGCCTTCATGGCTTCGATATAACCGTTGCGCTCTTCTTCTGAGATTTTAAGCCACAATCCCTTACGCACTCGCTCCATGATGGTAAAGGCCATCTTTGGATCTAAACCTGCGTGCATGAGGTAAACCATGATGTCATCCCGACATCCGATAACGGTTGATAGGTCCGCTATTCCAGCCTTAATCAAATCTTGGGCATTTCCCAACCATACGTCGGTACCGTGAGACAGACCAGAAAGCTGAAGCAACTCCGCAAAGGTCGTCGGATGGGTTTCATCCACCATCCCTCGAACAAAGTTAGTACCAAACTCTGGAATACCAAGCATACCAGTTGAAGTCCCGATTTGATCAGGGGTCACTCCAAGGATATCTGTACCTGAGAAAAGGTCCATGACATCAGGATCATCCATAGGAATATCATTTGGATCAATACCTGACAAGTCCTGGAGCTTGCGAATCATAGTCGGATCATCATGCCCTAGGACATCGAGCTTGAGGACGTTCTCATCGATATCGTGGAAGTTAAAGTGAGTGGTCTGCCATTCAGCAGTGACATCATCTGCAGGATACTGTACTGGAGTGAAGTCATAGACATCCATATAATTAGGGATAACAACGATTCCTCCTGGGTGCTGACCGGTCGTACGTTTAACACCAGCAGCTCCTTGGGCTAGGCGCTCAACTTCGGCTTCTCGGTAGAATTTGCCATAGTCACGCTCGTAACCTTTAACAAATCCATAGGCTGTTTTAGCAGCCACCGTACCAACCGTTCCTGCACGGAAGGCATATTCTTCCCCAAAGATATCACGAACATCCAAATGGGCGCTCGGTTGGTCTTCACCTGAGAAGTTCAAATCGATATCGGGAACCTTATCCCCGTCAAAACCAAGGAAGGTCTCGAAAGGAATATCCTGTCCATTCTTGCTGAGCTTGTGGCCACAGTTTGGACAGTCTTTATTGGGCATATCAAAGCCTGAACCGTAGGAACCATCCGTGATAAACTCACTGTACTGACACTGACCACAAACATAGTGAGGAGAAAGCGGATTAACCTCGGTAATTCCAATCATGGTCGCAACGAAACTGGATCCAACAGACCCACGTGAACCAACCAAGTAACCCCGTTCGTTTGAACGGTGCACTAGCATTTGCGAAGCCAGATAAATCACGGCGAAACCATTCCCCAAGATAGAGGTTAGTTCCTTTTCAATCCGTAAATCAACGATATCTGGGAGTGGATTTCCATAGATTTCAAAAGCTTTCTTGTAGGTCAATTCAGCGACCGTTTCTTCAGCCTTGTCAATGAAAGGTGTATACAAGTCGCCTTTAACGACCTCAACAGGCTCAAAGATTTCTGCCAAGGCATTGGTATTTTCAATGACAATCTTACGAGCCAAATCTTCTCCTAGAAAGGCAAATTCATCCAACATTTCATTAGTTGTTCTAAAATGTGCCTTTGGTAGCGGAGCTGGTTGGGCAGCTTCTCCATGGCCGATCGTTCGGTTAATCATGGCACCCTGACCGAGACTTCTCACGATGATCTCGCGATAAATCTCATCCTCAGGTTCGATATAGTGGACGTTCCCTGTCGCAAGAACTGGCTTACCGAGACGGTCTCCGACCTCAATCAAGCTCTTGATAATGGTCTGAAGCTCCTCCATATCCTTGACCTGCTCTTTGGCAATCAGAGGCGCATAGATAGCTGGAGGCATCACCTCGATAAAATCATAGTATTTGGCTACTTCGACTGCCGCATCTACACCTTGTGATACGACTGCGTCAAAGACTTCCCCTTCTGTACAGGCTGAACCTAAGATCAAACCTTCTCGATGGGCATCCAGCACCGTACGTGGAATCCGTGGGACTCCTTCAAAATACTGGGTATTAGAGAGGGAAACCAGCTTAAAGATATTTTTCAAGCCCACTTGATTTTTCACATAGATTGTCGCATGCTTGACACGAGCTTTTTTATATGAATCTGGACTGATTAAATCAAGGTTTAATCGTGCCAAGTCCGTCACACCGTGTTTTTCTGCTACTTCTTTGATAAAGATAAAGAGCAGACGGCCAGTTGCTTCCGCATCATAGTTGGCCATATGGTGGTGTTCTAGGGCAACACCAAAACGTTTGGTCAAGGGTCCCAAACCATGTCGCTTGTACTCTGGATAGAGATTTCTAGCGAACTCTAGCGTATCGATGACAGGTTGAGTAATTTTTGGAAGACCGTGACGCTCATAGTTGGCATTCATAAAACCAACGTCAAAGCTTGCATTATGGGCTACAAGAACGGTATCTTTACAGAATTCTTGGAATTCTTTCAGAACTTGAATCAAGGGTTTAGCGTTTTTTACATGATCATCAGTAATCCCTGTCAATTCAGTTGTAAAGGCTGATAAGGGGTGCCCAGGATTGATAAATTCATCAAACTCAGCAATGATATTGCCCTTGTACATCTTGGAAGCGGCCACCTGAATCAAGTCATTATAGATAGCTGATAGACCAGTCGTTTCCACGTCAAAGACTACATAGGTAGCTTCAGAAAGATCCATCTCCACTTCGTTATAGACGATAGGAACACGGTCTTCTACGATATTGGCTTCCATTCCATAAATGAGCTGAATACCAGCTTTCTTGGCTGCCTTATATCCATGAGGGAAAGACTGAACATTGCCGTGGTCTGTGATTGCCACTGCTTTGTGGCCCCATTTTGCTGCTGTTCCAACGATTTCCTCAACCTCAGGAAGAGCATCCATAGTCGACATATTGGTATGGGCATGAAACTCAACGCGACGCTGACCTTCTGGCATCAAGTCCTTACGTTCATAGTGAACAACTTCCTGCACATCTTGCACATTCATGGTCAAATCTCGTGTGAAATTATTGACCTCGACATTTCCACGAACACGGAGCCATGAATTTTTCTTAATGATGTCAAACTTCTGAGCTTCTTCTTCGTTTCGGACCCATTTTTGCATGGAGAAACTAGACGTATAGTCCGTCATCTTAAAATTAATCAAGACACGACCCGTTCTAGTCACTTTATGCTCCACATCAAAGACAACCCCTTCAAAAACCAGTCGATTTTCTTCGGTATTGACCTCAATCATTGGAGTTACCTCTGCCTTGTCGAGTTTAGGCTTAGCAGCTGCCTTCTTGGCTTGGAAATCAAAGACAGGTTTATCCTCAACTGGAGGAGGCGGTGCCATCTGTTCTAACTGTTCCATAGCTCGAAGGGTCTCATCATTGGCAGCCTGAACAATCATTTGATTTTCAGAATGGAAAGCTTCCTGCTCTTCCTTTGTCAAATCTTCATTTTTCTCTAAATGGCATGTAAACTTAGGAAAACCAAAGAGTTCAAGTTGTTCGCTAAGATTTGGCAAGTGGTTTTTTCTGAAATGCTCTGTATCTGCTGCTTCAGAGGCCTCAATAATCAACTGATCATTTTCAAATCGAACCTGAAAATCCTGATACATGGTTCGAAAGCCTTGACTAGAACAAGGGCCATCTGAAAAAGCCTCCCGATAGTAGGCCTGTAAAAGCTCTCTTGAAAAATCTTGATCTTTCGTTTTAATCTCGAAAGTCGCTTGATTTCCTGTTTTTGAAAATTCTTCTTTCAATCCCTTCTTCAATGCTAAAAAGAGTTCAAAGGGCAGAATATTCTCAAAGACAAAACGAAACTCCCAAATGTTACTTTGCTTGTGTACAATAACTTGTTCAATTTCAGCCTGGGAGAAGGCCTCATGATTTCTTATCTCAGCGGGGATACCCAACTGATTCATTAAAATTTCAAAAGTGGTTGACATCCATTTTCCTCACAATATACTCCTTCTATTTTACCATATTTGAAGCAATTTTAGCTATTTCTACCAAACAGAAAAAGAAGCCACAAAGTGACTTCTTTTAAAGTGACGGTGAATTATTCTTCACCTTTGTTTTTCTTAATGATTTCTTCTTGTACTGACTTAGGTACATCTTCGTAGTGGTCGAATACCATCATGAATGTACCACGTCCTTGTGATGCAGAACGAAGAACTGTTGCATAACCGAACATTTCAGCAAGTGGAACGTAAGCACGAACGATTTGGCTGTTACCGTGTGCTTCCATACCATCTACACGTCCGCGACGAGCAGTTACGTGACCCATAACATCACCAAGGTTTTCTTCTGGAACAGTGATTGTTACAAGCATCATTGGCTCAAGGATAGCTGGTTGTGCAGTCTTAGCAGCTTCTTTAAGTGCAAGAGATGCAGCAATCTTGAAGGCAGTTTCAGATGAGTCGACATCGTGGTATGAACCATCGTAAAGCTTAGCTTTAACGTCAACCATTGGGTAACCAGCAAGAACACCGTTAGCCATAGATTCTACCAAACCTTTTTCAACCGCTGGGATAAATTCACGAGGAACCACACCACCGACGATTGCGTTTTCGAATTCGAATCCTTTACCTTCTTCGTTTGGAGTAAATTCAATCCATACATCACCGAATTGACCTTTACCACCAGACTGACGTTTGAAGAATCCACGTGCTTGAGTAGAAGCGCGGAATGTTTCACGGTAAGATACTTGAGGAGCACCTACGTTCGCTTCAACTTTGAACTCACGACGCATACGGTCAACAAGGACGTCAAGGTGAAGTTCACCCATACCAGAGATAACTGTTTCACCAGTTTCAACGTTAGTTTCAACGCGGAATGTTGGATCTTCTTCAGCCAATTTTTGAAGGGCGATACCCATCTTATCTTGGTCTGCTTTAGATTTTGGTTCAACCATCAATTGGATAACTGGTTCTGGAACGTTGATTGACTCAAGGATGATTTTAGCTTTTTCATCTGTCAATGAGTCACCAGTTGTAGTGTCTTTCAAACCAACGGCAGCAGCGATATCACCTGAATAAACAGTGTCGATTTCTTGACGGCTGTTAGCGTGCATTTGAAGGATACGTCCGATACGTTCACGTTTACCTTTAGAAGTATTCAATACGTAAGAACCTGATTGAAGAACACCTGAGTAAACACGGAAGAATGTCAAACGACCTACGAATGGGTCAGTCATGATCTTGAAGGCAAGAGCTGCAAATGGCTCTTCATCAGATGCTGGACGAGTTTCTTCTTCATCTGTATCTGGGTTGATACCTTTGATCGCAGGGATATCAAGTGGGCTTGGAAGGTAGTCGATAACCGCATCAAGCATCAATTGAACACCCTTGTTCTTGAAGGCAGAACCACAAAGTACTGGGTAGAATTCAACGTTGATAGTCGCTTTACGGATACCAGCTTTCAATTCCTCGTTAGTGATTTCTTCACCTTCGAGGTATTTCATCATCAATTCTTCGTCAGTTTCAGCAACTGCTTCAACCAATTTTTCACGGTATTCTTGAGCTTGTTCAAGGTATTCAGCTGGAATATCTTCTTCAAGGATATCTGTACCAAGGTCGTTAGTATAGATTTCAGCTTTCATCTTGATCAAGTCGATGATTCCGCGGAAGTCATCTTCAGCACCGATTGGCAATTGAATTGGGTGTGCATTTGCTTGAAGACGATCGTGAAGTGTGCTTACTGAGTAAAGGAAGTCAGCACCGATTTTGTCCATTTTGTTGGCAAATACGATACGTGGAACTCCGTACTCAGTTGCTTGACGCCAAACTGTTTCAGTTTGAGGCTCAACACCTGATTGTGAGTCAAGAACTGTAACCGCACCGTCCAATACACGAAGAGAACGTTGTACTTCGATTGTGAAGTCCACGTGTCCTGGTGTGTCGATGATGTTTACGCGGTGGTTGTTCCATTGAGCTGTTGTCGCAGCAGATGTGATAGTGATACCACGTTCTTGCTCTTGCTCCATCCAGTCCATTTGAGACGCACCTTCGTGAGTTTCACCGATTTTGTGGATTTTACCAGTGTAGTAAAGAATACGCTCAGTTGTAGTTGTTTTACCAGCATCGACGTGGGCCATGATACCGATATTACGAGTTTTTTCAAGTGAAAATTCGCGTGCCATGAGGTTTGTTTCTCCTATATTTTTTATTTCTATTCTATTATAACACGATTTCAATAAAAACGGATAGGCAGGACCCACCCGTTCTCAATGTTTATCTTGTTTAGTTGGTTTCAACTCGTGAGATGGGAAGTTGAATTGTACTCGGGCTATAGTTAGTTAGCCGATATTAGCTCAATTGAACCCGGGCTAAAAGCTCAAGTTAACTGATTTGAACCCGAGCGAGGCCCGGTGCAAAAAAGATAAACTGCTTTGTGTTCACGGAACACTGCATCAGTTTCCTATTTTTGCCTTGGGCCTTTGCCGCTCTTGGTATCATAATTGAACTCGGGCTAAAAGCTCGGAAAATAGATAAGCTTTCCTAGAATCTTCGATTCTTCGTTAAGCTTCCTAATTTTCAGTCGCTTTTCTAACGCCCTTAGTATCTTAATCTTACCAACGGAAGTGTGCGAAGGCACGGTTAGCTTCAGCCATACGGTGAGTGTCTTCACGTTTCTTAACTGCTGCACCAGTGTTGTTAGCAGCATCCAAGATTTCTTTTGCAAGACGGTCTTGCATTGTGTGTTCACCACGAAGGCGAGCAATTGTTACCAACCAACGAAGTCCAAGTGTTGTACGACGTTCTGGACGAACTTCAACTGGGACTTGGTAGTTTGATCCACCAACACGACGTGCACGTACTTCAAGTACAGGCATGATGTTTTCCATAGCTGTTTCAAATACTTCAAGTGCATCGTTACCAGTAGCTTCTTTGATTTGCTCAAAAGCACCGTAAACGATTGAAGCAGCTGTACCACGTTTACCGTCAAGCATAACGCGGTTGATAAGACGAGTAACTAATTGTGAATTGTAAAGCGGATCTGGCAATACTTCACGTTTTGGAGCTCTATTTTTACGACTCATTTCTCTTTATCCCCTTTCCTTATGCTTTTGGACGTTTAGTACCGTATTTAGAACGGCCTTGTTTACGATCGTTAACACCTGCAGTATCAAGTGCACCACGGACGATATGGTAACGTACCCCTGGAAGGTCTTTTACACGTCCACCACGAAGAAGCACCACGCTGTGCTCTTGCAAGTTGTGTCCGATACCTGGGATGTAAGCAGTAACTTCGATAAGGTTGCTCAAACGTACACGAGCAAATTTACGAAGGGCAGAGTTAGGTTTTTTAGGTGTCATAGTTCCAACACGAGTTGCTACACCACGTTTTTGTGGTGAAGAAACGTTTGTTTGAACTTTTTTATGACTGTTGTAACCAACGTTCAAAGCTGGTGATTTAGATTTTTCTACTTTTGATTTACGCGGTTTGCGAACCAATTGGTTAATTGTAGGCATCTACATTCTCCTGTGTTTTTTTTATTTTTGGTGATGATACACTTGGTGACAGCTATCATCTGTGTGTACTTTTGCAACATTTGTCAGCACGTCCCTGTACACTCTTGAGAGACCAAAAGTAAAAAGTACCGTCTAACATTGTACCACGTTTTTTCTATTTTTGTCAATATATTTCTTCTTATTTTTTGACTTATTTGCTCTAAAATCTCTTTGAAAACGGTCACCTACCAGATAGACTCTTCAACCGACCACATAGACAGAGCTTCTTGTATTTGTCGACAAAATGGTGTTTAATAGATTTGTAAGTAAGAGATCTCTATTACAACTTTATAAAGGAGAAATTATGAAACTCAGACTTGATATTGATCAGCAATACACCGAAGAGCAAATCATCATAGAGGCACCGACCTTGTCCCCTAGAGTTCAAAAGGTTCAGGACTTTGTACAATCCCTGGATCAAAAAGAAACCATCAAAGGAAAATTCCAAGACCAGGTCTACTTGATTCAGATTAGCAAGATTCAGCGTGTATACATTGAAAATCGTAAGGTTCTGGCCGAGACGGATAGCCAAACCTATGCACTTGACATTCGTCTCTACCAAGCAAGTGAAATTCTACCTGCTTCCTTTATCCAAATTTCCCAATCGGAAATTGTCAACATTGATGCAATTAGTCATCTAAAACTAACCTCTAACGGCTTGATTGAAATTTATCTTAAAAACGAAAGTTTCACCTACTCATCTCGCCGTTACCTCAAAACTATTAAGGAGAAATTAGAACTATGAAAAAACAAGTATTTCACGATGCCACAACTGGTATCCTCATCGGCCTCATCCTATCTATTATCTTTTCTTTTATCCACTCACCAAGTAACTACGCACCTCTCAGCCCCAACTCTTTAATTGGGCAATTCATGACCCAACATCAGGTGCATGGATCACTCGTCTTACTTTACTGTCTGCTTATCTGGTCAGCTATTGGAGTCCTCTTTAGTTTTGGTAGCCGTCTATTCGCTCAAGATTGGAGCCTTCTTCGTGCGACTGTCACTCACTTCTTCCTTATGTTGCTAGGTTTTGTACCTCTAGCAATCCTAGCAGGCTGGTTCCCTCTTCACTGGACTTTCATCCTTCAACTCATCCCAGAGTTTGCAATCGTCTACCTCATCATCTGGGTTGTTCTCTATAAGAGAGAATCAAAGAAGGTTGCCCACATCAACCAACTATTAGCTCAGAAAAAATAAGACCTAAAAACCCACTCACAAAACGGAGTGGGTTTTTGCTTATAATTTTTGTTTTAGCTCTAATAAGAGATTCATGGCTTGCATCGGTGTCATATTGTACACATCTACTTGGGCCAACTCTGCTAGGATAGGATTTTCTTCTTTTTCATCAAAGAGAGACATTTGCTCATTGACAACATTCCTTTGGTTGATAGAGATTGGATTTTCCTGACCTTGGCTCTCTAGTTGAGTTAGAATCGCATCCGCTCTTTTTAGCAAGTCTGCTGGCAATCCTGCAATCTTAGCAACGTGAATACCGTACGATTTGTCTGCTGGACCTGGTTCAATCTTATGAAGGAAAGTGACCTGACCATTTTGCTCAAGCGTAGCCACATGTACATTTACTAGATGTTCAAGACTAGCTTCCAGACTGGTTAATTCATGGTAGTGCGTGGCAAAGAGAGTCTTGGCACCAATATGCTCATGGATATACTCGATAATAGACTGGGCTAGAGCCATACCATCATAAGTTGCGGTTCCTCGACCAAGCTCATCAAAAAGAATCAATGAATCCTTTGTCGCATGACTAATGGCATTGTTAGCTTCCATCATCTCTACCATAAAGGTAGATTGACCTGAAACCAAATCATCTGCCGCACCGATACGGGTAAAAATCGCATCAAAAATTGGCAGTCGAGCACTTTCTGCGGGGACATAAGAACCCATCTGAGCCATAACCGCTGTAATGGCTAGTTGACGCATGTAGGTTGACTTCCCACTCATGTTCGGACCTGTAATTAGTTGAATGCTAGTATCTTCATCCATCTGGATACTATTTGGAATATAGGTCTGAGCTCCCATTACCTTTTCAACAACTGCGTGACGACCATTCTGGATATCAATCCGCGACTCTTGCCCAAACTCTGGTCGAATCAGGTGTTGTTTTTCTGCAACTACTGCCAAGCCTTGCAAGACATCGACAGTAGCGATTCCTTGAGCCAGAGCCTGTAGACGTTGGATATACTTGCCAACCTCCTCACGAATACGCATAAAGATTTCGTATTCTAGGTTTGCTGATTTCTCACGCGCCTCTAACATTTCTCCCTCGATACGCGCCAATTCCTCTGTCCCAAATCGCTCAGAGTTTTTCAGCGTAGCCTTGCAGAAAAAGTGAGCTGGTACGTTACCTAGCTGCGAGTTGGTTACATGGAAATAGTAGCCGTCTTTTTTATTGTAGTCAATCTTGAGAGTATTGATGCCAGAGTTTTCTCTTTCCTTGGCCTCAATCTCAGCAATCCAGCTGGTCCCTTCTCTCAGCACACGACGGTATTTGTCCAAGGTCTCATCAAAGCCCGTTCGGATAATACCACCTTCGGTAATCACGTGAGGTGCCTCAGGGGCAATGGCTGCACTAATGAGATTCTCCAACTCTGGGATAGCATCCAGTTGTTCAATTAGATAAGCTAGAGCTGGTTGCTCCATTCCCTCCAATATTGCGCGTATTCGTGGAACACTAGCTAAGGTAGTCGCTAATTGCAAAAGATCTTTAGGATTGCTTTTTCCAAAAGATACTCGGCTAGCCAGACGTTCGATATCGTAGACTCCCTTGAGGCTTTCCGTTAAATCACTGCGCTCAAAGAAATAATCCAGAAAGACTTGCACAACCTCCTGTCGTTCAAGGATGCGGTCCTTATCAATCAAAGGACGTTGAATCCAAGAACGTAGAAGACGCATCCCCATTGCAGTTTTAGTCTCATCTAGCAACCAGAACAGACTCCCTTGTTTCTTACCTGAGCGAGCATTTTCAACCAAATCAAGACTAGCCTTGGTCGCAAAATCCATCTGCAAGAAATCTTTGATTTCATAACGAATAACAGGTTTTAAGTGATTCAACTCTCTCATCTGCGTCCGATGAACATACTGGAGAAGTTTTCCACTGGCAGCTTTTTCAATGGGCGCCAATCTTGAATCCAACAGATGAACGTCTTCATATGTTTCTTGTTCATAGGAAAGTACTAGATTCATTTGACGGCTGAGAATCTGTTCTTCTGCTTCAGATAAGTCGTAGCCAACCACTACTTCTCTAGCCTTGAGATTGCGGATTTCACCACAGACTAGGGAGAAATCGGATAATCCCGTTACATAAAAATCACCTGTAACCAGGTCCATATAGGCTAGTCCATACTGGGAACCTTCACGATCAATAGCCACTAAAAAGTTATTGTGACTATCTGGCTTACTGCTATCAACCACTGTTCCTGGTGTAATGACCTGAACAACCTCGCGCTTAACGACACCAACAGCTTGCTTAGGGTCTTCCATCTGTTCAGCGATGGCAACCTTGTAGCCACGTTCAACTAGAACGTCAATGTACTGTTGGGCAGAATGATAAGGAACTCCAGCCATGGGAATCGGATTTTCAGCATTTTTATTGCGACTGGTTAGTGAGATTTCTAGTATCTGTGCAGCATTGACTGCATCTTCATAAAACAACTCATAAAAATCACCCATACGAAAAAGCAAAAAAGCATCTGGATATTGTTTTTTGATATCCACATACTGTTGCATACCAGGTGATAATTTTTCAGTAGTCATTTACTCTCTCCTTGTAAAAACAGTCCTGAGAGAAGCTCTCAAGACCTTATCTATCTTCCATTAACTCTAGCAAGCGTTCTTCCATGACTTTAGCTGCATGTTGATCCTTACAGATAACCAATAAGGTATTCGCTCCGGCAACAGTACCTAAGATCCACCCATCTTTATTTGAATCTACTACATTGGCTAAAACGGATGCTTCTCCAAGTTTAGTGTGGAGAACCAAGGTGAATTCGGCTCTTGCAACACCTTCTAAGTGATGTGATAGGAATTCGACCAGATCAATCTTCTCTGTCTCATTTGCTAGCACATAGTAGACAACATCGTTTTTTTTAACTTTGGTTAAGCCAAGCTCTCGCAAATCACGGGATAAGGTCGTCTGTGTCACAAAGACATCACAGGCTTCCAATCGATCTTGAATTTCCTTTTGAGTTCCTAATTTTTCTTCTGTAATCATTCGTTTGATGAGCTGATGACGTTCTCTTTTTCTCATAAGATCCTTTCGATTGCATATTTATAACATTTTACATTTTTTTAGTAAGAACATTATATCAAAAAAACTGGATATTTCAAAAAATATCTCTTCTTTCAAAAAAAATGTAGTAAATTATGATAAAATAGTAGAAAAGCCCTAAAGGAGCCCTAAATGAATACAAAAGAATTGATTGCTAGCGAGTTGGCTAGCGTCATTGATAGCCTGGACCAAGAGGCTATTTTAAATTTACTAGAAACACCTAAAAACTCAGATATGGGAGATATCGCCTTCCCTGCCTTCTCATTGGCAAAGGTCGAACGTAAAGCTCCTCAAATGATTGCTGCTGACATCGCTGAAAAGATCAATAGTCAAGCCTTTGAAAAGGTTGTAGCAACGGGTCCTTACGTCAACTTCTTCCTTGATAAGGCTGCAATTTCTGGTCAAGTTCTACAAAACGTTATCACTGAAAAAGAGCACTACGCTGACCAAGAGATTGGCAATCAAGAAAATGTTGTCATTGACATGTCTAGCCCTAATATCGCTAAACCATTTTCAATCGGTCACCTTCGTTCAACAGTTATCGGAGACAGCTTGTCACATATCTTCCAAAAAATCGGCTATAAAACTGTCAAGGTCAACCATTTGGGAGACTGGGGTAAACAGTTTGGGATGTTGATTGTTGCCTACAAGAAATGGGGTAATGAAGAAGCAGTTAAGGCTCATCCAATTGACGAACTCCTTAAGCTCTATGTCCGCATCAATGCTGAAGCTGAGAACGACCCAAGTTTGGATGAAGAAGCACGCGAATGGTTCCGCAAACTTGAAAACGGCGATAAGGAAGCTCTCGCTCTTTGGCAATGGTTCCGCGATGAAAGCTTGGTAGAATTTAACCGTCTCTACAATGAGCTACAAGTTGAATTCGACAGCTACAACGGAGAAGCCTTCTACAATGATAAAATGGATGCAGTTGTAGACATCCTTTCTGAAAAAGGACTATTAGTCGAATCAGAAGGTGCTCAAGTTGTTAATCTCGAAAAATATGGAATTGAACACCCAGCTCTTATCAAGAAATCTGACGGTGCAACTCTCTACATCACACGTGACTTGGCTGCGGCCCTCTACCGTAAAAACGAATACCAATTTGCCAAATCAATCTATGTCGTTGGTCAAGAGCAATCAGCTCACTTTAAACAACTCAAGGCAGTTCTTCAAGAGATGGGTTACGATTGGAGCCAAGATATTGTCCATGTTCCTTTTGGCTTGGTTACAAAAGAAGGGAAAAAACTTTCTACTCGTAAAGGGAATGTTATCTTGCTAGAACCAACTGTTGCAGAAGCCATCAGCCGTGCTAAAGCGCAGATCGAAGCCAAAAATCCAGAACTTGAAAACAAAGACCAGGTCGCTCATGCTGTTGGGGTTGGGGCCATTAAATTCTATGACCTTAAAACTGACCGTACAAATGGATATGACTTCGACCTTGAAGCTATGGTATCCTTCGAAGGGGAGACTGGCCCTTATGTTCAATACGCCTACGCTCGTATCCAATCAATCTTGCGTAAAGCTGATTTCAAACCTGAAGCAGGTGCCAACTATAGCTTGAACGATGTTGAAAGCTGGGAAATCATTAAGCTAATTCAAGACTTCCCACGTATTATTAAACGTGCAGCTGATAATTACGAACCTTCTATCATCGCTAAATTTGCAATCAGCTTAGCTCAAGCCTTTAACAAATACTATGCCCACACTCGTATCTTAGATGAAAGTCCAGAACGCGATAGCCGTCTAGCCCTTAGCTATGCAACAGCAGTCGTCCTCAAAGAAGCGCTTCGTCTGTTGGGTGTAGAGGCGCCAGAGAAGATGTAACTCGCCAAAGTTACTTGATTGCAAAGCAATCTAAGTAACTAACGCCAAATCCTATTCGGACTTTGGCTAGGCGCCTCACTAGTCTTTCGATAGAAATATTATCGATTTCTACCGAAAGACGTCGTAATCTTCAAGTGACTGTAACTAAAATTCATAATTGTTAGACGCTAGCCGCTTTTATGCGGACTAGCTAACTGCTTCACTAGTCAAGCTCCCTAAATATAATCGATTTAGGGGCCACGACGTCGTAAATGAGGCGATTTGCCTAAACGCCTTACTAATGCATCCAAATAAATAATATCGACTTATTTGGATGCATGTCGTAATCTATTAAATTAATTTATTGCTAAGTAAGCTAAGTAACTAACGCCAAATCCTATTCGGACTTTGGCTAGGCGCCTCACTAGTCTTTCGATAGAAATATTATCGATTTCTACCGAAAGACGTCGTAATCTTCAAGTTACTGTAACTAAAATTCATAATTGTTAGACGCTAGCCGCTTTTATGCAGACTAGCTAACTGCTTCACTAGTCATGTCCCCTAAATATAATCGATTTAGGGGCCACGACGTCGTAATGAGGCGATTTACCTAAACGTCTTACTAATTAATAACAAGTAGCTAGGCGCTTACAGTATTATCACTCGAAAAATAAAAAACTTTACTTTTATCTAACCACTTACTTCTTTATCACCTAGGGAGAATTTTTATGAGCCAGTATGCTTATATTCTAGTTGTTATCAGTCTTCTTTTTCTCTTTCTTGTCAACAAATATGAAAAAGAGAAACTTCAAAGACTGCTTCAGGACCAACTATTGAAAGATCCAGATTTTCGTGCAACTATCAAAGAGAAAATCCAAACGATAGAAAATATCAATGATGTCATTGACTACATCAACAAAGGTTACCGTTTAGGAATTCCAATTGCAAAAGAAATCGTTGACGAAATTCGCAACTAACAAAAAGACTCGAGATGACATTTCTCGAGTCTTTTTATTTATTTCTGACAGCTAAGATTCCTACCAGGATAACAATCCCTAAGGATACCATGGTTCCAACTGGTGCTACATTTTCATCAAAAATTTTCTCAGAGAACAGTAGCAGAGCAATCGCTAATAGTAGCAAGGCACTGCATAGCATAATATCCTTGAAGCTTGGTTTGCGTTTTATATACTTTAAAAATGATCTCTGTAATTTACTCATTTGAACTGTTCTCTTTTGAAATAATTCTATGAACCATGGGATAAAAATCTAGCCCAGCATCTCTATCCTCTTACAAGGATTCAAGTTCATAAAGTTCAGCAATAATCCCAGCAACCTTTTTGATATCTCCTAGCATTCCGCGCATTTCAAAGTCAGCTAGGACTGGAAAACCAAAGCGCTGGCTGTATTGCTTGGCGGTCAAACAGTATTGGTTGTTAAAATTGCGGTTACCCGATCCTACGACACCAAAACACTTGCTAGCATTATCACCATATGCGATAAAGTCACCTACTGGAGTGGTCAAGATTTCCACATCTCCATTGTCAACTCCATTGCCACCTTCGAGGTAAGTCGGTAGAAAAGCCACATATGGGTTGGTCATTTCAAAGAAGTCTTCTCCATCCTTGACCAAGTCTTTAATATGAATTTTTTCCACATCAATATTCGCATATTGCTCCAACAAATAAGCTTTCAAACGTGTTACAAAACTCTCCGTGTTGCCACTTAGACTGATATAAACTAAGGAAATTTTTTTCATCTTTTCCTCCCTCTTTCTCGAATCCAAAAAAATAACTACCAAGATTGTATCTTGATAGTTATCCTTTGTCAACTCTTAGGCGAGTTCTTCCTCTTGAGATTCTGTTAATTCTTTTTGCTGACGCCATATTTTATAGAAGACGATTCCCAAAAAGATAACATTGATGACGATGAATATGATAGTGGTTACTTTTGACATGACTTCCATTCCTAAACGTAGGGTGTCATCTTTAATCAATTGCATAGCATCTTGTAGATTCATATTGTCATGGACTAGTCCAACAATAGCTAGCAAGGCATATCCAACATAAGTGTAGTTTGCCAACTGCAGGTTCTTACGAATTAAGAAAACAAAGGCTACTACAACTAGGATAGCAGATAGAATAATGAGTATCGTGTTAAAAATAGAGTGAGATGACTCTGACACTTGGTGGGCATAGTTAACAGCATCTTCTATTTGTTGAGCACTAAGTGTCCCAACATTTTCTTGACTAGCACGAAGGGCGTCCTTACTAGGTACTGGAGTGAATATTCCAACTACTGCCAAGGCTGAACTAATCGCTGATAAGACCAATAAAACCCATAGATAGATTGGTTTCTTTTTCATAAAAGTAACCTCCTCATATTTTTGAATTTATTATAGCATATTTTAAGATGGATGACAAAAGTTAGAGGGTGACTTCAATCTGCTTGCGGTAGGCCTTCGGAGACTTTCCACATAGTTTTCGAAAGACCTTGTAGAAATACCCTACATTACTATAACCAACCGTATAGCAAATATCCTCAATACTATCGTTTGTAGACAGCAAGAGTTGCTGGGCTGCCTTAATCCGTTGCTTATTGAGAAGCTCAGCAAAGGTTGAATTGGTTTCCTTCTTGATTAACTGACCTAAATACACAGGATTGATAAAGAGATCCTTGCTGATATCCTTGAGAGAAAGTTCTTTTTTGTAGTCTCTACCAATGACTTCGAGTACACTGACAACATTCTCATTCATGCGGTATTGGCCAAAGAAGGACGTCAAAGTTTCCTTGGTATAAGCCACTAAATCTTCAAAGTTTGTGATGGCATGAATTCTTTTGACAATATCTGTCATATCATCTGCTTTCAGATGCTCAAAGAGGTGGAAGACATCCATCACAAACTGAGTAAAGAGTTGCTTGGTAATGGACACCCTCGGTGTATTTTCTAAGACAATCTTCTCAAGCAAATTCAACTCTTCGATAATCTGCTGAAGATTTCCTTGGATAATAACTCGATAAATGGGTTCATAATAAGAAAAGAGACTCTCAGATTGATCGAGGTTTACAGTTCCATAGAAGAGTGCTTTTTCAACGTCAAATTTCCATTTTTCAAAGTTTGCCTGATAAGGTGACTCAAAAGGCATAACGAGTAAACCATCGAATTTCTGGGTTGCAATCACAATCTGCCAGTCCTGACCTAAAACATAGTAAGGAATGACAAAATCCCCTTGTTTCTCTTGGGAGAGTCCAATCCACCAGTTTTCTTTTTGAGACAGGTGTGCTTTAAATGCTTCGTCGTCTAACTTTTGGCTCAACATTTCTGGTTCATGCACTTTCTCACGAAGCTGACCAAGGATTTTCTCAAGTAAATGCTCCAGTTCAACCTTATCAACTGGTTTGACAAGATAATCTACAACATTGAGGTTCATGGCTTTCTTGACATAGTCAAATTCTTGATAGCCGGAAAGAAGGATATAGTAAGCCTCTGGCAAGAGTTCCTTCATTTCCCCAATCATTTCAAGTCCTGTCTTGCCAGGCATGTTGACATCAGAAATGACGATATCTACGGGATGTTCTCGAACATAGTCCAAAGCGTCGTCAGCATGATTGGCTGTTGCAACGACTTCCATATCCCATTTTTCAAAAGGGATCAAACGCTTAAGTCCTTCTGTAATCATGTACTCATCGTCAACTAATAGTACTTTATACATGTTTATCCTTTCTCTTCATCCTGAATGGTGATTCTATATTGAACGCCTTTTTGTTCAGCTGATTCTACATTGATGTTATAGCGGTCTCCAAAGTAGAGCACAAAGCGTTCGTGGATATTAACAATCCCAATAGACTGTCGTTGCCCCTTATAATCTGCTGTGTGTTCAAAGGTTCTTTGAGCCAGTTTAGCTTGAATTTCTGCTAGTTTTTCAGCAGACATCCCACGACCATTATCGGTTACTAAGATTTCGACATAGCCATCTTTTTTCAAAGCCTTGATACTGATAACATTATCTGTTCTTCTGTGATCAACTCCATGGGCAAAATAATTTTCCACTAACGGTTGGAGGGTGAACTTTGGAATACGCATTTCTTCCAATTCAGGGTCAATCTTAAATCCGTAGGCAATGGATTTTGGATAGCGAACCATACAGAGATAACTGTACTTCCGACAAAACTCCACTTCTTGTTTGAGGGTCGTTTCTCGTTCGTCAGAGATATTATTGCGTAGGAGACTACTGAACTCATAGATGATATCTGCTAGTTCATTTTGATTTTCCATCACCGCGTACATCCGCAAAAATTCCAGAGTATTGTACATGAAATGCGGATTAATTTGAGCTTGTAAGGCTCGCATGTTGGCATCTTTTTGATTGAGTTCCAGTTGATAAATATCGTGAATATTACTTTCTAGTCGATCCAGCATATCATTTGTCGACTCAGCAATTAGTAGCAATTCCTGGTCCTTTTTATCTGTGTCGATTCTCTTGGTCTGCTCTCCCTTAGTAATAGCTTGGATAGAGTCCACCAAGTCCACAACCTGACTTTGATAGTCAGAAAAAGTCCTTCTTAAGGTCATATATAAAATGATGATAAAGAGGGTGCTCAAACCTAAAATAAGTGCTGAACTCGCTAAAGTCCCACTCCAAACATAATCCTTTGGTACAGCTACTCGAACTTGATAACCATGGGCAGTTGTTCCTACCAACCAAGACTCATTCGTTCCCTTCGCTCCAATATAGAACATATCTGTTTCATATGGTGCAATGACTGTTACTGCTACAGGAATTGTTCCCCTAGTGTTGTCAATCGCTTTATAGAGGACTTCTGGTTCTACGGAAATATAAATGACACCTAGAGCCTGGTCCGAGATGGGATCAGACACTGGAACAGCGAAACTATTAGCATCCGGTTTAAAGCTCTCAGCTGGAATTTTCTGTCCACCTCTGTTTCCTCTTTTGGAAACAAATACGTCTGTTGAATCCTGTAGAACAATCGAAATACCTGTCACAAAATCGTTTCGCACGTAAATATCATCGATATTTTCATAAATGGAAACGGAAATATAGGGTGACGCCTTGCGTTCTAACTGCCAGTAAAAATAATCCGGCGTACTGAGGCTAAAATACTTGTAAATTCCTTCAATCCGAGCTTGATTATCCACTAAACTCTGGGCTAGGCGGGTTGACTCTCGATAATAGTATTCAACCTCATCGACTGTTCGAGCGAGAACACGCTGACCAACACGATTGGCTTCCCTTTCACGCATATCCCAGTCTGCATAAGAAATCAAGAGAGCAAAGCAGGAAATGATGATAATCATCACCAGACTATAGATTCTTAGGAGTGAGTGGAGGCGGAATTGTTTGGTCTTATTTGGTTGCCAATTTTTCATGAATACTTTCATAAACAGGCTCCAATAAATCACTAATAAAGAAATGCCACATTCCAATACCTACAAAAGCGATGAGGGCTGGCATATAGAAACCAATAATGGCTAACAAGACGCTACCAAATAGAACCTTGGCCACTGCTGATAAACTCATAAAAATTCCGATAAAGGCAAGCTTTAAGGTGTTTTTATAGGACAATTCAAAGTAAACCTGTAACTTTAAAGATACCGTATAGGCCAAAAATACCAAGGCTACTAAAAAGATATTTAGAAATGTTGCTGCCAAGTGGATAATGGTCTGGTTTGGCAACTGAATCATCAGATACAAGCCATAAATCAAGATCAAGTCAATCCCTATAAAGGTGTAGAAACTGAGATTACTTTTGACAAAATTGCTCTTAAATAAAGCCCATGCTTCCTTGAAACGATAAGCACGGTAAGAATAGCCGTTTTCAGCAAATAAACTCATGAGAGTTGCACTAGCGGGTGCTATACCAAAGACCACTCCTCCTGCTAGTGTCAATAACCAAAAATAAGCCGTCGCAATCATCCCCAAAAAGAAACGATGAAAGACTAGCTCAATGAAATTTCCCACGGTTTTCCTCCAAAAATTTAATCTAGTTTTATTATAACATATTTCAAGCGCTCTCAAAAATAGGAGCACTAAAAATAAATACATTTATCGGTTTAATAAGGATCTTTGTACTATAATAAAGATAGATAGAGAAACCGATTAATAACCAAAGAACAAAGGCTTTACCAGGACAGATGGATATGTTTGAAAATTAGATAATTACTATTCAACTTAATTATTGGTTTGACAAAATAACGAAAGGGGGACGAGACATGACTATTTTTATTTTAAGAACTACCGTGTTTTGGATTGCTCTTATTTTGAGTCTTTTCTCTGATAAATTGTTCAAACAACAATATGTAAAAATCGTAAAAATAATTTGCGCTATAATCATGTTAGTCGTATCATTATCATATCTGTTCTAAGTTATTTTAGAAGCTTGATTAACAAAATAACGAAAGGAGTATGTACCATGACTACTCAAACTTTAAGCACTGCGTTGATGGGTGTTGCGCTTATATTGACTCTTTTCTCTGAAAAATTGTTCAACAACATGAAAAAATCGGAAAAATAATTTGCACTATAATCATATTAGTCGCTGTTTTGTTAAAGCTGCTCTAAGTTATTTTAAGAATACAGGAATTTGTTTGTCCTGTATTCTTTTTTCTCTATAAAACGTGTATTGATAAAATAAATAACAAAAACACCCCCAGTTAGGGAGTGTTTTCAAGGAAAATAGCAAGATTACCTAAATTTTATTATTTAGCGTCGTCTTTTTTAAAGATGTTTTTAACACCTTCAACAGCGCCTTCAATAGCGTCTTTTGCATCTTCAGCGACTTCTTTCACTTTAGAAGCAACTTTTTCAGTAGCTCCTTCGCTTTCAAGTTCTTTGTCGCCGATCAATTTGCCAACGCCTTCTTTAACAGATCCTGCTGCTTGGTTGAATTTTTCTTCTGTAGACATAAGTATGTCCTCCTTTTATTTTTTATAAATTAGTAATTAGTGAACACGTGGTTCTGCTTTGGTTGCAGCGTCTTTAACATTGTCAACGCCTTGGCCAACTTTTTCTTGAACGAATTCAGCGCCTTCGCCAAGTTTTTCTTGTGCTGCTGCGACACCTGAACCGATACCAGATTTCACTCTAGACAATTGTTCTGACGCAAACTCGCCTGTTGATTCTGCCACGTCAGTTACACGATCTTGAAGGCTAACTGAGTCTGCTTCATGTTGTTCTTTAGTTTTGATGTCAACAACATTAACGTTAACTTCAACTACTTCTAGATCAGTCATTTTCGCAACTTCTGATACGATAACATCTTTGATTTCCTTGTATAGAGTTGGAACATTTTTTCTGTACTCTACGATAACGTTCAAGTCAACTGCTACTTGTTCTTTACCAACTTCAACGTTAACACCGTGTGTTACATCGTTAGTGTTAACAATTTTTTCAGTAAGATTTGAGAAGAATCCACCGTCAACATGTAATAGCCCTGGGACTCTATCTAGTGAAAGACCGATGATTTTTTGAATAACTTTATCTTCGTAAGTTAATTCTCCGCGAACATCTTTAGAAACAACAACATCTTTTTTTTCAGTATTTACATTTACATTTTTTTCTACGTTTGACATATGAAACTCCTTTATTTATTTAAATAATTCTTCTGTACATAGTATCCCAACCAAATTCCTAGGGCTCCACAGATTAAAACGAACAATGTTTTAAAGAAACCGAAGGATAGGATGAAGCAGGCTAGAATAATACCTACTACACCACATAGAATTGGGTATTGATATTTTTTAAACCATTCCATTTTTTACTTCCTTACTTTACACGACTAACAATTTTCTTAGCTGCTTTTTGAGGGTCATATTCTTTCACTGAAACTTCCAGTTTAACCTCTCGATCAATACCAAAGAATTCTTTCAATCCTTGAGTGATTTCGTTTTGAACTACTTCAAATTTGTTAGCAATGTTATCTGAAAGAACAGCTGTACCTTCTACATAAACGAAACATTTCTTTTTCCGAGTATGTACCTGAATTTTGGGATTTTTGACCATCTTGTGTTCATCCAATAAACATCGAACAAACCCTTCAATAGCTGAATTTTTTAGTTTTAAATTATCATCTTTAGTTCCAAGTTTTATTTCCAGATATTGTCTAGGATAAAACAGGATTACTAACATCCATAATAAAACTAAGATAGACAGGCCTAGAAGCCCCCAAAACACATATCTAGCGAGATAATATTCAAATGATGTCTGTCGCCAGCTAGTCAATTGAATCCCTAAATCACTAACCTGGTGGTAATCTATCAAAATAGGAAGGAAAATTGTCAAGATTAAAATACAGAAAATAAACAATACTATTTTCTTTGATTTTGACATATAAAATCCTTTCAATTAGTGCAACAAACCATAACTTTACCCGTCATTATAAATTAAAAGCTATAGTCTGCTTTCAAGTAAAAAATTAACCTTTTTTACCCAAAAAGAACGATACCACAGAAACTACAATCACTGCACCAACAATAGATGGAATGATAGCCATACCAGCTAGTGAAGGTCCCCAAGTACCAAGGAGTGATTGACCTACTGATGAACCGATTAAACCGGCAAAAATATTAGCAATTACTCCCATTGAGCCACCTTTTTTAGTGATTGCCCCTGCTGCAAGGCCGATAAAGCCTCCTACAATAATGGACCATAACATAATATGCGCCTCCTTTCATAACCCCAATATATCTGGGTTGAATATAGTATATCAAAATATGAGAGCGTGCTCAAATTATATGCTCACGAATATATGCTTTAATAAAATGTCTATTTTTTAAAACAACACAAAAACGCTCTAGACAATATGACTAGAGCGTTTTCCCTATATCCGAACATCTAATTTATTTCTCAAAAAATGTAGTCATTCGGTTGATTTTTTTGCAATACATTGAAATTGGAAAAAGAAAAAACGCTTAAAATCAGCGTTTTCTTATGTATTGATTCGTATTGAATGCTTACTTCACTTCTATAAAAAGATTAAATAATTTCTATTTTAGCTGTTAGAAACGTTGGAACATCAATGTTTTTAGAATGCTACATAATAAAAGGTAGAGTGAATGGTAGAGTAGTAAAAATAGTTGTTATCCTAGTTGATTAAAAAAATCTCTGATTTCCTCATCTTTTATAAAATAATATATAATTTTCCCCTCTCTTCTAGTATCCAAGACGTTTTGATTGGCTAGTTTACGAAGATGGTGGGAGGCAGATGCCATGCTGAGATTTAGTAAACAGGCTATATCACAGACACAGAGTTCTTCAACAGCAAGGAGATAAAAGATGATATTTATCTGTTTATTATCGGTAAACTTTGATAAAATACGAAGTGATTTTTGGACTTTTTCCTTTTCAAGGTAGTTCGTTGCGGTTGTAACATTTTGTTGATTAATAACATCCACTTGGCAGATACTATCTTTTTTCATAATTTTTTCTCCTAGCCGAACACAGTCCTTAGCATGTCAAAGCTGTTGTTTTCAATCAGGATATACATCCCCAATCCTAAATAAACAACGGCAATAAACCATCTGCTATATTTCTCCAAAGTTTCTCCAACAGAAGGGACTTGTGCCAATTTTTGGGCAGAAAAAACCAAGAGATAAATCATGACTAGAAAGGTAAGTAAAGCCACTATCAAATTCGTTAAATTTAAGGTAATAAAATATGGGACAAAAACACCAATATTGTCAGCACCACAACTTGCAAAAGTAATCATAGCGACTAGAAAAATCAGGTTTTTATTATCTTTGCGCAAACCATCTTTTGCAATAGCTTCTCCATCAGAATCTCCTAAAAGCAAAACTTTGAGCCCTAGGAAAATTGGAATCAAACCGAGCAAACCTAAAATCTCTTTACTAGGAATATAATTTAAGACAAATGCAAAAAGTAAACTTAGCAATATTAGACTAACAGAGCCTAGAAATTGTCCTAAATAGATGTTAATGATGTCTTTTCTGCTTTTTCTTTTGGCAAAAAATAACATTAGGATAATAAGTAAGTCTACGGCTGTCCCAGAATACAGGATTATTGAAGTAACAACATTTTGAACCATAAAACACCTCATTCAAATATACTTTTGAATGTATTTTAACATTAAACTTTGTAGATGTCAACTTCAGCTCCATCAAAATATAGATAAGAAGGTAGTGTAGCAAACATTAAAAAGCCCTGCCATCGAAATGATAGCAGGGCTTAACTTCAATATCCAGATGATATATTTATCTAAAAAAGGTAGAGAAAAAGGTAGAGTTTGGACTGAAATATAGTGAAATGTATTGAAATTGAAAAAAGAAAAAACGCTTGAAATCAGCGTTTTTCTTATGTATTAATTCGTATTGAATGCTTACTTCACTTCTGTAAGGGTTAAATAATCAATCTGTAATCCTTGTCAAATCAAGGAGTACAGGCTTTTGAAGTAAAAAGGTAGTGATAAAGGTAGTGATTGTATTAATCCGTGAGTTCTTGTAATTTATCCAGAAAAATATCAACTGCTTCGAATTTTTTCTTTGGTGCTAGTTCAGCATATGTATCCATAGTTGTGGTAATAGACTTATGTCCCATCCTATGTTGTAGCTCTTTCCAGTTAGTTCCGGCATTGAGCATCATAGAGGCATGTGTATGTCGGAATAGGTGAAACCCATAATTTGGTAGTCCTAATTCGATAAGTCGTTTTTTTAGAGTTGCACGCTCATTTCTATCACACATATAATTTCCATAAATCGTTGGAAATATCAATTTGGATCTTGGTAAATGATGTTCTTCAAAGTAGAGACTCATTTCTTGATGAAATTCTCTTAGTCCTTCTAAAGTTGATATTGGAACAGCAACTCTACGATTACCGGCATCAGTTTTAGGAGAATTTTTACAAATGATCCCTCCTTTTTGGTTCAATTTTTTATTAGCACTTTTCCACATTAAAGTTTTATTGACAATGATTTCATTAGTTTCAAAATCAAGATCAGTAATTTCTAAAGCTAATAGTTCATTGATTCGTAGTGCTGAAGCCAGTAATGTATTACAAATGATTTTAAAACGACGATTTGCTCTCGTGTTTGGTAGTGTGTCAAGGTAAGCTAGCCAAAGTTTTAAATCCTCATCATGAAGGACCATGATGCGTTCTTTAATGGCTTTGGGTTTTGGTGGTATCTTGATTGTCTTTGCAGGATTGTTTTTCAAACCGCAATTTGTTATTCCAAAATCAAAAATATCACTCATTTTATGTGCCATTGCACCAAAATCTTTTGCACTGCCTTTCGGGGCACGTTTTTCCCCAGATTCAATTGCTTGTTTGGCTTTTTTTGCTAATTGATTTAGCCATAATTGGATATCTGATGCTTCAATCTGCTCTGGTCTATAATCGCCAAATTGTGGAATGATGTATGTATCTAAGTACCCTCGAACACGGTTTAATGTATTTTGCGAAGATACCCAAGTTTTAAAATGGCTGAACCAAAATTCAGCTAAACTTTCAAAATTACCGATTTGGATAGTTTCTTTAGTAGTTGACCCAGATTTTTCAAATTGAATTTTGGATTCAATAATTTTTCTATCTAGAGCTTTTAATGTTTTAGCAGTGATTGTTCTTGTAATTCGCTTACCAGTCTTAATGTCTGTTCCGATATAAACACCTTTGATTGAATAGCTTATTTCACCGTTCTGCTTGGTAATTTTTATAACTTTTTTATTGTTGTGTTGAATGGTTTCTTTATTCATAACGCCTCTTGATTCGGATATTTAAAAGGCTAAAATAAGACCCTCACCTTCTTTTAAGATGATATTATTTTAGCATATTCGTGAGTTGTTTGTTGCAATCCTGCTTTACTATTAAGTTGATAGAAATTTAATGATGTCATGCCGTTTATAGTAGACTGTTCTCGTTCCTTCAATAGGTGGCTCCAGACGAGCTAGTCCTTTTCTTTCCCAACTCTTCAGTGTGTTAGGTGATATATTCAATTCTTTTAGAACTTCTTTTTGAGTTATAATTTCCAAGTGATTGGAGTTGCTTTTTTTGTCGAGAAGGTTCACCAATACTTGAAGAAGATTTTCAATTTTATCTAGTTTTACTTGTTGTAGTGTATCCATATAATTATCCTTTCTAATGTCCAATAACATAGGTAAATTGTTTGGCAGTTTCCGCATCAAATGTGCGGTAACTAATAATCCCCAATCCTTTCACATTACATTCAGAGACGAGAATTGAACCGTCTGATTTGACTTGCTCCACAAATGAAATATGTCCGTATATTGGATCAGCTCCAGCTTGTCCAGGGCTAAATGATAGAGCAGAGTGTTCTGTTGGTGTATGGGTTGTTGTGAAACCTGGCTTATTCATCCATTGTCCACCATTTCCCATAAATGGATCAAAGTTGACTCCGACTTGTTTTCCACGGTTGAAGACATACCAGGTACATTGTCCCCAAGGATAAGTACTAGTGATATATCCTGTGGTATCAATAGCTGTTGTCAAACTATAACCTACAGGTATATCGTTTGAAGTTACTCCTCCGCCATCTCTAGTTTTTCCTGTCGTTTGTTCAGGTGCTTTTGGTGTTCCTCCATGTTCATCGATGAAGGTATCTAGTTTTTGCATGGTTTCTGCACGTCTTTTTCCTGATCCGGTGGTATCTGTGAAATAGACCCCACCATCAGTTGCTGGATTGAGTGTTCCATTCGCAAACTTTTTAGCCTTGTCATCTTGAATTTTGAAGGTTTGGTTTTTATTTCCAATGATGGTTTGTTGGGTTAGTCCGACAACAGCAATCTCATCATTAAAGTTATTGGCATATTCTGGATTGGAGTCATAAGCTCCAAAACCAAACATATTGGCTCCAGGATTAGTGGCTACTCCAGCAGTTCCAAGGGAACTTTCATTCAGTGCGATCGCAACGATTCCACGGACATCAAGATTAGATTTAGCTTCCCATTCGAGGAGCTTTTTCCCATTAATTCGGTTTTTATCATAGGAGATTCCTAACGTATCTAAAAAGCCGTCTAATTGCTCTGCTGTGATACCGAAGCGATGAACAAGTAAGTTATGAGTATAAGGATCTCCATCTGACCAGTGATCCGCATAAGTCACTCCATTTTGGGATTGGGGTGAGCCATTCGTTCCACCACCTCCGACAGCCCCCATAAGGATAATGATAATGAGGACCGGTAGAAAGAGAGGAATGAGACCAGCTAATAGAAACCATTTTAGTTTTTTCATCGAATCTCCTTTCTAGTTAATGTCTTATATAAGCAGTGAACAAAACCGTCCCAAAACGCCATTTTGCATCTAAAACGACTGAATAGGACTTTGTTTGTAGGATGATTTGGTCTCTTTCTTGTTCTGAGACTGGAAACAAAAGAAGGAAATCGACTGAGCGTTTTCCTTCTTGGTAGGCTTGATAAAGAGTTTCTTCAAGAACTCTTGTAAAAGAAGTTCTTGAGCGTATTTTGGTATTCATATCATTCTCCTCTAAGTTGTTTTAAGCGTTCTGTTAATCGGTCTCTTCGTTCAATATTGGCTCTCAATTTATCGTCTCGTGTCATGGTTTTCCTATAAGCACGAGTGAAGGCATTCGATCCTTGGGCTTTGTACATTGCTTGAGGATCTTTATATTCCTCTAATTTATGCTCAATGCTATTAATGCGGAGTTGTTTAAATGGAGAAATCCATTCTTCTTTAAGAGTTTGAAATTCTTCGTTTGAACTTGGTGTTGGCTCTACCGTGATTGGGGATTCCATTGAAGGAGTTGATGTTTTTTCTTCAACTGATTTAATCCCTTCTAACATTGGCTTTGTTTTCGAAATGCTTGGTTCTGGAGCATCTGGTCTTATTGGAGTCTCAAGTGTTTCTGCTGGGAGCACCTCATCAGATTGGTGCTCTGATTCCTTATTAGTAAAGAAAGAACCAACATTTTGGAAGTGACTCTTGGCATTCATCATCATCCCAGCCCCAAAACCAGCACCTGCTAAGGCAAAGTTTCCAAGGTGTTGAGCAGATGAAAGGCTTCTCGACGGTACTTGTGAAGCCACCTCTCTGGTCTTTGTGACCCCTTTTTCAACTTTATTTCCAATATCATTCGCAACCATACGTGCTTTAGATCCTAAAATGAATTGGATCAACTCAGCTTTATATTTCCATAGAAGGAAGTATACAAGTCCTTTTGATACAACTGAAATAAGTAGTTTAAAGACAAGGCCGAAGATAATCAAAGATGGAAGTGTTTTAAGGATGCCATCAAAACCTGTAATGACAATGTTTTCGATCATTTTTTCAATGTAGAAGACTAAAAGAGTTAATAGACTTGTGATGGCTGGGAAAAGCAAGCCACCAAACATGACTTTCAAGACTCCAAAAATCAAATCTTGCATTCTTGGTACAAAGGACATTAGTAGCACAATTGGAAAAAGCAGGATCATCATCAGGACGAGTGTCTGAGCAATAACGTTTAACATTTGGATCAAAATAACCGGTATCGCTAAGACGAAGGCTTCACAGATTTTGAAGATGACATAAAACATGCGAGTAAAGATGAAATCTGGCATAGCTGAAACCCACCGGTTCTTTTCACCATCATCATTGGCTCCATTTCCTAGTTCATCTAGATATTTATTGCGATCTTTAGACTTAACCGCTTTAAAGTTTCCATTTTTATCGCCCGTTCCTAGTACCTTACTATCGTCAAAAGTCTCTTGTTTCCCATCTTGGCTATTCTTATATTTCCCATTCTCTTGCCCTGTATTGACAAAGACATAAGCTTTATAAGAGGTTTCTGCAATATAGCTATCTGCCATGGAATCGCCAATTTTAATGGATTTATTATTTCCATACTCCACCTTGATATTCGTGATATGTTTACTGACATCTTGAGAGACATGGTTGATAGTATCAAGTAGATACAGACCACCTGATGTTCCAGAGATTGTTCCAAAATAACCAAAACCGAGGATAAGAACTAAAAAGACATGAAGGAGAGTTCTTGAAAAAGCTCCTTTCGAAAAGAAAAATTGATAAAAGAGATAGAACGCTAGAATCAGAAGCAACATTGAAACGAGTGATTGTTTTGCGACTCCGCCAGAACTTGAACCGATGAATCCTTTCCAGATATTCATCGCTCCATTAAATACATAGTTCTTGTAGTTGGAGTAGAGATCAATCTTTTCAAGAATTCGAATCAGCAAAGAAAAGAAGCCCACCACTGCGTTTAGAATGAAAAAGAAGAAGTTGACGAAAAGCTCATTAATCAGAACCCAAGCCCCGTTAAAAGAAGCGAACCCAGTAGGCTCCATATAGGACTTGAGAGAGAAGATATCGACTCCTCTTAGTTTGTCAAAAGCTTCTTGCATGGATCCACCTCCTAACTAGCGTATTTATTTTCAAGGCTTGATGATACCGTAGCTTTCATTGGTTTTAGAAGCATATCAATATCTTCAAAGATGTTGTGTACGGAAATCATATTGAGATTGCCATAGACGTCATAGTACAGGCATTGGCCAGAAATCATATTGTCAATCCATTCGAGATTGCTTTCAGTGACTTCGAGATTGACGTGTTTTAGGATATCTTCTCGTTCTGACTTTTCATAAAAAGCAAAGATGGTTCCGAATCCAGTAGTATCATCGTCATTTTCTGCATCATGTACAGATTGCGTAATCAGTGCCAAGGTATTATTTTTGGAGCGCCCAATCCGACGCATATTTTTGATAACGGCTTTTCCTTCTGCAGACTTCATAAGAATCCATGCTTCGTCAAAGAACTCAATGGTATCTTCATTTTCATTTCGTTCTCCAAAGTGGGTACAGAAGGCACCCAGCGCAAACATGAGGGCAATAGAGTTGCGTTCATGATCTGAAATTTTTGTGGAATCATCCTTTGGTAGTTTGAGGTTATTGACCTCTAGGATGGTCACTCGTGATTCATAGTTAAGGCCTTGAGTGGTCCCATCTGAAAAGGCTAGTTCCAAGATAGAGTTTGTGACAATTGAAGTCAGATAACGACCAACCGAAGCAATTTCTGAGGAAGTAGAGTCTCTAAGCACTTTTAGGACATGTTTAAAGCCGACTCTCTCACCAGCGACCCGTTTTTCTACAATCGCATTAATAGCTTCTGTGATAGCTGTTTTCTGATCCATCGTAACATCATCTACGGCTTGTAGTAAAAACTCAAGCATGTTTTTTGCGACCTCTACAGCTTGTTCTTTATCTAGAACGACAATAGGATCTAAGACTCCATGGTTTGATGGTAGTGAGCTATCCAGTGTCACAAAGTTAAAGTTCTCAATCTGTTTCTTGCGTTCAGGATAGAGACGTGCGAATTCAGGCGAGTTAATCACTTCTTGGTAGTGATTTCTAAGTTCACGTTTAGGGTCGATATAAAGGGTTTTAACATTTTGTAAAGCCACACTTAAAAAGATGATCTGGGCGAGAAAGGATTTTCCTTGTCCTGTTGCACCCGTAATGATGATATGCGGGTTCTTGGTAATCTTTCCAGCGATATCTTCCTTATTTCCCACTGTCGCATTGTAGAGGACAATATTCTTTGAGGAATCAATAGCTTTCTCAATATTGTCCCAACGCCCTGTCCAGTTATCTACTCGGCCGATATACCAACCGATACGGTTTCCAGAAGAGGTATTGGTGAAGGGCATGAGCTCTGAAAATCCACGAGCTGTGACCATATGTGTCCAGGTGCGAGTTTTCTTTTGGAGGTTTTCTCCATAGAGCAGGGCTTGAAAGAGATAAGGTCCGTCTTGAGAGGCCTCACTGATTTCAACGCCCATATCATCAAAGTAGTTCAAAACCACTTGCCGTCTTTGACGGAGTTGGTTCACACTAGAAGCAGAGACAATCAGATAGGCTCCATATTCGATGATATCTTCCTTGTTTCCGACTTTCTTCATTAAGTCCTTTAGGGAGATAGAGCCCATGATGATCTCGTCTTGTTGAACAGTATCAGTATTTTCTGCCTCTTCCATGATGTTTCTGTAACGTGTATTCGATCGTCCCATTCGACCTTTGATCTTACCGGTATCAATGAATTCTGCCTTGATTCGTAGTTCAACGGGGAAGTTCAAACGTTGGATAAATTCGCCAAGATGAAAACCGTTGAATTGAACAGGAAATTTACCTACAGGAAGAATCGTCACAAAAGATGAACCATAGGGGCTTTCTAACTTGAGAAAGCCACCTTTTAAGACTTTGATCAAGGTGTCTGTGATATTGAATTGAGCACGATTGGCGAGCACCTCCTTCTTGTAGTGAGGAATATAGCGGAGGTATTGCATCCGCTGGTAATAAAAGAGTTCTTCATTGGATAAACGCTTTGCCCGAAGAACTGAGAAGGCTTGGAAAATGGTGAATTCATCACTTTTATAGTCTTCATACCAGGTGGGACATAATTCATATTCATAGCCAAGACCCTTTGCGATCTTTTCAGTGAACTCATTAAAGCTCTCATAGGCCAAGTCTTTTACTGTAGCTCCATGATTTTGTTTGCGTAAAGTCACTCCTACGACCCAGTCAAACTGATAAGGGATTTCCATTTCATCTGTTAGGCGATCCACTGTGTAGAGAAGAAGTTCTTCTCCTAGTTCACGACTGTCATCTGCTAGAGCATCTGAAAAGTCTCTCATTTTCTCTTCTAAGAGATAGTCTTTAGGGATCAGAGATATTTCAAAGAACTTGTTTTTCTGGAGCTTCTTCATCATTTGAGCAACCGTAATTTTATGTTTGCCCTTTTTTTCATCATCCGTAATGGTGATGGGAGTGTTTGGAATACGATAATAAGCAACGACTGTTTGATCTTTTTTGAGAGCTAGATTTTCATGTGTTTCCCTTATAGGATAAGTTAAAGTAATACTCATAGGCCCTCCTTTTCTATAGATTTGTTTTTTCAAAGACAATTTCTTCTACAGGCTCTATTCGATCTTCATGGTAGATAGCTTTTTTATTGATCTTAAAGTCCCAAAAGTAAATCAGGTAATCTCCAATAAAGACGTGCATCTTTTTACCGTGAGGCTCGTATTCAGTATAGAACTTGGCCAATTTGTAAGGGAGATACCAATAGAGCAAGAGAGAAATTGAGTGAGTGATTTTTGCGAGTGGCACAAAGATAAACCCTCCAAAGAGTAACATGGCCACAAAGACGATGATAAAAACAATGAAAAAGGACAACTGCATGGGTGTCGCAAAGTACCATAGTCGAGTGCCCTTTTTTGTCTTGATTTCTTGGATCCAATAAGGAGCATTTAGGCCCTTACTGTAATCATAAAGTCTTTCTTCATTCATACTTAGAGTCCTGATTCAATACCGAAGAGTCGCAGGAACCAGCCGACTGCTTTTAGGATATCTTGTCCTTTCGCAATTGAAACAATAACGGCATAGAAACCAACGACAGAGAAGAGTTGAAGCCAAGAGCTGTTCCGCCAAGCCTTGATCGCTAAGAGCACAGCAATAGCTGTCAGGATCCAAATTCCATCACCCTGAAGGAAGGTTCGTAGATTGTTTGTATTCATAGAGTTCTCCTATTCTTTATCATTTGCATAATTCAGTGGAATGGTGTGTTCTAGTTTTGAGACATAGTAGGTCTTTTCTTTTTCTGAGAGAGTAAAGGTGAAGTTTTCCGAGTGAGTGGTACCTCCAACTTCAAAGGTAGCTTGGACATAAGCGATTAAATCATCACCGTCCTGTTTGAGATAAGTGTAGTCGATCGTTTTGAAAGTGCTATTTGCGATGATATCCACATCCTTAGCAATCAGATTAAGATTATCTTGGCTTGTGGTGTAGTTGGTAAAGAAGACCTTGAGGAATTTCTCTACTTTCTTTCGCTCGCTGTCTGAAAAATGATCATTGGCAGTGAGTTGGAGCTTATCGTCTTCGCTAAAGTGTCCAGCTTGTGAGGATTCAATGGCAGAAAACCAAGGAAGGCCAGAAACATAATATTTCCCATCTTTTTCATCAAAAGGAATATTGAAACCTGTCACAATTTCTTTTTCTTCTGTGTTGTTATCCCGATGGATGCTTTCCTTGTATTTAACCTTATAGGTCGCAACTTTCCCTTCTACAGTCACTAACTGAGAATAGAGAAGTGTGCTAGGATTTCGAACTTGCCCTTGAGATTTTACATCAGGAATGAAATTGTAAAATTTATTTAAGTAGTCAACTTGAGCTTTTTGTTTATCGCCTTCTTGTGGAAGAGTGAAATAAGCATATACGTAATCATTCAAGTAATACTGGAGTTTGTAGTCATATTTTCTACTCGACTCCATAGGCTTTGTCTGTTGCTTTTGAGTGGCCTCAACTTGAGCTTGTAGTGTACCTACCTTATTTGAGAGTGTGATAGCACGGATAGATCCCAAGAAACCAACAAAAAGGAGGAAAGAAATTCCTCCTATGACGGCGATATTGACGGTCTTTTTATTGGTGACTTTTAGCTTTGGTGGGCCTCCTTTTTTCTCTACCTTTTTGAAGTGTGAGAGATATTCTTTTGCTTGAAGCAAGTAGCGTTTAGCTTTATCCATAAATCCTCCTTTAGAGACCAGCAAGCTCAATGAGCTTTGATCCTTTTGCATAGAGGCGCTTATTGGCTTTTTCGATCTCGCCGTTAATGTAATAGTAGCCTCGTAGCTCAGTTTGGAGTTGTTCGATCAATTGAGGTTTTAGGTCTTTGGCTTCTTCTTTTTTTAGGAGACTATTTAATTCTCCAGCCTTGGTCCAAGCCTCTCTATGATCTTTCTTTTTCAGTAATTCTCCCAGTTCATTCGTGACTTGAGAAACTTTCTTTTCAAAAATAGTTTTAGTGGCCATTTCAATTTCCTTTCTAAATGTTTCTTGATTGTCTTTGATGGTCTTTTGGATATAAGTAATGAGTGAGGGACGCATTTTTTTATTTACGCTCAACACTTGACCATCTAGCATGAAACAGGCATGTTCATAGTTATAGAACCCTCTACTATCTGGAAGATCTTCTGTACATCTGCCTGCACATTCATAGTAGAAGTCCTTGCCTTTTCGTAAGAGAATGTACAAATGCCAGAATTCTTGTTCTGGAAGAAGCAGAAAGTCTGCTTGATAAATCTTCTTTAGCATCTCAAGAAGCCTCAAGCAGATCATCGTAGCCTAGAGCTTGGTAGATAAAATCTGAATCAAACCAGAGCCAGTCATTGATTTGTCCTTCTGTTGGCGTATCACCAGAGAAGATATCTTCACATATAACAGTTAAAGTATCTATTCCACCACGTTCACGGACAGTGTTCAAGGTGGTTAGTCCACCAGACCAAGCTTTAAAGTTGTCTAGTGAATTGATTTGAACTTTGTATTCCATATAGTTTTTCCTTTCTAGTGTTCATAGTGTTTATTGGCTTTGAGAAGTCGTAACATGGCTTTTCCTCGATCAGTGATCTCTCCGCTATTCTGAATCATCTTCATGTATTCTGTTTGCAGGATTTTATCTGCTTCAGTGACTAGTGCAAGGGAGTTAGCAACTTGATAGGTCAGCCAGCGAATGGTTCGCTCAATACTGTATGGTTGTGGGTTGGTTGAGAGTTTTAAGGGTTCGACACCCCCAAAGAGCCGTTGCCATTTTTCGTCGGGTTTATAGGCTCCAAAACGAGTAACTCCATCATAGACTTGGATTTCTTTATTGATGATGCCTCTTGCGATTTCTCCGAGATCTACACCATTGATGTATTCCTCCACAATGCCTTGAGCTTTCTGATCTGAAAAGCGGAGTTCATAGCGATTCCAGATGCCAAAAATCTCCAAGGATTCGTCCAAGGAGATGTTTTCCATTCGAGCAATTTCATAGCGCTTTTCATAAAAGTTGAAGTAGAGTTGACTTTGACGGCTCCCAAAATAAATGGACAAGCCGTGATTAGCTTCCATGTCTTCATTATCTGTAAATGATCCACCACCAGTGATATTCCATTTCTTGATCGTATCTAGAACAATTTCTTTGGAATAGAGTTTATCAATCAATTTGGGAATTTGAATTTGTTCGTCCTCGTGACCATAACCCTTATAGAGTTCATCTAAAGCGATATCGAGACGCTTTACCCGAACATCTTCATAGGAATAAAGAATATTTTGAAGAAAGATCTGCCAAGTGATCCCCTTGTCTTCTAGAAGCAATTCCAGCTCACGACATCCTTGACCGGATAGTTGAAGACAAGTTTGGTAGTCATTAGTCACAGACTTATCAAAGAAATCAAAAATCCAGATATTTCCTCGTTGCCACAAGTGGGTATAGTTCATGAGACGGGTTTCTTGGTCTGTAAATTCACTTAGGTGGCAGTGAAGAAAGTTTTCACAGAAAGCATCTAAATCTTTTAATCGAGGAAAGGTCAATCGTAGATAGTCGATTTGAGCCCGAAGTCTGTTTTTATCGCAGTCTTGATAGTAACCGAGTCTTTCTTTTAGTTCCCTAAACTTATCAATCGTTAGCCCTCTTTCGCCTGTTTCATAAGAGCGGTAGGTTCGTGTAGGAAGATCAACAGCTTGTGCAAATTCTTTTTGATTCAGTCCTGTTTGTTTTCTGAAATTCTTAATATGAAAAGGACTAATTTTGTCCATTCATCGCAACACCTCTTTCTAGCAAAGTGACACACTTTTTTGACGAAAGTGACACACTTCATAAAAATTGAAAACCCAACTCCCATAAGGAATGAGGAGGGGTGGACTTGGCGTTTTTGCCAAATGTAACCCCCCTATTAGAAAACGGGGGTTGAAGTTTCATCATGGCCTAGAAACTTCGGGCTACGGTCTGCGCCTGACCTGCGGTCAGGCTTGCCCTTGCCCTTGTCCTAGCCCATGATGAACAATCGTCGCTTCAACTGCTTTTGGATAAGACCTGCGTCCTCCCTCTTCAAATTGAGCGAGGATTTCAAGAAGAAGTTTTTCTTGAAAAGGATCCACTAGAATAGCGGATACAGTCCGTTCAAAGATGATCCCTTGTTCTGTTAAGAGATAGATAATCTTGCGTAAGGTTGGCATTTTAAGATTTTGTTCGTCCGCAAATTCCTTGAGTGGTCGTTTGTTTGGTTCGTTTTCTATAGACTCCTCTTCCTCTATAGGATCAATGGTTTCAACCGGTGGTTTATATTCTTCAAATACTGAGAATTCTTCTCCTTCAAACTCCATGATCGGAATGTTAGAGTAGGCATCATAGAAGGAAAAGCCTTGATCAAGCGGTACATAAGGAGAGAAAAACTCACCAGCCAGTTCTCCGTTGTTTGCGATATAACCCCGTCCTTTGACCTTGATTCCATTGATTTCATCCAACTTTTTAAACTCTTTGGTCTTATTAGCATCTCCAAACATCATGTCATATCCTGTTGATTCTAAATGACCGACGGAAAGACGCTTCATAAAGTTATCTCGAAGAGCAGTTTTAATAAATTCACCATCGGGCCGTTGCATAGCAAAGATGATAAAGACTCCAGCTTGACGGCCTTCTAGAACTAACTGGGAGAGGTATTCCATTAGTTCTGACTGTTGGCTATAGTCACGATCGATCTTTGCCATAAGCGCTGCCCACTCGTCTACTAGAATGAATTTTGGTTTCATGTCATAATGAGTAAAGTTCTTTCCAGCTTGGAATTTTGGCGAAGTAGACATCCGTTCATAGCGTTTTTCCATGAACTCTACACTCTCTTTAAAACAGTTAATGATATCTTCCTTACTAGTATATACCCGACCATGAAAGACTGGAATTTTCTTTAATCCAGCCAGGTCAGAATTCTTTGGATCACAGATATCGACAAAGCCGACTTTAGCTAGTGCATAGATTATGGTCATCAGAACAACGGTTTTTCCTCCACCAGTTCCACCACCGATGAGAAGATGAGGTTCTTCAATATAATCCCAAGATACATCTTTCATGAGCTGGAGTTTTGATCCCTTGACTTTTACTTCATCGATGGTGATTCGACTATCAATCCGATTAATAGCAATTTCATATTTGATAAAGCGGTTATCAAAGGTTTTATTTCGAAAATCTCCATTAAACATGACTTCAAGCGTAGCTCCAAGGTTGAGGAAGCGATCTTGAAATTTATTACCTTCTAGAATGAAACTCACTTCAATCTTGTAGCGAGACTGTTTGATATACACTTGAGGTAAGGTGATTTTTTCAATGATCTTGTTTTCACGTCTGACCTTTTTAACTAGATAGAGGTTATTCTCTAGCAAAAAGCGAGAAAGAATTCGAAGGCTATTGAGCTTTTGAAAAAAGAGCATCTTCCTGTAGCAAACCCGATTGATAAACCAAGAGAAGATTAAAGAAAAGAGAAGCCCAGCTCCTAGAAAATATCCTTGAGGTAAGGGATGGACTTTTAATTCTTCTAAATGTAAGTAGCTGTAGTAACTAATAGCCAACAAAAAAGGAAACCACCAGACAAACCATGTGATTCCCTTTAGTTTACGATGAAAAATTCGAACTCTTTTTCCTCGATAGGTAAAGAGTTTCATAGTGCATCACCTCCTAGTTTTCCTTCTTATTTTCTACTGGTTTGTTTTCTTTAGTCGGTGCGCCTCCAGTTTTTTTCTTGATTTTAGAAGCAAAGAGCTTATAGATATCATTACGATTGACATGGGTATGAGTAATAACAATATCTTCTAATTCAACCTCTTCTCGGTATTTAATACCCAGGTCCTCGATCTCAGACTCTGACATATCTGCGATAGTGAAAAAGAGGGTTTCGTGCTGGACAGAAGAATGAATCCCTACAACAATTCCACGGATCTCACCTGTATTGACTTGTACAAATGATCCATCAGGATTTCGTTGTGAGCGATCCACTTCAAAGATGATATCAGGGCCCTCAATGCCTCGGAAAGTCAGTTTCCCAAGGACAGCTGGGACATCTAACCCGTCTGTAATAACACGATAAGTCTTGTCAGCAATTTGTAGTTTTTCTCCGTAGTTTAATCCAATTTTAGCCATGTAATTTTCTCCTTTTATTTCTTATTTTTTGATTACCAATTTTTCAGCAAAGACATTGAGATAAGGTGCAACAGTATTGCCATTAAGAGCAGTGTCCGGGAAAAAGATTGGGTTAACCGCTTCTACTAGAGCATCTTCTGGGAAGACCGTTGTAGAGGCTGGTGTAATGACATGAAAGGCACCGTGCTCTGCGCTGTTTAGAATGTGACGTTGGTATTTGCCTTCTTTTCCAAAAATAAATTTAGGAGCATTTCCTAAACGTTCATAGTAAGCAGGGCCAATAAATTCTGGTTTCATTTTAAGTGTTTCTGAGATCATAAGATTTTCCTTTCTGAGTGTAAAATAAAAAGAGTTAAGCTAGTTGCTTTACTCTTGAGTAATAGTGGGTAAATAGTTTTCGTTTAAACATTCGACTATAGAATTGAATATCCCCATGAGCATAGCCATTTCTACGAGCATCATCTGCGAGATTGTCTAAATCAATTTGAGCTTGAGCATAGAGTTTAGCCTGTAGTTTATCAGATTCGCTAAACATGCCATAGGTAAATTCATAGTTATCATAGAGTCGTTTACATTGTAGTGCGAAAAAAGTTTGTCATATCATTCTCCTTTATTGTAATAAGTAAAAAAAGCTACTAAGTGAAAAAAGGAAAGAACTTAGTAGCTTGAGAGTAGGTCTATCTAATTAGATAGACAGCAGTAAAGAAAAGTTATTTGGTTGAAGGATCCCTCCTTCACGGTGGCAACGTTTAGCAAGGTGCTTTGCGTCAATTACCATCGCTTTCCCAGCCAATCTCTTCAGGTAGTCATGATCATACCCAAGGGATTCTCTTACGCCCTTTGGCGAAGCTAGTTCACTTTACTATTCGGAAAAGTGCGAAAGTCCGAAATGCGTGGAAGCCCACAAGAATGGAATCTTGTTTTCTATCTTCACTTCAACCATAAAACGGACTTGACTTTTCTTATCAAAACATTTACAATAAAGGTACGAAGTTTATGTGTTGTTCTGATGATCAGTCCTCTGGTTGTCAGACGCACTTTTTATTTAATTGTCAATGATCATAATGCCGATAGTTAGGCGTTATTATTTTTAAAACCAATATAACTTCCGGCTATATTTTATATTATATAACCATTGGTTATATTTGTCAAGAGATTATTTGAAATTAATACAAAAAAATTTTAGAGGTTTAAAATGGAATTTTCGGAACGATTAAAAAACCTTAGAAAACAAGCACATCTTACACAAGTCGATGTAGCTGAAAAACTAGGAATTTCGCAACCAGCTTATGCTTCATGGGAACGTGGAGCTAAAAAACCAACACAAGATAATTTAGTCAAGATTGCACAAGTTTTAAATGTATCAATTGATTATTTAGTTGGTAATTCGGATGAACATCTAAAAGAAGACGAGTTAGATAATGTAGAACTTCTTTTCCGTATGAATTCAAATGGTCTAACCGAAGAAGAAAAGGCTATTTTCAAGAAAGAGTTGATCGAGTTTATGGAAAAGAGAAAAAAAGCATTTGAAAAAAATAAGTAAACAAAAAATTAGCTTTTTTGTTCGATAACTTCATTGATTAAAAGGAGTGTTTTATAAATGGATGTAAAAAAAGAATTTTTGAAAATAATGTCAGAACAAAAAGAAATTGCCTTAGCGACATCTGTAAACAATATTCCAAATGTAAGAATAGTAAATTTTGTTTTTGATTCAACCAATAATATACTCTACTTCTCATCTTTCAAAGGTAATGATAAGATTAAGGAAATGGAATCAAACTCTCATATTGCATTTACTACAATTCCACACTCTGGAAATGAACACGTAAAAGCTAAGGGCTTAGTTCAAAAAAGTACCAAAACTATTTTTGAAGTAGCGGACCAGTTTATTGCTAAAGTACCAGGTTACAAAAATACTATTGAATTTGCAGGGGAATCTTTAGTTTTATTTGAAATACGATTTGATACTGCGATCGTTACCAAAGATCTAGAAACAATACAAACTATAGAACTTTAAATTAAAGTTCCAAAAATGGGGATTAAAGTATGGAGAGTTTTGAAATTGAAATACCAAAAATGGAGCATTTTGAAGTTGATGTCAGAAAAAAGGAATTATACAACTATGATTTCCAATCATATTCATTAACTCCACTGCAAAAAGAAGCCTCTTTAGTAGTTGCTAATAAGATTAGAAATAATTTATTTGCTCATATTCCCGAAGCTAAATTATTAAAAAAGCTTGTTGAAAAGAATGATAATGACAATGTAGAATACGTTGCAAAATTATCTGAAGTTGCAAAAGAAAAGTTAAAATCGGGAGAATGGAGTTATGGTATACGAAAAAAGACAGGCGAGACCTATGCAGTATTAAAAGATACTGAATCTGGAAAAATTAAAAGTAGTGTAACCTTAGAGAAAAGGACTGTCAAAGAGTTAGGGAATCTACCTGAGCTTTCTGCAATACAAGGGCAACTAGCATCTATTTCAGAACAAATTGAAAGCTTAAATGAACTAGTTATCCGCGTGGAACAAGGGCAATACAATGATAGATTTTCAGGCTTTTTCAGTGCTCGCCAACTAATTGTAGAGGCCTTAGCAACCAGAAATGAGCAATTAAAAAAAGAATTACTACTTTCAGCGATTAAAGAAAATAATAATACCATTGCAAAACTAATGATGTCAATTTACACAGATGGTTTAGACTTTATCAACATTAAAACCAATTCAAAAGATGCAAAAAGAATAAATACTCTGCTTCAACAATCAATTAGTTACCTGTCATCTGCAATGCAATTAAATGTTGTTGCGTATACAGTATTAGAGGAACATGAGTCTGTTATAGCTGTATTAAGCAATTACAAAGCTTTTACTGAGCAAACTTTACTTGAGCCTAAATATGATGGAAAAAGTTTAGCTTGGAAAATTGATAATTTTACAAAAGGAAATAGCAGCTCTTTTATAAATTTGACACAGAGTATTTCAGAAAATATCAATGCATTGGTTAACCATTCAGAAACATTATTAGTAGAGGAAGATACGAATGAAAGAAGAGAAAATTAAAACATGTAAATACTTTAGATGTAATAAAGAAGTATACTCTCCAAAAGCAAAATTCTGTGGAGAGCACGAAAGATTTTATAGAGAACACAGGAATAAAATTGGAGGGGCGTTGCTGACTTTTGGAGGAATAGCACTTTCAGCTTTGGTAAAAAAAAGAAATAATTAGACTATGTTTATATATTTAACGTAATATAAAAAAAGTGGACACACATCCACTTTTTTTATATAATAAACTCAACTAAATTGGTTTAGTTTTGTATTTTATACTTAAAGGAGGTATCATTCTTTGGATGAATTGTATACAAGAATAAGTAAGTCTACAAAACATGTGTTATACCAGTATATGAAAGATCATGACATTTCATTACTAAATTATAATTTCAACTACTTCTTTCAACACTGTATTCAAGAATATCAGATTCAAGTGATTAGTCACCACTTCTCTAATCGTAAGATTGAAGGATTGACTGTTATTGATGAATTAGGTATTAGTTTTTCTTATGAAAAGGATAATCCGATTGTAAAGCAGAATTTTACTCTGTGTCACGAACTGGGGCATTTCATACTTAAGCATGAAGGCACTTATTTTGCAGAATCTATTGATAATCAGGAGAACCTACTAGAGCGAGAAGCGAATATTTTCTCTGCTGTAGTATTAATGCCTGACATTGTTTTGTTGTCAAAGATTTATTATAGTTGCGACACCTTTCAAAAGATTCAAAATAGTCTGGATGTTTCAAAACAGGCATTGTTTTATCGCCTTTTAGATCTTCTTAGAGAATATTATCCTGGAAAAGAAAGTACCATTAAGCAGGCTATCGATGCTTATATTGATGGACAAAATGCCACACTACTCCTTTTGTTTCACGGTGTCAAAGATCAGATTATAAAGGAATTCAACAACTATCAGACTTCTCTAATCAATAAGATTGAGCAATCAGTAATCAAAAAAGGCTTCGTGACTAGTCAAGAATATCCAGAACTTCTAGATCAAGAGAATTGGAAAACAATAAAGACTTACTGTAATAATTTAAGAGTATGGCTCATTTATGACAAAGGAAAATCTATAGCTTATGTTTGGGATAAAAATAAGCTAACGGACAAAGAGGCAAAACAAAAAGCTGAATTGAAATTACTATTAATGTGAGGGAAACGATGTACCAACCAGAAAAACTAAAGGCTCGCAGAAAAGAGCTAAAAATGACTCAAAAAGATATTGCAGATCAATTGGGTATTACCTACCAAGCCTATTCTGCATGGGAACGCGGAATAAAACAACCATCTAGAGAAAAAATAAAGCTTTTGGAGCAGATTCTAAATGTTCCAAAAGGTTATTTTACAGAGGTCGAAATCGTCCGACTATATAATACTTTATCGGATGAAGGTAAGAATAATGCACTTAGTTATGTCAGAGGCCTAGTTCAAAAAGAAAAATGTAAGAACATTGTTTCAATGTCAGAAAAACTATACGAATACCATGTTTACGAACAAATGTCTGCTGGTATCGGTTCATCGGTGTATAACGATCAAAACTATGATACTGTCTATTTTGATGAAGAACTAGCCCACGATTTCGCCTCATGGATTTCTGGTGACTCAATGGAACCCAAATATCAAAATGGTTCTGTGGCTCTCATCCGTGAAACAGGGTTTGATTATGATGGTGCAGTATATGCAGTAGTCTGTAATAATCAGACATACATTAAAAGAGTTTACCAGGAAGAACAGGGTTTACGGTTAGTTTCTATCAATCCAAAATATCGAGATATTTTTCTTTCGTATGATGAAGATCCTAGAATTGTAGGGATTATTGTAGGGAATTTCTTACCTGTTGAACAGTGATATTGTTAATGTAAAATAATAATAGTGTATTATTTTTTCTAGACAGGGTATAAGTGGAAGATAAGATGAATAAAATGGAGAAGACTCTAATGGTTCTTCTCCATTTTTTTATCTAATTGGTAATGTTGAAAATCGGAAGTGAAATGATACTTTCAAAGAATTCATTTTGAACGCTAGCAAATGAAATAGAGCCCTGATGCAAATCAACAATTTGTTTTGAAATTTTTAGCCCAATTCCAGTCGTTCTAATTTTAGAAATATCAATATTTTTAAAAGATAATTCATTAAGTTCAGCAATTTTTTCTGGTGAAGCTCCCTGTCCATTATCTTTGATTTCGACAATTACATTTGTATCTTTTTTGTATAAGTGGATTCTTATTGTGCAACCCTTTTCGTTATGTAAAACAGAGTTGTAGATGATATTATGGATAACTCTTGTGATTAAAAACTGCTCAATCATGATAGATTGATTAACAAGTGAATAATCGTAATCAAATTCAAATTCAAATTCATTCCAGATTTCTTGATTTAAAATATGGATGAGAATGTCTTTGAAGAAGGGGATAATTTTTGTTTCAGTCTGATTTAATTGAAGATGACCGGATGAAAGGCGAGCTACTATATTTAAGTCATTTAAAACATTTTGGATGTAATAGGATTCCGTCAATATTGGACGAATATGTTTTTTAAACTGTGTATCTAGTTCAGAATCATTTAACAAGGACGCGTTAGAAATGATGACAGAAAGAGGTGTTTTGATATCGTGTGCAATACCTGAAATCCATTGCTCTTTAAAGACTTCATTCTCTTTGAGTAGAGTATCGGTTTGATTAATTGCAGTTGTAAGATATTCTAGTTCTGATATAGAATTTATTGGATTTTTCAAACCATCTGGGAGATTCTGAATAGCAGTTACAAGAGGCACAATTTTACGATTGATATGCGTCACGCCATAGTAGTAAAGAAAAGCGAAATAAAGGCAGTTGAAAAGCAATACTCCAAATGCTATTAGTGGAAACAGGCGGAGACTATCTATATCTAAGTAATTAAAACTATAACGAGCAATTTTATCTTTTGGAAAACCAACAACAATGATGTATCCACCTTTTATCTGACTAAAAACAGGATAATCTGAAAGATAATAGCGAGAAAACTGTAAAATGTCCCCGTAGTCAAATTGCGAAGGAACTTCTGTAGGTTTATACTGTTCGAACACTTGTTTTCCAGTCTGCTTATCCAATACCATGAGCCATAACTTTTGTTCTTTTAGACTAGAAATATCATTTTCAGGTATGTGGACGTTATTATTTGTGATGGTAATGTGTTCAGAAATTATTTTCACAGTCTCAGTAGCAGTTTGCTTTTTACTAATGTAGAAAACAAAACTGGCAATTAGAAGAATATTGGTAATAAAGATAATGATGGAAGAAAAGATAAATTTCTTTAGTGAATACCTTAAAATTTTGGTTTGATTCATAATCATGATAACAATTTATATCCTAGCCCTTTAGCTGTCTTTAAATATTGAGGTTTTGAAGGATTTTCTTCTATTTTTTCTCGAATTTTCCGAATATGTACAGTCAAAGAGTTTTCATAACCAAAGCTATCCACTCCCCAAATCGTATCACAGAGAGATTCGGTTGAAACGATGTAATTTTTATTATCGTAAAGTTTTTTCAAAATCTGAATTTCAATTGGCGTAATAGAAATTTCTGCTCCATTTTTTTGTACTGTTGCATTCCGAAAACTCACCAAAGTCTGTCCAATCTGTATTGTTTCCTGTTCTGATTTATAACTTCTACGGAGCAGAGCCATAATACGATAGATAAGATTTTTTGGAATGAAGGGTTTCATGATATAATCATCACCACCAGCATTGAAACCAGCTATCTCATCTTCAGGATTATTTTTGGCAGTCAGAAAGAGGATAGGAGTATCGCCTTTTTTTCGGATATGTTTTGCTAATGTGTAGCCATCCCCATCGGGTAGCATAATGTCCAAAAGGAAAAGGTCGAACTGCTCTATTTCAATCATGTCCAAACTAGATTCTATATCATAGGCTGATGTTAGATTGGAAAATCCGTAGGCAGTGAGAATATCTCTTATGGAAGAGTTTAAAATTTTGTCGTCATCAATGATAAGGATGTGCTTATTCAGGAGTTGTTGTTCGAAACTCATAATCTTACCTCGCTTATTTAAATTATACCATTTAAAAGAGTGAAAAAAAGAAAAATACTTTAATCTTAATGTAAAATTAAGGTTAGCTTAGTTTAAAATTAATCTAGCATGTCTATAATAAAGACATAACCTAGATAGAGATACTTCTCAAATAAATTTTAATCAGTGAGGTATTTCCAAATGGCTAAACAACAAATGAATCTCGTTGAGGAGGAAGTTCATAATGATTAGTAATGTTTTACAGATAAAAAACTTACAAAAGGAATTTAAGGACACTCAGGTAGTTAACCTTAGTTCCTTATCAGTTCAACAAGGTGAGATTTATGGTTTTCTAGGTCCAAATGGAGCTGGGAAAACAACCACCATGAAGATGATTTTGTCTTTGATTTCTCGTACAGCTGGGGATATTGAAGTGTTCGGTCAATCCATAGGTACGGACAAGCAGTATCTTAATCAGATTGGCTCTATGATTGAAGAACCGTCTTATTATCCTAATTTGACAGGCTATGAAAATCTCTTGGTTTTCCAAAAAATCCTTGGATTTGATAAGAAAAATATTCAGGAAACCTTGAAAATTGTTGGGTTAGATCAACCTAAAAACAAGAAAAAATTGGTTAAAGATTATTCTCTGGGTATGAAACAGCGTTTGGCTTTAGCCTTTGCCTTAGTCAAGAAACCGCGTTTGTTGATACTGGATGAACCAACTAACGGGCTAGACCCAGCAGGGATTCATGAAATTCGGGAACTGATTATCAAGTTGGCAAAAGAACAGGGCATTACTGTCTTCATCTCTACCCATATCCTTTCTGAAGTAGAGCATATCGCTGACCGTGTAGGGATTATCAATCATGGTCAACTCGTTTACGAGGGAGAAATTCGTAAAATTCAGTCCAATAAATGGCTGGAAGTGCGTGGGGATTTTAGAGGTCGACATGAAGCCATTAGCCAAGTGTTATTTGGTTATCCGTGCAAGATGTTAGAAATACATGAGGATAAACTCAAGCTGACTAACCTTGCCGACCAGCAGATTTCTAGTTTGTTACGAGATTTAATAGTCGAGGAAGTTCCAATTTATGAAGTGAAGCAAGAACAAGAAACCTTGGAATCTATCTTCCTCAACTTAACCAAGGAGTGAGTCTTATGTTGAATAATTTGTCTATTGAATTGCTCAAGGCAAAACGAACCAAATCCTTCTTCATTATCATACTAGTTATGGGAGTCGGATTTGCTTGGGCAATTGCAGCCGCTACACGCTACCTAAGTAATCCAGACATGCACCAGATTAACCTAATTTTCTATATGATAAAAGAAGTAAATGGCTTGATTCTCCCTATCGTGATTGCTCTCTTTGTATCCCGGATTGTCAAGAACGAGAAGGAGGGCAACACTTTCAAACTGCTTATGGCAAATGGTGAAAATGTACGGCATATCTTTCTGAGTAAGCTTGGCCTGACTATGTTCGTTTTGACCTTTCTCGCTATTTTGGAGGGAGTAGTAGTCCAGTTGATTGCAAACTTTTCTGGTCTAGAAATGCCTGTTAGCCTAATCCTCTGGCAAATCGTCATTTTCTTGCTAGCATCTTTTGTCTTAACCTGTCTGTTTTTGACTTTGCAGTTTTTACTGAAAAAGCAGGCATTGATAATGGCATTAGGGATTTTCGGAGGATTTCTTGGAGTTGGATTTGGTCATGCAACAGCTTTTCTACAGCTGATTTTCCCATTTGGTGGTATAGCATATCTGTCTCTGGTGGATTACCAGAAAGTCGCCAGTCAAGTGAGTTATGTTTTGGCGACAAACCTAGGATTTAAACTCTTTACATATTTGCCAATAGCCCTAATCTATCTCTTCTTATCTCTCTATCTAGTTGAAAAGAAAGGAGGCAAGCTATGATGTCTTATCTATCAGTAGAATGGCGGAAAACCCAAAAATTTTCCATGTTGATGATTGGTATTTTCTTCTTAGCTTTTTGTAGCCTGATTGGTCTTGGTATTTACTTAGGTGCAGCTTATTCTATGGTTGCAGAAAGTGAAAAAGTGCCTGTTTTATGGGGACAATTGACCTTCTATTATAGCCAGCTTTTCTTTCCGATTTTGGTCAGCATTTATGTAGCCATGATGTTAGGAAAAGAGTTTGATAGGAAAAATATTGAATTTCTCAGAGCTAATAATGTCAGTCTTGGGAAATTATTGTTGGCAAAAGAAATAGTAATTATCTTGTTTATTGCTGTTTTACAGTTGTTCTTGTTTGGTATTTTTTATGTCAGTGCTCACCTAATTCATTTAGAAATTTCTAATTTGTTCACCTACCTTAAGTGGGATTTATTGGGGATTTTTGGAACAATTAGTATGATGGCAGTACAGTTTTTTGTGACAGCTAAAACTCGTGTTTTTAGTAAATCTGTGGGAATTGGTTCTATTGGTACTTTCGTAGGATTCATGATGATTTTTGTATCAGATAAATTATCTTTAATCTATCCCTACTCCCAAGCTATGGTGGCAATGCGGTCACGGAATTTGATAGACTTTAATTTAGTGGAAATATTGCTGTTTATCATTGTAAATATTCTTCTGTGGGGGATTTTTCATACATTGAGTAATAAAGAATTGCATAAGTAATGCGAAGACTCTCCGGAGTCTTTTTTATTTGAAAAAAACACCTATTCAGGAAAATAGGTGTGAATGATGTTATTTATATCCATATTGTTTTAGTGCGTTATTATATGCTTCGCTATCTTTAAGATAGTAGTCGTGCTTAACTCCACTAATATCAACAGAAAAGACCCCATCTTTAAATGAATATTCTTCTGTTCGACTTGCAATATTTTGTCCAGTTAATTCGATCGTATTCTTTTTTTTGTTAATGATAAAACTATCGGCTTCTCCATGCTCTATGGAAGCATTATCTCCTTTAATAGTAAACGCCAACTCGTTTCTTTCACTTGAGATCCAATAATACTCACCATCTAAAGATTGGTGGTTGTTTTTTGAGCAAGCAATTAAAGTAATTATTGATAATGAAAGCAGTAATATACCTACTAATTTTCTCATAATCTTTGCCTCCTTTTATAATATTACTATACCAAAATAATGTTACAAAACTGTATTAATGTCTGTTATAATGGAAATTTCAAATAATGTCCATTATAACAGACATTAGTAAATTATAGAAAAAGATCTATATTTGGCTATAGTTTTACTAAATCTCTACGACTATAGATTAAAAATGTATACACTTCTATTTTACAAGTTCAACTTAAGAAAATCCCAATTACAACCATTTAACAAGTAATATAAAAAGAGTTCAATTGTCAATCCCTTTTTTAGATAAAGAAAATAATAATGGTGCTAATTAGGATTAATACCTAAATAAGTTTTAATTTTCTTTTCAAGAAAATCAATATGTTGGTTAATTTCAGTTTGTTGCTTATGAAGTTCATCAAGTTGAAAAAATAGTAGTCTAAGTCGTTGAGGAATTGTGGAGTCTCCTTTATATCTTAGGTCAGTGTATTCTTGCATATTTTTAATAGACATTCCCGTCTTTTTTAATCTAATAATGAATTGAGCCCACGCTATATCAGAGTCATCATAGTATCTACGATTATTTTCTTCTCTGTGTGAGTAAATCAATTTTTCTTGCTCATAGTATCGAAGTGTGGAAATAGGAAGTCCAGTTTTTTTAGCAAATTCTCCAATAGAATAGTAAGCCATAATATTTCCCCCCTTTATTTTTTATTATTTTAGCATAATTTTTAAAAAATTAAAAAATTTTCAGTTTTCTCTTGACATAAAGTGCGCTTTACTATGTAAAATACATAGTATCAAAGGAATTTGATATAAAGCTAGGAGAGGAGGTAATACCATATAGACGAAAAATTGGTTTGAAGGAATAGAGAGCTCCAAAGGGGCTTAGTGATAAGGCTGTCAAGAACCTTGATGGGAGCAGCGACTCTTATAAAAAATGCAAATAGCAATCTGTAAAGGAGAAAAAAGTATGGGACAAACGAAGAATTATACTTGTATTACTGGAGCCAGTGCTGGTATAGGAGCGGAGACAGCAAGACAATTTGCAAAATTAGGAACGAATCTTATTTTAATTGCTCGGCGTCAAGAACGACTAGAAAAATTGAAGCAAGAGATTTTGAACCATTATCCGGATTTAGATGTTGTTATTAAAGTTGTTGATTTATCGAAGTCCAGTAATATTTTTGCTCTTTATGAAAGCTTGAAAAAATATCACATTACTACGCTAATAAATAATGCTGGTTTTGGAAATTATGATAAGGTTGAATCTCAAGATTTAGAAAAGATAATAACATTAATCCATCTAAACATTGAAGCTTTAACAATTCTATCAACTCTATATGTGAGAGATTATAAAGATTGTAAAGGCGCTCAATTGATTAACTTATCATCTAGAGGCGGATACATGATGGTTCCAAATGCAGTTACATACTGTGCAAGTAAATTTTATGTCAGTGCTTTTACAGAAGGCTTGGCATTGGAACTAGAGGCAAATCAACATCAATTAAAAGCTAAGGTTTTAGCTCCAGCTGCCACAAAAACGGAATTCGGTCAAGTTGCTACAGATTCTAAAGAATATGATTATGATGAGCATTTTGCTAAATATCACACAAGTGAAGAGATGGCACAATTTTTGATGGAATTATATCAAAGTGACAAAGTTGTTGGTTTAGTTGATGTTACAAATTTTGATTTTCATCTTAGTGGGCCACTACTTAATCATTAATTATTTTAATAAATAGAGATAATATGTATTGAATAATAATAGTTGCAGCCATTTTATGACAAGAAAAAAGCTTCTGAAATGTTAGATTTCAGAAGCTTTTTGTCTATCTATTATGATTTAAACCTTGGTAAGTTATAATTTTCTGTGATATTTAGGATATTTAAAAATATAGAAGTATTTTTGTAGACTAATTTACAATTTTTCCAGTATTTTACCAAGTAGTTCTTCTAACTTTCTTAATTCTCCATAGACAGTTCCGTCCATATAAAGGTTGTAAATTTCATCATCTTGTTCCACTCGTATTTGTGCAGAATAACCTTTTGATAGTGCTAAGGAACGAATAACTTCTCGTTGAGTTCGTCCATTCCCTTCTCGAAAGGGATGGAAATAATTAAGATTATCAAGAATTTTTGCTAATTGTTTAATAATCTCATCTTTTGAATTAGCAGTTTGATAATAGGTATGAATAAGGCGATTTATATATGCTTGGGCAGTACTGAAAGATTGTATTGACATAAAAGGATTCCCATTTTTTGAGATATTCACCTTGCGAAATTGTCCCGCCCAAGCATAGACATCTTGAAATAAATATTTATGAATGGCTAAAATATCACTAATGGAGTAGACTTCTATGGTTTTCAAGCGCAAGTCTGCAAGCCTTCTAGTAACGAATAAATGCTCATTCCGGTAGGCTTCTTCAATATTTGTAATATTTTGTTTGTTGATTAAGACTGTAGAATTTGGATAGGTATATTGGTGATTGGGATCAATGTACTCATAGCCTTCGTATTGATTTTTAACCAATATTCAATTCCTTTCGTTTGTTGATAACATAAGTTTTTAAATCAATCACATCTTGAACAGTAGGTTCATAATTTTCAATCATTGATGACCCAATAGCATACCAGACGGTATCAAAATCTGAAAAGTTATCAAAGGGAATTCCTAAAATTGTTAATTCTTCTTTATTTACATCAAGAGTCATGGCACACCTCCTTGTATAGAGTTATCCTTATTATACCATAAAATCGGTATTTTCACCTAAAGGATAGAGACTGTTATTAAAGCCAGAAAACTAGTTTTGTTCGCTTTTTATATTTGAGGTCAGACTTTTGTTCCAACCTCTTTATTTTATATTGTTTTTAGAATTAAAATATTGAGCTTAAGATTTATCTTTCTTAAACGCCCCTGCTTGTGCATACAATAACCATGATAAGGCAATCATAATAGCTGCGAAAACAGAAATTCCTGAGAATCCTGTAAATTTCACAAAGAGAACTCCTCCCACTATACCTGCAATTGTTTCACCTAAATACATTACTGCATTTGATAATGAAGAAATCGTACTTCGTGCATTTTCAACAGTACCTTGCAAAGTCGCCATAAACAAAGGAAAAATAAATCCATTATTTATATAGATAATTATTAATAAAATTTCGGCTACCCAAAAATTATTAGCAAAAGGTAGAATAAGGTAGAGGATAATTAATGTAAGTAATTCAGTTTTAAAAGTTCTTTGTAAACCAAATTTTTTAACCAATTGACTTCCAAATAAAGAACCCAATAAGTTACCTGCACCAATAGCTATAATTGCAGTACTAATGTTAGTTAAACTCATATTAAAGTCATTGGTAAACCATGTAGATATGAAGGTAATGGCTGTAAAAGAACCTGTTTGAAAAACAAAATAAGCAATTAGATAACTAACTGATTTTTTATTAGTTAGGATATTTTTATAAGCCTCTGTAAAAGAAATTCTATTTGCTTTTCCAATTTCAAGTTTTGGTAGAAAAATATGGATTAAAATGAGAAGTATTAAGGAAGCAAACGCAATCGTATAAAAGGGAGTTTGCCAAGAAAAGTTTGCCAGATAGCCACCAATAGGTACCCCAGCCATTTGAGAAACGGATAAACCAGCGGTCGCATATCCCATAACCTGCACAATATACTTTTTATCAACAACAATAGGAATTGAAGCCCAAACTTGTGGAGTTATAAATGAAGCACTGATACCTGCAAATAAGCGAAAAAGGAGCATTAAAGGAAAACTTGTTGCAAAACCACATAGAAAAGTTGAAATGGTAAAAGCAATCAGCCCATAAGTCATTACTTTTTTTCTATCACGACCATCTGAAATTGGGCCTGAGATAAGGGCAAATACAGCATAACCTATTGCATATGCGCTGACCATCCAACCAGAAACTGAAGAATTTATATTATATAGGTTTGCTAAAGTTGGAAGCAGTGGAGAAATTAAAAATGTATCGGTCCCTATAATGAACATTGTTAAGAAGAACAAATAAGAGTATTTTTTCATTGTATATTAACATCACTTTCTAAGAATATTTTTGTTATAAGTTATAAATAGATACTTTACGTAATAATTGCTATCCAGTTCTGTTTCATAAAACACCTCCTTTTTAAATTTAATAGTTAAACAATTATTGAACTATTAAACTTTATATTATCACTATAATGCAGAAAAGTCAACGACGGCCGTACAAAAAATTGACAAGTGTTTATTTCAATAGTAAAATTACTTTATGACTATGAAACAATATAACCTTAGCGAAGATGATTTAAGAGTTAAAATTTTTAAAGCATTAGCAGATAATGTTCGTCTAAAAATTATTAGATTACTGTACAGAGCGAATACTGAACTAAGTTGTGGAGAAATTGGCGATTTGCTCATTATTAGTAAATCAGCTGCTTCGTATCATTTTAAAACTTTGCGAGAAGCTGGTCTTACTACAACAAGAAAAGTAGGTCAGAATAAATTTGTAAAGTTAAATCATGAGACATTTGATACTTTCTTACCTGGCTTTCTTAATTCTTTAGACAAATAATCAAATGCATTTCAACTAGACCAGTAGTTTTCTTGTGTTAACGGGGAGGTATATGAAAAGATATTTAAAAAATGTAGTTTGTGATGTTTTATTTAGAAATACTGGTTCAACAACTACTTTATTAGAGGCATTGACTAATGACCATGTTGATGTAGAAATAGTTAAGGAAGAAATCTCTTTCTAGTAATGTTTCGCAACTCTACTATAACGGATTTATTCCTTTTTGTGTTTACACAACTTATTGTACACTACCCTAAAATTTGGTTTGATATTAGAAATAAAACAAATTTATAGATTATAGAGGTGTCAAATTATTTTGTATGTATTACACATGAAAAATTGTTCTATTAATCTTCATATTCATTCTTACACAGTTTAATTATATTTAACTACTAAAGATTTAATTTCCTAATTATGAGATTTTTGTTGCACTATATTTTACAATTTATCAAATGAAAAAGCAGTCCAAGTCTTCTGAAATCTGATCTAAAGCTATTTATAAATTACTTGAAATCAAACCGTGTCAAACCAGGTCTTACGATTTGTAAGTAAAAGAACAAATAAAAAAGAGGAGCTTCACACTAAAGTTCCTCTTCTTTTAAATATCCGAATCATTATTTTTATTTCAAAAAAGGTAGTGAAAAAGGTAGTGATTCGGTTGATTTATATTGCAATGTAGTGAAATTTAGAATTTCAGGAATCGCTTAAAATCAAGGGTTTTCACATCTATTGACGTGTAGTGAATCCCTATTTCACCTCTGTAAACACAACGTGTTTGCGAAGTTTTGGTGAGTATTTCTTCAATTGAAGACGGTCTGGAGTGTTACGTTTGTTTTTAGAAGTAAGGTACAAGCGTTCACCAGATTCTTTGTGTTCAAGTGTAATATTTACGCGCATGGTATCTCCCTTCTATTATTCAGCTGATGCAGCTTTAGCGATCTTACGTCCTTTGTAGTATCCTTTAAGTGATACGCGGTGAGAACGTGAGTAATCTCCAGTAGTTTCGTCAAAGTTTACAGATGGAGCTGTTACTTTGTAGTGTGTACGACGTTTGTTTTTCTTCGCTTTTGATGTGCGACGTGCAGGTACTGCCATTTCGTTTTTCTCCTTTTAAGATATAAATTCAATTAGGTTTGATTTTCATCAACTTTAATAGTATATCAAAACTTTTTTGTAAAGTAAAGTTACTTGACAAAAAAAGTTGTATTTTTTTATCGTACACTGCTGAATTGTCTGAAAATTTAAAAATTTTCTTCTGTTATTCATATGAAAATTGTGCTATAATGGAACAAACTGAAATGGGAGGGACTTGAATGACAGAATTAGATAAACGTCACCGCAGTAGCATCTATGACAGCATGGTAAAATCACCTAACCGTGCCATGCTTCGTGCGACTGGTATGACAGATAAGGACTTTGAAACACCGATTGTTGGGGTCATTTCAACTTGGGCGGAAAACACACCATGTAATATCCACTTGCATGACTTTGGGAAATTGGCTAAAGAAGGGGTTAAATCTGCGGGTGCTTGGCCTGTGCAGTTTGGAACCATTACGGTAGCCGACGGGATTGCTATGGGAACGCCTGGTATGCGCTTCTCCCTAACGTCACGTGATATCATCGCGGACTCTATCGAAGCAGCTATGGGTGGTCATAACGTGGATGCCTTTGTGGCTATCGGGGGTTGTGACAAGAACATGCCTGGTTCTATGATTGCCATTGCCAATATGGATATCCCAGCTATTTTCGCTTACGGTGGTACTATCGCCCCTGGAAAACTAGATGGCAAAGACATCGACTTGGTTTCTGTATTTGAAGGAATCGGTAAGTGGAACCACGGCGATATGACGGCTGAGGACGTCAAACGTCTGGAATGTAATGCCTGCCCTGGACCTGGTGGTTGTGGAGGTATGTATACTGCCAATACTATGGCTACTGCTATCGAAGTTTTGGGGATGAGCTTGCCAGGTTCTTCTTCTCACCCAGCTGAATCTGCTGATAAGAAAGAAGACATCGAAGCAGCCGGTCGTGCAGTTGTCAAAATGCTTGAACTTGGTATCAAACCTTCTGATATCTTGACTCGCGAAGCCTTTGAAGATGCCATTACAGTGACAATGGCTCTCGGTGGTTCTACTAACGCCACTCTTCACTTACTTGCTATTGCCCACGCGGCTAATGTTGACTTGTCACTTGAGGACTTCAATACCATCCAAGAACGTGTGCCTCACTTGGCCGACTTGAAACCTTCTGGTCAGTATGTCTTCCAAGATCTCTACGAAGTTGGTGGTGTGCCTGCGGTTATGAAGTACTTGTTGGCAAATGGATTCCTTCATGGAGACCGCATCACATGTACTGGTAAGACTGTCGCTGAAAACTTAGCTGACTTTGCAGATCTTACTCCAGGTCAAAAAGTCATCATGCCACTTGAAAATCCTAAACGTGCGGACGGTCCGCTTATCATCTTGAACGGTAATCTTGCTCCTGACGGTGCAGTTGCCAAGGTGTCCGGTGTTAAGGTTCGTCGCCACGTTGGTCCAGCTAAGGTCTTTGACTCAGAAGAAGATGCTATCCAAGCTGTCTTGTCAGATGAAATCGTTGATGGCGACGTAGTCGTTGTTCGTTTTGTTGGACCTAAGGGTGGCCCTGGTATGCCTGAGATGCTATCACTTTCATCCATGATCGTTGGTAAAGGCCAAGGAGACAAGGTTGCCCTCTTGACAGACGGACGCTTCTCTGGTGGTACTTATGGATTGGTTGTTGGACATATCGCTCCTGAAGCTCAGGATGGTGGACCAATTGCCTACCTCCGTACAGGAGATATCGTCACTGTTGACCAAGATACAAAAGAAATTTCCATGGACGTTTCCGATGAAGAACTTGAAAAACGTAAGGCAGAAACAACCTTGCCACCACTATATAGCCGTGGTGTCCTCGGTAAATATGCCCATACCGTATCTTCTGCATCACGTGGTGCCGTTACAGATTTCTGGAATATGGAACAATCTGGTAAAAAATAAGCAAATCAAAAGCAAGCCTCAACTGGCTTGCTTTTTTGTATTTTCAAAATAAATCATTATCGAGGAGGTAGCCCTAGAGCTATACGCCCATAACGACTAATGCGTGTAATCTTCCATGCTGGAGACCAGGTAACCTTAACCTTGACATCCTCAATCCCATCAATTTGTTTTAAACCTGCCACAATCTCGATTGGCAGACTTTCTGCACAGTCACAGGCAGTATCAGTGAAGGTCATAACAACTGTACAAAGGCCAGCCTCATCTAAATGAATCTCATAAATCAATCCGAGATTGTATACATCTAACTCTACATCTGTATCATAAACTTTTTCGAGTACTTCAATGATTTGATCTTCCAATGCTAGAGCACGGTCATTAATCTTGATGTCTTCTCTCATTGCATTCCCTCCATTTTTTGATTGTTCCTATTTTCTCATAATTCTGACAATTTGGCAAGTTTTTCCCAATTCTCGTTAAAGCAAAAAAGTAGAGATACAATCTCTACTTTTTAGTGATTATTTTGATTTGACAGGTTTGTCTGCGAGAGCTTTAACGGCAGCATTAATGGTTTCTGCGTAAAGTTTTGCTCCTTCATCCTGCTTAGTCGTATCACTACCGAAGTGAACCTGGTCTGTTCCCTTCCAAATATCTGGATGATCTTTGGCGACTTGGTTCCAATCTGCTAGTGCTATATATGGATATTTTTGTGCCAGTTCACGCGCATAGCTTGCATACTGCTCAACATAAGGTTGTGTTTCCTGCGTTGTGTCCCCCTCGTATGGAGTAACTAAAACAAGTTGATGTCCTTTTGGAAGATTTGTTATCAGCAAATCCAAATCGGCTTTATAATTTTCAGGATTATTAACGCCAGTCGCAATGACTACAATTTTAGGCAAGGCTTTATTCTGACTGTAATTCAGCATCAATTCATTTGCCTGTTTGGTAGTTCGACTGACCTGACCATCAATCTGCGCATCTGGCAAGACTTCTTTTAGTCCCTCAGAAGCACGCAAGGTTACCGAATCTCCAATGATGGATACACCCTCAGCTATATTATAGCGACTAGCTTCTGCTTGATCTGCCATGGTTTTTGTTCGGTTCATATTGGTTTGCGCCTGATTGAGACCATTAACCATCAAATCCGTTTCAAATGCGCCTACTTGAGGAGCTATCAATATCACGGAAACGGTAATCAGACCAAGTACTCCAGCACTACCAGCAAAGACCGGTTTAATATGCGGAATTTCTTTTGCCTTTTGCAAGAGATCAGTAGATTTTCCTGCTACTAAAGGTTCGATAACATAGAAAGAAAGGGTTGCGAAGGTATAAGAGAAGATGGTGGTTAAAATCACTGCCGGAATATTTCCCATTAACTGTGAGAAAATAATATAGAACGGCCAGTGGAAAAGATAGACAGCATAGCTTGTATCCGCTAAAAAGCTGATAATCTTTGGCTCTTTGATCGTCGGTGTTTTCTCATGCAAGACGCGTGCTGCAACAATCATCAGAAGTGCAGCTAAACTTGCTAATAAGAAGCCGAGTAAATAAGCAAAGAGATATGTAAATTTCACAAAGAAGGTCAGTAAGAGCAAGACTCCAAGCCCAGCTCCAAAAACTAGCAAAGTCTGCTTCAAATCCAAGCTTCTATTCAAACGTTTAAGAAGTGGCGTTGCATGACGAACCCCTATTACGGTAGCAAGCACACTACCTAAAAAGAATGGATACACATGAGTTAAGCTTGAAAAGTATACTGTTGAATAAGAACTTACAATAAAACTACCGATAAACATCGAAAGGAAACTGACGATAAAGGCAGCTGATGAAAGTAGAAAGATTGTTCCTCGTAGTTGTCCGCTTGATTTTGCTCGCTTAGATAGGAACCAGACTGCCAAGCCCCACAAGATATAATAATGAACTTCAACAGCTAAGCTCCAGTTGTGAACAAAGAGGTGAGGGATAAACTGAGATTCATAACTTCCTCCTGTCAGCATTTCATAGAAGTTCGTCATAAATCCTAGAACACCGGCAATCTGCCCACCAATTCCTGCCACATAATCTTGGCGAACCAAGAAGGTGAATGGCATGATGACAAGAATCATTAAAACGACCGGTGGAAAAATTCGATAGAAACGTCTTCTAAAAAATCCTAAGATATCAATCTTCCCTTTTTGTCCAAATTCTTCTAATAAAAGTGATGTGATCAGAAAACCTGAGAAGGTAAAGAAGACGTCAACCCCGAAGAAACCTCCTGGGAAAGCCGTCTGAAAGAAATGATACAAGAGTACCAAAAGCAAACCTGTAATCCTAATCAAGGAAAACCATTTAATACGCATACGAGTTTATTCTCCATTCATTAGATTGGCAAAAAAGCCATCTAACTTTCATTCATAGTACCTTTATTTTATCAAAAAAAACAGAAAAATCCTAAGAGAAAACTTAGGATTTTTGGTGGATCTCAAGCTAAATTTAAAAATTTCGCCCTGACTTGTTATAACCATATTTTTCAACAAAATGTTCACGAAATTCCAGGAGATTATCATCCATGATAGCCTGGCGAACCTGCTTCATCAGATTGATCAAGAAATACAGATTATGGTAACTTGTCAAGCGGATACCAAAGGTTTCATCTGCCTTAAGCAAATGGCGTAGATAAGCACGGGTATAATTCTTACATGTGTAGCAATCACACTCTGGATCAAGTGGTGTAAAGTCCTCCGCAAACTGAGCATTCTTGACTACCAAGCGACCTTGACTGGTCATACAAGTCCCGTTACGAGCGATACGAGTCGGCAAGACACAGTCAAACATATCGACACCACGGATAACACCATCAATCAAGCTATCTGGCGCTCCCACTCCCATCAAGTAACGAGGTTTGTTCTCAGGAAGGAGTTGAGTGGTGAAGTCCAAAACTGCGTTCATCTCTTCGTGGGTTTCTCCAACCGCTAGTCCTCCGATAGAGTAGCCTGGGAAGTCCATGCTTACAAGATCATGCGCCGACTGACGACGAAGATCTTCAAATCCTGCCCCCTGTACAATCCCAAACAAACCTTGGTCATGTGGGCGACGGTGAGCCTTTAACCCACGCTCAGCCCAACGGCTAGTACGTTCAATCGATTTTTTCACATAATCATAAGGTTGATAAAATTGGGGACATTCGTCAAAGGACATCATGATGTCTGAGCCTAGATTGTTCTGGATAGAAATAGCTTTTTCAGGCGAAAGGAACATCTTAGAACCGTTGAGGTGATTCTTGAAGGTTACCCCTTCTTCTGTAATATTACGGCTGTCTGCTAGAGAATACACTTGGAATCCACCGCTATCCGTTAAGATTGGTTGGTCCCAGTTCATAAACTTGTGAAGACCTCCAGCACGGGCAATGAGTTCGTCCCCAGGGCGAAGCCACAAGTGATAGGTGTTGGATAGGATAATCCCTGACCCCATCTCTTTCAATTCTTCTGGCGACTGAGTCTTGACCGTTGCCTGAGTCCCTACTGGCATAAACATAGGCGTCGGGAAGGTTCCATGGGGTGTGATAATCTCACCCAAACGAGCTCCTGTGTGTTTTTCTTTTTTAATCAATCGATATTTGATTGGCGAATCTGACATTTTTTACCTCCGAAGCTGGGAAAGACAGTCCCAGTTCTTACTTTGTGCCCAGGGGCATACTGTATGATTCTATCAAAAAAAACAGGAACTGTCACGAACTATGGTATAATGAAAGAATGAAGTACCCAAAAATTAATTTAAAAGAAGTTCGCGAGCAGGCTAGACAATTTCAAGCTGAGCACCCTCGCTTGCTGCTTGTCTTTTTATTACCAAGTATTCTCTTTATTCTATCGAGCTTTATCAGACCTTTATCCCTACTTGATGAAGGCATTCTTGAACAGTCCTTCTTGAGTTTTCTAGGGATCACAATCCAGTCTGCTCTCTTTCCGATAGCCGTTGGATTTACAAGTTCTATCATCCTAGCTGGTGCTCTCTTTACCACGATTAATCTTTACAGAATTTCTGAGATAGAGCTTTCCTTTAAAGATAGTCTGTCCTTGCTTGACAACCGCTTCTTTACCCAAACTTTTCTAACGCTCTTACTCAAGCGTTTCTATCTCTTTTTATGGAGCATTCCTAATCTTTTTGGAGTCTACTTGCTCTTTTATAGCAGTGCCATGGCTCGTAAATTTGTGGAACTTCATCCCGAATTTCCATCTGTCGACGTCACCAATCCAGATATCGAACACTTCCTACTTACTTTCGCTCTCTATTTCTTTGGTAGCGTCCTAGTAATGATTTTGGGAACCATTATCTATCTGCCACAATATTATGCCTATTCCCAAGTTGAACTACTTTTATGTGACACCCTTGCAATCGGAATTGCCAAACCGAGCCGCGTGCTACATACCAGCCGCTTTCTCATGAAAGGCTATAAGTTCCAACGCTTTGTCCTTGATTTACAGCTACTTCCTTGGTACATCCTTATCTGGATTAGCTTTGGAATCGCAAGTATCTCTATCTTCCCTTATATCTATAGTAGCCAAATCTTCTTCTATCAAAGACTACTTGAAATCAAGCGGAGAAAAGTTTAACAGCAGTTATTAAAAACCAGCACCTTCATAGAAAGTGCTGGTTGTTTTATTTTAACCAGAACTACTCTCCAAAAATATAAAACAGTCTCCTCGTCATGTTTCTATAAGGCTTTTCATCTATATTTATGCCTGGATTTTTTCACTACCTAAGCAATCGAAATAGAAAAAAGAAGTGGAAACTGAATCAGTTCCCAACTTCTCATTCATTATTAGTTCATTGATACGTGAACGTGGTCATAGTGGTTTTCTGTTACGCTACCACGATCTGGCATTGGATTCCAAGTGTAGGCTGGTCCGTATTTGCTATCGTATGGTGCGTAGAAACGTTGTTTCCAGATGATGTAGTTGATTCCACGGCTAGCCATATTTTGGATAGCATAATCTGCAATTTGGTCACCGAGAGCTGAGCTAACTGGGACCATGAAGTCAATCGCTAGACCTTTTCCGTGGTCACCTGGATCTCCTGGACGGTAACCACTAAATGATGTGATACCAAACAAGTTAGCTACTTCTTCTTTAAATGCAGCTGTTTGTGGTTGAAGACCTGCATTTTCAGATTTTGTTGCTGCAATAGTTGCATAATCAGGAGCCGCTGGTGCTGTATAAGTTGCTGATGCACCTTGACTTGGTTCAGCTTGGTAAGTTGCTGGAGCCGATTGAGCTTCTGTTACAGCCTCAGTTGTTGCTTCTGTAGTCGTTGTTTCTTCAACTGTTGTAGTTGTTTCAGCGGCCGTAGTTGTTTCCTCAACTGTTGTAGTTGGTTCAGCAGCCGTAGTTGTTTCCTCAACTGTAGTTGTTGGTTCAGCGACCGTAGTTGTTTCCTCAACTGTAGTTGTTGGTTCAGCGACCGTAGTTGTTTCTTCAACGACAGGTGCCGCAGCTTCAGTTGTTGCTTCTGACGATACTGTAGTTTCTGCTACAACTCCAGTTGTTGCTTCTGTTGTAGTTGTCTCCTCAACAGTAGTCGTTGTTTCTTCAACTGGTTGTGTCAAATCTTCGACTTGAACAGTTTGTTCATCTACTGTTACTTGATTCGTTGTTAAATCTGCTGTTGCACTTGCTACATCAGAACCAACTTCTTGAGGTGTATAAATCTCAACCTCTGTTACTTCCTCATTGTCGTTCACAGTTGTAGTCAGTACAGTTTCTGGAAAAATCAAGTCAATATTTGTGATTTTGTTCAAGTTTGCAAGGACATTTAAGTCTACTCCCAAAGCCTCTGCAATCGTGCTTAGGGTATCTCCGTACTTAATTGTGTAACTTGTTTTATTTTCGCTTTTAGCAACATCGTTTTGAATTTGCTCAACTGAACGTGGTGACCATACAATTTCTTCTGCTTGAGTCGCCAAGGTAGGGGCAAGTGATAGAGCTACTGTTGATGCTAAAATAATTCGTTTCTTCATACTATTCAAACTCCTTTTCAAATGTAGTACCTTTCTATCATAACATAAAGAAAAAAGAAAAAAAGCCCTTTGGGGGCTATTTAATAAAACTGTCTAAGCTCTGTAACAAACTACATTAATTGAAATAGTTTGTATGATTTTTGTCACAAAGCTGACATATTCTCTTTCATAAAGAGAGAGAAGGAATATCCGCTAAACAAGAAATCTGATGATTGCAATCCACCGGAGTTCCAAGGAAATTGATACTCTGAATGCTACTACTCTGAGCAAACTCGATATCCAAAGTACGATCCCCTATATAAAAGGTGCGGTCTGGTTTTAAATGGTATTTGCTGATAAGGTAGGTCGCTGCTTCTGGACTTGGTTTACGAGCAAAACCGCTCTGGCTTGTCAAAATTTCTGTGAAATAAACATCCAATCCCAAATCTCGTAAAATAGTCAAGGCATTATCGCCTTTGTGGGTGTAGACAAATTGCTGAATTCCTTGCTGATTTGCCCAGGCTAAAACCTCGCGCGCCCCCGGCATCAAGATGACCTGGGCATTCTTTTCAGCCAAGCTCTGAGCACGGACTTGATTGAGCCTATCAACATCCAAGCCTCTTTCTTCTGCCACTTGCACTAGTAAATCCTGGACAGAGTATTTCAAGATAAAAGCTCGAACTTTTTCCTTGTCAAAAGGAATGGAAAATTGTGCATAGGTTTCCTCGATCCCTGACAAAATAGCTTCATAGGAGTCCAATAAGGTCCCGTCTAAATCCCAAATAAAAGCCGTTTCTTGCATTTCTTATCCTTTCAATGTCATATAAGATTTATAACGAAAGCGTAGGAACATCCAACGGAAACCATTATCCAAAAGCGTTCCAGCCCAAATACCAGGCAAACCCCATCCAAGAACAATTCCCATCAGGTAACCAGTCCCAATACGGATGCACCACATTCCAATACTTGTCGCATAAAAGGGAAGTCGGGCATTTCCCAAACCTTGCCAGACAGCTGTATAAATGACCGTCCCCGTTGTCATAGGAGTCCCTAAAAGTGAAAAAAGAGTCACTAAAACACTGGCTTTGATAGCCACAGGATCGCTGGTGTAGAGATAACTTAGTGGTGTCCCGAGAGCATAGATACTAAGCGTTAAAGGCAACATGAGAAAGAAAGACAAGCAAAAAGTTTGCTTACTTAGTCTGTCCACCCTTGCCCAATCATTCTCCCCTACTGCTCGAGCTACCTGCATGACTGTTGCTGTCGCAACACCGAAGGCAGGCATATAGTTGAACTGAGTCAAAACTTCACCGATAGCATTTCCCGCGACTGCCTCCGTCCCAAAGGAAACAACCAAGGCAATTATGACTACATCACCAGCCCTCATCATGAGACGTTCTCCCGCTGCAGGTAACGCCAAGGTCAGCAGGTCTTTATCCAGTTCAAACGTTGGTCTCCTATATGGAAGTTTTAATTGTGACCACAAAATTACAACCCCGATCAAACGAGACAAAATAGTCCCCCAAGCTACACCAGCTATCCCCATATCAAGGATAAAAATGGCGACACTTGAAAAAACAATATTTAAAGCATTGGATAAAAAACTAACATAAAGCGGAAGTCGAGGATTGTGGGTGGCGCGAATCAAGGCCCCTAAACTAGTCATTAAGCCCAGGAGAACGATTGTCCCACCAACTAAAGATAGGTATAAGCCACCACTTTCAGCCACAGCCTGTTCAGTACCTAAAAGACCAATCATCTCTTGACCTGCAAAGATGGACAAGCCACCTAAAATTAAACTCAATAGCAAGGTTATCTTGAGAGCTTCTGTCACATGGTAGGCTAGTCTAGGCTGATCTTTCTGTCCCACACTTTTTGAAATGACACTAGAAATTGCTGCTCCCAAGGCAATAAAAATAGCCTGATAAATGGTGATTATATTTCCAGCTACAGACACACCCGAAATGGCGATCAACCCCAGATTAGCTACCAAGTAGCTATCTACCATCCCCATGAGCATCTGCAAGAAATTTTCACCCATGGCAGGTAAAGCTATGTTGAGAATATCCTTATTTTTCTTAAACAATCCTTCCTCCTGATGAAAAGAAACTCAGTTAGTTTCCCAACCGAGTTTACTTCCTCTGTCTTAAAGTCCTAGATAAGATTCTACTGCCACCTGCATATCTGCCGCTGCAACAGTTGTCTTGTGACGAACTGGAGCTGTTTCAAGGCCATCAACTGCTGGTGGCACTGCCACTCCTGAAATTTCGTGCAACTGAGCCAAGGCCTCAAAGTCGCTCAAACCTGATTTCCCTGTTACAGCTTCTACTGCAACTACTGGGAATTTATAAGGACTAGCTGTTGAAGCAATCACGGTCTTAGTCACATCATCTGTCGCCGCTTGGTATTTTTTATATACGGCCGAAGCAACTGCTGTATGAGGGTCCTCAATATAAGCATCTGCCTCATAAACACGCTTGATTTCTGCTGCTGTTTCTGCTTCAGTCGCATACTCTGCTGCAAAAAGGTCAAGAATCTCTGCATCAAAATCTGTCAATTCATACTGACCTTGGTTATTCAAAGCATTCATAAGTTCAGCTGTCTTAACCGCATCATTTCCCAAAAGATGGAAAATCAAGCGCTCCAAGTTTGAAGACACTAAGATATCCATAGATGGGCTAGTGGTTACCTTAAACTCACGCTTCTTGTCATAAACACGAGTTTTAAAGAAATCTGTCAAGACATTGTTGTCATTTGAAGCACAAATTAACTTGCCGACTGGTAGGCCAATTTGCTTCGCATAAAAGGCAGCCAAGATATTCCCAAAGTTTCCTGTCGGTACGGTGAAGTTAACCTTGTCACCAGCCTTAATCTCACCAGTTTTAACAAGCTGAGCGTAGGCATACACATAGTAGACAATCTGTGGTACCAAACGACCGATATTCATAGAGTTAGCTGATGAGAACTGGAGCTTGTTGGCTGCTAATTTTTCACGAAGAGCCACATCATTGAACATATGTTTCACATTAGTCTGAGCATCGTCAAAGTTTCCATCAATAGCGATAACATGGGTATTTTCGCCCGTTTGAGTGGTCATTTGCAACTCTTGTACCTTGCTGACACCGTCTTTTGGATAAAAAACGATAATTTCAGTACCTGGGACATCCGCGAATCCTGCCATAGCAGCTTTCCCAGTATCTCCAGATGTTGCTGTCAAGATGACAATCTTGTTTTCCAAGCCGTGTTTCTTAGCTGCCGTTGTCATAAAGTAAGGCAAGATAGACAAGGCCATATCCTTGAAGGCAATGGTTGAACCGTGGAAAAGTTCCAAGTTGTATTGGCCATCAAGTTTTACAAGAGGGGCAATTGCTGGTGTATCAAACTTGCTGTCATAGGCGTTGGTGATACAGTAGTCCAACTCTTCTGCTGTAAAGTCATCCAAAAAGGCTGACAAGACAAGCTTAGCTACTTCTTGGTAAGAAGCGTCTTTCAATGTGTCAAAATCCAAGTCCACCTTTGGATAACTAACTGGAGTAAATAAGCCTCCATCTGTTGCCAAGCCTTGCAAAATCGCTTGGCTGGCTGTTACTGTATTGTTCGCATCACGCGTTGATTGATAAACTAATGTCATAAATCTCTATCCTTTATCTATAGTCTCATTCATTATAACATGATTTTTCAGAAAATTCTTCCGTTATAAGAAAATTATACGTCCATTTCTTCTTTCAAAGGCACTAAATAAGTCGTTTCACTCTGACCTCTCATCTCAAGTCCTTGCTCTGCTATCGCTAGCAAGTCTTTGGAGAACTGGACAATCCCAGCTGTTTCTTCATCTGTGAGGTGTTTCTTAGAAAATTGTCTTCTCAAAGACTTGTAGTCACGACCAAAACTTTCAAAGAAAGGAGCTGTTTCTAGGTAAGCTTCAAGCTTGTCAAGATTCACCAACAAACCTAGATGAAAGGCTGCTGAAGCAAAAGTTCGGTCTAACGGCTGTGTACAAACACTACGAAATTCGACCGTTCCTCGAGTTGTTAAATCTTGGAATTGGTAGCTACGGTGCGTTTGGAAATCCTTTTCTAGAGGGGCAAGCAGAGTCTCTTTTCCATTTAGAGTATAAGCATGGATCTCATCAGTAGCTAGATAATCTCTAGCTTGAATCGGAGAAAAATAGTAGGTTTCCCCATCTCGTTCTGCTGTAAAAATCGCAGAATGGTCTAAATAATCAAAGAAATCATCCTCATTTTTAAAGAGTCTGGTATTGACACCAACATTCTCTGGATAAATCCCATGCATGGAATCTTCCCAAAAGATATCTCGTGAAATCTGGGTGTCCCAGTCTGCTCCAGAAAACTCAGAATTGGCAAACAGGTAAGCTTTGGCTGCCTCTATCTGTGTGAAAGCATTGATGACACGTAGGTAGTTAGCGGTCGAAACATCCAACTGGACTTGACTCCCGCAGATGAAGGCTCCGTATTGCGGAAAGTCATGTAAATGCGCACTTTCTTGGCGACTCCCAATACTCAGATAATCCATCAGCATCTGATAGCGTGGATAAGCTACAGGTCGATTGTCATTTTGATTCCAATTTGGGTGAATCCCCCAACCCTGGATAGCATGATTCTTTTCGCCTAGCTTTTCTTGAATTACCTTCATATAGGCCTGAAAACGTCCTTCAACCTCTTGGATATTCTGAGCCCTACCAAAGGCAAATTCCAAGGTTGTATAAGAAACCTCAAACAGAATCCGATCTTGACTCATCGGTTCTACAAGTTGAATCGGATTGCCCTCCTGGTCTACCTTTTCAACTTCCAGATTGAGAGCATCCATCAAAAAGCGCAACAAATCCTTGCTGACTTCAATATCTGTAGGTTGGCCTTTCGTATGAACGATAGGAAACTCCAACTCAATACCGATGTAGAGATCTGGATTTTCTTTGATATTTTTTAAATAGCGGTCTTTTAATAACTGAATTGAAGGGGACATACATACCTCTCACTCTAACTTCTCATACTAGAAATAAATTACTCTCTATTATACCAAAAATCAGAGATAATCTTGTCGAAAACAAACTTTTTACAAAATAAGGGCAGATTTGGAATTTATATTAAATTTTACATGTTTGCTTTTAAAACCTCTTCTAAAAATGTTGATATATCAATATCTTTAAAAATCATTACTCCTATAATTTTTGTATAATTTAATTTAATTTGTTGATTTTTTTATGAAAACGGTTTATACTTAGTTAGTCTTAAAGTTTTCTTAAACTACAAGCCAAACATTTTATAAGGAGGAATGACAATAATGAGTATCGGAATCATTATTGCGAGTCACGGTGAATTTGCCGCGGGTATTCATCAGTCAGGATCTATGATCTTTGGTGAACAAGAAAAGGTTCAAGTTGTAACCTTTATGCCAAACGAAGGTCCAGATGATTTATACGCAAAATTCAACAATGCTGTGGCTGCATTTGACGCAGAAGATGAGGTTCTAGTCTTGGCTGACCTTTGGAGTGGTTCTCCATTTAACCAAGCTAGTCGCGTAATGGGAGAAAATCCTGAGCGTAAATTTGCCATCATCACAGGACTTAACTTGCCGATGTTAATCCAAGCCTACACCGAACGCCTGATGGACGCTAATGCTGGAGTGGCTAAAGTTGCTGCAAACATCATTAAAGAATCCAAGGATGGCATCAAGGCTCTTCCAGACGAGCTAAACCCAGCTGAGGAAGTTGCAACTGCTGCAGCCGCTCCAGTTGCCCAAGCTGCTATTCCAGAAGGAACTGTTATCGGAGACGGTAAATTGAAAATCAACCTTGCACGTCTTGACACACGTCTCCTTCACGGACAAGTCGCAACTGCTTGGACACCAGATTCAAAAGCAGACCGTATCATCGTTGCTTCAGATAACGTTGCTAACGACGAATTGCGTAAAGAGTTGATCAAACAAGCTGCTCCTAACGGAGTAAAAGCTAACGTTGTACCAATCAAAAAATTGATTGAGGTTGCAAAAGACCCTCGTTTTGGTAACACACACGCCCTTATCTTGTTTGAAACACCTCAAGATGCCCTTCGTGCTATCGAAGGCGGTGTACCAATCAAGACTCTTAACGTTGGATCAATGGCTCACTCAACTGGTAAAACAATGATCAACAACGTATTGTCAATGGACAAAGACGACGTTGCTACATTTGAAAAAATGCGTGACCTTGGTGTTGAATTTGACGTACGTAAAGTACCAAACGACACGAAAAAAGATTTGTTTGACTTGATTAGCAAAGCTAACGTTCAATAATTAACATTAAATAGAAAAGGAATAAAACCATGTCAGATATTTCAATCATTTCTGCTATCTTGGTTGTAGTTGTTGCCTTCTTCGCAGGTCTTGAAGGTATCCTCGACCAATTCCAATTCCATCAACCAATCGTAGCATGTACCCTCATCGGTCTTGTAACTGGTAACCTCGAAGCAGGGGTTATGCTTGGTGGATCACTTCAAATGATTGCCCTTGGTTGGGCTAACATCGGAGCAGCCGTAGCTCCTGACGCTGCTCTTGCTTCTGTTGCTGCTGCAATTATCATGATTAAAGGTGGTAACTTTACTACTGAAGGTATCGCAGTCGCAACTGCAACTGCAATCCCTCTTGCTGTAGCTGGACTTTTCTTGACTATGATCGTTCGTACAATCTCAGTTGGTTTGGTTCACACTGCAGATGCTGCTGCTAAAGAAGGAAACATTGCAGCTGTTGAACGTGCTCACTACTTTGCCCTTATTCTTCAAGGTCTTCGTATCGCTGTTCCTGCAGCCTTCCTTATTGCTATCCCAGCTTCTGCTGTTCAAGACGCTCTTGGTTTAATGCCAGACTGGTTGAACGGTGGTATGGCTGTCGGTGGTGCCATGGTCGTTGCCGTTGGTTACGCTTTGGTTATCAACATGATGGCTACTCGTGAAGTATGGCCATTCTTCGCTATCGGTTTTGCTCTTGCAGCAATTTCTCAATTGACTTTGATTGCCCTTGGTGTCATCGGTGTTGCGCTTGCCTTCATCTACCTCAACCTTTCTAAACAAGGTGGAAACGGTGGCGGAGGAGCTGCAACTTCTAACGATCCAATCGGTGATATCCTAGAAGACTACTAGAAAGGGGAACAATCATGGCTGAAAAAATTCAATTATCAAAATCAGATCGCCAAAAAGTTTGGTGGCGTTCACAATTCCTTCAAGGTTCATGGAACTACGAACGTATGCAAAACTTGGGTTGGGCTTACTCTTTGATCCCAGCTATCAAGAAACTTTACACTAAAAAAGAAGACCAAGCAGCTGCTCTTGAGCGTCACCTTGAATTCTTCAACACTCACCCATACGTAGCTGCTCCAATCATGGGGGTTACTCTTGCACTTGAAGAAGAACGCGCTAACGGTACTGAAATCGATGACGCTGCTATCCAAGGTGTTAAGATTGGTATGATGGGACCTCTTGCTGGTATCGGTGACCCAGTCTTCTGGTTTACAGTTCGTCCTATCCTTGGTGCTCTTGGTGCTTCACTTGCTGCAACTGGTAATATCGTTGGACCACTTCTCTTCTTCTTTGGATGGAATGCAATCCGTATGTCTTTCCTTTGGTACACACAAGAGTTTGGTTACAAGGCTGGATCTGAAATCACTAAAGACATGTCAGGTGGTATCTTGAAAGACATCACTAAAGGAGCTTCAATCCTTGGTATGTTCATCCTTGCCGTTCTTGTACAACGTTGGGTATCCATCAACTTCACTATCAACCTTCCAGGTAAACAACTGTCAGAAGGTGCCTACATCAACTTCCCAGAAGGTGCTGTTACAGGTGGAGAATTGAAGGGAATCCTCGGCCAAGCACTTAGTGGTATGAGCTTGGATAGCGTTCAACCACAAACACTTCAAGGTCAGTTGGACTCATTGATTCCAGGATTGATGGGACTTCTCCTTACTTTCCTTTGCATGTGGTTGCTTAAGAAAAAAGTATCTCCAATCACAATCATCCTTGCCCTCTTTGCAGTTGGTATCGCAGCTCGTTTCTTCGGTATCATGTAATCTCGGCGAGAATGTACAAACAAAAAAAGAATCAGGTTTATCACCTGATTCTTTTTTATTTTCAATTATTCTGCCAAGGCACCCATTGGATCCCATGGTGCAAGCACGATTGGTTCTGCTTCATAGGCAGCTTGTTCTTCTGCTGTCAGCAATTCTTTACGTACAACGATTTGGTAAGTGTATTCGTCCATCCAAGCATCTGAGGCAACAAAGTAACCATCTGTACCGACCTTGTCTCCCCATGAGTTTTCAACTTTCCACTTAGTTGATTTACCATTTTCATCCAAATCAACACCTGTCAAGACCATAGCGTGGGTCATCAAGCTTTCGCTGTAGTCCAAACGTCCTGCCTTGTCTTGAGTGAGTTGAATGTCCATACTTGATTCAAAGTCATAAACATCTGTCGCAAGGATTCCTGCTTTACGGTTGCTGAGCTGGCCGACATCAGAACCAAACCAAACAGTTTCTCCTGTTTGCATTTGGGCAATGGCCAATTCTTTCAAGCGTTCCATCGGTACGTTGATGTAGCGAACTGCACGGCTTCCAACGACATTTCCCAACATCTCAACTGTATATGATTTACCGTATGGTTTATCAGCAGTTGGAGCATTGATCACAGAAACGTAGTCTTCTAGTGGAAGGTCAACGTATTTCTTGTAAAATTCTTGTGGGGTGATGCCCTTTTCGCTTTGGTAGTTGTTATCCTTATCGCGATAAGCAAAGTCAAACTGACGTGGTGGAAGTCCTAGTGACATGGCAAGGAAATTAAAGATTTCTTGCAAGAGGTCTTCTTTCTTAGCTTGAACAGTCGCTTGGTCTGCACCAGAAGCCAAGAGGTCACGCAAGATTTGAGCATCTTGACGAAGCAATTTGTTAAGGATTGCATTGAGCTCACGGCTACTGCTAGATGAAACAGACTCTGGATAAACAGACTTAGGAACGACACCATATTTCTCAAAGAGAGAAACTACCATATCCCACTGACCACCATCTTGTTGTGGAGTTTGGAGTAGGAAGCTAACCTTGCGGCTTGTCAATTCTTGGTCAGCAGTCGCAATGACTTGCTCCAAGAACCAGTTAGATTTTTCATATTTGTCCCAGAAGAAGGTGTGGGCTTGTGACAATTCAAAGTTTTCAAGTTTGTATTGAGAGATGAGTTTGTGGCGGAAAGTATTAAGTGCGGCAAACATCCAGCAACGACCAGAAGCCTTCTGGTTAGTGACCTTGTCCTTTGTCAAATCAAGCGAGAAAACAGGTGTATTGTCGACATGGCTTTGGCGACGCTCTAAGGCTGCAAAAATACCGTTATGGCTAGCAGCATTTTCGATAGCTTGGTACTTTACATTTGCTTCATAGTTGGCAAATAATTTATCTGTAAATGATTCTTGAATCGCGTTCATAAAATCCTCCTTTTTTCTTACTGTCTATTATAACGCTTTTCACAAAGGAAGCAACCAAAAACTGAAAAAGGCAGGGATATTCTCCCTTCCTTTTCCGATTATCCAGTTTATTGAACACTCTAAAGCAAAGCTTCTAACTCTTCCTTGGTTAATCGACGCCATTCTCCACGTTTCAAATCCTCATCCAAGGTCAAAGTTCCCATGGTTAAACGTTGCAAGTCCACCACTTCCTTGCCACAGTAGGCTACCATCCGTTTGACTTGGTGGAACTTCCCTTCTGCAATGGTCACTCGGACCAGGCTTTGATCCTTTTCCGTATCAATCGACACAAGCTCCAGCTTGGCAGGCTGACAGGTAAAGTCCTTGAGCGGAATGCCCTTGTCAAATGTCTCAATGTCTTCATCCGTCATGATTCCCTTGACCTGCGCAAGATAGGTTTTATCCACATGGCGTTTAGGTGAAAGAAGGGCATGAGCCAGCTTGCCATCATTGGTCAAGAGCAAAAATCCATGCGTATCGATATCTAAGCGCCCTACTGGGAAAACTTCCTTGGCACGTGCATAGTCATCCAACAAGTCCAAAACAGTCTTATGTTTAGGATCTTCAGTCGCTGAGATAACGCCCTGGGGCTTGTTCATCATGTAGTAGACAAACTCCTCGTAGTCTAGCTTTTGTCCGTCAAAACAAATTTCGTCTGTCTCTTCATCAATTTGTAGCTTTGCAGATTTTTCTTTCTTGCCATTGACCGTCACGCGTCCAGCCTTGAGAAGGTTTTTGACCTCAGTCCGACTCCCGACAGCGCAGGCTACTAAAAATTTATCTAATCTCATAGGGCTATTATATCATAAAAAGAGAGCGGTTTTCGCTCTCTTTTTCTCGGATTATCTTTCTCCAATTTATTTTTTAATCATACCTTCTATCCCTTTGAAAAGAATATCTGAAATAGCCTCTGGATAGCCTTCATAGCCATTCTGTTCTGTTAGGGCATCAATGATATTTCTAATTTGCCCATCCAAGATAATGGTTACTGCAGGAACGAGTTCATCTGAACCTTCTTTTTTAAACATTTCTTGCATAATTGATACTTTGTTACTCATATTTACTCCAATCTTTTTTAAAAATTTTATTCATAGTACTCCACGAGACTTATTATTCCTTCTCACCTTCCGCAACCAAATCATATGGAAAATACGGAAGGTCTTTATTCGTTAATCGTTAACCAAATTAGTTTTTTAATCACTTTATTCCTTCTATGTACATTATTGACTACACAGATGTAGAGAATGAACAAGAGAACAGAATAAATCAGCAATCCTAAAAACTTTGCATAGACTAGGTAAACTATCAAGCAACCTATCAAACTGATACTACTAATACAAATAAATACGAAAGCAAGAGTTCCATTTTTCTTTGCTATTTCTAAAAACTCTGAGTACTCAATGTCCGTAAACAATGCAGGATATAAGTCCAAGTCTTTGTCATAATAGTCAACTACAAATTTCCCTATGAGCAAGGAAAGACAGGAACATAGAATGAAACTAGAATATTTGATAGTAGGTATATCAAAAATGGTTAAACCATTCAGCAATCTAATAATGGGGAGAGATAGCAAAGTGAGTCCAAGAGTGTAATAGTGTTGATTCTTAGAGGTTCTTTCGAGAATGGAAAAGTAAAGTCTCTTTTCTTTTAAGTCATAATAGACTATTTTGTTTTGATACAATCCTAGATTAACTAGTTTCCTATTGTTTTTCATTCTTTTAGTCATTGTTCAACATCTCTTTCTCAAACCACTGGACTTCCATTTACTCTAATCTCAGAAAATCTCTAGCTCACTTCTTATACTAGAGAAATCTTTCCCCTTTGTCAACATTTCGCCGGTGTTTGCCCTTTATTAGAAACCATTCTCACTTCGAGTTCGCAACAAAAAAAAGCCGCCTGATTGGGCGACTTAATTTTTTTATAGGGAGATTATTATGAAAAAGTTTTAGGAGTATAAGTTAAGGTCTTCTTAACTTATGAGATAAGTATACAGCTCCTATCTTAAAGTTTCCTTAAGTATTTTTAAATGTGAGATTTTTCCATTTTACTTGCCAGTTTTTCTTAGATAAACGCTGTTGATAAAGCTTCATCCGGTCGTCATTTTCTAAAAAATGGGGAGTTGGAGAAACCTGAAAGTTCAAAATATCCTCTAAACCATAAGGAGCAAAGAGCTCTAAAGTTGCATCAGCATGCAAGCGAAGTCCTATCGCTGTACAACGTTCGGGATATTTACTCATAGCGTCACAGGAATTCACATACGGTTCCGTATGGGGACTATGCTGATGCATATAGGCTTGATTCTTCAGCTCCCATTGATACTCGGGAAAATCCTCTCTCAACTTGTTTTCTATTGCCAGCGTTTCTTCATAACTCACCTCTGGGTCAAAGAAAATGACATCCACATCCGTTTCACGGTCAAAGGCTGGTTTATCTGACAAGAGATTCCAAATAAAATTTCGAACTGAACCAGCCGCCAACCAAGAATCTTTCAACTCCAAGTCACAGATGATAGTCAGAATAGCCATCATGTCAGGATTTTCTCTGAAAGAGTCTAAGATTTCAGTCTTATTTTTCAATATATTCATACCCTAAATGTTCATAAGCCTTAGCTGTCGCGACCCGTCCTGAACGAGTTCGCATGATAAATCCTTTCTGGATCAGGTAAGGTTCATACATATCCTCTACTGTCTCACGCTCTTCGGCGATATTAACCGAAAGAGTTCCTAGACCGACAGGTCCGCCGCCATACATCTCAATCATGGTGCGAAGGATTTTTTGGTCTACATAGTCCAAACCTTCATGGTCTACATCCAGCATAGTCAAGGCCTTATCCGTAATGACATCATCAATCAAGCCATCGCCCATAATCTGGGCAAAGTCACGCACGCGCTTGAGAAGACGATTAGCAATACGAGGAGTTCCACGACTGCGTAAAGCTAACTCGGAAGCAGCTTCATGGGTGATTTCCATCTCAAAGATATCTGCCGTCCGCTCGACAATCTCTGTCAAGTCAGAATGGGTATAATATTCCATGTGACCTGTAATCCCAAAACGGGCACGAAGAGGATTTGAAAGCATCCCAGCTCGTGTCGTTGCCCCAATCAAGGTAAATGGTGGCAAATCTAGATGGACACTACGACTAGCTTCTCCAGCACCAATCATGATGTCAATGTAGAAGTCTTCCATGGCACTGTAAAGTACCTCTTCTACCGACATGGGCAAGCGATGAATCTCATCAATAAAAAGAACATCTCCTGGCTCCAAGTCATTCAAAATCGCTACCAAATCACCGGCTTTTTCGATAACGGGACCAGATGTCTGCTTGAGATTAACTCCCAATTCATTGGCAATGACAAAAGCCATGGTTGTTTTCCCGAGACCTGGAGGGCCAAATAAAAGAACATGATCCAGCGCCTCATCACGCATTTTTGCTGCCTCGATAAAGATTTGAAGCTGATCCTTGACCTTGTCTTGTCCGATATATTCACGTAAATATTGGGGACGGAGGGTACGTTCTACCAACTCCTCATCACCCATGATTTCATTATCTAAAATTCTACTCATGTTCCTATTATAGCAAAAATCCAGCCTACAAACAAAAAAGCCACCTGATTTGGTGGCTTCTTTAGGGAGATTATTATGAAAAAGAAAAGTTTAGGATTTCTATTAAATAAAGTTAGGAGGCCTTTACTTAATAACTATATGATACAAGAGAAGACTTAAAGTTAGCTTAACCTATAAATTTTATTTTTTTGCTAGAGATTTTAACTACTAGCAGCCAAAGCAGAAAAGTTAGGAGGCAGATACTCACCACTATTAAGTATGTTTCTTCCTTTGTTAAAAGGTTCTGCCAATTAAGCCGGATTCCTAATTTTTCTTGAAACTCTTCTAATAAGCTACTATTCCCCATAAATGTAGTTTCTAATTGCTCCTTCATTAAGACCTGTCTATAGAGAGAAGCAAGATAGGTAGCCGGTGTGCACTTCATGAGAACTTGAGCGAAGTTAGGAAGAATTCCCATTGGTACATAAGTTCCTACTAAAAATCCTGAAACTGTACCTACAATTGTAGCCAATTTACCCAGACTATCTACTGACTGGAAATGATAAATCAAGAGTACATTTACCAATGTTGAAAGGAGACTACTTAGTAGCATGATTAAACTTATTTCAAATAGCTTACTCATAGCTGGAATTTCTTGAAAATAAAGGCTCATAACAATAAGCATAAAGGCTTGCATAACAAAGGAAATGATAAGGCTACTAATAAGATAAGACAGTTGCAAGCCCCAGCTCCCTAAATCTGTCAAAAAGAGATCCTGATCCACTTGATTTTCACGGTCTTGTACCATCTGGGTCAAAGCTGTAAAACTGGTTGTAATCCCAGTCACAGCCAAGGTTCCACCCATCAGCCAGTTATTTAAAAGGCTCTTATTATCAGGAAGTTGGGACCAGGCATCCATCAAATTTTTCTGCAAAAAAATGATATAGAGTAGAAAGGAAATCAAAGCTCCCAGTAATGAGAAAAAGACTCCTGAACGATTACGAAAATACAACAAAAAATCACGTTTTAATAAGGCCAACATTAGCGCACCTCTCTTCCTGTAAGGGCTATGAAGGCATCATCCATAGTTCCTGGACGAAATTCAAAGCTAGCAATCTTCTCACGAACTTGGGTCAAATAATCAATAGCTTCCAATTGGCTCTTAGGATAAAGACTATACTCAAACTCATTTTCCTTTTCCACAGGCATATTTTTAGGTAAGAATTTCTCCACCTGCTTGTCTTTAAAACAAATTTTTAAAAGATTGGAAGCGTACTCACTTTTAATTTCAGCAGCAGAACCTTGGGCAATAACCTTTCCATGATCTATAATATAAAGTTGATTTGCCTCATCTGCTTCATCCAGATAATGAGTCGTTAAAATAATAGTCATCCCTTCATCTCTTTGTAGACGATACAATAAATCCCAAATGGATTTGCGAGTCTGAATATCTAGTCCAGTCGTAGGCTCATCTAGAAATAAAATATCGGGATTGGATAGGAGAGCCCGAGCAATGTCAACTCGACGTTTCTGTCCTCCTGATAAAGCTCCATAAAGTTGTTTCTGAAAAGCAGTCAACCCTAGTTGATTGATTAAATCTTCCACACGACCACCTTTAATCCCCTTATACTGCTGAGCGCGAATGGCTAGGTTTTCTTTGACCGTCAACTTTTCATCCAATACACTTGCTTGAAAAACAACTCCAATCCTAGTATTGGGCGCATAGATGATTTGACCATTAGTTGCTCGTTTAAGTCCGATTAACATTGAAATCGTGGTCGATTTACCAGCCCCATTAGGTCCTAAGATTGCGTTAAAACTTCCTTTTTTAAACTCTAAATTTATATCTTTTACTGCTGTATGGTCTCCATAGTTCTTAGTGAGGCCTTTTGCTTGTAAAATCATATTTCCTTCCTCCTTTTTACACCTTCAGTTTAACAAAAAGGAAAAAGAAAAAATATAGTTTGGTACTATGTGGTCAAAATGGATGATTATGTGGTCAATTCTACCTTAAAACTTCTGCATTTGAACATAAAAAAAGCCACCTGATTTGGTGGCTTCTTTAGGGAGATTATTATGAAAAAGAAAAGTTTAGGATTTCTATTAAATAAAGTTAGGAGGTCTTTACTTAATGATTACATGATACATGAGTAAACTTAAAGTTAACTTAAGATAAAAGAATTATTGTAAGTTTTTTCGATCCACCCAAATCATTCCTGTACAATCATAAGTAGATAAGGATTCAAACCCCAGAGAACGGTAAAAACCCAAGGTTTTTTCTGTCTGTTCAGTCGCTAGTTGTATTTGATAGGCATCCTTATAGTCAGCCAAGGCTTCTTTCATCAAGTTACTACCAATTCCTTGGCGCTGATAGCTAGGCAAAACAATCAAATCCTGGACAAAAACGGATGAAAAACCGTCTCCAACCAGACGCACTAAACCAACGATTTCCTCATCATCACGGGCAAGATAAGTCGCTAGTGAATGAGACAAGGCCTTCTCCAACATCTGTGGCTGATTGGTATAGTTTGTCCAACCAACTGCCTGATAGAGATGCAAAACGTCATTAATTGAAACAGATCTTTCATTTGTAATCTTAATCATAACAAACCTTTCTAACATTCTCTAAGAGATTTCAACTGTTGCCCATTTTCATCAAAATTCTCAGATTTTAACCACGCTTCAAATCGTGCTTTAACCTTTGGCCAGTCCTTATCGATCATAGACATCCAATCCGTATCTCTGGTGCGACCTTTATAGATAACAGCTTGGCGGAAAGTTCCTTCATAGACAAAGCCCAAACGTTCTGCTGCTTTTCTAGATGGAAGATTGAGGGCGTCGCACTTCCACTCATAGCGGCGATAGTTGAGTTCTTCAAAAACATAACGAGCTAGCAAATAGTGAGCTTCTGTTCCCATCCTGGTCTGTTTGAGAGCCGGAGAAAAGGTCACCGCGCCAACTTCAATGGTGCGATTAGCTTGGTCAATACGCATGAGAGAAAAAGTCCCCAGCGCCTTTCCAGTCACTTTATCTATAATCGCGTAGTAAAAGCGATCCTTGCGCTCAATCATCTGCTTTAAAGCGACGATTAATTCTTCGAGATTTTCTACTGGTGGTTGAAAGAGATAGGTCCACATGTCACGAGGGCTATCTGGGCCATAGACAGCCAGCAAATCCTTCGCGTGCTTTTCTACTGACAGAGCCTCAATAATCGTATACTGCCCTTCTATCCGTACAAGTGAAGGCAAAACTCCAGGTGTATCATCTACAGGTTCACCAATCATCTGACCGTATTCATTTACTGGCATTGTTTTCTCCTTGTCTCATACTTATAAGTTTAAAGATGTGAATAGTATATCACATCTCACAGGTAATCTACAAAAAATCCTCCAGAACTTAGCTCTGAAGGACTTTTAAATTTATTTCGTTACGATATTTACAAGCTTGTTAGGTACACTAATCACTTTCACGATGTCTTTGCCATCAATTTCTGCTTTGACTTTTTCGTCAGAGAGAGCAATTTCTTGCAATTCTTCGCGTGAAAGGTCTTTTGCGACCATGAGTTTAGCACGGACTTTTCCTTTGATTTGAACGACGATTTCAATTTCGTCTTCAACCAATTTACTTTCGTCCCATGTTGGCCAAGCTACATAAGAGATAGACTCGCCTGTTGCTGCCACTGTTTGCCAGAGTTCTTCAGCCAAGTGAGGAGCAAATGGGGCAATCAATTGGATAAAGCCTTTAGCGTAATCCACATAGAGTTTGTCTTCCTTGTTCGCTGCGTTAACAAAGACCATGAGTTGGGCAATGGCTGTGTTGAATTTCATGGACTCGATTTGCTCAGTGACAGCTTTAACGGTTTCGTTATAAACCTTGTCTAGAGCACCATTGTTTTCCGCAACGATTTCTTTGGTTGTAATCAAACGATACACACGGTCAAGGAATTTACGGCTTCCTTCTAGACCTTCTTCTGACCAAGCGATTGAAGCATCGAGTGGTCCCATAAACATTTCATAGACACGAAGGGTATCAGCACCGTATTGTTCCACCACATCATCTGGATTAACCACGTTCTTGAGAGATTTAGACATCTTGGCTGGTGCTTGCTCCAACTCTTCCCCTGTTTCCACATGGAAGAAGGAACCATCACGTTTTTCAACCTTGTCAGTTGCCACAAGAGCTCCACGATGGTCACGGTAGCTAGTTCCCAAGATCATTCCTTGGTTAAAGAGTTTTTGGAATGGTTCTTTGGTTGGAACAACACCGATATCATAGAGGAATTTATGCCAGAAACGAGCGTAAAGCAAGTGAAGAACAGCGTGTTCTGCACCACCCACGTAGATATCGACTGGCAACCATTGTTTGAGGAGGTCCTCATCGGCCAATTTCTCAGTGTTATGTGGGTCGATATAACGGAGGTAGTACCAGCTTGAACCAGCCCATTGTGGCATAGTGTTGGTTTCACGACGACCTTTGACCCCATCTTCACGAGTCACTTCTAGCCAGTCTGTCAAGTTAGCTAGTGGGCTTTCACCAGTACCTGAAGGGCGGATGTCCTTGGTGACTGGCAGTACAAGTGGCAATTCATTTTCAGGAACAGCTGTTGAAGTTCCATCTTCCCAATGAATGATTGGGATTGGTTCACCCCAGTAACGTTGACGGCTAAAGAGCCAGTCACGAAGACGGTAAGTGATTTTCTCTTGACCACAGCCTTTTTCTTCCAACCAAGCTACAATCTTGGCAATCGCTTCTTCTTTGTTGAGTCCATCTAAGAAGTCTGAATTAACGTGAAGACCATCTTCTGTGTAGGCAGCTTCTGCTACGTTTCCACCTTCCAGTACTTCTACGATTGGAAGTCCAAACTGTTTGGCAAATTCCCAGTCACGTTGGTCATGGGCAGGCACAGCCATAACAGCACCGGTACCATAGCTAGACAAAACGTAGTCGGCAATCCAGATTGGGATTTCTTTCCCATTGACAGGGTTGATCGCATAAGCACCGGTCCAAACCCCTGTTTTTTCCTTAGCAAGGTCTGTACGAGCCAGATCAGATTTCAAGCTAGCTTGATGTTTGTAGTCAGCTACAGCCTCAGCTTGTTCTGGACTTGTGATGGCATCTACCAAGTCATGTTCAGGAGCTAAGACAGTGAAGGTTGCACCAAAAAGGGTATCTGGACGTGTCGTAAAGACGGGGAATTCCTTGTCTGTCCCTTTTACTTTGAAAGTTACGTTAGCACCAGTTGATTTCCCAATCCAGTTGCGTTGCATGTCCTTGATAGACTCTGGCCAGTCAAGGTCATCCAAGTCATTGAGCAGGCGCTCAGCATAAGCAGTGATTTTAAGCATCCATTGGCGCATTGGTTTGCGGACAACTGGATAACCTCCACGCTCAGAAGTTCCGTCAGGAAGGACTTCTTCGTTGGCGATAGCTGTTCCCAACTCTTCCACCCAGTTTACTGGCACTTCCGCTTCATAGGCCAAGCCTTTTTCGTAAAGCTTGGTGAAGATCCATTGTGTCCATTTGTAATAGTTCGGATCTGTTGTATTTACCTCACGGTCCCAGTCGTAAGAGAATCCAAGGGCATTGATTTGGCGTTTGAAGTTGGCAATGTTTTCCGCGGTGAATTCCGCTGGGTCATTCCCTGTATCCATAGCGTATTGCTCTGCAGGCAAACCAAAAGCATCCCAACCCATTGGGTGAAGGACGTTGTAACCTTGGGCACGTTTGTAACGACTGAGGATATCGGTCGCTGTATAGCCTTCTGGGTGCCCTACGTGAAGACCCGCCCCAGATGGATAAGGGAACATGTCCAATGCATAAAACTTCGGTTTTGAAGCGTCTGTTCCTGTCTTAAAGGTGTGATGGTCAGCCCAGTACTTTTGCCACTTAGGCTCGATTTCTTTGTGATTGTAAAAACTCATGCTGTCTCTCCAATTTTCGTGATGCACCTATTATACCATTTTTAGGGGAAATATTGTTCCTATTTTCGTGTTTTTTATCGTTTCGCCCTTTGAACACTAAACTATTTTACAAATAAATTCTAAAAATTCTCCAATTTATATAATTTCCTATTCAAACAATTCTTAATAAATAATATTAATGCAAGTTAGTGCTTTTTATGGTAAAATATAGGAAAGTGCTTTCTCAGAAGGAGGGGAAAATGAACAAACAAACCATCGCTGTTTTAGGGCCTGGTTCTTGGGGTACTGCTCTGTCACAAGTTTTAAATGACAATGGACATGAAGTACGTATCTGGGGAAATATTCCTGACCAAATTGACGAAATCAATACACAACATACCAACAAACGCTATTTTAAGGATACTGTATTAGACGAAAAGATTGTTGCCTACCATGATTTAGCAGAAGTCTTGAAGGGCGTTGACGCTGTCTTGTTCGTAGTTCCAACTAAGGTGACAAGATTGGTAGCTCAACAGGTAGCTGCTGTTTTGGACCATAAAGTGGTTATTATGCATGCTTCAAAAGGTCTCGAGCCAAATAGTCACAAACGTCTTTCAACCATTCTTGAAGAAGAAATCCCTGAAGAGTTCCGCAGTGAAATTGTGGTTGTATCTGGTCCTAGTCACGCAGAAGAAACAATTGTACGCGACATCACCTTGATTACTGCTGCTTCTAAAGATTTAGAGACAGCTCAGTATGTTCAGACACTCTTTAGTAACCACTACTTCCGTCTTTATACCAATACAGATGTGATCGGAGTGGAAACAGCTGGTGCTCTTAAAAATATCATCGCTGTTGGTGCAGGTGCCCTTCATGGACTTGGCTTTGGGGATAATGCTAAGGCGGCCATTATCACGCGCGGGCTTGCGGAAATCACTCGTCTAGGAGTCAAGCTCGGAGCAAATCCATTAACTTACAGTGGTCTTTCTGGAGTTGGGGATTTAATCGTTACAGGAACTTCTGTCCACTCACGTAACTGGCGAGCAGGTGATGCTCTTGGGCGTGGTGAAGCCTTGGCAGATATCGAAGCAAATATGGGAATGGTCATCGAAGGAATTTCAACAACCAAAGCTGCTTACGAATTGGCGCAAGAGCTTGGAGTCTATATGCCTATTACCCAGGCTATTTACCAAGTTATTTATGAAAATGTTAATATTAAGGATGCTGTTTCTGAACTCATGAGTAACGAGTTCAAGGCAGAAAACGAGTGGTCATAATCACCGTTAGAAAGGAAGCTCATGAAGCAAAAAGTTAGAAAAGCTGTTATCCCTGCTGCGGGACTTGGAACTCGTTTCCTACCAGCAACCAAAGCCTTGGCCAAAGAAATGTTGCCAATCATGGATAAGCCAACCATTCAATTCATCGTTGAAGAAGCTCTCAAGTCTGGAATTGAGGACATTCTTGTTGTAACAGGGAAGTCAAAACGTTCTATCGAAGACCACTTTGACTCAAACTTTGAACTAGAATATAACCTCAAGGAAAAAGGAAAAACAGATCTCTTAAAATTAGTTGATGAAACGACTGGCATGCGCCTTCACTTCATCCGTCAAACACACCCACGTGGACTCGGAGATGCCGTTTTACAAGCCAAAGCATTCGTTGGGAATGAACCTTTTGTGGTCATGCTGGGAGATGACCTCATGGATATCACTGATGACAATGCTGTCCCATTGACCAAGCAACTTATGAATGATTACGAAGCGACTCACGCTTCTACTATCGCCGTAATGCCTGTACCACACGAAGAAGTCTCTGCTTATGGCGTTATCGCACCTCAAGGTGAAGGAAAAGATGGACTTTATAGCGTTGAAACCTTCGTTGAAAAACCAGCACCTGAAGACGCACCTAGTGATTTAGCCATCATTGGTCGCTATCTTCTCACACCAGAGATTTTTGCTATTCTTGAAAATCAAAAACCTGGTGCCGGAAATGAAATCCAGCTAACAGACGCTATCGATACCCTCAACAAAACTCAACGTGTATTTGCTCGTGAATTCAAGGGGGCTCGTTATGATGTTGGAGACAAGTTTGGCTTTATGAAAACTTCAATCGACTACGCACTTAGACACCCTCAAGTCAAAGATGACTTGAAAACTTATTTGATTAACCTTGGGAAAGAACTCTCAGGAGAAAAATAAGCCCTTAAACCAGGTTGAAAATACCTGGTTTTTTTGTTGTCTAAACACCTCCAAAGCTAGTCCAAGCCTAATTTCTTGCAATCATTGCTTTTATGGTATAATAATAAGGAGTGAGGAAAGAAATGAAGAATAAATTATTATCTATGAAAGAAAAAGGACTGGCCTTACTGGAGTCCCGTAAAACAAAACTAAAAAATATACATCTAGGAAAAAAAGGTCCTAAAAATTCTAAAAAGAAAAAGCAAACCAAAACGAATATTTGGACTATCTTTGCTAATATCTTACTGGGAATAAAGGCAACCTTTAATACCCTATTCATCATCGCCTTTCTTGGTGGACTTTTAGGTACTGGGGTTGTTTTCGGTTATGCTGTATCTCTGTTTGACAAAGTGACCGTCCCTCAAACAGAAGATTTAGTCAAACAAGTGAACGATATTTCGTCCATTTCTGAGATTCGCTATGCTGACGGTTCCATGATTGGCGCTATTGAAAGCGACCTCCTTCGGACTTCTGTCGCATCGGATGCTATTTCAGACAATCTCAAGCAGGCTATCGTTGCGACTGAGGATGAACATTTCGCAGAGCACAATGGAGTCGTTCCTAAAGCGGTTATTCGTGCCAGCCTAGGAAACTTTATCGGACTTGGTTCTTCTAGTGGAGGCTCTACATTAACACAGCAGCTCATCAAGCAACAAGTGGTTGGTGATGCTCCTACACTAACCCGTAAAGCTACTGAAATCGTGGACGCCTTGGCCTTAGAGAGAGCAATGAGCAAGGACGAAATCTTGACAACCTATCTCAATGTCGCTCCATTTGGTCGTAACAATAAAGGGCAAAATATCGCAGGAGCTCAACAAGCAGCCAAGGGTATTTTCGGTGTTGACGCCTATCAGCTAACGATACCTCAAGCAGCCTTCATAGCAGGCTTGCCACAAAGTCCTATCTCTTACTCACCTTATGAATCTACGGGAGAAATGAAGAGTGAAGAAGATATGGCACTTGGTATCAAACGCTCTCAAGATGTTCTTTACAATATGTACAGAACAGGGGTCCTCAGTCAAGAAGACTACGAAACCTATAAAGCATACGATATCAAACAGGATTTCTTACCAGCTGAAAGTGTAAACGTAACTTCTAGGGGCTATCTCTACTTTACTGCTCTCGATGAGGCAACTAACCTCATGTATGATTACTTGGTACAAAAAGACAACGTCTCTGCCCAAGAACTCAAAAACGAGTCCATCCAAAAATCCTATCGTGAATTAGCTGAAAAAGAAATTCAAAATGGTGGTTACCGTATCACAACTACAATCGACAAAGCTATACATACTGCCATGCAAGATGCAGTGGCAAACTATGGCTATCTAGTTGATGATAATACCGGTCAACCTGAAGTCGGAAATGTTTTGATGGATAATCAAACGGGAGCTATCTTAGGTTTTGTTGGGGGTCGCGATTACCAAAGTAACCAAAACAACCACGCTTTTAATACCAAACGTTCTCCTGCTTCAACTACTAAACCAATCCTAGCCTACAGTATTGCCATTGACCAAGGTTTGATGGGAAGTGCAAGTGTCCTATCTAACTATCCAACTAACTTCTCAAACGGAAACCCAATCATGTATGTCAATAGCCCTGGTACAGGCATGATGAGCTTGAAAGAAGCCCTCAATTATTCATGGAACATCCCAGCCTACTGGACTTACCGCACACTCCGTGAAAAAGGAGTCGATGTTCGCTCTTACATGGAAAAAATGGGCTATGAAATCCCGGAATACGACATTGAAAGTTTGCCTATGGGTGGAGGAATCGAAGTTACTGTAGCTCAACATACAAACGGATACCAAACCTTAGCCAACAACGGTGTTTATCATAAAAAATTCATGATTTCGAAAATCGAAAAAACTAGTGGTGAGGTTATCTATGAGCACAAAGACGAACCTGTTCAGGTATACTCTAAAGCGACTGCAACCATTATGCAGAGCTTGTTGAGAGATGTTATTTCGTCACGAGTCACTTCAAGCTTCCAGAGCGACCTTGCTGCGATCAATCCAAGTTTAGCGGGCGCTGACTGGATTGGTAAAACGGGTACAACCAATGAAGATGGTGATATGTGGCTTATGCTTTCAACTCCAAGATTGACCCTTGGTGGTTGGCTTGGTCACGATGATAACCGACCACTTGGTAAAGGTGCAGGACACTACCGCAATGCTAAATATATGGCTTATCTGGTCAATGCTATTCAGCAAGCTTCTCCTTCTGTTTGGGGTTCTGAACGCTTTAGCCTTGACTCAAGTGTCACTTCTTCTCAAGTCCTTAGATCGACTGGTCAGAAACCAGGTAAGGTTACTATTAACGGTAGAGAAATTGAAGTAACTGGAGAAATGGTAACAAGCTATTGGGCTAATCAAACTGGTGCTCCAACTACTACCTACAGATTTGCTATTGGTGGAAGCGATGCTGACTACCAAAATGCTTGGAATACTATTTTGGGAAGTCTGCCAAAATCTTCTAATTCCAACAATAATAATTCAAACAACAATAACAACAATAACAATAATCGAAATAACAATAGCAATAATAGCAACAGCAACAACAATAACGGTAATAATAACAATAATATTACCAACGGAAGTAACAACTCTTCGTCAAATAGACTACAACGCTAACCTTTCTATATGAATCAGTATCAAAAGAATATTTTTAAGGGAACCATTTACTCCCTCCTATCTGGATTAATATGGGGTATTTGTGGCATTTTAGGAGAATTCTTCTTTACGCATTATCAAGTATCATCCGGCTGGATTACTTCCATGCGACTAAGCCTTGCAGGTAGTTTCGTACTTATCTTCTCTAGCTTTAAGTTTCGCTCACAGCTATTCGATATCTGGAGAAAGCGCAAAAACTACCTGCCTTTTCTGGCTTATGCCATCTTAGGAATCTTCTCTGTTCAGTATTTCTTCTATCTCTGTGTAGAATACTCTAATGCGACAACTGCAACCATCCTACAATTTATCAGTCCTGTCTTCATTCTCATCTACAACCGCATCATCTACAAGAAAAAAGCTTCTAAAAAAGCAATCTTCTATGTTTTAACTGCTATGCTTGGGGTCTTTTTGATGGCTACCAAGGGCGATCTCTCTAAGTTATCCATCACTCCTATCGCCTTACTAACTGGACTTCTCAGTGCACTGGGCGTCATGTTTAATGTCATTTTGCCCCAGCCATTTGCTCGAAAATATGGTTTTGTTCCCACTGTTGGTTGGGGAATGATGCTGGCTGGACTCTTTAGTAATTTTCTCTACCCTGTTTATAGAATTAGTTTTCAGCTTGATTGGGTGAGCATCTTGATTTGTTTGACCATTGCCTTTTTGGGAACAGCTTTTGCCTTTTTCCTATCTATGAAGGCTGTCTCGCTCGTATCCCCATTGGTGGTGTCAGTGGTTAGTGCAAGTGAACCGCTATCCTCTGCTATTCTAAGCGTTCTATTTCTAGGTCTGGTCTTGGACGGCTACCTACTATTAGCTATGATTTTGATTATTATTCCCATGATCTTCCTATCCATCGAAGAATCAAAGGACAAACTGAAAGAATCTTCTTTTAACACTTAAGGCTTCAATTTTGAAGCCTTTTTTGGTAGAATAGTAAGCATTACAAAGAGTGAGGAGACATCTATGACTGCTACAAAAATGAATGCCCAAGAAATTATCCAATTCATCGCCAATGCTGAGAAAAAGACCAGCGTAAAAGTAACCTTTGAGGGGCAACTTGCCGGAGCTATCCCTGCTTCTGTTACCAAACTTGGAAATGTTCTTTTTGGAGACTGGAAGGATATCGCACCTCTTCTTGAAGGACTAACAGAAAATAAAGATTATGTTGTTGAGCAAGACGCTCGCAACTCAGCTGTACCTCTTCTTGATAAACGCGACATCAATGCTCGTATCGAACCAGGGGCTATCATCCGTGACCAGGTTGAGATTGGCGACAACGCTGTTATCATGATGGGAACTGTGATCAATATTGGTGCTGAAATCGGTGCTGGCACTATGATTGACATGGGTGCTATTCTAGGCGGACGTGCTATTGTCGGTAAAAATAGTCACGTGGGTGCGGGAGCTGTTCTTGCAGGCGTTATCGAACCAGCTAGTGCAGAGCCTGTCCGTGTGGGTGACAATGTACTCATCGGTGCTAACGCTGTGGTTATCGAAGGTGTTCAAATCGGTAGCGGATCTGTTGTTGCAGCAGGTGCCATCGTCACTCAAGATGTCCCAGAAAATGTTGTGGTGGCAGGTGTTCCAGCTCGTGTTATCAAAGAAATCGATAGCCAAACTCAACAAAAAACAGCGCTAGAGGATGCGCTTCGTACCTTGTAATTAGTAACAGAGGCGGAAACTTTTCCAGCCTCTTTATCGTATCAGTAGAAGGAAATTAGATATGTTAGATTTGATTCACACTCGACGCGATCTTCACCAAATTCCTGAGATCGGTTTAGAAGAAGTCAAGACTCAAGCTTATTTGCTCAATATCATTGAGAAATTAACAGCTGGTAAGGATTTTGTTCAGATTCGTACTTGGCAAACAGGTATTCTAGTGTATTTACAGGGAAGTCAGCCAGAACGTACCATCGGTTGGCGGACAGATATCGACGGACTCCCAATCCTTGAACAAACAGGTCTTGCCTTTGCCTCTCAGCACCCAGACCGTATGCATGCTTGTGGGCATGATTTTCATATGACCATTGCCCTAGGAAGTCTCGAACGTGCTCTAGAAAACCAACCTAAAAACAATCTCCTCTTTCTCTTCCAACCTGCCGAGGAAAACGAAGCAGGTGGTATGCTCATGTATGAAGATGGAGCATTTGGTGACTGGTTGCCTGATCAATTCTATGGGCTTCATGTTCGTCCAGACCTAAAAGTTGGACAGATTGCGACCAATACCCATACACTCTTCGCAGGAACTTGCGAAGTCAAGATTCGCTTCAAGGGTAAAGGTGGTCACGCTGCCTTTCCACATCAAGCAAACGACGCTCTAGTTGCAGCTAGCTATTTTGTCACTCAAGTTCAGTCGGTTGTCAGCCGTAATGTCGATCCTATCGAGGGAGCTGTCGTCACTTTCGGTGTCTTTCAAGCTGGAACAACCAATAATGTCATCGCTGATACAGCTTTCTTGCATGGAACCATTCGAGCTCTCACACATAGCATGAGTCTCTTAGTTCAAAAACGTGTCAAAGCCATCGCTGAAGGTGTCGCAGCTGCTTTTGATATGGATGTGGAAGTTGAACTCAAGCAGGGAGGTTACCTACCTGTCGAAAACAACCCTGAATTAGCCCAGGAATTGATGACCTTCTTTGATGAAAAAGAGGGAATTGAACTCATCAATATCGAGCCTGCCATGACAGGAGAGGACTTTGGTTATCTTCTATCAAAGGTTCCTGGAGTCATGTTCTGGCTTGGAATTGATAGTCCCTATGCTCTTCACCATCCACAGATGAGTCCTAAGGAAGAAGCTCTGGCAATTGGAGTCGAGGCTGTATCAAGCTTTTTAGCAAAGAAAACTGCGGAGTAAACAATGAAAAAAGCCCTACGCAAGCAGGTCTTGCAAGAACTCAAATCTCTATCAGCCGAAGAAAAGGAAGTCATGGACGCTTGGTTGACTGAGCAACTACTTCTACATCCCTTCTACAAGGAAGCAAAAACCATCGCCACTTACCTGTCTTTTCCTCATGAATTTCAGACAGCTAGACTCATCAATCAAGCTCAAAAGGATGGGAAGACACTCCTCATTCCCAAAACCTATCCACATGGGAAAATGGACTTTGTCGTCTATAAACCAGAACAACTTGAGAGAAATTCTTTTGGACTTCTTGAACCTCAAGGAGACTTCACAATCCTTGAACCCTCTCAGATTGACCTAATTCATGTTCCTGGTTTGGCTTTCAATCCTTCAAAATATAGGGTTGGCTACGGTGGTGGTTACTACGACCGCTACTTAGAGCATTTCCCAGGTCATACAATTAGTACGATTTATCCATGTCAGATTCAGAATTTTCAACCTGAGCACTACGATATTCCTGTTGAGGAGGTACTCATCTATGAAAGAAATTTTTGATCGTCGGTATCCTGTCACGAGCTTCTTTCTACTCGTGACAACCCTGGTTTTTGTACTCATGTTTCTAACCAGTGGTTTCAACTATACCAGCGCAGCCACCTTGTATAAATTTGGAGCTGTGTATCCCCCTGCTATCAAGGCCATGCCTGAACAAATCTGGCGCTTATTCTCCGCAACCTTTGTCCACATTGGCTTGCAGCACTTTTTAGTCAATATGCTATCCCTCTACTTTTTGGGACGTCAGATGGAGCAAATCTTTGGTTCCAAACAGTTTTTCTTTATCTACCTTCTATCAGGTATGATGGGAAATCTCTTTGTCCTAGTTTTTAGTCCTGATGCCATTACCGCAGGTGCTTCAACTGCCCTCTACGGTATGTTTGCCTCAATTGTTGTTCTCCGATATGCTTCACGCAATCCCTATCTCCAACAGCTTGGTCAATCCTATCTCTCCCTCTTGGTCATCAACCTAGTGGGTAGTATTTTAATGCCTGGTATCAGCCTTGCTGGGCATGTCGGGGGTGCTGTCGGCGGTGCATTACTAGCTATCGTCTTCCCAGTTCTAGGCGAACGAAAGATTTACAGCCCAGGTCAACGGGGTCTTGCAACCCTAGTTTTCATTGCTTTATCAGCTTTGATGCTTTTTGTGGGCTTGTTATAAGCTAGTCTCATCTAGGGAGTATCTTTATTTTCAAACAAAGATTAATTCACTTATCTCATATATAAAAACACCTCAAGAACTAGATCCTTTTCTAGTCCTCGAGGTGTTTCTTATTACAGCGGTTCGATTTTTATGCTATTAATCATTGGGCACAAACCACAAGCCTTTATTATTTTTTTCTAAATAGTCTTTGAATTCTTTTGAATGGTAAGCATCTTTGATTGCCTTTGCCCAGTCACTATCTTTATTTTCCTCTTTAACGACCACTTGCAAAATCAAATGGTCCAAGATATCTTCTTGCAACAAGGCTGTTGAAGCATCGATTCCTGCACTGTAGACAATACTTCCTGTTATGACTGCGTAATCAAAGTCATCCAAAGCTCTAGGGATATTGGCTGAATCCATTTCCGTAATCCCAAGTTGATAAGGATTTTCAACAATGTCATCTTTTGTCAATTTCGAAACAGATGCATTTGGATCCATTTTTAACCAACCTGCCTTTTCAAGCAACTTATAAGCTCGAGCTGTATTTGAAGCATCACTCGGAATGGCGATTTTAGCACCTTTTGAAATAGCTTTTAAATCTTTATGTTTTGAAGAGAAAATTCCTGCGGGAATTGTTGGAATTTTACTAATAGCAACAAGATCTCCATTTTGCGTTTTATTGAAATTTTCCATATAAGCAGTATGTTGTTCAACATTGACGTCAATCTCACCTTCATTTAGAGCTGTATCATTCTGTAGTAAGTCTGAAAATTCCACTACTTTAAATTGATACCCTTCTTTTTCTAAGATGGGAATAATCGCATCTTCAAATAAGACTGTATAAGGTCCTGCCGCTTTCCCGTACTTGATAACCTTCTTATCAGAAGACTGCTCTTTTGTAGCTTCTTTACTTCCACTATTTGTTGAACATGCTACTAAAAACAGTAGCCCTACTAAAAATAGAATCACACTTGTTAGTTTTTTCATTGAGTTTACCTTTCCTTCTATCTAAATTTAAGAGATAAATAATTTCCAATTGCTTGAATTAACTGTACAATCACAATCAATATCACGACCGTAGCAAACATCAGAGGGGTATTAAAGCGTTGGTAACCGTAAGTTAAGGCCAAATCACCAACTCCCCCACCTCCAATCGTACCTGCCATAGCAGTTGCACCAAGCAAACCAATTGTTCCTGTTGTCAAGGCTAAAATAAGCGAGGCTTTTGCTTCCGGTAATAGAAAATACCAGATAATCTGCAATGTACTGGCTCCCATTGCTTGAGCTGCCTCTAATACACTAGATTTCACTTCCAATAAAGAAGCCTCTATTAAGCGAGCTAGGTAGGGTGCAATATACAAAACCAGGGGAACAATGGCTGCAGTCGTACCAATCCGAGTTCCCACGACAATTTTTGTCACTGGAGCTATAAACACCAATAGAATAACAAAAGGAACTGAACGGACGATATTTACAATACCATTGATGATCCAAAATACAACTAAATTTTCCTTTAGACCACCTTTTCTGCATAAAGTCATTGCTAAGCCCAGCGGAATCGCTAGTAACATTCCAAAAAATAAGGACCAACCAATCATATAGATGGTTTGATTCGCTGATTCAACTAATTTATCACTACTAATTTGTAGCCAATCCTTCACCATATACAATCCTCTCTATTGAAACTTGATTTTTACGAGCATACTCCTCAACTTCTTTGAGTAAATTTTCTTCCCCTTCAATTTGGATAAACAAGATTCCCAAAACTGTTTCCCCTACTTCATTTACAGAAGCAGATAAAATCCGTGTCGAAACCTTATATTCCTTATTGATTCTTGATAGAAGATCCTGTTCTGAATTCTCACCTAAAAAAGTCAATCTATAGATAGGATATCGTTGATCAAGTCTTTTTAAAATACTCCGTGGAATATTGTGATTCACAATGGTATGAATAAAACTTCTTGTCAAGTCATTCTTTGGAGAAGTGAACAAATCTACAACACTACCTTGTTCTACGATTTCCCCATGTTCCATGACAGCCATTTTATTGCAAATTTCCTTGACAACTTCCATCTCATGAGTAATCAACAAGATCGTAATCCCAAAATTCTGATTGATTTTTTTTAATAATTTCAAGATGGATTGCGTTGTTTTAGGATCTAAAGCGCTTGTCGCCTCATCACAGAGTAGAATCTCTGGATTTGTGGCTAAAGCCCTAGCGATACCTACACGTTGCTTTTGTCCACCCGACAATTTATTTACTGGAACATCCTTTTTATCCTTTAAGTCCACAAAATCAAGTAGTTCTTCTACTCTTTGAGCGATATCACTCTTATTCTTTCTTAACAATACCAAAGGAAGTGCAATATTTTGAAATACAGTTCTTGTTTCTAATAAACTAAACTGTTGAAATACCATTCCGATTTTTTTCCGAAGTTGATTGAGTTCATTTTCTGTCAAATCTTTGATTCGTTTACCTGCGACAATAACATCGCCCTCATTCGGCTTCTCTAATCCATTTACCATTCTTAGCAATGTTGACTTCCCAGCACCTGAATAACCGATAATTCCAAAGATATCACCCTTTTCAATTTTTAGAGAAACTTTATCTAAGGCAATAACCGTATGCTGTTTAGTTTGAAACTGTTTCGTAACATCTCTTAATTCAATCATTTACTCCCCTTTCTCAACAAGTTTCTCTAAAGATTCTTTCCCAATTCTTGCTAGCAAGTTCGAAGTAGCAAGAAGAGCTGTTGGATCTACTTGAAACTCTGGATGGTGTAAAGGATAAGATTCGCCTGTTCCTACCAGGATAAACATTCCTTTAATCTTTTCTTGATAAAAGGCAAAATCTTCTCCGCCTAAACTATCTGCTGGTTTGACTACTTCCAATCCACTTTTTTGAGCAATTTCTGAGACAAACTCAGCTAGTTCCCCATCATTCTTGGTTGCTGGCGGCCCTGCTATCCAATTGATCTCAGATTTTAAACGAAAGGCTTGTGAAATATTTTCTGTTAGTTCATAAATTCTCTTTTTGATAAATTGCCTATCCACTACATCTAAAGTTCTGACTGTCCCTTCAACAAAAGTATCTTCTGGTATCACATTCCAAGTTGCTCCAGCTTTTATATGAGTTACACTAATTAAGTTTGTTGAAAAAGGATTGACATTTCTACTGATGATTGACTGTAGAGCTGTCACTAATTGGGTTGTCCCAATGATGGGATCAATTCCCTGATCTGGGTGAGCTGCATGAGTACCTACTCCTCGTAGAGTGATTTGAAAACGATCCACAGCTGCTGTAACACTACCTGTTTTAATAGCGACAGTTCCTATAGGCAAAGAGGGATTGGCATGTAAACCAAATATAGCATCAACATCATCCAAAACACCCGTTTCCATCACATGAACGGCTCCAGAAAAAATCTCCTCGGCTGGTTGAAAGATAATTTTTATAGTCCCTTTTAAGTCTTTTCTTAGCGCATGCAACTGGAGTGCTGCTCCATATACAGAAGTCAAATGGAAATCATGACCACATGCATGCATCACATTTGAATGGATAGAACGATAAGCTAGAGATGTTTTCTCCTGGATAGGAAGGGCATCAATATCTGTTCGGATGGCAATTGTTGGTCCACTCTCACCACCTCTAATGACTGCTACTAGGCCCGTTCTTAATGGTAAATCTAGAATCTCAATGCCAGCATTTTCTAATAACTGTCGTACTCGTTTCGTTGTCTCAAATTCTTCAAATGACAATTCGGGGTGACTATGAAACCATTTAAATTCTTCTTCTAAATGAGATTGACTGATACTCATGTTAATCTCCTCCATTTCATCCATTTAGATTGTCACCATCTTACCACTCCTCCTTGTGTTTTCCTAATATATATTGACTATCAATCCGATTAAATTTTTTTATATCAGCAAAAGAAAAAACCCTAAAAAGCTTGTTTTTATTAGCTTTCCAGAGTTTCTTTTATTTCTAGTTTTTTAAAAATCAGACGGGTATATAGATTTTTTATCAATTTGATTGGATTTTTTTATAACCCTTCTTTCATGACAAAATAAGCACGCACTTTGGGTGCCACTTGCGTTCCAAAAAGTTCAATGGCTCGTAGAACTTGATCATGTGGCATAGAACCAAGTGGTAGGTGCAACATAAAGCGATCCAAGTCTAAATCCTCAATCATACGAATCAATTTTTCTGCTACCTGATCTGGATTTCCCACTAACATAGCGCCATTTGGACCCACCTGCTCAAGATATTGCTCATAACGCAATTCCTGCCAGTGTGGTCGGTCTTTGGAAATCGCATCTACCACTTGCTTGGTCGGATGGAAATAATCTTTCACTGCCTGCTCGCCATCTTCAGCAATCCAACCCCAAGAATGTGCTCCCACTTTCAAGTCTTTATCAGCATGACCCGCTTCGCTTCCAATCTCACGATAAGCCTGAATCAACTTTTTAAAATAGCGAGGATTGCCACCGATAATCGCATAGACAATCGGCAAACCAGCATGAGCAATCTTGACTGTTGACTCAACGTTTCCCCCCGTCGCTACCCACAAGGGCAATTTTCCCTGAACTGGACGTGGATATACTTCTTTTCCAGCAATACTCTGGGTCAGTTGTCCACGCCAGTTCACTTTGGTGCTTTCATTTGCCAGCTGAAGCAGGTCCAATTTTTCATCAAAGAGAGCTTCATAGTCTTTCAAGTCATAGCCAAACAGTGGAAAAGACTCGGTGAATGAACCACGCCCTGCCATAATCTCTGCACGGCCATTTGACAAGGCATCGATGGTGGCATATTGTTGGAACAAACGGATCGGATCCATACTCGAGAGAATGCTGACTGCACTAGTCAAACGAATTTTCTTGGTATTGACTGCCCCAGCTGCAAGAACAATCTCTGGCGCCGATACTGCAAAGTCCTCCCGATGATGCTCCCCAATCCCGTATACATCCAAACCAACCTTATCAGCAAGCTCAATCTCTGCCACCAACTGACGAATGCGTTCATCATGACTGTAAATCTGCCCGGTCGCTTCCAAGGCGGTTGTTTCACCAAATGTTGAAATTCCTAGTTCTACCATACTAATTTTCTCGCTTTATTATTAGTTATTTGGGTATTCTATCACTAGTCAGTTATAGTTGCAATAAATTTGCTCATTAGAAAGACCTTGATTAAGTAGATAGTTCATTGTATGGCCATTTAAAATGGTGAGAGAAAAGAGTATAGGGCCGTTAGGACATAGCATCTGTATCTTTAGCAACATTCTCTTCTGCGCTCGTGAGAACTTGGAAATCACGTGGATATTTTCGCTAAAACAATCATTGGATCACGATTGGGTCCTTAGTGATGATCCTATAAGAAAAATGAGATGAAAATCATCTCACTCTTCTTATCCTTAAAACCCGTTATTGTCACTGAGTTCTTTGAACCAGTGGCCTGATTTTTTCAAGCGACGTTCTTGTGTTTCTAAGTCAAGCTCGACCAAACCATAGCGGTTTTTATAGCTGTTGAGCCATGACCAGCAGTCGATAAAGGTCCAAATCAAGTAGCCTTTACAGTTGGCACCGTCTTCAATGGCGCGATGAAGTTCAGCCAGATGACCTTTGACAAAGTCAATACGATAATCATCCTGAATCATTCCATTTTCGCGGAATTTATCTTCACCTTCAACGCCCATCCCATTCTCTGTCAACATCCACTCGATATTGCCATAGTTTTCCTTGATGTTTTGGGCAATGTCATAAATTCCTTGCTCGTAGATTTCCCAACCACGGTGCGGATTGATCTTACGACCAGGCATGACGTAAGGTTCATAGAAATGCTCTGGCAAGAGCGGGCTGTCAGGATGCTTAGCAAAACGTGGCGCCATGACACGCAAAGGTTGGTAGTAGTTGACTCCAAGGAAATCTACTGTGTGCTTACGAATAAGTTCCAACTCCTCAGCTGTAGAATCTGGCAACAAATCATGATCAGCTAAAATTTCCACCAATTCTTCTGGATAAGTTCCCAAAACTGACGGATCTAGGAAAGATTGTGCTTGGAAGAGGTCAGCAATGCGAGCAGCTTTGACATCGGCAGGATGCTGACTACGTGGATAAGCTGGTGTCAAGTTGAGGACAATTCCAATCTTAGAATCAGGCAAAACCTCATGGCAGGCCTTCACCGCAAGAGTGCTTGCGAGCTGGGTATGATAGGCAACTTTAACGGCAGCTTTAGCATCCACCTTATGAGGATAATGGGCATCATAGAAATAGCCAAACTCTACAGGAACGATAGGCTCATTGAAGGTAATCCATTGGTCTACCAAGTCTCCATAAGTTTCAAAACAGAAACGCGCATAGTCTTCATAAGCTTTAATGGTTGCCTTATTTTCCCAACCATCTCCATCTTCTTGAAGGGCAAAAGGCAGGTCAAAGTGATAGAGATTGACTAAAAGACGAATACCCTTAGCCTTGATGGCTTCAAAAACCTGGCGATAGAAAGCCACACCCTGAGGATTGACTTCCCCACGTCCCTGTGGGAAAATACGAGACCACTGGATAGAAGTCCGAAAGGCTGTATGACCTGTTTCTAACAATAGTTCTATATCCTTTTCCCAATTTTCATAAAAGGTCGATGTTTTGTCTGGTCCAATCCCATTGTAGTAGCGATTTGGTTCTACTTGGTACCAATAATCCCAGAGATTATCTCCCTTTCCGTCACCAGGCACTCGCCCTTCTGTCTGTGGCCCAGAAGTTGAGGAACCCCAGACAAAATCCTTTGGAAATTTTAGCATAGCTCTACCTCTTTTTACGATTTTAATGTTTACTTTCTCTCATTATAAAGAAAAAACAAGGCAAAAACTAGTTACATTTTTGTCTTGTTTTTCTTCTGATTATAGATTTTATTTATTTGTTAGGATTTCAAGGGTTTCAAGCAAGTTATCTGCATGAACTTCGATTGTATCCCCTGTCGCCTTGATCTTCACTTCTACAATCCCGTCGGCTGCTTTCTTACCAACAGTGATACGGATTGGAAGACCAATCAAGTCGCTATCGCTAAATTTAACACCGACACGTTCGTTACGGTCATCCGTCAAGACTTCGTAACCTTTGTTGACCAAGGCTTCTTCGATACGATTTGTCAATGCAAGACTTGCTTCATCCTTGACATTAACTGGAATCAAATGCACATCAAATGGTGCCAATTCTTTAGGGAAGTTGATTCCCCAAGCGTAACGATATTCGCCTTTTGGAGTTTTGTTAACAAAGAGGCGAGCGTGTTGTTCCATGACTGCTGAAAGGAGACGGCTGACACCGATACCATAACATCCCATGATGATTGGGACTGCACGACCATTTTCATCCAATACATCCGCTCCCATACTTGCTGAATAACGAGTACCGAGTTTGAAAATGTGACCAATCTCGATACCTCGTGCAAAGTTGAGCACACCTTGTCCATCTGGAGAGATTTCACCCTCACGAACTTCACGGATATCGACATACTCAGCAGTGAAATCACGACCTGGGTTGACACCAGTCAAGTGGTAACCATCTTCATTAGCACCTACAACAGCATTGCGGCTATCTTGGACCTTACGATCAGCGATGATTTTAACATTTTCTGGAAGATTGACTGGGCCAAGTGAACCAAAGTCCGCTCCCAACAATTCTTTCACTTCCGCTTCGGTTGCAGGTTCTAAGAAGTCTGCACCAAGGTAGTTTTTCAATTTGACTTCATTGAGTTGGTCGTTGCCAACCAGTAAAGCTACAATTGGCTCCTCGTCTGCGATATAAACCAAGGTCTTGATTGTTTGCTCTTCAGAGACATTCAAGAAGGCTGCGACTTCATCAATCGATTTGACACCTGGTGTTTCCACGCGAGTCACTTCATCTTCAGTCACAACACGGTTGCTTGGTTTGTAGGCGTTAGTTGCCATTTCCAAGTTAGCTGCATAGCTTGACTCACTTGAGTAGGCAATGGTATCTTCACCAGAAACCATCCATTTGAGCAATTCTGCCTTGATTTCTTTCTGTACATCTACAGGAATCTCATCAAATGATGCGACAGACTTGTCTAAAACAACCCAACGGTCAAGGTCTGTACGAGCAGGTGTGATGGCCATAAATTCTTGGCTATCCTTACCACCCATAGCTCCACCGTCACCGATGATGGCTTTGAAGTCCAAGCCACTACGAGTAAAGATACGCTCGTAAGCTGCCTTGTACTCATCATAGGTTACATCCAAGCTATCGTAGTTAGCGTGGAAGCTATAACCATCTTTCATGATAAATTCACGCGTACGAAGAAGCCCATTACGTGGACGTTTTTCATCACGATACTTAGGCTGGATTTGGTACAAGTTCAAAGGCAATTGTTTGTAAGACTTGACAGAATCACGGACAATCGCTGTGAAGGTTTCTTCGTGAGTTGGACCCAAGATAAAGTCTGACTTCTCACGATTTTTCAATTTGTACAAGTCTTCACCGTAGGTTTCATAACGGCCAGATTCACGCCAAAGGTCGGCACTGAGAAGGGCAGGAGCCAACATTTCAACAGCACCCATCTTATCAAACTCTTGACGCATGATGTTCTTGGCTTTTTCGATAACACGGTTAGCAAGTGGTAGGTAAGAATAAACACCTGCTGATACTTGACGAACATAACCAGCACGCAACATAAGGGCGTGGCTGATAACTTGAGCATCGCTTGGCATTTCGCGAAGCGTTGGGATTAGCATTTTACTTTGTTTCATATTTTTCCTCTAATTCTTAAAAGAAGGTACGCATGATGTCGTTCCAAGTCACGGCGATCATCAAGACAACCATAATCACAACTCCAACTAGAGTCACATAGGTTTCAATTTCTTGTTTCAGCGGTTTACGGCGAATAGCTTCGATGATGTTGAGCACGATTTTTCCACCGTCTAGTGCCGGGATAGGAATCAAGTTGAAAATCCCGATATTGATGGAAATCATAGCCAAGAAGAACAAAACATTCTCAAGACCATTTTTAGCAGCATCACTACTTGCCTTAAAGATAGCAACAGGTCCACCCAATTTATTCAAGTCAGGCTGGAAAATCAAGCTCTTCAAGGCGTTGAGAATTCGTAAAGCCGAGTCAGCTGCAGAGGTGAATCCACCTACAAACATAGACCAGATATCTGATTTGAGTCTCGGTTGAACACCTAGAATATAGCGACCTTGGTTTTCCTCAGGGGTCACACTGACTTGTTTTTCAGTTCCATTTTCAGAGACTGTTACATCCAATACAGGTGCTGTTTTGTCTTTGGTCTCTGTCTCAACTGCCTGAATTAAATCTTGCCAGTTACTGATTTCGTGTGAACCGACTTTGGTGATTTGGGCTGTATTGTCAACACCGACCTTTGCAATAGCGCTATCAGGGATGATACTAAAGTTATTACTTTGTGTATCACGAACACCACCTTGCATGAAAATCAAAATCCAGAAGACGATAACTCCTAGGATAAAGTTATTCATGGGGCCTGCAAAGTTGGTAATCAATTTGCCCCAGACAGTCGCATTCTGGTATTGAACATCTAGCGGAGCGATACGAACTTCCGTTCCATCAGCTTCCACAATAGTTGCATCATGGTCTACGGAGAACGTTTTTTCCTCTTCTAAGACCAGACCTGTGATAAAGAGTTTATCCTCAAAGTCAAACTGGGTTACTTGCATGGGAAGAGCCGTTTGGTCGACCTTCTTACCAGAAAGATTGATGCGCTTGACCTTGCCATCTTCGGCCAAAGTCAAACTAACAGGGGTTCCTGTCTTAATCTCTGTGGTATCCTCACCCCAACCTGCCATGCGGACATATCCACCAAGCGGTAGGAGACGAATCGTGTAAGCAGTCCCGTCTTTCCCGATATGGGCAAAGATTTTTGGACCCATACCAATGGCAAATTCACGAACCAAAATTCCAGACTTCTTAGCAAAGTAGAAATGTCCGAACTCGTGGACCACCACGATAATTCCAAAAACAAGGATAAAGGTTAATAATCCTAACATTTAATATTTGTTCACCTTTCCTTAAAATAAGCCAAAGAGGTGCATAATAGGGAAAACAGCTAACATAGAGTCAAAGCGATCAAGCACTCCACCATGTCCTGGGATAAATTTCCCCGAATCCTTGACACCAAAGTGGCGTTTCATAGCACTTTCAATCAAGTCACCCAATTGACCTGCAATACTAAAGAAAATAGCAAAGAGAGTCATTTTGTAAATACCATAAGGAAGGGCAACTGTACTATCCACTAACATAAAGATAAGTGTAACAAGCATAGCTGCTACAATACCGCCGAAGGCTCCCTCAATGGATTTGTTAGGTGAGACTCTCGGAGCCAATCTTCTCTTGCCGAAATTCATTCCTACGAGATAAGCCCCACTATCTGTCGCCCATACGATACAGAGGGCCAAGAGCGCTTTATCCAAACCTGCAATTCGAGCATCGACTAAAGCGTTGAAGCCAAAACCAACATAGAAACTCATGGCAATCGGGTATACAGCGTCCTCAATGGTGTAATTCTTGCTAAAAACAGTGCAACCTAACATGATAAAAATCACAACACCATATGCGACAACATTCCCATCTACAGGTAAAAATGTCAAGTAGTTTTCTAGGGGGATTGTCAGTGCGAAAGTTGCTAACAAGGTCAGCAAGCCCTCAGGGGTCATGGTATTTAACCCTTTCATCTGAAGCAACTCATGAACCCCTAGCATGGCTAGAAGTCCCATAGCAATCTGTAACCAAAGCCCACCAATCACCAAGAGCGGGATAAAGATTGCTAAGGCCAGAGCGGCAAATATGGTTCTCTTTAATAAATCCTTTTTCATAACTTCTTCCTAAACTCCTCCAAATCGACGATTGCGGCGATTATACTCTGCAATAGCTTCTTTCAAAGCTTCCTCATCAAAGTCAGGCCACAAAACATCTGTGAAATAAAGTTCACTATAAGCTGCTTGCCAAGGCAAGAAATTGCTCAAGCGAAGCTCCCCACTCGTTCGAATGATTAAGTCCGGATCACGCAAGACCTTAGGCAAATGCCCTGTAAATAGGTATTCCCCAATCAACTCTTCTGTAATATCGCCTGGATTCACCTTGGCATCCAAAACATCCTGTGCAATCAACTTGACCGCTTGTGTAATTTCAGCTCGTCCACCGTAATTAAGGGCAAAGTTGAGAATCAATCCTGTGTTTAACTTAGTCAACTCCTCTGCCTTTTTCAAAGCTTCAAAAGTTTGTTTTGGCAAGCGATCGGTTTCCCCAATCATTTGGATCTTCATGTTCTTTTGGTGCAATTCAGGGACATACTTATCATAAAATTCAACAGGCAAGTTCATGATAAACTTGACTTCCTGGTCTGGGCGTGTCCAATTTTCAGTCGAGAAGGCATAAACAGTCATAGCCTTGACACCCATATCACTAGCAGCAATGGCTACCGTTCTCAGAGCATCCATCCCAGCCTTATGACCAAAGACACGCGGTTGCATCCGTTTTTTAGCCCAGCGACCATTGCCATCCATGATAACTCCGATATGGGCTGGCACCACTGCTGGTGATTCTGTAACTTTATCTTTTTTTAAAAATCCAAACATGATTGTATTCCTATTCAAAAATCTATCGTTTCATTATACCATATTTTTCGCTTTTCTTCTATCATATTCTCTTATTCTAAGTCGGAATTCCCTATAGAACTCCTATCTTTCTAAACTAACAAGCCTTGCATTTCACAGAGAAAGTTGGTACAATAAAACATAAAGATTTATCCTTGTTCAGTCACAGGGGTTTTTTATTGAAAGGATCTTATCATGTCAAAAAAACTACAACGTAAAAAACAATTAAGAAACAGTCTTCGTCGCTCAGGCGCACTTTCAAACGCAGTAAACAAGGTTGTCGAAGAAACAAAAAAAGTTGTGAAGCATGCTGAAAAAGCAGCAAGCGAGGCTGGAAAAGCTGTCTCTAAGCAAGTAGAAAAAGCTGTAGAAGCAACTAAAGAGCAAGCCCAAAAGGTTACAACTTCTGTTGAAGATTTCGCAGCTAACTTAGGCGGACTTCCACTTGACCGTGCTAAAACTTTCTACGATGAAGGAATCAAGTCTGCTGCTGACTTCAAAAACTGGACAGAAAAAGAACTCCTTGCTTTGAAAGGAATCGGTCCAGCTACAATCAAGAAATTAAAAGAAAACGGCATCAAGTTCAAGTAATCTTTCTTGTCCCTTGCATTTCCGTGAAAAACTTGTTAAAATAAAGCCATTAGAGGTGTTTTGAATCCCACATTTTACAGAAAGTGGCGGTGCTGAGAAGTCCACAAATGTGTCAAAACTGGTTGCTAATGGATGAAAATGAAATAAACAAAGTTGCGGGCTCTGCCCGAAATTGGGTGGTACCGCGGATAAACACATTCGTCCCTGTCAAATTAATGACAGGGGCGATTTTTTTGTAGAAAGCGAGGTAGGAAGGTGACAAGAACAGAGTTGCCAGAACGAATCGAAACAGAGCGACTGGTCCTGCGAGTCCGAACAGTGGCGGATGCAGAGGATATTCATGCATACGCCAGTTTGCCAGAAGTCTCTTACCCAGCAGGCTTTCCACCCGTCAAGACCTTGGAAGATGAAATTTATTACCTAGAACATATCCTTCCCGAGCGCAATCAAAAAGACAATCTCCCAGCAGGCTATGGAATCGTAGTCAAAGGGACCGATAAAATCATAGGCTCAGTCGATTTTCCCCGTCGCTACGAAGACGATGTACTGGAGATTGGCTATACCTTGCACCCAGACTATTGGGGACGAGGCTATGTGCCTGAAGCAGTGCGTGCCTTGATTGACCTGGCTTTTAAAGAACTGGGGCTTCACAAGGTAGAATTGTCTTGCTTTGGCTACAATATCCAAAGTCAACGAGTCGCTGAGAAACTTGGTTTTACCCTCGAAGCTCGCATAAGAGACCGCAAAGATGCTCAAGGCAACCGCTGTGATGATTTGAGATACGGCTTGCTGAAGAGTGAGTGGGAGACTCAAGGTCAACATTAAAAATAGAATTAATTAGAAAGGACAAACACATGTCTAAAGAACTTTCACCTAAATACAATCCAGCCGAGGTTGAGGCTGGTCGTTACCAAAAATGGCTTGACGAAGATGTTTTCAAGCCTTCAGGCGATAAAAAGGCTAAGCCCTACTCTATCGTGATTCCACCACCAAACGTAACTGGGAAACTCCACCTTGGTCACGCTTGGGATACTACTTTGCAAGATATCATCATCCGTCAAAAACGCATGCAAGGTTTTGATACGCTTTGGCTTCCAGGGATGGACCACGCTGGGATTGCGACTCAAGCTAAGGTTGAGGAGCGCTTGCGTGGCGAAGGTATCAGCCGTTATGACCTTGGTCGTGAAAAATTCCTTGACAAAGTCTGGGAATGGAAAGACGAATATGCCACTACCATCAAGGAACAATGGGGCAAGATGGGGCTCTCTGTAGACTACTCTCGCGAGCGTTTCACGCTTGACGAAGGTTTGTCAAAAGCGGTTCGAAAGGTCTTTGTGGACCTTTACAAGAAAGGCTGGATCTACCGTGGCGAATTTATCATCAACTGGGACCCAGCAGCTCGTACAGCCCTTTCGGATATTGAAGTTATCCACAAGGATGTCGAAGGTGCCTTCTACCACATGAACTACATGCTAGAAGATGGCTCACGCGCCCTTGAAGTGGCGACAACTCGTCCTGAGACCATGTTTGGAGACGTTGCGGTTGCGGTCAATCCAGAAGATCCACGCTACAAGGACTTGATTGGTAAAAATGTCGTTCTTCCAATCGCTAATAAATTGATTCCAATCGTTGGGGATGAACACGCAGATCCTGAGTTTGGTACTGGTGTCGTGAAAATCACGCCTGCCCACGATCCAAATGACTTTTTGGTTGGTCAACGCCATAACTTGCCACAAGTTAATGTCATGAACGACGACGGAACCATGAATGACTTGGCCTTCGAATTTGCAGGCATGGACCGTTTCGAAGCTCGTAAGGCAGTCGTTGCTAAGTTGGAAGAAATCGGTGCCCTCGTTAAAATCGAAAAACGTGTCCACAGTGTTGGTCACTCTGAACGTACAGGTGTCGTGGTTGAACCACGCTTGTCTACGCAATGGTTCGTCAAGATGGACCAATTGGCTAAGAACGCTATCGCCAACCAAGACACAGAGGACAAGGTAGAATTCTACCCACCTCGTTTCAACGATACCTTCCTCCAATGGATGGAAAATGTCCACGACTGGGTTATCTCTCGCCAGCTTTGGTGGGGTCACCAAATCTCTGCTTGGTACAATGCTGAGGGTGAAATATATGTCGGCGAAGAAGCTCCAGAAGGTGACGGTTGGACTCAGGACGAAGACGTCTTGGATACGTGGTTCAGTTCGGCTCTTTGGCCATTCTCTACCATGGGCTGGCCGGATGTCGACTCAGAAGACTTTAAACGTTATTATCCAACATCAACTTTGGTGACTGGTTATGATATTATTCCGTTCTGGGTGTCTCGGATGATTTTCCAAGGTTTGGAATTTACTGGCAAGTCGCCATTCAAAAATGCCTTGATTCATGGTCTCATTCGTGATGAGCAAGGACGCAAGATGTCGAAATCTCTCGGTAACGGGATTGATCCAATGGATGTTATTGATAAGTACGGAACAGATAGCCTTCGTTGGTTCCTTTCAAACGGTTCTGCACCAGGGCAAGACGTGCGCTTCTCTTACGAGAAAATGGATGCTTCATGGAACTTCATTAACAAGATCTGGAACATCTCTCGCTACATCCTCATGAACAATGAAGGCTTGACCCTTGAGCAAGCAACTGCCAATGTGGAAAAAGTTGTCAACAAAGAAGCTGGAAATGTCACCGACCGCTGGATTCTCCACAACCTCAATGAAACGATCGGCAAAGTCACTGAAAACTTTGACAAGTTTGAGTTTGGTGTTGCTGGACACATCCTCTACAACTTCATCTGGGATGAGTTTGCGGACTGGTACGTTGAGTTGACCAAGGAAGTCCTTTACAGCGACAACGAAGAAGAGAAAGTTATCACACGTTCTGTTCTCCTTTATACTTTGGACAAGATCCTTCGTCTCCTTCACCCAATCATGCCATTCGTAACAGAAGAAATCTTTGGACAAATCTCAGAAGGTTCTATCGTTACAGCAGCATACCCAACTGTCAACCCAGCCTTTGAAGACCTTGCGGCCCACACAGGTGTGGAAAGCCTCAAAGACTTGATCCGTGCTGTTCGGAATGCGCGTGCGGAAGTAAACGTAGCACCAAGTAAGCCTATCACGATTCTTGTTAAGACAAGCGATAGCGACTTGGAAGCCTTCTTTAACAGCAATGTCAACTACATCAAACGCTTCACAAATCCAGAACACCTGGAAATTGCATCAAACATCCCTGCACCTGAACTTGCTATGTCAAGTGTCATCACAGGAGCAGAAATTTATCTGCCACTCGCAGACCTCCTCAATGTCGAAGAAGAACTGGCTCGTCTCGACAAGGAACTGGCTAAATGGCAAAAAGAACTGGACATGGTCGGTAAGAAGCTCTCTAACGAACGCTTCGTAGCCAATGCTAAACCAGAAGTCGTCCAAAAAGAACGCGACAAACAAGCTGACTACCAAGCCAAGTACGATGCGACCGTCGCACGTATTGATGAGATGAAGAAACTCGTTACCGAGGGATAGATATTGAATAATATTAATTTATTACTTAGTTCACAGAAATCACGTAGAATATCGAATATTCTATTAACTAAAGAAAGAAAAAAATGTTTTCAGTTTAAAAATAGAACTCATGTTTTAAATGATACAACTATAAAAAATATTATTGATTTTTTAAATTCGGTAAAGAACAAACCTATAAAACTACCTGTGTTACTTGATATTGGGAAAGTTACCGTTGCAGATAAGTTAAGTTACATAGTTTTAGAGTGTTTGGTGTATGAAATGTTGATGTTGGGATATTCAATAACAGTAAAGCTCATTCCTGATTCTACAATTGATACAAAAGGAATTAAAAATTCACCACTTATGTTTCTAAATGAACTTTCTATAAATTTCTCTACAGACAAACAAGATAGAGAAGCTAAGTTTAAAAAACATTTTAACTATATTAGTAGAAACACTGTTAAATATAGGAGATTAATTTCCCCTGAGTCGAACTCTTACCTTTCAAAACTTACGAGTGACTTGATTTTATTTCTTAGGAATCAATTTGAGTTTAGTGATAACTATAGACGGATTGAATATGACGATGTCATGGTTATAAAACTTGCTAATACTATTGGAGAATTGGTAGGTAATGCTATTGAACATGGTGATGGGGATTGTCTATTAGACATTGATATCACTCATAATTTCACACATTCAAAGAAGCTAGGAAGGACGTTTGGAGCTGTAAATATTGCCGTACTTAATTTTTCAGGCACAAACTTTGGTGATAAGGTTAAGAATAAAATTTTAAATACAGAATTATCTAAAAGTGAAAGGTATCAAAAAATTAAAGTTGCATATGATACCCACCAATCTTATTTCAATGATAATTATAACGAAGAACACTTTTGGAATTTAGCTTCTATTCAAGATAAGATTTCAGGTAGACCAGATAATTATAATAACGGTGGAAAAGGCATGACTGATTTGATTAAATCAATTCAAAATTTCACCCATGAAGATTATTGTTACATGATGAGTGGCAAAGAAATACTTAAATTCAAGAAAGAGTTACTTAAGCAAGATTCTGAAGGTTTTATAGGATTTAATAAGAATTCTTTTTTACACTCTATTCCAGAAATAACTTCTCTAGGAATAAGTAAAGTGTACTTACCGGGAGTTGCATATAATTTAAATTTTATTTTAGAGGAGATGAATACATGAAACATATTAAACTAAACATTAAAGATAAATCTTTGATTAGCTTATCTGGAAGACCATTTGGAATTGAAATATATAATACACAAATAGCAAATAAAATTGAAGGCGAAAAGGAAGTCGTTTTAGAATTTCCTGCACAAATTATGTCTTTTGCTTCCTCTTTTCCACAAGGATTATTAGCAAGCGAAATAGAGAAGCTAGGATTGGAAAACGTGAAAAAGAAATTCAAAATATATTCTGAATTTGAAGGATTGGAAAAAGATTTTTGGGAGAGTTTTGATTAATGACAAATACGTCCAATGTTCCCGGTCAAGGCGTAGCGCTAAGTGACTGGCTTTCAATAGTTGCGATTGTTGTTTCTTGTATAGCTATAATAGTTACATTTTATTTAGAAAACCGAAGATTAAAGAGAGAATCTGATTCAAAGTTTTTTCAAGATATATATTTTTCTTATATGAAATTAATTATTCCAAAAGCAGAAGCCAAATTGAGATTTGACCATGAATCAAACAGAATAGATGGAATTAGTAATATACTTTCAGTTTTGAAAAATCTTAGAAAAAAATCATCACCATATAGATTTTTAGATATAGAATTTTACAACCAATTCACAAAGTTTATAGAAAATTCAGAGGAGTTTTATTCTAATAAACAAAATACTGTGACTGATTATCAAAAATTTGAATCATTTCAAGTAGAATCAAGACAAAAAATAACAGAACTTTATGATATCTTAAATAAAAAATTTCAAAATAAGAATAAATTGCTCAAGTTTATTTTCAGAGAATAACTAATTTCTAGAAAGCAGGTAACTACATGACAAATTCTGTAAGTTCGAACCGACCTGAGAAGTACAACATAGCAGCTTTCTTCTCAGGTGTTGGGGGAATTGAGTTGGGATTTGAACAGACCAACGAGTTCAGAGTGGTGTATGCCAATGAATTTGATAAGTATGCGCGTCAGACTTATCAGTTAAACCATCCAGATACCTATTTGGATGGTCGTGATATTCACGATGTTCAACCAAAGGATATTCCAGCTGAGCGCGTGGATGTGATTATGGGAGGTTTCCCTTGTCAGGCCTTTAGTATTGCGGGTTATCGCAAGGGTTTTGATGATGATCGTGGCGATCTTTTCTTCGAGTTGCTTCGTATGATTGAGGGATGCAAACCTCGCGCTATTTTTATCGAAAATGTCAAGAACATGGTCGGTCATGACCACGGAAATACCTTCAAGGTTATTCGTGAAGCCTTGACCGAGAACAACTACTTTATCAAGTGGAAGGTCCTCAACGGGAAAGACTATGGAAATATCCCACAAAACCGTGAGCGGATCTACATTGTTGGTTTTGATACCAAGGAAGCTTATGACTTGTTTGAATTTCCAGAGGAAATCAAGCTGACTACGACTCTTCAGGATGTGATTAACTTCGGTGATAAGCTAGACGAGGTCTACTACTACCGTGAAGGTAAGCAGAATTTCTACGACCAGTTGAAGTTTGAAGTGACCAGTCAAGATACAGTTTACCAATGGCGACGTCAATATGTCCGTGAAAATAAAAACGGCGTCGTACCTACCCTAACAGCAAATATGGGAACAGGTGGACATAACGTTCCATTGATTTTGACGGACAGTGGCGAGATTCGGAAGTTGACTCCCAAAGAAACCTTTAACGTTCAAGGCTATCCTAAATCCTTTAAAATCCCAGAAAAGGTTTCTAACGGTCAGCTCTACAAACAAGCTGGAAATAGCGTAGTTGTTCCTGTGATTAAACGCATCGCAGAGAATGTTGCCAAGGCTTTGAATGAAAGTCAAGGACAGTCTCAACTTGACCGTTCAGGAAAATTTGCCATTATCTACACCAAGATGAATGGCCAGTTTGAAGGCGAGTCGTATGTGAAAGACTTTGCGGATAGCTATGACCAAGCTCTTGAAAAAATCAAGGCTTATGATGATGGTTTAGCTCTTCTATCAGATGAAGAGTATTTGAGACTTGTCAAAAAACAAGGTAAACTCGAATTTTACAGTATTAATTAACGAATATATAAGAGGATTAGTGAAAAACTAATCTTCTTTTGATATACTGAAAATAGAAAAGAGGGTGCATATGTGGGAACATCTAAAGTCTGAACAAAAAGAAAAATACAAAACCTTAATTACCAACTTCGCTAGTTTGAGTCAAGCTTTCTCTCAAAAGGCAGAATCCGAAGACGAGAGACAAACAGAACAGTATGTTGCTCCGATCGTTAACTCCAAATTTCAGGAGACTGTTTTCCAGAAGGCTTTTAATGCCGTAGGGGAAGATATCGCCAATACTTCCTATGATGCTTCCGTCATTGTGGATGAAAATCATAAATACTTAGTGGGTATCAAGTCTTTTGGGATTAATTCTGGAGACCAAAAAATTGCCCAGTTCAAGAAAGATTCTCAATCTTGGACAGACTTGTTGGGTGATATTAAGTTCCATGCCGATATTTCAGCTGATAAAGAAGCTGCAGACAAGGAAAACTATCAGCGCTATGAAGAGTTGGCACGAAAGATTGCGATCTTAAGAAATCAGAGAATCGAATCCTCTAAGGCACAAATCAAGGGTTTTAGCTCGGATTCGGTCAATGTTGAAGCTGTTTACCACGTTCTAATGCCGACACCAAAGGGAGAAAATCCTAAGATTTTTGTTGGTGAAACGACTTATTTACCAGTCGATATTGACAATCTGGTCATTGAAGGATCAACTACCAAAAACAATCCTACTAATTTTCGATTTACGGATGGGCAACATCATTACAAGTACACAGCAGCTGACAGCCAGCTCCACATGACTTTTAATAATAAAGACATTGTGGTAGATACTTGGGATGTCCATTACATTGAAGATCCCTTTTCTCTCTTTGAAAACCTTCATTTACTGACAGCTGAAAAGGAACAATCCGATATCTTAGAAACAGTATCTTGGGTGATTACAGACAAACATGGAAATGTGGAAGAAAACTCTGGTTTCAATGCTTTTAATGGTGGTTCAAAACTAGCCAAAAAAGATCGTCTGCCACGGATTCTAAAGATTCAGGAAAAATTCAAAGACAGTCTGGCTCCAGAAGAACTAGCTTTTGTGACTTTTTCTTTAGAAGAAATCCTCTTGAAAAAGTGGACCAGCAAGGATGAAAAAGCTCAGATGAAGGCGATTCGTGAGGATTTGATTCACTTTGTCCACGAGACTGGCAATGAAAAGCTCATTAAAGAAATCGAACAACTCGTCTATCGTCCAGTTAGTGAGGTTTACATTCCTCTGCCTGACTCCAAAAATTTCCACGATGAAAGGCCTGACTTCTTCGGACCAGGATTTGGAACCTTTGAACCTGGCTCTAAAAAACTAGCTCTGTCTAAAGAAGAAAGAACCTTTAAACTAAGATTTTTACCTTCTGGTGATGTCATCAATGCATATATCAACCAAGAAGCTGGTAAGGCGATTCAGTCAACTGATAAGCAAGAAATTCTTGGAAATTGGATCTTGCGTGGTGTTTTTCAGTTGAAGGAACGAGAAGTATTGACAGGACAACGACTCAATGAACTAGAAATCAACGGTATTCGATTGACCAAGTTTAAAAATGGCGAAATCGGTATTGAATTCATCTGGATTGATACTGAAAATCCACCAAGCGATGCCATCGGCTGGGTAGCAAAACAAACCTGAACAACACAAAAAAATCTCTTAGATTCATTTCTAAGAGATTTTTTCTTTCTCCACCTCACAACCAGCCTTCTTCTTCGGCAGTTTTAGCTGCTTCGGTTCGGTTGCTGGCGCCTAGTTTGGAGAGGATATTGGTCATGTAATTACGGACGGTGCCGTTTGATAGGTAGAGCTTATCCGCAATTTCTTGGTTGGACAGCCCCTGTGCAACTCCATGCAAAACAGCAACTTCTTGCTCGGTCAAGGGATTGGGATGGGTCATCATGACTTCCATCAGCTCTGGAGAATATTCCTTTCGTCCCTCTAACACCGTATGCAGGGTTTGCATGAGTTCGGCGATGCTTCGCTCTTTCAAGACATAGGCGTCGACTCCTGCTTTGACCGCTCGTTCAAAATAACCTGGACGTTTAAAGGTCGTAACGATAACCACCTTGGTTTCAGGCACTTCTTGTTTGATCCACTCAAGTGCTTCTAGTCCTGTCTTGACTGGCATTTCGACGTCAAGGATGGCAATGTCTACGGCTTCTTTCCTCAAAATCTCAATAGCTTCAGCTCCATTTTTCGCCTGCAAGACGGTCTCCACATCTGGTTGAAAGCTTAAGAGCTGGCACATGGCATCTCTCAGCATACTTTGATCTTCTGCGACTAATACTCTCATCTACTTTCTCTCCTTATAAGGCAGATGCACGCGCACCTCTGTGGGATCTTTCAAACTGACCAGCTCTACTTGACCTGAGAAGGCTGCTGCACGGTCACGGACTGTATGGAGTTCATTTCCTTTTACAGTTGCAAATCCTTTCCCGTCATCTCTAACTGTCAGAACCAATTCCTGATCTGTACGTTCCAGTTTTAGATAGGCTTTTTTAGCTCTGGCATGCTTGATGATATTGGTCGCCAGTTCTAACAAAATCATAGCAGCTGTCGACTCCACATCTTGGGTCAAACTAGCCTTGTCCAACTGATTGTCAACCTGAACTTCAATCCCAGCAATCTCTAGCATCTTTTTGACAGTCTCAAGCTCTGAAGCTAGGGTCCGTGATTTCAGATTTTCCACAATGGTTCGCACTTCATTCATGGAATCCTTGCTGATCTGGTGAATTTCTTTTAATTCCTTTTCCACCTGTGGATAAGCCTCCATCTGAAACAACTGCAAGGCCAAATCTGTCTTGACACTCAGCATAGCAAAAGTATGTCCCAGACTATCATGCAAATCCTGACCGATACGACTACGTTCATTTTCAGCAAGCAATAGGTTTATCTGGGCATTTTGCTTAGCCTGAGCTTCTTTTAAATCCTCCACAATACGAATCCGAACCAAGCCAAAAGTCATTAAATCGATAAAAGTGAGAATTCCAAGTAGATAGACTAGAAACTCAACTTCAACTTCCTGAAAAATCAAAAGTTGCCCCACAACAAGGACTTGAGCAAGGAGAAAAGTTCGGACATGTAAAGAATTAAAACTACGTACGCCGAAATGATAAATTAAGAGATTGGCAAGGAAAAAGAAGAACCAGATATAATTTACACCAACAAAGGCAGTATAGCCAGCTACATAGGCTAGCATGATAACCCAACAGAGCCAGGATAAACGCTGACTCTTGGTGGTTAAAACACCTAAGTAAGCCAAGACAAATAGAATATCAATCAACAAATGCCAGCTAGGAAGCTCCCCAGTCACTACAGGAACGATGGGAAAAACCATAAAAATCAAACTGGCCCAATACATATAATCTATGCTTTTCAGTCTTACAAGCATTAAGCATTCTCCTTATGACCTTGAAGGTAAATGGTCAAACCAAACAAAACTGTTGAAAAAACAAGTAGATAAACTGTGGCTGATAAATTGATACCACCCTCGTTTAAGAAGGTCTTGAGCAACTCCATCAACTGATAAGTTGGTAGGCACTTTCCGATTGCTTGCATCCAGTCTGGAAATAAAGAGATGGGCATCCAGAGTCCGCCTAAAACAGCCAAGCCTAGATAGAGAAGATTGCCCACGACTGACATCAACTGACTAGAAGGCAAGAGTGTCAAGGTCAATCCAAGTGCTACAAAGGCAACACTTCCTACTATCAGCAAGAACGCAGCCCCAATCCAGTTTCCTAGAGGCATATCCACACCTCTGACCAAGTGCCCAACTGAGAAAACAACCAGGATTGAAACTAAATAATCAACCATCATACTTGTTATCTTTGATAGATAATATTCTACCATATTTACCGGGGTATGGCGTAATGTTTTCTGCCAGTTGTTGATTTTATCTGTATGTAAGACAGCTGGGAATGAAAACATAGCTGTCGACATCATAGAAAAAGCTGTCATGGAGATGAGGTAGTCGCGCATAAAGTTATCTGGTCCACCGGGTGTGTCCTGGTACATGCCTGAAAAGAATAAATAGAAGGCCGTCGGCATCCCTACGGATAATAGATAATAGACTAATTGTCGTTTGGTCAATAGAAATTCTATCTTGTTTAGTGCGATCCATCGTTTCATCTTAGTCATCTCCCTTTTGTGTTTCTTCAAAGATTGTATCCAACAAGCTACGATTATTGACTTCAATTTCTTGAATCCTACATCCTGCTTGCACTAACAATTGCCAAAAAGCATCCGCTTCACGTGTGACTACTTGTAGAGCATCTTGTTTTTGTGACCAGTTTTCAACCAAGTTAGACTGCTCAATGACTTCCTTGTAAGCCAGAGGTAGTATAAAGTGCTTTTCAATCTCCTCACTACGCATAGCTAGAGGTGTTGTATCGCGAATCAACTCTCCCTTATTCAAGACCAAGATTCGGTCCGCTGTATGCTCTACCTCTTCGATATAATGGGATGAATAGAGAATGGTGACTCCTTGGGATTTTAGGTCCTGGACAATTTCCCAAAAACGTTGACGGGTTGAAGTATCCATGGCAGCAGTTGGTTCATCTAAAAAGACAAGCTTTGGTCGCCCAATCAAGGTCAAGACAAAAGAGAAGAGACGCTTTTGCCCACCTGACAATTTTTCTGCCAATTGTTCTTTTTGTTGCTTGTCAAACTGCAATAGTTGATCGATTTCCTGGTTGCTCAAAGGATTTGGGTAAATGCTTTGAAAGAAAGCAATCAACTCTTTGACCTTTAATTTCTGAACGATGACATTTTCTTGAGGGAGGTAGCCTCTAATATAGTCTAACTGAGAACTCGTCACTGGCAAGCCTTGGATAGACACTTGACCGCTTGTGACTAGCTTATCTCCAAGCAAACAGTCCAAGAGTGTGGTCTTTCCAGCACCATTGGGCCCAATCAAGGCGACGCATTCACCTTCAGCTACCTCAAAGGAAATATCCTTCAAAATAGCCTTGCCCTTGATGTTTTTATTTAGGCTTTCTACCTTAATCATGTTCATGATATTCTCCTTTCAGCCACTCCTTTCCCATCGGAAAGGCGATAAAAATCATAAATCCTAGTCCCCAGGCACCTCGGATGAATTGGTGAAGGAAGGCTTGGTCAAACCAACCTGTAAACATTTCTACCAACCATACCACTAGTGATAGTCCAATAAAAAGATAGAGAATCGCTTTTTTCATTTTTCAAACTCCTTTTTCACATCTGAGACCAATTTCAAACCTTCTCGGATCAACCAAGACATCATGCCAAATCCTGCAAATAACTCCCAAGGAAAATGATAGAAACCTTCATCCAATCCTGAGAACATGAGATAAGTCATGACTCCTGCTGCTACTAAACTCATTGCGACAATTACTTTATGTTTCATTTTTTTCTTCCTCCATTTGATACATCTATTATAATTCTTTGAAGCATGTGTCACTAGAAGCTTCTGTCATGGAGAGATATGACAAATGTCACAAAAAAAGAAAGTTGAGAAATCAACTTTCTTTTTTTCTATTATTTAATCTTTATTCCACACTGAAGAGATATGGATAAACCGGTTGTTGACCTTGGTGAATTTCTACTTCGACATCTTCGAATTCTTCTGCGATTTCTTGAGCAATTTCATTTGCCAATTCTTCGCTTCCGTCTTCTCCAACATAGAAGGTTACGATTTCACTGTCTTCATCCAACATGTGTTTCAAGGTTTCAGTCAAGGTTTGGTGCATATCAGGATTTGATACGAGAATCTTACCATCCACCATACCAAGATTGTCATTTTCATGAATTTCTAGACCATCGATAGTCGTGTCACGAACGGCTGTTGTTACACTACCGCTGACAACGTCCCCAAGAGCCACAGTCATGCGTTCTTGGTTTTCTTCGATAGACTTGCTTGGGTCAAATGCTAGAAGGCTAGTCAATCCTTGAGGAATTGTACGAGCTTCTACTACAACAGCTGGTTGTTCCAATACTTCAGCTGCAGATTGAGCTGCCATGAAGATATTTTTGTTGTTTGGCAAGAAGATAATGTTACGAGCATTAACTTTCTCAACAGCCTTAACAAAGTCTTCTGTCGAAGGGTTCATGGTTTGTCCACCCTCGATGACATAGTCCACACCTTGAGCACGGAAGATGTCTGCCAATCCTTGTCCAGCTACTACTGCGATAAGAGCATATTCTTTTTCTTCAGTTGGCTTGCTGACTTGAGCTTCTTTTTCCACTTGCGCTTCGTGTTGGTTACGCATGTTATCGACTTTAACCTTGACCAAGCTACCATATTTGAGACCTTCTTGCATAACAAGTCCTGGATCTTCTGTATGGACGTGAACTTTAACGATTTCGTCATCATTAACAACAAGTAGAGAATCCCCAAGTTCATTCAAGTAGTTACGGAATTCTTCGTAGTCAAAGTCTTTAGCATAAGTTGGACCTTGTTTGAGGGCAACCATGATTTCAGTACAGTAACCAAAGGTAATGTCTTCTGTTGCCACATGTCCAGCTACAGATTTGTGGTGTTCTGCATTAATCATCTCACCCATGTTGGCTGGAGTGGCAACAAAGTCTTCAGACGCACTGTATTCACCAGTAAGAGCTGAAAGGAATCCTTCATAGATGAAGACCAAACCTTGACCACCTGAGTCCACAACTCCAACTTCCTTCAATACTGGAAGCATTTCTGGAGTTTTAGCAAGGGCTGCTTTAGCTCCTTCCAAGGCAGCACGCATCACTTCAACTGCGTCATCTGTTTGTTCTGCTTTTTTCTTAGCACCGATGGCAGCTCCACGTGATACAGTCAAGATAGTTCCTTCAACTGGCTTCATAACAGCCTTGTAGGCAACCTCAACACCTGATTGGAAGGCAAGGGCTAGGTCTTTCCCTGTTAACTCTTCTTTTGTCTTGATAGCTTGTGAAAATCCGCGGAAAAGCTGAGAAGTGATAACTCCTGAGTTTCCACGCGCACCCATCAAAAGACCTTTAGCCAAGATACTTGCAGCCTCACCTACAGTTGAAGCTGGTTTGTCTGCTACTTCTTTAGCACCATTTTCGATCGTCATTCCCATGTTTGTCCCTGTATCTCCGTCTGGAACTGGGAAGACGTTCAATGAATTGACATATTCGGCTTGCTTGTTCAAACGAGTTGAAGCAGCCTGTACCATTTCTTGAAATAAGCTTGTAGTAATATTTGACACGATTATTCTCCTACAACTTTGATATTTTGAATGTAGACATTCACAGTTTGAGCAGTGATTCCAAGTTGGTTCTCTAGGCTAAAGCGAACACGTTCTTGGATGTTTTTTGAAACTTCACTGATTTTTGTACCGTAGCTCAATACAGTATATACATCAACTGTAATACTACCGTCTTCAGCTGCTTTAACGACTACACCTTTTGAATAATTTTCCTTACCAAGAAGGGCTTGGAAATTATCTTTGAGGGCATTTTTACTAGCCATACCGACTACACCAAAAATTTCAGTTGCTGCACCACCTACGACAGTAGCGATCACATCATCTGTCAGTTCGACTTGACCATCTTTTGTATTAATTTTTACAGTCATTTTTTTTACCTCAAATAGTTGATACTCTATTTTATCATATTTCAGCCCAACTGTAAAAGCAGAATGCTGTATCATCGGATATTTGCTTGATTTTTCAAATGATTTCAGCTGTCGAGCAAAACAAAAAAGACCCTGTAGGTCTTTTCATGTTTATTAAACGCGTTCTACTTTTCCTGATTTCAAAGCACGAGCTGAAGCCCAAACTTTTTTAGGTTTACCATCGATAAGAACAGTAACTTTTTGAAGGTTTGGTTTTACGGCACGTTTAGTTTGGTTCATCGCGTGTGAACGGTTGTTTCCTGATACAGTCTTACGACCTGTAAAGTAACATACTTTAGCCATTGTGTTTTCCTCCTATTAGATCTAATATAGCGGATGTGCTAGCACCACATACCGTACTATGTTATCACACTTTCTTATTTTTGGCAAGGGAATTGGAAGACTTTTTTTATTTGACGTAGACGACACCAAGTTTCCCGAAAGCTACGTCTCCACGGATAATCAAGGTTTTGCTGGTTGGGGCTACAGGAGCATCTGCCTTGGCCGCACCACAAAAAGTTTCCACCTTCAGGTCCACTCTCCAGTGTTGGGGCACATAGATAACTGCATTCCCAAATCCGACTTCTATCTTCAAGGTTGCACTATCTCCTAACATCTCTGCATTGTCATAATAGATTTTGGCATTCCCAAATCCGACTTCAAACTCGTCTTCTACCAATTCTTGGTCTTGCTTGTAAAATGTACCCGCCCCAAAAGCAACTTCCTTGTCTGTCAGAATGGTCTTTTCACCGTCATACCACCATTTTTTCCCATTCCAAGTTCTGTTAGTATGAGTCAGCATACTTACTCCAAGCACGATGAGAACACTCGCCCAGAACAGTGATTGATTGGGAATCGGTAAAATGTTATAAAAATGATTAGCAATCATGAGGGCCACTAGGGCTGTAACGGAGGCTGAAGTGAAATGACGACGAAGGATTGCCTCAACTGATTGATAGGCAAAAAATCCAATACCAATCAAGGGCCAAATCTGCCCTCCAAATAAAGGGATTCCAAAACTTCCCTGTAACAATACTAAAGCTGCCAATACTAGCAACACAATACCAAATGCTTTCTTTTTCATGTTCTTACCTCATGTTTCTTAGATTTTCTTTTAGGAGGGATTGGTAGTGCCGTGACACGTGAACCTCCTTGTGGGTTTGATAAAAGGAAATAGTGCCTGTCCCTGAGAAGGACTTGTCCACCGAGTAAACTTGCCGGATATTGGCAATGGTCGACTTGGAAACCCGACTGAAATAACGTGGCAGGATAGACTCTAGTTCATAAAGCTTGAGCCGAACCTCGTAGGCCTCTTTCTGGGTATGGGCGTAAATCTTGCTACCTTCCGTCTCAAAGAAGAGGATTTCTGCCAAGTCTAAGTAATACTCACCCGTCCCCTTGTAAAAGATTAACCTAGGAGCCTTGGTTTCTTGCAAGAGTCGTTGCAAGTCAGCTATCTCATCTGTCAGGGCTGCAGCCTTGATGACAATCTCTGTCTCAGTTAATTCACTATCAATCTCGATTCGTAACTTCATCCTATCTCCTTTCTGCATCTACTATACCAAAGGCCAGAAGACTTTACAAGGGCAAAAAAGCAAGTGGTCACTTTTAGCCCGTAAGTGGTTACGAGCCCAAGCCCACTTGCTTTGCTTCTTACAAAATAAAGAAAAGAATTCCCAAGAGGAGACCACAGGCGTAGCCAACTAAAACATCCTTGGGATAATGAACGCCTCCTAAGACCCGCACAAAGCCGAGAAGAGCTGATAAGACCAACAAAACCAACCCCACAGGAAGATTTGCATGCAGGCAAGCCATGGAAATAATGGTTGCTGAAAAGACGTGGCGACTAGGCATTGAATTGCCAGAACTGTCCTTGTCCAGTAGCGGAACAATTTCCCAAGTTTCATAAGGCCGTGGTTGATTGATCCACTTACGAACAAGCGTCAACAGGATAAAACCCAATGCTGGAACTAAGATATAAGCGTAAAGGTCTTGTCCCAAGCCTTTGCTTATAAAGCTTGTGCTCAGCAGAGTCAAGTAAGCTAAGGGCATCAGGATTGTCATCATGCGATTGAAAACTCGCATCAGTTGTAATAGTTGTGGATGTCGAAGGAGACTTGATTTCCTTTTATCATACCACTCTTGATAGTTTTTCATGTATTTCTCGGTATTCCTATTCTTTTCACAAGAAGCCTACTAGCTTCTCCTACTCTAGTATAGTGCAGAAAAAGAAGGCCGTCAAGCCTTCTTTTGGATTACTATTCTTCTACTTGGTCTTCTGTAAATTGACTATTGTAGAGGTCTGCATAGAAACCACCCTGAGCCATCAGCTCTTCATGATTGCCTTGCTCGATGATGCTTCCTTCTTTCATGACCAGAATCAAATCAGCATTGCGGATGGTTGACAAGCGGTGGGCGATGATATTTGAGATAAAAAATCATCCCGAGTCATTCCTCGGGATGAAATCAAATTTTCTATTAGAAGCCATCTACATTGGTATAGATTTTTTGTACGTCTTCGTCGTCTTCGAGGACTCCGTAGAGTTTTTCAAAGGTTTCAAGGTCATCTCCTGACAACTCAACTTCTGACTGAGGAATCATCTCAAGTTCAGTCACTTGGAATTCTTGGATACCAGATTCACGCAAAGCCACAATAGCTTTGTGAAGGTCAGTTGGAGCTGTGTAAACAGTGATTGTTCCTTCTTCTGCTTCTACATCGTCTACATCGACATCTGCTTCAAGCAAGAGCTCAAAGATAGCATCAGCGTCGTCACCAGCAAATACGATGACACCCTTGTTGTCAAAGAGGTAAGATACTGAACCTGAAGCTCCCATGTTACCACCGTTTTTACCAAAGGCGGCACGGACATTGGCAGCTGTACGGTTAACGTTTGAAGTCAAGGTATCAACGATCAACATTGAACCATTTGGCCCAAAGCCTTCGTAACGTCCTTCTGTAAAGGTTTCGTCTGTATTTCCTTTTGCTTTATCGATTGCCTTATCAATAACGTGTTTTGGCACTTGCGCTTGTTTAGCACGGTCGATAACGAATTTCAAAGCTGAGTTTGATTCTGGATCTGGATCACCTTTTTTAGCTGCTACATAGATTTCTACACCAAATTTTGCATATACTTTAGAGTTAGCTCCATCTTTAGCCGTTTTCTTGGCTACGATATTGGCCCATTTACGTCCCATTAGGAATCTCCTTTTTTCACATTTTAATCTTTCTTATTATAACACAAGTCTAGTCGATTTTCACTAGAGGAAATGGATTTTTCTTTTATAAATGAAGCTAGGATTGTCCGCCAACAGCCAAGATTTTCTTGCCTTCTTTTATCCAAGGGTGCTGAGAGAGTGAGATATAAAGCTGTGCAGTCATAACCAGCCAAAGTAGCGGTTCACATAGAATCACACCTGTATAACCTGCCCATGGAATAATCCAAGCGACGAAAACAATTTTCCCGATAAACTCGATAAAACTAGATATGAGGGGTAAAAGTTTTTGACCGAGCCCCTGCAAACTATTTCTATAAATCAATAAAAGACTCAAAAACGGATAGAAAACAGAACTAATACGTAGGTACAAGGTCCCATTTTCAATCAAGTAACCATCTGTTGAACTCGCTAAGAAAGAAACTAGGCTAGGACTTGCAAAAAATAGGAACACACAAGCAAAGGTAGCCCAAGCCATACTCAAATAGCTCCCTAAACGAAGACCTTGGACGATACGATCTGGACGTTTTGCCCCAAAGTTTTGAGAGATAAAAGTCGTCATAGAAGCAGAAATTGCCGTCATTGGCAATAGGGCAAAGGCCATGATTCTACGTGCTGCCGTTTGGGCACTGATAATAACTGCTCCAAAGCCATTAACAGAGGATTGTAAGATGACACTTCCGACAGAGACGATTGAACCCATCAGTCCCATGGCTAGCCCCTGCTCCAAGAGATCGACATAGAGATCCTTATTCCATCTGAAATGTTTAAGTTCTGGAAGAAGCTCTGGAACACTCTTTCGGATATAGAAATAACAGAGAATAGCAGACAAACCTTGCGAGATGATGGTTGCAAGACCTGCAGACTGAACCCCCAATTGCAGTTGCGTAATAAAATACAAATCTAAAATGACATTAACAATGGCTGAAAAGATAAGAAAGGCAAGCGCCGCAAGGCTGTCACCAATCGAGCGTAGTAATCCTGCAAAGAGATTGTAAGCAAAGCTAACTCCCACGCAGCTAACAATCATTGAGATGTATTCATAGGATTGGGAGAGGATTTCTGCAGGTGTTTCGAGAAATTGTAAGAGCGGATAAAGACCGAAGAAACCCATCAGCATCACAAGACCACTCAGGATTGCACCTAAAATCCAAGTCGCTGCGACAGCCTCTTTAATCCTTGTAAAATTACGAGCACCGTAAAGACGGGCAATAACGACTCCCATCCCATTTCCGACTCCGAGGGCAAATCCAATAATCAAATCAAAAATAGCTGTCGTAGCTCCGACTGCCGCTAAGGAATTTTGTCCCAAAAAACGCCCAACAATCAAAATATCAGCTGTATTGTAGAGCTGCTGAAAGATGTTGGACAGTAGAATCGGTAAAGCAAAACTAATCAGTGAAGGAAGGATAGGACTATGAATTAGGTCTACCGTTGATTTTTTATTCATATGGCTATTATATCAGCTTTCTAGTAGAGGAACAAGGGAGTTTCCTTAAGAAAGCGTTGCCTATATGTAAACAATCTGGTATAATCGTGACAGAAAAGGAGGGTATGTATGAACTTAACAAGTCAGTTAATTACAGATGTATTCCCAGACCTTGAGAAAGTGGAACAATTAAACAAGGAGGCCTTCCCTGAAGAAGAACGTGTCTCTTTGGAGGAATTTTTAAGTTACCAGGATAGAGATGACGCCCACTTTTTCGCCTTTTATAACGAAGAAGAATTTGTCGGCTTCGCTTTTGCCATTTCTAATCAAAAAGCTTTCTACATTAGCTTCTTTGCCATTATGCCCCATCTCCGCAGTCATGGGTACGGGAGAGAAATCATTGAAAAACTCATTGATTTTTACCAGCGTACTATGATTCTTGAAGTGGAGCGATTAGACGAAGACTGTGACAATCTCGAACAAAGAAAATCCCGCATGGACTTTTACTTACAAAATGGCTTTAAAACTGCCAACGCCTTCTTGGAATACGAGGGAATGAGCTTCGAAATTCTCTATCGTGGCGACCACTTTGATGAAGAGGCCTATCGGAACATCTTTCAAAAATTGCAAGAAGAGAACTACTTCGACTTTCGTATCGAATACCGACGCTTTAGTGACCACTAGTCATCATGAAACAAAAAGTAGCAGTAAAACTGCTACTTTTCTTTTTATTCTTCAATTTCGATTTCAAGAGCGTCGCCCAAATCAAGTGTTACTTCTTGGTTAGAATCTGCATCAGCTGCTGCACTTGCTTTAGAGCCTTCTTCCTCTTCAATTAAACCATATTGAACACGAACTTGGTGGTCGATTTCATCAAAGATTTCTGGGTGATCTGCCAAGTATTTCTTCGCATTTTCAGAACCTTGTCCGATTTTTTCACCCTTGTATGAGTACCAAGCACCTGCTTTTTGGATAATATCCAAATCACTAGCAATCTTCAAGAGTTCACCAGTTCTAGAAATCCCTTCACCATACATGATTTCAACAAGAGCTTCTTTGAACGGTGGAGCAACCTTGTTTTTCACAACTTTAATTTTAGTTTCTTTACCAACGTTCGTATCTTTTTGATCACCAGTTCCCTTGATTTGTGTACTTCCACGCACATCCAAACGGACTGAAGCATAGAATTTAAGGGCGCGTCCACCAGGAGTTGTTTCTGGATTTCCAAACATAACCCCTACTTTTTCACGCAACTGGTTGATGAAGATAGCAATTGTCTTTGTCTTGTTGATAGAAGCACCGAGTTTACGCATAGCTTGGCTCATCATACGAGCTTGAAGACCAACGTGGCTATCTCCGATATCTCCATCGATTTCCGCACGAGGTACAAGAGCTGCAACTGAGTCAATAACCACAAGGTCAACCGCACCTGAGTCGATCAATTTCCCTGCAATTTCAAGACCTTGCTCACCTGAGTCTGGTTGTGACAAGAGCAATTCGTCAATGTTAACCCCAAGAGCTGCTGCATAAGCCGGGTCAAGAGCGTGTTCCGCATCGATAAAGGCTGCAATTCCGCCTTCTTTTTGTGCTTGCGCTACAGCGTGAAGGGCTACTGTTGTCTTACCTGATGATTCTGGACCATAGATTTCAATGATACGTCCCTTAGGATAACCACCTGAACCGAGTGCAATATCAAGTGCCAAAGAGCCTGAACTCATCACTTGCACTTTTTGTTCTGCTCGCTCACCCAAGCGCATGATTGAACCCTTACCGAAGTCTTTTTCAATCAATTTAAGCGCATCATTCAAAGCTTTTTCACGATCAGCCCCAAATTTTTTCCCAATTTCATCTAATTTTTTTGTTGGTTTTTTCGCCATTTTGTTCTCCTATATTTTAATGATTCTAAGAACCTTCTTCTATTATATCAAAAGTCAGTCACTTAATAAAGCTTTGCGAACTAAGTTAAAAGCATGCATGACTGCAATTTTACGAACATCTGCTCGACTTCTTCCAGCTATATTGACCTGAACAACTTCTGTGCCTGATACTTGAGACAAACCGATAAAAACTGTGCCTGCAGGATGCCCTTCTAGACTATCCGGACCAGCCACTCCTGTCAAGCTAACTCCAAAGTCTGATTGAGTTTTAAGCCGTGCCTGATCTGCCATTTTTTCCGCCGTAAAGTCTGAAACAACTCCATGTTTTTCCAACTCTACTTGTGGAATATCTAACATCTTAGCCTTTTCTTCTAGACTATAAGTGACAAAACCACCTTTGAAGATAGTTGACACTCCCGAAAAGTCTGCCAAAGTTGCTTGAAAAAGCCCTGCTGTCAAACTTTCCGCAGCCGTTATGGTTTTATGCTGCTTTTTCAACTCCTCAACAACTACACTAGCTAGACTCGCTTCCTCACCATAACCATAGCAAATATCCTTTAAAGCAACACCTTCAAAAGTCTGGCGGGCAAGAATTTGAACCTCAAGACGATCCAAAGATTTTCTTGCTTCTTCTTGACTAGTAGCCTTGGTAGACAAACGCAGAGTCACTTCTCCTATTTTTGCATAAGGTGCCAAGGTTGGATCTGTCTGCTCTTCAATCAAATCCGACAGAATCGTTACTAGCTGGCTCTCGCCAATGCCAAAGAAACGTAGCACACGTGAGTATAACTTAGCTCCAGTTGTCAATCTCGGAAGCAATTCATTCAAAACCATGGGTTTTAGTTCGCTTGGTGGCCCTGGTAGGACGACATAGGTCACGCCAGCCACCTCAATCATGCCTCCGACTGCTAGTCCTGTTTCATTAGGTAGCGGGATTGAACCCTCAACGATTTGAGCTTGGCGCTCATTATTTGGAGTTCGGGCATAGTCCGGTCGATGAGCAAAAAAGTCATCTAGTTTAGCCTGCGCATGAGCATCAAAAGTTAAATCACGCCGTAGAAAATGGGCCAAGGTTTGTTTGGTCAAATCATCCTCTGTCGGTCCCAGTCCTCCTGTTAGGATAACCAGATTGCTACGATTCTTAGCAATCTCCAACAAGGATAAGAGACGAGACTCATTATCTCCTACAGCCGTTTGGAAGTAGACATCAACACCGATTTCAGCCAACTTTTCAGATAAAAACTGAGCATTGGTATTGACAATTTGACCTGTTAGAATCTCTGTTCCAACAGCTATGATTTCCGCTTTCATTTTTTCCTCCTACCTATCTATTCGGATTCCTTTGAAAAAATCGCAGGAAAATTCCTACGATTTTAGTATTCATTTCTTATTGTTCTTGTTGTACTTGTTGGCCTTGTTGTTCTTGATCTGCAACAGAACCAGTTGTTTGTGGTAAACGCCCATAAATATTTTCATACAAGACTACATTTGTCTCCAATTCGGTCACTTCTGGCTTATCCAATGAACGACGTAAAAGATTTTGCATCTCTAACATATGCTCAGATGTCACGATTTGGTAAGATATTCCGTCAATCATTGCATCCTCTCCACGTAATTGCTGAGACTCAATATTCTTAAAGGAATCTTGGTAGCCCATCAACTGAGGAATCGTTGTTGTCGTAATCTCGATATTTGTCTGCATGTTATCGCTAAGAGCCTTCAAAATTTCTTGGTAGTGGCTGACACTATTCAAACTAAGAATTTTTTCAACAATCTTTTGGATGACTTCGCGCTGACGTTTCTGACGACCGTAGTCTCCCTCTGGATCCTGATAGCGCATGCGTGAGTATACTAGCGCCTCGTCACCATTTAGGGTTTGTTCCCCAACACCGATAGAAATCGTGTTAAATGGTTCCTGGTCTTGGATAGAGATTGGGAAACCTAGAGTGTTGTTTACTGTGATACCTCCGACAGCATCAACCATTCTTTGAAGACCGTGCATATTGACCATCACATAGCGGTCGATGTGGATATTCATCATTTTTTGAATGGTCGAAATGGCAAGCTCTGCTCCACCATCAGCATAGGCAGCGTTGAGTTTAGCTTCTCTAACACTACCATCTGGTTGTTGGATTTGTGTCAGAATATCACGTTCCAAACTCATCATAACAACTTTCTTGGTTTTAGGATTCACTGTTACCAAGATCATTGAATCACTATTTCCTGCCCATGGGTCTGTACGTTCAACATTCCCCGTATCTACCCCCATAAGAAGGATTGTCAATGGTTCAGTTGCCTCGATAACCTTGGTTTCTTCTCCGATTTGTTTATAAGTTTTGGCTAAAGTCTGTGTACTTTGTTGGTAGATAGTATAGGCATAAGCTCCCACACCAAGCACCGTCACAAGAACAAAGCCTAAAAACATTCCGATTATTTTTTTTGCCATACATTTATTCGTCTATCAGTCGACCCATCAGGTAAACATCAAGAAACTCTCCTCCTTCTATACAAGCGCCGCGTTCCTGCTGGCCTTCAATGATGAAGCCCAGCTTTTTATATAGATGAACAGCTGCCAGATTTCGTTTTTGAACTGTCAATTGTAAGCGTCGAATACTTCCGCTCGATTGGGCCCACTCAATAACTTCTTCCATCAAGATACTACCGAGACCATTTCCCCAATAGGCTTTTTTGATACCCAAAAAGATATCCCCAATATGCCGAACTCGTGGACGTTGATCAGCCGTTATATTGATCACTCCTGCCAATTCTTCATTCAAATAAGCTAGTAAAGTAATCTGATTATCCGACTGGGCCTGCTTGTTAATAAAACGCTGCATCTCAGATTCACTCATTACAATTCCATTTTCATCCAGACTGGTAAAACTAGATTCATGACCAATCTGATCCAAAAGTGCAATAAGTTCTGTAGCATCCTCAACTTCTGCTTCACGAATTAATAAATCATACTCCATCTGTCAACCTCTGCAAGAGTTCTGCTGCTCGTTGACCGTGGGCATGAAAGACAACTTCACGGCCCTCATCATCTTTAAGGATTTCTAATTCTAGATAGTCAGCTGGAAGAGCCTCACCTAATAGATGCCCCCACTCAATAACTGTCACACCTGATCCAAAAAGAAATTCGTCCAAATCGATAGAATCTGCATCCCCTTCGATACGATAAACATCCAAGTGATACAGAGGTAGACGTCCTTCATATTCTCGAACAATGGTATAAGTAGGACTCTTAATCATTTGATGAATCCCTAGGCCCTTAGCTAGACCTTTTGTTAATGTGGTTTTTCCAGCACCTAATTCACCAGTTAAAATCAATACATCATTTTTTTCAAGTAGACTACCCAACTCTTGTCCAAGAGCGATTAGTTCATCTTCATTTTTTGTGTGCATGTTATTATTATACCAAAAAGTTTTCTTTTGCGACATTTCTAGTAGTAAAAAAAGAGGAGTTTCCTCCTTCTTTTTTAAAGTTTTTGTCTTTAGTTTAGAGCCATGCTAATGTAGTTCAAGATGAACAGAGCGTCTAAAATCCAAATCATGACATGCACTTCCTTAACTTGACCTTTAACAATCTTCGCTAAAGTGTAAGTTAGGAAACCAACAGCAATCCCTTGTGTAATGGAGTAACTGAATCCCATAAAGATAGATGTGAAGAAGGCTGGAATAGCTTCTGACATATCATCCCAAGGAATGTTTTTCAAGTTAGAGAGCATCATAATTCCGACGATAATCAAAATTGGTGCTGTCGCAGCTGAAGGCACAATGGCAAGAAGTGGGCTAAAGAAGCTTGATAGAGCAAAACAGATAGCAACAACTAAGGCTGTCAATCCAGTACGTCCACCAGCACCGATCCCTGCTGCTGACTCAATATAAGTTGTAACGTTTGAAGTACCTGCAATGGCACCAACTGATGTCGCCACCAAGTCAGAATATAGAGCCTTATCCAATTTAGCTGATTCATTGTTCTCACCACTTGATGCGATGATACCAACTTTTTCACCTGTACCGATAAGAGTACCAATTGTATCAAAAATATCAGTCAATGAGAAGGCAAGAATGGCCATCAAGGTTTCAGGTAAACGTGAAGTATTTGAAATCAGAGAACCCAAACCTTCTGAACCAAGGGCTGCACCAAATAAAGTTCCTAAGTCGTTAACTGCTGCTGAAAGATTGTTGCTAGCAAAATCGATTCCTGACAAATTAACAAGACCAACCGCAATCGCAAGGACTGTAGTTGTCAAAATAGAAAGAATGATCCCACCTTTAATACCTTTGACAACAAAGAAGATTGTAATGGCAAGACCTGCAATAGCTACCAATACTGCTGGAGTATTGAAATCTACCAATCCTGGAACAGCTGCTGCATTTGCAGTAATCGCTGCTTGAGCCTTATCTGCTCCTTCACCTGCTACAGTATAAGTACCTGGGTCAATTGAGAATTTCAAGAGACCAGCATTCTTAATACCAACATAGGCAAGGAAAACACCAATACCAGCTGAAATTGCTGAACGAAGAGTTGCAGGAATAGACTCAATGATCATTTTACGAACATTGGTTAATGTGATAATAAGAGAAATAATCCCACAGATGAAGACCATACCAAGAGCTTCTTTCCAAGTATAGCCCATTCCGAATACAACCGTAAATGTAAAGAATGCATTAAGTCCCATACCTGGAGCTTGTGCGTATGGCAAGTTAGCATAGAAAGCCATCATCAAAGTTCCTACTACAGAACCGATGATTGTTGCCAAGAATACACCCTGAACAGGCATTCCTGTTTGCGAAAGCATTTGAGGGTTTACAAAGAGAATATAACTCATTGCAAAGAAAGTTGTTAAACCAGCAAGCACCTCTGTACGAACATCTGTCCCGTGCTCTTTTAGTTTAAATAATTTGTCCATTTTTAATCTCCTTTGTCATTTTACGAACAATATGTCTATTATATCATTAATCATTCACATTTTCAAGCTATTTTTCTTATTTTTAAAAATTCTTAAAGGATATGATTCTTCTTATTTTTGCTTATAGTCAGCTTTTCTTTCAGCTTTTTGATATAATAGGAAACATCTTATCTGAAACTAAATTCGGGAGGATTTTATGACTAAAAAAATGATTGCCGTGGACTTAGACGGTACCTTACTTAATGGAGAAAGCAAACTCTCTGACTTTACAAAAGAAACCATTAAAAAAATTTCTAAGAAAGGCCACCATGTGGTTATCGCAACCGGTCGCCCATATCGTATGGCCAAAGATTTTTATGACCAACTTGAACTTGAGACTCCTATGATTAACTTCAACGGTTCGCTCACTCACCTACCTGGTAGGGCTTGGAAACATGAAAAATGTCTTACTGTGGACAAAAAATATCTCTTGGATATCGTAAAACGAAAAGAGGATATCGAGGCAGACTTTATCGCAGGTGAATACCGTAAAAAGTTTTACATTACATCCCCAGACAAGGAAATTGCAGATCCTAAATTGTTTGGTGTTGAAAACTTTCGCCCTGAAAATCAATTCAAGCCTGACTTAGTGACTAAGGGGCCTAACTGTATTTTATTACAAACTAGGGCAGACGATAAATATGCACTAGCAGAAGAGATGACTAGCTTTTACAAGCATCAGCTTAATATCAATACTTGGGGCGGTCCCTTGAACATTCTTGAATGTACTACAAAAGGTGTTCACAAGGCCTTTGCTCTTGAATACCTTCTAAATGTCATGAATATAGACAGACAGAACCTGATTGCCTTTGGTGACGAACACAATGACCAAGAAATGCTCTCCTTTGCAGGTAGAGGATATGCCATGAAAAATGCTAATCCCGCTCTACTTTCTTTCGCAGACGAGCAATTACCACTAACCAACGAAGAAGACGGAGTCGCTCACTTTTTACAAGAGCAGTTCCTTTAATAAAAACTATCCCTCCATACTTTTTTGGTAGAAAATAGCTACCTTAATCGTATGGATTTTTTTTTGCCAAAAATCGATTAAAGAAAAAAGGACCCGAATCCTTGTTAACGAGATTCAAATCCTTACAAAAGATATCTATTTTTTTAGAACGATACGATCAGAAATTTCGCGACCCATATCATCAATAATAATTTGATTGCCATCAGCTACATAAACCTTGATATCATCTCCAATAAAGACCCTCTGACTTTCTGGTTCGAAGGTGACCTTTTTAATTTCCTGATCGCCATCAGCTTCTACTTCTGTCCATGTTCCAGTATTACCAGTAACTACGAGAGTAATGCTATCTCTCTCATCTTGCCCTTTATAGGTCCCATCAATGTTGGTTACTGAGCTAGCAGTCGAACTAGAAACAGTCGTTTCTGCTGACTGAGCAGTCGTTACTTCCGTACTAGTACTTGCTTGAGTTGAAGGAGCTGCCTGCTCTTTTGGCGAACATGCAACTAAGAGACTAAGACTTGCCAAAGAAGCAAGAGAAAGTGTGAATTTTTTTAGTGACATGACGGCTCCTTTCTTTTAGTGGCTTAAAATCAGAATAACCCTGCTGAGCCACCACACCTTTACTATAACAAATAAAGATAGGAGGGTCAATCAAATGAATCTAGGGCCATGAGACAAGCGCGAACCTCTGATATAAAATAGAGAGATCCTGTCACAAATAGCAAGTCTTGCTCCCCTGCAAAACTCTCAAAATTATCTATAAAATCTCGATAAGAAGCAATGCTTGTATAATCTCCAAAGTCTTGCTCTTCCAAGGAACCCTGATAGTCAAAACTCGTAACATAGAGAGCTACATCAGGTAAATGCTCTGTTAAATAAGTAAGCATTCCACTATAATCTTTCCGCTTTAGGGCACCAAATAAGATTTGAGGCTGATACCCTTGCTGGATTTTTTCTTGGATAAACTCAACCAAACGCTCTAGAGCTGGTAAATTGTGAGCCCCATCCAAATAGATGTGCTCAGTGACAGCTTCTAGCCTTCCAGCCCATCTGGTAGTTCGCAAAGCAGCTCGAATTGCTTCTTGGTCAACTTTCTCGTCTCTTTGTGCCATAAATAGTAGAAAAGCCTGCAAGGCAAGAGCTGCATTTTCCTCCTGATATGCTCCCTCCAGTCCCAATATTAGGTGGTTAAAGTCAGCTAGAGAAGAAGAAAAGTTCCCATTTCGGAAAGAAAAATCTTTATTAGCTTGGTAGAGACTTACACCCAAATCAGTGGCTGTCCTTTGACAAACGAGTTGGGCTTCCGGTGCTAAATTTGCAATCACAGCTGATTTCCCAGGCTTAAAAATTCCTGCTTTCTGCTCTGCAATTGCTGTTAAACTATCGCCCAAGGTCTCCTGGTGATCGAGGCCGATTGATGTGATGATTGCAATTTCTCCTGTCACCACATTAGTGGTATCAAGAAGTCCACCTATCCCAACTTCCAGTAGGACCAAATCTACTTTTTGCTCTTTAAAATAAAGCAAAGCAATCAAGGTCAGCAACTCAAAAAAAGATAGCTGATCGTGGGTTTCTAAAAGTCTTTGCTCCATTACTTTGACTTGATCTGCTAAACGAATAAAATCTTCGTCCGATATAGGCTCACCATTAATACAGATACGGTCATGGATGCTGACAACGTGGGGCGAAGTAAAGGTACCAACCGTTTTCCCATGGGCAACAAAAAGCTCCCTCATAAAAGCAATAGTTGACCCCTTGCCATTTGTCCCTGTCACATGGATAATTGGATAGGTTTGCTCAGGATTCCCCAGCAAATCTACTGCTCTTTGCATCCGTCCCAATCCTGATCTAAAATTCAAGCCAATCCGACTATGAAGCCATTTTTCTACTTCAATCATGCTTATCTCCTTAACAAAAAAGCGAAGATTCTCTTCGCTTTTTACTCATTTTGCTAGATACTAGCTAAATTTTATTTTTAGCGTCAGGCTAAAAACGTCCACTGGACTTACCAGTTCTCTCTTATTTCAAGGAACTGGGCTGATACAGTCTCCCAGACTACCTGCGTTTCTATTTTCTAGCGCAGGGCTAAAAACATCCCCTGGACTGACTTGCGGTCTTCATTTCTATCGCAAGGGTAAAAACATCCCCCGGATGTTTTTACTCCTCCATAAAGCTGTTGAAGACTTCTTCAATCATGTTCCATTCGTCATCTGAATCTTCAGGAATTGGTTGCAATTCGCCTTCAGTTCCATCTTCATTTTCGATGAATGAGTAAGCTTGGATTTCAACTTCACCGTTTTCATCTTCTTCTGCATTAACTGGTACAAGAAGAACATAGTTTTTACCAAATTCTTCTTTTCCGTCAATAGTCAAAAGGATTTCAAATAAAGTTTCGTTTCCTTGCTCATCTACAAGTGTAATAAGTTCACGTTCTTCGTGATCGTGGTTGTGATCGTGTGACATAGTTTCTCCTCTGTCTTAAAATTTTCTATCTAAATAATTTTGCAAAATCAACTGAGCTGCCAATTTATCAATAACTTTTTTACGCTTATTGCGACTAATGTCTGCTTGCTCAATCAACATGCGCTCTGCAGCAACCGTAGTCAAGCGTTCATCTTGATACTCTACTGGCAAACCAAAAAGTTCTTCTAGCTTTACACCATAGGCTTGACTAGCTTCAACCCTCGGTCCACTGGTATTATTCATGTTTTTAGGTAAACCAACAACAAAGCGCTCCACCTTATAGGTGTCAACCAATTCCTTGAGTCGTTCAAAGCCGAACTCTCCTTGATCTTCATTGATTTGGATGATTTCAAGCCCTTGTGCTGTAAAACCTAGCGGATCGCTAATCGCTACTCCTACTGTTTTGGAACCAACGTCCAATCCCATAATTCTCATAGATTATAGATCGACTCCTTGTCCCTTAAGGTAGTAGCGAACCAACTCTTCAACAATTTCATCGCGTTCATACTTACGAATTTGATTTCGTGCATTGTTATAACGAGGAACGTAAGCTGGGTCTCCACTGAGAACATAGCCCACAATCTGATTAATAGGGTTATACCCCTTCTCATTCAATGAAGCATAGACTTCTGTCAATGTTTCACTAATTTCTTTTTTATTGGAATCATCCAATTTAAAACGTACGGTTTCTTCAGTAAATCCCATTCTAACACCCTCTTTCCTTAGAATAGTACTATTATAGCACATTCACAGCCATTCTACAAATGACACAGCCTGATTTTGCTGATTTTCTGTGACTTCCTTACTGGACAGTCGCGCCACTTGCAACTCGATTTTCAATATATTCTTCTGGTTCGTTTTTTAGTAGATTTTCTAATCCCACATTTTTTAAATATTCGCTTTCGCTTGCCTTTTTAACGTCTAGAACTTGAAAATCATAACTTGTTTTTGTTTCAATCTCGGTTTCACTTAAAAGATTGGTTTCAATGTTAAATCCAGGAATTTTACGTGCTTCTTGGACCGATTCATCCTTGTCTTCTCCTTCTTTCAAGGCCTTTCTTGCTTCCTCTAATCCATGCTCTGCAATAAAGTTCTTGAGGTCTTCTGAAACTTGTCGTTTTTGCTGAATCGTTAAGGTCAAGAACTGTTTGCCCTTATAGGTAATGGTTTGGGTTTGTTGAACCCCATTTTCGTCAGCAGGTAGAACAAGCGTCTTTGTTACTACTGTATTGTTATTGGCATTTTCTAGAACTGGCAAAGTTGATTGAAGAGCTTCTGTCGTTGTATCTTTAGAAGGTTCCGCAGACTCTTTTTTCTGTCCACAGCCAGCTAGCAAAAATAGGAGCGCAACTGTACCGATAACTATCTTCTTCATATTTATTTTTCCTTATTTATCTATCAAATAAGGCTAGGAGTCACTCCCAGCCTTTATGTTTTATAGTGCTGCACGTAAACGTGCTTCTGCATTTTCTACATTGCGGACAGAGCGTGGCAAGAAGGCACGAATGTCATCTTCTTTATAGCCAACTTGTAAACGTTTCTCGTCAACAAGAATTGGACTTTTTAGGATGCGTGGTGTTTCCATGATTAAATTAAGCACTTCATTGACACTCAAATCTTCGATATCAACTCCGAGAGCTTTAGCGTAGCGATTCTTTGATGATACAATGCTCGCAATTCCATTGTCTGTTTTTGTTAGAATATCTAATAATTCTTCTCTAGAAATCCCCTCTTTACCGAGGTTTTGTTCTTTATAACTTAACTGGTGGGCATTGAGCCAGGTTTTAGCTTTTTTACAGCTAGTACAACTTGAGACTGTATAAATTTTGATCATGTACCTACCCCTTTCGCTACATGTTACTATCAGTTTATTCTATTATACCATAAAAAACATCCGACTTGCGACCTATTTTTAAAAAAATTTAACTTTTTCCCCAGTTTTCTATCTTTTTTCTTGACAAAAACCGAACTATAACCATTCTTTGTACTTCCTAATGTAAAATTTCTTAATAACTGTGACGCTAAACATATACAAGAAAATAATACAGATTAAGAACAAGAAGTAAGGAAGCCCTAAGGGTGCTAGACGAAGGATATTTACTAGCGGTCCATAAGGCAGACTAGTTACGAAAATTGCGGCAACCAAGGTTGTCAAGATTACAAGCCAAGCTGGTCTGCTTTGTACAAAAGGAACTTTTGCCGTACGAAGCATATGGATAACCATGGTTTGAGACCACATAGATTCGATGAACCATCCTGTTTGGAATAAGATAATAAACTGAAGGGCAGATTCAGAACCATGAACATAATGGTGGCCTGTCACCAAAGGAACAATGATAAAGTATAGGAAAATAAAGGTCAAAATGTCAAAGATAGATGATATTGGACCCATCCAAACCATAAATCGCGTAATAGATTTTGCTTCCCATGTATGGGGTTGTCTGAGGAAGTCTTGATCCACGTTATCAAACGGCAATGCCACACAAGATAAATCGTAGACTAGGTTTAGGACAATGAGATGAACAGGAGCCATTGGTAAAAATGGCAAGAAGATACTTGCAACCAACAGAGAGAAGATATTCCCAAAGTTTGAACTAACGGTCATCTTGATGTATTTGGTCATGTTGGCGTAGACCTTCCGGCCTTCAACGATACCTGTTTCAAGAACCATGAGATCCTTGTCCAGCAAAATAACATCAGCTGTTTCCTTTGCGATATCTACTGCTGTATCAACGGAAATTCCAACATCTGCTACCTTCATAGATGGGGCATCATTAATACCGTCACCCATATAACCAACGGCATGACCATTTTTCTTCAATTGTAGAATAATTCGAGCTTTTTGGTCAGGAGACAATTTGGCAAAGACTGTTACACTTTCAACCGCTTCTGCCAATTCTTGGTCTGTCATTTGGTCGATATCAGCTCCCAAAAGCATCTGCTCAACATCCAAACCAACCTTTTCACAGATGGCTTGGGTTACTTTTTCATTATCCCCAGTTAAAATCTTTGTTCTGACACCATGCTCAAGCAAAGCTTGAATAGCTGGTGCTGCAGATGGTTTTGGTGGATCCAAGAAGGCAAGGTAACCTGTAAGGATCATGTCACTTTCATCAGTCACAGCATAGGCATAATCTTCACGTAGACCTGACTTGTAACCAACACCTAATACACGTAAACCTTGACGGTTTAATTGACCAACTTCCGCCAACACTTCTTGACGAATGTCTTCAGTAAGAGGGATGACTTCTCCACGATATTCCACATGTGTCGAAATGGTCAACATTTCTTCCAAGGCGCCTTTGGTTACCATACTAACAACATTGCTATCATCTTTGACGATAACACTCATGCGTCTACGTTCAAAATCAAATGGTAGTTCGTCGATTTTTTGGAAGCTGGTGTCTAGATTTTGTAGGATAACATGTTCCTTGGCTTCTTTTTCAGTTCTACTGATGATGGCACGGTCCATCAAGTTCTTCAAACCTGTTTGAAAATGTGAATTTAGATAAGCTCTTCTTAAGACTGCCATATCCAAATCGCCATGGATATCCAATGGGTATTCTAAGACAATCTCATCTTGTGTTAAAGTTCCAGTTTTATCCGTACAAAGGATATCGATTGCTCCTAAGTCTTGGATAGCATTGAGTTTTTTGATGACTACCTTTTCCTTAGCCATGATAATGGAACCTTTTGCTAAGCTGGCTGTAATAATCATCGGAAGCATTTCTGGTGTAAGGCCGACACCGACGCTCAAGGCAAACACTCCAGCCTCTAGCCAGTCTCCGTCGGTCAAACCATTTGCGAAAAACACAATTGGAACCATGACAAGCATCAAGCGGATCAAGAGCCAAGAAATGCTGTTCATTTCACGTTCAAAAGAAGTTGGTTCATCGTAGGTGTTGAGAGTCTGCTCGATGGCTCCCATCATGGTGTCATCACCAACCGCTAGGACCATAGCTGTAGCACTTCCTGAGATAACGTTTGTCCCCATGAAGGCCAAAGATTCTGCTTCTAAGAGGCTATCTACATTTTGACCAGTGGTTTTATTTAAAGCTAGCTTTTCAACTGCATCACTTTCTCCAGTCAAACCTGACTGTTGAACGAAAAAGTCGCGCGATTCGAATAAGATGACATCTGCTGGAATCATATCTCCAGCGCTCAATTTCACGAGGTCTCCCACAACCAATTCGTCGATTGGCAACTCTTGTTCCAGACTATCACGAATAACAGTTGCAGTGTTGACAATCATTTTTGAAAGATTGGTTGTCGCCTTGTCGCTCCGCAACTCTTGGACAAAACGGATGCCTCCTGAAATCAAAACCAAGACAACAATAATAATAGAGGTCGTAGGGTCCTCTTGGCCAGGTTTGGCAAGCCAGACGTTTGTAACGAGAGAAATAAAGGCAATTACAAGCAAAATGATTGTGAAAGGATTGATAATGGACTCATAAATCTTTTTAAAGATGGAATCCTCTTGACCCTTAGTAATGGTGTTTTCACCATATAGGTCACGGTTTTCTTCGACTTGTTCTTGGTCTAAGCCTTTTAGACTTGTATGGTAAAAAGCTAGACTATCTTTTAATGGAGTTTGAATAGCTACTGCTAGTCTTTCTTTTGTAGTTTTCATTGGTTTCTCCTATCTGTATGAATGGTGATTTCATACTCAATGAAAATCAAAGAGCAAACTAGGAAACTAGCCGCAGGCTGTACTTGAGTACGCCAAGGCGACGTTGACGCAGTTTGAATTTGATTTTCGAAGAGTATCATACACAGGGACCAATCACTTTATAGGGACAGAACGACACAAATCAGCGATTGGCTGTGTATGTGCGGTTCTGGATGATCGTCAATTTGCATCGTTTGTCTCCTTTCTTTGTTTTAAAACAGCAGAAAATCCTGCCATAAAATGGCAGGACTAAAAAACTTATTATCTGTTTTCGTTCAAGCTTTAACTCCATAGGGCGATGTAATGAGCTTAGTCTTGACCTTCGCGACCAGGACTGTTGACCAACGAGTAGTGTCTCCACTGCTTTGCGGTAGTCATCCGTATCCCTATGGTAGCCTCACCTACCGTTTTCGCCTTTCAGTATAAACCTTTAACTAATAAAAGTCAACGATTTATCTCATTTTCTTAGATCACAATCAATTCTTTCGGAGCAAGGGTTAATAATTCGCAACCGGTATCTGTAATCAAGATATCATCTTCGATACGAACTCCATATTTACCTTCGATATAAATACCGGGTTCATCAGTCAAAACCATACCAGTTTTGATAACTTCTTTGGAAGTTTGGCTAAAGTAAGGCTCTTCGTGGATATCAAGTCCGATACCGTGCCCGATACCGTGTGTAAAGTATTGTCCATAGCCTGCTTCCACAATGATATCACGAGGGATTTTGTCAAAGTCACGGAAACCTAAGCCAGCCTTAGCTTGGTCAATCAATGCTTGGTTAGCCTTTAAAACAGTGTTGTAGATTTCTGCTTGTTCGTCGCTGACATGGCCTAGGTAGATGGTACGAGTCATATCACTCACATAATGCTCGTAAAGGCACCCAAAGTCCATAGTGATAGCTTCGCCTAGTTCTACTGGCTTATGCATAGGATGAGCATGGGGTTTAGAAGAGTTGATGCCACTCGCTAGGATTGTGTCAAAAGACAAACCTGCCGCTCCCAGCTCACGCATACGGAAATCAAGGAAGTTGGCAATTTCAATTTCAGTCTTCCCTGGCTTGATAAATTCAAGGGCATCGTGGAAAGCTTGGTCTGATATTGAACAAGCCTTACGAATCGTCGCAATCTCTGTCTCATCCTTAATCATGCGAAGCGCTTCAACAAACTGTGTCTGAGGAATTAATTCCAAACCTTCAAAAGCGGCTTGCATGCGGTGGTAATAAGAAACCGAAATTTCATCTTCAAACCCGATACGAGAAAGTCCCATGTCTTTAGCAATTTTTGCGATAGTAGCCAACTCATCACGCTCTGCAAAAATCTCAAAACCAGTTACTTCTTGCTTAGCAGCGATAATATAGCGGGCATCTGTCACCAAAATTTGACGGTCACGACTGATAAAGACTGTTCCATTCGAACCCCAAAATCCTGTCAAATAGTAGACGTTCTTAAGGTTATTGATAATGATCCCATCTAGTTCTTTTTCTTGCATTTTATCTAAAAATGCTTGCACACGTTTATTCATGATGTAACTTTCCTTTCAAATACTGTCCTGTATAGCTAGCTTCATTAGCAGCTACTTCCTCTGGAGTTCCTGTTGCAATGATGGTTCCACCACCAACACCGCCTTCTGGGCCTAGGTCGATAATATGGTCTGCTGTTTTGATGACATCTAGATTGTGCTCAATCACGAGAACTGTATTGCCATCATCTACAAAGCGAGACAAGACCTTTAGTAGACGCGCGATATCCTCGGTATGAAGACCAGTTGTCGGTTCATCTAGAATGTAGAAGGATTTACCGGTCGAGCGTTTATGGAGCTCGCTAGCCAGCTTCATACGTTGCGCTTCTCCACCAGAAAGTGTCGTGGCTGGTTGCCCTAAGGTCACATAGCCTAGACCAACATCTTTGATAGTCTGGAGTTTGCGTTGAATTTTTGGAATGTGTTTGAAAAATTCCACCGCATCGTTGACGGTCATATCTAAAACTTGCGAGATATTCTTTTCCTTATAATGAACTTCCAGGGTTTCACTGTTGTAGCGGGTTCCATGGCAGACTTCACAAGCTACGTATACGTCTGGCAAGAAGTGCATCTCAATCTTGATAATCCCGTCACCTGAGCAGGCCTCACAGCGACCACCCTTGACATTGAAACTGAAGCGACCCTTCTTATAGCCACGAATCTTGGCTTCATTTGTCTGAGCAAAGAGATCTCGAATGTCATCAAAGACACCTGTATAGGTTGCAGGATTAGACCTCGGTGTTCTTCCAATAGGACTCTGGTCAATATCAATCAGACGATCGATATGCTCAATCCCTGAGATAGTCTTAAACTTTCCAGGCTTGTCTGAATTTCGATTGAGTTTTTGAGCAATGGCTTTTTTGAGGATGCTGTTAATAAGTGTCGACTTCCCTGAGCCAGAGACCCCTGTCACCGCAATGAATTTCCCGAGTGGGAAGCGAGCGGTGATATTTTGTAGGTTGTTCTCACGCGCCCCAGTCACCTCGATAAAGCGACCATTGCCTATACGGCGTTCCGTCGGTACTGGAATCGCACGTTTCCCTGACAGATACTGTCCTGTAATTGACTTACTGTTTCGAGCTACCTGCTTAGGCGTTCCTGCTGCTACAATCTCTCCACCAAAGACCCCTGCACCAGGGCCGACGTCTATCAGATAATCGGCTTCTCGCATGGTGTCTTCATCGTGTTCTACCACGATAAGAGTATTACCCAAATCCCGCATCTTTTTCAGACTGGCAATCAGACGGTCATTGTCCCTCTGGTGGAGACCGATTGACGGCTCATCTAAGATATAGAGGACTCCTGAGAGATTGGAACCAATCTGGGTCGCTAAGCGAATACGTTGGCTCTCCCCACCTGATAATGTTCCTGCAGAACGAGAAAGGGTCAGATAGTTGAGACCAACATTATTGAGGAAGGTCAAGCGGTCCTTTATTTCCTTAAGAATCGGACGAGCGATGGTGGCTTCATTTTCAGATAGGCTTAGTTGATCAATAACCTCCAAATGGTCTGCGATGGAGAGGTCTGAAATTTCTCCAATATGAGGGGCTTTCTCTCCTCCTACACGAACGGATAAGGCCTGATCGTTGAGGCGATAACCGTGACAAGTGCCACAAGTTAGCTCATTCATATAAAGACGCATCTGTGTGCGGGTGTAGTCACTATTGGTTTCATGGTAACGACGCTTGATATTTCCTATAACACCTTCAAAAGGAATGTCGATATCACGAACTCCGCCGAATTCATTTTCATAATGGAAATGGAATTCCTTACCATCTGAACCATAGAAAATGAGATGTTTCTCCTCCTCAGACAAGTCCTCAAAAGGAGTATCCATATCCACTCCAAAGGCTGTCATGGCTTGTTCTAGCATATTTGGATAATAGTTAGAAGAGATCGGGTTCCAAGGCGCTAAGGCTCCCTCACGAAGGGTCTTGCTAGCATCTGGCACTACCAAGTCTGTATCAACCTCTAGCTTGATCCCCAAACCATCACACTCACTACAAGAACCAAATGGTGCATTGAAAGAGAAGAGACGAGGTTCTAGTTCTGGAACCGTAAAGCCACAAACTGGACAAGCATAGTGTTCTGAAAAGAGTAACTCTGAATCATCCATGGTATCAATAACGACATAACCTTCAGCGATGCGGAGAGCTGCTTCAATTGAGTCAAAGAGACGACTACGGATACCTTCTTTGATGATAATACGGTCTACCACCACGTCAATGTTGTGTTGTTTATTCTTTTCAAGTTCAGGAACTTCAGTCACATCATAGACAACTCCATCGACACGGACACGTACGTAACCATCTTTTTGAATCTTTTCAATCAACGTCTTGTGTTGCCCTTTTTTCTTACGAACAACAGGAGCCAAAATCTGCAGACGCTGGCGTTCTGGTAATTCCAAAACCTTGTCCACAATCTGCTCTACAGACGAAGCCTTGATAGCCCCATGTCCATTGATACAGTAGGGTGTCCCTACACGTGCATAGAGAAGACGTAGATAATCGTTGATTTCCGTCGTTGTCCCAACCGTCGAACGAGGATTTTTACTGGTCGTTTTCTGGTCAATGGAAATGGCAGGGCTGAGACCATCGATAGAGTCCACATCTGGTTTTTCCATATTGCCCAAAAACTGACGAGCGTAGGCTGATAGACTCTCTACATAGCGACGTTGCCCTTCTGCATAAAGGGTATCAAAAGCAAGACTCGACTTGCCCGAACCCGACAGCCCCGTCACCACAACTAGCTTGTCACGTGGAATTTCCACGTCAATATTTTTTAAATTATGGGCGCGTGCCCCATGGATGACAATCTTATCTTGCATATTACTTCTTTCTAGTCCATTGTTGCTTTCCATTATACCAAAAAAAGTGAAATTCTATTACCAAAAAAGCCGAATTTGTAGTATAATAGTACGGTGCTAAAAATCACTTAAACACAGAATAGATTAGGAAAGGATAGGGGATATGAAACAAGTCTTTCTCTCAACAACAACAGAATTTAAAGAGATCGATACGCTCCAACCGGGCACTTGGATCAATCTCGTCAATCCTACACAAAGCGAATCGATGGAAATCGCTTCTGCCTTTGATATTGATATCGCTGACCTCCGTGCACCACTCGATGCGGAAGAAATGTCTCGTATTACCATTGAAGATGAATACACTCTGATCATCGTGGACGTTCCCATTACCGAGGAGAGAAATAACCGCACCTACTATGTGACCATTCCCTTGGGGATTATCATCACAGAGGAGGCTATTATTACTACTTGCTTGGAACCTCTCCCACTTCTAGATGTCTTTATCAATCGGAGACTTCGAAATTTCTATACCTTTATGCGTTCGCGCTTTATCTTCCAAATCCTCTACCGCAATGCGGAGATTTACCTAACTGCCCTACGTTCAATCGAACGTAAGAGTGAGCAAATCGAAACTCAACTTCACAAGTCTACTCGAAATGAAGAGTTGATTGAACTCATGGAGTTGGAAAAGACCATCGTCTACTTCAAGGCCTCTCTCAAGACAAACGAGCGCGTGATTAAAAAATTGACCAGCGCAACTAGCAATATCAAGAAATACCTTGAAGATGAAGACTTACTCGAAGATACCTTGATTGAAACGCAACAGGCCATCGAGATGGCGGATATCTATGGAAACGTCCTTCACTCTATGACAGAGACCTTTGCCTCTATCATTTCAAACAACCAGAACAATATCATGAAAACCTTGGCCCTCGTGACCATCGTTATGTCTATCCCGACCATGATTTTCTCAGCTTACGGAATGAACTTTAAGGATAATGAAATTCCTTTAAACGGAGAACCGCACGCTTTCTGGCTCATCGTCTTTATCGCCTTTGCCATGAGTGTTTCTCTCACTCTTTACCTCATCCATAAAAAATGGTTCTAAACAGGAGTTATTATGTCACAGATTGATTTAAAAGAATTAACAAAGAAAAACCAAGAATTTATCCATATTGCAACCCAGCAATTTCTCAAGGACGGGAAAACCGATGCCGAAATCAAGGCTATCCTTGAAGAAGTCATTCCTCATATCCTTGAGGAGCAACCAAAAGGAGTGACAGCTCGTTCTATCTACGGAGCACCAACTCACTGGGCTCATAGTTTCAGCGAAAAAGAGCAATACGAAAAAGAACATCCAAAAGAAAACGACGATCCAAAATTGATGATGTTGGATTCAGCCCTTTTCATCACAGGATTATTTGCAGTAGTTAGCGCCTTGATGAGCTTCTTCTCAAACCAGCCAGTAGCTTACGGATTGGTAACACTTATCAGTGTAGGGGCCTTTGGTGGAGTTGCCTTTTACCTGCTCTACCACTTCATCTACCGCTACTACGGACCAGATACTGACCGCAGCCAACGCCCTCCATTCTGGAAATCACTTTTGGTTATGTTAGCAACCATGTTTGCCTGGGTCTTCATCCTCTTCTTGAGTAACTTCCTTCCACAAGCCATCAACATCAGCTTACCACCTCTTGTTTTGTTGGTGATTGGAGGAGCTCTCCTTGCCCTACGTTTCTACCTCAAAAAACGTTTCAACATCAAGAGCGCAAGTGCCGGACCTGCTAGATATTAAGATAAACAATAAAAGTAGTGTGTTTTACAGACAGACTACTTTTATTATGGCTCCAAAGCTTTTTTTTATTCTCCAAAGAAAAGTAGCTACATTTTCTAAAAACGTTCTAATGTAAAGTCTTTCCTTAGAATCCCGAGGTTTTGTCCTTGAATCCAAGTTGTTTTTCTGTTATACTAATAAAGTAATAAGGAGAAATATATATGACTAAACAGAGAATTAATCAAATTGTTGGTTCAATTGGTGCCTTTATCGGGATTATTGTATTTATAGCCTACATCCCCCAAATTTTTGCCAATTTACAAGGAAATAAAGCTCAACCATTTCAACCTTTATCAGCAGCAGTCTCTTGCTTAATCTGGGTCATTTATGGATGGACAAAAGAGCCTAAGAAAGACTGGATTCTAATCATTCCAAACTCGGCTGGGGTTATCCTTGGCGGACTGACCTTCCTTACTGCTCTATAAGAATGCAACTAATATAAAAAGAAAAAGCAACCACACGATTGGTTGCTTTTTTACTACTTTCTTGATCTAAAAGCCTTCTTCTGGCTCTAATTCTTGTTGTTTCCCCTCATCTTTTGTGATACAATAGCATCAATTTATTTCTAGGAGGATAATATATGTCTTCTACTATTGGAATTGTTAGTTTGTCTAGTGGCATTATCGGAGAAGACTTTGTCAAACACGAAGTGGACTTGGGGGCCCAACGACTCAAAGACCTCGGACTCAATCCTATCTTTTTACCTCATTCACTAAAAGGTTTAGACTTTATCAAGAACCATCCTAAAGCACGTGCAGAGGATTTAATTCAGGCCTTTTCTGATGATAGCATCGACATGATACTATGTGCCATCGGTGGAGACGATACCTATCGTTTATTACCCTATCTTTTTGAAAATGACCAACTAGAAACAGTTATCAAACAAAAGATTTTTCTTGGCTTCTCGGATACGACCATGAACCACCTCATGTTGCATAAACTAGGCATCAAGACTTTTTACGGCCAATCATTTCTAGCAGACATTTGTGAGTTAGACAAAGAAATGTTGCCATATAGCCTCCACTACTTCAAAGAATTGATTGAGACGGGAAGAATCTCAGAAATTCGACCTAGTGACCTTTGGTATGAGGAACGGACTGATTTTAGTCCCAAGGCTCTGGGAACACCTCGTGTCAGCCATACAAATACAGGTTTTGACTTGTTACAAGGAACTGCACAGTTCGAGGGGGAAATCCTCGGCGGTTGCCTCGAATCCCTCTACGATATCTTTGACAACTCTCGATATGCAGATAGCACAGACCTCTGCCAAAAATACAAACTTTTCCCTGACTTGTCAGACTGGGAAGGAAAAATCCTCTTGCTAGAAACAAGCGAAGAAAAGCCTGAACCTGAAGAATTCAAAAAGATGTTGCGGACTTTAAAGAACACTGGGATATTTGAAGTCATCAGTGGACTCTTGGTCGGAAAACCTATGGATGAAACCTTCTATGACGACTATAAGGAGGCTTTAATGGACATCATTGATAGCACTATCCCGATTGTCTATAATCTAAACGTTGGCCATGCCACACCAAGAGCAATTATTCCCTTTGGAGTCCACGCGTATGTAGATGCAACGGATCAAGTCATTCGCTTTGACTATAACAAAGAAAGCTGAGATGAATTTCTCAGCTTTTTCAATATTCTCAAATACTTTCGCTATCTGTACTCACTACTTACCGCTTTTCCATTCACAATCATTCTCGTGGTCATCAACCAAACCTGCAGCTTGTAGAAAAGACAAGACAGCAACTGGCCCAGTGAACTTAAAGCCTCGTTTTTTGAGATCTTTGGCTAATTTCTCAGACAAAGGTGTTTTAGCTGGGGCTTGGCGATAATTAGGAACATCGTTAACGACAGTTTTCCCCTCAACAAAAGACCAGAGATAGGCATCAAAAGAACCATAATCTTCCTGTAGTCGTAGAAAGGCTTGGGAGTTGGCACGTGTCGCAAAAATCTTAGCTCTATTTCGGATGATGGCTGGATTATCCAGCAAAGCTTCCAATTCGGTGTCAGTCATCTCTGCGACTGCTTGAATTTGATAGCCATAAAAGGCTTCTCGGAAAGCTTGTCGTTTGTTGAGCACTGTTTCCCAAGATAGTCCAGCCTGATAAGTTTCCATACAAAGCAACTCAAAAAGCGCTCGGTCGTCATGTAGGGGTTGACCCCATTCCTCATCGTGGTAGGCTACATACAGAGGGTTGTTCATTTTAACCCAGCCACAGCGTTTTGGCATAGAAATCTCCTATTTCACCAACATCTTAAGGGCCGACTTGATATAATTCTCTGCTGTATCTGTCGTTCCTTCAAAGAATTTCTTAATTTTCTTGAGCTCTGCTGCCTTGTAGCCCAGTGCCAACATGGCTTCCATAGCTTCTTCCAGTTCTTGGTTGTCACTGCTAGATGGAACTGCAGCCTTAGCAGGGAGGTCGTCCCCTGCCACAACCACCTTACCTTCTAGATCCAATACCATCTGTTGGGCTGTTTTCTTACCGATTTTAGGGAATTTAGTCAAGTAGGTGATGTTCTTAGTCTCAATAGCTTGAACGAGGCCTGCATTGTCATCGGCTGCGATGATAGCCAGAGCTGAAACTGGGCCGATGCCTGATACAGAGATTAAGCTGAGAAAGAGTTTCTTCTCATCTTCCGAGCGAAAACCGTAAAGTAGATGAGCATCTTCGCGAACGACTTGATGCACATAGATTTGTGCTTCTTGGTTGACTTGCCCTGAGTAGGCATAAGGGTTAGCTACATGCAGAATGTAGCCGATACCGTTAGTTTCTAGAACGATGTATTTAGCAGTAATTTTGGTAATAATACCCTTTAGATATTCGTACATAATTTTCCCTTCAATTTATACTCAATGAAAATCAAAGAATAAACTAGGAAGCTAACCGTAGGCATAACTTAAGTTAGACAAGGTAAGGCTGACGCAGTTTGAATTTGATTTTCGAAAAGTATTAGTATTTTCCTAGCTCTCGTAGGCTTGTGTGATTTTCCTGAATGCGACGGAACATCTTTTCCATGTCCGACTTGGTAAAGTGAACCAAAACAGGACGTCCGTGTGGACAGTTATAGGGGTTGTCACATTGAGAGAGTTGGTAGAGGAGTTGTCTAGCCGAGTGGTCATCAATACGATGGTTAGCCTTGATGGACCGCTTGCAGGACATCATAATGGCTAGCTCTGCTCGGTATTTCTTGATAGAAACTTCCTTGGTCAAGAGGAGCATATCGCACATCTCATAGATTCCAGACTCGATTTCCTCCTCTGCCATCCAAATGGGATGTTCGCGCAAGATAAATTGATTCTCCCCGTACTCTGCTAGAAATACGCCTACTTCCTCTAAGAGAGGCATTCTTTCCTTGAGACGAAGGGCATCATCCGCAGGAAATTCAAAGATATAGGGCACTAGGAGTTGCTGCTGGCTCTGGTCAACATTGCCAATGCTCTCACGGTACTCCTCATACTTAACCCGTTCCTGAGCCGCGTGCTGATCTATGATGTAGAGCCCATCTCGACCTTGTGCAAAGAGATAAGTCCCGTGCATCTGACCGAAAAATTCCAACTCTGGGAAGCTTGAAGATTCTTCCCGCTCCAACTTGTCATAAGCCTTATCAAGACTAGCCAGGTCTAACTCTGGATGGTCCAGTTGGTCATAGCTAGCAGGCTTTCTCTCTGCAAAATGCAGTTTAGCTGGCTTGGTCATCTGGTCCAAGGTTTCCTTGGCAAACAGATTCAAATCCTGTCTTTCTTCCGTCAGATTCACCTGATGGTCTGCCACCTCAGCTTGTGTCGGTCTTGTCGGTTCATTTTTTTCATAATAGAGCGTATTTTCTCTCAGTGGCAAAGTCGTTTGCTCTACTTTTTCACGATTGCGAACCGTAGATTTGGCCAGATTTTCCAAGGCATCTGGAATCAAGGTCTGTTCCTTGAGACTCTTTGCGATAGCTTCTGAAACCAGCGCCATCAGTTCTCTTTCCTTGGAAATCCTTACCTCTTGCTTGGTCGGGTGCACATTGACATCTGCCAGATAAGGATCGATTTGAATGTGAATAACGGCTAGTGGAAAACGCCCCACCATGAGTTTGCTGCCGTAACCATCTAAAATAGCACGATTGAGCAGGAAGTTTTTGATATAACGGCCATTGATAAAAAGGCTGATATAGTTACGATTAGCCCGTGTCAATTCAGGCAATGAGACAAAACCAGAAATTTCAAAATCTAGGTCAGCATTCTCAATCTCAATCATCTTTTTGGCACTAGCCAAACCATAGATTCCAGCAATGGCCTGGCGCAGTTGACCCGTGCCAGCTGTTCGTGTCATTTCCTTGCCATCGCTAATCAGGCTAAAGGAAATCTCAGGATGGGCCAAGCCTAGACGATTGACGATATCGATGATATGAGACAACTCTGCCTGCTGGCTCTTCATATACTTAAGACGAGCTGGTGTGTTGAAAAAGAGATCCTCCACACAAACTTTGGTCCCAACAGGACTGGTCGCAGGGATGATTTCTTCAACTTCTCCTCCACGAGCAACTAACTTGGTCCCGTGACTTGCTCCATCCACTGCTGTCAAAAGAGTCAGTACACTAACAGATGCGATAGAGGGCAGGGCTTCACCACGAAAACCGAGGGTCCGAATCCGAAAAAGATCCGCTTGATTCTTAATCTTACTGGTCGCATGACGGCGGAGAGCTAACTCGACTTCATCGTGGGCAATCCCGTGCCCATTATCTGTAATTTGGATTTTCTTAAGACCAGCTTCTTCAATTTCAACAACAATCTGGCTTGAGCCGGCATCGATAGCATTTTCAACCAACTCTTTAACTACGCTGGCAGGACGTTCAATCACTTCTCCTGCTGCAATCTGGTTGGCCAAGACTTCTGGCAATTCAATAATATGAGACATCTTTCAGCCCCTTTCTTAACGATTTTTATCTATTTCTCTGAAAATAAGCTAGTGCTATTATACCATATTTCACTCGTTTCCAAAAAAGTCCGAGTAGCAACTTTCTTCCCGATTTTACTAGGTTATTTGCCAAGTTTGTGGTAAAATAGGTAGAAACAATATTTTAAAAAGGAGAAAAGACACATGCACATTTTTGATGAGCTAAAAGAGCGTGGTTTGATTTTTCAAACGACTGATGAAGAAGCTTTGCGCAAAGCCCTAGAAGAAGGTCAAGTTTCTTATTATACTGGCTACGATCCAACTGCTGACAGCCTTCACCTAGGTCACCTTGTCGCAATCTTGACAAGTCGTCGCTTGCAGTTAGCAGGTCACAAACCATATGCGCTCGTTGGCGGTGCTACAGGTCTCATCGGAGATCCGTCCTTCAAAGATGCTGAACGTAGTCTCCAAACAAAAGACACAGTAGATGGCTGGGTCAAGTCTATCCAAGGACAACTTTCTCGCTTTCTTGACTTTGAAAATGGTGAAAATAAAGCTGTCATGGTCAACAACTACGACTGGTTTGGCAGCATCAGCTTCATTGACTTCCTCCGTGATATCGGAAAATACTTCACTGTTAACTACATGATGAGCAAGGAGTCTGTTAAAAAACGGATTGAAACAGGGATTTCTTACACTGAGTTTGCCTACCAAATCATGCAAGGGTACGACTTTTTTGTCCTTAACCAAGAGCACAATGTAACCCTCCAAATCGGTGGTTCTGACCAATGGGGAAATATGACAGCTGGTACAGAATTGCTTCGTCGTAAGGCTGATAAAACTGGTCACGTAATCACTGTTCCACTCATCACAGACGCAACTGGTAAGAAATTTGGTAAATCTGAAGGGAACGCTGTTTGGCTCAACCCTGAAAAGACTTCTCCATACGAAATGTACCAATTCTGGATGAATGTTATGGACGCTGACGCTGTTCGCTTTTTGAAAATCTTTACTTTCTTGTCACTTGATGAGATTGAAGACATCCGCAAACAATTCGAAGCAGCACCACACGAACGCTTGGCTCAAAAAGTCCTCGCTCGTGAAGTCGTGACTCTTGTCCACGGAGAAGAAGCCTACAAAGAAGCCCTTAACATCACTGAACAACTCTTTGCAGGAAATATCAAAAACCTTTCTGTCAAAGAACTCAAACAAGGACTTCGTGGCGTGCCAAACTACCAAGTACAGGTAGACGAAAATCACAACATCGTTGAACTTCTTGTATCTTCTGGCGTGGTTAACTCAAAACGCCAAGCCCGTGAAGACGTACAAAATGGAGCTATCTATGTCAACGGCGACCGTATCCAAGACCTTGATTATGTCTTGAGTGACGCAGATAAGTTAGAGAACGAACTCACTGTTATCCGCCGTGGTAAGAAAAAATACTTCGTCCTTACATATTAAAAAACAGACTGGAGGCATTTGCTATCCAGTCCTTTTTTTGCTAGACTAAAACTATGAATACAAACCTCAAACCCAAACTCCAGCGCTTTGCTTCTGCTAGTGCCTTTGCCTGTCCTATCTGCCAAGAAAATCTGACCTTGATTGAGACTAGCCTCAAGTGTAGCAACCGCCATTCTTTTGACCTAGCAAAATTCGGCTATGTCAATCTAGCACCACAAATCAAGCAATCGGCCAACTACGACAAGGAAAACTTTCAAAATCGCCAGCAAATCCTAGAAGCTGGCTTTTATCAGGCTATCTTAGAAGGCATCTCGGACCTACTAGCGACTAAATCATCTGCAAAAACTGTCTTGGACATCGGTTGTGGCGAAGGCTTCTACTCTCGTAAATTCCAAGAAAGTCACTCTGATAAAACCTTCTATGCCTTTGATATTTCAAAAGACTCGGTCCAAATCGCTGCTAAAAGTGAAACCAACTGGGCAGTCAACTGGTTCGTTGGCGACCTGGCTCGTCTTCCTATAAAAGACGCCAGCATGGATATCCTGCTTGATATCTTTTCCCCTGCTAACTACAGTGAATTTCGTCGTGTTTTATCTCAAAATGGTATCTTAATTAAGGTCATACCAACTGAAAATCACCTTAAAGAAATCCGCCAAATGGTACAGGAGCAACTAACAAAGAAGGACTATTCCAACCAAGATATCAAGGAACATTTCCAGGAACATTTCCGCATCCAATCTAGTCAGATAGCTTCCCTGACCAAGTCCATCACCGCAGAGCAAAGACAGGCCTTACTCAGCATGACGCCCCTACTCTTTCACGTCGATCAAAGCAAGATTGACTGGAGTCAGTTGACTGAGATTACTATCGAAGCAGAGATTCTGGTTGGGAAAGCACTGTAAATTAGTTTAAATATGAAAAAACGCATCTATTAAAGATGCGTTTTTGTTTAATCTTAGTTCAAGTGCCAGATATCTTCGTTGTACTGAGCGATTGTACGGTCAGATGAGAAGAATCCTGCTTTAGCAATGTTGACGATGACTTTATCCAACCATGCGTCACGGTTTTCGTAGTCAGCAAGCATTTGCTCTTTCACTTTGATGTAGTCTTCCAAGTCAAGAAGAGTCATGAACCAATCTTTGTTAATCAATTCATTGTAAAGACGTTCCAAGCGTTCTTTCTTACCAACTGCAAGAACAGCGTCGCTCACGATAAAGTCAACCAAAGGTTTGATCGCTTCACGAGCGTAGAATTCACTTGATTTGTAAGCTGATTTTGCGTAAAGATCGATAACAGTTTCTGAATCTTCACCAAAGATGTAGATGTTTTCGTCTCCAACCAACTCAGCGATTTCCACGTTAGCACCGTCCATAGTACCAAGAGTCAAAGCTCCGTTCAACATGAATTTCATGTTACCAGTACCTGAAGCTTCTTTAGAAGCAAGTGAGATTTGTTCTGAGATGTCACATGCTGGAATGAGGAAGCTTGCTGCAGTAACGTTGTAGTTTTCAACCATTACTACTTGCAAGTGTGGTGCTACTGCTGGGTCGTTTGCGATCACTTCTGACAAGCAAAGGATCAAGTGGATGATGTCTTGAGCGATTGTGTAGGCAGGAGCTGCTTTACCACCAAAGAATACTGTGATTGGACGAGCAGGGATATTACCAGCCTTGATGTCAAGATATTTGTGGATGACATACAAAGCGTTCATTTGTTGACGTTTGTACTCGTGAAGACGTTTGATTTGGATATCAAAGATAGAGTTAGTATTGATTTCCACACCTTGGTGTTCTTTCAAGTGACGAGCCAACTTACGTTTGTTGTGAGCTTTGATGCTTTCCAATTTTTCTTTGACAGCAGCCTTGTCTTCGTATGAAAGAAGGTCTTCCAATTTAGAAGCTTCATGGTGCCATTCGCGTCCAAGGATCTCATCCAAGTAGTGAGACAAGCTTGGGTTAGCATGCATGAGCCAACGACGGAAAGTGATACCGTTTGTTTTGTTGTTGAATTTTTCTGGGTAAAGATCGTAGAAAGCTTTCAACTCAGAGTTCTTCAAAATTTCTGTGTGAAGAGCGGCAACCCCGTTTACACTGTATCCGTAGTGGATATCCATGTGAGCCATGTGAACACGATCATGTTCATCAATGATTTGAACAGCTGGATCTTTGTATTCAGCACGAACACGACGGTCCAATTCTTTGATGATTGGTACCAAGTGAGGAACCACTTCTTCCAAGAATTCAAGAGGCCATTTTTCAAGGGCTTCAGCAAGGATTGTGTGGTTTGTGTAGGCAGTCATGCTACGAACGATAGAGATTGCTTCATCAAGTTCGATACCACGTTCAGTCAAAAGACGGATCAACTCAGGAATCACCATTGATGGGTGAGTATCGTTGATTTGTACAACTGCGTAGTCAGCAAGGTCATGCAAGTTGCTTCCTTTTTCGATTGCTTCATCGATGATCAATTGAGCACCGTTTGAAACCATGAAGTATTGTTGGAAGATACGTAGTAATTCACCTTGTTTGTCGCTATCGTCTGGGTAAAGGAAAAGAGTCAAGTTGCGAGCGATGTCTGTCTTATCAAAGTTAATACCATCTTCGATGATAGAAGAGTCAACTGAATCCAAGTCAAACAAACGCAAACGGTTTTTAGTAGCTGTTTTGTAACCAGGTACATCGATATCGTAAAGAGTAGATGTCAATGTAAAGTGTGCAAATGGCACTTGGTAGCTACGGCTTGAACGAACCAACCAGTTTTGGTCAGTCAACCAAGCGTTAGGAATTGTTTCTTGTTGGTTGTTTTTAAGCACTTGTTGGAAAAGACCAAAGTGGTAGTTCAAACCAACACCGTCACCGTTCAAACCAAGTGTAGCGATTGAGTCGATAAAGCAGGCTGCCAAACGTCCCAAACCACCATTACCAAGTGATGGTTCCAATTCTACTTCTTCGATTTCGATCAACTCTTTACCTGCGTCAGCAAGTTCTTTTTTAACTTCGTCATAAAGACCAAGGTTAATCAAGTTGTTAGACAAGAGTTTACCGATCAAGAACTCAGCTGAGATATAGTAAACTTTTTTCTTACCAGTGTTGACTGGTTTTTGGCTACTTGCAAGTTTGCTGTAGTTAAGAAGAGCAAGGTAAAGCTCTTCGTTACTACATTCTGCGATAGATTTATTGTAACGATTTTGTACAAATTCTTTTAATGGTAACATTTTTTGTGTCTCCTGATAATGTCTTATTTCTTTAATTCTACCAAATTTTCATTGATTCGGCGATAAATTGTAGTCAAGTCAAGCAAAGTTTCTTCGACAGCAGGAGTCAATTGATCCTCTGTCATACGCCATGACCAGTTTCCACCAAGAGTAGATGGGAAGTTCATACGAGCTGACTCATCTAGTTCTAGCAAGTCTTGCATGGTTGCAATAGCCATGAAGCTAACTGATGAAAATACTGTGCGAAGCATTGCGTGTGGCACTGTTTCATACTCTTTACGGTTCGTGTAACGAGCCATGTATTCACGAGTTGGATCGTCAATCTCATTACGGTACCAACCAAGAACTGTATTGTTATCGTGTGTTCCTGTGTACATAACAGAGTTGGCAGGTGCCAAGTGTGGGCTATCGATACTTTCGTCTTCTGGGTTGAAGGCAAATTGAAGAATCTTCATTCCTGGGAAGCCAGTGCGTTCACGTAGTTCAATAACTTCGTCAGTCATGAATCCAAGGTCTTCTGCGATGATGTTTAGCTCACCAAGCTCTTCCTTAACGGCTGCAAAAAGCTTGTAGCCAGGACCTTTCACCCACTCACCAGGTGCCGCTGTTTCAGAACCAGCAGGGATTTCCCAGTAAGACTCAAATCCACGGAAGTGGTCGATACGAACGATATCGTAGATTTTGAAGCTTTCACGCAAGCGTTCAATCCACCATTTGTAGCCGTCTTTGTCCATTGCTTCCCAGTCATAGATTGGGTTACCCCAAAGCTGACCAGTAGCAGAGAATTCATCTGGTGGGCATCCTGCGATGCAAGTCGCTTTTCCGTTTTCATCCGTTTTAAAGAGATGTGGATTAGCCCACATATCGCTTGAATCTTCCGCTACATAGATAGGCATATCTCCGACAATCTCGATGTGATTTTCGTTAGCGTATGCTTTCAATTTCAACCATTGTTGGAAGAAAAGGTATTGGGTTACGCGGTGGTAAACAAGCTTGTCAGCTAATTTCTCACGGTAGCTTTCAAGAGTTGAAGCTTTACGAGCACGAGCATCTGCATCTGGCCATTCTGTCCAAGCAAGATTATCAAAATGCTCCTTGATAGCCATATACTCTGCAAATAGTTCAAGCCATGATTGATTTTCTTGAGCAAATTTTTCGAAGTCTTTGACATCTCCGACTTCAAGGAAACGTTTGCCAGCTTTCTCTAGAAGTGGACGACGTGCATAGTAGATTTTAGCGTAGTCAACTTCAGTTGGGTTGCTACCAAAGTCCACACCTTCAAGATCACTTGCTTCCAACAAACCTTGCTCCACCAAAATATCAAGGTCGATAAAGTGAGTATTACCTGCAAAAGCTGAGAATGATTGGTATGGAGAATCTCCATAGCTAGTTGTTCCCAAAGGAAGGATTTGCCAGTAGCGTTGCTTTGTACGAACCAAGAAGTCAACGAAATCATAAGCGCTTTGACCAAATGATCCGATTCCGTATGCTCCTGGAAGTGATGAGATGTGCATCAACACACCGCTTTGACGTTTTTTCATATTAGCACCTCAAGTGTTTATATTGTTAATTATTTCAATCTTTGCGCAAACGTTTGCGCTAAGTCAAGTATACCCCATTTCTAAAATAAATGCAAGCGTTTGTAAAAAAAACTTTTTCCCTACTTTTTATTTCCGAAATCGGAAATTCCCTATATTTTAAATTTCCCCCTCCCTTTGTTTCGTCTTCTATTTATGCAATCGTTTCCCTGCAATTATTTTTGAATTGAAATTTACACGATTTCCTATTTCTCTTCTATTATACAAACAATTTTAGGAATTAGCCAGTCACAAGCTTTTTAAAATTTTTTCAAAAAAACGCTTGCAACCGTTTTCTGTTTGTGCTATACTAAGGTCATAAGGGAAAACGTTTGCGTTTCCTCGAAATTAAAATTTGTTATTCTTTAGGAGGAATACACTATGTCAACTAAATTCATGAAGAGCGCTGCTGTACTTGGTACTGCTACTCTTGCTAGCTTGCTTTTGGTAGCTTGCGGAAGCAAAACTGCTGATAAAGCAGCTGATTCTTCTGCATCAGGAAGCCAAGAAATCACTTTCTACGTTGAAGACCAATATAAAGCTTACGCTGAGAAAGTTGCTGCTGCTTATGAAAAAGAATCAGGTACAAAAGTTAACATCAAATCTGGTGACCAACTTGGCGGACTTGACAAACTTTCACTTGACAACCAATCAGGTCAAGCTGCTGACGTTATGATGGCACCATACGACCGTGTAGGTAGCCTTGGTACTGATGGACAACTTTCAGAAGTTAAACTAAGCGACGGTGCTAAAACAGATGATACTACTAAATCTCTTGTAACAGCTGCTGACGGTAAAGTTTACGGCGCTCCAGCCGTTATCGAGTCACTTGTTATGTACTATAACAAAGACTTGCTCAAAGAAGCTCCAAAAACATTTGCTGACTTAGAAAACCTTGCTAAAGATAGCAAATACGCTTTCGCTGGTGAAGATGGTAAAACTACTGCCTTCCTAGCTGACTGGACAAACTTCTACTACGCATACGGACTCCTTGCTGGTAACGGTGGTTATGTATTCGGTCAAAATGGTAAAGATCCTAAAGATATCGGTCTTGCTAACGATGGTGCTATCGCAGGAATCGAATACGCTAAAACTTGGTACGAAAAATGGCCTAAAGGTATGCAAGATACTGAAGGTGCTGGAAACTTGATCCAAACTCAATTCCAAGAAGGTAAAACAGCTGCTATCATCGATGGTCCTTGGAAAGCTCAAGCATTCAAAGATGCTAAAGTAAACTACGGTGTTGCAACTATCCCAACTCTTCCAAACGGCAAAAACTACGCAGCCTTTGGTGGTGGTAAAGCTTGGATCATCCCATCAAGCACTAAGAACCTTGAAGGCGCTCAAAAATTTGTAGACTACCTTGTATCAACTGAACAACAAAAAGCATTCTACGATGCAACTAACGAAATCCCAGCTAACACTGAAGCTCGTGCTTACGCTGAAGGTAAAAAAGATGAGTTGACTACAGCTGTTATCGAGCAGTTCAAGAACGCACAACCAATGCCAAACATCTCTCAAATGTCAACAGTTTGGGACCCAGCTAAAACAATGCTCTTTGACGCCGTAAGCGGTAAGAAAGATGCTAAAACAGCTGCTAATGATGCTGTAACATTGATCAAAGAAACAATCCAACAAAAATTTGGTAACTAATTGATTGATTCAAGGGAGATAATTTAAACATCTCCCTTGATTTTTAGATACATTGACAATGTTTTCAGTAGTATTACTGATTAGCATCGAGCTCAATGCTCGTATCTTATGAAAGGAGCACTCATGGAACAACAACCAAAAAAAGCAGCCTTGCTTTCATTGATTCCTGGGTTGGGACAAATCTACAACAAACAAAAAGCTAAAGGTTTTATCTTCCTTGCTGTAACAGTGGCTTTTGTCCTCTATTTTATAGTACTTGCAGCACCTGAATTGAGCAACTTAATCACGCTTGGTGAAAAACCTGGCCGTGACAACTCTCTCTTCATGTTGATTCGTGGTGCATTCCACTCTATTTTTGTAATTGTTTATCTAGCCTTTTATATTCTCAATATTAAAGACGCTCACACTATTGCAAAACGTATCAATAATGGCATCCCTGTCCCATCGACACTTAAGGATATGATTAAAGGTATCTATGAAAATGGATTCCCTTACTTGCTTATCATTCCATCTTACGTTGCCATGACATTTGCAATCATCTTCCCGGTTATTGTAACCTTGATGATTGCCTTTACTAACTACGATTTCCAACATTTACCACCAAACAAACTCTTGGATTGGGTTGGATTGACTAACTTTACAAATATCTGGAGCTTAAGTACCTTCCGTTCAGCCTTCGGTTCTGTCCTTTCTTGGACTATTATCTGGGCTTTATCTGCATCTACTTTGCAAATCGTACTCGGTATCTTTACAGCTATTATTGCTAACCAACCATTCATCAAGGGTAAACGTATCTTTGGTGTTATCTTCCTTCTACCTTGGGCGGTTCCAGCCTTCATCACTATCTTGACATTCTCAAACATGTTCAACGATAGTGTTGGTGCTATCAATACTCAAGTTTTGCCACTTTTTGCTAAGGTTCTTCCTTTCTTAGATGGCGTTCTTATCCCTTGGAAGACAAATCCAACTTGGACTAAAATTGCCTTGATTATGATGCAAGGATGGCTTGGTTTCCCTTATATCTACGTCTTGACTCTCGGTATCCTACAGTCTATTCCAAATGACTTGTATGAAGCAGCTTATATCGACGGTGCAAACGCTTGGCAAAAATTCCGCAACATCACTTTCCCAATGATTTTGGCCGTTGCGGCACCTACTTTGATCAGCCAATACACCTTCAACTTCAACAACTTCTCTATCATGTACCTCTTCAATGGTGGTGGTCCTGGTAGTGTCGGTGGTGGAGCTGGTTCAACCGATATCTTGATCTCATGGATCTACCGTTTGACAACTGGTACAGCTCCTCAATACTCTATGGCAGCTGCTGTTACCTTGATTATTTCAATCATTGTCATCTCTATTTCTATGATTGCATTCAAGAAACTACACGCATTTGATATGGAGGACGTCTAAGATGAATAACTCAATCAAAATCAAACGTAGACTGACTCAAACCCTTACTTATCTTTACTTAATTGGACTTTCAATCGTTATTATCTATCCTCTTTTAATCACGATTATGTCAGCCTTTAAGGCCGGTAACGTTGTGGCCTTCAAGCTCGACAGCAATGTTAATTTCAGTCTTGATAACTTCAAAGGGCTCTTTACAGAAACCTTGTACGGCACATGGTACCTCAACACTTTGATCATCGCTTTGATCACTATGGTTGTTCAGACAAGTATTATCGTACTTGCTGGTTATGCCTATAGCCGTTACAACTTCTTGGCTCGTAAACAAAGTTTGGTCTTCTTCTTGATTATCCAAATGGTGCCAACAATGGCCGCTTTGACTGCCTTCTTTGTTATGGCCCTCATGTTGAACGCCCTTAACCATAGCTGGTTCCTCATCTTCCTCTACGTCGGTGGTGGTATCCCTATGAATGCTTGGTTGATGAAAGGTTACTTTGACACCGTGCCAATGTCTCTTGATGAGTCTGCAAAACTAGATGGTGCAGGACACTTCCGCCGCTTCTGGCAAATCGTTCTCCCTCTTGTTCGCCCAATGGTTGCTGTACAAGCACTCTGGGCCTTCATGGGACCTTTCGGAGACTATATCCTCTCTAGTTTCTTGCTTCGTGAAAAAGAATACTTTACAGTTGCCGTTGGTCTACAAACCTTCGTCAGCAATGCGAAGAACTTGAAGATTGCCTACTTCTCAGCAGGTGCTATCCTCATCGCTCTTCCAATCTGTACACTTTTCTTCTTCTTGCAAAAGAACTTCGTTTCAGGACTTACAAGCGGTGGCGACAAGGGGTAATATACCCCCCGCCACCCTTTTTCATTTTTGACCTTGTACATCGATTGTCTGGTGAGAAACAAGAGCTTGCTGAGATTACCTTGTTAGTTAGTGGACGAATCATAACAAACATTCACTTTTATCAAGGATTCTACTATCCCCGCTTGAAATAAAAAACATTTCTCTATATAATACTCATATAGAAAAATGCCTATAGAAAGAGATTTATGTTACCATATCCATTTTCTTATTTTAATAGTATTTGGGGATTTCGTAAACCCCTCTCTCATCGTTTTGGTCTAAACTGGTTTCAACTGATTTTTACCAGTATTTTCTTGATTAGCTTATCCATGGTACCTATTGCTATCCAGAACAGTTCTCAGGAAACCTATCCTTTAGAGATGTTCATCGATGATGTCTATGCTCCATTGACGGACGAAGTCGTTCAGGATCTAGCTACCAATGCTCAGATTGTAGATGGAAAACTAAGCTATACTGGTTCGACTCCTCATCAAGCTTCTGTACAAATCGGGGCTACTGCTAGTTCAAGTTTCCCTGAGGAATTACTTCTTAGCTTTGAACCCGAGCAACTCGTCATCAGTAAGCAAGGAAAAGAGTTAACCAGCATTCGCTATCATGCTATCACAACTGATAGTTTCCAAAGCAAGGAAAGCTTGACTCAGGCTATTTCTAAAGACTGGTATCAACAGAACCGCGTCTATATCAGCCTCTTCCTGGTCTTAGGTGCTAGTTTTCTCTTTGGACTTAATTTTTTCATTGTAGCTTTAGGTGCTAGCCTTCTGCTCTACTTCACGAAAAAATCTCGTCTCTTCTCATTTAAGACCTATAAAGAGTGCTATCATTTTATTTTGAACTGTTTAGGATTACCAACTTTACTGACCCTGGTTCTAGGTCTCTTGGGGCAGAATATGGCGACTTTGATCACTGTTCAAAACATTTTATTTGTTCTATATCTGGTCACTATCTTTTATAAGACTCATTATCGTGATCCAGACTACAAAAAGTAGGAGATTATTATGCCTGTTACGATTAAAGACGTGGCCAAAGCTGCAGGAGTTTCTCCTTCAACCGTAACCCGTGTTATTCAAAACAAATCAACGATTAGTGACGAAACAAAAAAACGAGTTCGAAAAGCAATGAAAGAACTCAATTATCATCCTAATCTAAATGCTCGAAGTCTTGTTAGCAGTTATACCCAAGTTATTGGCTTGGTCCTTCCTGACGACTCAGATGCCTTCTATCAAAATCCTTTCTTCCCATCTGTCCTCCGTGGTATCGCCCAAGTCGCCTCTGAAAACCACTACGCCATTCAGATTGCGACAGGTAAAGATGCCAAAGAGCGTTTAAACGCCATTTCACAAATGGTCTACGGAAAACGTGTGGATGGGCTTATCTTCTTGTACGCTCAAGAAAATGATCCCTTGGTGCAACTGGTTGTCGAGGAGCAATTCCCCTTCCTCATTCTTGGAAAATCACTTTCTCCCTTCATTCCACTTGTCGATAATGACAATGTCCAAGCTGGTTTTGATGCGACAGAGTATTTCATCAAAAAAGGATGCAAGCGCATTGCCTTTATAGGAGGTACTAAGCGACTCTTCGTAACACTAGACCGTCTGACAGGTTACGAGCAAGCACTTCAAGAACACAATCTGCCTCTTGATACTAATCTGACTTACTTTGCTACTGAATTTCTTGAAGATAATGGTTATCGCTTTAGTAGACTTCTCTTCAAACACAATCCAAATATTGACGCTATTATTACCATTGATAGTCTCCTTGCTGCAGGGGTCTGTGATTACATCGCAAAACACCAACTGGATGTCCCTGTCCTCAGCTTCGACTCAGTCAATCCCAAGCTCAACTTGGCGGCCTATGTCGATATCAATAGTTTGGAGCTTGGTCGTGTTTCCTTTGAAACTATTCTCCAGATCATCGATGATGCTAAAAACAACAAACAAATTTGTTACCGCCAGTTGATTGCCCACAAAATCGTTGAAAAATAAAAACCAACTCTCTATTTTGAGTTGGTTTTTTTGTATCCTATTTACCTGAACAACTAGTTTTCAACTTCGACAAATCGCCCAAGAATATGGACATTTTCTGAGACAGATACAAAGGCTGTCGGATCAACTTGTTTCATGATGAGTTTAAAATCATTAAACTCTGCACGAGTGATAACTGTAATCAAAACCGCCTTACGCTCGTGGTTATAAGTCCCTTCAGCATCGTGAATCATGGTCGCACCACGGTGCAATTTATGATGGATTTTTTCAATGACTGCATCAGGATTGCTAGTGACGATCATAGCCTGCATGCGTTTTTGTTTGGTGAAAACTGCATCTGTTACACGGCTTGAGACAAAGATCGTAATCATGGAATAAAGGGCATATTTCCAACCAAAGGTCAAGCCAGCAATCAGCATGATTGTCCCGTTCACTAGGAAGGAGATGCTTCCAACGTTACGACCTGTCTTCTTGCGAATAGTCAGACTGACAATATCTGTTCCACCACTGGAGATGTTATGGCGTAAAGCAAAGCCGATTCCCAGTCCCATGACGACTCCCCCAAAAAGGGCATTGATAATGGGATCCTCTGTCAAGGTCATAACTGGTACAATCTGGATAAAGAGGGAACTCATGGATACTGTGATAAAGGTAAAGATTGTAAACTTATGCCCAATCTGATACCAAGCCAAAATCATCAACGGAAAATTGATAGCATAAAAGGTTAGCGATATCGGTATGTAAAAACCAAACCAGTGATTACTCAAGGCAGAGATAATCTGTGCCAGACCCGTCGCGCCACTGGAGTAAACGTGTCCTGGTTGAAAAAAGAAATTGACTGCTACTGCTGACAAAAAGCCATAAACCAGAGAAGCCGATACTTTCTCATCATATTTTTCCCGAGAGATACTTTGTAAAACTCGTAAGATTTTTATCTGATAAGCAAAGCGGCGCAAATAATAGTGCCACTTTTTAGTTAGTTTCGTTTGTTTCATCTTGTTCTACTTGTAGATTGAGTTCTTCTAATTGTTTAAGAGCTACTGTTGATGGCGCTTGGGTCATTGGGTCAGTTGCTTTGTTGTTCTTAGGAAAGGCAATCACTTCACGGATATTTTCTTCCCCTGCTAAGAGCATTACAAAGCGGTCAAGTCCGATAGCCAAGCCACCGTGTGGTGGGAATCCATAGTCCATGGCTTCCAAAAGGAATCCAAACTGGTCATTAGCTTCTTCAACTGAGAATCCTAGGGCCTTGAACATGCGTTCTTGGAGTTCTTTTTGGTTGATACGAAGGCTACCACCGCCAAGCTCATAACCGTTCAAGACGATATCGTAGGCAATAGCACGAACCTTAGCCAAATCTCCTTCAAGCTCATGCGCAGTATCTGCTTGAGGAAGAGTAAATGGATGGTGGGCGCTCATATAACGACCTTCTTCTTCAGACCATTCAAACATTGGCCAGTCAACTACCCAGAGGAAGTTAAATTTGTCGTTATCAATCAAGCCAAGCTCTTTGGCAATACGTCCACGAAGGGCACCAAGTGTTGCATTGGCTACTTCAAGCGTATCAGCCACAAAGAGAACCAAGTCTTTATCTTCAAGACCAAGCGCACTTGTTAAATCGCCTTGAATAGCTGTCAAGAATTTAGCAACAGGTCCGTTCAATTCCCCATCAACAACCTTAACCCAAGCAAGACCTTTGGCACCATACTGTTTGGCTACTTCTGTCATTTTGTCGATGTCTTTACGTGAGTAGTTATCTGCAGCACCTTTGACCACAATAGCTTTAACTGCAGGAGCTTCTGAGAAGACTTTGAAATCTACTCCCTTGACAAGATCTGTCAAGTCCTGAAGCAACATGTCAAAACGAGTATCAGGCTTGTCAGAACCATAAAGAGCCATGGCATCATCATACTTCATACGAGGGAATGGTAGCGTTACTTCAATCCCTTTTGTTTCCTTCATCACGCGCGCAATCAAGCCTTCTGTGATATCTTGGATTTCTTGCTCAGTAAGGAATGAAGTTTCCAAGTCAACCTGAGTAAATTCAGGCTGGCGGTCACCGCGCAAGTCTTCGTCACGAAAACATTTGACGATTTGGTAGTAACGGTCAAATCCAGCATTCATCAACAACTGTTTTGTAATCTGCGGACTTTGAGGAAGTGCGTAAAAATGCCCTTTATTGACACGAGATGGCACCAAGTAGTCACGCGCCCCTTCTGGTGTTGACTTAGAAAGGAATGGCGTTTCCACATCGATAAATTCCAACTCGTCCAAGTAGTTGCGGATCGAATGTGTCACCTTGGCACGAAGCTTAAGGTTCTCCAACATCTCTGGACGACGAAGGTCAAGGTAACGGTAACGTAGGCGTGTATCGTCGTTTGCCTCAATGCCATCCTTGATTTCAAATGGTGTTGTTTTGGCTGTATTAAGCACAGTAAGAGCCGTTACATTCAGTTCAACCGCTCCAGTCGCCAGTTTATCATTTGCCTGCTCACGTGCTGCAACCTGACCAGTAACCTCGATGACAAATTCACTACGAAGGCTTTCAGCTGTTGCCATCACATCTGCAGAAACTTTTTCAGGGTTGATAACTAACTGCATGATCCCTTCACGGTCACGAAGGTCGATAAAGATCAATCCACCCAAGTCACGACGACGGGCAACCCATCCTTTCAAGGTAATTTCTTGTCCGATGTGCTCCTCACGAACACGACCAGCATACATACTACGTTTCATGTTTTCTCTCCTCTTGTATTCTGTTACTATTTTACCATAAAAGCGCAGGCTCTTCATGAAAATCAGCAGAAAAGTTGAGAGAATCCTCTTATAAATGAAAAAATCCAGCAAAGTCATTCGCTGGATTTAGGTTTTCTTTATTTTTTACGCTTTTCAGCAATCCCTTCTGTTTTCTTAGGAAGGACAATTTCTGTCACATAAGCTGTCGCAAATCGTATCACTCCTGCGATAGGAGCAAAGATAATCGCTAGATTGTTATAAAAGAAATCCCCCTTAATGAAATAGACAAGTAGGCCGATGACAAAGAAGAGAAATACAGCCTGAATAACTGCTAATAATAGTACTCGTTTCATGATTTCCTCCTGAGTCTATTATAGCATGACTATCATTAAAAATGCGATTAAATTATTCAAAGCATGTAGGGCTATACTATAAGCCAAACCACCTTTACTGATATAAGCCAAGCCCATGCTAAATCCAAGTGAAGCATAAACTAGGAACTGTAGTGGAGTTCCAGGAAAATGAACAAGAGCAAAAATGAGACTACTTACAAGAAGAAAGATAGCTGTTTGCTTGATGTTATCTTGCTGAGGGAAGACAAAGCGAGCTAACATACCTCTAAATGTTAACTCTTCTGTCAGAGGTGCAAAGACAACCACCATAAAGAAAGAGAAAAGAGGTTGATTATGAGTCAATTCTTCTACCATCTTTTGATTGGCTGATGGATCATGTGGTAAAAAGTTTTCTGCAACAATGACAAGGACCCATACCAAAGCTGGTAGCCAGATGTATTTGTTAAGGGCCGTTTTTTCTATTGTAACAGTTCCTGTCTTATACCACTTGTAGGTAACGAAGGTAAAGATTCCTGCTAATAAGACATAAACAGGGACAGCAACGTAGCTAGGTGCTCCCAATATCAAGGCAGCTAAACCTACGCCCTGAATAAAACTATAGACCATAAGAAATGATAAGAAGGCAAGGCTATACCAGCCAATATTTTTAAGTGTTTTCATAATATTCTCCTATTTGAAATAACGTTTTGTTTTGCGCAATTGTGCAACATTGGTATACAAATGGATGACAACTGCCACCAGCAGAGCAACCAACTGTACTTGACCTAATACTACAGATAGAACTACTAAGACAACGTAGATCCCAGGAATGAGGAGCTGATTGACCTTGAATAAGATCAAGTAAGCTTCTTCCATCTCAGCCTGTTTTTCTCCCTCATCATAAGTGTCAAGGTAGTCCAAAACTTCCTTTGGAGTCGCCATAACAGAAAGTTTGTAGTTACGAATCTTGCTGGTGATTTTTAGACAGTAAGCACCCGCCCAGATACCTAAAACTATCAAAAGTAAGGATGCTGCTGATGGGCCTAAACCTCCCAAATCTATCAGTAGGCAGGAAAGCATACTAATTTGGCAAACATTCCAAGCTACTGTAGCATAATCTAAGAAGCGATACGTAGCAAGGTAGTCTTGCTCATTTCCTTCATCCTCTTCCTCTCTTTGATAATTCTGATAAGCCTGATGACTTTTTCTAGTGAAATAAAATGTTAGGATTGCCGTAATCAGCCCCAGACCAAGAAAGAGTGAGCTCAAGGCAATGATTACTTGCTCTTGACTGATCCCTAAAGGATTAACACCAAGAAAACCGGCAAGTATTCCTAATAAAACTCCTGCTATAAAAAGCTTGAGTGCAAAAATAACATGTTTCTTTTCCATCTTTTAACCTCTTTCTAAAACAAGCCAGACAACCATTGACCAAAGGCTTTCCCTGATTCAAAAATAGCTGTCAAACCTTCTGCTCCAAGCGATACCAAAAGCAAACATACAACTAATAAGAGAATAGCTTGCTTTCTTGCTTTCTTCGCTCCATCTCCCAAGGGTTCATTGCCAAGCCAACCTGCTAGATAAGCATAGGCTGTAACTGTTATAATCCCAATCTCCGTCGAAGAGAGGAATAACAAGACTGTCACCAAACGAACGATATTGGCTTGAATGTTAAAATAATTTCCTAAACCTGCACAAACACCTGCAAGTGCTTTGTTCTCTGTATCGACTTGAAAACCCGCTAAAAACTCTTTCATAACTTTTCTCCTTTTAAGATCTCTTTAAACTTTATCTTTTTCTCTACCCATCTAAAGACTAATAGTAAAACTATGTTAATCCAGAAGAGATATTTACTTTCAACAATTGTAAACCAACCAAATAGGCTTCCAATCATAGCCAAAAGATTTACGATAAACACAACTATAGATAGATAATAAATCACTTTATATTTGTTCATCACTCATCCTCCTCTAAGCGAAAGACTGACTCGACTGGCTCATGGAATATCTGAGCAATCTTCAGGGCAATGACGATGGATGGCGTGTACTCATCCCGCTCTAGCAAGCTGATGGTTTGCCTGGACACGCCAGCTAGTTTGGCTAGCTCTGTTTGATTCAGGCCATCGCGAGCCCGAAGCTCTTTTAGACGATTTTTTAGCATGTCTTTTTTCTCCTTTGTTCTTTATCTTGATTTTATTGTAACACATCTTTTTATTTTTGACAAGCATATTTGTCAAAAAGTTTAAGATTTTTGTCATTTTGTAAAAGAAAACGGTCAGGAATGGTATCCTGACCGTATTTTTTATAGTTGATAAAAGATTGCTTACTCAGCTGATGGAGCGTCTTGACTTTCTTTCAGCTGGTTTTTATCATCCTTCTTGTAATCTCTTCTGACGATATAAAGGGTTGCTAGACTGATGAGAGTCAATACAGCACCTGTAATCCTTCCTTTTTGAGAGAAGACAAATTCTACTTTGTGTTGTCCGGAAGTAATCGGGAATGAAATAAAGCTGTTCCATGCTTTTGTCACAGGGACATCCTTGCCATCTACTTTCACCTTCCAACCCTCACTATAAGGAATAGAGGTCATCATGTATTTACTATCGTCAGTAATATTCACTGAACCGACGATATGAGTATTCGAGAACTTCTCAACTTGTAGACCTTGTTCCTTCCGCTTTTCTAAAGCACTTTGAATTTGACTGATTTCTGCTCGGTAAACTCCTGCGTTTGAAAGGTCAACCTTGTCTGTTTTAAAGCGGAACTCCAGTACAGACTCTTGATTCTCTGCATTGTCAGCGATTTGCCATAGTTGACGTTGCGTATTTCTCTTGGAATGAGTGAACCACTTGCCGTTCAGAAGGACGGAGTAATCTTTCTCTGAATTTAGACTTGCTGGTACGAAGAAATAATAGGTCAAGTTTGTTCGCGGAGTAATTCGGTAGCGAACGACTGCATCCTTAGAAGAATCCACCCGCTTGTAGACTGCAGTTCCTTTTTCTTTATCGACATTTTCCTCAGTAAGATTTTCTGTTTCAACATCTCCGTAGGCTAGGGGTTTGAAGTAGTCGAGGTAATTCTCTTCGCCTTTTTTCACGCCTTCCATAGAGTTAAGGATGATATTTTGATTTTGGATAGCGTTATTTCTACCAAAGTTGATGTTTCTTACTAAATCATTTGTTCCATAGGCTAATGGGAAAGAATTTGGATTTTCGTACACGATATAACGTTCATCTTCGTAGACCTTCTGCGTGAAATAACGGTTCATATCAAAACGACTGGCAAAACGTGTGAAATACATTCTCTCAGGATGAGCTTCTTTCTCAGTAGGATCCAGGTCTTTGACATCCATATAGTAGCGAATCCCATATAATGCATCCGTCAGAGGAGTCCCATTTTCATACTCTGTCGCTGCATTAATCCCTTGGTCACCCATAAAGGCAAATTGATCCATGGTCGTACGCTCTAAGCTTGAACTGAAGGTACTTAAACCTGGGTAGGAAACAAGCGATGGCACTGTTTTTGAATAGGCAAAGGTTGTAGCAATTCGGTAGAATGGTTGATCTGCTTGTTTCTGAACATCGTCTGTCACTTGTTTTACAGATACCGTTGCATCTACAAACTTGTCTACATCTGCATACCCAAAGGTCACTTGAGAAAGATAGGCATTATAGCCTAACTCAAAGATTGTTAGGGCAGACACGGCAAGAATGGCTAGTCTGGTCATTCTTGTGCGCAATAAGAAGATAACTGCCAAATAGACCAACAAGGTTAATACAACCTGAGATAAGAAATAACCTGTTTGGAGAAGAATTCCTAAAAGAAGGACGACAGCACCAGCTATCAATAGCACCATTTTTTTCACTTGAGGAGCTTTACGAGAACGACTCCAATAGAGATAAGAGCAAGCTGCAGTGATAGCTATTAGTAAAACCCAAAACACAAGAACATTCTTTGATAGAAATTGAGTCAAAGCTTCTGGCTGAGTTTTTGGAAGATAGGTGAATTTCTTTGTATAGAGATAAATTGCTGATAAAACGAGCAACACCACTGAAAGCAACTTCCCTCTGCGAGAAATTTCTACTTGTCCCTTAACTACCTGATAGGCTAAAACGAGCATAAAGAACGAGAATAACCATGAGAAACGGAAGAAGAATCCAGCTGGGTTTTGTCCCATATGCCAGATTTTACTTACAAATTCATTGACAAAGGAAATGAAGAAGACAAGGGTGACCGCACCTGCAGCCCAACGTTTTTCCTTGGCTACCTGCTTCGATGTAAAGTAGAGGATAAAACCTAGAAATCCTAAAGCACCAATGTAGATATTTGGAAGGTTAGGTCCAGCCGACCAGCCTGAGGCAGTATCAAAACCACCGATAGCTAACTTCGACAGGATATCCACAGGATTGATCTGAAAGGCGAAGGAGAACTTCATGGCATCTCCAACCTGCCCCTTACTCTCAAGGAGATTGTAGAAAACTGGCACAATCAACACCGATGCCGTAGCAACCCCAATGACAGAGAAGGCAAATGTTTTTACCAAAGGACTCAAGAAGTGTTTCAGCTTCTGTTTCAGAGTTCCCTGGATAGAGAGGCGTGATGAAACATAATAGCAAGAGTATAGGACGATAAAAATCGAAATCATATACCCCATATAGAACTGCAGAAAGACTGTTAGCCCTAAAATAAAGGCATAACGATAGGGTCTTCCTCCATCCAAGAGCTCTTCCAGATAAACGATAACGAGCGGTAGCATAATCATGGCATCATAGAAAATGACGTTCATCTGATAGGAAACGAGCATCCCTGAAAGAGCATAGGCTGTTGCAAACAAAGGCACCAACCACACACGAGATTCTGCTCCCTTATAGCGCTTAATCAGGAAATGAGAGAAAGATAATCCAATCGCTCCATATCTAAGCCAAATAGTCAGGAAAACTGCTAAACCATAGTGTTTGAAGGGGATAATAATATAAAAAATATTAAAGGGACTCATCAAGTAATAGCCCAAAACCCCTATCATGTCTCCACCGAGAGATTTAGTAAAAGAGTAAGTCAGACTACTCAAATCACCAGTAAGTACCGCATGTTTAAGTAAGCCAAAAAAGCTGATATACTGCTGACCAAAGTCAACTGCCATCAGACTTTTATTCCCAAAGGGATAGCTACCCATGAAGAACCAAACAACCAGCATGATGGTCATCGGTAGTAAGGCACTTATCGTATAAAGCAAGGCTTTAGGGTGTTTCCCTTTTAACTCTTGCCAACGCGTTAACCACTTATCCATGTTTGTTTTCTCCTATGTCTTCTTAACCAATCTTATCTTTTTCAGCTTGGTCAATATTACTTTTCGCGACGATAAAGTGAGGACGTTGCTTCACCTCGTAATAAATCTTTCCGATATACTCTCCAAGCACACCGATGAAGATCAGCTGCACACTGCTAAACAAGATAATGGCTGCTATTGTGGTGAAATATCCACTCGTATAGTCGGAAGAAAAGATAAATTTACAAAACTCATAAACAATGTAGAGAAGAGACAGAGCCATGCTGACAAATCCAAATTGGATACAAATTCTAAGAGGACGATCATTAAATGAGATAATCCCCTGGAAAGCATAGTTCATAGACTTCTTAAAGCCGAATTTGCTTTTTCCTGCTTTACGAACTTCGTTTTTATAAGGGATAACCTTCTCTTTAAAACCAATCCACTCATAGAGCCCTTTATTAAATCGATTGTACTCAGGCAGCGAAACAAACACATCCACAGCTCTCTTGCTGAGGAGTCGTAATTCAGATTTCCCGTCTGTTAACTTGACATCCATGGAATGGTTCGAGAATTTATAGAAACTACGAGCAAAGAAGCTTCCTACAAATGACTCCCCTTCTCGACTTCTCTGACCACTGACAATATCGTATCCTTCTTTATAAGCTTCTACAAAGAGAGGAATCAGATAAGGCGGATGTTGCAAGTCTCCATCCATCACCATAACCGCATCGCCAGTTGCATACTTAAAACCAGCAAGAATTCCACTCTCGCGACCAAAGTTTCTACTAAAGCTGATATACTTGACCCGTGGATTTTCATCCGCAATAGCATCGATTAGTTTTAGTGTGCTATCGCTACTGCCGTCATCCACATAGAGAATTTCGTAGTCAGATAGTTCTTCCGATAAAATCATACTCTCTAACTTCTCAGAGATGGCTTTATGCGTTTGAGCTAGAACTAATTCTTCATTTAAAAGAGTAATAAGAATTGATAGTTTCATCTAAATGCTCCATATACTATTCACTTTTAAAAAAGGAGAGAACCTTGCTCTCTCCTCTTTAAAGAAACTAAACTATTACTTGTTAGAATATCTACGTTTCAATACAACTGTACTTGATAAGATGACGATTCCCGCAAATACCAATCCAGTTTCTACTGATTCACCAGTTTGAGGAAGTTTTGGTTTCTCCTCCGTAGTTGTTCCAGGAACGTCTGGTTTTGAGGTTGTCGTAGTCGTTGTTGTTGTCGTTGATTTTTCTGTTGTAGTTGTTGAAGTGGTTGTTGGTTCTTCTGTTGTCGAAGCTGTCGTTGGCTCTTCTGTCGAAACAGTAGTTTCCTCAGTTGTCGCTTCTGTTGTTTCTGAAGTTGAACCTGTAGTCACCTCAGTTGTTGCTTCTGTTGTTGAAGTTGTCGTCGGCTCTTCTGTTGTTGTCGTTGTTGTAGTTGTAGTCGGCGCTTCTGTCGTTGTGGTTGTCGTAGTTGTAGTCGGCGCTTCGGTTGTTGTTGTCGTCGAAGTTGTAGTCGGCGCTTCTGTCGTTGTAGTCGTTGAAGTTGTCGTCGGCTCTTCTGTCGTTGTTGTCGTTGAAGTTGTCGTCGGCTCTTCAGTTGTTGTTGTCGTTGTGGTCGTAGTTGTTGTTGTGGTTGTTGTGGTTGTAGTTGTCGTTTTTTGGTCTACAATCGTCTTCTCTACTGGAGCTTTGGGTGTTTTAAATTCACCAGCTTCCACAACAGTATCTGCCGCCAACTCATAACCTTCTGGCGCTTTAATTTCTTTAATGATGTATTTGTCACGCAAGATATTTTGAACAGTAAATTCACCATTCGCATCTGACTCAAATTCACCAATAACTTGACCAGTTGCTTGACGAACAACTTGGAATTTCGCACCCTTAAGAGGGCCGTTTTGGTCGTCTACCTTAGTAACTTTGATACTAAATTCGTAACCAATCCCTTCACCACCGGCAATTTGGATTTTCACTGTACTGTTTGATGCGTATTCATCCTTATTACTTCCCTTGATAGTAGCTTGGTTAAGAATTCTTTCACCATCAACAACATCATAGTTCACATCTGCCCAATATTCAATGGCAAATTGGTCGTCTGCAGCAATGTTACCTAGGTTAATAGAAAATGAATCTCCATTAATAATCACTTTATAGTCAGCTGTAACATCTTTTGCGTTCTTGAGTACCCATTTACCATTGGTATATTCCCAAGTTCCTTTTTTAATCTTGAAACTTCCTGGCTTGTATGTGATACCTTTTGATTTCAAGGTATCTGTAACAACAGCATCATTGATAACTTCATTGGTTCTATTTACAGAAATTCGGAAACCAAGCTCTTTGTTTCCTACTTCGCTCCAACCTGATTTAATGATAGAGTAGCGGTAGCCTCCACCAATCGTCCCACTTGTGACTTTACCAGTGAATTTCTCTTTATCATTTACAGATACTTTAACCGGAACTTCTCCATCATTTGGAGATTTCACTTTATTGACTTGAGCATAGAAGAAGAAAGAACCTGAAACGTCATTTTTTTCTTCTACAAATTTTGTAAAGGTCAAGATAATTTTACCAGCAGTGGCATCAACCTTTGCATTAGCTATCAATTTACCGGTAATTGAGTCATTAATTTCAAAATCCTGAGACTTAATATCAATCGGAGAAGCTATGCTAACTTCTGTTGTATCTCCAGCTTTAACATTTTTCCCCTCTAAAGCAAATTTTGCATTCAGACGGAAAGTGTCAAACCGGCCAACCGGTCCTGTCAAAGCCCCACCCTTGTCATTTTGAATCTTGACTTCTGTGATAACATCCACTTTTTTAGATGTATCAGCGTGCACCTTTCCAGATGACACAACAAAAAATACTGCCAATATAGAGATAAATAATGACAGCACAAAACTAGTTTTTACAAACTTTTTCATTATGGCTCCCTTTTCTTTTTAAAATGACAATATAAAATTATCAATTTTAAAATTGATTATATCATATTTATTTATTATTGCAAGTGATTGAAAGTATTAAAGTATTTTTTTCACCCTTATTTAGATACATTTAGATTTTTTGTAGCTCTAAAGTACAAAAAAATTATTATTTTAGTCAAAAACAGACTAATAAAGTTCGGATTTTTTATACATGAATTCTTATAATATTAAAAGGAGAGAATCTTGTTCTCTCCTTTTTTAAGAAACGAAACTATTACTTGTTAGAATATTTACGTTTCAATACAACTGTACTTGATAAGATGACGATTCCCGCAAACACCAAACCAGTTTCTACTGATTCACCAGTTTGAGGAAGTTTTGGTTTCTCCTCCGTAGTAGATGTCCCAGGAACGTCTGGTTTTGAGGTTGTCGTAGTCGTGGTTGTTGATTCTTCTGTTGTTGTAGAAGTTGTCGTTGGCTCTTTTGTCGTGGTTGTTGAAGTGGTCGTTGGTTCTTCTGTCGTTGTAGTTGTTGAAGTTGTCGCTGGACCTTCTGTCGTTGTGGTTGTAGAAGTTGTCGCTGGTTCTTCTGTCGTTGTGGTTGTAGAAGTTGTCGCTGGACCTTCTGTCGTTGTAGTTGTTGAAGTGGTCGCTGGACCTACTGTTGTTGTAGTTGTCGAAGTGGTCGCTGGTTCTTCTGTCGTTGTAGTTGTTGAAGTGGTCGTTGGTTCTTCTGTCGTTGTAGTTGTTGAAGTGGTCGTTGGTTCTTCTGTCGTTGTAGTTGTTGAAGTGGTCGTTGGTTCTTCTGTCGTTGTAGTTGTTGAAGTGGTCGTTGGTTCTTCTGTCGTTGTGGTTGTTGTAGTCGTGGTTGTTGTGGTCGTAGTTGTAGTAGTAGTCTTATCTCCACTACCCTCACCTGAACCTGTTTCTAAACGAGTCAATGCACTGACTGAACGAGATTTTTGGAAGTTACTTGCTGACCATTCCAAAACATTGGCAACTTTAGTACCTTTTGGAAGTTCTGAAGTCAATTCTGTTGTGTACTCAATGTACATTGCCCAGTTCCAGTTGTCACCAAAGTTAATGGTGAACCCTGTGATTTTACCATCCGCATTTCGAGTGAATTCAGCTTTTTTGCTAAAGTTATCGATTGGTTCCAATTTAAGAAGAGCTGCTTCATTTGGAATCTTCTCTGGTTGAGTTGCATAACGAACGGCACGGAAAGAGCTTTCTACCAAGACTTGTCCACTATCACTAAAGTCATCCTTGATAACCATGTTGTTTAATTTATCTTGAACTGCGTTCAAAACAACACGCCACTTGATACGTTTAGGATTTTCTGAATCTTGGTAACCATATTTCATTTCATAGTCACCAGCTTCACCGTCTGTTTTATCATAATTAAGGGTATAATTTTCTGTCCCGAATTGGAAAGTATATTTACCCGATTCTGGTAAGTTGGTTACATTTGGACGCACTGAATATTTCAAAGTCATTACCTTATCTTTGTAATTCTTAGAGAAATAATCGGTAAAGGTAATCGTTACTTTTTGAGTACTTGGGTCTGTTACTGCATTCCCAATTACTTCACCACTGCTATGGGTAATTGGAAATTCTAGTTTAGTAATCAAGCCCAATTCTTTAGGAAGATCAAGCACCAGTACATCGCCTTCTTTAATTTGTTGAGTATCAGGGAAAGAAATGGTATTGGTTGCTTCCAACACTTTACCTGTGCTGATTTGAGTTTCCGATGTCAATGGTTGACCATCAACAGTGATTGTTGTTTTATTGGTATAGTCTGTAACATCAGCCGCAAATACTGTTGTCAGTACTGTCAAAGATAACACGATTATACCTAAAAATGCAAACATCCGCATCGCGTTCTTTTTAAAATGATTCATGATTGACTCCTCTTTATTAATCAGATATATCATAGCATTTTTTGAATTCGTTTACAAGAGTTTTTCTTATTTTTTAGCATTTTATTCTATTAAATGTTCAGTTTTTCTGAGACCTTTTTTGTAAAATTTGATTTTAACGGTCGTCTTTTTTATTACTAAGTAAAAAGACCAGGGAAAATCCCTGGTTTATTACTTGACTATTAAAATCCTAATTTTTCAAATACTTCTGAGAAGTTTTTGCTAATAGTTTCAAGCGAAACTTGAACTTCTTCTCGCGTTTGGTTGTTCTTAACCTTGACTTGTCCACTTTCGACTTCGCTCCCTCCAAGAGTGATAAGAGTCTTAGCTCCAAAAACATCTGCTGACTTAAACTGAGCTTTAAGTTTACGATTGAGGTAATCACGCTCCGCTTTGAAGCCTTGTTGGCGAAGAGCTTGTACCAACTCCAAAGCCTTCAGATTAGCCTCTTCACCAAGGACAGCAATGTAGACGTCTAGGGCGTTTTCGATAGGTAGGGCCACACCTTGCTTTTCAAGGACTAGAAGAAGACGCTCTACACCAAGTCCAAAACCAAATCCAGCAGTTTCAGGACCACCGAAGTAAGCAACCAAGCCATCGTAGCGACCACCTGCACAGACTGTTAGAGCATTGCCCTCAATCTCTGTGATGAACTCGAAAATGGTGTGGTTATAGTAATCCAAACCACGCACCATATTGGTATCGATGATATAGTCTACTCCTAGATTCTCCAACATCTGACGAACAGCATCAAAGTGAGCTTGGCTTTCTGCATCCAGGTAATCCAAGATAGATGGTGCATTCTCCACAGCTACCTTGTCTTCTTTTTCCTTCGAGTCCAAGACACGAAGAGGGTTTTCCTCCAAACGACGTTGGCTATCTTTAGACAAACTATCTTTGAGCGGTGTTAAGTAGTCAATCAAGGCTTGACGATAGGCTGCACGGCTCTCAGGATTTCCAAGAGTGTTGAGGTGTAGTTTGACACCTTGTATGCCGATTGCTTTCAAGAAGTGGGCTGCCATAGCGATCGTTTCTACATCGGTAGCTGGATTGCTAGAGCCAAAGCACTCCACACCAATCTGGTGGAATTGGCGCAAACGCCCTGCTTGTGGGCGCTCATAGCGGAACATTGGGCCCATGTAGTAGAACTTGCTTGGCTTTTGCACTTCTGGTGCGAAGAGTTTGTTTTCCACATAAGAACGAACGACTGGAGCAGTTCCTTCTGGACGGAGGGTAATATGGCGGTCACCCTTGTCATAGAAATCATACATTTCCTTGGTTACGATATCGGTTGTGTCTCCAACAGAACGACTGATGACTTCGTAGTGCTCAAAAATTGGGGTACGTACTTCTGCGTAGTTGTAGCGTTTGAAGATTTCACGCGCAAATCCTTCAACGTACTGCCATTTGGCAGAGTCAGCAGGTAAAATATCCTGCGTTCCTTTTGGTTTTTGTAATTTCATAGAGAATCCTCTTTCTAACTTAATAGTCCTATTTTACCATAAATAAAGGGATTGGGACAGTCAGAGGAGTAAAGAAATAGCTTTAGTCTATTCCTCTTTCATCTAGTTTCCGGACAAATAGCAAATATCAGCCAGTATTTACAATCTAAGCCAGGCATGATACAATGAAAACCATCAGATATACGAAGGAGAACTTATGAAAAAGAATATCTTGACAACCCTTGTTGCTGCCCTTGTCTACTTTCTCTGTATCGGAGTGGGGGTTCTACTAGGGAACCTCGTCGACCACACTGGAAATATGTTTTACGCCCCTGCCTTTTCTGCTCTTGTAGGTGGTAGCGTCTATATGATTCTTTTAGCCAAAGTGCCTCGTTTCGGAGCGATTACATCGATAGGACTTGTGATTGCTCTCTTTTTCCTCGGGAGTAAGCATGGTGCTGGAGCCTTTCTGCCAGGTATTATCTGCGGTCTTGCAGCAGATGGCATCGCTCACCTAGGACATTACAAGGATAAGGTCAAGAACCTTCTTTCCTTCCTAGTTTTTGCCTTTGGTACTACTGGTCCCATCCTACTCATGTGGTTGACCCCTCAAGCCTATATCGCAACTCTAGTCGCTCGTGGAAAATCTCAGGACTATATCGATCGCATTATGGTTGCACCGAATCCTACTAATATCTTCCTCTTTATCACAAGTATTCTCATCGGCGCTCTACTTGGTGCCCTGATTGGACAAACACTTAGTAAGAAATTAGCACATAAAACATCATAAAAAAGAGCCAGGTGGCTCTTTTTTATTTATGACTTAATTTCTTGGTCAAGAAATCTCCCAAAAATTGGATAGAAAAGATAATCAAGATAATGATGAGGGTCGCAAGAATAGTCACATCGTGATTGTAACGGTTAAAACCATAAGCGATAGCTACGTTACCGATACCTCCAGCCCCAACTGCTCCCGCCATAGCTGTTTCACCGACTAGTGAAATCAAGGTCACAGTCGTCACGCGGATCAAATCTGGAAGTCCTTCTGATAGGTAAACTCCTACGATATCCCAAAATGTCGCTCCACTTGCTTGAGCCGCCTCAATGACACCACCATCAAGCTCTGATAAAACTACTTGAACCTGACGAGCAAAGAAGGCAAAAACTGCAAAAGAAAGTGGTACGATAGCCGCATTTGGACCAATGCTTGTTCCTACGATTAGATGAGAAAAGGGAGACAAGACTGCCAAGAGAATGATAAATGGAACCGCACGGAAGATTGAGGTAATCTTATCCAAAACCCAAAAGACAAATTTATCTTCTAAGACGCCACCAGGTCCAGTTAAGACGAGGAAAAGTCCTGCAACTAGCCCTAGGAATCCTCCAATGATAAAGGAAAGAACTGTCATATAAAGAGTCAAGTAGATTGCTGTTCCCCAGCCTGCTTGGCCTAACCAGCCCATCTTATAGACATTTGGTAAATATGTTTGAATCAAGTCTGCCATCTTACTGTCCTCCCTTCAATACTTTTAGTTGCACACCAGCCTGATGGATAGCTTCTTGAGCTTTTGCCAGTGCTTCTTTTTCTCCTGACAAGACAACTACAAGCTCACCAACAGGAGTGCCATCCAAAATTTCGATATTCCCATAGAGAATATTGGCTGTTACTTGGTAGTGTTTGTATAATTCATTCAAAAGTGGCTCATCTGTAGAAGCGCCTGCATACTTGAGTTGTACCAAAATGCTATTTTCAGATAAGTGCTCCACGATTTCTTGCTTTTCAATCTTGACCATAGCTTCATCGATACCAGTAGCCGTTGAGATAAAGTCCTGGGTCAATGGTTGCTTAGGATCTGAGAAGATTTCAAGAACGCTGCCCTCTTCAATCAAGCGACCATCCTGCATAACTGCCACACGATTAGCAATGTCTTTGACAATCTGCATCTCATGCGTAATCAAAACAATAGTCAAGCCTAGTTTACGGTTCAATTCTTGCAAGAGTGACAAGATTTGTTTCGTCGTCTTTGGATCAAGAGCTGAAGTTGACTCGTCAGAAATCAAGATTTTTGGATCATTAGCCAAGGCACGCGCAATAGCCACACGTTGTTTTTGTCCACCAGAAAGTTGCGAAGGATAGTTTTCAGCACGGTCAGCCAATCCGACCAAGTCTAATAATTCAGCCACTTTAGCCTTCTTATCTTTCTCACTGAGTCCAGAGTGTTTGAGGGCAAAAGCTACGTTTTCCTCTGCTGTCTTCTGACTCATAAGGTTAAAGTGTTGGAAAATCATCCCAATATCTTGACGCTTACGACGTAATTGCCCGGCAGTTAAGGTTTCTTTACCATCGAAAATCACATCATCATCTACAGTAATTCGACCTGCAGATGGTTTTTGCAAAAGGTTGATAACACGAACCAGGGTTGATTTCCCTGCTCCAGAATATCCTACAATCCCGTAGATATCCCCTTCTTGAATGTGAATGGTCACATCCTTGACCGCTGTGATGGTTCTTTTCTTTTGATGAAAAGTCACATCGATCTGGTCTAATTTGATAATGTCTCTACTCATAACTTCTAATCAGCTCCTCTACTAATTCAATATGGGTATAATAATCTGCGATTCGCACATTTTCATCTCCACCATGGTCTCGGCTATTGGCATTCCCTAGACCAAAGGCAACCATAGGTACTTCTAAGGCATCAAATACCGTATGCATTGGACCTGTACCAGCTGTTGTTGGCAAGACAGATACACCCTGTGGATAGAATTTCTTGGCCAGCTCAATGACATTGAGAATGGATGGTGCACTCATATCGCTTCGATAACTCATCTCACCCAAAGTATAGTACAATTCTACCTTATCAAAGCCATTTTTGTCTAGTTGTTTTCGGATTTTCTCCAAAACATCATGGGGTTCAAGCCCTGGAACCAAACGGACTTCTAGCTTGGCACTAGCCTCTGCTGGCAAAATCGTTTTAACTCCTTGACCTTGATAACCAGACTGAATTCCTTCGATATTGAGCGCTGGTTCAAAGAAAAAACGTTTTAGAAAGGCGGTACGTTCCTCTTGTAAAAGTGGCAATTCCAAGCCATAAATCTGACTGATTTCCTCTGGATTGCGTTGGGCATAGGTTTCAACCAAGGCTAACTCACGTTCGTTTGGTTCCTGCACATCATCGTACAAACCTTCTACCAAGATACGGCCGTCGGTAGCGCGAAGACTTGTCAAAGCTTGAATGAGATACCATGGAGCTGATTCGATGACTCCACCATAGCTAGAATGGATATCGACGTCTGCACTTTTGAACTTGGCATCAAAGGTCACAATCCCCTTGTTTCCACCAGAGATTTCTAACTGTTCTAAAGCATTCTTTGTTCCTTGTTCCCAGACTAATAAATCTGCGCCTCGGAGTTTGTCCGCATGTTTTTCTAAATATTTATCCAAATCCATAGAGGCCGATTCCTCTGCCCCTTCCATGATGAAGCTGATATTGACTGGGAGATCATCATGATGTTGCATGTATTTTCTCAGAGCGCTCAAGCGAGCAGTGATATGCCCCTTGTCATCGTCAACCCCGCGTCCATACATAATGCCATCACGCACAGAGAGTGTAAAGGGATCCTCGGTCCAAACTTGATCACCATCTGCTGGCACTGTGTCATAGTGGTTGTAGAAAATGATAGTCTTGGCATTTGGTCGTGAACTTTTGAAATGTGCCATGACAAAAGGCGCTGTATAGCTCTCGTCAATCTCAACTTCTGCACCAACACGTTTAAAAATCTCACCTAGATAACGAGCTACCTCTTTCAGGCCGACTTGTTGGGCAAAGACTGATTTTTTAGAAATCAAAGTACGCAAAACTTCAAAATAATGTTGCGCTACATGATCCTTTTCAAACTTTTCAATTTGTTCTTCTTGGCTAGGGAAAACCATTTTCTCTCTACCTTTCTACTAGGACTTGTACCTTTAGAATCAATACAAGTGGATTTCATTTGTTTTAGGCTCTATATAAAAGCAAGAGGTGGAAAAATCTCTCCCACCTCCCTGTGTTTATTACCAAACTGGTTGATCCAAGCCGTCTGAAGTTTCTTCGATGACTTTTTTCACTTCGTCAGTGTGGTAAGCTGCGATAATTTTCTTGATTGCATCAGCTTTAGGTGATGATTCCCAATCTTTTTTCGCAACGATGATGTTATACCATTGTTTTGAGTTTTCGTCAGCTTGCTCTTTAAAGAGTGCTTTCTTGTAGTCCAATTTTGCTTCTGTAACAAAAGTGTTGTTTACAACAGCTGCATCAACTGATGACAATGAACGAGCTGTTTGGCTAGCGTCCAATTCAGTGATTTTCAAGTTCTTTGGATTTTCTGTGATGTTTGCGATTGTCGCAAGTGCAGTTCCTGAAACATCCAATTTAATCAAACCAGCTGATTGAAGAAGGTAAAGGGCACGGCTTTCGTTTGTAGCATCGTTAGGTACTGCGATTTCACCGTTATCTGGGATTTCTTCCACTTTAGTGTACTTGTTTTCACTTCCGTTTAAACCTGAGTAAAGACGGATTGGTGAGATGTAAGTATCCGCAATCGCTACAAGATCTTTACCATTTTCTTTGTTCCAGTTGTTCAAGAAGTTGTAGTGTTGGAAAGCGTTCAAGTCTACTTCACCATCAGCAGTTGCTTTGTTTGGTTGTGAGTAGTCTGTAAACTCTGTGAATTCCAATTTAATTCCGTCTTTTTCAACCAATTCTTGGACTTTATCCCAACGTGCTTCTTCTGAACCGCTACGGTTAACAGTCGCAATTTTAACTGTAGTTGTATTGTCCGCTTTCTTGTCTGAATTTCCGCAAGCTACAAGTGTAAGGCCTGCTACTGTAGCAATCGCTGCTACGCTTAACCATTTTTTGATTTTCATGATTCTTTCTCCTTTAAAAATAATACCGTAATAGTATCTCATACTTTATTTGATTTAGCAAATTGTTATTAGATAGACAGACATATAGTTTGAAACTATACATATTAAGCTGATATTAGACCTATCCTCGGATCTATCATTCTACAAAAAAGCCATCTAGCTGATTACTAGATAGCTTTTAAGATTTATTCACCTTGTCTTCTGCGTCGTGTTACGATGCCTGCTAAGCCGAGACTCGCAAGTAAACCGTAAACTCCAAACAGAGTCGCTTGTTCATCTACACCTGAGTTTGTTCCTGTATTTGGTAATACTTTAGTAGAAGCTTTTTCTCCAGGTTTTTTAGTTTCTGCTCCTTGAGGTTTGTCAGCAAGTTTACGAAGATCAAATTCTGGAAGTGGGTCTTGAATTGGTGCATTTTTTGGTAGCCCAATAATCATTCCGTCTTTTTCTGCCACTTTCAGCATATTCTCTGCTTCAAGTACATCTAATAAAGCTTGTAGCTTCGCTTTAGCTTCTGCCAAGGCTGTTTGAGCCAATTTCAACTCAGCTTCTGCTTGATCACTAACTTTCTGTGCATTTGCTTTATCAGTTTCTGCTTGCTTCAAGGTTGTTTCCAAGGCTGATGCTTGACCTTTCAAGGTCATTGCTTTATCGCGTTTTTCTTCTGCATTTTTAATAGCTGTAGCCAATTCTGCTACCTTGGCTTGCAAGGCTTTTAGATTTTGACTTGCTTTAGTTGCTTCTTGTGATTTTGTAGCAACTAAGTCAGCTTTTGCTTTCGCATCTGCAGTCAAGGTTGCCAAATCAGATTTCGCTTGTTCCAAGTCTTTTTTAACTTGTTCACGTGAACTTGATAAATTATTGGCTTGTTTATTTAATTTATCCAAAGCTACTAACAAGTCAGCTTTTTTAGTTTCAGCAGCTACTTTTTTCGCATCTTTGTCAGCTTTTTCTGCTTTCAATGATGCAAGTTCAGCCTTAAGGTCAGCAGATTTGTCAATAACTGTTTTTTCAACGTATACAAAGTGATGCTCAGGCAAGAACTTCATGCGTTTACCATAGAAAGTCGGATGCAATTTATCATCGTCCTTAAAGGCATAGAAATTAGACGTGTATTCCTTCACTGTTTCAGGTGAATAGGCATTACTTGTATATGTATAATAAATGTTATTAGGATTTTTTCCTTCAATCGTTCCTTGGGCAACTCCTACTTTCCCTCCAACCGGTGTAAGAAGGGCTCTGCGGTGTCCGTAGTCGATTCCTTTTATATTATTAAAGTCTGCATACCAAGCTAAAAGGATTTTATAAGCATACTGTTTATAACTCATAATCTTATCGTAATTATAAATCGTTTGACCATTTTTAACTTCCACAAAGTTTGGTCCACCATCTGTTCCAGGAATTGCATAATCCATTCCGATATTTTCTACACGAACATCTTCTCCATCTGGGTGTGATAACTTGGTATCATGGCTTAGGATACCAGTAGTAGCCATTTCATTTGAACGTTCTTCTGCATGTTTAATGTAGGCTTCGTCTAGAGCTAAGTCTTGTGTAACACCATTCGCACGACGGAGTTCATTTGCTACCTCAATGAAAGCTTCTGTCAATTTGCGATTATCCACAACAAACTTAAAGACTGGTCTTGTTTTATATTTGGATGGATTTGCATTATAATCAGCTAAAGCCTTAGTGAAGCGTTTCATTTCTTCAGTTGCTTCTACTTCAACTTCACGAACACCTTGGAAGGCAACATTCTCCATCAAAGGATTACCTGAGGCGTCTTTAGGACGATATTGCTTGTTATAGTCATAACCATCCTCAGATGCTGGAGCTTTACGACCTTGTTCTTCTGGATTCAAGACATTTTTCAAGACTGTTGGTTTGTAATTGTCAAGTTCCTTTTGTTTATCTGCTATCTTATTCGCTACTTCACTTGCTGCTTTAGTCTGTTCTTGAAGAGACTGATTTGCCTTTTTAACCTCGTTTTCTGCATTAGAGATTTGATTTTTAAGACTTTCATCAGTCATACCATCTAGTTCAGCTTGTTTAGCTTTTACCTCTGCCGCTTTAGCATCACGCTTTTCATTGGCAGATTGGCTAGCTTCTTTAGCTGCAGTTTCTGCAGATTTAGCTGCTGTTGCTGTAGATTCTGCATTTGCCAAAGCTTTGTCAGCTTCTGTTTTTTCAGCGCTCTTCTCAGATGCTACTTTTGATTCTTCTTCGATGATAGCATCAGCATTTTTAGCGATATTGATAGATTCTTTTGTCTCAGCAACCTTTTTATCAGCCTTGGCTAAGTCCTTTTTAGCCTCCGCTTCTTTTGAAGCTTTTTCATCTACAGACGCTTGAGCTTTCTTAACTTCCTTTTGCGCATCTGTAATCTGTTTTTCAGATGATGATGGTGTAACAGCTTTTTCCTTAGCATCTACAGGCTTTTCATTAGCTTGAACTTCCTGATTTATCGCACTTGCTGCTAACAAAGCAGTCGCTAATGTAAATGAGGATAGAAATTTTTTATATTTCATGACAATCTCCTTTAAAGGTATTATATACTATTATAATCTATGTAAACGCCTTCTGTCAAAGAATATGAGGCAATCCAGTCGTTTTTTTGAATGTGCTTACATAAAAAATACCCCTGTCACTAACAGAGGTAATTTTTAACTATTTAATGTCAGCTTCTGCTGGCAGGTAAGAACCACCAAAGAACTGTTGAGATAGTTTTTCAAGGGTTCCGTCTTTATAGAGTTCTTGGATGCGTTTGTCCACAAATGCCTTCAACTCATCTTGACCTTTGGCAAGAAGTGGGTATACGTAAGGTTGTTGGTCGCTTGGAAGTTCGATGACTTTCAAGTTATCCAAACCTTGGTTTTTGATAACTGTCTCTACACCGATTTTATCAAAAATCTTGTAGTCAAATTGTCCATCGCTCAAACGAGACATGATTTGTTGGAAATCAGCCTTTGTGTAATTAAGGATAGTTGGATTGTCCGCATGTTCTGTGTTGTATGCTTCTAATTGTTTAGCTGAGGTTGTTCCTTGAACGACTTCCGTAGATTTTCCACCGATATCATCAAGAGACTTGATGCTAGTATCGTCCTTCTTCACAACAAGAACGTTAGGGTTTTTAGCAGTTGGCGCCGCGTAGAGGTATTTCTCTGCACGTTCTTTGGTATAACTGAGGTTGTTAACGGCAATTTGATAACGATCGCTATCAAGTCCCGGGAAAATCCCTGACCACTCTGTCTTTTCAAACTTGACAGTATACTTGTCTGAGTCTTTAAAGATAGCACGAATAAGCTCAATTTCGTAACCAGTCAATTCACCATTTTCTTCATAGATAAATGGTTTTGGTGATCCGTTAGTTGCTACGACGATTTCTTTTTTCGCTGATGCTGCTTCACCTGATGCTGCATCTTTCTTCTCACCGCCTGAGCAAGCTGCTAGTAAACCTGCAGCAACAAAACTAAGAGCAGCAAGAGATGAATATTTGACGATTTTCTTCATAATATTTCCTCCAAAATAGAATATAGTCTTATCTTAACAGAAAAAAAGCAATTGCGCTATTATATGATTTCTATCTTTGCCATAAGTTTTCTTTATAGCTGATTTAAAAGATAAAACGTAAGGCAGCAATCAAGACTACTCCAAAAAGAACTGTACCAACCAAATTGCGGTAACGGAAGGCAACAAAGGCTGTTGGAAAGACTACTATCAAGTCTAACCATTTGATTTGAGGAAAATTACCGACCTTACCTGTTGCCACACTTGATAAAATCAAAGCAAAGATAATAGATACAGGTAGAAATTTCAAAAAACGCTCTACGATTACTGGTAATCCTTTGTACTTAGCAAGGATGAAAGGAATCATTCTTGGAATCCATGTCACCAAGCCAGATAAGATAATTGCCATTAAAATATACTTACTGACCATCTAAGACCACCCCCATGGTACAACCTAGCAAGGTCGCAAACAGTACAGCTAGTGACTGGGACACCACTGTCAAAAGTATAAAGAAGGAAAGGGCAACAACTCCTAAAATGATGAAGAGGTTGCACAAGGGAATCCGTTTTTGCATAATTTGAAACTGAGATGCAAAAATTCCAATAAACATTCCGACCAAGGCAAAGTCAAGACCGAAAATCTCCGGATTTGGCAAAAGTCCACCTAGAGCAGTCCCGAAAACAGTCCCGACAAACCAAGCCAGATAGCTGTTAAGGTTGTTCCCGTGCATCCACATAGGATTGACCTTGTCCCTATGAACCAGCTCGCCCATCAAGACACCATAGGTCTCATCGGTCAAGATACTAGACATTCCGATATTATGCCAGAGACTAGTATGACGGAAATAGGTCGACGCATGTAAACTCAATAAAAAGAGACGCAGATTGATCAAAAAGACCGTCATGGCAATGGCTACTACAGGGGCTTGAACTGCTATCAAGGCTATCATGGCAAACTGGGCACTCCCAGCATAGACAAAGAGACTCATCAAGCCCATCTCTACAGGGGTTACATATGGAGCCCCGATAATCCCACAAGCAAGTCCGATGCTGACATAGCCTAAAGCGGTCGGCACTGCAGCCTGTGCCCCCTCCCAAAATCCTTTTTCTTTCATAAACCTCCTCATTCTTACAAATACAGCATTCTATTGTCACAAAGCGTTCAAAACAAGAACCCTAGGGCGACTACCACTGAGATTGATCTATGCGAATATTATATTGGTTAATCTCAGGTCTGTCATCATCCTCATATTTTGTAGGATAAACATCGATCCAGGGTTCTCTCAGTTGCCCTTTCAGTTTGACCTTAAACCGATAACCGACATCACCCCCGATCAAGGCATCAACTTTCAAAGACTGAAAATTTGGTAGAGCTTCGATTTCAGCTTTCATGTCTTGGGTCATCTGATAAAAGATTTCTTTCTGTTGAGCTTTGGAAGTCACAGGGAAATAAACCGACGCCCTTTGTAAACGATGTGATTTTGAAAAAGTAAAGGTCACGCGACCACTATAACCTTTCCATTTAAAATTTTCATAGTCGTAGAAAAGGCGCCCAGTTTTAAAGAGATAGGGATCTTTTGCACGCCAAGGATTGTGATAGCCTGTTTCTGTCTCTTCTACTATCTCATTAGGTTTTCCAAACACTTTTTCAACAGATTCGACAGGCATGTTAAGTGAAATAGAGTCAAACATGACCAATTGCGTCTTTTGAAACATCTGAAAAACCATTAGAGACAGCAACAATATCCCTAGGGCAAGTGCCATACTGATTATTTTTTTAAATCTCATATTTCTACTATACTAAAAAACTCGCGCATTTGTCCAAGATAAAAGAGTTAACGCTGAGCTAACTCTTTATTCCATAGTATCAAAAGCGAGACTTGGTTTGGCATTGAGGTCTAAGCCTGCAAAGTTTTCTTTGTTCCACTCACTAACGCTAGCATAGGCAATCATACCTGCATTATCTCCGCAAAGACGTAGAGGTGGAATGATAACCTTGACATCGGTGATTTCAGCTGATAAGCGTTCTCTGAGACCTTTATTGGCCGCCACACCACCAGCCACGACTAGGGTTTTAACAGGGTATTTCTCCAAAGCCTTCTTGGTTTTTGCCATGAGAATATCCATGACTGCTGCTTGGAAGGATGCAGATAAATCTTCCTTAGACAAACTTTCTCCCTTTTGCTCGGCATTGTGGTGAAGATTGATAAAAGCAGACTTCAATCCTGAGAATGAAAACTCCAGATTGTCTTCCTTAATCATGGCACGTGGGAAATCATACACATCCTGACCTTTATGGGCCAACTCGTCAATCTCACGACCTGCTGGATAGGTCAAGCCCATAACACGACCGACCTTATCATAGGCCTCACCAACTGCATCATCTCGGGTTTCGCCAACAATCTTGTAATCACCAGCCTCAGACACATAGACCAACTCTGTGTGTCCACCACTGACTAAAAGGGCTAACAAGGGGAATTCCAAAGGCTCGACACTTTGAGCTGCCATGAGATGACCAGCCATGTGATTAACGGGAATTAGAGGTAGTTCATGAGCCCAAGCAAAAGCCTTAGCAGCTGACAAGCCAACTAGCAAGGCTCCGACCAAGCCTGGTCCGTAAGTAACCGCAACAGCTGTCACATCCTCTTCGCTAATTCCTGCTTCTGCTAGCGCCTCCTCGATACAGGCTGTAATGACTTCAACATGGTGGCGGCTAGCCACTTCTGGCACTACGCCACCAAAACGTTTATGACTCTCAATTTGACTAGCAATGACATTGGACAAGAGCTCGTCATCATTTTTCAAGACGGCGACACTGGTCTCATCACAAGATGTCTCAAATGCTAAAATGTATCTATCCTTCATCTATTTCTCTCTTCATGATAATGGCGTCCTCGACTGGATCATGATAATAGGCCTTTCTCTCAGCGATAACTGCCATTTTTTCTTTCTTGTAAAATACTTGCGCTCGGTGGTTGGACTTTCTGACTTCGAGGAAAATCTCCTTGTCCGTCGGTAAAGTTGCAAACAAGTCTGATGCTATCCCCTGTCCTTGATAGGCTTTTTTGACAGCGATTTGCAGGACTTCTGCTTCAAAAAAATTCTCCTGAACTGCTAGAAAACCAATCACTTCTACCCCATCAAAAGCAAGAGCATACCAGGTCTGATCTTGAGATAGGTCTGCTTGGATTTGTTCCAAGTTCCAAGGGCTAACTGTGTAAACATCCGTCATGACAGCGTAAATTGCCTGTACCAAGTCAGGTTGCTGTTGGATTCGTTTGATTTCAATCATAGGCGTTTGATGTAAGATTCGCCAGACTCAGTGTGATTTTTGAGCCAATTTTCCTCAGCTTCGACACGTTTGAGATAGTTTGGCACAAAATCATGCAAGGAGTCTGCTTCCTTGTCCCAGGCCCAAAGAGCTAGATTGGCTGCATTTGGTAAGGTTTCTTGGTAGCTAGCCTGCGACAATTGTTCTTGAATCTGCTCCACAAAGGCTCCAACTTCTCCGACAAAGGTTACCTGATCAGCATCCTTAACTTTCTCTAAAACTTCTGCAAAAGACAAATGAGCTTCAGGAAAAACGGGATGGGTATTTTCATAAAATCCTGCATAAACATTATTACGACGTGCATCCATCAAAGGAACAACCAGACCTTCCTCTTGATTCGGTAGCAGAGCTAAAAGGCTCGACATACCTACCAACTCAATGTTTAAGGTATGAGCCAAGGTCTTGGCAGTTGCTACTGCGATTCGCAAACCTGTATAGCTACCCGGCCCCTCTGCTACGACGATTCGATCCAAATCCTTTGGCGTCAAATCCAAACTCGCCATCAAAAAATCAATAGCAGGCATGAGGGTAATACTGTGATTTTTCTTGACATTAATTGTCGTCTCGGCAAGAACTTGCTTATCCTCTAAAATGGCTAAAGACAGAGCCCTACTGGACGTATCAAAAGCTAATACTTTCATAACACATTCCTATCTTTTTGTCTGTTTACTATTATACTACAAAAGCTGACACATGGGAATTTTCTTTGTTTTGAAACAAGAATGCCCTGCCAAACAGACAGGACAAGCACTCAAGAATTCAAACCAAAGTAAAATACGAACCAGACCACATAGGTCACTAGGAGAAGGAAAAACGAATACAGAGTCACGAAGCCAATCTTCCATAGGAATTTGGCCTTCCGATACTCTAGCCGAGTATACAAAATATTTCCTCCGTAAACACAGGCAACAAATCCCGCAAAGGCCAGAAGACGAATGATAATAGCTAGTTGAAACATATCCTGCCCTCCTTCATAAGGAAAAACCTCTTTTCTAACTTTATTATAGCACGTGATTTCAAAGTCTTCAAATACTTGTATCGGGCAAAATGAAACACATTTCAAGCTCCTTACTTTCATGTTTCCTGCTTTTACTAATTCCCCTTTTTATGTTATAATTGAGATAATTGTAACGAATCAAGGTCAATACAGGCAGAAAATGAAATAGAAACAAACAGCTTCAAGCTGGTAATTTTTTGAATACAGCTGACCTGAAAACAGAAAGGAAACACATGATTTACAAAGTTTTTTATCAAGAAACAAAAGACCGTAGCCCACGTCGTGAAACAACACGCTCACTTTACTTAGACATTGATGCCAGCTCAGAACTTGAGGGACGTATCATTGCCCGTGAACTTGTTGAAAAAAACCGTCCAGAATTTAACGTTGAATATATCGAGCTCTTGTCTGACAAATTGCTAGACTACGAAAAAGAAACTGGCTCATTCGAAATTACGGAGTTCTAATATGGCCTATACTCTTAAACCAGAAGAAGTGGGCGTTTTTGCCATTGGTGGTCTAGGAGAAATCGGTAAAAATACATACGGAATCGAATACCAAGACGAAATCATCATCGTTGATGCAGGGATTAAATTCCCCGAGGATGACTTGCTTGGTATCGACTACGTTATCCCTGATTACTCTTACATTGTCGAAAATATCGACCGCGTCAAGGCTCTCTTGATTACACACGGACACGAGGACCATATTGGTGGGATTCCTTTCTTGCTCAAGCAAGCAAATATCCCTATCTATGCAGGTCCACTAGCCCTCGCTTTGATCCGTGGAAAACTCGAAGAACATGGCCTTTTGCGCAATGCTACACTTCACGAAATCAACCACAACACTGAGTTGACCTTTAAAAATCTTAAAGCAACTTTCTTTAGAACAACTCACTCAATCCCAGAACCTTTGGGAATTGTTATCCACACACCTCAAGGAAAAATCGTCTGTACCGGTGACTTCAAGTTTGACTTTACACCAGTTGGTGAACCTGCAGACTTGCATCGTATGGCAGCCCTAGGTGAAGACGGAGTACTTTGCTTACTCTCAGACTCAACAAATGCTGAAGTGCCAACCTTTACAAACTCTGAAAAGGTCGTTGGTCAGTCTATTATGAAGATTATCCAAGGTATCGAGGGACGTATCATCTTTGCATCCTTTGCCTCAAACATCTTCCGTCTCCAACAAGCAACTGATGCCGCTGTCAAAACAGGTCGTAAGATTGCTGTCTTTGGTCGTTCTATGGAAAAGGCTATTGTTAACGGAATCGAACTTGGCTACATCAAAGCGCCAAAAGGAACCTTCATCGAAGCAAATGAAATCAAAGATTACCCTGCAGGTGAAATTCTTATCCTTTGTACAGGTAGCCAGGGTGAACCTATGGCGGCTCTCTCTCGTATAGCTAACGGAACCCACCGTCAAGTGCAACTCCAACCTGGCGATACGGTTATCTTCTCATCTAGTCCAATCCCAGGAAACACCACTAGTGTTAACAAGCTGATTAACATCATTTCTGAAGCTGGTGTTGAAGTCATCCATGGTAAGATTAACAACATCCATACATCAGGACATGGTGGTCAGCAAGAACAAAAACTCATGCTCCGCCTCATCAAACCAAAATACTTCATGCCTGTTCACGGTGAATATCGCATGCAAAAAGTCCACGCTGGACTTGCCGTAGATACTGGAGTTGAGAAAGACAATATCTTTATCATGAGCAATGGTGATGTCCTTGCCCTTACTGCAAACTCTGCTCGTATCGCAGGTCATTTCAATGCTCAAGATATCTACGTCGATGGAAATCGGATCGGCGAAATCGGGGCGGCAGTCCTAAAAGACCGCCGAGACCTATCCGAAGATGGTGTCGTACTTGCTGTCGCAACGGTAGACTTTGAGTCTCAGATGATTATTTCTGGACCAGATATCCTTAGTCGTGGTTTCGTCTACATGCGCGAATCTGGCGACTTGATCCGTCAAAGTCAGCGCATCCTTTTCAATGCTATTCGTATCGCTTTGAAAAACAAGGATGCCAGCGTCCAATCTGTCAATGGTGCTATCGTAAACGCCATTCGACCATTCCTTTACGAAAACACTGAACGTGAACCAATCATCATTCCGATGATTCTCACACCAGATGAAGAATAAGAAAAATTCTCTGAAATCCTATGACTTCAGAGAATTTTTATTATTTAACGACAATTTCGTAACGAGTTTTGCTAGTGAAAGTCTCACCTGCTTTTAGAATGACTTGATCTTTCAGGTCACTGTGAATAGCATCTGGTAAAGCCTGTGCTTCAAGAGCAATCCCATTGTGCTGCATCATTGGTTGACCAGCGATGATGACACTCTCATCCACAAAGTTTGCGGTATAAACTACAAAGCAAGGAGCCTCTGTCTTGAAGAGCAGGAAGCGACCTGAACCTTGGTCATACAAGAAACCAGCATTGTCATGTCCTTCCGGAAGAGCAAATGGATGGTCCAATCCAGATACGAGTTGGATTTGCTCATCTTCTTCTGCAAATATATCTTTCAACAAGGCACCATTGTAGATGTGTTTAACCACATCACGATCGGCATCTGGAGTTTTAGCTGGGACACCATCAGGAGCGATTGGATAAATACCTTCTGTATTCAGTTGGAAGACATGGCGATCAACCGTCTGAGTAAAATCACCTGACAAGTTAAAGTAGCTGTGATTGGTTGGATTGACCAAGGTATCTTGATCTGTCGTTACCTTGTAGCTGATTTCATAGGCACCCGTTTCTTCCAAGTAGTAGCTAATCCAGATTTTAAGATTTCCAGGGAAACCTCCTGTCCCGTCTGTTCTTTCTGTGTAAAGAGTCAAGCCATGATCGCTCACCTCCACTAGCTCAAACAGACTAGAATCCCAACCTGTTGAACCGCTGTGGTTACAGTTGCTAGCATTGTTGACTTCGAGTTCATAGGTCTTCCCATTCAATTCGAATGTCGCACCTGCGATACGACCTGCCACTGGACCTACACTCGCTCCATGTTTAGGGCTATTTCCCACATAGCTTTCGAAATCATCAAAACCTAGGATAACATTTGCAAAATTACCAGCCTTATCAGGAGTTACATAGCGTAGAATCGTTGCACCATAGGTCATGATTTCTAGTTGGTATCCTGCTTCTGTTTCAAAGCGATAAGCGACAACATCCTTGTCATCAACTTTCCCAAATACACGTTCTGTGTATGTTTTCATCCTTTTCTCCTTATTATTTGAATTCGTGAATAATAACACCTTGAACGACGCGGTTTACTGTACCTGTAGGTGATGGTGTATCAGGTCTGTTTCCAACCTTAAGCGAAGTCAAAAGGGCAAAGAGTTGGGCATAAACGATGTAAGGGAAGACACGGTAAATATCGTTCAAGACACCGCCACAACCAAGTGCTACTTCTTTGACATTTTCAAGTCCAAAAGTTTGGTCACTCAAGAGAACAACGCGACGAGCAATTTTATCACCTGCAACTTCACGAACTAAGTCTAAGTCATACTTACGAGTATAGTCCGTTGTAGTACCAAAAACTAAAACTACAGTATCTTCATTGATAAGAGATTTTGGACCGTGACGGAAGCCGACTGGACTTTCATACATTGTCGCAACCTGACCAGCAGTCAATTCCAAAATTTTCAGTTGTGCCTCATGAGCAAGTCCGAAGAATGGACCTGCACCTAAGTAAATCACTCGGTTAAAGTCTAGGTCAACCAACTCTTTCACATCTGCCACATTGTCAAGAACTTTACGAGCAAGACTAGAAAGCACTTCAAAACGTTCAGCTTTAAGAGCAAATTCAGTTGGATCGAAGACCAAAAGTGCGGTCAACATCATTGAAGTAAAGCTTGATGTCATTGCAAAGCCAGCATCGTTAGAAGCTGCCGGCTGCAAAAGCAAGAGGTTGCGATCGTCACCGTGGGCTTGAAGTGCTAATTTCCCTTCAGCTGCACAAGTGATCGTTACTTGATAAAGCTCGTCAACTAAGGCTTTTGCTAAGTCAACGGTTGCTACACTCTCAGGTGAGTTTCCACTACGTGCGAATGATACCAAAACAGTTGCCACGTCTTTTTTCAAATAGGTTTGTGGGGTTGCAACGATATCTGTTGTAGCAATAGCATTGAAATTCCATTTACGTTCGTCATAGACTTCCTTGAAGTATGGAACTAAGGTGTCGCCTACATAAGCTGAAGTCCCAGCACCAGTCAGGATAACCTTAATGTAGTCATGTTTATCTGCAATTCCTTGCAAAAAGGCTGCAATTTCATCACGGCGTGCTTGGTATGATTCAAAAGCTTCCTTCCAAACATCTGGTTGTTGGTAAATTTCGCGTGTGGTGATCTCTGCTCCCAACTCAAGCAAATCTTCTTTTGTATAATCTAGCATTGAAAACCTCTAATCTAATATTGTTTCATGATTGAAAACATGGGAATGGGAGTCGCTCCCATTCCCATGTATATTTTCTATAAGATGATTTAACGTTTTAACGCAATCACATCTTATACTCAATGAAAATCAAAGAGCAAACTAGGAAGCTAGCCGAAGGCTGTACTCAAGTACGGCAAGGCGAAGCTGACGTGGTTTGAATTTGATTTTTGAAGAGTATTATTCATCTTCATCGTCGTCGAAGCTCGCCAATAAATCATTAACTTTCACAATGCTTTCTGAAGCACGACTCTTATAGTCCGCATCCATTCCAGTTAGGCTTGCATTGATAAACTCAATGACCATTGGAAGGTTCATTCCTGCATAAAGTTCAATGTCACGACCTTCCATAATCAAACGGCTCACCACGTTACATGGAGTTCCGCCAAGAAGATCCGCAAAGACTAGGAAATCATCCAATCCTTCAACAGCAGCTTCAAATTTAGCAGTAAATTCTTCTGGTCCATCTTCTGGAAGAAGAGCAACCGCATGAATATTGTCTTGTGGTCCCATAATCATCTCTGTGCTACCTTTAAGTTCTTCACAGAAACGACCGTGGCTCACTAGAATTAATGATTTAGTCATAAATTATGCGCCCATTCCAAGTGCAAATTTACCAAAGGCAGAAAGAGCCAAGGCAAGCACGATAATGATACCGATAGCTTTTGTAGAGTTCATACCCTTCTTACCAAGCAACCAGAAGATGAAGGCAGTGAAGATTGCTGGAAGCAAACGTGGGAAGATTGAGTTCAAGATATCTTGGAAGTCAATCATCTTTTCACCGATTGGCAATTTGTATGAAATTTCAAAGTTGATCATTGTTGCTACAAGAGCACCCATCATGAACACACCAAGTACAGATGCAGCTTCAATCAAAGCTGTCAAAGTACTTTGCATGTTGTTGATAAGGTTAACCCCTTCTTTGTAGGCAAATTCCAACTGTTTCCAACGGAAGATGTCATACGCTACTGCAACTGCAATCCAAAGGAAGATACCCCAAGGTTGACCAGCGATAGCCATTGTTGCAGCGATAGATCCCATGATAGCAGGTACAAGTGAACCAAAGATAGTATCTCCAAGAGGAGCGAATGGTCCCATCAAACCTGTCTTGATACCGTTAACCGCATCTTTAGAGACAACGCCATCTTTTTCTTCCATGGCAAGGTCAAAACCAACGATGATTGTGTGGAAGAATGGTGAAGTGTTGAAGAATTGAGTATGAACTTTCATCATTTCTTTCAACTCAGGAGTTCCATCTCCATACATTTTACGCAATTGTGGCAAGATCATGTATAGGTAACCTGATGCTTGCATACGTTCGTAGTTCCATCCCAATTGGAAAGTGAACAAGCTACGTTTGTTAATTTGATTAAAATCTTCTTTTGTTAATTTGTAATTAGAATTCGTCATCTTCAATTTCCCCACTTTCTGATGGTGTAGAAGGTGCTGCTACAGCAACTTTTTGGCTGTTCTTGAAGTGAACAACTGCAAGGAAGATACCCACGATAGAGATACCGATCATAGACAATCCTTTGAAGTTGTTAACAAAGCCAATTTTTTCAGCAACTTCAGCAGGAAGAGTGCTAATGATACCAGCAACTGCTCCACCAAGACTTGTTACGTTTGAGTAAAGAACAGTCAACATTGCTGTCAAACCAAATCCCATAGCAAGGTAGTGAAGGTTACGTTTAACTGGAAGGTAACGAAGCAAGATAGCGAATCCAAGACCTGGAAGCATACGACCTGCAAGAGTCAAACCGTCTGCAACCCATTGGTATTCTTTAACAAGGTTTACAACACCTTGTACGAATTCTCCACCGAAAGCAAGGGCGAAGAATACTGGAAGGGCACGAGATAGAGCCCAAGGAAGCGCACCAAGAAGATAGTTACGTTCGATTCCTTTGTAGTCAAAGCGTTCAATCGCAGCGTCAATACGGTGAGCGAAGAATGTTGTAGTCATACGACCAAGTACGTCGAAGTAAGTCAAAAGTGCTGCTACTGGTACAGCGATTGTAGTGATCGCAAGGTCTGTTTCGATTCCTTGTGAAACTGAGAAAGCAGTCGCAAGAACCGCACCAGAAGTTGCGTCAATACGAGAAGCACCACCGAAGGTACCTACCCCAAGTACGAACAACTGCAAGCTACCACCGATAAACAAACCAGTTGTCAAATCTCCCATGACTAAACCAGTAATGAAACCAGCGAATACAGGGGAACCTGCAGAAGAAACGATCGTCAACTCATCACAGATTTGATAAGCTGAGTACAGAGTGAGAAGTAAAATTTGCCACCATTGTATCATAACAATGACCTCCTAAAAATTTTTTCCTATTTTAATAAGCTCAAAAAGTCTGAAACTGGATCATTTGGAACCATTTGAGCAGTAAGTTTAACACCTTTTTCCGCTAATTTACGGAAATCTTCTACATCTTTATCAACAACGTTAATAGAACGTGTGATCGCACGTGTTTCTGGTGTTTGAGACATGTTGCCGACATTGACAGTTTCAAGTGGCACACCTGCTTCTACCAAACCGAGGAAACGGTCAGGTTTGCGTGCTACAATCAAAAGACGTTGGCTATCGTATTTACCAGCAAGGATATTCGCTGCTGCTTTATCAACTGGCAAAATACTAAGTTTTACACCTGGTGGTGTTGCGAGTTTCAAGCCGCTTTTTTCAACGTCGTTGTTCACAACATCATTGTCAACGACCATGATACGTGAAACATTAAGTTTAGCAGACCAAAGGTTTGCTACTTGTCCGTGAATTAAGCGCCCATCAATACGGCATCCTACAATTGTCATAAGTTTTCCCCCTTTATAAGTTTTAGTGTAGGTTTACAAGTTAAATGTATGTGTTCCTTATATTCCCCTTCTGTTTCAAAGATAATGATGCGGTTGGCACCTTCTTTGAGATAGCTATGTGGAATATAAAGAGATAAGGTTGGACCGACATTCCAGAAACGACCTAGATGATGTCCGTTGATATAAGCAATCCCTTTACCAAACTCAGATAAGTCTAAGTAAGTATCCTTTGGCGCCTCAACTTCAAAGTCAAAGGCGTAAAAGGCGGGTTGCCCTTCTGTCCATCCCTTAGAGAAATCAATATTCTCTGGGGTATCAAGAGGAAGTGGATATTGCTTCCAGTTGAGCAAGAAATGCAAATCTTTACAAACACCTGTGCGAATTCCTTTTCGCTGCGTATCTGCTAAGAATTTGTGTCCATAGTTGACACGCCCCATATTTTCAATGAGGATGTCAAATCTAGAGAGCGCTTTCTTTTCACCTTGATAAAAGATATCTTCACCGATTTCTGTTTGGTACTGTGTTGCCACCCATTTACCATCGATAAAGAGCTGAGCTCTATCACGTCCGTCAATAATTCGAATGCGTTCTTCATCCGCATCCCAACTTGCTTCCGTACGATAGAGTAGGTAGCCGTAACCTTGTCCTAGCTCTTCCATTTTCTTAGGATAGAGACTTTCGATAGGACTTGTCAGGCTATCCAAGGTTTCAAACAAGGAAACTTTTTCAACTAGCGGAATTGCTTCTACTTCCATACTCTCTTTGTAAAGCGGTTCAGATTGCGGATACTCAGGATAGTAAGTCGCCATCATTTCTTTCACTGCGAAATATTTAGCAGTTGGGTTACCAGCTTCATCAAGAAGAGCGTCATAATCATAAGATGTTACTTGTGGTAAATCAATGGTTCCTCGAGCTGAACAACCATTCATAAAACCAAAGTTGGTTCCGCCATGGAACATGTAAAGGTTAATAGAGCCTTGCTCTAAAACCTCGTGGACAGCTTCTGCTAATTCCTCAGGTTCACGCTTGATGATTGGTTCTTTCCATCGATTGAACCATCCATCCCAGAATTCCATACACATGAGTGGCCATTTCTTGCCGTGCTCATCAAAGAATTCTTGCATCTGTGAGAAATTATAAGCAGCCTTGGAACCAAAGTTCCCTGTCACAAAGAGATCATCCTCAATTAAGGTTCCAGCCTTAAGAGTTGCTCTCCATGGTCCATCTGATGTGAAAAGCGGACAAGTAACTGCTCGTTCTTCCATCAAACGTCGAATTTCCCTCAAGTAGGTCTTGTCCTCGCCATAGGATCCGTACTCATTTTCGACTTGCATCATGAGAATATTCCCACCGTTTTCCAATAATCTCGGAACTAGACGTGGAAGCAACTGATCATAGTAGCGACCAACCGTGTCAATGAAAGCTGGGTCAGATGACCGTATTCTCATATCCTTGGTCAAGAGCCATGCTGGTAAACCACCGAATTCCCATTCTGCACAGATAAATGGAGAAGGACGTACAATTGCATATAAGCCCAAATCTTGTGCAGCTTGAAGAAATCTCTCTAAATCAAGATTGCCTTCAAAGTTAAAGTTACCTTCAGCAGGTTCATGCATGTTCCAAGCAACATAAGTCTCAACCGTATTGAAACCTAGTGCCTTGAGGTTATACAATGAATGATGCCAATCTTCCGCAGGAACTCTAAAATAGTGAATGGCGCCAGACAAAATCTTGAATGGTTTCCCATCCAGATAGAAATCATCTTTAATTTCAAATCTTGCCATTCTTCCTCCCCTAAAAGCGAAAAGTTTGCGCTTTCATGTATTGTTATATCAACTATAAACTAATCGGGGATTAATGTCAATACTTTTTGAAATTTTCTTTAAAATTTTTCTATTTTTTTACTGAATCTTTTCTAAAACTCTTCTCAAATCCCATAAAATCAACATTCTGAAAAACTAATGAAATTAAGGAGGAAAACACGAATTATTTATATCTATCCTAAATTCTTATTCCGATATTTTAATTTTTTTTGTGCTTTTCAGCTATTTTTTAGATTTTATGTTAAAATGATAAGTGGAGAAGGAAAAAAATGAGGTGAAAATATGGCAATTCCAAAGTACCAATACATTAAAGATGAATTGAAAAATAAGATCATTTCTGGTCAATTTGCTAGTGGAGATAAGTTCTACACTGAAGCAGAATTGATTTCCATGTATGATGTTAGTTCAATCACAGTCGTTCGTGCCTTGAACGACCTTGCCAAAGATGGATATATTGTCCGCCAACAAGGTAAAGGAACTTTCGTAGCTCGTGCACGTAAACATAAACTCGTTGAATTTTCTGATGTAGAAATCTTCGAAACCAAAGATGATAAAGTAACTGTTCTTTCTATCGAACGTGGGAACGATCTTAAATATTTAGAAAAACTTGGCCTACGCGGCGATCAATTCTATTATAAGATTGAACGTGTTCGTGAAACAAATGGCGTTACCTATATCTATCACAATTCATACATTCCTGAACAATACATCAATGCCAACTATCCAAATCTTGAATACTATAGTTCTATCTATACTCGTTTCAAATTGGACTACCACATTCACATGAATGACGAGCATTTTGAAGAAATTAACGAAATTGTATTTCCGACTCCAAAACATGCCGCTTCTATTTTAGGAATCGACACTAAATTCCCAACTGTTTTCCAAACTAAGACAACTCAGCTTGAAGCAACTGGTCAAGTTTTGGAATACATCGAAACTTATAAACGTTCTGATTTCTACAAAATTAAATTCATTTCTTGTGACCGTGGTCACTAATTTATAAAAATCCTGAGGCAACTGTCTCAGGGTTTTTATATACCCATTATAGCATCAGCTCCCTTCCCTGGAAATAGCATTTCAAGCAATTCTATAATTAGTAACCTTTTTACTAAAAAATAGTCAAAATTAGAAAAATATATCTTAATTTATAAATTATTCTATTTTTTATAGTAATTTCCTCAAAAACTTGACTTTATTTTAGTTAGAACATAAAATAGAGTTAGTATGTGAAAACGCTATCAAAAATATAAAAGGGGAGGTTTTTTAATGAAACCAGAAAATAAACAGCGCTTCTCTATTCGTAAATATGCAATCGGAGCAGCTTCTGTATTGATCGGATTTGCCTTTCAGGCGCAGGCCGTTACTGCTGACGGAGTCGTACCTGCTCCAACAGAAAATCAGCCTGCTGTCCAAACCACTGGAGAAGTCACTCCACCAACGAGTGAAGAAAAACTCGAGACTGCTCCAACAACAGAAAACGCTACTCCAGCTGCTCCAGTAGCAACTACTGAAGCTCCAAAAGTTGAAGTTGCTCCTGCACCTGCCGTAGCAGAACCAGTCACAGCAGAAGGAACTCCAGCTAAGGCAGAAATTACTGAAGAAGCTAAGAAGACAGAATCTGAAAAAGAAGAAAACAAAGAAGTTGCTAAGGTCGAAGCACCCGCAGTCGCTACAGAACGAGCAGCTCAAGTGAATGAAAAACTGGCTAAAAAGAAAATTGTTTCTATCGATGCTGGACGTAAATACTTCTCTCCAGACCAACTGAAAGAAATCATCGACAAAGCCAAACACTATGGTTATACTGATCTTCACCTTTTAGTCGGAAATGATGGCTTGCGCTTCATGCTTGATGATATGTCTCTAACTGTAGGTGACAAAACTTACGCAAGCGATGATGTCAAACGTGCTGTTGAAAATGGAACCAATGCCTACTACAATGATCCAAACGGTAATCATCTAACTGAAAGTGAAATGACCGACTTGATTGGTTATGCTAAGAATAAAGGTATTGGACTTATCCCAACAGTCAATAGCCCTGGTCATATGGATGCTATCCTTAACGCCATGAAAGAACTTGGCATTGAAAAACCTAACTTCAACTACTTTGGTAAAGAATCAGAACGTACAGTTGACCTTGACAACGAAAAGGCTGTTGCCTTCACAAAAGCTTTGATTGATAAATACGCTGCTTACTTTGCTGGCAAGTCTGAAATCTTTAACATCGGTTTGGATGAGTATGCTAACGATGCTACTAATGCCAAAGGATGGAGTGTACTTCAAGCCTATAAATGGTATCCAGAAGATGGTTTCCCAGACAAGGGTTATGATAAATTCATCGCCTATGCTAATGACCTAGCTCGTATCGTCAAATCTCACGGTCTGAAACCAATGGCCTTCAATGACGGTATCTACTATAATAGCGATACTACTTTTGGTACCTTTGACAAAGACATCATCGTGTCTATGTGGACTGGTGGCTGGGGCGGTTACGATGTCGCTTCTTCTAAACTACTTGTTGAAAAAGGGCACGAAATCCTCAATACTAATGATGCTTGGTACTACGTTCTCGGCCGTAATGCTGATGGACAGGGTTGGTATAACCTAGACCAAGGTTTGAACGGTATTAAGAGCACACCGATTACTTCTGTTCCAAAAACTGAAGGTGCCGATATCCCTATCATCGGTGGTATGGTAGCTGCTTGGGCCGATACTCCATCTGCCCGCTACTCTCCATCTCGCCTCTTCAAACTCATGCGTCAATTTGCAAATTCAAATGCTGAATATTTCGCTGCTGACTACGAGTCTGCTGAACAAGCTCTTAAAGAAGTACCAACTGACCTTAGTCGCTATACTGCAGAAAGCATTGCTGCCGTTAAAGAAGCTGAAAAAGTCATTCGCTCTCTTGATAGCAACCTTAGCCGTGCTGAACAAGATAGCATTGACCAAGCAATTGCAAAACTTCAAGAAGCAGTTAGCAACTTAACCTTCACACCAGAAGCTCAAAAAGAAGAAGATGCCAAACGTGAAGTTGAAAAACTTGCCAAAAACAAGGTTATCTCAATCGATGCTGGACGTAAATACTTCACTCTAGACCAACTCAAACGTATCGTAGATAAAGCCAGCGAACTTGGTTACTCTGACCTTCATCTCCTCCTTGGAAATGATGGACTTCGCTTCCTCTTGGATGACATGACGATCACTGCAAACGGCAAGACCTATGCAAGTGACGATGTTAAAAATGCCATCATTGAAGGAACAAAATCTTACTACGACGATCCAAATGGAACAACTTTGAACCAGGCTGAAATCACTGAACTTATCCAGTATGCTAAAGATAGAGGCATTGGAATTATCCCTGCCATCAACAGTCCTGGCCACATGGATGCTATGCTTGTCGCTATGGAAAAATTGGGCATTGCAAACCCTCAAGCTAACTTTGACAAGGTTTCAAAAACAACCATGGACCTTGAAAACGAAGAAGCAATGAACTTTACAAAAGCCCTTATCGGCAAATACATGGACTTCTTTGCAGGCAAGACTAAGATCTTTAACTATGGTACAGATGAGTATGCCAACGACGCTACTAACGCTCAAGGTTGGTACTACCTCAAGTGGTATGGACTCTATGGTAAGTTTGCAGATTATGCTAATGGTCTAGCTGCCATGGCTAAAGAAAAAGGTCTGCAACCAATGGCCTTTAACGATGGTTTCTACTATGAAGATAAGGACGATGTTGAGTTTGATAAAGATGTTATCATCTCTTACTGGTCTAAAGGTTGGTGGGGTTATAACCTTGCATCTCCTCAATATCTAGCAAGCAAGGGGTATAAGTTCCTTAACACTAACGGAGACTGGTACTATATCCTCGGTCAAAAACCTGAAGATGGTGGAGGCTTCCTCAAGAAAGCTATCGAAAATACTGAAAAAACTCCATTCAACCAGCTAGCTTCAACTAAATATCCTGAGGTTGATCTACCTACTGTTGGTAGTATGGTAGCTATCTGGGCAGATAGACCAAGCGCTGAGTACAAAGAAGAAGAAATCTTTGAGCTCATGACTGCATTTGCAGATCACAACAAAGACTACTTCCGTGCCGATTACAAGGCTCTACGCGAGGAACTTGCTCAAATCCCTGAAAACTTAGAAGGATATAGCACAGAAAGTCTCGATGCTCTCAAGGCTGCTAAAGAAGCACTAAACTACAATCTCAACCGTAATAAACAAGCTGAGTTGGATACACTTGTAGCTAACCTTAAAGCAGCAAGACTTGGTCTCAAACCAGCTGCAACTCACTCAGGAAGCCTTGATGAAAATGAAGTTGCTGCCAACGTTGAAAACCGACCAGAGCTTATCACAAGAACGGAAGAAATTCCATTTGAAACTGTCAAGAAGGAAAACCCTAACCTTCCAGCAGGACAAGAAAAAGTTGTCACTGAAGGTGCAAAAGGTGAACGTACAATCTACGTCTCAGTTACTACTGAAAATGGTAAGGAAACCGAAACAGTTCTTGAAGAAAAAGTCACAAAAGAAGCTGTCAACAAAGTGGTTGAAGTTGGAGCTCCTGTTACTCATGTCGGCGACGAAGAAGGAGTTGCTCCTGTTGCGGATGCCAAACCACGTGTTGTCATCGAGGACGAAGAAATTCCGTTTACAACTATCACTCGTGAAACTGATGCATTGCCTAAGGGAGAAACTCGTGTCGTAACTGAAGGTGTTAAGGGACGTCGTAGTCATTTCTACTCTGTGTCTACTGCTGCTGACGGAAGCGAAGTGAAAACATTGGTTACTAGTGTCGTTGCTCAAGAACCAGTTACTCAAATCATCGAAATCGGAACTCCAGTCACTCACGTAGGAGACGAAGAAGGAGTTGCCCCTGTTGCAGATGCCAAACCACGTGTTGTCATCGAGGACGAAGAAATTCCGTTTACAACTATCACTCGGGAAACTGATGCATTACCTAAGGGAGAAACTCGTGTCGTAACTGAAGGTGTTAAGGGACGTCGTAGTCATTTCTACTCGGTGTCTACTGCTGCTGACGGAAGCGAAGTGAAAACATTGGTTACTAGCGTTGTTGCTCAAGAACCAGTTACTCAAATCATCGAAGTTGGGACTCCTGTAACACATGTGGGAGATGAAAAAGGTCTAGCTCCTGTTGCGGAAGAAAAACCAGCACTAGAGATTCCAAATATACCGGCTCCTATTGCAGAAGAAAAACCAAAATTAGAAATTCCAAGTAAACCAGCTCCAGCAACTGTTCCTGCCGAGGAAAACAAAGCTCTTCCTCAAGCCCTAGCTCCTGTGGCAAAAGAAAATAAACTTCCTGAGACAGGAAGCCAGGGTTCAGAATGGTTGATTGCTACTGGTCTTATGGCTGCACTCACAGCATATGGACTTAGCAAGAAAAAAGATTAAGCATAAATAAAAAGCGAGATACAATCTCGCTTTTTTGTTTTATGATTAGTCACCCAAACCAATACGTTCGAAGATTTCATCCACTCGTTTGGTGTAGTAAGTTGGGTTGAAGATTTCGTCGATTTCTTCTTGAGTCAAACGTGATGTTACTTCTGGGTCTGCTTCCAAAAGTGGTTTGAAGTCAACTTGGTTATCCCAAGAGTAGGCTGTCTTAGGTTGAACAAGGTCGTAAGCTTGCTCACGCGTCATACCTTTTTCAATCAAAGCAAGCATGGCACGTTGGCTGAAGATCAAACCAAATGTAGAGTTCATGTTGCGGATCATGTTTTCTGGGAAGACAGTCAAGTTCTTGACGATATTTCCAAAACGGTTGAGCATGTAGTCGATCAGAATAGTCGTATCTGGTGTGATGATGCGCTCAGCTGATGAGTGAGAGATATCACGTTCGTGCCAGAGAGCAACATTCTCATAGGCCGTAATCATGTGACCACGGATAACACGCGCAAGACCTGTCATATTTTCAGAACCGATAGGGTTACGTTTGTGAGGCATTGCTGAAGAACCTTTTTGACCTTTAGCAAAGAACTCTTCCACTTCACGTTGCTCAGATTTTTGCAGACCACGAATCTCAGTCGCCATACGCTCGATAGAAGTTGCGATGCTAGCAAGAACTGCAAAGTACTCAGCGTGAAGGTCACGAGGAAGCACCTGTGTAGAGATTTCTTGAGCACGGATACCCAATTTGTCGCAGACGTATTTTTCAACGAATGGTGGGATGTTGGCAAAGTTACCCACCGCACCAGAAATCTTACCAGCTTCCACACCAGCAGCCGCATGCTCGAAACGCTCGATGTTGCGCTTCATTTCGCTGTACCAAGTTGCTAATTTAAGACCAAAAGTTGTCGGCTCAGCGTGCACACCGTGGGTACGACCCATCATAATGGTGAACTTGTGTTCCTTAGCCTTGTCAGCGATGATGTTGGTGAAGTTTTCAAGGTCACGACGAATGATGTCGTTGGCTTGCTTGTAAAGGTAACCGTAGGCAGTATCGACTACGTCAGTAGAAGTCAAACCATAGTGGACCCACTTACGCTCTTCACCAAGAGTCTCAGAAACCGCACGTGTGAAGGCAACCACATCGTGGCGAGTCTCCTGCTCGATTTCCAAAATACGGTCGATGTCAAAGTCCGCTTTCTCACGAATCAAAGCCACATCTTCCTTAGGGATTTCTCCTAACTCAGCCCATGCCTCATCAGCCAAGATTTCCACCTCAAGCCAAGCACGGTATTTATTTTCTTCACTCCAAATGTTCGCCATCTCAGGGCGACTATATCTTTCAATCATGTTGTTTATTTTTCCTTTCTTTTGTTTAAAGCTTCAGTTCAAGGAAGCTCGTATTCAGTTAAATGAAAACGAGGCTATTCTTCCTTTCTATAAATAATTTCATATTTAAATGCTTCCACCTGAATCAATAAATTTAATCATTCCTTCATAAAGAGAAGATTCATAAGAATTCTTAGAGCTTGTTTTTCTCGATGAATTTTCTGATTTTAACATTTTTATTAGTTCTTTTGAACCATTATTTCTAAAAATCTCTTTCCATATTGTAATTTTATCAGCTAACTTATTATTTCCCCAGATTGAATAGCGCTTCATAATGCTATTTTTCCCGTTTTCATAAATATTTCGAATACTTTGTTTCATTTCTGGAGTATATTGAGTATTCGAAAAATCTAATCTGTATTGAGCTATACAAATGCCAGAGTGACTGATAATATTGCAAATCAACCAGTGTTCATTAGTAGTATCTTCAAAATACGGATTTATCAACATACTATCGTCATCCAATTTATTAAGATTACATTCATGGCAAGATGGTATTAGATTTATTGGTGTTACTGCAAAGATAGGAAACTTTGATTGGGGTAAAAGATGATCTAGCTCACTAACGTCTCCCTGTTCACAGTATGAACACTTATGAAAATTTCTTTTATCATTTGTTTTTAACCATGTATATAAACTATCATTGAACTTTTTACGTAATCTTTCCTCATAAAGATATTTCATCTCTTCAAAGCCCACATCTCTTGAAACTATACATTGTTCCTCTTTTAATAAATACAATTCACCTGTAGATGCTAAAGAACGATAAAATTCTTCGAATATAACTATTCTATCTTTACATAATTCAAATAGATTAAAATAATCTACTTCCTCACCATTAATCAATTTCTTCTTTTGAATACCATGAGTTAAGTCATAAAAAATATCATCCAGTGTCAGATATGGAATCTCTAATTTACGCATCAGGTCCATCACCTAACTCTCTCTCTAAAATTTTCGACAATAATAATTTATATCCTAGAGACCCCATTTTATTATCAAATCTGCTTAAAGATTCTTCAAAATCAAGCCCCTCTCTCGCAATTTGATTAATAAGCGTATTAAATCCTGATTCTTTCGCTTCTAAATTAAAAACTTCAAAAGTTAAACTACCAATATCTTGAGCAAATGTCTCAATATCTGGTCTATGAGCATCCATCGCATCAGATTTAACATCCCTCGTTAGTTTATAAACACAATCTTTTTGTACCTCTTGAAGAATTACTGGCGAGTGTGTAGCCAAAATCGCAACTCCGTTTCTCTTTATAAGTAGATGAGATAGGCTCCTTATAAAACTACTTAACAATGGGGGATGTAGATGTAATTCAGGTTCATCTAGAATAACTAATGTCTTTTCAAATGCCAGTTCTACTAACTTTGTAATTGTAAGTAATACAATTTTATGCCCTGAACTTAAACTATTAAATATTTTATATGATTCCATGTTGAACTTACGAAGATCTGAGTAAGTTTGAAAAGTATCAGAAAGTAGATGAACATTTGTTTGGCTAAAGATAGGATCGCTATACAATATGTTTATACAATCTCTCCAAAGTTTAGGTTTTTTTCTCAATGTTAACCTTAAACTTTCAATAAATACCGCATTCCATCCCTCAGGAACATAGTTAATGATTTCTCCATCTTGTTCCCTTAAAAAATTACATTTTTCTGGTTTTTTAGCTTCAGTTTTATTTGATAAATGATAATATAAATAACCATTGCTTCTATCTTCACTCTCTTCAAATAATTTTTTATTTTCAAAATTACTAAAGTTTACTGAGATTATGTTTGAAAAAAAATTATCTTGATACTCTGTATTAAATGAAAATCGCTCATCTTTGTTTATTGCACTGTCGACCATCTCTGTTAATAGATAAGATTTCCCAACTCCGTTTCTCCCAATAATTGCATGTATATTTGAAGCTGGAAATTTTTGAGGATTCACTCTAAAATTCAATGAACAACTTTCTGTCATTCTAAACGAGAAATCATAGTCTGATAGCTTAGTATCCCCTTCAGCTAAACGAAAATATTTATTTTCAATTGTTGAACTTAATATACCTCTAGTTAAAGAAACCTGAAAAACATCTGTACCCTTTACTTTTTCATACAAAGCTTTATTGAATGCCACATCCCTTAAAGAAGTTAAAATATATTCTCTCTGTTCCTTAGCTATCCTATCAATTTCATAATAAAAGCTTTCATCTGTAACTAATGAGAAGAAGTTGTCTGGTAAGTTTTCAAATTCCGAAGGTAAGCGCGGAACCCTTCCTAGCATCACCATTTCGCCTATCTTCAGCGAGCCAACGTTTATTATAGATACATTTTTCTTAATATAAAAAGAATAAGTAGTTTCATATTTGAACCAGTCATCCCAATTACTATGAATTAGATAATATCCATCATCACCCAATCTAATTTCATCATAAGAATCAACTAATTTAAAAGTCATATTTCTTTCTCATTTCCTTCAAACTCCTCTTTCCCAATCCACACAGATGGATAATGATCCAGGGTATTCAAATCCGTATCTAACGGTAAATCATAGATAGCTAAGTAGTTTTCAGGGTATCGCGCAACTAGCTCTTCATACTTAGCTTTCACCTTTTCGTGATCACTACTAGCATACAAGAGTTCGACGGCTGCTCCTGTCTTCTCTTTTTCGACAAATGCGTTGATAATGAGTTGAATCATAGATTTTTCCTCTGTTAATTCACATATATTTCATTAATCTTATTTTCCAGTATTACAGGTATTTGATTATTATTAATCCATTCTAATGCTGCCAGTGGTTTTGAGTTCCCACTTGGTCTATATCCAAGTACATCTTCAAAATCATTCTCCATACTAATTGTTGAACCCAAGCTTTCATCAAGACACTCTCTAATTGCTCTTGTACTTCTATCAGAAACTGCAATAGCTTCTATAGACTTTCCTTCTTGATGGTCCACATCATAAATCGCAACATAAGGTATTTTAAATTTATTTAACAACTTCATATACAGTGGGATATTATCCTTACTTCCACAATTAATTATAGTAAAACTATGCTTATAGACTCCCAGCTTCTTTGCAATACTTGGAATGCTAACTGCCTCAGTATCTCCCTCCACTAAGATAACCTTATCAGCAAAAAACAACTCACTTCTTTCAGCATTTATCCAATTTAGATACTTCCACTTATCCCTGTCATTTTCTTGTTGAAAAAGTTCTTCATCACACTTTGAAACTTCAGATTCTCCGCTATCAGTCTTTCTCACAATACAAATAGATTTATACTTTTCTAAATCAATTAAGTTATTGGAGTGGGTAGTAACAAAGACCTGATTACCCTCAGATAAACTTACTAAATCATCAAATAATTGCTTTTGTGCTTGAGGGTGCAGAAACAATTCAGGTTCCTCAAACAAAAAATATTTTGATTTAGAGGCTTGTCTAGTGGAGGTTTCATTTTCACTAACCTCTTTACTTGATCTTTCAGCTAAAAGTTTAATCAAAGACAGATAAAATGTACGCTGTAAACCATTTCCCTTATGAGATATATCAGTTTCAACTCCATCATCAAACAAGATTTCAATATAAGATTTCATAACCTCTGGGACGTCCGGAGTCTTGAATTGTATTTTAACTTCTGTTCCCCAATCTTTGAGTTGATTTGACAAGTCATTTTCTAATTTTGAAATCTCATCCAGATCTTCCTCTTTTTCTACCGAAGCATTTCTCTGATTCAATACTGAAATAGCATCTTGCAGATTCCTTACAGCTTGTGAGTAATTTTGATTCACATCAGATAATAGGATCTCATTATATAATTTACCGAACATTGAACTTGCTTTTAAATTTAACTCATCAGAAGTATCTTTCAAGGCCGGAAGATAGTAAACATCACCAAGTAAACCTTGAGCAATATTTGCTTTTCCTAAAAAATTTGACTCTTCTAAAACATAGTTTTTTTCAATACCATGAGACCTGATATACTCTTCCCTCAAGCTTTTGAGTTCTTCAACTTGCTTAGTTTTTGAATTGCCCTCAAATTCAGAGGATATCATTTTTTTTAATTTAGAAAGCGGACTATTCTCAAGATCAATATTTCTAAGTAATTTCTTAAATTCATCATCCTCAAGCCACGCATTTTCTTCAGTATATCTCTTAGTATAACCATTATAAGTAGGATTACCCGACATTTTTACAGTTTTTCTTACTTTCATCTCACAAGCTTCCGTAACATATTTTGAAAATGTCGTTTGCTCTTCATTAGTTAATTCTTTAAATTCGATCTCAACAAATAACTCCTCAGTCCCTTTGAAATAATCATCCTCCTTAATTTTTATTCCGTCAAAGAAGAATAACAGAGAAGATAACAAGTTAGATTTTCCATGATTATTTTGTCCAATGATTATCATTAAATCATTTATACTTATATCTAAGTCTTTAAATGACTTCCAATTATGTAATTTTATATTCGAGATTTTCATAATAACTCCAATGTTTCGTTCACAGTTCCCATACCTCATCCGGCGCATCACTAAACAAAGTCACATGTCCCATCTTGCGGTTGTGCTTTGCTTCTAGTTTACCATATAAGTGGAGGTGAGCGCTTGGATTTTCTGTCACATATGTTTCAGCGACCTCGACATGTTGGCCGAGGACATTGAGCATGACAGCCGGAGCATGCAGCTTGATAGTTGGTAATGGTGCTCCCAGAACGCCCAAGATATGGGTATCAAACTGGGAGAAGTCGCAGGATTCGATAGAATAATGCCCAGAGTTGTGTGGACGTGGAGCAATCTCATTGACGATGATGTCGTCAGCGGTCGCAAACATTTCCACGCAGAGCGTTCCAGAAAGATTGAGTTGATCAGCAATTTGCACCGCCATAGCTTGGGCTTTTTCAGCTAGACTTTCTGAAATACGAGCAGGTACAATGGTTTTTGAAAGAATGTTGTTGCGATGAATATTTTCCTGAACGGGAAAAACCGTCACATCCTTACCATTCCCAGACACAATGACAGAAATTTCCAGGTCAAAATTGACAAATTCTTCCAAGACACAGTCTGCTGAATCTGCTAGAGCGTAGGCTTCTTCCAAATCTGCTTCTGAACGAATGACCTTTTGTCCATGGCCATCGTAGCCACCAGTCGCAGTCTTGAGGACATAGTTTTTCGACAAATCAATATCTGCCAAGTCTTGGCTAGAAGCCACAACCTTGTAGGGTGCCACAGTGACTTGTGCCTTGTTTGAGAGAAAGTCCTTTTCAAAGATGCGATTTTGGGAAATACGGAGCAGATCTGTCCCTTGAGGGAGTTGACCATCCTTGATAACCGCATCCAAACCGTCAGCATCGACATTTTCGAATTCATAAGTGAGAACATCGCAACGCTCAGCCAACTGACGGAGGGCGTCCACATCGTTATAAGGCGCCACGATGATTTCCGCCACGCGAGAGGCCGGGCAATCAGCCGCAGGGTCCAGCGCGATAACCTTGTGCCCCATGTAGATAGCAGAAATGGCCATCATCTGACCCAGCTGACCGCCACCGATAATTCCGATTGTTTTAGATGAGCTCATTTGTAGACTCCTCTGCGATTTTTCCTTGTTCTTCTGCAAAATCTGCTAAAGCTGTCGCGATAGCCTGATCCTCTACTGATAGGAGACGAAGGGCAAAGAGGGCAGCGTTAGTCGCACCTGCTTCACCGATAGCCATGGTTGCGACTGGCACACCACCTGGCATCTGAACGATTGAATAGAGTGAATCCACACCACTAAGGGCACGTGATTTGACTGGTACACCAATAACAGGTAGAGTGGTTTTGGCTGCTACCATACCTGGCAAGTGAGCAGCGCCACCCGCACCTGCAATAATGACCTTGATACCGCGACTCCGTGCTTCCTCGGCATGTTTGAACATGAGGTCAGGTGTGCGGTGGGCAGAGACAACTTTCTTTTCGTAGGCTACACCGAAGCGGTCTAGGACTTCTGCTGTTTTTTGCATGGTTGCCCAGTCGGATTTCGAGCCCATGATGATGGAAATTACTGGTTTCATTTTTAATCCTTTTTCTTCCTTTTTTTGACAATCACCTTAGGTTGTGAGGGACGGCAGCAGCCACCGAAGGTGTCTCATGCCTAAATCGGAAGCCTTAAGTCTTCCGATTTCCCTAAACGATTGGCTTTTTAAGCCAATCGTTCTTTCACAACGGCGGTGATTGCTCTATATCAGCTCGCTAATGCTCGCAAATTAAACGACCATTATCGGGTTTGGCGACTGCGTCGCCTTTTCTTATATCTTTATCTAATTGCCTTGCTTCCGATATCCGTACGATAGAAAAGGTCTTCTGTGTTTTGTTTGTCGAGTTCGCTGTAGATAGTGTCTTGAGCCTCTTTAACGGTATGTGCTGTGGTGACTAGCATGTAAACTCTGCCTCCGTTTGAAAGAAAGTCTTTCCCATTTTCAGCAAATTTAGCTCCGGCATAGTAAGTGATGATGTCGCCTTCTGTCTTGGTAGGAAGCTTGACACCTTTCTCATAAGCGAGTGGGTAGCCCTTTGATGCTACAACCACACCTAGTGTCACACCCTTATCCGTCCAAGTAATAGCTGGCTCCTTGCCATCGAGGATATCCGTAATATTTTGTGCAAAGTCAGATGTCAAACGAGGCAAGATGATTTGCGTTTCAGGATCTCCAAAACGAGCGTTGAACTCGATGACTTTGGGCCCATCAGCTGTCAAGATAAGACCGGCATAAAGTACACCAAGATAAGGACGACCTTCTTTAATCATGCCTTCGAGGACTGGCTTGACAATGGTGTCAACCGCTGTGTCAACCACGCTCTGTGACAAGTGAGGAACTGGCGCATAGGCACCCATCCCACCAGTGTTGGGACCCTTGTCTCCATCATAAGCACGTTTGTGATCCTGAGCCGTTGGCATAATGTAGAACTTGTCTCCATTGACAAAGGCAAAGAGAGAGAACTCTTCCCCGTCAAGGAATTCCTCGATGACCACACGTGCACCTGAGTCACCGAATTTATTGTCCAAAAGCATCTCGTGAGCTGCTTCGACTGCTTGCTCAACCGTTTCAGCAACGACGACACCTTTCCCAAGGGCCAAACCGTCTGCCTTGACTACGATTGGAGCGCCTTTTTCTTCGATATAAGCCTTGGCTTCCTCAAAGTCAGAAAATGTGCCATAGGCTGCTGTCGGAACGCCGTACTTGACCATGATTTCCTTAGCAAAATCCTTAGACCACTCCAACTCCGCTGCCAATCTTGTCGGACCAAAGGATTTGAGACCAGCTGCATTGAACTCATCCACAATCCCAGCCGCAAGGGCATCATCTGGCCCGATAAAGGACCATGCGATATCGTTGGCTTTTGCAAACTCAATCAATTTAGAATGTTCGGAAATAGAGATATTTATCAATTCCAGACCATCCAGAGTCATCCCGTCATTCCCAGGAGCTACAAAGACTTTTTCAACGTCTTTTGACTCAAGCAACTTCTTAGCAATGGCATGTTCACGACCACCAGAGCCGACAACTAACAGCTTCATCTTTCAACCTCTTTTGCGAATTATTTACTAATATTATACCATAAACGTTCGTTTTAATCTTGTTTCGTTTCGCTTTTAAAGTAAAAAAAGGAAAGAAACTGTTTTCTTCCCTTTTATTTTCTTAATGTCTAAAATGTCTCACGCCTGTAAAGACCATGGTCAAGCCGTATTTATCCGCGGCTTCGATGGACTCTTGGTCACGGACTGACCCCCCTGGCTGGATGATGGCCTTAATACCTGCTTTAGCGATTTCTTCCACGTTATCCGCAAATGGGAAGAAGGCATCCGAAGCAAGGACAGCACCGTCAAGGCGATCTTTAGCTTGGTCAATGGCAATACGGACGGAAGCCACGCGGTTGGTTTGACCAGGGCCAACGCCAAGTGTCATGTGATCATTAGTCACGATGATTCCGTTTGATTTGACATACTTGATGGCTTTCCATGCAAACTCAAGGGCAGTCGCTTCTGTCTCAGTTGGTTGGCGTTTGGTTACCACTTGCCAGTCAGCTGGGCTTGCTTTGACCACGTCTTGGTTTTGTACGAGGAGTCCACCGACAACACCTGTGTATTCTGCTTCCACTTCACTAGCGTCTTGGGCATCAAATGGCAAGGCAAGAATGCGCAAGTTTTTCTTTTTGTTGGTCAAAATAGCTAGCGCCTCATCTGTATAGCTTGGTGCAATGATGATTTCAAGGAAAACACCGTGCATCTTCTCAGCTGTCGCAGCATCTACTTCACGGTTGAGAACAACGATCCCACCGAAAATCGATACTGGGTCAGACTCATAAGCGTAATCCCAAGCTGTTTCGATGTCATCAGCTTGACCGATACCGCACGGGTTCATGTGTTTGAGAGCTACAACCGTTGGACGTTCTTTGAAATCGCGGATAATACGGATAGCAGCATCAGCATCGCGGATATTGTTAAAGGACAATTCCTTACCGTTAAGCTGTTTCGCTGATGCAATCGAATAGTCCGTTGGCAAGGCTTTTTGGTAGAAGTCTGCGTCTTGTTGAGGGTTTTCACCGTAACGCATTGGTTGCTTGAGGTCATAGGTCAAAGTGAGTTTTTCAGGTTTTGCTTCACCCACTTGAGCTGTGAAGTATTCTGCAATCAAAGCATCATAGGCTGCTGTGTGACGGAAAACCTTGGCTGCCAAACGTTGGCGAGTTACATAACTTGTTTCCCGGTTTGCTGCCAATTCCTCCAAAACCACAGCATAGTCAGCAGGGTCTACAACAACAGTCACACTGGCGTGATTCTTCGCTGCTGAACGAAGCATTGATGGACCACCGATATCGATGTTTTCAACGGCATCCGCATAGGTCACATCTGGTTTAAGAATAGTTTCCTTAAATGGGTAAAGGTTGACCACAACAAGGTCAATGAGCTCAATCTTGTTGTCTTTAGCCGCTTCCAAGTGGCTATCCAAGTCACGACGAGCGAGGAGACCGCCATGGATATTTGGGTGGAGGGTCTTGACACGACCGTCCATCATTTCCGGGAAACCAGTCACATCGTCGATGGCAATGGTCTCTACCCCAGCATTGTCAAGGGCAACTTTGGTACCACCTGTTGAGATGATATCCCAACCAAGTTTTTTAAGTTCTTGGGCAAATTCAACAATGCCCGCTTTGTCTGAAACACTAATTAGTGCGCGTTTAGTCATGTTATTTCTTTTCCTTTTTTAAAAAAGTTCTTCATTTGCTACAGTCGAAAATTTTCTTTCAGCTCGAGGGCTTCCTTATTTTCGTGCAGCCCCCAAACTATCCAAGACTTCTGGATAGAGTTTATACTCCGCCTCATGAATGCGAGCTTCAAAACTGTCAATGGTATCATCAGCTAGTCTTGGCACACGGACTTGTTTGATGACCTTACCGGTATCAACACCAGAGTCCACCCAGTGAATAGTCACGCCAGACTGGTCCACACCTGCATTCCAAGCATCCTCAATACCATGAGCACCTGGAAATTCAGGGAGAAAAGCTGGGTGAATATTGATGATACGGCCTTCATAAGCTGCTAGTAAAGTCGGGCCAACGATTTTCATATAGCCTGCGAGACAAACCAAGTCAATCTGGTGCTCATCTAAGAGTTCGACGATGGCTCCTTCATAGTCTGCCTTATTCTCAAACTCTTTAAGTTCGAAGGCATAAGATAAAACCCCTAGCTTTTCTGCACGTTCTAAGACATAGGCATCCCGGTGATCTGAAAAGACAAATTCTACTGGAAATTGTTCCGCAATCACCTGAAAGTTTGAGCCGTTGCCAGAGGCAAAAACAGCAATCTTTTTAGCCATTATTTAATCACCACACTTGCGCCATCTTTCTTCACAATACGACCGATTTCATAAACAGGTTCGTCGAGAAGTTCTTTGACACGTTCCACATTTTCTGGTTTCACCGCAAGCATGAGACCAATCCCCATGTTGAAGATTTCAAACATTTCTTCGTGTTTGATTTGGCCATATTTTTCAAGAGCTTTGAAAATTGGAAGGACTGGTACTTTACTTTCGTCAATTTCAGCAGCCAAATCATCTGAGAACATCCGTGGGACATTTTCGATGAAACCACCACCTGTGATGTGGGCAATCCCATTCACCAATTCCTCTTTAATGAGTGGCAAGACAGCCTTGACATAGATACGAGTTGGCTCCAAAAGAACGTCCTTGAGTTTCTTGTCTTCCAATTCTGGGAGGATTTCCTCACCTGTGTAGTCCGCAAAGACACGACGCACAAGTGAATAACCATTTGAGTGGATACCACTTGAAGCAAGCCCCAAAATCACATCCCCTGCTGCTACTTTTGAACCGTCGATGATTTGAGATTTTTCTGCAACACCGACTGCAAAACCAGCCAAGTCATAGTCGTCTTCGCCGTACATGCCAGGCATTTCAGCCGTTTCACCACCAATGAGGGCTGCACCAGCTTGTACACAACCTTCAGCCACACCTGCAACAACTTGTTCTAGTTTGGCTGGTTCATTTTTACCAGTTGCGATATAGTCTAGGAAGTAAAGGGGCTCCGCACCTGCAGCGATGATATCGTTAACACACATAGCAACACAGTCTTGACCGATCGTATCGTGTTTGTCATACTTGATAGCTAGCATGAGCTTGGTTCCAACACCATCTGTTCCTGAGATCAAAACAGGTTCTTTAACACCTGTTTTTGAAAGGTCGAACATGCCACCAAAACCACCAAGAGCTCCCATGACACCCGCACGCTCTGTACGGGCAACATGTTTTTTGATACGTTCAACAACTTCATAACCTGCTTCAACGTCCACACCCGATTGGGCATACGCATTCTTATTTGTCATTTGTTTTTTCCTTTTCCTTTCCTTCAATGGGAAATTTTATTTGTAAAAACTCGTTTTTTCTTCCAAACTTCTACGATATTCTTCTTCATAGTCATAGAGAGGAGTTGGATATTTCCCATCAAAGTAAGCCACACAGAGGCCACCATTTGGCGCATCTGTTTCGATGCCGATAGAATCAATCAAGCCATCAATAGAAAGATAAGTCAGACTATCCGCACCAATGATTTGGCAAGTCTCCTCAATGGTATGATTGGCCGCAATCAGCTCCTGACGTGTCTGAATATCAATCCCGTAGAAACAAGGATAGGCAAGAGCAGGACTCCCAATGGCAACGTGTACTTCTGATGCCCCCGCTTCTTTCAAAAGTTGGACAATGCGACGAGATGTTGTTCCTCGTACAATCGAGTCATCAATCATGACAACGCGTTTGCCTTTAACGACACCAGAAACAGCAGATAACTTCATCCGAACCCCTTGCTCGCGTAATTCTTGAGTCGGCTGGATAAAGGTCCGTTGCGTATATTGGTTCTTGATGAGCCCCATTTCATTTGGTAGACCTGATTCTTCGGCAAAGCCCATCGCTGCGCTTAGTGAGGAGTTTGGCACCCCGACTACGATATCAGCTTCATACTTGAACTCACGTGCCAGTTGAGCTCCCATTCTCTTACGAGCCGTATGGACATTGACTCCGTGGATATTGGAGTCAGGACGTGCGAAGTAGATATACTCCATGGAACAGATAGCCAGTTGAGTATCGTTTGTATAGCTGTCATACTGGATGCCATTGTCATCAATAATGACAATCTCGCCTGGTTTTACGTCGCGAATCCACTCAGCACCGATTACTTCAAAGGCACAGGTTTCAGACGAAACCACCACCGCTCCATTGGCCATTTTCCCGATTGACAGTGGACGGAAGCCATTTGGGTCAAGCGCTGCAATTAACTTATCTTCAAACATCAAGAGATAAGCAAAACCACCTTTGACAAGACTGAGCGCTTCCTTTATTTTACCCATCAAATTTGGATTGTGGCTACGGCGAATAAGGTGAGCCAAGATTTCAGAGTCAGAGGTTGAGCTGAAAATCGCTCCTCTTTGTTCCAATTCTTGCTTGAGCGATTCTGCATTGGTCAGATTCCCATTGTGAGCCAAACCAAACTGCATGTCGTGAAAGCGGAAGAGGAAAGGTTGGATATTGTCTACAGAAGCTTCTCCCGCAGTCGCATAACGCACGTGCCCAATCGCTCCAGTTCCTGTCAATTTATCCAAATTCGCAGGATTTTTGAAGACTTCTGATAAAAGCCCCATATCACGATGACGCTTCAATTTCCCTTGGTCATTGGAGAGGATTCCTGCCCCCTCCTGACCACGGTGCTGAAGACTATGGAGCCCAAAATAGGTTAATTTGGCAGCGTCTGGGTGGCCCCAGATACCAAAAACACCACATTCTTCATTAAGAGATTTTACTTCGTATGTCATTTTATATACCTAATTTTTATTTGTGTATCATTCCTTAACGATACTAGAGCGGAATGATACGGCAGAAGCTCGTTTCACTCGCAACAATAAATCATTTGCAATTGTCGTAAGTTAGATCTACTTGATTTTACATTTACTGATGGTTCTCTATTAGAAAATCTGCAAAGCCTATTTTCCAGTAAAGTATTTAACCGCTGATGCAAAGAGATATTGGTCTTTATTCCCTGGAATATTTTGGAATAGACCGTCTTCGAAACGTTCTGAGTGACCCATCTTCCCAATGATTTGACCGTTCTTACTTGTGATACCTTCAATCGCATTGACAGATCCGTTAGGATTGTATTTAGAGTCCATGCTTGGTTTGCCTTCGAAGTCAACATATTGGGTAAAGATTTGACCATTGTCACGAAGTTCTGCAAATTCCTCAGCTGTCACGACAAACTTACCTTCACCGTGTGATACTGGGATGGCATGGATGTCACCAACTTTCACGCCAGCAAGCCATGGTGAGTTGGTATTGGCAATACGTGTTTCAACCATCTTAGCCACGTGTTGGTTGGCATCATTGTAGAAGAGAGTTGGACTAGTACTGTTTGCATCTTCAAAGTTACCGTATGGAAGAAGACCTGATTTGACAAGAGCTTGGAATCCATTACAGATACCGATAATCAAACCACCACCTTCGATGAAGCTGTCAATGGCTGCACGTACTTTTTCATTAAGCAAGATATTAACGATAAATTTAGCTGATCCATCTGGTTCATCTGCTGCTGAGAAGCCACCTGCAAAGAAGATAATATTAGCTTTTTCAATGTTGTCAACCATGGTGTCAACAGACTTGACAATAGCTTCTTCATTCAGTGTGACAAATGGTACCAAGTTGACTTTTGCACCTTCTTTTTCAAAGGCCTTTGCTGAGTCATATTCTGAGTTGGTTCCTGGGAATACTGGGATGTAAACCACTGGTGTCTCAACCGTTTCTTTAGCTTTGATGACAGCATCTGATGCCACAGCAGGTACTTCTTCTAGTTCAGTAGCCTGTTCAAACTCAGTAGGGTAAACTTCTTCCAACTTACCTTGGAAGGCGCTGTCAAGTTTTTGTCCATCAAGCGTTACACCGTTGACAAGCAGTGTAAAGTCTGCAACTGTTTGTCCAATCTTCTCAACACTTGCAATCTCTTCAGGTGAAGTGAAGATGAATCCACCCAATTGGGCTGTCAAGCTGCTGTCAAGGTCAGCTAATTGAACAGTGGCACCGATATGGTTCCCAAATGTTGCAAGGGCAAGAGCTTCAAGGACACCTCCATATTTGACAGCTGATGCAGCTGTCACTTTGTGGGTTGCTTGAATAGCTTCAAACTGAGCAAAGTTAGACTTGATAAGATCAAAATCAATTTCTTGGGCCAAAGCTTGACCTGGGATGTAATAGATATTTTCACCAGCAGCTTTAAATTCTGGAGAAAGAACCTTACGGCTATCTGCAGTTGTGACCCCAAAGGCTACCAAGGTTGGTGGTACTGTCAATTCTTCAAAGGTACCAGACATCGAGTCCTTCCCACCGATAGATGGCAAACCAAGTTGAATCTGAGCTTCAATGGATCCAAGAAGAGCTGCTACTGGTTGACCAAAACGCTCTGCTTGTTTATCCATACGCTCGAAGTATTCTTGATAAGAGAAACGAGCCTTAGACCAGTTTGCACCAGCAGCAACCAAACGAGCGGTTGCTTCGATGACCGCATAAGCAGCACCATGATATGGAGACCATTCTGCTACATAAGGGTTGAACCCTTGCGCCATAACAGAAGCAGTTGTTGTCACACCATGTTGGACTGGCAATTTCTGTACAGAAGCTTCAGTTGGTGTGATTTGGTAACGACCACCAAGTGGGTGGTTGACTGTTGAACGACCAACTGAGCTATCAAAGATGGTTTGCAAGCCTTTTTGACTGGCATGGTTAAGGTCAGCCAAGACTGCAAGCGTATCTGCTTCAAGGGTTTCGGCAGATGTTTGGCGTTCTTCTGGAAGCTTGACATCCTTGTCAACTACCTTAGCATCCACAACTACACGTACACCGTTTGTATCAAGGAAACGACGTTCCAAATCAACGATGGTTTCGCCATTCCAGTGCATGACGAGATTTGGTTTTTCAGTTACTGTTGCAACGACAACAGCATCAATGTTTTCTTTGTTACATTCTGCTATGAAGGCATCTACGTCTTTTGGACGAACTACTACAGCCATCCGTTCTTGAGATTCAGAGATGGCAATTTCGGTACCATTCAAACCTTGGTATTTCAATGGCACTTTGTCTAGATCAATTTCAAGACCATCTGCCAATTCACCGATAGCCACACAGACACCACCAGCACCAAAGTCATTTGATTTCTTGATCAGACGTGTCACTTCCCCATTACGGAAAAGACGTTGAATCTTGCGTTCTTCGATAGCGTTCCCTTTTTGAACCTCAGCACCAGCTGTTTCAACAGATTCAACTGTTTGAACTTTAGAAGAACCTGTCGCACCACCGACACCGTCACGTCCAGTCTTACCACCGAGCAAGATAATCACATCACCTGCTTCAGGTTTTTCACGGACAACATTTTCCTTAGGAGCCGCACCGACCACGGCACCTAGCTCCATACGCTTAGCAACGAAACCTGGATGGAAGTATTCACGAACATAAGTTGTTGCAAGACCAATTTGGTTACCGTATGAAGAATAACCGTGAGCTGCTGTTTTAGAAATCACTTGTTGTGGCAATTTCCCAGCGCGAGTTTCAGCAATTGGTGCTGTAATATCACCAGCACCAGAGATACGCATGGCTTGGTAAACGTATGAGCGACCTGACAATGGGTCACGAATGGCACCACCGATACAAGTAGCCGCTCCACCAAATGGTTCAATCTCCGTTGGGTGGTTATGAGTTTCATTTTTGAACATGATAAGCCACGGCTCTTTCACATCATTGACATCCACCTCAATTTCAACTGAGCAGGCATTGATTTCATCAGACACTTCCATGTCGTCCAAACGACCATTGGCACGCTCATAACGACCAAAAATAGTCGCCATATCCATCAAGGTTTGAGGTTTTTCTGTACGTCCCAACTCATCACGCATGGCGATATATTTGTCATAAGTCGTTTGCAATTGTTTTTGGAATTTAGAAGCTGAGAAGTCGATGTTTTTCAACTCAGTCTCGAAAGTTGTGTGACGACAGTGGTCAGACCAATAAGTATCCAACACCTTAAGCTCAGTCTCAGTTGGCACACGTCCAATTGACTTGAAATAGTCTTGAATGAAGAGAAGGTCATCCACTTCCATGGCCAGTCCTTGTTCTGCCTTATACTGTGCAAAATCTTCTGCCGTATAAGTTTCAAAGAAATCCAAACTTGGAATGGTCTTGTCAGACTCAGAGAAATCCTGTTTAGCAATGCCAAGAGTGATGTCTTTGAAACGAGAATCCACTGGATTGAGCAGGTAGTTCTTGACAGCTTCTAGTTCATTCGCAGCAATATCCTTATTGACCAAGTAGAGTTGTGCTGTATTCACCGTTACATCACTTGAACTACCAAGCAAAAGCAAAGCTTCCTGTGAAGATGCCGCACGTTGGTCAAATTGACCAGGCAAACTTTCGATAGCAAAGAAAGCATGTTTCTCAAGATCTACCTTGATTGTAGCTTCATCCAAAACAGTATCGGTCACCTGCTCAGAAAAAATATGTTTTTCCGCACGCGCAAACAAGTCCTCTGCCAAACCAAAAACATCGTAAACCTGAACGATGCGAAGATCATTCAAGGTTTTCAACTGAAGATTATGCTGTAATTCTTTTACTAAAGAGTCAGATTTGACACGAAAATCAGCTTTTTTCTCAACGAAAATACGTTTATCCATTTTAGTTCCTTTATCTATTTCTACTTAAAGATTGTAGTGACGACCAAGTAAAACTTTACTTCAATCCCTGCAACTTCTCTAACACAACCTTATAAACATCTGTCAAGCTACCAAGATCACGACGGAGTGAAAAGGTCTAGTAGACCTTTTCAGCCTGAGTCATTTTACTTGAAAGACGAAGGTTTTCCGTTTCAAACAACTTATTTCAAGTCTTGCAACTTCTCTAACACAACCTTATAAACATCCGTTAGACTGCCCAAATCCCTACGGAAAACATCCTTGTCCATATGGTGCCCTTCAGCATCCCAAAGGCGGCAGTTATCTGGTGAGAATTCGTCTGCCAAGATAATCTTGCCATCCTTATCAAAACCGAATTCCAATTTGAAGTCAATCAAACGAAGACCTATTTGCTCAAACCAATCTTTCAGCAATTCATTGATACGACGTGTTTCTTCCTTGATATAAGCAATTTGTTCATCATTGGCAATATCCAAGAACTTCACATGCTCATCATTGATAAATGGGTCATCCAAATCATCGTTTTTGTAGTAAAATTCAACGATAGGGGTTTTCAAGTCCAAACCTTCTTCAACACCGAAACGTTTTGAGAAAGAACCCGCAGTCACGTTACGAAGCACAACCTCCAAAGGAATGATTGAAACCTTCTTGTTAAGTTGTTCTGTATCAGAGATACGTTCAATAAAGTGAGTAGCCACACCCGCAGCATTCAATTTTTCAAAAATAAGAGACGAAATCTGATTATTGAGCACACCTTTACCTTCGATGGTCTCTTTACGAGCACCATTCAACATGGTGGCCTGGTCCTTATAAACGGACTTAATCACATGTTCGTCTTCTGTAGTATAGATATCTTTAGCTTTTCCCGTATAAATAAGTTTACTGGACATTTTATTATTCGCCTTTCGTATTACTTGGCCTCATTCTAACACAAAAATAAGCAGAAATCAAATGTTTTACGAACGTAAACGTATTCCCTTCTGAGTTTTATAAAAACTGTAAATCGTTTATGATTACAGTTTTTAAATATTATTTAAGAAAAAGTGATCATTATTCCCAATTCAAGAAATCATCCAAATAATAGCGTAAATAACTTTTCTTGCCTGTAATTATCTGTAAACGGCCTTCTAAACCATACCTAAGCTTTTCAGCTTGTTCTTGAGTTATTTTTGTTTCCGCTTCTATTTTAAAGAAATTTCCTTGGTCAGTTCTCGTTGCAATTGTATCAATACTAGTGATAGTAGAAACAAGCCTCACTTGACCATTAGCGCCATTAGTCGTGGTAAAGCGTACAGAATCTCCAATCTTGATTCCCACAATATCTTTTGAACTAAGATAGGCTGTCAATTTTGTTTTCCCTTCTCTATCTAATAGTGGATATAATTTTGCCAGTAATGTTCCTTCTGTGACGACCGCAGATTGATTCCTTTCAGGATTGAGATAAAGAACTCCGTCTTCCTGGGCTCTTATTGTTCCTTTTTCAAGTAAGCTAGTTTGATTTTTTTTGCCTATTTCTCTTTCTAAATCATCTTGCTCTACAGCTATCTGCTCTTGTACAGTCGAAGAATTCTGAGAAAAGAGACCTATATTTGGCTGTGTAGTACTGTTCTTAAGGTTACTTGTTTTACTTTGATGATGTCTAAAACTCTCCAACTGATTAGCATTGGCTTCATACTGAATCACATCTCCAACCTCCTGATACTGAACAAGTAAATCTCCTCGTTGCACTTGTTTGTTCTCTTCTAGATAATTAACTACCATCCGCCTATTACTAGTTGACTGGATATTAGCAATGATACGACTAGGTTCCACTGTAGCTTTCGAAGATAAACTAATTTCCTTTTCTGCAAACATTGCAAATCCAAACGTAAACACAACCAAAAGTGACATAGGAAAAATCACTCGACTGGAAAAATTATGATAACGCCGATTATAAAATTCCGCACTTTCTAAAAAATCAAGGTGCATTATTTCTCCTTTCTAACAGTTAACTAAATGAGTATAAAAACTATTTCGAGCAAGCAAGTCAGCATGATTCCCCTCCTCTACAATCTTGCCCCGATCCAAAACGATAACCTTCTCCACCCGTTCAGCAATAGTCAAACGGTGAGCGATGAAAATCAAGGTCTTATCTAGATTCATGAGGTTGTCTACTATCCGTTTCTCTGTTAAGATATCTAAACTGCTCGTCGCCTCATCCAAAATCAAGGTAGAGGCATCTGTCAAAAGAGCGCGCGCCAAAGCAATCCTCTGGCGTTGACCACCAGAAATTCCTGTCCCATCAGAAGTCAATTCTGTCTGGTAGTTCAAGGGCATACGCTCAATATCTTCACGAATTTCTGCTAATTCCACCGCACGCACTATATCCTCCTGAGTCGTACCCTCCTTAGCTCCGAGAAGGAGATTTTCTAATATTGTTCCATTAAAAACATAGGGTTGTTGAGGCAAATAGTTGATATGTTGGCGCAGAGACTTTTTATCAATATGATTTAAATTCATATCCCCAAGTCTGATTTCTCCCTGACTTGGGTTGTAAAAATTAACCATCATCTTAGCTAGAGTCGACTTCCCTGATCCTGAAATCCCTACAAGAGCTATTTTAGAACCCTGTTTGATTGTCAAATTGATATCCGATAAAATATCTTGACCGTAATCATACTTGTAATGTACTTTCTTAAAAGTCATATCTCCTTGAACCGTACTCAAATCCTCTACCATTTTCTGTTCTTCAAACTCGGATTTGACCAGATACACCTCGTTGAGACGACTATTAGCAACTTGAGCTGTTTGAAGCTTACTCTGAAGGTTGATGATGTTTTCTAGAGGATTAGTAAAATAATAAAGAAGTGTATTATACGTAATCAACTGGCCCAAACTCATTTCACCAGTCATAACGAAATTAGCCCCTATCCATAATACGCAGACATTTAGCGACAGTTGAGCAAGTTTTTTAAGAGCTTTTTGCTGACTTTCTGCTCTACTATAAGTAAAGGATCTTTTCAGATAGTCCACAAATTCCCTATCAATCTTTTGGTAGCGTGTTTTTTCGCTAGCCAATGATTTAATCGTTTCAATCCCATTGATATCCTCTATAACGGAAGATGATAGAGTTGCATTTGCTTCCATGGCATACCGGTTCATTTTTTCAAAAGGCTTCATAAAAACAAATATAATTACAGCATAAATGGGAAGACCCAATAAGCTTATGAAAAAGAGACTACTATTTTGCAAAAACAAGATTATGGAAATAATCAATACCGTAGATATATCTAAAAAAATTGAAATAATGGTTGAAGCTAAGGCATCTATGATACTATTGGCATCTGTAAATCGAGACACGATTTCCCCCGTCCGTCGAGTCGCAAAAAAGGACACAGGTAGATGAAAAACATGTTTGATATAAGATAAAATAACATCAATCGATAGACGTTGCCCAAGGACAATTAATAGGTAATCTTGAGCAAAAGACAAAATCTGCTGAAGGGCATACACGATAACAAGACATATAGAAATAACACTTAGGGTCGAAGATGTCTGATTTGGTACATAGGTATCAATAATAGATTGTAGATAGTATGAACCAACGATATTAATCAAGGTTACTAGAACTGTCGCTAAAATGATATTGATGATCAAACCTTTCTGATTTATCAAAATAGGCAGAAAAGAAGTCAGACCCTGATTCTTGTCCTTATGTGGCTGATAATTTGGGGAAGGAGCCACAAAAATAGTTGTTCCTGTCCATTCTTCTTCAAATCTTTCACGCGATAGTTTGGTCAGTCTAACCTCTGGATCTGGATCAGCTATATGGATATTCTGCTTATCCTTTCCTGTCACTACGTAATAATGAAATAATTCTTTGTCCTTAAGCACGTGAACCACAAAAGGAAAGATTAAATTTGGAGAATCAAATAAAGTCATGTCTGCTTGAATAGCCTGTGGCTCAAAACCTAATGTTTCCGCAGCCTTCACCAGACCCAAAGCTGTCGTCCCATTTATAGTCGTTTTGGCTAATTCACGAAGACGCGCTAATGAATAATAGCTTCCAAAATAGCCAAACACCATGGCCAACGAAGCCACTCCGCAGTCCTTCTGATCCATCTGTGAGCGGTAGTGTTTTTTCCTAAATTTCATATTCTTATCCTTTTTCTTAACAATCTAATTAAAAGTTCTATAAGATTATTTTAGCCAAACAAAGTAAGAAATAGATAACTCTTTCTAAAAAAACAAAATCTACACCCAAATAGCACTTTTAAAAGTTTAAGCAAACATATGGATTGACAAATCCGTTAAAATAAATATTCCACACAATCAAAAAAGCAACATGACCAGCATGTTGCTTTTTCTTATATTCTATTTTTAATGATTGCTAATACGTCTGCGACACTTTGGAGGTTGTCAATTTCTTCATCACCGATTTCGATTCCAAATTCATCCTCAATTGTTAGGACAAATTCCATCAAATCTACTGAATCAGCATCCAAATCATCCTTTAAGCTCAAGTTTTCGGTTACGACAAAGTCTTCTCCTTGACGCTCTTGAATGATGGTTACGATACGGTCAAAAATTTGTTGTTCTGTCATATTGTTCTCCTTATTCCTCTGAAAATTCACGCGCAGTTTGGGCAACTACATCTGTCTCAAGCATGGTACGAATCTGGCGTATTGTGCTATAGACAGCCTTGGCATCACTTGAGCCATGAGTCTTAACTACTGGTGCTTTAACACCAAACAGAACCGCGCCTCCAACATCTGAATAGTTGAGCTGTTTTTTCATACCTCTGAGATTATCCTTAAGAAGGAAAGCTCCTAACTTGGCTCTAAGACCGCCACCTACAATAGCATTTTTGAGCAAGCCCATGATACCCATAGCAGTCCCTTCAATAGCTTTGAGTACAGCGTTTCCCGTGAAACCATCTGTTACGACTACATCAGCAACACCATCCATCAAATCACGCGCCTCCACATTCCCGACGAAATTCAAACTCTCGTCAGCCACTAATAGGTCATAGGCTTCCTTGCGGAGTGGATCTCCCTTGCTGCTCTCTGTCCCGTTATTAAGCAAACCTACACGAGGTTTTTCAATACCACGAACATTTCTAGCATAGAAGGAACCTAAGATAGCGTATTGATGCAGGTGATGAGCTGTATTTTCTGCATTGGCGCCAAGGTCAAGCATGTCAAAACCTTTTCCATCAATAGTTGGCAAGGTTGACATAAGACCTGGTCGATCGATATTTTTGATACGACCAACGATGAAAAATCCCGCTGCTAACAAGGCACCTGTATTTCCTGCAGAAAGAACCGCATCTGCCTCTCCATCTTTGACAGCCTTAGCTGCCAATACCATGCTGGCATTTTTCTTCTTGCGGATAGCTTTTGTAGGCTCATCATCAGAATTTATTTTCTCATCTGTATGGATAATGCTGACGCGCTCCGTAGCTGTTAGATATTGTTTGATTTTACTTTCGTCTCCATAAAGTTGGACTTCAATATCTGAAAAGTCAGCAAGGGCTTGATTAACTCCCTCTACAATAGCTTGTGGTGCGTAATCGCCACCCATTGCATCAACTGCGATTTTTTTCATTTGTCTTCCTCTTTCAGTAGTTGTCCCCAGTCGGCTAGGGAATCAATAAATTTCTTTGATTTCAGATGAATGCCGACATATTCCTCGTAGATTTGGTCCATAAACTTGCGCAAGTCCTGCTTGATTTCGGCCTTAAGTGAGATAGTCTCCAAGGTCTCAAAATCAATGGCTTGAAATTGATTGAGCAGATAAGGAATATTGGGATTTAAATGACATCGTTTCTCATCTTCATGGTAATGATCGGGACAAAGACAACCCCCGTATTTGAAGGAGAAGTCAAAGGCTTGCCCCACACGATGACAAAAGGTACACTCATTAAAGTTGAGACTGATTCCAAAACGTGTCAATATTTGAATTTCAAAAATATTGGTCAAAACTTGATAATCCAGACCCTCTTCCATCAGCTCTAAAGTCTTTTGCAAAAAAGCAAATAAGGGAGCATCTTCTTGATTATCCTGCAAACTCGCATCTGCCAAGGCTGCAACGTAAGTCGCATAAGCCATAACAAAGAGGTCACTATTAATTTTCGGAAAAGTCTTCACCTCATGATAATCTTCTATATAACTAAGTCCATCGTCATTGACTTTTAGGAGAAAATGGGCTAAGACTAAAGGTTGAATGACAGGAGCTAGTTTGGATTGGCCGGCGTGTTTGACAAAAAACATGCGCTTCCCTGCCTGTTCTGTAAAGATTTTAACAAGCTTATCATCCTCTCGAAAATTTCGATTGTAAAGTACTAAACCCTGACTCGTAATCGATTGAATCATGTCTCTCTCATGTACTCCTCAAGTCGTTTCATAGCTTCTCTGATGGTTTCCATGCTAGCTGCATAAGATAGGCGAACATAGCCCTCTCCATACTGACCAAAGGCAGCACCAGGGATAAAGGCAACAGCCTTCTTCTGGGCAAAATCCTTCAGAAAAGCAAAAGAATCTTGATTATAGCCTGCCGGAATCTTAGCAAAGATATAAAAAGCCCCATCTGGTTTGATAATCTCAAAACCAAGGTCAGTCATCTTGTCAATAATGTAGTCCCGACGCTGGATATATTCCTTCTTCATGGGTTCTGCATCATCTTTACCAGCTGTCAATGCTTCCACAGCAGCATGTTGCGCCATGGTGTTTGCAGCAGTTACCAAATACTGATGACTCTTGATGAGTTGAGCTGTGAAGTTTGCTGGCGCAAAGATAAATCCTAAACGCCAACCTGTCATGGCATGGGATTTAGAAAGACCGTTAATGATAATTGCCTGATCTCTCAACATAGTTCCCAAAGATACATGATTTTCCCCTGTATAGGTCAATTCTGAGTAGACTTCATCACAGACTACGAAAATCTCATACTTACGTAAAACAGCTGCCAAGGCTTCTAATTGCTCACGACTATAAGTAATTCCTGTAGGGTTGGCTGGATAGTTGAGAATAACTGCCTTGAGCTTGTCCCCCTGCTCCAAAATTGCCTTTTCCAACATCTCAGGAGTTAAGACAAAACCGTTATCAGTCGTATCAATCTCTACAATCTCTGCACCAACTAGATTAACGATTGGCTCATAGCCAGGATAGGCAGGAGCTGGCAAGAGAACCTTGTCTCCTTCCTCCAAAATAGCTGTCAGAGTGGCTGATAGAGCCTCTGTCGCACCAATTGTGACCAAGATTTCATTCTCTGGATTGTAGTCTAGCTGATATTTCTCTTTTACAAAATCACTCGCCGCCTGACGCAATGTCAACAAACCACTCATCCCTGTATAGTAGGATTGATCTTGGTCAATGGCTCGCTTTGCAGCTTCCTTGACATGATCTGGCGTTGTAAAATCTGGTTCTCCCAAGGTCAATCGCAGGACACCAGGAATCTCTGAAATAGCCTGGTCAAATTGACGAATCAAGGAAACTTGTATCTTATCTAATTGTTTATTAAAGCGTTTGGTTAAATCCATATATATCCTCCTTGATCAAAGAACATATATCTATTATACTACAAAAGCTCTCTGACCGCAAAATTCCATTAATTTACAACCTTATTCCCACTTTCTATTTTACTTTTCTGACAGATAAGATTATAATAAGTAGTATTTATTTTTGGAGGTTTTTATGTCATTTCTATCAAAAAATTGGGCAGGACTGTTAGCCTGTCTAATCATTTCTATCATCTCTTGGGTTTTAGGAGGCTTTCTGCCTGTTGTGGGAGCACCTGTTTTCGCCATTTTTATCGGAATGATTCTCCATCCCTTTCTCACTTCCTATACACAACTGGAAGCCGGCTTGACTTATAGCTCCAAAAAATTGCTCCAATACGCAGTCATCTTACTGGGCTTTGGACTCAATATCTCACAAGTTTTCGCAGTTGGAAAGTCTTCTCTCCCAGTTATCCTTTCTACCATTTCTATAGCCTTGATTATAGCTTTCTTTTTCCAACGCTTTTTTAACCTTGATACAAAGCTAGCTACATTGATTGGAGTTGGATCTTCTATCTGTGGCGGTTCTGCCATTGCAGCGACTGCTCCTGTTATTCACGCCAAGGAAAAAGAAGTAGCCCAAGCCATTTCTGTTATCTTTTTCTTCAATGTCTTGGCAGCTCTTATCTTTCCGACTCTAGGTTCTTGGCTCCATCTTTCCAACGAAGGTTTTGCTCTCTTTGCGGGTACTGCAGTCAACGATACTTCCTCTGTGACAGCTACTGCTAGCGCCTGGGATAGTCTTTACCAAAGCAATACTCTCGAATCTGCTACTATTGTCAAACTGACACGCACCCTGGCTATTATCCCTATTACTCTCTTCCTCTCTTATTGGCAAAGCCGTCAACAAGGCAACAACCAAGGAGTGAAGCTTAAAAAAATCTTCCCCGTTTTCATTCTCTATTTTATCCTAGCTTCTCTGCTAACCACCGTCCTTACTTCTTTTGGTGTTAGCAATAGCTTCTTTGCACCTCTCAAACAACTCTCCAAATTCCTCATCATCATGGCTATGAGTGCTATTGGTCTCAAAACAAACCTCATTGCTATGATCAAATCCAGTGGAAAATCCATTCTTCTTGGAGCCCTTTGCTGGATTGCTATCATCCTGACCAGTCTTGGTATGCAAACACTCATCGGCATTTTCTAATACTCTTCGAAAATCTCTTCAAACCACGTCAACGTCGTCTTGCCGTAGGTATGGTTACTGACTTCGTCAGTTCTATCTGCAACCTCAAAACAGTGTTTTGAGCAACCTGCGGCTAGTTTGCTCTCTGATTTTCATTGAGTACAACACAAAAGGTAGCCTAAAGGCTACCTTTTTATTGTTCAGGAATTAAACGTGTATGTTCTCTCTTAATACAACGGTTCATCACGATGTCATTGCATCCCCCAGCACGTAAGATTTCTGCTGCTTCCAGGCTTTCAAGGCCTAATTGCGCCCAGAAAATCTTGGCATCCGCCTTGAGAAAGTCTCGTGCTACATCAGGTAAAAATTCACTGCGACGATAGACATTAACGATATCTACAGGGAACGGAATTTCAGCTAGACTGGCATAAACCTTTTCTCCCAAAATCTCGCTACCTGCAGCTTTAGGGTTAACTGGAATAATTTTATAGCCACGAGCCTGCATTTCTTTAGTCACTCGATTGCTAGTTGTTTCCTCACGATCGGATAAGCCTACTACAGCTAGAGTTTTACTGGTTGCTAGATACTGACGGATCACTCCATCACTTGGGTTGATAAATTCTTGAGTCATAGAAATCCTCCTTTTCATCAGTATAGCACATTTTGAAAAGGCTTGCAGTTTTTGACTACAAAAAATTTCCTAGCAGGAAAAAGCCGGCTAGGAAATTTATTCAAGTGAAAGACTAGATTTTTTTCTCGACACTAAATAAAGGAGAAAGAGGACGTTTTTCGTGAATACGTACAATAGCATCACCTAGGAGATGAGCGATAGAAATTTGTTCAATCTTATCAATCAAACGTTCTTCTGGAAGATAGATAGTGTCCAAGACAACCAATTTTTTAATGGCTGATTTCTGGATATTCTCCATTGCTGGACCAGAAAGAACTGGGTGCGTACAACTTGCGTAAACTTCAACAGCTCCTGCTTCTGCTAGAGCATCAGCCGCATGACAAATGGTTCCAGCTGTATCAATCATATCGTCAATCAAGATACAAGTCTTACCTTCTACCTTACCAATGATATTCATAACTTCACTAGTATTCATCTTGTCTACACTACGACGCTTGTCGATAATGGCAATTGGAGTTTTCAAAAATTCTGCTAATTTACGAGCACGAGTCACCCCACCGTGGTCCGGGCTGACAACGACATAGTCGGAACCAACCATGCCACGACGCTCAAAGTAATCCGCAATCAATGGAGCACCCATCAAGTGATCCACCGGAATATCAAAGAAACCTTGAATCTGTGCAGCGTGCAAATCAATCGTCAACAAACGATCAACTCCAGCTACTTCAAGCATATTTGCAACGAGTTTTGCAGTGATTGGCTCACGCGCTCTTGCCTTTCTATCCTGACGTGCATAACCATAGTAAGGCATAACAACGTTGACAGATTCTGCACTGGCGCGCTTCAAAGCGTCAACCATAATCAAAATCTCAAGTAGATTATCATTTACTGGTGAGCTAGTTGATTGTAGAATAAAGACGTGTTTTCCACGGATCGATTCTTCGATATTAACTTGAATTTCTCCGTCTGAAAATTGACGAACAGTCGATTTTCCCAACTCTATCCCAATCTCTTGCGCCACACGCTCTGCCAATTCTCTATTTGAAGAAAGGGCAAACAGCTTTAAATCAGAAAAAGACATGATTTCCTCCAGTATTTATGTATCACTTGTGTTTTTCACAACATTTTTCCATCTACCATTGTAGCGCTTTTTTCTCGATTTTTCAATAAAAAATAAGACAAGAGTAGACTTTTATACTCTTATCTTATACTATCTTATATTCGTGATATCAAAGGTAAAACTTGTCAACCTTCTCATCCTACTTCATGCTACTCCAGAAGCTTTTAATTAGAAAGTTAGTATATCTCCCTCATACTACCTGTATCCACATCGTAAACAGCTCCTGAAATAATAACATCATCTGGAATTAAGGGGCATTCTCGCAGCAATTTCATATCCTCTCGAACACTCTCATCGATGTCTTGAAACGGTAAAAAGTCCTGCCCAGATACATCAACTCCCAATTCACATTTTAGGTGCTCTTGAAAATCCTCGTTATTGAAGGTTTGAGCCCCGCAGTCTGTATGATGAAGAACCACAATTTCTCTCGTCCCCATTTGTTGTTGGGAAATTACAAGTGAACGAATCATATCCTCAGTCACTCGACCACCCGCATTCCGTAAAATATGGGCATCTCCCAGAGCTAACCCCAGAGCTGGCGCAACGTGTAGACGCGAATCCATACAAGTTACGATTGAAACCTTGGTCTTGGGTTTAATGGATAAATGCAAATCTCCATGTAGTTCTACATAAGCTTGATTGGCTTTTAAAAAATTTTCAAAATAGGACATGACAACTCACTTTCTAGTCTGTCAGATAATTTGAACACCAAATTATTTATCTCCTATCTTACCATCTTTTCTTTGTCTTGTCAGCTGTCAACTTTCATATAAAAAAACTGGGACAGAGACATCCAGCAACTAGCTTGGGTTTCTGTCCTAGTTTTTTAATATTATGAGCCTTTTTGGATATACTTGTTAAGAGAGCCTGCAAAGCTCTGAAGATTGAGACTCTGTACATAGACCTCACCGGTACCTCGGAAGGTATTCACCACTCCTTCACCCGTACCTATAGACTGCCAGAAACCATTTTCTAAGTGGATATCATAGTCCAGAGATTGACTCCAAGCCACCACATGGGCATTGTCAATCGTTATTTCTTGGTTTTGCAACTCAATTTTCTTAATAGATCCAAAAGCATTGGCCAAAAGAGTTCCCTGACCTTGGGTTGTCATCACAAAGAGACCGCCTTGCCCTCCGAACAGAGCTTTCCCAATAGACTGGCGCTCCATTGTATAGAAAGCTGTACCATCAAGAGCTAAAAAGGCCCCATCATTCAATCGGTACTGGTTTTCGCCTAGCTCAAGAGCAATCACTTGACCAGGAGTGTCTGGTGCTAAAGCAAGGTTTCCGTTGTCAGACTCTGCAACAGCTTGAGTGATAAAGGTACTTTCACCAGAAACCATTGAACGCCCTACAGCTTTGACAAAACGTCCCAAACCAGAACCGCTTGCATTGAGCTGGGTATTGAGACTTACATTAGGTGTATGGTAGACCATGCTACCGCGCTGAATAAAGACCGTTTCCCCCTGATTGAGCGACAACTCTACCAAAGGAAACTGCATGTGACTATCCATAGAAAATTTCATCAGAAATTCCTCCTTATTTTTAATAAATGTTAGCAATAAAATAATTAGTAATCTAAACCTGAGTAAAACGATTAGGAGAATACTTTTTTCAAGACTTCCTGAATAGTCGTCACCCCAATCACCTGAATTTCCTTAGGTGGCTTTATACCTGTTAGGGAGTTTTTTGGTACATAGATTTTTGTAAATCCAAGCTTAGCAGCTTCATTGATCCGTTGTTCGATACGATTTACGCGCCGAATCTCTCCCGTCAAACCCAATTCTCCTACAAAACATTCCTGGGGATTGGTTGGCTTGTCCTTGTAGCTAGAAGCAATAGCAACTGCAACAGCCAGGTCAATAGCAGGTTCATCTAATTTGACACCACCAGCTGATTTGAGATAGGCATCCTGATTTTGCAAGAGAAGCCCTGCACGTTTTTCCAAAACAGCCATAATCAAGCTAGCACGATTGAAATCAAGCCCTGTCGTCGTACGCTTAGCATTTCCAAACATGGTCGGCGTCACCAAGGCCTGCACTTCCGCAAGAATTGGACGTGTTCCTTCCATTGTCACAACGATGGACGAACCAGTCGCTCCATCCAAGCGTTCTTCCAGAAACACTTCACTAGGATTAAGAACTTCAACCAAGCCACCTGACTGCATCTCAAAGATTCCAATCTCGTTGGTCGAGCCAAAACGATTTTTGACTGCTCTCAAGATACGGAAGGTATGGTGGCGTTCCCCTTCAAAGTAAAGCACCGTATCCACCATATGTTCCAACATTCGAGGTCCCGCTAAGGTTCCTTCCTTGGTCACATGCCCTACGATAAAGATAGCAATGTTATTGGTCTTGGCCAGCTGCATGAGCTCTGCAGTTACTTCCCGTACTTGAGAAACCGATCCTTGCACCCCTGAAATCTCAGGAGACATAATGGTCTGAATCGAATCGATGATAAGAAAGTTTGGTTGGATTCGCTCCACCTCAGCTCTCACGCTCTGCATATTGGTCTCAGCATAGAGATAAAACTCACTATCAATATCCCCCAAGCGCTCTGCACGGAGTTTGATCTGTTGAGCAGACTCCTCCCCACTGACATAGAGGACCGTTCCTACTTGAGACAACTGGGTTGATACTTGTAAGAGAAGGGTTGATTTTCCAATACCTGGATCTCCACCAATTAGGACGAGACTCCCTGGTACCACACCCCCACCGAGTACACGGTTGAATTCCTCCATCTCAGTCTTGGTTCGATTGACATTAATAGAAGTTACTTCAGCCAATTTCATAGGCTTGGTTTTCTCACCTGTCAAGGACACACGAGCATTCTTGACCTCTGCAACCTCAACCTCCTCAACAAAAGAAGACCAAGCTCCACAGTTTGGACAGCGTCCTAAATACTTTGGTGAATTATATTCACAATTTTGACACACAAATGTCGCTTTTTTCTTAGCGATAATAAACCTCTTCCTATTAAAAATAATCTATAAAAAATATTTCTTTAAACGATGACCAAAATCTTTTTTCTTCTAACTCTCCTATTTGAAAAGCTCTATACTGAAAATTTATTAAAACATTGTACACAAATCTTCTATCATAGGTGAATAAATCTAATATGATATAGATGACAAATAAGAACACAACAACTATAATCAAAACTGAAAATAAAACTTTTATCCAGTCTATTACTATAGACTCAATTGATAATCCTTTAAAATAGTTTAATAGTTCTGTTTCTGAAATATTCTTCGTTAATAAATCAAATATTTTTGAAAATAATGTTGAAACTATGGATAAAAGAGCAATCATAATTGTTGCAAAAATTCCCATTCCCCACTTTATTAAATCTCTTGTAGAATTGATTGATTTTTTAATTTCTTTTAAAAGCTTATCAATATCCTCTGGTGTTAAAATGTTATTTTGATTATATTGTATCGCAATGTTTATTACTTTATTTTTTCTAAATATTGCGAAACCACGATAAATGAAAAAAAATATTAGTACGTTTAAAAAATCTGTATTTGAAGCATATGAATTAGAAGATACTAAGTCCACAACATAAAGTATTAGAAGTAAAAGTAGAACAACTTCAAAAAATTTGAATCCTATATCTTCCCACCAGTTAAACTTCCTTCTTAGCCTAGATCTCACTTCAAAATATAACCCTGACATACTTCCCCCATTTTTTCATCAAAAGTATTCTGACTCATAAAGACTTCATCTTAGTGCCCTGTCGATCCAAATCCACCAGTACGTACTCCGTCTGCCTCATCTCCATCTGCGATTAAAAATGGTGCAAAGACAGCCTGAACTACACGTTCCCCAACTTCAAGAACAACTTCTTGGTCTGTGATATTCTTCATCTGTGCAAAGATATGTCCCTCATTCCCTGGATTGCCATAATAGTCTCCATCAATGACACCCACAGAGTTAATCAAGACCAAACCTTTTTTACGAGGATTTGATGAACGGTCATAAAGATAGAGCACTTCAGTCGGCTGCATATAAGCCTTAACACCCGTTGGGACGAGAACAATCTCTCCTGGAGCGATAACCGTACGCACCGCAACCTTTAAGTCGTAGCCAGCTGCATGCGCTGTCTCACGTTTAGGTAACAAAGTTTCATCTGTAAAGCTAGAAACTAATTCAAAACCACGAATTTTCATATTATTCCTCTTTTTAATCTTTTATTCTAGGCTATTTTATCTTATTTATTCGAAAAAAGCACGAAAAAAGAGCACACAATTCACACTCGCTTAGGGCTGCTGGATTCCTCCCCTGACCCGCTTCACGCAGAACTGTTGCTCCACTAGCTATTATACCACATTCCCCTCTATTTTTAAAGAGAAATTATTTTTTACGTCGATTTCGGAAAAAGTCTTGCATAATCTCTGCGCACTCATTCTCTAAAACACCTGTTTCAACGTCCACACGGTGATTGAGCCTCTCATCTGTTAAAATATCGTACAAGCTCCCAGCGGCGCCAAATTTCTGGTTTTTAGCCCCGTAGATCACGTTTGGAATCCGTGCGAGACCAATTGCCCCACTACACATGACACACGGCTCTATGGTCACAAAAAGCGTACAATCGAGCAAACGCCAACTCTCTTCACTCAAATTAGCATTCTCTATGGCCATAATTTCCGCATGCATGACTGCCCGTTGCAACTCCTCTCGCGCATTGTGTCCTCTCCCAATGACTTTTCCGTCCTTGACAATTACACAACCAATCGGGATTTCATCATGCTCTAAAGCAATCTCTGCCTCTTTTAAGGCCTCTCTCATAAAAGCTTCTTTTTCTTCAAGCGTGTAATTCATCTCTTCTCTCTTCCTAGCTATCAATTCTATCATTATACCATGTTTCTCAACACAAAAAAAGCCACCGAATGCGGTGACTTTATAGGGAGATTATTATGAAAAAGAAAAGTTTAGGAAATTTGTTACAACAAGTTAGGAGGTCTTCTTGTAACTGTCTATAGTATATCCAACCTGTCTTAAACAAATCTTAAAAAATCTCCTATGACCAAACACTTTCTAAAATATTTGTCTGTTCACGACCAGGACCTACTGAGAATGTTGAAATACGAACACCCACCAATTCGCTAACACGGCGAACATAGTTACGTGCATTTTCAGGAAGGTCTTCCAAATTACGTACTCCAGTGATATCTTCAGACCAACCAGGCAATTCTTCGTAGATTGGTTTACAACGTTTCAATTGTTCGAGACTAGCTGGGTAGTAATCAATACGTTGACCATCAAGATCATAAGCCACACAGATTTTAACAGTATCCAAACCACTCAAAACATCGATAGAGTTCAAAGAGAGATTTGTGATCCCAGAAACACGACGGCTATGACGCATAACAACTGAGTCGAACCAACCTACACGACGAGGACGCCCAGTAGTTGTTCCATACTCATGCCCCACTTCACGAATACGATCACCAACTTCATCAAATAGCTCAGTTGGGAAAGGACCATCACCTACACGACTTGTATAAGCCTTACATACACCGACAACTTTGTCAATCTTGCTTGGACCTACTCCAGAACCAATTGTCACACCACCAGCCACTGGGTTTGATGAAGTAACAAATGGATAAGTACCTTGGTCAATATCCAACATGACACCTTGTGCACCCTCAAAGAGAACCCGTTTACCATTATCAAGCGCGTCGTTCAAGATAACTGAAGTATCAGTCACATATTGCTTGATTTGTTGGCCATACTCATAGTATTCTTCAAAAATATCATCAATTGAAATAGGTTCACTATCATACAATTTTACAAATTGACGATTTTTCTCAGCAAGATTACGTTCTAAACGTTCACGGAAGATTTCTTTATCCAAAAGATCCGCAATACGAATTCCAACACGAGCTGCCTTGTCCATATAGGCTGGACCAATTCCTTTAATTGTCGTCCCAATCTTGTTATCACCCTTAGCTTCTTCTTGAAGACGGTCTAACTCAATGTGATAAGGCAAAATAACATGCGCACGATCAGAAATTCTAAGATTATCTGTTGTAACACCTTCTTCATGCAAATAAGACAATTCTTTTACAAGAGATTTAGGGTTGACAACCATCCCATTACCAATAACAGAGATTTTTTCTGGGAAGAAGATACCTGAAGGAATCAAGTGCAATTTAAATTTCTTTCCATCAATAACAATTGTGTGACCTGCATTATCTCCGCCTTGGTAACGAGCAATCACTTCTGCATTAGCTGAAAGAAAATCTGTAATTTTTCCTTTACCTTCATCACCCCATTGGGTACCTACAACAACAACTGAAGTCATAATAAATTTTCGTCTGAGCCAAAAGGCTCGTCCTTTCTCATATACATGGTGGGACTCTCACCCACAATAATATCTTACAATTTATTATAAGAAAAAAAGCCTATTTTATCAAGAATTAACACTAGAAAAGATTAGGGTTTTCCTTTGATTTTAAAATAAATAAAGTAAAAATTTAAGATTAAACTATATATTTTTTATTATATATAAATTAACGTTCGTAATAAATGAAAATAACTGTACCTACTAACAATAATTGAATGTTTGTCCAAGTAAATGATTAAGATAGATACGATAAGCAGCCCTAAAATGATAGAGAAGAAAATCCTTCTCATTCTTAATCTTAAAACGAATTAAATAATAAAGTAAAAATTTAAGATGAAGTAATTCCCATTCATCAGTACTTTGAAATAAAATTGAATATTCATTTTCGATTTGCTTTAGAAAAACCAAAGATCGATCATAATATTTTTGAAGCATATAAAAAACCTTTCTTATTGATAAAACAAGTTTATCAGAAAGGCAAAATAAATAGATAAATATTTCTATAAAGTAAAAATTTTAAGCTGAACAAACTTAAAACAAAGAAAAGAAGTAAAAATAGATGGAAAAAAGCTCTGAAAAATCCAGAAAAATAAAGCCAAGAAAACAAAAAAACGTTCCTTAGAACGTTTAACTACTCCGCCAGTAGGACTCGAACCTACGACATCATGATTAACAGTCATGCGCTACTACCAACTGAGCTATGGCGGATAAAAGCTAAGCGACTTCCATATCTCACAGGGGGCAACCCCCAACTACTTCCGGCGTTCTAGGGCTTAACTTCTGTGTTCGGCATGGGTACAGGTGTATCTCCTAGGCTATCGTCACTTAACTCTGAGTAA
>NZ_JAGQFU010000003.1:0-128794 GCF_030466425.1 Streptococcus sp. 9.1(2021)
CCAAGCTTCAGCGTTCTACTTGCATGTATTAGGCACGCCGCCAGCGTTCGTCCTGAGCCAGGATCAAACTCTCATTAAAAGTTTGAGTTCTCACTCATTTCTGTCACTGACAGATTTATTGTTTTTTTTCATTGTTCAGTACTACAACATCAGTTGTAGTGCCCTGCACATTGGTTCGTCTTGTTCAGTTTTCAAAGGTCTTTGTCGCGCTTACGACAACTATATTAGTATATCACAGTCACTTTTCTCTGTCAACAGGTTTTTTTAACTTTTTTTAATTCCTATTTCCATCAACCGCGATACACCCATAGTCCGTACGGGATTCGAACCCGTGTTACCGCCGTGAAAAGGCGGTGTCTTAACCCCTTGACCAACGGACCCTGAGCTTTTTCAACTCTTTCTATTATACCTACTTTTAGAATCTTGTCAACTAGTTTGATTTGTTTTTTCTGAAATTTTTTACTGCTTTTTCATAGATTAGTTTTTATAAATAAGAAAGAGAGGATATAATAGTATCCTCTCTTGTATCTCGTCTACTAATATTTTAGTTTTCTTCAGCCATTTTTGATTTGACTTCATCATATGATAGGGCACGTGATTCCTCTTCTACTGATTCAGGCATTTTCCCTGTTTCGTAAAGAGATTTGATTTGTGTACTATCCAATGTTTCATATTTCAATAAGGCTTCTGCAATTAATTTATGCGTTTCACGATTTGATTGAATAATTTCAGCTGCTTTATTACGTGCTTCATTTAACAATGCTCGAACTTCTTCGTCAATTTCATAAGCTGTACGCTCTGAAATAGATTTTTGTGGAGTCTGAGCACCAAACATTGCATGATTTCCTTCGTATTGAACAGGTCCAAGTTTTTCGCTCATACCATACTCTGTAACCATTGCACGCGCCATTTGTGTAGCTTGCTCAAAGTCGTTTGATGCACCTGTTGTTTGGACATTAAAGATGATTTCTTCAGCAACACGTCCACCCATCAAACCAGCTAATTGTTCTTTCATATCTTCTTTAGACAGCAACATTTGATCTTCTTTCGGAAGAGCAATCATGTAACCACCTGCTCGACCACGTGGAACAATTGTTACCTTATGAACGACACGTGCATTTGATAAGACTAACCCCACGATAGTGTGCCCGGCTTCGTGATAAGCAACCATTTCACGTTCTTTTTGGGAAACAGTTTTATCTTTCTTAGAAGGTCCTGCAATAACGCGATCTTCTGCCTCATCAATATCAGAAGCATCAATGACTGATTTGTTGCGACGGGCAGCAACTAATGCCGCTTCGTTCAATACATTTTCTAAATCAGCACCAACAAAACCTGGAGTTTGTTGTGCTACTAACTTCAAATCCACATCTTCTGCTAGAGGTTTATTTCTAGCATGGACTTTCAGAATTGCTTCGCGTCCTTTAACATCTGGACGACCAACCAATACTTTTCTGTCAAAACGACCTGGACGAAGAAGGGCTGGATCTAGAACATCTGAACGGTTTGTTGCCGCAATGACAATGATTCCTTCATTTCCTTCAAAACCATCCATTTCAATCAAGAGTTGGTTCAAGGTTTGTTCACGTTCATCATTACCTCCACCAAGACCGACACCACGTTGGCGACCAACGGCATCAATTTCATCGATGAAGATAATAGCTGGCGCTGCTTTTTTAGCGTCTTCAAAGAGTGAACGTACACGGCTGGCACCGACACCGACGAACATTTCTACGAAGTCAGAACCTGAAATACTAAAGAACGGTACTCCAGCTTCTCCTGCTACTGCTTTAGCAAGTAATGTTTTACCAGTTCCCGGAGGTCCCTCTAAGAGAACACCAGCTGGGATACGAGCACCTAATTTTGTAAAGCGTTTTGGATCTTTCAAGAATTCAACAACTTCAACAAGTTCTTGTTTTTCTTCTTCAGCTCCTGCTACATCTGAAAAACGTACTTTGATATCTTCCTTATTAGCAGCCTTAGCTTTACTGCGTCCAAAGCTCATCGGATTGCGTCCGCTATTTCCTCCCATATTTCCCATCATAGAAAATAGGAAGAAGAATAAAATGGCAAATGGCACTACCGAAACTAGGATGTTAATCCACATACCACTTGAGCTTTCGTGCTTGACTTCAACTTGTGTTTGGTGTTCACCAGCTAGTTTTTGCAAATCTGCTACAGTAGTATCCGATGGAAGAATAATACTTGTAAATTTTTCTACTTTTGTTGCAGAAGGTGTGAAAAACTGAATACCTGTTTCCGGTTTTTCTGTTTTAGCAGTTTTATAGACACCAGACACTTCAATAACACTACCACTTGGTTGATAGGTTATTTCTTTTACATTGTCGTTAGTGATTTCCTGCACCAATTCTGAGTATTTAATTTGTTGACTGTGCCCGGCAACTCTCCCAGCGAAAAAGTACTGGAATCCCGTTACTAGCAAGAAAATCATCAACAAATAAAGAAATGGATTTTTTATAAAACCATTATTTTGTTTTTGCATTCAACAACTTACCCTTCTATTTTGAGTAAACTTCCTCTTTCAATACGCCTACATAAGGAAGGTTACGATAATTTTCATTATAGTCTAAACCATAGCCTACAACGAATTCATTTGGAATTGTAAAACATGTATAATCTGCTTCAATTTCTACAGTACGTCCTTCTGGTTTATCCAGCATAGTAACAATCTTAACAGACGCTGCTTCTCTAGCAGTAAACATATCTCTCAAACTTTTTAATGTTTGTCCAGTATCAATAATATCTTCTACAAAGACAATGTGTCTACCTTTAACATCTTGAGTGACATCTTGTTTGATATTAATGACACCACTACTTACAGTTCCACCATGATAACTAGAAACCATCATAAAATCCATTTCAAGATGAGTGTCAATATATTTGACTAATTCTGCCATAAAAGGAATAGATCCTTTTAAAATTCCAACTAAAATCGGATTCTTACCTTCGTAATCTTTTGTCAATTGAGCACCTAACTTCTTAGCTGCTTCTGTAATTTCATCTTGTGAAATCAAAATCTTCTTGATATCTTGTTCTAACATGATTTTACCTATCTATTTTTTCTATATAAAGTACAGTGTTCATTATATCATTTTTCATTTTTATACTCAAATCACTGAGTTCGATTCCTAAAATTGAATAAATTTGTCCAAATTGCTCAACAATAATCGCATTTTTTCGTTTTTCTGTAGGTATTTTTAAATCAATAAAAAGTCGCCTTACTTTTTTTCGATGACCATTTATTATCAAATAATCACCTGGCTGTCGATGTCGCAAAATCAATGATGTTTCACGGGAAACATTTATTTGTTGAACACTTTTACCTTTTAGAGGAATTCCAAATGAAAATAGAAAACCTTCATAATAAACTTGATTTTGATAGTTTAACACACACTCGCTACTTTTTTCATCAGACTTTGGTCTGATTTTACCAATTTGAAAGTGCTGGTATTCTTTTATAAGTTCATAACCATTTTTTATATTATGGCGATATTGACTCTTAGTTTTTAAAATATGATGAATTTCTTGAAATTGTTCTCTTGTTACATTTAAATCAGCAAAACGACTAAGGTATTGTTGTAGTAAAACTCCTTGCGTTGCTTCACTAAAAGATAAAAACTGAGTTAAATCTTCTACATCAATTGCTTGAGATAATTCAGCCAGAGCAATTTGATAGTCAGAAACTTCTTTTCCAAACTCTAAAATTGCTTTTTTTACCTGAACATTTTCTTTTTCTAACTGTGGCAGATAGAGGTTGCGAATACGATTGCGAAGATAGTGATTTTCTTTATTCGTTGAATCTTCAAAATGATCAATTTTAGGAAAATCCTTCTTATAAAAAGACAACAAAGGACGAATCAACTCTCCCTTAGCAAATATTTGTCTTTCTTTAATAGCTGATAAATGTTGTAGTCTAACACCTCTAATCAATCGCATAAAGATCGTCTCAACTTGATCATCTGCATGATGAGCTGTTACAAGAGCTGTAGATGAAGTTTTCTCCATCACTTCTCTAAAAAATTCATAGCGAAATTGACGTGCATTCGCTTCTGAAAAATCTCCAGTAAAACAAGCTACATAAATTGGAACTCCAGCTTGTTCAGCTAATTTTCTTAATTCATTTTCTTCCTTATCTGACTCTGGTCGTTGTTTATGATTTACATGAGCTAAAAACAATTCAATACCAAGTTCTTTTTGATAGGTCAAAAGAAGTTGAAAAAGAAACATCGAATCCAATCCACCAGACAAGGCTAGCACAACTCTTGAGTGTCCTTCAAAGTAACCTTTTTCTAGAAAATGATTTAAAAAATCTCGGTCTCTCATTTTAGGACCTCGTAGACATCCTTAGCAATTTTAGAAATGGTATCGTAATCAGAATTTTTGGTAAAGATTGAAATAACGAAAGGAGAATCTGTATAGACTATTCCCACATCGTGTTTAAATTCATCTGCATCCCCAATTTTATGAGCTACATTAGCAGAAATATTCTTAGCAATCCGCTGATTATCAAAAGATGTTTGTGAAAGAGATTCTAAAACAAAACCATTCTGATTATAAATAGTTTCCATAACTTGACCAGCCATTTTAGCTGAAGCCATCTTATCTGTCACATCCCATTCTTCACCTGCGATAGTAGCCATTTCTTTTTTAAAGGCTTCATCTGATTTATTCGTAATATAATAAGCAAGAATATTATGAGCTACATTGTCAGATTCTTTTGCAGTTTTTGTGATTAAATCTTTGATTGTGTATTCTTTATTGTCCGCTGTTTTAGGGAGACTTCCGCTTCCTTCCGGTTTATAAGAACCAGGGAAATCATTAACTTCGGAAACATACTTCAATTTCGTGTCAAGTTGGTAATCACCTTGATTGATTTTTTCCTGAACAGAATAAAGATAAGGTAATTTCATAACACTAGCAGCGTACATTTTTTTATTTTCATTAATGCCAGCTTCCTTACCTGTACTCAATTGTTTAATATAAATAGAGAACTGTTCATTTTGATAATTTGCAGATAGCAACTCTTGTACTTTCTGAATACGATTATCATCATCAGAAATATAATCCGTCGAAATCCAGCCCGTTTGCTTGATATGTAAGAATTCACGACCTTCAGCAAAAATAGACATATCTGCTTCAACTTCTTGATAAGGCGCTAAAGTAGACTTTAATTCTTGTTGATCATAAGGACTATTATAAACGACAAATCCTGGTTCTAGCCATACTCGTTTAGAAAAATCGTTTACGATGGAACTATCGTATAAAAGTCGTTTATCAGCCATTACAAATTGATTATTTGACAATTTAAAGACAGGCTGTCCTTGTTTATTTAATCGCCATTCTAAAACAGATAATTTTGTTTCTGCATTTACTTTACCCGATTCATTAATCAGGTCTTCTGTAGAATAAACTGGCGTCTCACCATAAAATTTTGGAGATTCTATAACATCTTGATAATAAAAATGATATGGAGTATGAGTTAAAGAATAAACTTCTTGTTTTGGAATGATAACTGGATTCTCAGTGCTTACTACTTGAACGCTTTTTAGGAAAATAGGAAGTAGTAATATCACTAAAAATTTACGCATTCTTTTTCCCCTCTTCTTCTTGTAGTCGTAACAGATGATTCTTTTGAGCTAACTCATCTAATTTTTCATCTGACTGACTTAAAAATTTTTCGATAATATCTAATAAATTTTCCATTTCACATTACCTAGGAAGTAAGTCCGGAATTGTATAAACTTCCTCCCATGTTTTTGAATAATAATATTTTGCACGGGAATATTTAGCCGCATAGGATTCATCTTTTAGCTTAGTTGCTAAACTAGCTTCTTTATCCTTTTCATCGCTCAAGTCCTGATATTGTTTTTTCAAATCAGCTAGTTGCTGGCGACGTGTTAGTAATTGTTGGTAACTTTGTGCTAAATTGTAAGTTGGTAAGATGAATAGCAACATAATCAAAATCAAAACCCAACCCATAAAACGATTACGTTTTTGACGTTCTTCCATCATGTATTTACGTCGTTGGTGTTCATTTTGAATAAATGAATTATTCATTTGGACTATTTTTTTATACATCGTCTTCTACCCTTGTTTCACTTATAATATCATACATTCCAGCTGCATCTTCTTTTTTTGTGCTATCTTTCATTTCGAGCACCTTTACAAGCAACAATTTATTTCCAAAACGAATTTCAACCTGATCATTTATTTTTAAATCAGTTGAACTTTTAGCAAGGATACCATTTACCTTGATTCGCCCTTTATCTGCAACTTCCTTAGCTACCGTACGGCGTTTAATAATTCGTGATACTTTTAAATATTTATCTAATCTCATCTTATAATACCTCAAATTATTATTGTACCATTTTTATCCCTTTTATAGAAGAAAAAAGGTAATCCCTAATGTGACTCTTTTAAGTCTTTTATCTTCGCTAACGATTCTCCAAAGGTTAAGAGTCCTTCTAAAATCTCATAATCTTTTTTATTTCGGATATCAAATACAACTTCGATTAAACCTTGATTTTCAGAAATATTAGCCTTCAAATTTGTCTGAGAAAGAGCCTGGAAATAATCTTGGGTTAAAAATAGCTGTTGCGATATTTTTTCAAATTGAATGACAAGCTTATTATTTCTTCTTTCAACACGATTGACAAATACTTTATCTAGATAAGCTTTAGCTAATCCAATTTCTAAGAGATAGGCAACTACATCTGGATACTCACCAAAACGGTCAATTAACTCATCTTGTAATTCTTCATAGTTGACACGGTTGTCAATTTGACGAATTCTCTTGTAAATCTCAATTTTATGTCGTTCATCCGAAATATAACCATCTGGAAGATAAGCATCAATTTGTAGAATTAACTCAGCATTTCCTTTTTCACGTTTCTTGTCAGTTCCATTTTTCTTAGCAATTGCTTCTTCTAGTAATTGAGAATAGAGTTCAAAACCAACAGAATCGATAAAACCTGACTGCGAACTTCCTAAAAGATTACCCGCTCCACGAATAGATAAATCGCGCATAGCGATTTTGAAACCAGAACCCAATTCGGTAAATCCCTTGATAGCTTCTAATCTCTTTTCTGAAACTTCTGTCAAAGATTTGTCAGGTCGATACATAAGATAGGCATAAGCAATGCGATTACTACGACCAACCCGACCTCTTAATTGATACAAGGTTGACAATCCCATGTTGTCTGCATTTTCTATAAACAAGGTATTGGCATTTGGAATGTCTACTCCTGTTTCAATGATTGTTGTTGTTACTAAAATATCATATTCACCTTCAATGAAATCAAGTAGTGTGTTCTCCAAACGAATTTCACTCATTTGACCATGAACAAAACCAATAGAAGCTTCTGGAATCAGTTCTTGTAACTCTGAAACCTTCTTTTCAATCGTGTCAACTTTATTGTAAAGATAGTAAACCTGACCACCACGATCAATTTCTCTCAATACAGCATCTCGAATGACACGATCATTCTGTTCAAGGACATAGGTTTGTACAGGATATCGATTGGTTGGGGGAGTTTCGATGACAGATAAATCTCGAATACCTAGCATCGACATATGTAGAGTTCGAGGAATTGGTGTAGCTGTCAAAGTTAAGACATCAACCTTCTTTTTTAATTCTTTCAAAGCTTCCTTATGTTTAACACCAAAACGTTGTTCCTCATCGATGATGATTAATCCTAAATCAGCAAATTCAACATCTTTAGATAAAACTCGATGAGTTCCTATCAAAATATCTACTTGACCTTTTTTCAATTTTTCAAGTGTTTCAGTCTGCTCTTTTTTACTTCTAAAACGACTCAAAACATCAACATTGACAGCAAATTGCTCAAATCTTTCCTTAAAATTACTATAATGTTGCTGAGCAAGAACTGTGGTTGGTACTAAAACAACAACCTGTTTATGATTATTTACAGCCTTAAAAGCAGCTCGCATGGCCACCTCAGTCTTACCAAAACCAACATCTCCAACCAAAAGTCTATCCATTGGTTGAGAAGCCTGCATATCCTTTTTGATTTCATCGATACTTCGAAGTTGGTCCTCAGTTTCAACATAAGGGAAAGCCTCATCAAAAGCAACCTGATCTTCATCATCTTTTGAAAATGCAAAACCTTCAAGTTGACTCCTCTCTGCATATAACTTAATTAAGTCATCTGCAATGTCTTCAACTTGATTTTTAACTTTTTGCTTAGCTTTTTTAAAACGTCCATCGTTTAATTTGTTTAACTTTGGAGCCTTACCGTCACTTGAAACATACTTAGATAAGGTTTGGATTTGTTCTACAGGGATAGAAATTCGATCTCCATTTTGATATTGGATACTTACATAATCTCGGTGAATCCCTTTGAGTTCAATCGTTTCGATTCCTAAATATTGACCAATCCCATGAATTTGATGAACAACATAATCTCCTTTTTGGAGCTCATTATAGTCCTTTAATCTCTCAGCATTGCTAATATTTTGTCTTCTATATTTACGTTTAATCTTCTTTTTGAAAATTTCATATTCAGTGATGAATACTAGATTCTCATCCACAAAATGAAAACCATGACGAAGGTTTCCTTCAACAAGATTGACAGTTCCTTTACAGATTTCACTTTGATTACTATTGTCAACTTTAATGCTATATTCATCAAGAATCGTTGACAGTTTTTTTAGTTCTGTTTGGCTGCTTGATTGAAGAACAATCGTATATTTTAATTTTTTATAGCGTTCAATTTCTTCTTTCAGAAAAGAAAACTGATTGAAGAATTCTTGCATAGGATATTGATTAAATTGATAAAGATGATCAAATTTTAAATTTCCAAGTCCCTTTTGAAAATTAGAAAAGAAGCTGGCTGGTAAATATTTTTTTAACTGACTTTCTAAATCAGCAAAATATTGTAAACTTGATACAGCTTTACTATTGTGTAAATCCTCTGTAAAGTAGCTAGCTGTTTCCTTATCAAAAATATCATACTGATTCATGATTTTTTGAAAATCATCAAAGATAATAGGCGCTTGGTTCAAGTAGTCAATCAAGGTCCACTGTTTTTTATAAAAAACAGACAAAAATTTACGAATATCAGCATGAAGAACTTGCTCTTTCGCACAACTAAAAACTTCTTCTAGGTACGACTTTAAGGTAGGTGAAATAGTTTTATCAATCTCATGTTCTAAGAATTGTTGACCACGATTATAATCCTCAGCAGTTAATAAAATGTCACTAGCTGGATAGATTAAGACTTGAGACTGACTTTCTTTTGATAATTGTGTATCTGCGTCGAATTCTCTAATCCCATCTATTTCATCACCAAAAAATTCTATTCGGTAAGGAGATAGTTGCGAAGTTTCAAAAATATCTAAAATATCCCCTCGAAGACTAAATTCGCCTTGACTTTGAACTTGAGTAACTTTTTTATAACCAAGTGAAATCAATTGATTTTTTAATTCTCTTTGTTCACATTCTTCGCCAACTTCAAGTTTTAACACACTGTTATCAAAAACTTGAGGATCTGGTAAGAATAAACGGCTAGCTGCCATGTTACAAACTAATATTCCTTTTTGAGATTTATCTCTTAGAAAACGCAAGGCTTCAATTCGCGAAAAAATCTTTTCTTGAGACGATACTAAAAATTCTACCATTGGTGAATCATCTACTAAAAATGGATAAACCATATCAGTATCCAGGATAGAAATTAAATCATTTACTAGACGCTCAGCTTCTCCATAAGTAGATGTCATTACTAAAATCTTGTTCTGACTTTTAACACTACTTGCAATAGCTAAAGACTTTGCTGATCCAGAAAATCCTAATAGTAATTGTCTTTGCTTCTGTGTTAAATTTTCATGCCAAGACAGGATTTGTTTATTCTCTAAAAAGAATTCGATTAATGACATTTCTTTACCCATTGTATTTCTGCATTGTTTTTTCAAAGTTTTTCTCTTGTAAATAATAATTTACAGCATCGTCAACCTTGTCAATAGACTGTAAAATACCTATATAGTCATCCTTGTCAAATTTACTCAAAACGTGGTGAACAACAGACATTCCTTTTTTAGGTCTACCGATACCAATCTTTACACGATTGAAAACCTGTGTACCAATATGTTGGATAATTGACTTGATACCATTATGGCCGCCAGCTGATCCTTTAGCGCGAAGTCGAATTTTTCCTACTTCCATGTCAAGATCATCGTAAATAATCAGTAAATCTTCGATATCTAAACCATAGTAAGTTAATAAAGCATGAACTGCTTTCCCACTTTCATTCATAAAAGTTGTTGGTTTCACTAGATAAATTTTTTCACCATTAAGGAAAAATGAAGCTAATTCAGCTTGGAATATTTTATCGTGTGTAAAGGATACATTCTGTTTTTTTGCTAGTTGATCAATCAACATAAAACCAACATTATGCTTTGTCTCAAAATATTTATCCCCTGGATTTCCCAATCCTACAAGTAATTTTGTCATTAAAATTTCCTTTCAAAAGCCAAAAGGGTTGGAATTTTTTTCCAACCTAATTGACACTATTTAAAATGTTGATTATACGTTAAAGCGGAATTCCATAATATCGCCATCTTGAACGACATATTCTTTTCCTTCTTCACGCAAGCGTCCAGCTTCTTTTACAGCCTTTTCAGATCCGTATTTAATCAAATCATCATAAGACATAGTTACTGCACGAATAAAACCTTTTTCGAAGTCAGAGTGGATGATACCAGCAGCTTGAGGGGCTTTCATGCCACGTTTAAAGGTCCAAGCACGAACCTCTTTTTCACCAGCTGTAAAGTAAGTTCCAAGTCCTAATAGATGGTAAGCTGCACGAGTCAACTTATCCACACCTGATTCTGTCAAACCAATAGCTTCAAGAAACTCTTTTTTATCTTCATCGTCTAATTCAGAAATTTCTTCTTCAGCACGCGCAGAAATGACCACTACCTCTGCATTTTCTGTTGCTGCGAAGTCACGAATTTGCTTCACATATTCGATAGAGTCTGGGTCTCCAACAACATCCTCATCCACATTCGCTACATAAAGAACTGGTTTCGTGGTCAAGAGGAAAAGACCTTTGACAACCTTTTGCTCTTCATCTTTAAATTCAATAGTACGAGCTGATTTACCGTCTTCAAGGACAGGTTTAATCTTTTGGAGAACGTTAAATTCTGCAACTGATTCCTTATCTTTTTGCGTACGAGCCATCTTTTCCACACGCGCATAGCGTTTATTAACAGATTCTAAGTCAGCAAGAATCAATTCTAGGTTAATGGTATCAATATCTGCTAATGGATCTACAAAAGCATCTTCACGACCTTGCTCACGCATGACATTCTCATCATCAAAGGCACGAACTACATGGACAATGGCATCAACTTCACGGATATTGGCCAAGAATTTATTACCGAGACCTTCTCCTTTTGATGCACCTTTTACAATCCCTGCAATATCTGTAAATTCAAAGGTTGTTGGGACTGTCTTCTTAGGAGTAATCATTTCAGTCAATTTTTGGAGGCGTTCATCTGGAACTTCTACCATCCCAACGTTTGGGTCAATAGTTGCAAATGGATAGTTTGCAGCCTCTGCTCCTGCTTTTGTAATTGCATTAAATAGGGTTGATTTACCAACGTTTGGCAAACCCACGATACCTGCTGTTAAAGCCATAATTTCTCATTCTCCGTTCACATTTCAATCTTCAATATTATAACACAAAAAGGGAAAACTTGCTAACCCTCTAACTCCTTGCATTTAGTCGATAATTTTACTCATTTTTCTTTCAAAATCATAGCGACTCATCATGACAACATGATCACAATTACTGCATTTTATTTTGATATCTGCACCTAGACGTGTAATTTCCCAACGATTCGCTTTTTTACCTGTAGACTTGATTGTACAAGCATGTGGTTTTTTCATTTCAACAAAATTTCCAACTTGATACATACTACTCTCCTTTTCATATTTCTGATTATATCATAAAAGAGGTGAGCTAGGCTCAACCTCTTTAACTTAATTTGTACGAACTGGTGTGATCAGCTGCATGAAATCTTCATCTGTATCAGCTGGTACCAAGGTAAATGGACGAACCGCTGAAATGAAGCTGATTGTTACCTTTTCACTATTCAAGGCTTTTAGTGCTTCAATCAAGTAAGTTGGGTTAAAGCTAATAGTTAAATCTTCACCAGATACAGCATTTGTATCGATTTCTTCGTTTACTTTACCAACTTCTGGAGAATTTACATGCGCTGTAACTACTCTTTGTTTGATTTCTAATTTTACAGTTCCATTTTGAGTAGCACTTGATAAAAGACGTGCACGTTCCATAGATTGACGTAGATTCACAACATCAAAAGTCACTGTCGTATTAAAATCTGTTGGAATCAGACGATCTGTATCAGGATAATTACCTTCTAAGAGACGTGTATAGAAGCTAATATTTTCGCTTCTAAAGAGAATTTGGTTGTTTGCAAAGAATATCTCTACTGTTTCGATATCGTCCGTAAAAACAGCTGAAAATTCGCGTAGAGAGCGACTTGGAATGACAACATCAAAATTATCACTATTTTTTTCAAGAGTTAATTTCTTCTGACTGAGACGGTGAGAATCTGTCGCAACTGTTTTCAATTCTTGATGATTACTTAGGACAAAGTGTACACCAGTCAAGATTGGACGGCTTTCTTGTACACTAGCAGCAAAGGCAGTTTCGTTGATAATCTTCTTAAGAAGTTTTGTTTCAAGAACTAGAGGATTACTTGCTGTGATTTCCTGAATACGTGGATACTGTTCGCTGTCTTTTCCTTTCAGAGTAATTTCTGATTTTCCACTTGTTAGTACAATTTGATGTTGTTCAATTTCTTTAAAATCAAGAGTCACATCTGGAAGACTAGAAACAACATTGATAAAGAAAGAAGCTTCTAAAAGAATTGATCCTAAAGAGTTAATCAAAAGACCTGCATTTTCATCTTTTTGAGAAATGAAATTCTCAATTGAAATTTGACCATTTGATCCAATTAATGTAATTCCTTCGTTAGTCACATCAATTTTAATAGTTGATAAAACAGGAATAGCATTTTTTGAACTAATAGCACGTTTTGTAATATTTAATGATTGCAGGAATAAATTTTTATTAATAGAAAAATGAATCATGGAATCTCCTTTATTTATTTTTATTATTAGAAGGTTAATAGTAATAGTAGGCTATGTGAAATCTGTGGAAAACCAAGTTTAGTTTAGAAAAATCAAGAAGTTATACTTGTTTAAAATTTGTTAATAAATCAGTAAAATTTTAAACACTTATCCACAAGTTATTTGATTTTCTTTTTGATGGTTTCGATTTCTATACGTAATTTATCATCAGTTTCAATCATAGATTTGATTTTTGCATGAGCATGAATGACGGTTGTATGATCTTTACCACCAAATTCTTTTCCGATTTTTGGAAGACTGTTATCAGTTAATTCTCTAGCTAGGTACATAGCAACTTGGCGAGCTAGAACAATATTCTGAACACGTCTAGTTCCCTTCATCTCCTTAACGCTCACATCATAAAATTTTCCGACTTCCTCTTGAATTTTTTCAATCGGAATGACGATCATGGTGCTGACGCTTTGTTTTCTAGCACGTATAGCCTCAGATGCAATATCCACAGTTATAGTGTTGATTTGTTTGACTTTAGCCATGAGACTAATATCTTTGAGCGCACCTTCTAATTCACGTACATTTGAATCAAACTGGCCAGCCAAATATTCGATTGTGTCAGGTTGAAAATGATAATCTAAATCCTCTGTTTTACTATTTAGGATAGCGATACGAGTTTCAAAATCAGGTGGAGTAATATCCGTTGTTAATCCCCACGAGAAGCGCGTGACAAGTCGTTCAGGTAGATTTTCTAGTTGTTCTGGCCTACGGTCACTCGTTAAAACAATCTGTTTATTATTACTATGAAGGTTATTAAATGTGTTGAAAAACTCTTCCTGAGTTTGCACTTTATTTCCACTGAGAGATTGAATGTCATCAATAAGAAGGAGATCTATACTTCGATAGGTTTTTTTAAAATTATCCATATCATTGAGTCTTAGATGATCTAAAAATTCATTAATAAAGCTTTCAGCAGGAATATATTTTACACGCGTATTAGGATTTTTTTTGAGAATTTCATTACCCAAAGCATTGAGCAAGTGAGTTTTCCCTAGACCAGGTCCTCCATATATAAACAGAGGATTATAAGTTAGTCCAGGATCTTCCGAGACGGCTAAAGCAGCAGACTTAGCCCAAATATTTCCATCACCTTGGATAAAATTATCAAAAGTATAGATATCTCTTAATCCTGTTTCTGAATAGGGTATAGATTTTTTAATTTCTTCCTGTTGATGATTACTGTTTTCAACATTGCTTGCTATATCGGAGGTATTAGAATCTTCTTTAGTCAATACATATTGAGCTTTTATTTCAGTGTCGTAGATTTGGAAACCGACAGCTACAATAATATCATTGAGTTTTGTACTCCAAACCATTTCCATTTCAGATCTTGGCAAAAATATGGTAGCTACATTTCCCTCAACCTTTATTAATTCAGCAGGTGTTGCGTAGAAATCAAACATTGATCGTGTCAATCTCTCTTTAGCTAATTCTAAAATCTGATTCCAAAATTGTTTTTCTTTCAACAACAAACTCCTCCTTTTCTAAATGGTGTAATCTTAAACACTATTTTATCACATAGCAAGCAATTTTTCCACAACTTGTGAAAAACAATCCACAATGTTTAAAAAAATTATCCACAACTTGTGGATAAGAGGTCTATATTTTGATTTAATAGCCTTTTTCTATACTAATCCAGTGGATAAGTATGTGAGTTTAGAAAAATAAAATAACAGCCTTATTTCAGGCTGTTAATAAAACGTTGGTATTCTTCTTGATTATGAAAAGAGATAGTTATTTTTCCTGCCTCTTTTTTTTGAAGGACGATTTGGACATCTAATCCCAACAATTTTTTCAAATTTTCTTCTTCTTCTTTGATAAAGTGATCTTTTTCTTTGCTTTTCTTCTTATTTTTTTCTTCTTTAAGTAGATGTTCCACCTGCCGAACTGATAAATCCTCTTTCTGAATGCGATTGAGTAAATTTTTTTGTTCTTTCAAAGGTAGTTGGATTAGAAGTCTAGCATGTGCTTGAGACAATTTTCCAGTTTCTACTTCTGTTAAAATAAAATCAGGGAGCGTTAGCAATCGAACAAGATTAGTGATATAAGGGCGTGATTTCCCCATTTTTTCAGCAATGTCTGAATGAGTATATCCTTTATCAATTAAAGATTGATAAGCTTTTGCTTCTTCAATCGGATTTAAGTCTTCTCGTTGTAAATTTTCAATGATTGAGTGAACCATCATATCCTGATCAGATAATTTTTTGATGATTACAGGAACTTCTGATAGCCCAGCTGCTATCGATGCCCGATACCGTCTTTCTCCAGCTAGGATTTCATATCCGATAACTGGAGATTGACGGACAATAATGGGTTGAATTAAACCATTTTCTTTAATAGATTGGGCAAGTTCTTTTATTTTTTCTTCTGAAAATTCTTTACGTGGTTGATAGGGATTTTTTTGAATATCACTAATACGAATGAGTTTAAATTCTTCCATGCTTCTACAGTATCATAACTTTGATATTCTGTAAAGTTAGTTTACAAAACTGTAAACTATTGATTTAAATCACTAGTACTCTTGTCCAACTTGATTTTAGTTGTTTCTTCTTTACCATTACGGTAATAAGTTACAGTCATTTCATCTCCAATAGAGTGGCTATATAGAGCATTTTGTAATTCAGTTGTAGATGAAATCTTAGTATCATCTATTTTTGTGATAACATCATATTGTTGTAAATGTCCATTTGCAGGCATGTTCTTTTGAACAGATCGAACAGCTACACCAGAAGTAACGTTGTCAGGAAGTTTTAATTTTTGTAGATCGGCAGTGCTAAGGTTTGTCAAATTAACCATGTGGATACCAAGAGCTGGTCGAGTTACTTTTCCATCTTTTTCCAACTGTTTGATAATATTCTTAACATCATTTGCAGGAATAGCAAAACCAAGACCTTCTACGGATGTTCCACCATTAGAGGCGATTTTACTTGATGTAATACCGATAACTTCTCCCTGGATGTTAATCAAAGGTCCTCCAGAGTTACCAGGGTTAATAGCTGTGTCTGTTTGGATAGCATTTGTTGAAATAGCTTGACCATCTTCAGATTTCAAAGAAACGTGTCTGTTCAAGCTTGATACAATCCCTTGTGTAACTGTATTTGCATATTCTGAACCCAAAGGACTACCGATTGCGATAGCTGTTTCCCCAACAGATAATTGACTTGAGTCACCAAACTCAGCTACTGTAGAGACCTTTTCTGAAGATATTTTTACTACTGCAATATCAGAATAGGTATCAGAACCAACAATTTCACCTGGTACTTTTGTTCCATCTGCTAGACGAATATCAACTTTTTTAGCGCCACTAATAACGTGAGTGTTGGTTACAAGATAAGCATCATCCCCATCTTTTTTATAGATAACACCAGAACCTTCACTGTTAATTTGTTCAGTGTTTGAATCTGTATCAGTATCATTAGTTCCAACAAAACCACCTTGAGAGTTTTCTGAATAAGTGATAATCGATACAACTGCATCTTTAACTTTATCTACAGCCTGTGTGGTAGAATTTTCATTTTTCGAAGCAGTCTGAGTGACTGCTGCACTATTTTGTTCTCCACTTCCCTGCTTTTGGTTGAACTGAAGAACAGCCAAACTTCCTAAAAGACCACTAAAAAAGCTAATAAGTATAACTAGTAAAAGTTGTCCAATTGTTTTTGAAAACTTGTTTAAGTTTTTCATAGAATCCTCCATATTTGACTAATTAGTGAAAGTATAAAATTACTAACTTAATTCTAACTTAAAAAACTTAAGTTTTCAACAATCTGTGGATAATTGTTGAAAATTTGTGAATTTATAGTGTTTTTCACCTTTTTCATTTGTGAATAAGATGTGAATAGAACACGATTATGGTAAAATAGAAGCATGAAAATTAAACTTGTAACAGTTGGAAAACTAAAAGAAAAGTATCTCAAAGATGGAATTGCAGAATATTCTAAAAGAATATCACGATTTGCTGCCGTAGAAATGATCGAATTAGCTGATGAAAAGACACCAGATCGTGCTAGCGATTCAGAAAATGAAAAAATCTTAGATTTAGAGGGAAATCGAATTCTTTCCAAAATTGGGGATAGAGAATTTGTTGTCGTTTTAGCTATTGAAGGGAAAACCTTGTCTTCTGAAGAATTCAGTAAACAGTTAGAACAAGCATCTATTAATGGTTATTCAACCTTAACATTTGTGATTGGTGGGAGTCTGGGTCTTTCTCCTCAAGTAAAAAATCGAGCGAATCTATCCCTTAGTTTTGGTAGACTGACTCTTCCGCATCAATTAATGCGTCTAGTTCTTGTAGAACAGATATACCGAGCCTTTACCATCCAACAAGGTTCTCCTTATCATAAATAGGATTGACTATTCTCGATTATTTTGATAAGATAAACTAGTTAGGTCTCATAGCTCAGCTGGATAGAGCATTCGCCTTCTAAGCGAACGGTCGCAGGTTCGAATCCTGCTGGGATCATATACTAGATTTAACGCTGGGGAAACCCAGCGTTTTTTGTAAAAATTAACAGTTCAGGTACAAAAATGTGCAGTTGAGAATGAAATGTTTTAAAACAGACTCCGTTTTGTATAATAGTTTTGTAAGTGCATTTACAAGAAAAAAACAATAAAGGAGAATTTAATATGGAAAAAACAGTTAAATTAGAGCAGTTCAAAAAACTTACAGAAAAAGAATTACAGGAAATCCAAGGTGGTGATTGGAGATTTTTAGATTCAATACGTGAACTTATATTTCCAAAGAAAAAATAAAAAAAGGTAAAGAGTAATGGATTTATTTGGATTATTTATAGCTATTTTCTATTTTTTTATAATTAGCAAAAGTTATAGATGGATATGTAAAGTAACTAGAAAAGAACAATTTATTTTTCTATGTTATACACTTATTTCAGTGTTGTTACTTGAGGAATTTATTAGTCTACTAAACTTAGGTGGCTTTGGTATATCTAAATTTTTATTTCCATTACTTATTTCCATTTACCAGATAAAATTAAAGAGATACAATAAGTATAAGGGGATATTTATCAGTCTACTATTGTCTTTATTATATCATAGCACTCATACTTTTTTATCAGTAACTTTATCTTCTATAACAGGTGATTCTTTTGTAACAAAATATGAAGCTCTCTTTTTTGTAGTAGTTTTATTGCTGACTTATTTTGTAATAAAAAAAATTATTACTTATTTTCATCTTGAACTTAATTATTTTGATAAAGATTACCTCTATCCATTTTTAAAAAAAGTTATACTTGGTTTCTTTACTTTACATATTCTATCATTCATTTCAGATATGGTAAGTACTCATGCGCATTTTAATAGCTTTGGTAGTATTTTAGCAACAATTGTATTTATTTGTTTACTACTAATCTTCTTCGCTATGAATTCTTATAAGGTGCGAGTTGAAAAAGAAATAGCCCTAAAACAGAAAAAATTTGAACAAGAACATTTACAGACCTATACAGATGAAATTGTTGGTTTGTATAATGAAATCCGTGGTTTCCGTCATGATTATGCAGGTATGCTTGTCAGTATGCAAATGGCTATTGACAGTAAAGATTTACAGGAAATTGACAGAATTTACAATGAAGTCTTAGTAAAAGCTAATCAAAAATTACGTTCAGATAAGTATACATACTTTGATTTAAACAATATAGAAGACTCAGCTTTACGAAGTTTGATTGCTCAATCTATTGTATATGCCAGAAATAATGACGTAGAGTTTACACTAGAAGTAAAGGATATTATCACAAGGTTGTCAATTGATTTACTTGATCTTGTGCGTATTATGAGCGTATTATTGAACAATGCCGTTGAGGGTGCTGCAGAAAGTTCCTCAAAACAAATGGAAGTTGCAGTGATTAAGATGGATTTAGAAACAGTTATCGTGATTCAAAATTCGTGTAAAATTACCATGACGCCTTCAGAAGACTTGTTTGAACTAGGTTTTTCTACTAAAGGTAGAAATAGAGGAATTGGCCTTAATAATGTCAAAGAGATTTTGGATAAGTATGAAAATATCATTTTAGAAACAGAGATGGAAGATAGTACGTTTAGACAGATTATTAGATTTAAGAGAGAGTTTGAATGAAAGTATTAATTTTAGAAGATGTTATTCAACATCAGGTCAGACTAGAAAGAACCCTAGATGAAATTTCAAAGGAATTAAATATTCCTATTTCTTATAAAACAACAGGTAAAGAACGAGAATTTAAGGAATACATCGAAAATGATGAAGTAAACCAGCTTTATTTTCTAGATATTGATATTCATGGAGTTGAGAAAAAAGGATTTGAGGTAGCACAGTTTATTCGTCGCCACAATCCTTATGCAATTATCGTATTTATCACTAGTAGGTCAGAATTTGCTACCTTAACTTACAAATATCAAGTATCCGCCTTGGATTTTGTTGATAAAGATATCAATGATGAGTTATTTAAAAAACGTATCGAACAGAGTATCCTATATACCAAAAGTATGCTGCTTGAAAATAAAGATGTTGTGGATTATTTTGACTATAATTATAAGGGAAATGATTTAAAAATTCCTTACCATGATATTTTATATATTGAAACAACAGGAGTATCTCATAAGTTAAGGATTATTGGTAAGAATTTTGCCAAAGAATTTTATGGTACTATGGCGGATATTCAAGAAAAAGATAAAAATACTCAAAGATTTTATTCTGCTCATAAATCATTTCTTGTCAATGTAGGAAATATTAGGGAAATTGATCGAAAAAATTTAGAAGTGGTTTTTTATGAGGATCATCGTTGTCCAATTACCCGTCTAAAGGTACGGAAATTAAGAGATATTCTGGAGAAAAAATCTAAAAAGTGATTGACAATTAGTAAGAAATTGATATAATGGTTATATCTGCTACAGATAGATGGTCCGTTGGTCAAGGGGTTAAGACACCGCCTTTTCACGGCGGTAACACGGGTTCGAATCCCGTACGGACTATATTATCCGCCATAGCTCAGTTGGTAGTAGCGCATGACTGTTAATCATGATGTCGTAGGTTCGAGTCCTACTGGCGGAGTTAAACAAAAAGAACACCATTGGTGTTCTTTTTTTGTCTCTAATTTACATCTCCCAACATTTTCATAAGAAAGTTTGTCATTTCTTGTGGACTTTCTTTTTTTCCATGAGCAATCCAGGTTTGACATACACCAAATAGTGCGTTTGTTAGATAAATGCTACTATACTCTAACTCAGTATTGTTTAAATTTAATTGCATAAAGCGTTTTTGGAGGTCAGTGCTAAGCATAATGTGAAGTTTATTTCTCAAGAAGTTTTGTATCTCTTTTGTACCATTTTCAGATAGAAGAGCAGCTAGTAAAGGTTCAGACTCTAAGTATTCAAACACTTCTAGAATAGCATCTCTTTTATGATTTGCGTGTTTTTGGAAAATATACTCAAAGGTATGAAAAAGCTTACTTTGGTAATGTTCAATCATATCATACTTATCTTTGTAATGAGTATAAAAACTAGAACGACTAATTCCAGCTTTTTCTGCCAGCTTAATAGTGCTAATTTGATCAAATGGTTGTTCCGTTAATAATTGAACCATGGCGTTCTCAATAATACGTTTGGTTTTTAAGCGTTTGTTGCTCTCTTTCATAGTTCCTCCTTGTGAACAAAAATAGACTTAGTGTCTAAAAATTATGATTTTGACTTGTAAATAAGAATTTTTAATGTATAATCTATTATATCAAAATTTTAGACAATATGTGTAAAAAAGGAGACAATATGTTTAAAGAATGGAAAGCAATTTTTAAAAAACCAACCTTTATCATTGTAATGATAGGGATTTCTCTAATTCCTGCTTTATACAACATCATATTTTTATCATCTATGTGGGATCCATATGGCCAGTTATCTGAGTTGCCTGTAGCGGTCGTTAATAATGATAAAGAAGCATCTTATAATGGAAACACAATGACTATTGGAAAAGACATGGTGTCCAATTTAGAGAAAAATAAATCATTAGATTTTCATTTTGTCAGTGAAGAAGAAGGTAAGAAGGGTCTAGAAGACGGTGATTACTATATGGTAGTAACTTTACCAAGTGACTTATCTGAAAAGGCTGCTTCTATTCTATCAGATCACCCAGAACAAATGAATATTAACTATCAAACTTCTAGTGGGCATAGTTTCATTGCAAGTAAGATGAGTGATTCTGCCATGACACAGTTAAAACAAAATGTTTCTGCTAATGTAACCGAAACCTATACGAAAGCTTTATTTCAAAAGATGGGAGATTTAAAATCTGGTTTAACGAAGGCAGCTGATGGAAGTGAACAATTGGCCAATGGGGCTAGTCAGTTAGCTGTAGGAAGTCAGACATTGTCTTCTAATCTTGATACTTTAGCTAGTTCAAGTTTAACCTTTTCTGATGGCTCAAATCAATTTACAAAAGGGTTGACAACGTATGTAACAGGAGTAAAGCAACTGAATAGTGGCTTAGGTACATTTAATGATGGTTTACAGAACTATACAAGTGCAGTTTCACAGGTTGACACTGGACTTAATCAATTATCTTCCAAGACTCCAGAATTAGTAGCAGGTGTCAATCAGCTAAATACTGGAATGAAGTCATATGCAGGAGGAGTTTCGCAACTAAATACAGGTCTCAATCAATTTTCAGTTGGTGTCAATGCTTACACAAGCGGTGTTGACAAACTATCTATTGGGGCAAATCAATTATCTAGTCAATCAGATACATTGAGAGACGGTATTACCCAATTAAATAAAGGGATTAAAGAAATTTCGACTCAATTGAATACTTCATCTCAACAAAAAGAGGAAATCACTCAATTAGCAACTAGTTTAGATGAATTGAATAAAGCACTTCAAGCTGTAACTATTTCAGATAATACTGAACTTAAAAGTACAATATCTAATGATTTAGCGAATATATCTACTCTTGCTCAAACTATTGTGACTAATAGTCAAACAGAGCAAGAGAAAACTCTTACCAATCTCCAAGCAACAGCAACTTATCAATCTCTTACTGATACTCAGAAACAAGAACTGACTGCAGCTGTTTCAAATAATTCTAATTCTACGATAGAGTCAGCAAAAGCAATTTTAACGACGGTAGGAGATTTAAAAGAAAATTTGGAAAGTGTAAACCAACCAGTCTCTAATCTATCTACTTTACAGACTAAAGCAAATCAAGTATTACCTGTGGCGTCTAGTTCCTTGACATCTATGTCAAGTGGATTTACACAGTTGCAAAATGCTGTAGATAATAAGTTAGTTCCTGGAAGTCAATCGATTGAAAATGGGGTTAATGATTATACTAAAGGGCTGGATACCATTTCTTTAGGTGTAAACCAACTAAATGAAAAGAATACAACTTTAACAACAAGTTTGGATCAATTGGTTTCTGGATCAAGTAAGTTGACAGAAAACTCTTCAACCTTGACAACTGGTTTGGATTCGCTAGCTGGGAAAACTCCAGAACTAGTAACAGGTATCGAAAAACTCTCATCTGGTTCTAGCCAATTAAATAGTAAGAGTTCAGACTTAATTGCAGGACTGGATAAAATACAGCTAGGTTCTAGTCAATTAACAGATAAATCGAGTCAATTGCTTTCAGCTAGCTCTCAGTTAGAAAGTGGAGCAATGAAAATTGCTGATGGTGCTGGAAAACTAGCAGATGGTGGAACAACTTTAACTGCTGGTATTGAAAGTCTGCAAGTAGGATCTACAGGACTAGGAGAAGGATTAAATAGTGCTAGCAATCAACTAAAAACAGCATCAACAGAGCCTAACAATGCAGAAGTATTATCTGAGCCCTTGAGTCTTTCAAAAACAGACAATGATCAGGTTCCTGTAAATGGGATTGCTATGGCTCCTTATATGATATCTGTTGCCCTCTTTGTTGCTGCGTTATCAACAAATATGATTTTTGCTAAGTTACCTTCAGGTCGTCATCCTGAAAGTCGTTGGGCTTGGGTTAAATCTCGTTTCGAAATAAATGGAGTTATAGCTGTTTTAGCAGCTGTCTTAGTCTATGGAGGAGTTCATCTTATCGGTCTAACAGCAAATCATGAAATGAGAACCTTGCTCTTAATCATCATCGCAAGTTTGACCTTTATGTCTATGGTAACCGCGTTAACGACATGGAATAGTCGCTTAGGTGCTTTCTTCTCTCTTATTTTACTATTATTACAATTAGCATCAAGTGCAGGAACTTATCCGCTTGCTTTGACTAATGATTTCTTTAAGGCTGTCAATCCTTGGTTACCAATGAGTTATTCAGTTTCAGGATTGAGACAAACGATTTCTATGACAGGGAATGTTCATTATCAGGTAATTTTCCTTCTCGTAACTTTAGTTCTATTCATAGGAATAGGTATGCTTGCTTATCAACCTAAAAAACTGGAAGAAGATTAAAAAAATCGACCAATTTGGTCGATTTTTTATGTGCATGAATCTTGTCAAGAATTTATAAATCTAATAATAGAATGTTTCACGTGAAACAATGAATAGGTTGAATAGAATCAGATTGACAGAACTATCAACTAAAAATTCATAAGAAATAAAAAAACTCAGTTGGGCTCCCAACTGAGTTTTTTTTTAAGTTCTACCTAATCTTTCCAAAGTTCTTTGACTTTTGCTTGAACTTCAGCATTTTCTAAGAATTCATCATAGGTTTCATCAATACGATCGATGACGCCGTTTTTAGATAAGACAATAATGTGGTTAGCCAAAGTTTGAATAAACTCATGGTCGTGACTGGCAAAGATGATGGACTCTTTAAAGTTTTTCAATCCATCGTTCAAGCTTGAGATAGATTCCAAGTCTAAGTGATTTGTAGGATCGTCAAGTACAAGAACGTTTGACTTTAAAAGCATGAGTTTTGAAAGCATCACGCGCACCTTTTCTCCCCCAGACAAGACGTTTACAGGTTTGTTAACTTCGTCTCCAGAGAAGAGCATACGACCTAGGAAACCACGCAAGAAAGTGTTGTCATCTTCTTCTTTACTTGCGAATTGACGGAGCCAGTCAAGGATAGATTCATTGCCAGCAAAATCAGCTGAATTGTCTTTTGGCAAGTAAGAGCGACTAGTTGTAACTCCCCACTTGACAGTCCCTTCATAGTCAATTTCACCCATAATGGCACGAATCAAGGCAGTTGTTTGGATGTCATTTTGTCCGATAAGAGCTGTCTTGTCACCTGGACGCAAGATGAAGCTGATGTTGTCAAGAATAGTTTCACCGTCAATCTTTACAGATAGATTTTCTACTGTCAAGAGGTCGTTCCCAATTTCACGTTCAGCTTTAAAGCTGATAAATGGGTATTTACGACTAGAAGGAACAATTTCCTCTAGCTCAATCTTGTCAAGCATTTTTTTACGTGAAGTTGCTTGTCTTGATTTAGAAGCATTAGCAGAGAAACGAGCAACGAATTCTTGAAGTTGTTTGATTTTTTCTTCTGCTTTAGCATTACGGTCTGCTAGTAATTTAGCAGCAAGCTCAGAAGATTCCTTCCAGAAGTCGTAGTTTCCGACATAGAGTTTGATTTTTCCAAAGTCCAGGTCAGCCATGTGAGTACATACTTTATTCAAGAAGTGACGGTCGTGGGATACGACAATGACAGTATTATCAAAGTCGATTAGGAAATCCTCTAACCAAGTGATGGATTGAATATCCAGACCATTGGTTGGCTCGTCCAAAAGAAGGACATCTGGTTTACCGAAGAGGGCTTTAGCAAGGAGAACCTTTACTTTGTCGCCATTTGCTAGTTCACTCATATTTTGGTAATGAAGTTCTTCTGGAATATTCAAATTTTGTAAGAGTTGTGAAGCTTCACTCTCAGCTTCCCAACCACCTAGTTCAGCGAATTCTCCTTCAAGTTCAGCTGCGCGAACACCATCTTCTTCTGAAAAATCTTCTTTCATATAAATGGCGTCTTTTTCTTTCATGATGTTGTATAGTTTTTCATTACCCATGATAACAACATCAATAACACGCTCATCTTCGTAGTCAAAGTGATTTTGACGAAGTACTGAAAGACGTTCGTCTGGTCCAAGAGAGATATGCCCAGTTGTCGGTTCAATATCTCCAGCTAATATTTTTAAAAAGGTTGATTTTCCAGCACCGTTGGCACCAATCAAACCATAGGTATTTCCTTCTGTAAATTTGATGTTTACATCATCAAAAAGTTTACGATCACTAAAACGTAGTGAAACATCAGATACTGTTAGCAAAGTTTTTCTCCTATTATATGTAATACTCTAATTCTACTAGAAAATCACCAATTATTCAAATTTTTATTTGTCAATTTTTTGTAAACAAAGTTGACAACCCCTTTACGATTGAAAGGGGTAACATCTCTATTGTTTCAATAAAAAAATTATCTGTCTTTTTATTAAAAAAATGCTATAATTGAAAGGACCATATCAAAGGAGAATAAGATGAGTAAACCCATTATTTTAACAGGAGATCGTCCAACGGGGAAATTACATATTGGGCACTACGTTGGTAGTTTGAAAAATCGTGTCTTACTACAAGAAGAAAATAAATATGACATGTTTGTTTTTTTAGCTGACCAGCAAGCACTAACAGACCATGCAAAAGATCCACAAACTATTGTAGAGTCTATTGGGAATGTTGCTTTGGATTATCTTGCAGTGGGATTAGATCCTAATAAAGCAACGATTTTCATTCAAAGCCAGATTCCAGAATTGGCAGAGCTTTCTATGTATTATATGAACCTAGTTTCATTAGCTCGCTTGGAACGAAATCCAACCGTAAAGACTGAAATTGCTCAAAAAGGCTTTGGTGAAAGTATTCCTACTGGATTTTTAGTTTATCCTGTTGCGCAAGCAGCAGATATTACAGCATTTAAGGCTAACCTGGTTCCAGTAGGGAATGATCAAAAGCCGATGATTGAACAAACACGTGAAATTGTGCGTTCTTTCAACCATGCCTATAACTGTGATGTTTTAGTAGAACCAGAAGGAATTTACCCTGAGCATGAAGGTGCGGGACGTTTACCAGGTCTTGATGGTAATGCCAAAATGTCGAAATCACTTAATAATGGAATTTACTTAGCTGATGATGCGGATACTTTGCGTAAAAAAGTAATGAGTATGTATACAGATCCAGACCATATTCGTGTTGAGGATCCAGGTAAGATTGAAGGAAATATGGTTTTCCATTACTTGGACGTATTCGGTCGACCTGAGGATGCTCAAGAAATTGCTGAAATGAAGGAACATTATCAACGTGGAGGCCTTGGTGATGTTAAGACCAAACGTTATCTACTTGAAATCCTAGAACGTGAACTTGGTCCAATCCGTGAACGTCGCCTAGAATATGCTAAAGATATGGGTGAGGTTTATAATATGCTCCAAAAAGGTAGTGAAAAAGCTCGAGAAGTTGCTGGGCAAACACTATCAGAAGTAAAAGCTGCAATGGGTCTAAATTACTTTCACTAATGGATAAAATATGAACTATAAAACTATTTCTTCTTTAAAATAAGAGGGATAGTTTTTTATTTATTCTCTTATAAATTTAATTGACAAATTTTCATAGAATGGTATGATAGATACAATACAAAAAGCGTTTAGCTCAATAAAGAAAGAAAAGAGGAAACTTCAATGTCTAATTGGGACACTAAATTTTTGAAAAAAGGTTTTACCTTTGATGATGTATTGCTAATTCCAGCAGAGAGTCATGTGTTGCCTAATGATGCGGATTTAACAACAAAATTGGCAGATAATTTGACTTTAAATATCCCAATTATTACAGCTGCAATGGACACTGTAACAGAAAGCCAAATGGCCATTGCAATCGCGCGTGCAGGTGGACTTGGAGTTATCCATAAAAATATGTCTATTGAGCAACAAGCTGACGAAGTTCGAAAGGTAAAACGTTCTGAAAATGGTGTTATCATTGATCCATTCTTCTTGACTCCTGAACATACAATCGCTGAAGCAGATGAACTCATGGGCCGTTACCGTATCAGTGGTATCCCAGTGGTTGAAACTCTAGAAAACCGTAAGTTAGTTGGTATTTTGACCAACCGAGATCTGCGTTTCATTTCTGACTACAACCAACCAATTTCAAAACACATGACTAGTGAAAACCTAGTTACTGCTCCGGTTGGTACAGATTTAAAAACTGCTGAGAGTATTCTTCAAGAACACCGTATTGAAAAACTACCTCTAGTTGACGAAGAGGGTCGTCTTTCTGGTTTAATCACCATTAAAGATATTGAAAAAGTGATTGAGTTCCCAAATGCGGCAAAAGATGAATTCGGTCGTCTTCTAGTTGCTGGTGCAGTAGGTGTTACTTCTGATACATTTGAACGTGCAGAAGCCCTCTTTGAAGCAGGAGCTGATGCTATTGTTATCGATACTGCCCATGGTCACTCAGCGGGTGTACTTCGTAAAATCGCTGAAATTCGTGCTCATTTCCCAGACCGTACACTGATTGCTGGGAACATCGCTACTGCTGAAGGTGCGCGTGCTCTTTATGATGCAGGTGTTGACGTTGTTAAAGTCGGTATTGGTCCAGGGTCAATCTGTACAACTCGTGTTATTGCTGGTGTAGGAGTTCCCCAGGTAACAGCAATTTACGATGCAGCAGCAGTTGCTCGTGAATATGGTAAAACGATTATCGCTGATGGTGGAATCAAATATTCTGGAGATATTGTAAAAGCCCTTGCTGCTGGAGGAAACGCAGTGATGCTCGGATCAATGTTTGCAGGAACAGATGAAGCTCCAGGTGAAACTGAGATCTTCCAAGGGCGTAAGTTCAAGACATACCGCGGTATGGGTTCAATCGCTGCTATGAAGAAGGGTTCAAGCGACCGTTACTTTCAAGGTTCTGTCAATGAAGCAAACAAACTCGTTCCAGAAGGAATCGAAGGTCGTGTTGCTTATAAAGGTGCAGCAGCTGATATTGTTTTCCAAATGATTGGTGGTATTCGTTCTGGTATGGGTTACTGTGGTGCTGCTAACTTAAAAGAATTACATGACAATGCTCAGTTTATCGAAATGTCAGGTGCTGGTCTAAAAGAAAGCCATCCACACGATGTGCAAATCACTAATGAAGCACCAAACTATTCAATGTAATAAAAAAAATCTCCTGTTAAACGGGAGATTTTTTTTGTTTTACAAAGATGTAAAGTTTAATTTACAGTCAATTGACCATTATCTACTGTAAAGACGCTCAAGTTATCAGGTAAGTTTTGAAGATGGTCTAAACTAGTAGTTGTAATAAACGTTTGAATGTTATGAGAAATAGTTTCCAATAATTTAAGTTGACGAGTATTGTCAAGTTCACTCATGACATCGTCAAGTAAAAGAATGGGAGATTCTTTGGTAATGCTCTCCATCAATTCGATTTCAGCAAGTTTTATAGAAAGCACCAAGCTACGATGTTGCCCTTGACTTCCGAAACTTGCTTCCATTCCATTAATCATGAAAATCATATCGTCCCGATGAGGACCAACTCCAGTATTCTTCTTAAATAAATCTCTGGATCTACTTTTTTGAAGTGCTATATAGAAAGATTCAGTCAAATTTTCCTTGTCAACAAAGTTTACAGAAGGTTGATAACGGATTGACAGATTTTCTAACTGATCTGAGATGTCAAAATGTTTTTTCTTGCCAAAGAGTTCCATTTTCTGGATAAAGTCAGCTCGATGATTCATTACACGACAGCCATACTCTACCAGTTGGTCATCAAGAACAGACAGGAAAGTCTCATCTATGTTTTGTGTAGATTTGAGATAGGTATTTCTCTGTTTAAGGACGTGGTTATAACTTGACAGGTCTGACAAGTAAATTGGTTTAATTTGCCCTAATTCTATGTCAATGAATTTACGACGAATGGCCGGAGCGCCTTTGACAAGTTGTAAATCTTCTGGGGCAAATAAGACAACATTCATATGACCAATATAGTCTGATAGGCGAGCTTGTTTCAAGTAATTCACTTTAGTAATTCGCCCTTTTTGTGTTAAGTCAATTTCAAGTGGAATGCTTGCTGTTTTCTTTTGCAAGATTCCAGAAACTTGCAGTTGTTCTTCTTCAAATTGAATTAAATTTTTATCAGTCTTTGTTCGATGACTTCTTGTTAAGGCTAAAAAGTAAATACTTTCGAGAAGATTGGTTTTTCCTTGAGCGTTTCGGCCAACAAATACATTTAATTTTGGATTAAAATTAACTTCAACATCTCGATAGTTACGAAATTGTTTAATGGATAGATTTTTCAGCCACATATTTATCTACCTGGGAAACGTGGTGCAGGTTTTGCTTTTGTTGATTGGTTCTTTTTCGCTGGCTTTTTTTGTACCTTTTTATTCATTTCCTTGACAAGTTTAGCTACACGTTCTTTCTCAAGTTTTTCTAGACGAAACTCCTCTAGTTCTTCTGATGTTGGTTTAACTAGAATAATTTGAGTTTTTAAATCAGGGATTTCAATAGAATCCCCGATTCTAATTTTCTTGCCTCGACGATTTTCTAATTCTCCATTAAAATATACAAGATGGTCAGATAAAAAAGATTTAATAGCACCGCCACTTTGGATGATTCCAAGATCTTTCAAAAGAGCTTGGAGAGTAATAAATTCTTCAAATAATTTGTATTCCATAGTTCACCTCAATCTTTGGTATTATACCATATTTTGCACAAAATAGTTGAGAAGAAACTACTGATATGAAAACGATTTTAATTTCAAAAGAGTCAAAGAGAACAGGAAAAATTTTCGTTTTCATGGTATAATAGAACTCTATGTAAAAGGAGGTAAAAGATGGAGTTATTCCCTGGAATTGCAGTGCATTTTATCCAATCTAAAAAGTTTAAGACAAATAAAATAACCATGCGTTTCACAGCTCCATTATCTCTGGATTTAATTTCTGGTCGCATGCTAAGTGCCAGTATGCTTGAAACCGCTAATAAAGGCTATCCAACTGCTCAGGTTCTTAGAAAACATCTGGCAGCATTGTATGGAGCAGATTTGTCAACTCATGCTTATAGAAGGGGGCAAAGTCACTTAGTAGACGTGAGTTTGACTTATGTTCGAGATGAATTTTTAAGTAAGAAAAACGTATTAACTGCTCAGATTTTAGAATTATTGTATCAAGTCATATTTAATCCATTGTCAAATGAAGATGAATTTGAGAACAATGCCTTTGAAATTGAAAAAAAACAATTGTTGGCGAGACTAGAATCAGAATTAGAGGATCCTTTCTTCTTTGCCCATAAAGAATTGGATCAGTTGTTTTTCCAAGAGGAATCAATGCAGTTTTTAATTGCCAGAATTTCTGAAGAGACTTCTAAATCTTGCTATTCAAGTTTTCAAAAAATGCTGAAAGAAGATAGAATTGATTTATTCTTTTTAGGTGATTTTAATGAAATTGAAGTCTTAGAAAACTTGAAGAAATTTAACTTGACAGGTCGTAAAGAAACTGTAAACATTCAATATCAGCAAGGTTATTCAAATGTTCTTAGAGAAGGAATTGCTAGAAAAAACCTAGGTCAGTCTATTCTAGAAATGGGTTATCATAGCACAATTGGTTATGGAGATGATCAAAAGATGGCCTTGCTTCTTGTGAATGGTTTGCTTGGAGCTTTCCCGCACTCTAAATTGTTTACCCAAGTTAGGGAAAAGGAAGGGTTGGCCTACACTGTTTCTAGTCACTTAGATCTCTTTAGTGGATTTTTAAGATTGTTTGCTGGGATAAATCGTCAAAACCGAAACAAGGTAAGAAAATTGATGAATGATCAATTGTTAGCTATCAAAAATGGTAGATTTACAGATTCTGAAGTTAATCAAACTAAGGAAATGATTCGTAGGGCGATGTTGTTGAGTCAGGATAATCAAGATTCGATTATAGATAGAGAATACTTAAGCCTCTTTTTTGGTAAATCGGTTTTAGACCTGGATACTTTGATAGAGAGACTAGAGCAAGTTGACAAGGATGAAATCTATAGGGCAGCATCTAGTTTGAAATTGCAGGCTATCTATTTTATGGAAGGAGCAGAATGACTAGAGTTACTTTTCAAGAGAAATATTATCCTGCTGTAAAGGAAACTCTTTATCAAGCAAAATTAGAAAATGGATTGACAGTTTCTTTACTTCCTAAAAATGATTTTAACGAAGTTTATGGTGTAGTAACTGTCTATGTTGGTTCAGTTGACACTGAGTTTACAGCTAGAGATAGTAAAAAGAAAACATATCCTAAGGGAATCGCTCATTTTTTAGAACATAAACTTTTTGAAAGAGAAAATTCTGAAGATATCATGGCTGCATTTACCAAATTAGGTGCAGATAGTAACGCCTTTACAAGCTTTACAAATACAAGTTATCTTTTTTCAACCTCTGACAATGTCGCTGAGTGTTTGGACTTGCTTGACGAGCTTGTTACTAGCTTTAACATTACTGAAGAATCTGTTGAACGAGAAAAGGATATTATTCAACAAGAACGCGAAATGTATCAGGATGATCCTGATTCTTGCTTGTTCTTTAAAACACTTGCAAATCTATATCCAGAAACTCCACTAGCTTCAGATATTGTTGGGACTGAAGATTCGATAGAAGATATTAGTTTAGAGGATCTACGGGACAATTTTGATGAATTTTACACTCCTGTCAATAGCCAAATTTTCCTCGTTGGAAATTTTGATTTAGAGTTGATACAGAATTATTTCTTGCAAAAGGATGTTGGAGGTTGTATCGTTCCAAATCCAAAAGAACCAATCGCTTTACACCCTGTAAAGAAGGTTGAGAGCATTCGTATGGATGTTGCATCACCTAAATTAGCAATAGGAGTTCGAACGAATTCTGATATGGGTCATCAGGACTGCTATCGATATAGCGTTCTATTAAGAGCGTTATTTACGATGATGTTTGGTTGGACCTCTAAAAGATTTCAGAGTTTGTATGAAACTGGAAAATTAGATTCTTCATTATCTTTAGAAGTTGAGATCAATCGACGTTTTAACTTTTTGATGCTAACAATGGACACAAAGGAACCTGTTGCTATTTCGCATCAATTCCGAAAGGCAATTCAGAGCTTTGTTACTGATGCAGATATTTCGGAAGAACATCTTGATTTAATAAAAAGTGAAATTTATGGAGAATTTATCCATAGTATGAACTCTTTAGAATTTATTGCGACCCAATATCAGTCACATTCTGACGAAACAACCCTGTTTGATTTACCAAAGATTATACAGGAAATGACCTTGGACGATGTTCTTGAGGTAGGACATCATTTTATCGACAATAGTGAAATAGTTGAATTTACGATTTTTCCACTATAGCTATCGAAATATAAAATAAACTAGAAAGAAGGCATGGTAAGTATGAGAAAAAAAACAATTGGTGAAGTGTTACGTTTAGCAAGAATCAATCAAGGTTTGAGTTTAGAGGAATTGCAGCGCAAGACAGACATTCAACTGAATCTGCTTGAGGCTTTAGAATCAGATGATTTTGACCAATTGCCAAGCCCTTTTTATACACGTTCTTTTTTGAGGAAGTATGCTTGGGCAGTTGAGTTGGATGAAAACCTTGTTTTAGATGCATATGATTCAGGGAGTATGATTACCTATGAGGAAGTTGATGTTGATGAGATAGAACTATCAGGTCGTAGACGTTCTAATCGCAAGAAACGTTCCTTGCTCCCTCTGTTTTACTTTATTCTCTTCTCCTTATCTATTATAATTTTTGTTTCTTATTATGTTTGGAATTACATTCAAACACAACCGACAGCAACAACTTCAGCCAACTATAATGTTGTGACTACGACAACAAGTGCAACAAGTAGTGAAACGACAACTAGCAATCAAACCACTAGTCCATCAAGTTCGAGCAACGCATCAACTGTGACGGTTTCTGGTCAGGGAGATGTTATATCGGTAGAATATAAAACTGCTAAAGATACTGCCGAACTTCAACTATCTGTGACGGATGCAACAAGCTGGATTAGTGTTTCAGATACTGAATTGGCTGGAGGAACTACTCTTGAGCCTAATAATAAGATGGCCAAAACAACAGTTTCTAAAGGCTCTCCAGTAACTATCACATTAGGTGTTGTCAAAGGCGTGAAAATCAAGATCGATAATCAGGAAATTGATACTTCGAAATTAACTGGTCAAACTGGCTGGATTACATTGAAATTAAGTTCAAATTAAGGAAGGATAACATGAAAAAAGAGAATATTCCTAATATACTTACGCTTGGTAGAATTTTATTTATTCCGATTTTTGTTCTCCTTCTATCATTTGGACAGTCTCCTGTGTTACATAAAATAGCAGCAATTATTTTTGCCGTTGCTAGTATCACTGACTATCTAGATGGCTATTTAGCTAGAAAATGGCAAGTAGTTAGCAATTTTGGGAAATTCGCAGATCCAATGGCAGATAAGTTGTTAGTTATGTCGGCATTTATCATGCTAGTAGGTCTAAATATGGCTCCTGCTTGGGTAGTAGCTGTTATCATTTGCCGAGAACTTGCAGTTACTGGGTTGCGCCTACTCTTAGTTGAAACTGGTGGAACTGTTTTAGCTGCAGCAATGCCAGGAAAAATCAAAACATTTAGCCAGATGTTTGCGATTATCTTCTTGTTATTTCATTGGAATTTACTTGGTCAGATAACTCTTTATATCGCTTTGTTCTTTACAGTTTATTCTGGTTATGATTACTTCAAGGGAAGCGCGTATTTGTTTAAAGGAACCTTTCGCTAGATATGGAATCGATTATTGAAATTAAGAATCTGTCATTTCGATACCAGGCAGATCAAGAACACTATGATGTTCATAACATTTCGTTTCACGTGAAACGTGGAGAATGGTTGTCTATCGTTGGTCATAATGGTAGTGGAAAATCAACAACTGTTCGCTTGATTGACGGTTTGCTAGAAGCGGAATCTGGAGAAATTTGGATAGACGGTGATTGCCTAACTCCGGAAAACGTCTGGGAAAAAAGACGTAAGATTGGTATGGTATTTCAAAATCCTGATAACCAATTCGTGGGGGCAACCGTAGAAGATGACGTTGCTTTTGGACTAGAAAATCAAGGGATTCCACTTGAAGAGATGAAGCGTAGAGTTACAGAAGCCCTATCCTTAGTTGGGATGGCTGGATTTTCTAAAAAAGAACCTGCTCGTTTGTCAGGTGGCCAAAAACAGAGAGTGGCTATTGCAGGAGTTGTTGCCTTGCGACCAGACATTTTAATTTTGGATGAAGCTACAAGTATGTTGGATCCAGAGGGACGACTAGAGCTGATTAAGATAGTTCAAAAGATTCGCCAAGATCACCAAATGACAGTAATCTCCATTACGCATGACCTAGATGAGGTGGCCATGAGTGACCGTATTTTGGTGATGAAAAAAGGAGAAATCGAATCAACTAGTACTCCTAGAGAACTATTTTCTAGGTCAGATTTAGATCAAATTGGTTTAGATCAACCCTTTGTCAACCAATTAAAAGAATCGCTACGTACTAGTGGCTTGAAATTACCAGAGCACTACCTGACCGAAGAGGAGCTCGAGGAGGCTTTATGGGAATTATTCTAGACAATGTGAGTTATACGTATCAGGAAGGAACCCCCTTTGCCTCAGCTGCCTTGTCCGATGTTAATTTGTCAATAGAGGACGGATCTTATACAGCAATTATTGGGCATACAGGAAGCGGGAAATCTACAATTCTACAACTTTTGAATGGTTTGTTGGTTCCCACAAAGGGAAGTGTTCATGTCTTTGATACATTAATTACATCAACATCCGTCAATAAGCAAATTCGTCAAATTCGCAAACAAGTGGGCTTAGTCTTTCAGTTTGCAGAAAATCAAATCTTTGAGGAGACTGTCTTAAAAGATGTGGCTTTTGGACCTCAAAATTTTGGAGTTTCTGTAGAAGAGGCAGAAGCTATTGCGCGTGAAAAACTAGCTTTAGTAGGAATTGATGAGTCACTCTTTGGACGTAGTCCCTTTGAGCTTTCAGGCGGACAAATGAGAAGGGTTGCGATTGCTGGTATTTTGGCGATGGAGCCTAGCATTTTGGTCTTAGATGAGCCAACAGCTGGTTTGGATCCAATTGGTCGAAAAGAGTTAATGGCCTTGTTTAAAAAACTTCATCAGGATGGTATCACGATTGTTTTAGTGACCCATCTGATGGATGATGTGGCCGAATTTGCTGATCAAGTTTATGTGATGGAAAAAGGGAAGTTGGTCAAGAGTGGGAAGCCAAGTCTTGTTTTTCAAAATGTCGAATTCATGGAAAAAATCCAATTAGGTGTTCCAAAAATAACAAGATTTGCTCAAAGGGTAGCTGAACGAGGAGTTTCTTTTAAACAATTGCCGATAACGATAGAGGAGTTTAAGGAGTTCATCAATGGATAACATGATTTTAGGTCGTTACATACCAGGAAATTCGATTGTTCATCGTTTGGATCCTCGTAGTAAGTTAGTGGCAATGATTTTATTGATTATGATCGTTTTTTGGGCCAATAATCCAATAACTAATCTGATCCTTTTCGTTGTAACAGGTATATTTGTAGCCTTATCTGAGGTTCCCTTATCCTTTTTCATAAAAGGTTTGCGGTCCATGTTTTTTCTGATTGCTTTTACAACCCTTTTTCAACTTTTCTTTATCTCTGGTGGAGATGTCTTGTTCGAGATGGGGTTTATTAAAATCACGAGTCATGGCATTGAGCAGGCGGGAATCATTTTTTGTCGCTTTGTGTTGATTATCTTTTTCTCAACTTTGCTTACCTTGACAACCATGCCATTAAGCTTGGCTACAGCAGTTGAGTCCTTACTTGGCCCCTTGAAAAGATTTAAGGTTCCTGTTCATGAAATCGGGCTCATGTTGTCTATGAGTTTACGTTTTGTACCAACCTTAATGGATGATACGATTCGAATTATGAACGCTCAAAAGGCGCGTGGTGTTGATTTTGGAGAAGGAAATATAATCCAAAAAGTTAAGGCTATGATTCCTATTTTGATTCCTTTATTCGCTACGAGTTTGAAACGAGCGGATTCTCTTGCTACAGCCATGGAGGCTAGAGGATATCAAGGTGGGAACGGACGTAGTCAGTACCGACAGTTGAATTGGATGAATAAAGATAGTGTGGCCTTACTCCTGGTATGTGTGTTGGGTTTGATTCTATTTTTGTTGAAATCCTAAAGTGAAGTATAGAATGAGATAGGGTAGAGGTATGAACCGTTTTAAAAAATCAAAATATATCATTGTTCTATTTGTCGTTATACTAGTAGTTTCTGTTCTTTTAGTAATGACGAAATCAAGTACAGTTGTGACAAAAGCTGGAGATGGCATTTCTCTGATAGATAGAATTGTGCAAAAACCATTTCAATGGTTAGAATCTACAAAGTCAGATTTAGGAAATTTGACGAGGGCTTACAATGAGAATGAAACTCTCAAAAAAGAATTCTATCAAATGGAAAAGGAAAAGAATGAAGCAGATCGCTTAAAAGAAGAAAATGAACAACTGCGTCAATTACTAGATATGAAGTCAAAATTGAATGCGACTAAACTAATTGCTGCGGATGTTATCATGAGAACTCCGGCGACTTGGAAACAAGAATTAACAGTTAATGTTGGTTCGCAACAAGGTGTAACAACTAGTATGCTTGTTGTTTCTAGTGGAGGATTGGTTGGAAGCGTTGAAAAAGTAGAAGACAACTCAACTGTGGTCAATTTATTAACAAATGCTGAAAATACAGAGAAAATTTCTGTTAAAATTCAGCATGGATCTAGTAGTATTTATGGTATTATCGTTGGCTATGACAAGGAAAAAGAACTACTGAAAATTAGTCAGCTAAATAATAGTGGAGATATTAGTCAAGGTGATAAAGTGGTAACTGGAGGTTTGGGGAACTTCAATGTCACAGACATTCCTGTAGGAGAAGTCGTATCTGTGACCCCTACCAATGATTATCTGACAAGAGAAGTTATGGTCAAAATGCATGCTGATCCAATGAATCTTAAAGTCGTAGAGTTAGTGGGGAATCCATCATGAGACTTTTTAAGCAAATAGGGATGTTTTTGCTCTTGCCCGTAATCATTTTAATAGATAGCCACTTAGGACAATTTGTAAATAGCTTTTTTCCACATCTTCAAATTGTAAGCCACTTTATTTTCATCTTCTTATTATTCGAAACAATAGAAGTATCAGAATATCTATTTTTGGCCTATTGCTTGGTTCTAGGACTTATATACGATATCTATTTCTTCCATCTGATAGGGATAGCCAGTCTTCTTTTTGTGATTATTGGAGCAATCGTATATAAAAGCAACTCTGTTATTTTGTTAAATAGATGGACAAGATTATTAGCTATTTTAATGATGACTTTTACATTTGAATTTGGTAGCTTTATCCTAGCACACGTGGTAGGATTGACTGCAGAAAATCTACCTGTTTTTATAGTTTATAGTCTGGGTCCTACTATGATATTGAATTTTATATGGATGATAGTTTTCCAATATATTTTTGAAAAAATATATCTATAAGAAAGAAACAAAACTGTAATAAAGGCGTAATATTTATTAGGCCTTTTTTTGGTATACTAGTAATGTCTTTTTAAAGAAGGAGTATTTATACATATGAAGAAAAAAATTCTAGCATCACTTTTGTTAAGTACAGTATTGGTTTCACAAGGAGCTGTTCTTTCAAGTGTTAAAGCTAACACAACAGATGAAAAAATTGCAGCTCAAGATAGCAAAATTAGTGAGTTGACAACGCAACAAAAGGAAGCTCAAAAACAAGTTGATGAGATTCAAACTAAAGTAACAGCTATTCAAACGGAACAAGAAAAGTTGCAAGCTGAGAATGAAAAACTTCAAGAAGAGTCTAAAAAACTTGAAGGTGAAATCACAGAGCTTTCAAAAAACATCGTAGCTCGAAATGAATCGCTTGAAAACCAAGCTCGAAGTGCACAAACTAACGGAACTGCTACAAGCTACATTAATACAATTATTAACTCTAACTCAATCACAGAAGCTATTTCTCGTGTAGCAGCTATGAGTGAAATTGTTTCAGCAAACAATAAAATGTTGCAACAACAAAAAGAAGATAAAAAAGCTATCTCTGAAAAACAAGTTGCAAACAATAATGCAATCAACACAGTTATTGCCAATCAACAAACACTTGCTGATGACGCTCAAGCCTTGACAACAAAACAGGCAGAATTGAAAGCCGCTGAGTTGAATCTTGCAGCAGAAAAAGCTACCGCAGAAAGTGAAAAAGCTACTTTGTTAGAGCAAAAAGCAGCAGCTGAAGCAGAAGCTAAGGCAGCAGCTGAAGCAGAAGCAGCATACAAAGCGAAACAAACAAGTCAACAACAAACAGTTGCTGCTTCAGCAAATACAACCTTTGCAGCACAAGTACAAGCAACTTCAAGCTCATCATCAGACGATGACTCAAGTTACACACCTGCACCAACTCCTGTAAGCCAACGTCCTACATATAGTACAAACGCTTCAAGTTATCCAGTAGGTCAATGTACATGGGGAGCAAAAACTTTAGCACCATGGGCTGGCGATTACTGGGGAAATGGTGGTCAATGGGCTGCAAGTGCAGCGGCTGCAGGTTTCCGTACAGGTTCTACACCACAAGTTGGAGCAATTGCTTCATGGGATGATGGAGGATACGGACACGTAGCAGTTGTTACAGCAGTTGAATCATCAACTCGTATTCAAGTTTCTGAATGTAACTATGATGGTAGTGGAACTCAACCAATCGGAAATTATCGTGGATGGTTTAATCCTACAGCATCACGTGGTACAGTAAGATACATTTATCCAAACTAATATACTGATTATTACTAAAATTAGGGTGAGGTTTTATGAATCTCACCCTTTGTATAGTGCTGAAAAATAAATTTCATTATATAATTACTTGAACTTATTTTCTATTTTTATAGTTTTTTAGTTAAAGTAAAATGAAACTTAGGGATTTAGTACGAGTGTAGCATGTTGATAAAAAAATGGTTTCTAAGGGAGTCGGTGTTGAAGTTATGTTTACGTATAAAATAAATGTTGATGTGAAAGAGTGGGATTTGTTTTTAGAAAATCATCCTCAAGGAAATTTATTGCAGAGTAGTGATTGGTCCAAGATAAAGGATACTTGGGGGAATGAGAGAGTTGGCTTTTATAAAGAGGATCAACTAGTTGGAGTAGCGAATATCTTAATTCAGCCGCTACCATTAGGACTTTCTATGTTCTATATTCCACGAGGTCCTGTAATTGACTATGAAGATAAAGAGCTTCTGAAATTTGTACTTTTAACGTTGAAAAAACTTGCTAAAAAAAGCAATGCAATAATGGTTAAATTTGATCCAAGCCTTTTTATCAGTCGAAGTCTTATCGACCAAAAAACTATTCAAAATTCTAAAACTTTTGAAATTGTTGAGGAATTGCAAAAAAATAAAGTTCATTGGACAGGATTGACAAAGGATATGGCAGAAAACATACAACCTCGTTTTCAAGCTAATATTCATAAAGAAAACTTCTCGCTGGATCAACTGTCCAAATCTACTCGACAGGCCATCCGAACTGCAAGAAATAAAGGATTGGAAGTGAAATTTGGCGGACTTGATTTATTAGATGAATTTTCATTTTTAATGAAGAAAACAGAGTCTCGTAAGAACATCAGTTTACGAGGCAAAGATTATTATCAAAAATTACTGACTACTTATCCTAACCACTCCTTTATCACGCTAAGCTATTTAGATTTACCAAATAGACTGATAGAAATTGAGAAGCAACTCGAAAAGAATCTAAAAATAGCGCAGAAGTTTACAGATAAAACGAAAGAAGGTAAAGTAAAAGATAATCAGCAAGAGAGAGAACGATTAGAAGAAGAAATTGCTTTTCTCAAGAGCTGTATTGATAGAGGGGATAGTGTTGTCCCATTGTCTGGAACTTTGACCGTCGAATTTGGGAAAACATCTGAAAACTTATATGCTGGAATGAATGAAGAATTTAGACACTATCAACCTGCTATTCCAACATGGTTTGAGACTGCTCAACATTCATTTGAACGTGGGGCAGAGACTCATAATATGGGTGGAATTGAAAACAACTTAGAGGGTGGATTATTTAATTTTAAATCTAAATTTAATCCCACTATTGAGGAATTTGCTGGGGAGTTTAACTACCCAACTAGTTCATTGTACTTCTTGTTTAATCTAGCTTACAAAATGCGCAAGAAGCTTCGAAGTAGATAGGATAAACTAATTATTTTGCTACTACATTAAATTTTTAAAAATTAGCTATTAGAACATCTCAGCAGTATATGTTGAGATGTTTTAAATTTAGAGTGTTTACGAGTAATTTAATAAGGAGAAAATAACAAAATTACTTGAAATAAAGATCCAATTATGATAAAATGAAACTTGTCGTGTGAACGATAATACTCATTCTTGATGAATTGTGAAACTGTTGCCTTTGGGTTGTTTTGCAAGCTGAAATCGAGAAGAGGAAAAAACAAAAAAGGAGAAATACTCATGGCAGTAATTTCAATGAAACAACTTCTTGAGGCTGGTGTACACTTTGGTCACCAAACTCGTCGCTGGAACCCTAAGATGGCTAAGTACATCTTCACTGAGCGTAACGGAATCCACGTTATCGACTTGCAACAAACTGTAAAATACGCTGACCAAGCATACGACTTTATGCGTGATGCAGCAGCTAACGATGCAGTTGTATTGTTTGTTGGTACTAAGAAACAAGCTGCTGACGCTGTTAAAGAAGAAGCAGAACGTTCAGGTCAATACTACATCAACCACCGTTGGTTGGGTGGAACTCTTACTAACTGGGGAACTATCCAAAAACGTATCGCTCGTTTGAAAGAAATTAAACGTATGGAAGAAGAAGGAATCTTTGATGTTCTTCCTAAGAAAGAAGTTGCACTTCTTAACAAACAACGCGCTCGTCTTGAAAAATTCTTGGGTGGTATCGAAGACATGCCTCGCATCCCAGATGTAATGTACGTAGTTGACCCACATAAAGAGCAAATCGCTGTTAAAGAAGCTAAAAAATTGGGTATCCCAGTTGTAGCGATGGTTGACACAAACACTGATCCAGATGATATCGATGTAATCATCCCAGCTAACGATGACGCTATCCGCGCAGTTAAGTTGATCACAGCTAAATTGGCAGACGCTATCATCGAAGGTCGCCAAGGTGAAGACGCTGTAGCAGCAGTTGAAGCAGAATTTGCAGCTTCAGAAGCTCAAGTAGACTCAATCGAAGAAATCGTTGAAGTTGTTGAAGGCGATAACGCTTAATTCGTATAAATAGTAATTACCTAGGAGGGCGGGGCTTAGCCCGGCTCTCCTATTTTTAAAAAATATAGGAGAATCAAAATGGCAGAAATTACAGCTAAACTTGTTAAAGAGTTGCGTGAAAAATCTGGTGCTGGTGTTATGGACGCTAAAAAAGCACTTGTAGAAACTGACGGTGATATCGAAAAAGCAATCGAATTGCTTCGTGAAAAAGGTATGGCTAAGGCAGCTAAGAAAGCTGACCGTGTTGCTGCAGAAGGTTTGACTGGTGTATTTGTTAACGGTAACGTCGCAGCAGTAGTTGAAGTAAATGCTGAAACTGACTTCGTTGCGAAAAATGCTCAATTCGTTGAATTGGTAAATGCAACAGCTAAAGTAATCGCTGAAGGTAAACCAGCTAACAACGAAGAAGCACTTGCATTGACAATGCCTTCAGGTGAAACACTTGAAGCTGCATATGTATCTGCAACAGCGACTATCGGAGAAAAAATCTCATTCCGTCGTTTTGCTTTACTTGAAAAAACAGATGCACAACACTTCGGTGCTTACCAACACAACGGCGGACGTATCGGTGTTATCTCTGTAATCGAAGGTGGAGACGAAGCCCTTGCTAAACAAATCTCAATGCATATTGCTGCGATGAAACCAACGGTTCTTTCATACAAAGAATTGGATGAGCAATTTGTTAAAGATGAGTTGGCTCAATTGAACCACGTAATCGACCAAGATAACGAAAGCCGTGCAATGGTTAACAAACCAGCTCTTCCACACTTGAAGTATGGATCAAAAGCACAATTGACTGATGAAGTTATCGCTCAAGCTGAAGCTGACATTAAAGCAGAGTTGGCTGCAGAAGGTAAACCAGAAAAAATCTGGGATAAAATCATTCCAGGTAAAATGGATCGATTCATGCTTGACAACACTAAAGTTGACCAAGCATACACACTTCTTGCACAAGTCTACATCATGGATGACAGCAAGACAGTTGAAGCATACCTTGAATCAGTTAACGCTTCAGTAGTTGAGTTCGCTCGCTTTGAAGTTGGTGAAGGTATCGAAAAAGCTGCAAATGACTTTGAAGCTGAAGTTGCAGCTACAATGGCAGCAGCTTTGAATAACTAATAATAAAAAGAGGAAGCAGATTTGCTTCCTTTTTCATATAGAAAAAAATTTATAGAAAAATTAAAAAGCCCTTGTTAAAGGGCTTTGTGTATTTAGGAGACTATACTTCGAACTCATAGAGCGCTGTAGATAGGTAACGTTCTCCGTTATCTGGTGCAAGCGCAAGGACTTTTTTACCTGCCCCAAGTTTTTTAGCAACTTCGATTGCTGCATAGATAGCTGCGGCAGAAGAAATACCTACCAAGAAGCCTTCTTTCCCACCAATTTCGCGACCAAGTGCAAGAGCATTGTCTGATGTCACGCGAACGATACCATCATAAGCTTCTGTATCAAGTGTTTCTGGGATGAATCCTGCAGAGATACCTTGAATTTTGTGAGGTCCTGGTTTTTCACCTGATAAGATTGCTGACTCATCTGCCTCAACTGCAAAAACTTGAATGTTTGAGTTAGCAGTTTTAAGAGCATGAGAGACACCAGAAATAGTTCCTCCAGTACCAACACCAGCAACAAAGGCATCTAAACCATCAGCTCCGAAATCAGCTAGAATTTCAGCTCCTGTTGTTCTTTCGTGAACTTCTGGGTTAGCTTGGTTATTAAACTGTAATGGGAGGAAACCATCGCGTTCAGCAGCAATTTCTTGTGCTTTTGCAATCGCACCCTTCATTCCTTCACTACCGGGAGTGAGGACTAGTTCAGCACCATAAGCTTGGATAATTTTACGGCGTTCAACACTCATTGTTTCAGGCATAACGATGACAACTTTATAACCTTTAGCAGCACCAACCCATGAAAGACCGATACCAGTGTTCCCACTTGTTGCTTCTACAATAGTAGAGCCTGGTTTCAGTTTACCCTCTTGCTCTGCTTTTTCAATCATACTAAGAGCGATGCGGTCTTTAACGGATGAACCTGGGTTAAAGGCTTCTAGTTTTACGTAAACGTCTGCTGCACCTTCTGGTACAATGTTATTCAATTTAACAATCGGTGTTTTTCCGATAAGTTCTGTGATATTGTTATAAATAGCCATGTTAGCACCTCTTTATATAAGATGCTTCTAGTATAACACTATCTTAAACTTTTGTAAAATATAGAAATCCTATCGAAGTGATAGGATTTTTTTATAACAATCAGAAAAAATAGTCAGTGTAAACCTAAAAATTGAGAGAAGGTATTTAAAAGTGGTTTACACAAGGTTTACAGGGACTTCAACTTCTCGTAAGCCTTGATCTGTTAGGATAACTTTCCCATTAAAAAATTCTATAAGGGCAGCTTTGGTATCTTCTTTATCTTCTTTATCGACAAAGATAATTGTGTCAACTTGATCTGTAAAGTTGGTTTCGAGTTCCATAAGATTATGTTCTTTAAGAAAATTCCCATACTCTTGATATTGAGCATAGCTCATTTGAGTTTGAATTCCTGCTTGTTCCTTAATTTCAACGATTCCAATCTCTTTGACAGCTAAGGCAACACTACCTGCATAAGCGCGAATAAGACCTCCTGCTCCCAGTTTGATACCACCAAAATATCTGGTAACAACTACACAAACATTGGTCAAATTGTGATTTTCTAGAACTCCTAGCATAGGTACACCAGCAGTTCCACTTGGCTCCCCATCATCACTGGTTCGTTTGATTTCACTGCGCTCACCGATAATAAAAGCAGAGCAGTTGTGGGTAGCCTTATAGTGTTCTTTTTTGATAGCAGTGATAAAGGCACGAGCTTCTTCTTCACTATAGACACGTTTTGCATGACAAATAAATCGTGATTTTTTGATTTCTTCTTGGACTTGTCCGTCCTCTTTTATCGTTCTAAATTCCATATTTTTATTGTACTAAAAAATAGTCTAAAGTTCTAGATTTTACGAATAAAGAAGTATGAAAATAAATCCAAATTATCTTGGTCGACTTTTTACAGAACAAGAATTAAGCCCTGAAGAACGACAACTGGCGGAGAAGCTGCCAAGCATGAGAAAAGAGAAGGGGAAACTCTTCTGCCAACGATGTGATAGTATGATTCAAGATGAATGGTCTCTACCTATTAATGCTCATTACTGCCGAGAATGTTTGTTGATGAAGCGAGTTAGGAGTGATCAGGCCTTATATTATTTCCCTCAAGAAGATTTTCCTAAACAAGATGTTCTTAAATGGAAGGGACAATTGACTCCATTTCAAGAGAAAGTATCAGATGGCTTACTTCAAGCAATAGAGAACCAGCAACCGACTTTAGTTCATGCAGTGACTGGCGCTGGGAAGACAGAGATGATTTATAAAGTTGTTGCGAAAGTTATTAATGATGGTGGCGCAGTTTGTCTAGCAAGTCCACGGATAGATGTTTGTTTGGAGTTGTATAAGCGATTGCAGAATGACTTTGCTTGCGAAATAGCTTTACTGCATGGAGAGTCTATACCATATTCTCGAACCCCTCTGGTTGTTGCGACAACACATCAATTATTAAAGTTTTATCATGCTTTTGATTTGCTAATAGTAGATGAAGTAGATGCTTTTCCTTATGTTGACAACAAGATACTTTACAAAGCTGTAAAGAATTGTGTAAAGGAAAATGGACTCAGAATTTTTCTCACTGCAACTTCTACAGATGAGTTGGATAAGAAGGTTCGCTTAGGGGAGCTAAAACGACTAAGCCTGCCAAGGCGGTTCCATGGAAATCCTTTAATTATTCCCAAACCGGTTTGGCTATCTGATCTGGATAAATGTTTGGATAAGTTTCGCCTACCACCAAAGCTAAAAAGATATGTTGAAAACCAGAGAAGAACTGGCTACCCCTTACTAATATTTGCATCAGAAATTACAAAGGGAGAGAAGTTGAAAGAAATCTTACAAGAGACATTCCCAAATGAGAAAATTGGTTTCGTATCCTCAGTTACTGAAGATAGATTAGAGCAAGTTCAAGCTTTTAGGGATAGGGAATTGACCATATTGATAAGCACAACAATATTGGAGCGCGGAGTTACCTTCCCTTGTGTTGATGTCTGTGTCGTAGAAGCAAACCATCGTCTTTTTACAAAATCAAGCCTCATTCAAATTGGAGGACGTGTAGGTCGTAGCATGGATAGACCTACAGGAGATCTAATTTTCTTTCATAATGGATTAAATCGTTCGATTAAGAATGCTATAAAGGAAATTAAACTGATGAACAAGGAGGCAGGGCTATGATTTGTTTACTATGTGCCCAACATTTGAAGAAAAATCTAACCTTTGGAGAGCTTCTTTTTTTGAAAAAGGAGGAGAGCACACTTTGTTTAGCTTGTTACTCAAGTTTTGAAATGATTGAGGAAGAACATTGCCCAAATTGTTATAAAAAAGGAGTGTCAAGTTCGTGTCAAGATTGTCAACTTTGGTGTAAAGAAGGGATTGAAGTAAGCCATGAAGCGATTTTTAGTTATAATCAAGCCATGAAAGACTTCTTTAATCGTTACAAATTTGATGGCGATTATATTCTCCGAAAAGTTTTTGCTATGATTTTAAAAGAGAATTTAAAAAAATACAAGGATTATCATTTTGTTTTAATACCATTAAGCCCTGAGAGGTATGCAAAAAGAGGTTTTAATCAGGTTGTAGGCCTAATAGAAGCGGCAGGACTTTCCCATCTGGATGTATTAGGGAAAAGAGAAGAGAAAGCAAGTTCCTCAAAAACTCGTTCGGAGCGTTTGGCCACGGAACTTCCGTTTTTTATTAAAGAAGACAGTAGGATTCCAAAGAAGATTCTATTGATTGATGATATTTATACGACAGGAGCGACTGTTAACCGTGTCAAGAGTATGCTAGAGAATGCAGGAGCAAAAGATGTTAAAACATTTTCCCTCGTAAGATGAGGAAAAAGATTGCAAAAAGATTATGAAAGCGTTATAATAAATGTAGAAAAACAAATATGTTTAGAAAGAAGGTACTTATATGATTAAATATAGTATCCGTGGTGAAAACCTAGAAGTAACTGAAGCAATTCGTGATTATGTAGTTTCTAAACTCGAAAAGATCGAAAAATACTTCCAAGCAGATCAAGAATTAGATGCGCGTGTCAATTTGAAAGTGTATCGTGAAAAGACTGCTAAGGTAGAAGTAACAATTCCACTTGGGTCTATTACTCTTCGTGCAGAAGACGTTTCTCAAGATATGTATGGATCTATTGATTTGGTGACAGATAAGATTGAACGTCAAATCCGTAAAAATAAAACTAAAATTGAACGTAAGAACAGAAATAAAGTTTCTACTAGCCAACTATTTACAGATGCCTTGGTAGAAGAGACAGATGCTGCTCAACCAAAAGTTGTTCGTTCAAAACAAATTGATTTAAAACCAATGGACCTTGAAGAAGCACTTCTTCAGATGGACTTATTGGGGCATGATTTCTTCATTTATATCGATGTTGAAGATGAAACAACAAATGTCATTTATCGACGCGAAGATGGAGATATTGGTCTTCTTGAAGTGAAAGAATCATAATACTTAATATGCTTAGATTAAAAAGGTGGTTTACACTAGTGTAAACCACCTTTTGTGTTCATGAATACTACATTTGAGCACAAGTGCTATTCCTTCTTTAAAGGTCGCTTTTTCAGTGCAAATATGGTATAATATTGCGCAAGAGGTTTGTAATGAAAAAAAATGAAATGAATCCCTTTTTTATATTCTTATTTGTTGGGATTTCCTTTATAATCATGACTGTATTGGTTATTTTTCTTCAAAATAACCTAGTCACAATAGCATGCTTATTTTTCTTAATGGTGGCATTTCTTTTGCTATTTTATTTTCAGAAGAAATCTTATCAAAAAACAGAAATTGAACAAATCCAATACGTAAACCATCAGGCAGAAGATAGTTTAAGTTCACTCTTAGAACAGATGCCTGTTGGAGTTGTCAAGCTAAACATGGAAAGCAGTGAGATTGAGTGGTTCAATCCCTACGCAGAGTTAATGTTGACAACGGAAGATGGAGAAATTGACCTTCCTCAACTTCAAGAAATTATAAAAACATCCATATCTTCGCCTGGAATTTATGCAAATGTGGGGGAAAAACGTTATGCAGTGCATCTAGATAGAAATTCTGGCGTGCTCTACTTTTTTGACGTTTCTGGAGAGTACGAAGCCACAGTAGAATTGGTTACAAGTCGCCCTGTTATTGGTATTATTTCGGTAGATAATTATGATGATTTAGAGGACGAAACATCTGAATCAGACATCAGTCATATTAATAGTTTTGTCGCAAATTTTGTATCAGAATTTACTGGAAAATATCAGATGTTTTCTCGTAGAGTGACCATGGATCGTTTTTACTTATTTACCGACTATACGGTATTAGAGCAATTGATGCAGGATAAATTTTCTGTAATTGATACCTTCCGTGAAGAAGCTAAGCAGAGAGATTTAGCCTTAACCATGAGTATGGGCTTGTCATACGGTGATGGCGATCATGAGGGTATTGGTAAAGTTGCTTTATCAAATCTAAACCTTGCAGAAGTTCGAGGGGGAGACCAGGTCGTTGTAAAAGAAAATGATGAGACGAAAAATCCAATTTATTTTGGTGGTGGTTCTGCAGCTTCTATTAAGCGAACAAGAACACGTACAAGAGCAATGATGACGGCAATCTCTGAAAAGTTGAGAAGCGTTGACCATGTCTTCGTGGTTGGTCATAAAAACTTAGACATGGATGCTTTAGGCTCTGCTGTTGGTATGCAATTGTTCTCGAGTAACGTCTTGGATGATAGTTATGTGGTCTATGATGCAGAACAAATGTCTCCGGACATTCATCGTGCCATTCAATTTTTAGAGAATGAGGGAGTAACAAAACTCATCCCTCTAACTCAAGCTATGGGAATGGTCACTAATCGTTCCTTGCTAGTGATGGTGGACCACTCTAAGACAGCTTTAACCTTGTCAAAAGAGTTTTATGATTTGTTTACACAAACCATCATTATTGACCACCATAGACGAGATCAGGATTTCCCGGAAAATGCTGTTATCACCTATATCGAGAGTGGAGCAAGTAGTGCGAGCGAGCTTGTAACAGAGCTAATTCAATTCCAAAACTCTAAGAAAGCACGCTTAAGTCGTATCCAAGCTAGTGTTCTTATGGGCGGTATGATGCTGGATACTAAGAATTTCACCTCTCGTGTAACTAGCCGAACCTTTGACGTGGCAAGTTATCTAAGAACACGTGGTAGTGATAGTATTGTAATTCAAGAACTTGCGGCGACTGACTTTGAAGAGTATCGATTGGTTAATGAGCTAATCTTGCAAGGACAGGCCGTACAACCTTCTATTCTTGTAGCTCAGGCCAAGGATGGTAAGGAGTATGATATTGTAGTGATTAGTAAAGCAGCTGATACTATGTTAGCTATGTCAGGTATTGAAGCTAGCTTTGTCATTGCTAAAAACAGCCAAGGTGATATTTCCATTTCTGCACGAAGTCGAAGTAAGATCAATGTGCAACGGATTATGGAAGAGTTGGGAGGTGGAGGCCACTTCAACCTGGCAGCTGCCCGACTGACAGATATGACTCTGCAAGAAGCAGGTGATAAACTAAAAACCGTTATTTCTAATGAAATTAGAGAAAAGGAGACAGAAGAATGAAAGTAATCTTTTTAGCAGATGTAAAAGGCAAAGGAAAAAAAGGCGAAATCAAGGAAGTGCCAACAGGTTATGCGCAAAACTTTTTGATTAAGAAAAACCTTGCTAAAGAAGCGACTTCTCAAGCAATTGGTGAGTTGCGCGGGAAGCAAAAATCTGAAGAAAAAGCACATGCTCAACTTCTTGCAGAAGCACAAGAAATTAAGGCGAAACTTGAAGCAGAAGAAACAATTGTTGAGTTTGTTGAAAAAGTTGGTCCAGATGGAAGAACTTTTGGTTCAATTACTAGCAAGAAAATTGCGGAAGAGCTCCAAAAACAATTTGGAATTAAAATTGATAAACGTCATATTCAAGTTCAATCTCCAATTCGAGCAGTTGGCTTGATTGATGTTCCGGTAAAAATTTATCAGGATGTAACTAGTGTCATCAATCTTCGTGTAAAAGAAGGATAAGCTAGATTTGAGTATTGATTTTGTAAAAGGAAGGAAAGTCTGATGGCAGAAGTAGAGGAACTACGAGTTCAGCCCCAGGATATTTTGGCAGAACAATCTGTATTGGGAGCTATATTTATCGATGAGAGTAAACTCGTGTTTGTTCGAGAATATATTGACTCTCGAGACTTCTTTAAGTATGCTCACCGTTTGATTTTTCAGGCCATGGTTGATTTATCAGATCGAGGCGAAGCCATTGATGCAACGACTGTTCGTACGATATTAGATGATCAAGGTGATTTGCAAAATATTGGTGGCTTGTCCTACCTTGTTGAGATTATCAACTCTGTACCAACCTCTGCAAACGCTGAATACTATGCAAAAATTGTAGCAGAGAAAGCCACGCTTCGTCGTTTGATTGCTAAGTTGACAGAGTCTGTAAACCAAGCTTACGAAGCCTCTAGTCCAGCAGATGAAATCATTGCTAGAGCAGAAAAAGGTTTGATCGATGTCAGTGAGAATGCAAATCGTAGTGGTTTTAGAAACATTCGTGACATTTTAAATCTTAATTTTGGGAATCTGGAAGTTCGATCACAACAAACGTCGGATATTACGGGGATTGCTACTGGTTATCAAGATTTGGATCATATGACAACTGGTTTGCACGAGGAGGAGTTAATCATTCTTGCTGCTCGTCCTGCGGTTGGTAAGACTGCTTTTGCCTTGAATATTGCTCAAAATATCGGAACCAAGCTAGACAAGACCGTTGCAATTTTCTCGCTTGAGATGGGTGCTGAGAGTCTGGTTGACCGTATGTTAGCTGCCGAAGGGCTAGTGGAGTCTCACTCTATCCGTACAGGGCAATTGACTGAGGAAGAATGGCGCAAATATACGATTGCTCAAGGCAATCTTGCAAAAGCAAGCATCTATATTGACGATACCCCTGGAATTCGAATTACGGAGATTCGTTCACGCGCCAGAAAATTGTCTCAGGAAACAGGCAATCTTGGATTGATCTTGATTGACTACCTGCAACTAATCACAGGGACTGGTCGTGAAAACCGTCAGCAAGAGGTGTCAGAGATTTCACGTCAGTTGAAAATTCTAGCCAAGGAACTGAAGGTGCCTGTTATCGCGCTAAGTCAGCTATCACGTAGTGTTGAGCAACGTCAAGATAAAAGGCCAGTATTATCAGATATTCGTGAGTCTGGATCTATCGAGCAGGATGCGGATATCGTAGCCTTTCTCTATCGAGATGACTATTATGAACGTGGTGGCGAAGAAGAGGAAGGTCTTCCAAATAACAAAGTAGAAGTTATTATTGAGAAGAACCGTAGCGGTGCACGTGGAACGGTAGAATTGATTTTTCAAAAAGAGTATAACAAGTTTTCAAGTATTTCGAAGAGAGAGGAACAAAGATGACAGATGCATTTACAGATGTAGCCAAGATGAAAAAAATCAAAGAAGAAATCAAGGCGCATGAAGGACAAGTCGTGGAAATGACCTTGGAAAATGGTCGTAAACGCCAAAAGAATCGTTTGGGAAGACTTATTGAGGTTTATCCATCACTCTTTATCGTTGAATTTGGAGATGTAGAAGGAGACAAACAAGCCAACGTCTACGTTGAATCCTTCACGTATTCTGATATTTTAACGGAAAAGAATTTGATTCACTATTTGGATTAAGATTGAAAGTGGGAGTTTTCTCACTTTTTTCTTTTTCTTTCGAATGATATAAATGAGGTCAACCTCAAAAATTTATCTATTCGAAGGAGAATGAATGACATATAGTAAAAAGGGAGCTTTTCTTAAGAGAACGACAGTGGGGACAGCTTCCCTACTGTTAGCAGGTGCTTTTTTGTTTGGTGGAGGAGCTGTTCATGCCAATCAGGCAAACAATGGCTCACTGGCACGTGGAGATGATTATCCTTATTATTATAAAAATGGAAGTCAAGAAATCGATAAATGGCGTCTATACTCCAGACAGTGTACATCTTTCGCTGCCTTTCGTTTAAGTAGTGTTAATGGATTTGAACTACCAGCTGCTTATGGGCATGCGAAGGAATGGGGATACCGTGCTCAAAAAGAAGGATATCGTGTAGATCAGAGACCAGCGATTGGAGCTATTGCTTGGAGTACGAGGGGAACACATGGCCACGTAGCTTGGGTTTCTAACGTGATTGGAGACATGGTTGAAATTGAGGAGTACAATTACGATTATACAGAAACGTATTATCGTAGAATAGTAAAAGCAAGTTCTATGTCTGGTTTCATTCATTTTAAAGATGTAGGACAGGCTAGCACAGGAAATCATCAGTCAACTTTAGTATCTAGTGGAACCCATGTTTTTACAGAAAAAGCTGCTATTATGAACCAGCCATCACAAGCGGCTGGGATTATTGACTATTACTATCCTGGAGAAAGTGTTCATTACGATCAGACTCTTGAAAAAGATGGTTATAAATGGCTTTCTTATCTATCCCGAACTGGAAATCGCAGATATGTCCAGCTAGCTAAAATAGCAACTGCTAAGAACGGATGGGAAAAACAGGGGATAACATGGTACTACTATGAAAATGGGAAAGTCGCTCTTGGTTGGAAAAAGATAAACGGCAGTTGGTACTATTTCCAAACTAATGGTTCAATGAGAACAGGTTGGCTAAAAGACGGTTCCAAGTGGTACTACTTGAAATCATCTGGAGAAATGCAGACAGGTTGGTTGAAGGATAAAGGTATTTGGTATTATCTGGAAAGTTCTGGAGCTATGAAAACTAGTCAGTGGTTCCAGGTTTCAGGGAAACATTATTACGTGAACGCATCTGGAGAATTGGCAGTAGATACAACAATCGATGGTTTTCAAGTTGACAGCAATGGTGCGCGAGTAGAACAAGCGTCTCAATAAGCCTTGACCGATAATCTAACTCTTAGCAATGGTATTTTTCCCTGCTTTCCTTTATAATGGGTGTATGGACAAGAAAAAATTATTATTGATTGATGGATCTTCAGTTGCTTTTCGAGCATTTTTTGCACTTTACCAGCAACTGGATCGTTTTAAAAATGACAATGGACTACATACCAATGCAATCTACGGATTTCATCTGATGCTAAATCACCTACTGGAGCGTGTCCAACCGAGTCATATTTTGGTTGCTTTTGATGCGGGGAAAACGACTTTCCGTACAGAGATGTATGCAGACTACAAGGGGGGTCGTGCTAAAACTCCAGATGAGTTTCGTGAGCAATTCCCCTTCATTCGTGAGATGCTAGACCATCTTGGGATTCGCCACTATGAATTAGCCCAGTATGAGGCAGATGATATCATTGGAACTCTTGGTCGCTTGGCTGAAAAGGATTCTTTTGATGTAACAATCGTCAGCGGAGATAAAGACTTAATCCAGTTGACGGATGAGCATACAGTAGTTGAGATTTCTAAGAAAGGTGTCGCTGAGTTTGAGGCCTTTACACCAGAATATCTCATGGAAAAGATGGGAATTACCCCAGCTCAGTTTATTGATCTTAAGGCCCTTATGGGGGATAAGTCTGATAATATCCCTGGCGTCACCAAGATTGGTGAAAAGACTGGCATTAAGCTCTTGTTAGAACACGGATCGCTGGAAGGTATTTATGAAAATATCGATGGCATGAAGGCTTCAAAGATGAAGGAAAATCTTGTCAATGACAAGGAACAAGCCTTTCTGTCTAAAACACTAGCGACCATCGATACGAAAGCGCCAATCGAGATAGGTCTAGATGATTTGGTCTATAGTGGACCAAATGTGGAAAACCTTGGGAAATTCTACGATGAGATGGGCTTTAAACAGCTCAAACAAGCCTTGAATGCTTCTCAGGCGAATCAAGCTGAGACTTTGAATTTCACCGTGGTGGACAAGGTGAGCGAAGACATGCTGAGTGCCGACTCTATCTTCCACTTTGAACTTTTTGGTGAAAACTACCATACAGATAACTTGATTGGTTTTGCTTGGTCTTGTGGAGACAAGCTCTATGCTACAGATAGGCTGGAACTTCTGCAGGATCCGATTCTTAAGGATTTTCTAGAAAAAACGCCTCTGAAAGTATATGACTTTAAGAAAGCTAAAGTTCTCTTAAATCGCTTTGGTTTGGACTTGCAGGCTCCTGCTTTTGACAGTCGCTTGGCCAAATACCTTCTCTCTACTGTAGAGAATAATGAAATTTCAACCATTGCTAGTCTCTATGGTCAAACTTACCTAGTCGATGATGAAACCTTCTATGGTAAGGGTGTCAAGAAAGCTATCCCTGAGAGAGATACCTTCTTGGAACACTTGGCTCGCAAGGTTGCTGTGCTGGTTGAGACAGAGCTTGTATTGCTTGAAAAGTTAAGTGAAAATGGACAATTAGACCTCCTCTATGAGATGGAGCAGCCTCTGGCCTTTGTTCTTGCTAAGATGGAAATAGCTGGGATCAAGGTTAAAAAAGAAACTCTACTTGAGATGCAAGCTGAAAATGAGCTTGTCATTGAAAAGCTGACTCAAGAGATTTATGAACTAGCTGGTGAGGAATTTAATATCAACTCGCCTAAACAGTTGGGTGAACTACTTTTTGAAAAGCTAGGTCTCCCTATAGAATACACCAAGAAAACCAAGACAGGTTATTCAACAGCAGTGGATGTGTTAGAGCGCCTAGCTCCTATTGCCCCAATCGTCAAGAAAATTTTAGATTATCGTCAAATTGCTAAGATTCAATCGACTTATGTGATTGGTTTGCAGGATTGGATTTTAGCGGATGGCAAGATTCACACGCGCTATGTGCAGGATTTGACTCAGACAGGGCGTCTGTCTAGTGTGGATCCAAACTTGCAAAATATTCCTGTTCGCTTGGAACAAGGTCGCCTCATTCGTAAGGCTTTCGTGCCAGAGTGGGAGGATAGTGTCCTTCTCAGCTCTGACTACTCACAGATTGAATTGCGAGTTTTGGCGCATATCTCTAAAGATGAGCACTTAATCAAGGTTTTCCAAGAGGGAGCTGATATCCATACCTCGACAGCCATGCGTGTCTTTGGAATTGAGCGTCCCGAGGATGTGACTCCAAACGACCGTCGTAATGCCAAGGCTGTCAATTTTGGAGTGGTTTACGGAATTTCAGACTTTGGTTTATCCAATAACCTAGGTATCAGCCGTAAAGAGGCTAAGGCATACATCGACACTTACTTTGAACGCTTCCCTGGTATCAAAAATTACATGGATGAAGTGGTTCGTGAGGCGCGTGATAAGGGTTATGTGGAGACTCTCTTCAAACGTCGTCGTGAGTTACCAGATATCAATTCGCGTAACTTTAACGTTCGTGGTTTTGCGGAACGTACAGCAATCAACTCACCTATCCAAGGATCGGCTGCAGATATCCTCAAAATCGCTATGATTCAACTAGATAAAGCATTGGTAGAGGGTAGCTATCAGACTAAGATGCTGTTACAAGTACACGATGAAATAGTTCTTGAAGTGCCTAAGTCAGAATTAGCTGCCATAAAAAAACTCGTCAAACAAACCATGGAAGAAGCCATTCAACTCAGTGTGCCACTGATTGCTGATGAAAATGAAGGCGTGACTTGGTACGAAGCTAAGTAGAAATGGCCTATCAGACAAAAAAGAAATCCCCTTGAACATTATGGCTCAAAGGGATTTTTTTTCAGGAAAAGACAAAAGTGAAACTATCTAGCTAATAGTAGGATTTATTTGATTTGTTTCTTTTGTTCTTTTTTGGCAAGTACTGGTAGAATAACACCTAAACCAATCAGAATAATTGGGGTCAAGATGTTTGTAAGAAGAGAGAAGTGCCAAGCAGTTGGATTCTCAGCATAGCTAATTTTTGGAACCATACCTAGGATACAAGCAAAGGCAGTGAAGAGGAAGCACCAAGTACCGATTACAAAGCCAAGCTTAGGATTGTTCACAAACTTGTATTCGGCATTTTTGTATGTTTTCCAAGCGCGATTAAGCATCATGTAGGCAAGGAATACCCAGAGATAACGCATTGGCATTACGATAGAATTGAGGTTGGTCATCCATTTTACAAGTCCATCAATTTCTTGGATACCAAAAATTGGAAGGATGATGATAAGGCTAACGAGGACACCTGTAAGGAGGTAACCGTTAATGAGGACACCTTTTTCAGTACGTTTACGAAGCCAGCTTGGGATGTAGTTTTCGTCAGCATTATTGAGTAGGATTTGTAATGGTGCGTCAATAGAAAAGGCAAGCGCAGCAATTTGTCCGACCATATTTGTAAGAGCGTAAATCACAACGAAAAGATTTCCAACTCCCCAAGAATTTCCTAACATTTGGAAGGCTTGATAAGCACCATTACGCATGAGGTCTTCAGGGATGTTATTACCATCAAATAGCATTCCCATGGCAACTGAACCAAGGATAGCAGAGAGTCCTACCATGATGGCCATGACAATCATACCTTTTGGAAATTCTTTTGCAGGATTGCGAGTTTGATTCACATAAGGGGAAATTTTTTCACAACCACCAACGGCAAAGACCAGTAGTGAGATGGTTGTAAAATAAGAAAAATCAAAGTTTGGAATGTAGGTACTCAGTTGATCCATATGTGGTGTCGCAAACTGGATGTCTGGCTTAATGAAAGGCAGACCGACAGCCAAAAGCACAAAGAGTAAAGACATAATCAACATGGCACTTCCTGCCAAGCTACCGATGACTTTCAGTGTTGTCAATCCTTTTGTAGAAAGATAGAGGAAAAGTCCAAAGATTAGCAAGCAGAGAATAACAATCCAGTGGATATCGATTTGTTTTAGAAATTGTCCGTTACCCTGCAAGGCCCATCCAAGCGGAATCAGGATTCCTTGAGGTTTTTGTGCGAGATAAGGGATGTGCACAACCCAGTAGGTCCAAGCGGCAAAGTAGGCGAGGCGTTTGGTTGATGTTTTTTCAACCCAGTCGCTAACACCGCTTCCGCTTTCCTTGAAGGTAGAACCTAGTTGTCCGACGATGAGTGAATATGGGATAAAGTAGAGTGCGAGGATTAAAACCCAAGATACGACTACTGAAATTCCCTGTTGAGAATAGTTGTTGACGACGTTTCCTAGCCCCCAAACCATGTTGAAAGCAATTAGAGAAACCATCAGCCAATTAAGTTGGTGTTGATCTTTTTTCATAATGTCTCCTTTTCTGATAATTTCAGTATATCATGATTTTTTGAAAGCGCCTAACAAAATTTGAAATTTACTATAAAAAAGTAAAAGCTAGCTAACAGATAGGGAATAGGGCTTGTTGGTTTAGAAAAGGATTATCCACAAACTGTGGATAACTTGACACCATCCTATCAAAAATATTTTTATAGTTATCGTTTGTAAAGGGGACAAGAAATTTAGGAATTATAAGAGAGGAGGATCTGGTATAAAGCCTAATTAGACAAGGATTCTAACAGCATTTCTATTGCAGATCATAGATACTTAGGTTGGAAAGATATTTTGGAAAAACTTGAAAATTTTTTCCAAAGAACAGTTGGAGAGTTTTTCACAGTTTGTGGATAACTTTATATGGATAAGAAAACCCCTTTGTGCATGACAAAGGGATTTGATCTATTAGTGCTTCGGTAACCAGCTGAGGGTAAAGTCAAGAGTCTTAGCATTGAGCAGTTCCTGATGGCTGATACTTTGTTTTTCTTTTCCGTCCAGTTGACAGTCTTGGACAAAGTGGAAGTGTTCATAATTTTGTTGAGTATGAACATCCAACCACTGATTTGTTTCTGCCAGATAGACACGAAGGTGGTCAAAGAGTGGAATTCCAAGATCATAGCTTGCTTTTCCTGGGCAGGTTGGGTAAAGTCCGAGAGCAGACCATACATACCAAGCTGAAAGACTACCATTATCCTCATCGCCCGGATAAGCATCCCAGCTAGCTCGGAAGGCTTTTTGACGGAGGGTCTTGATTAAGAGACTGGTATATTGGGGATAACTACTGTAGCGGAAAAGATAAGGGATGTGGAAGCTTGGTTGGTTTGAAATGGCTAGTTGACCAAATGGCGCTGTTGCCATCTCGCTCATCTCATGAATTTCATATCCATAGCCCGTCGTTTCAAAAAGTGGGAGACTTTGACAAGCTTTCAAAAGATAGTTGCTAAAGGCTTCTTTTCCACCCATTAGTTGGCTAAGTCCAGAAATGTCATGTAAGACACCCAGACTGGCTTGAATAGCTGAGCACTCAGCGTAGTCACGACCCCAACTATAGGGAGAAAAGTCAGGACGGAAGTTGCCATCTACATCACGCGCCCTCATGTAACCCGTCTCAGAGTCAAATAGATTCTGATAGTTTTTAGAATATTGAGCATAGGTTTGAGCCAGCTTTTCTTGACCTAATTTTTCTGCACAAGTAGAGATACAAAAATCGCTGTAAGCATAATCTAGCGTATGACTGACACTTTCGTGGTAGTCTGTGGATAAATAGCCCAGTTCTTGGTATTGGCTTAGACCGTGCCGCCCGTTGATAGCTTTTGGATCTGCCTTGGTCGCAGTTTCAATCATGGCTTTGAGAAATTCTTCTTCAAACTCAGGTGTCATATCTTTGCAAGCACTATCTGCAAGAAGGCCATCAATCAAAGTCCCAGGCATCATTCCTCTTTCGTCAGGAGCCAGCCACTTAGGGAGATACCCGGTATCTCTATAGCTATTGAGGAAGCCTTCAAGAAACTGACGATAGTGCTCTGGAATAATCAAGGCAAAGAGTGGGAATGAAGTGCGGAAGGTATCCCAAAAACCATTGTTGGTATAGAGTAGACCAGACTTGATCGTTCCTGAAGCAAGGTCTATATGAATAGTCTCGCCTTGCTCATTTACCTCATAGAAGGTTTGTGGGAAAAGCAAGAGTCTATAAAGACAGTGATCAAAAAATGTTCGGTCTACAGAGCCAGTTTCCACGACATCAAAACGGCCTAGAAGGTCTTCCCAACTTGCTTTAGCCTCTGACTTCGTTTCTTCAAAGTCTTTTCTAGGCAGATTAAAGAGGGCCTGTTCTTTAGAAATAAAAGAAGTAGCTAGTTGAACTAGAGCTTCTGCTCCAGCCAAGTCAATACGCCAGTCTTGCCCCACTTGATTGATAGATAGAATATCCGTAGAGAATGCGAGAGCAGTAAACATGACGAGGGGACTTTTGTTGGTTTCGGTTAATCCGCTTTGACCAAGGCTGACAGTACGCTCATTTACTTGCTCTAATGATAAATCATCAGTTGCATGCAGATAGAGTGAGAGCTTCTTGCCTTGTATCTGTCTTAGTTGAATAGAAGCCCCATAGCAAGTAGGTGTGAGTTGGGTTTCAATCTGATAACGCTCAGAAAAAATTCTGAGATAATGGGGATTGAAAATAGCACGATCAAGGTTATAAGAAGACTGACGATGGAAGAGGGTGTCGCCACTGATTTCTCCTGTAACAGGCGTCAGTAGTAACCAAGAATAATCGCCAATCCAAGGACTAGGCTGGTGGGTTAGTCGAACACCCTGAAATATGGGAAGATGGGGATCAAAAAACCAAGACCCTTCCTGGTCACTAGTTTGCGGAACAAAGTAATTCATCCCAAAAGGCACTCCAGCGTAAGGTAGGGTATTTCCTCGAGAAAAGGCATGCTTGCTCGCGGTGCCAAAGCGGGTATCAATGGTTTCAAGTATCGGTTCCATAGCGATTTCCTTCTGTAGTTTTCTACATTATATCAGAAAAAGGATACTTTTAGAAAATGACTTCTAAATATAACAATTTTGTAGAATAATGACTAACATTTGTGTATATATTTTCTGGACTAAAAGCTATATACTGAAAATGAAAATTTGTTTGAAAGAGGTAAAATAGTTTATGGTTTATTCTAAAGAAATCGTCAGAGAGTGGCTAGATGAGGTAGCGGAGAGTGCCAAGGAACATCCTGAATGGGTCGATGTTTTTGAGCGTTGCTATACAGACACTTTAGACAATACAGTTGAAATCTTAGAAGATGGCTCGACCTTTGTACTAACTGGGGATATCCCAGCTATGTGGCTTCGGGATTCAACTGCTCAGCTTAGACCATACCTTCATGTGGCAAAAAGAGACCCTCGTTTGCGCCAGACCATTGCTGGTTTGGTTAAACGCCAGATGACTTTGATTCTCAAGGATCCCTATGCCAACTCTTTCAATATTGAGGAGAACTGGAAGGGCCATCACGAGACAGACCATACAGACCTCAATGGCTGGATTTGGGAACGCAAGTATGAAGTAGATTCGCTTTGCTATCCCTTGCAATTGGCTTACCTTCTTTGGAAGGAAACTGGTGAGACTAGCCAGTTTGATGAGACTTTTGTTACAGCGACCAAGGAGATTCTTCATCTTTGGACGGTGGAGCAAGATCACAAGAACTCACCATACCGTTTCGTCCGTGATACCGATCGTAAGGAAGACACTTTGGTTAATGATGGTTTTGGACCTGATTTTGCCGTGACAGGGATGACCTGGTCAGCCTTCCGTCCAAGCGATGACTGCTGTCAGTATAGCTACTTGATTCCATCCAATATGTTTGCAGTCGTTGTCTTAGGTTATGTCCAAGAAATCTTTGCTACATTGAGTCTAGCTGATAGTGAAAGCATCATTGCTGACGCTAAACGTCTGCAAGCTGAAATCCAAGAAGGGATCGAAAATTACGCCTACACGACTAACAGCAAGGGCGAGAAGATCTATGCCTTTGAAGTAGACGGTTTAGGAAATGCTAGCATCATGGACGACCCTAACGTACCAAGTTTGTTAGCTGCTCCATATCTTGGTTATTGTGATGTCAATGACGAAGTGTATCAAGCAACTCGTCGCACCATTCTCAGCCCTGAAAATCCATACTTCTACCAAGGAGAATACGCTAGCGGTCTCGGAAGCTCTCATACCTTCTATCGTTATATCTGGCCGATTGCCCTATCAATTCAAGGCTTAACAGCTACAGATAAAGCTGAGAAAAAATACTTGCTAGACCAACTAGTTGCCTGCGATGGCGGAACAGGTGTTATGCATGAAAGCTTCCACGTAGATGATCCGACTCTCTACTCTCGTGAATGGTTCTCATGGGCCAACATGATGTTCTGCGAATTGGTCTTGGATTACCTAGATATTCGCTAATACTCTTCGAAAATCAAATTCAAACCACGTCAGCTTCACCTTGCCGTATATATGTTACTGACTTCGTCAGTTCTATCTACAACCTCAAAGCAGTGCTTTGAGCAACCTGCGGCTAGCTTCCTAGTTTGCTCTTTGATTTTCATTGAGTATAAGGAGTACGTTTTCGCTCAACTGATTCTTGGAAAGAATCACAAATTTACATTTAAAACGTTAACAATAAAAATTTAAATTTAGAATGAGGTTTTACTTCATGGAAAATGTTGTTGTACATATCATCTCTCACAGTCACTGGGATCGTGAGTGGTATCTACCTTTTGAAAGTCACCGTATGCAATTGGTGGAACTTTTTGACAATCTTTTTGATCTTTTTGAAAATGATCCTGAGTTCAAGAGCTTCCACCTAGATGGACAAACCATTGTCCTCGATGACTATTTAGAAATTCGCCCTGAAAACCGTGACAAGGTGCAGCGTTATATCGACGAAGGCAAATTGAAGATTGGGCCTTTCTATATCTTGCAGGATGATTACTTGATTTCCAGTGAAGCTAACGTCCGCAATACCTTGATTGGACAAGCGGAATGTGCCAAATGGGGCAAATCTACTCAAATTGGTTATTTCCCAGATACTTTTGGAAATATGGGGCAGGCTCCTCAAATCCTTCAAAAATCAGGTATTCACGTAGCAGCCTTTGGTCGCGGTGTCAAGCCAATCGGATTTGACAATCAAGTCCTTGAAGATGAACAGTTTACCTCTCAATTTTCTGAGATGTACTGGCAAGGGGCTGATGGTAGCCGTGTGCTGGGTATTCTCTTTGCCAACTGGTACAGTAACGGGAACGAAATTCCAGTGGATAAAGATGAAGCTTTGGATTTCTGGAAACAAAAATTGGCAGACGTTCGTGACTATGCATCAACTAACCAATGGTTGATGATGAACGGTTGCGACCACCAACCAGTTCAACGGAACTTGAGCGAAGCCATTCGTGTGGCAAACGAACTCTTCCCTGACGTGACCTTTATTCATAGCTCATTTGACGAATATGTCCAAGCACTGGAAAGTGCCCTTCCTGAACAATTATCAACGGTCACAGGTGAGTTGACTAGCCAGGAAACGGATGGCTGGTACACCCTTGCCAATACCTCTTCTTCACGTGTTTATCTCAAACAAGCCTTCCAAGAAAATAGCAACTTGTTAGAGCAGGTCGTGGAACCATTAACCATTATCACTGGAGGCCACAACCACAAGGATCAATTGACCTATGCTTGGAAAGTACTTCTGCAAAATGCACCGCACGATAGTATCTGTGGTTGTAGTATTGACGAAGTTCACCGTGAAATGGAAACTCGTTTTGCAAAGGTTAATCAAGTCGGGAATTTTGTTAAGAGTAATCTTCTTAACGAGTGGAAACATAAAATAGCAACTCAGGAAGCGCAAAGCGACCACCTCTTTACCGTTGTCAACACAGCCTTACATGACAAGGTTGATACAGTTAGTGTTGTAGTGGATGTTGTGACTTGTGATTTTAAAGAATTGCATCCGACTGAAGGTTACAAGAAGATGGCAGCCGTGACCTTGCCAGATTACCATGTTGAAGATTTGGATGGCCATGTCCTTGAAGCCAAGATTGAAGACTTGGGAGCAAATTTTGGCTATACTTTGCCTAAGGATAAATTCCGCCAACCATATATTGCACGCCAAGTGCGCGTGACAATCCCAGTCCACCTTGCTCCGCTTTCTTGGGCAAGCTTCCAATTGGTCGAAGGTCAAGTAAATCACCGTGATGGTATTTACCAAAATGGAGTAATTGATACACCATTCGTAACAGTCAGTGTGGATGAAGGAATCACAGTCTATGACAAGACTACTAACGAAGCTTACGAAGATTTCATCCAATTCGAGGACCGTGGAGATATTGGTAACGAGTACATTTACTTCCAGCCGAAAGGAACTGAGCCAATTTATGCTCAACTGAAAGGTTATGGAGTCTTAGAAAACAATGCTCGCTATGCTAAAATCTTGCTCAAACATGACTTGACCATTCCAGTCAGTGCAGATGAAAAATTGGATGCTGAACAAAGAGGTATCATCGAGTTCATGAAACGAGATGCAGGTCGTTCAGAAGAGTTGACAACTATTCCTCTTGAAACTGAGATGACCGTCTTTGTGGACAATCCACAGATTCGCTTTAAAACTCGCTTTACCAACACAGCCAAGGATCACCGCATTCGTCTCTTGGTGAAAACTCATAACACTCGTCCAAGCAATGATTCTGAAAGCATCTATGAAGTTGTGACACGGCCAAATAAACCAGCAGCTTCTTGGGAAAATCCTGAAAATCCACAACACCAACAAGCCTTTGTAAGCTTGTATGATGACGTAAAAGGAGTAACCGTATCCAATAAAGGATTGCATGAATACGAAATCCTTGGAGACGACACCATGGCTGTAACCCTTCTTCGTGCTTCAGGCGAACTTGGTGACTGGGGTTACTTCCCAACGCCGGAAGCTCAGTGCTTGCGTGATATCGAAGTTGAATTTGCAGTAGAATGTCACCAAGCAGGGGAACGCTTCTCAGCTTTCCGTCGTGCCAAAGCCTTCCAGGTGTCATTTACAGCTCTTCAAGTTGCAAAACAAGAGGGTAGCGTTGCAGCAACGGGTAGCCTCTTTAACCATCCGGCTCTGAACTTGCCACAAGTATGCCCAACAGCCTTTAAGGTGGCTGAGAATGAAGAAGGTTATGTCCTTCGTTACTACAACATGAGTCAAGAAAATATCCGTGTGTCTGAAAAACAACAAACTATTCTTGACTTGTTGGAACGCCCATACCCAGTCCATTCAGGACTATTGGCACCACAGGAAATTCGTACAGAACTCATTCAAAAAGAAGAAATTTAATTTCAAAAAGTAAACATAAAAAGAAAGGAGGAGCGAAAAAGTAAGAACAAACTGCTGATTCGCTCCTTTTTGCAGGTGAAAGCAATGACCATTGCAACGATTGATATCGGAGGGACTGGCATTAAGTTTGCTAGTCTAACTCCTGATGGAAAGATTTTAGATAAAACCAGCACCCCAACTCCAGAAACTCTGGAAGATTTATTTGCTTGGTTGGACCAACGCTTGTCAGAACAGGACTATCGTGGGATTGCTATGAGTGTTCCAGGAGCGGTCAATCAAGAAACAGGAGTGATCGAGGGAATTAGTGCCATTCCTTACATCCATGGTTTTTCTTGGTATGAGGTGCTAGCTCATCACCAGCTACCTGTCCATCTAGAAAATGATGCCAACTGTGTTGGACTTAGTGAACTGCTAGCTCATCCTGAGATTGAAAATGCAGCCTGTGTCGTTATTGGTACAGGGATCGGTGGGGCCATGATTATCAATGGCAAAATTCACCGTGGTCGCCATGGCTTGGGTGGAGAGTTTGGTTACATGACAACTATCGAACCAGCAGAAAAACTCAATAACTGGTCACAACTAGCTTCTACAGGAAACATGGTTCGTTATGTGATTGAAAAATCAGGTCAGTCAGACTGGGATGGCCGTAAGGTTTATCAAGAGGCTTCAGCAGGCAATGCCCTTTGCCAAGAAGCCATTGAGCGGATGAATCGTAATCTTGCTCAAGGATTACTCAATATCCAGTATCTAATCGACCCAGATGTCATTAGCCTAGGTGGCTCTATCAGTCAAAACCCAGATTTTATCAAAGGTGTGCAAAAAGCAGTAGACGTCTTTGTGGAAAGATATGAAGAATATACAATTGCGCCAGTGATCCAAGCCTGCACCTATCAGGCAGATGCCAATCTCTACGGCGCTCTTGTCAACTGGTTACAGGAGGAAAATCAATGGTAAATTTTACCGGAATTAGCAGTAAACAACAGCAAGCTATAGACTTACTTCAAAATCACATTTCACTACCAGATGTAGAAGTGGCAGTCGCTCAGTCTGACCAAGCTTCTATCTCTATCAAGGGTAAGGGCGGAGAATATCAATTGACTTATCGCAAACCTCACCAACTCTATCGTGCCTTGTCTGTTCTCGCAACAGCTTTGGTAGAAGGTGATAAGGTAGAGATTGAAGAACAAGCGGCTTATGAAGATTTAGCCTACATGGCTGACTGTTCGCGAAATGCAGTTTTAAATGTTGCATCTGCCAAGCAGATGATTGAAGTCTTAGCTCTGATGGGTTATTCAACCTTTGAACTCTACATGGAAGACACCTATCAGATTGAAGGCCAACCCTACTTTGGTTATTTCCGTGGAGCGTATTCAGCTGAAGAGTTACAGGAAATTGAAGCATACGCCCAGCAGTTTGACATGACCTTTGTCCCATGCATCCAGACCTTGGCTCACTTATCAGCCTTTGTTAAATGGGGTGTTAAAGAAGTCCAGCAACTTCGTGATGTAGAGGACATTCTCCTCATCGGCGAAGAAAAAGTTTACGACCTAATCGACGGCATGTTTGCGACTTTGTCTAAACTACAAACACGCAAGGTCAATATCGGCATGGACGAAGCCCACTTGGTTGGTTTGGGACGCTATCTCATCTTAAACGGTGTTGTGGACCGTAGCCTCCTCATGTGCCAACATTTGGAGCGCGTGCTGGATATTGCAGACAAGTATGGTTTCCACTGCCAGATGTGGAGCGATATGTTCTTCAAACTCATGTCAGCAGATGGCCAGTACGACCGTGATGTCGAAATTCCAGAAGAAACTCGTGTTTATCTTGACCGTCTCAAAGACCGTGTGACCTTGGTTTACTGGGATTATTATCAGGATAGCGAAGAAAAATACAATCGTAACTTCAGTAACCACCACAAGATTAGCCAGGATATTGCCTTTGCAGGTGGTGCTTGGAAGTGGATTGGTTTCACACCACACAACCATTTCAGTCGTCTCATCGCTATCGAAGCAAACAAAGCCTGCCGTGCCAATCAGATCAAAGAAGTCATTGTGACTGGTTGGGGGGACAATGGTGGTGAAACAGCTCAGTTCTCTATTCTGCCAAGCTTACAAATCTGGGCAGAACTCAGCTATCGAAATGATTTAGACCGTTTATCTGCTCACTTCAAAACCAATACCAGTTTATCCGTTGAGGACTTTATGCAGCTGGATTTGGCCAATCTTTTACCAGATCTACCAGGAAATCTAAGTGGTATCAATCCCAACCGTTATGTCTTTTATCAAGATGTCCTTTGCCCAATTCTTGATAAGCACATGACTCCTGAACAGGACAAACCTCACTTTGCCCAGGCAGCTGAGACTCTTTCTGACATTACAGAAAAAGCTGGAGTCTATACTTATCTTTTCGAAACTCAGGCCCAGTTGAATGCTATTTTAAGTGGCAAGGTTGATGTGGGACGACGTATCCGTCAAGCCTATCAAGCAGATGATAAAGAGAGCTTGCAACAAATCGCTAGGGAAGAATTACCAAAACTCAGAAGCCAGATTGAAACCTTCCACAAGCTCTTTAGTCAGCAATGGTTGAAAGAAAACAAGGTCTTTGGCTTGGATACAGTAGATATCCGTATGGGTGGGCTCCTGCAACGAATCAAGCGAGCAGAAAGCCGTATCGAGACTTATTTGGCTGGTCGAATTGACCGTATCGAAGAATTAGAAGTCGAAATTCTTCCATTTACTGACTTCTACGCAGATAAGGACTTCGCAGCTACAACGGCTAATCAGTGGCATACTATTGCGACAACTTCGACTATTTATACGACCTAGAAAAACTCTATGCAGGCAGAGTGTTTCCCGTGAAACCTATTCTTATATAAAAAAGTTCTCCACATAAAATAATTTGTGGAGTTTTTTCTATAATTTGTAGTTTAAACTGTCCTAAAAATAAGAGTATACTATTTTTGTAAACGTTATCAAGTCTAAAAAATGTGAGATTATGAAGTTTTAGAAAAATAAAAAGGGAGGAAATTATGAAGAAGTTTTCAAAAACTTTAAGAGATAATTGGATTTTTCTCTTAATGGTTCTACCAGGAACAATTTGGTTGATTTTATTCTTCTACATTCCAGTTTTTGGGAATGTGGTTGCCTTCAAAGACTACCATATGACTGGTGAAGGATTCGTTCACAGTATTATAAACAGTAGATGGGTCGGACTAGATAACTTTAAATTCTTGTTTAGTTCGAAAGATGCCTTTGTCATCACTCGAAACACTGTACTTTACAACCTTGGCTTTATCTTTATTGGTTTGGTTGTGTCAGTAGGTATCGCCATTATCCTTAGTGAACTTCGCTCTAAGCAAATGGTTAAAATCTACCAAACATCTATGTTATTCCCTTACTTCCTATCTTGGGTTATCATCAGTTTCTTTACAGATGCTTTCCTAAATATCGATAAAGGGCTTATCAACCATACCTTAGAAGCTCTTGGGATGAAGGGTATAAACTTCTACGCTGATATCAGTATCTGGCCTTACCTCCTCCTCTTCCTAGGTATCTGGAAAGGCTTTGGATATAGTAGTGTGATGTACTACGCAACTATCATGGGTATTGACCCAACTTACTACGAAGCAGCGACAGTGGACGGTGCTAGCAAATGGCAACGTATCCGTAACGTAACCATCCCTCAGTTGACACCGCTTGTGACAGTATTGACCATCCTTGCAGTCGGAAACATCTTCCGCGCAGACTTCGGTCTCTTCTACCAAATCCCTCACAACGCTGGTCAGCTCTATAGTGTAACAAACGTATTGGACGTATATGTCTTTAATGGATTGACTCAGACAGCAGACATCGGTATGGCGTCAGCAGCCGGCCTCTACCAGTCAGTTGTCGGTTTGATTCTGGTTATCCTATCAAACTTACTTGCAAGACGTGTTGATCCTAACTCGGCACTATTCTAGAAAGGAGGAGCATATGGCAAAAAAAATTCAAAAAGAAAAAATTGATAATGTTGGCATACACTCCTTCAGCAAAAAAGCAGATATTTTCTTTAGTATCATATCTGGTTTGCTAGCCTTCTCTTGTATCTTGCCTTTCATCTTTGTTATCATTATCTCAATTACAGATGAGAAGAGTATCGTCCAAAATGGATACAGTTTCTTCCCTTCTAAGTTTGGATTAGATGGCTTTGAGTTTTTGGCGCAGTTCAAAGATAAGATTTTACAAGCGCTCTTTATCTCAACTTTTGTGACAGTTGTTGGAACTTTGACAAACGTCTTTATCACAACAACATACGCTTATGCTATCTCACGTTCAACATTTAAGTATCGCAAATTCTTTACAATCTTTGCTCTTCTTAGTATGTTGTTCAATGCTGGTTTGGTACCAGGCTATATCGTGGTAACTCAGTTACTTCACTTGGGTGATACCATTTGGGCCTTGATTGTTCCGATGCTTCTATCACCATTCAACATCATGTTGATGCGGTCTTTCTTCAAGAAAACCATTCCAGAAGCAATCCTCGAATCAGCTCGTATCGATGGTGCTAGCGAGGCGCGGATCTTCTTCCAAATCTGTTTACCACTCTCTCTTCCAGGGATTGCGACTATCACACTTTTGACAGCACTTGGATTCTGGAACGACTGGTTCAATGCCCTTCTTTACATCAAGAGTGATAACTTGTATCCATTGCAATATTTGCTCATGCAAATTCAAAACAACATGGATTACATTGCTAAGTCAGTTGGGATGTCAGGACAACTTGCAGTTGCCCTACCAAAAGAAACAGGTCGTATGGCCATGGTCGTAGTTGCGACTGTTCCAATTGCGATTCTCTATCCATTCTTCCAACGCTACTTTGTAAAAGGTTTAACTATCGGTGGTGTTAAAGAATAAGAGACACTGAGAAACAAGCTTTCTCTACCCTATCTAACTTTTCTTTGTTGAAAAGTAGATCACTAAAATTGTTTTAAATTTAAAAATAAAAAAAGGAGTTTTTATCATGAAAAACTGGAAAAAATATGCTTTTGCATCTGCTAGCCTTGTAGCTTTAGCTGCTAGCCTCGCTGCTTGTGGAAACCTTAAAGGTAACAACCAAAAAGCTGCTGACTCAGCTTCAGGTGACAAAACTGTTATCAAAATGTACCAAATCGGTGACAAACCAGATAACTTGGATGAATTGCTAGAAAATGCAAACAAAATCATCGGAGAAAAAGTTGGTGCTAAATTAGATATCCAATACCTTGGATGGGGTGACTACGGTAAGAAAATGTCAGTTATCACTTCATCAGGTGAAAACTATGATATCGCATTTGCAGATAACTACGTAGTAAACGCTCAAAAGGGTGCTTATGCTGACTTGACAGAATTGTACAAGAAAGAAGGAGCTGATCTTTACAAAGCGCTTGACCCAGCTTACATCAAAGGTAACACTATAAACGGTAAAATTTACGCTGTTCCAGTTGCAGCTAACGTTGCATCTTCACAAAACTTTGCCTTCAACGGCCCACTTCTTGAAAAATATGGTATCGATATCTCAGGTGTAACTTCATACGAAACACTTGAACCAGTCTTGAAACAAATTAAAGAAAAAGCTCCAGATGTAGTGCCATTCGCTGTTGGTAAAAACTTTATTCCATCAGAAAACTTTGACTACCCAGTTGCAAATGGTCTTCCATTCGTCATCGACCTTGAAGGCGACACTACTAAGATCGTAAACCGTTACGAAGTTCCTCGTTTCGTAGAACACTTGAAGACTATGCACAAATACTATGAAGCAGGATACATTCCAAAAGACGTAGCAACTAGTGATACTTCATATGACCTTACTCAAGATACTTGGCTTGTTCGTGAAGAAACAGTGGGACCAGCTGACTACGGTAGCAGCTTGCTTTCTCGTGTTGCTAACAGAGACATCCAAATCAAACCATTTACTAACTTCATCAAGAAAAACCAAACAACTCAAGTTGCAAACTTTGTAATCTCAAACAACTCTAAGAACAAAGAAAAAGCAATGGAAGTGTTGAACCTCTTGAACACTAACCCAGAACTCTTGAACGGACTTGTTTATGGACCAGAAGGCAAGAACTGGGAAAAAGTTCCAGGTAAAGAAAACCGTGTTAAAGTTCTCGATGGATACAAAGGAAACACTCACATGTCAGGATGGAACACTGGTAACAACTGGATCCTTTACATCAACGAAAACGTTACAGATGAACAAATTGCACAATCTAAGAAAGATTTGGAAACTGCAAAAGAATCTCCAGCGCTTGGATTCATCTTCAACACTGACAACGTGAAATCTGAAATCTCAGCTATCACTAACACTATGCAACAATTCGATACAGCTATCAACACTGGTACTGTAGACCCAGAAAAAGCTATTCCAGAATTGATGGAAAAACTTAAATCTGAAGGTGCTTACCAAAAAGTATTGGATGAAATGCAAAAACAATACGACGAATTCTTGAAAAACAAAAAATCTTAAGATAGATTGATTTCGTGTATTCATTCCTAAAAGATGCGATCACTGCCTTGTCTGGAGTTTTCCAGACGGGGTGGTGATTCTTTTTTGGGTAAATACATATAATTATCTGTAGTTGTGTCTAGAGATTTGCTCTTACATATAAGGTTGGACACAGACACATGAAAAAACACTATCTTTTTTTTAAAAGTAGTGCAATCTTATCCTACTTATTTTTCTGGATTCGAAATCTTATCAGTCTTGTCTTTATTGGACTGATGGTATGGATATTAGTCAAGACAGGTCATGGATATCTTTTTGTTATTCCAAAGAAAAAATGGCTTTGGTATACAGTTTTGACGATTCTCGTAGCTGTGCTTCATATAACGTTTAATTTCCAAACGGCTAGACATGTTCAGTCTACCTATGAAGGTTGGGCTGTGTTGATCGGTTATAGTGAGAAAAATTTTGCCGAGTTGGGACTCTACCTATCCTTATTTTTTCTAGGGCCTCTGATGGAAGAGTTGATTTATAGAGGATTGCTCCAACATGCCTTTTTTAAAGATTCGAAATTTGGGCTTGACCTGATTCTTCCTTCGGTTTTATTTGCTCTTCCTCACTTTACAAGTTTTCCCAGTGTACTAGATATTCTTGTTTTTGCGACATTTGGAATCTTTTATGCGGGTCTAACTCGCTATACCAAGAGTATCTATCCTGGTTATATCGTTCATGTTATCAATAATATTGTTGCAACCTTACCATTTTTGGTAACTTTTCTTCATCGAATATTCAGCTAAATAAGACCTGTTTCAGATCTTGTTTTCATTTTTCGGTCAAATAAATTGCATTCGCTTTCTTGAGGGAGTATACTGGTATAGTTGAATGAAAAATTCTGATAATTTAATCTTAGAAAAGAGAATCTTATGGCAAAACCTATTCGTGTTTTACTTTACTATAAATATGTTCCCATCGAAAACGCAGAACAATTTGCGGCTGACCACTTGGCTTTCTGTAAGTCTATTGGCCTCAAGGGCCGTATCCTAGTGGCTGACGAAGGAATCAACGGAACTGTTTCTGGTGACTACGAAACAACGCAAAAATACATGGACTACGTTCACAGCCTTCCAGGTATGGAAGACCTCTGGTTCAAGATTGACGAAGAAAGTGAGCAAGCTTTCAAAAAGATGTTTGTTCGCTACAAAAAAGAAATCGTTCACCTTGGGTTAGAGGATGATAACTTTGATAACGACATCAATCCTCTTGAAACAACAGGTGCTTATTTATCTCCAAAAGAGTTCAAAGAAGCTCTTTTAGACGAAGATACAGTTGTCCTTGATACTCGTAACGATTACGAGTACGACCTTGGACACTTCCGTGGGGCTATCCGTCCAGACATTCGCAACTTCCGCGAGTTGCCACAATGGGTTCGTGATAACAAGGAAAAATTCATGGATAAACGTGTCGTAGTTTACTGTACAGGTGGAGTCCGCTGTGAGAAATTCTCAGGCTGGATGGTCCGTGAAGGCTACAAAGATGTTGGCCAATTGCACGGAGGAATCGCGACTTATGGGAAAGATCCAGAAGTTCAAGGGGAACTTTGGGATGGGAAAATGTATGTCTTTGACGAACGTATTGCAGTCGATGTCAACCATGTCAATCCAACCATTGTAGGGAAAGATTGGTTTGATGGCACACCGTGCGAACGCTATGTCAACTGTGGAAATCCATTCTGTAACCGCCGTATCTTGGCATCAGAAGATAACGAAGATAAATATCTCCGTGGTTGCTCACACGAGTGTCGTGTTCACCCACGTAATCGTTATGTTTTAGAACATGAATTGACACAAGATCAAGTCATCGAGCGTCTAGCAGCAATTGGTGAGAGCCTAGACCATTCTGAAGTTGTATAATAAACATTAACAGTCCTAAAGGGCTGTTTTTCTATGCTTTTGACCAAAAAATCTTAAATTTGTTTCTGCATCTTTCAGGAAAATGGTGTATACTATATGTAAACGATTTCAAAGGAGACCATTATGGTGAAGACATTTTTTATTCCAAATAAACAAAGTATTTTAGGACAACAGGAGATTCTTACAGCTAAATCAATTTTAGGCTTAGTAGAAGGCCTAGAGTCCCATAGTTATGATGCTGTCTACCTCCGTCAACCTCTCAATCACCTTGAGTATATCGAGTGTGGAATCGTAGGTAAGTCTCAATTTCTCTTTAAAGTTCGCTACCTTGACTCTCAAAAAGGCTATCAAGTCATCATTCCTGACTTGATTACAAGAGCTGACTGGGAGATTGTAGAAGGGCTCTTGCAGGCTTTGTCTAGTAAGGTTGGTGAAGCAGTTGAGGGCTTGGCAGACTTTGATTTGGAAAACTATTTCCAAGAAACGGTTAAGAACTATCTGGCTGATAAAGCTGCTCGTTTAGGTTTCTGTCAGGGTATTCTATCACCTGTTTACTTTGATAAGAAGGATTTGGAAAGTTTCTTGGAAGAAGATGGCTTGGCACGTTTTGAAGAGCTAGTTAAGAGGGTTCAAGGGTCAGCTGCTTATCCTTCCAGTGCTAAATTTTATCCAGATGGTGAAGGTAAGGTGCATGGGGTTTATCACCTAGCTCAGGGAGTAAAAACCATTTTGCCAAAAGAACCGGTGATTCCAGCTCCTTACGTTGAGCAATTGGTAGGCAAGGAACTTGTTTGGGAGATTGATTTGGTAAAAATCTCTGGGGATGGCTCAAAACCAGAAGACTATGAAGCGATAGCTAGACTGGATTACCAAGCATTTCTAGGAGCTTTGCCAAAAGAACTTTATCAGGACTTAGATGCTAACCAAGTAGAAGTAGGACCTGTTTCAGGTGAAGATTTTGAGAACTTAGTAAAAGCTAACTAGAGGCATAAATGAAAGATATTGGTTTTAAATAATGTGAAAAGGCAGATCGTTTGATCTGCTTTTTGTGGACACAAAAAAATCCTGTCAGAGTGACAGAATTTTATCTTACATAAAAGCAAGAATTCGAAGATAGTCAAAAACAAGAGCCATTTCTGCTAGGAAAAAGATAAATAGGACACCTCCGTTGACCAAGAAAGCCAAGAGAAGGCGATAGAAGGAATCAGTTTGACTACCCTTGCTAGGTCTTGAAATGATATAGAGGTTACCAAGTAGTACCATGCCCATACTAATGAGGCAGAGAAGAGCCGCAAAGCGTAGACCGTTAAAGAAGGCAAAGAAACTAGCAATACCTGTCAAGAGAATTGGGATAGCCAAGAGTCTGCTATGTACTTGAAAGGCTCTTTCCAATGTCCAATCACTGTCCTGATCGACAAAACGTTTGACTACAAATCCACCCATGAGAATTGAAAAGAAGAAGAGACTTGTCGCTACTAGGATGGAGAAGACCGAGAAGAGATTGAGAGATGGGAATTGTTCCATGAAGTGAGCATCGATGCTTGCCATACGACCATAGTAGCCTTGTTTGGCGTGATAAACTATAAAGAGAAAACTTGTAGCAGAAAAGATAGTTAGTAGTGCAAAGGCGTTATAACTATGTTTTTTATCTGAACCAATGCTTGCTGTTGGCTCTTTGAGAGCACCTTGTAACCAGACCCAAAAATCAACCAATTCTTCTTTGAAGATTGCAGTTTTTGTAGGGACAGGGTCTGGGACAAATGGACTTTCCAAAGATTTGCTAGGCTGAGGTGCTTCCTTAACTGGTTTTTCTACTTGGTCTGTCTTTGTTGCCAGTTCTTCTTGTTCTTCAGTCTCTACAGGTTCTTCTGACTTGTCTATCTTTTCTGTATTTTCCGCGATTTCTTCGTGTTCGTTATTCTCTACTTTTTCTAGGTCAGTTTCTTGTTCTTCAGGATTGGCTTGAAGGCTTTCTTCAACCACTGGCAATTCTTCTTTTTCTTTTAACTCTTCTTGGGGAATGACTGGGTCAGATGGGTTATCTTTTTTTTCATTGTTGGCTGTTTTCTCGAAATCAGCACTTTCGAACCATTCTTGAGTCATGATGGGACCTCCTTTTTTATTTCTTGTTTGAGTAGTAATGATTAACTATTATTCATAATTTCTCGAATTGGGTGAGCGATCCGGTTCGTCTGGAATGTTGATATCTTGACCTGCCTTTACGACGAGGAGATCTTGCGTATCTTTTTTCTCTACTTTGTAAGGATTTGAGAATTCTTCGTCCCTATTTACATTATTTCCCTGGGCAGGATTCACTCCTTCTCGAGTTCGATGATAAATAGCTCCGTATTCTGATGAAAGATTGAGATTGATTCGTTCAAGCTCTTTTCTTGATAACATGAGCGATATGTCATTTTCTGCCTCAAATTCTACCTTACCGTGCACTTGGATGTCGTCAGCAGAGATATGTTCATGTTCTGCTTGGATACGGCTATCTGTTAGACTGGTTCCAAATACATTGACGATTCCAGCTGTAGTCAGTTGGCTGTTTTTGATCTCGCTATTAGTGATACGAAGAAGATAGCCATTTGACTGGATCTTGGCATTGCTGACTTTTACATCGGCAATCGAAAGGACACCGTGGTCGACCTGGGCAGTTATGTTTTTTAATTCTCTTCCTTTTGGTAGTGATAGAACGACTTCGTCATTACGTCTAGAGACTCCGCTTGCGATAAATAGGATACCCTCGATACTAGAACCAATAGAGCGACGAGTAGTTGACTTGGTGTCTGAAATCTCAAGAGTTTTTTCATTGATAGAATGTTGAAGATTTTCTTTTTCAGAGAAGGTTGGATGATACTGAAGGTGAATCTTGTCATCGCTAGATTCTCTAATGACTAACGAATGTTCTGTCAGTGACATGTTAAGATTTTCAATATCTTGATCAAAAACGAGCTCTTCCATTCGGCTCTCAAAGACTGGTTTTTGTGACATTGCAAGGAGGCTTCTGACACCATCGGTTTGGATGCCGATGATCATCATGGCAAAACCGATGATACTAGTAACAACACCAAAGATAAGAAATCCTTTTGTTAATTTACGCATGACTTTCACCTCTCTTTCCTCTATTAAGAATCCACTGAATAAGTCGAAGGATTAGTATTCCAAAGAAACGGGTCACATAGGAAGTCGCCAGCAAGACTAGGGATGAAGCTCCAAGAGCTAGCAAACCTCCACCAAAAATCAGCATAAAAGCAGATGTCGATTCAGCCAGAACGTAGAAGCTTTCAAATAGGAGAACGCCTCCTAGGATTAGTCCAGCTGCTGATACAGCAAAGAAGGCTAAAAGTACACTAACCGCAGCGATAAAAATCCCGATGATAGCCATGAGAAGACCAATCCCGACTGGAATCCCAATAGGTGCAGCCAGAAGTGCGAGGATTGCGATTTGTAAAACCTGACGGTTGTTCTTATTGGAATTTTCTTCGTTGATTTTCTTATCAAGAAGTGTAGTCAGGATGTCATGGGCAGCCTCTTTTGGACTTCCCAGACTAGTCATTAGCTCTTCCTCACCTTCTGGACCAGCATCATCAAAGAGTTCTTTGAAGTAGTCCATGGCTTCGATGCGATCAGCTTGAGGAAGCTTCATCAGATAGGCTTCAAGCTGATTCAAATATTCAGTTCTTGTCATGGCGAATGCTCCCTTCTATGATGCCATTGATAGTGTCAGTGTAGAGTGTCCACTCTTCTCTGAGTACAAATAGTTGCTCCTCCCCAATCTCTGTTAAGGAGTAGTATTTCCGCATCCGACCTTGGTATTCGCGAGAGTATGTAGTCAGATAGCGGTTGGTATCCAGTTTTTTCAAGATGGGGTAGAGGGTAGATTCCTTGATTTTGGCAATGAGTTTAATGGTTTGACTAATTTCATAACCATAGGAATCCCCTTGTTCTAGAATGGCCAAGATGAGAAATTCAATCAAAGCCGCTGATGTCGGAAAATACATGGGGCACCTCCTTTTTAGTATATAAAAATTTTATATATAATTATTCTACACATACATCATACAACTAAATGTAAGCCCTGTCAAGAAATATGTATAAAATTTTTACATATAAAAAACCCTCTAGTGAAAGCTAGAAGATTAGAGGATTTTATCCGATTTATCCACCATAAAGAGGGCGACCGTCATGATGATATCAATAACTAGAAGAGCCAGTACAGCTGGAATCCAGGAATGGAACATGTCAAAGCTGTAACCAAAGAGAGTTGGACCGACAGCTGCCAAAATGTAGCCTCCGGTCTGGGCAAGTCCAGACAATTGGGCTGTCTTTTCAGGCGAGCTAGTTTTGATGGAGAAGCAAACCATGAGATAAGGGAAAAGAGCGCTACAGGCAGTACCAATTAAGAGATGGGCCACCAACCAGTAGAGGAAACTGTTGCTCGGGTATAAAAGCATAGCAATTCCAAGCATTCCAGCCAGAGAGATGACTGTTAACATGATTTGACGGTGACGATTAGACAGGCGCGTCGTTAAACTTGGAATGGTCATGGAGAATGGAATGCTAATTAGTGAGAAGATTGAAGCCAGTAGGCCAGCGTCTGTATGAGATAGTCCGGCACTGATGGTCATGGTTGGTAACCAGGTCATGCAGGTATAGAAGAGTAAAGACTGAAGCCCGCCAAATACAATAATAGCCCAAACTTGCTTGTTTTTTAAGATATTCTCTTTCTCTTGTTTTTTCTCATGTCTTTCTAAGAAATGATTGTGACCATGGTTGGGGAACCAGACCAATAAAGTTAGTAGACAGACCAAGGATAAGCAGAGAATCAAGCCTTTCCAAGATGTCGCCTGAGTAATGGGTACAGAGAGATAGGAAGCAAGAGCCGTTGTAATCCCCATAGAGGTCACATAGATGGTTGTCAGAAAGCCAATCTTTTGTGGGTGATTGGCCTGAATGGCGCTAGGAAGGAGCACGTTGAAAATAGCGATACTTGCTCCGATAAGTAAGGTTCCCAGATAGAGCAGGGGAAGATTAAAGATACGAATCACTGAACCTATGGTCAAGACGATAAGACTATAGGTGAAAAGGTGCTCAAGTCCAATTTTTTGAGCCAAACGGGTCGCAAAAGAGGAGAAGAGGGCGAACATCAAGAGAGGGAGACTGGTCAAAACACCAAGTGAGCTAACTTCCACTCCTAAACCTTGGGCAATATCTCCCAAAACAGTTGGCAAAGCTGTGAAAGGAGCTCTTAAGACCGCTCCGATTAAGATAATTCCTAGAATAAAAAAGAGTGATCGTTTTTTCATGTGAACCTCAACAAACTGATTTTGATAACAGCTTATTTTAAGGCTTTTTCCTATAGATGTCAAGATGGCGTGAGGGAATCCATCTTTTAGCTGCGAAAAATCATTGAAAAAAGTTTGATAGATTTACTAGTTTTTTTCTTGTATTCAAATAAAAATAGGAAAGTCTGAAAATTTGTGATAAAATAGTGAAAGAAAATCTATATATTGGAGAAGTACTGTGTCTGAAAATCGTAAATTTAGCGTCTTGATGTCAGTCTATGTTAAAGAAAATCCAGCCTTTCTAGAAGAGGCAGTAGGGAGTATCTTACATCAAACGCTCAAACCTAGCGAAGTGGTCATCGTCGAAGATGGTCCGCTGACACCTGAACTGTATCAAGTTTTGGAAAAATTGGAAGCACAGTCAAGTATTCCAATCAAACGTTGTCCGCTTGTGCAAAATCGTGGTCTAGGTTTGGCGCTTCAGTTTGGTGTCTTACAGTGCCAATATGACGTCATTGCCCGTATGGATACAGATGACATTGCTGTCGAAGACCGTTTCGAACAACAGTTCGAATTGATGGAAAAAGAAAACTTGGACCTGCTAGGTGGTCATATCGCAGAGTTTATCGACCAACCAGATGAGATTGTGTCTTACCGTCGTGTGCCGATTAAGCATGAGGATATCGTTGCCTACCAACGTATGAGAAGTGCCTTTAATCATATGACTGTTATGTTCAAAAGAAAGATGGTTCTAAAGGCTGGCAACTACGAAGACGGTCTCTATATGGAAGATGATCTCCTTTGGCTCAATATGATTAGTGCAGGAGCTCGAACTGGGAATGTGGACCAGATTCTATGTAAGGTGCGAGTGGGAGCAGGGATGTTTGAACGTCGTGGTGGTCTTCGCTATCTCAAACTCTATCGCCAAGCACGAAAGAGAATGCACGAGCGTGGACAGATTTCTTATGGTGAATATCTGAAAAGTGTCTTAATCCAAGTTGTTGTTGCACTTTGCCCAGGCTTTGTACGACAGTTTATTTTTTTAAAACTTCTAAGAAAAAGCAAGTAATTGTAGCCAATTGGATTTTAAAAATTTATCTGAAGATTACTAGAAAATGTGATTTTGTGTAGGAGGATACCATTCACATGAATAAAAAAATAACAGATTACGTAATTGATCTGGTTGAAGTATTAAATAAACAACAGAAACAAATTTTTTGGGGATTTTTTGATATTGCCAGTATGGTCTTATCAATTATTGTTTCCTATATTCTATTTTATGGCTTGATTAATCCAGCCCCGGTAGACTATGTCATTTACACAGGTTTGACCTTCCTTTTCTACCAGCTTATGATTGGATTCTGGGGGCTTAATGCTAGCATTAGTCGCTATAGCAAAATCACAGATTTTATGAAGATTTTCTTCGGAGTGACTATCAGTAGTATCTTGTCTTATGTGATCTGCTATGCTTTCTTGCCGCTCTTTTCTGTCCGCTTTATCGTACTCTTTATCCTATTAACAACTTTCTTGATTCTACTTCCTCGTATCACTTGGCAGTTGATTTACTCAAGACGTAAAAAGGGTAATGGAGAAGGAGAACACCGCCGTACCTTCTTGATTGGTGCCGGAGATGGTGGTGCGCTCTTTATGAACAGCTACCAGCATCCTACCAGTGACCTTGAACTAGTTGGGATTCTGGATAATGATGAAAAGAAAAAAGGACAAAAACTTGGGAAAATCCCAGTTTTGGGTTCTTATGATGATCTACCAGAATTGGCTAAACGCTACAGAGTTGAAAAAGTTATCGTTGCGATTCCGTCTCTAGATCCATCTGAATATGAACGAATCCTGCAAATGTGTAACGGTATCGGTGTAAAATGCTTTAAAATGCCGATGATTGAGTCAGTTGTGCAAGGTATCCAGCCTCAAGTAGGTGGTTTCCAGAAAATTGATATCACGGACCTGTTGGGACGTAAAGAGATTCAGCTTGATGAATCACGCCTGGGTTCTGAAATCACTGGCAAAACAATCTTGGTGACTGGAGCCGGAGGTTCTATTGGTTCAGAAATCTGCCGTCAAGTTAGTCGATTCAATCCTGAACGTGTCGTTTTGCTCGGTCATGGAGAAAACTCTATTTATCTGATTTACCATGAATTGATTCGCAAGTTCCAGGAAATTGATTTTGTTCCTGTCATTGCCGATATTCAAGATTACGATCGTTTGCTTCAAGTTTTTGAACAGTACGAACCAGCGATTGTTTACCATGCTGCAGCCCATAAACATGTTCCGATGATGGAGCGCAATCCAAAAGAAGCCTTCAAAAATAACATCCTTGGAACTTATAATGTTGCTAAGGCAGTTGACGCAGCTCGAGTTCCAAAAATGGTTATGATTTCGACAGATAAGGCTGTTAATCCACCAAACGTAATGGGAGCAACAAAACGTGTTGCTGAGTTGATTGTGACTGGATTTAATCAACGTAGCCAATCAACCTACTGTGCGGTGCGTTTCGGTAATGTTCTCGGTAGTCGTGGTAGTGTGATTCCTGTCTTTGAACGTCAGATTGCTGAAGGTGGTCCTGTAACGGTGACAGACTTCCGCATGACTCGTTACTTCATGACCATTCCAGAAGCTAGTCGTTTGGTAATTCATGCAGGAGCTTATGCAAAGGATGGGGAAGTCTTTATCCTTGATATGGGCAAACCAGTACGCATTTATGATTTGGCTAAGAAAATGGTTCTACTCAGTGGCCATACTGAAAATGAAATTCCAATCGTAGAAGTAGGAATTCGCCCAGGTGAAAAACTTTACGAAGAGTTGCTTGTATCAACTGAATTAGTGGACAATCAAGTAATGGACAAGATCTTTGTTGGTAAAGTAAATGTGATGCCTCTTGAGATGATCAATCAGAAGATTGAAGAGTTTCGTACCTTGCAAGGCTCTGAATTGAAGAGAGCAATCATAGCTTTTGCTAATGAAACAACACATGTTGACTAACTATAGATGAGATATTATCTACGACTTCTTTTAGAGAAGGAGCAGATAGTATCTTTTTTTAACGTCTAAAGCAAGCTCTTGTGAACCATGCACTGACTTGTCAGGTTTCAACACTTATGATAAAATATAGTCATCAAAGTAAATAGGAGTATTTTATGATTAACGCAATTAAAAATTTCTTTAAAGGTTATGTAGATTTCTCTGGACGTTCAACACGCCCAGATTACTGGTGGATTTGGTTGGCAAACATTATCCTTTCTATCCCTTTCTACATGGTATACGCTAGTGCAATGGCAAATCCAGATAGCGAAGCTGCTGTTATGACTTTGGGTCTTTTCGTATTTATTTATTTCATTTTTGCGCTAGCAGTTTTCTTGCCTGGCCTTGCATTGACAGTTCGTCGTCTACGTGACGCAGGTTTCCATTGGGCACTCATTTTCGTTGCCTTTATTCCATTTGTTGGAGGTATCGCCCTTATGGTGCTACTAGCTATGCCATCAAAGGACTAACGATAAGTTCAACTTTCTGAAGAAAGATACAAGAACGAAGAAGTTTCAATCTTGAATCGAACTTCTTGAGTCTTGATGAACCATTTACTAACACTCCCAGGTCTCTTACTAGATTTGGGAGTGTTCTATAACTGTACAGTTTAGTATCTACTGATAAAATAAAAAATGGGAGTATCCTATGATTAACGCGTATAAGAATTTTTTTAAGAATTATGCAGAGTTCACTGGTCGTTCAACGCGTCCAGATTACTGGTGGGTTTGGTTAGGAAACTTTATCCTTTCTATTCCTTTCTGGATTATCTATTTCTACACTGTATTTCTTAGTGCCGTGATGGATTCAGTGAGCGATTCAGCCAGCGAAGCTACTTTTATGGTTTTGGGTTTGGTTGTCATTATTTATGCAATTTTCTACCTAGCAATCTTAGTACCGACTTTAGCTTTATCAGTTCGCCGTTTGCGTGATGCTGGTTTTCACTGGGCCTTTATCTTCCTTCGCTTTGTTCCAATGGGAGGGATAGCTCTTTTGATTCTTTTCGCTATGCCGACAAAAGAAACTGAAGTGGTAAACTATAGTGAATCTCAAGCAGTCAAAAATGAAGAAGGCATCGAAGATACACCGTTCGAAGAATCAGATAAGAACTAAGAGATTCTTGCTTTACGGTTGAATCTTGTCCAGTAGTTCTCATGCCTTGTTTAACATATAATTAGGAGTATCTTATGATTGAAGCCTATAAAAATTTCTTTAGAGGGTTTGCAGACTTTTCAGGACGTTCAACACGTCCGGATTTTTGGTGGGTTTGGATAATGAACACTATTTTGTCCATTCCTCTTTATATTACCTATTTTCAGGCTGTCTTCACTGAAGAAGAAGTAGCAGACCCTGTCGCAAGTATTGGAATTCTGAGTTTTTATATCATTTTTTATCTAGTGATATTCATACCGAGTATCGCTCTAAGAGTTCGTCGTTTACGTGGCGCAGGATTTCACTGGGCCTTCATTTTTCTCGCTTTCGCTCCAATGGGAGGATTTATTCTTTTAGTCCTGCTGGCAATGCCAACTAAGGAAGTAACTAGCTAATAAATGACAGATTAAAGCAAGAACAAATTAAAAAACACTCCAATTTAATTGGAGTGTTTTTTGTTTAGGGTTTCAATTATAGTTGACGTAAAATGTCTGCTGGTTGATGTGCGACCCAGTCAGGTTGATAGGTCATGAGCTCCTTTTCGTCGCCAAATCCCCAAGTAACCGCTAGTTTTTTAATGCCAGTTTCTTGGGCGCCAATCATATCAAATTTAGTATCTCCGATAAGGACCACTTTTTCTGGGTTCAAGTTATGAGTTGCCAAAGCTTGACGAATGACATCTGCCTTATGTACTGCTTGAGGACTTGAACCATAGACGCCGTCAAAGAAGTGATCGATTTCAAAATTAGCTGTCATATGGACTGCTGTCGGAGTATTTTTTGTTGTCGTGATATAGAGAGGATATTGTTGGGCTAGTTCAGTGAGTAGTTCCTTGATTTGTGGAAATAGTTGGGCTTCGTAAACTCCCTTTTCTTTATAATAGGAACGATAAAGCTGGATAGCTAGCTCAATCTGCTCAGTTGGTAAGCAACTAGCGAAACTAGTTTCCAATGGCGGCCCCATAAAACCACGGATGGTTTTTGCGTCTGGACTAGGGACTCCCAGTTGTTCAAAAGTATAGGTGAAGCCATTGTGAATACCGATAGAGCTGTCCACAAGGGTTCCATCTAAGTCGAAAAAGATGGCTGATAGGGATGACATTGATTCTCCTAGTAATCTTGAAATTATTCGCCGAAGATTTCTTTTTGAAGGCGACGACCTGTCGGTGTGGCTGCGAGACCACCTTCGGCGGTTTCACGAAAGGCAGTTGGGAGGCTAGAGCCTACTTGGTACATGGCATCAATGACTTCGTCAACTGGGATTTTTGATTCAATACCGGCTAAAGCCATATCGGCTGCGATGAAGGCGAAGCTTGCTCCCATGGCATTACGCTTAACACATGGAACCTCAACCAAACCTGCAACGGGATCACAGATAAGACCGAGCATATTTTTGATAACGAAGGCAATAGCCTGGCTCGCTTGGTAAGGAGTTCCACCTGCAGCTAGAGTTAGGGCAGCAGCGCTCATGGCAGAGGCAGATCCAACTTCGGCTTGACAGCCTCCTTCAGCTCCCGAGATAGAAGCGTTATTAGCAATGACGAGTCCAAAAGCACCAGCAGCAAAGAGAAAATCTAGTTGTTGTTCATGCGTTAAATCTAACTTTTGAATAGCAGATGTGAGAACTGCAGGAAGACAACCTGCGCTACCTGCGGTTGGTGTCGCACACACAAGGCCCATCTTGGCATTGTGTTCATTAACTGCAATGGCATTACGGGCGGCAGACAAGACAGTGAAGTCTGATAAGGTCTTTCCTTTTTTGATGTAGTGGTCGAGCTTAGCTGCATCACCACCAGTCAAACCGCTACGAGATTTCTTTTCGCTTAGACCAAGCTCGACGGAAGCTTTCATGACTCCGAGGTTACGTTCCATGAGGAGGAGAACTTCCTCACGCTCACGACCAGTTAGCTCATACTCAGTCCTAATCATGAGCTCAGCAACATTTCCTTGGAAATCAAGTTCGGCTTGTTCGACTAATTCTTTGATAGAGTAAAACATATTTTCTCCTATTGAAAGAAATTGACATTGTGCAAATGAGGAATTTTTCGAATTTCTTCGATAGATTCTTCACAGTTACGACTATCAACTTCAATAATCATGATTGCTTTCTCGCCGGCTTTTTCTCGAGTTACATTCATTTGGGCGATGTTGATGCCAAAGCGAGAAAGAGTTTCTGTCACATGAGCAATCATACCTGGAACATCCTGATGGACGATGATGATGGTAGGGGTGTTCATGTTGAGAGATACGGCAAAACCATTTAATTCTGTTACCTGGATATTTCCACCGCCGATTGAAATTCCTGTTACGCTGATAGTCTTACGATCGTTCTTAACAGTGATTTTCGTAGTATTTGGGTGGGGAGCATTACTGTCCTTTTGGATGGTCCACACGATTTTAATGCCACGCTTGTGGGCAATTTCTAAACTATTTGGAATTTCAGGATCATCCGTATCCATTCCCAAAATACCAGCTACAAGGGCAAGGTCTGTCCCGTGTCCACGATAGGTTTTTGCAAAAGAGTTAAAAAGCTGGAATTCAACCTCCGTTGGAGTATCATCAAAGATAGATGAAACGATTTTACCGATACGAACAGCTCCTGCCGTGTGACTACTAGATGGCCCAATCATGACTGGTCCAATGATATCAAAGACAGATTGAAAACGAAGTGATTGCATCTGTTTCCCCTTAAAAAGATTCTTACTTCTATTATAGCAAAGATTAGATGTAAGTGCTTAATTACTTTCTGAAATATATAAAAAGATTAAAAAGCTTTTATAACAAGGGTTTTGTAACAAAAAGTGGCTTTTTTAAGTAAATAAATCACAGTTTTGTAACATTTCTACACAAATTCGTTAACAAATAGTAACATTAGAAAGGTATCATGGTAGTATAAGAAAAAAGGAGAACTTTTTTAAATGAAATTAAACATTAAGACTAAACTTGCAGGATTTGCAGTTGTACTTGCTTTCCTTGCACCATCACTTACTTTTGCACAAGAAACAAAAACTTATACAGTTAAACCTGGAGATACTCTTTCAGAAATTGCTGAGACTTACAACACAACAGTTGAAAAATTAGCTAAATTGAACAACATTAAAAATGTTGACCTTATCTTTATTGACCAAGTATTGGTTATTGATGGGGAAGCTCCAGTTGCCCAAACTACGACAACAGAAGCACCTGTAGCAGAAGTTGAAGAAACTCCAGCAGTTGCTGAAACTGTTGTAGAAGAAACTACATATGAAGAAACTTACGAAGCTCCAGCTTCAGCACCTGCAGCAGCAGAAAGCTACTCAGCTCCAGCTGCAACTGTAAGCGGATCTGAAGCAGAAGCGAAAGAATGGATCGCTCAAAAAGAATCAGGCGGTAGCTACACTGCGACAAACGGACGTTACATCGGACGTTACCAATTGACAGATTCTTACTTGAACGGCGACTACTCAGCTGAAAACCAAGAACGTGTAGCAGACGCTTATGTTGCAGGACGTTACGGTTCATGGACAGCTGCTAAGAACTTCTGGCTTAACAACGGTTGGTATTAAGAAGATATAGAAAAGGAAGTCTCAATGACTTTCTTTTTTGTTTACAAAGATATCAACTTCTCGCTCTAGTTCTGTTAGTAAGTGTTCATCTTCTACTAGCTTAGCTAAGGAGAGTCCATTTTGTATCAACTGAGCATCATTAGTACAAATGCCTATACGAATATAGGAAAACGCAAGTGTGTCATACTGTCTGCTTATTTTTGCTTCCTCCAAGAGAGTGTAGCAAAGCTGTTTGCAAAGTAACTTATCACCATTGTAAAGATAAAGAGTTGAGAGATTCAGCAGCAACATCATTTTTTGTCATTTTTATTATATCTAAGCATGTCTACTAGTCCAATAATTGGACTAGTGATTGGACATACTGAAATAAATCCAATAAATTCTATTATTATAGCTCTTAGTACAATATGGGCATTAATTTTTGATATTATCAAGGGTGTATAGAAAATATTTTTATAGAGACGAAGATGACTAAAGTTTTTATCAATAATTGGCTCCATAATATCTATAGGGAATTTACCAATTACAAATATCATAGAGCCCTAAAAAAGAGCCATTTAAGGCTCTTTTTGTGTGTTTACATTTGATGAGAGACCATTATAAACATTGGTGTTGAGGGCTTACAAGTTTATGGGATTTCGCCATCTAGATTATTAGTTAGACGAACTGGTTGTAACGCTATTAGACTCTGATTGAGAACCTGAAGAATCAGCAGTTTGACCTCCTGTATTAGCGCTATTATCTCCTCCACTACTAGTACTACCAGATGAAGACTGCTCAGCTGCAGGTGCTTGGGAATTAGATATGCTTCCATTTGTTTCTGGATAGCTTTGAATATAGCTACTATCTTCTGAACGGCTGGCTTCTATTCCGGCATCTCTAGTAGTCGTTTCCGTTTGGGTAGTTTTTTCTTCTTCTTTTTTGGTCAAGACTTCAACTTGTTTTTGGAATTTAGAGATTAGTTCTTGAATTGGTTTTATCTTTTCTTCAAGAGCAACTTGGTCGCTGGCAGAATTAATGTTTTTAATGATGTCTATTATTTTTTGCAAGGAAGTGATGGCTGTCTCAAGTGTTTGTTTATCTTGAAACTGGCTATCAGAATCCTTTATATCTAATTTCAAAGCTTTTTCACTATAATGATTTGTGACTTTATCGGCAGTAGAAGCGAGAAAGTCTGCTAATGTCTTTTTGCCTTCATCAGTAGTTGGTTTTAATTCTTGAATTTTTTTCCAATCTTCTATAATGGTTTCAGAATCAATATTGAAGTCTTTAATGGCGTTTTTTACTTGTTCGACATCTTGTTGATTTTTTTGTTGTTTGATGAGAGCAACGTTCCCTCTCTCTGCTTGGATTTTTTCTTGATGGAGGACTAAGCCTGTCAAAAGTCCAATACCTGCAATAAGTGTAATAATAAAAATAGTATTTTTTGATTTTAGAATATCTTTGTAGTTGTTCACATTAGTCCTACGCACATGGATGATGGTGTATATATGGAATCATGTGCGCATTCCTCCTTATTAAAGTATATCATTTTTAGTTGATTTTAAAAATAAGTTTTTAAAGAGAATAGAGATTTAGGAATGAATTGATTTCTTTTGTATCCTGATTTACATGTATTGACAGAAGAGGTTGATAGATTGTCAGCCTCTTCCTTGTCTTCTCTATCTAAGCATGTTATAATGAAAACTGCTCAAACGACCTTCAATCGTGATAGCAAACACGACCTTCAATCGTGAATAAACGAATAGATGGGAGAACTACCATGAGTGATAACTCTAAAACACGTGTTGTCGTGGGGATGAGTGGTGGTGTTGATTCGTCGGTGACGGCTCTCTTGCTCAAGGAGCAGGGCTACGATGTGATCGGTATCTTCATGAAGAACTGGGACGACACAGATGAAAACGGCGTCTGTACGGCGACCGAAGATTACAAGGATGTGGCTGCAGTGGCAGACCAACTTGGCATTCCTTACTACTCTGTCAATTTTGAAAAAGAGTACTGGGACCGCGTTTTTGAGTATTTCCTAGCGGAATACAGAGCAGGACGCACGCCAAATCCAGATGTTATGTGTAACAAGGAAATCAAGTTTAAGGCCTTTTTGGACTATGCTATGACCTTGGGAGCAGACTATGTAGCAACTGGGCACTATGCCCGAGTGGCGCGTGATGAGGATGGTATCGTTCACATGCTTCGTGGCGTGGACAATGGCAAAGACCAGACCTATTTCCTCAGCCAACTTTCACAAGAACAATTACAAAAGACTATGTTCCCATTGGGACATTTGGAAAAGCCTGAAGTTCGCAAACTAGCAGAAGAAGCAGGCCTTGCGACTGCTAAGAAGAAAGATTCAACAGGGATTTGCTTTATTGGAGAAAAGAACTTTAAAGAATTTCTCAGCAACTACTTACCAGCTCAACCTGGGCGTATGATGACTGTGGATGGACGCGATATGGGTGAGCATGCAGGCCTTATGTATTATACGATTGGTCAGCGTGGCGGACTCGGTATCGGTGGACAACACGGCGGTGACAATGCTCCTTGGTTCGTTGTCGGAAAAGACCTAAGCAAAAATATCCTCTATGTAGGTCAAGGCTTCTACCATGATTCGCTTATGTCAACTAGCTTAGAGGCTAGTCAAGTCCACTTTACTCGTGAGATGCCAGAGGAATTTACGCTAGAATGCACGGCTAAATTCCGCTATCGTCAGCCTGACTCTAAAGTGACTGTACATGTCAAAGGGGACAAGGCAGAGGTCATCTTTGCGGAGCCACAGCGCGCCATTACACCAGGACAGGCAGTTGTCTTTTACGACGGTGAAGAGTGTCTCGGTGGCGGTTTGATTGATAATGCCTACCGTGACGGCAAGGTTTGTCAGTACATTTAGATTGACAAATGTTCTCAATTTGCTACAATAATAACAGCAATAGAAATGATGGTCAAAGCTCATGGATGTTGCAGGTCTTTTTGTCCTGCACTTCTTACGAGTTTTGACTGTTTTTGTGTCGTTTAAAGGGAAAGGACAAGAATGACTCAGCAAGACTTTCGGACAAAAGTGGGAAATACGGTTTTTGGCGTTCGAGCGACAGCCTTGATTCTTCAAAATCGCAAACTTCTAGTCACCCAAGACAAGGGCAAGTATTATACTATTGGCGGTGCGATCCAAGTCAATGAAAGTACGGAAGATGCCCTAGTGCGCGAAGTGGGTGAAGAACTGGGTGTCAAAGCTCAAGCTGGGCCACTAGCTTTTGTGGTTGAAAATCGTTTTGAACAGGACGGTGTTTCCTATCACAATATCGAGTTTCATTATCTGGTAGACTTACTTGGGGATGCCCCATTGACCATGCAGGAAGATGAGAAAAGGCAACCCTGTGAGTGGATTGACTTGGACAAGCTTGAGGATTTCCAACTAGTTCCAGCCTTTTTAAAAACAGCCCTGCCAGATTGGGACGGCCAACTAAGACACATTCATCTTGAAGAATAGGAGAGAAAATGACTTATAATTTTACGGAAGAATACGATATTATTGTAATCGGTGCGGGACATGCGGGGGTTGAAGCTTCCCTAGCTGCGAGCCGTATGGGTTGCAAGGTCTTGCTTGCGACTATCAACATTGAAATGTTGGCTTTCATGCCATGTAATCCGTCTATTGGTGGTTCTGCCAAGGGGATTGTTGTGCGTGAGGTAGATGCCCTTGGTGGCGAAATGGCTAAGACCATTGACAAGAGTTACATCCAGATGAAGATGCTCAACACTGGGAAGGGGCCAGCTGTCCGTGCCCTTCGTGCGCAGGCTGATAAGGAACTTTACTCTAAGGAAATGCGCAAGACGGTTGAAAATCAAGAAAATCTAACCCTTCGTCAAACCATGATTGATGAGATTTTGGTGGAAGATGGTAAGGTTGTCGGTGTTCGTACAGCTACCCATCAAGAGTATGCTGCCAAGGCTGTTATCGTGACTACAGGGACAGCCCTTCGTGGGGAAATCATCATCGGAGATCTCAAGTATTCATCAGGTCCAAACCACAGTCTGGCTTCTATTAACCTAGCTGATAATCTCAAGGAACTTGGACTTGAAATCGGTCGTTTCAAGACAGGAACGCCTCCACGTGTCAAGGCTTCCTCTATCAACTATGATGTGACAGAGATTCAGCCAGGAGATGAAACACCAAATCACTTCTCTTACACTTCACGTGATGAAGATTATGTCAAAGACCAAGTGCCATGCTGGTTGACCTATACCAATGGTACCAGCCATGAGATTATCCAAAATAACCTCCACCGTGCGCCTATGTTTACAGGTGTAGTTAAGGGAGTAGGGCCTCGTTACTGTCCGTCAATTGAGGACAAGATTGTGCGCTTTGCAGACAAGGAACGTCACCAACTCTTCCTTGAGCCAGAAGGACGAAACACAGAAGAAGTTTATGTCCAAGGACTTTCAACCAGTCTTCCTGAGGATGTCCAACGTGACTTGGTTCATTCTATCAAAGGTTTGGAAAATGCAGAAATGATGCGTACAGGTTATGCCATTGAGTACGACATGGTCTTGCCTCATCAGTTGCGTGCGACTCTGGAAACCAAGAAAATCTCAGGACTTTTCACAGCTGGTCAGACAAATGGTACCTCTGGTTACGAAGAGGCAGCAGGTCAAGGGATTATCGCGGGTATCAACGCAGCGCTGAAAATCCAAGGTAAGCCAGAGTTAATTCTAAAACGAAGCGACGGTTATATCGGAGTGATGATTGATGACTTGGTAACTAAGGGGACCATTGAACCTTACCGTCTCTTGACCAGTCGTGCTGAATACCGCCTCATTCTTCGTCATGACAATGCCGATATGCGTTTGACTGAGATGGGGCGCGAGATTGGGCTTGTTGACGATGAACGTTGGGTTCGTTTTGAAATCAAGAAAAATCAATTTGAAAATGAAATGAAGCGTTTAGACAGCATCAAATTCAAGCCAGTTAAGGAAACAAATGCTAAGGTTGAGGAGATGGGCTTCAAGCCATTGACAGATGCAGTGACAGCCAAGGAGTTCCTTCGTCGCCCAGAAGTGTCTTACCCAGATGTGGTGGCCTTCATTGGACCTGCTGCTGAAGAGTTAGATGACAAGATTATCGAATTGATTGAAACAGAAATCAAGTACGAAGGCTATATCTCAAAAGCCATGGATCAGGTTGCCAAGATGAAACGCATGGAAGAAAAACGGATTCCAGCGAATATTGACTGGGATGATATTGACTCTATCGCGACAGAAGCTCGCCAGAAGTTTAAGCTCATCAATCCAGAAACCATCGGCCAAGCTAGCCGTATTTCAGGTGTAAACCCAGCAGATATTTCCATTCTTATGGTGTATTTAGAAGGTAAAAATCGAAGCATTTCTAAAAACTTAGAAAAGAAAGCTGACTAAAAATAAAAAGCTGAATTCTCTATTGAGGGATTCAGCTTTTTTAGTTTTTTCTTCATTTTTCGAATTAAGAGAAAAGGAGAAATGACTATGCTGACAGTAGAAGAAAAAAATTTTTTAGACCGCTATAAAAGAGTTTCATATCATCGTTTTTATGAGATTGAACGCTTTGTTACCTTGTCTGAAAAGTTGAGCAAACGTCCGCCAAAGGCTGACAAGAACTAGACTTTTTGATATACTAGAACAAATTAAAATATAGGAGAGAGCGAATGAACGTATATGGCAGATTAGAAGACGAACCAACTCCAACTTGGATGAGAAGTCAGGATGCTCCAGTAGAAAATGAGGAGCAACTCGAGGTTGAAACTCGTCAGCCTGCCCGCTTACCATTTTTGAATATCCTCTTTTTGAGTACTCTAGTGGTCCTTGTGTCCGTAATTTTACCCTTCTTCTTAGGGTTAATAAGTCCGGAGCAGTCTCAGGATTTTTATATTGGATGGGCTATGCATCATAGCGGAGATATTTACACAGATTATTTTGGAACTAGTGGTCTCCTCTATTACTTTTTACAGTATTTAACCAAGGGCAGTATTTTGTTTGCTGTTTTTAATTGGTTGGCCTTAGTAGGCGCGGGATTCTTTCTTTTCCGTTCGGCTTACAATCTAACGGAACAAAACAAGCAATCGCAACAAGTGTTGACGGTCTTTTATGTCCTGGCTAGTGCTCTTAGTTTTGGTGGGGGATATGCAACTATTCTAGCACTCCCATTCTTGTTCTATGCTCTAAGTTTAGTGACTGCTTATTTGGTAGAACCAGACCAAGATAGTGGTTTCTTGCGTATTGGGGCTAGTTTGGCTCTAGCATTTTTCTTTGCGCCTTTGGTTGCAACTTTGTATGCATTCGTCTTGTTTTTTGCTGTAACAGCTTTTAATGTCGGTCGCAATAACTTGAATCATGGTCTCTATCAATTTTTTGCAGCGGGCCTTGGTTTTTCAATCTTCTTTTATCCAATTGGATACTACACAGCTTATAAAGGCAGTTTTGGAAATGCCATTAGTCAAATCCTTTACCCATTAGATAGTTTAAACTTTACGTCTAACTCGGGATTACTCGACAATATCCTCTTTTATGGATTGTTAGCAATTGCTCTTGGAGTATTGACGCTAGCATTTACAGGTCTCTTCCAATCTAAACCATTGAAACAGTCAGTCTTATCAATCTCTGCTTCAATAGCTGTCATTTTGGTATTAATTTTAGAGATTTTTTCTACAGATCTTATCCATGGTAGTCGTATGATTGAGTTCCTTCCTTTCTTATCGCTTCTTTTGCTGACACGAATTCCAACAGAGAAGCCAGAAGGAGCGAATCGTCGTAGAAGATCTAGAGAAGAAAGTTCGGTATGGGGAGCTTTTGTAAAAGGAAATGTCTATCTACCAATTTTAGCTCTTGCTTACCTATTCTTAGCACCTGTAGTATCACGATATTTACTTCATGCAGAACTATATCAAGAACGTACAGCCATCGAAACTAAGGTCAAAGGGGAAACTCAAGCTACAGATCGTATCTATGTTTGGGATAATCTGACAAGTAGTTATAAGGCTAGTGAACGTTTAGCTGCGAGTCAGTTGCTTTCACCTAGATTGCATACAGGGCTTGATGCAAATCGTACCAAACTTGTTAATGATCTGAGAGATAATCAACCAAAGATGATTGTAGTGAATACAAAAACAAGTCTATGGACAGAAGTTGAGCAACTTTTAGCTGAAAATTATCAAGCGGTTCAAAGTGAATTCAAAGATTTTAAACTCTATAAATTAAAATAAAAACTATCAATATCTTGTGTAATTTTAAAAAAATTTTATTTTTTGACACAAGATATTGATTTTTATTTTTTTAGTGATATAATACTTTTTAGAATCAATATTATATTTAAGAAAAGGGTATGGATATGATTGTATTGGAAGAGAAGGCTGTCCCTGATCCGACTTTATTCGTCGAAAAGCGTGACGGCAGACGTGTAATTTTTGATGTAGACAAGATTGACAAAGCGCTTCATAAGGCTGCTGAAAAGGTTATGGATGTAACCCCTTTAGTCGAAAAGCGACTTAGTACCCTAATTGAACGTATCGTTGAAGAAATTCATAGCCGTTTCCCACAAGGTGTAAAAATCTATGAAATCCAAAACATCGTAGAGCACGAATTGTTGGAAGCTAAAGAATACGCCTTGGCCGAGGAGTATATCACCTATCGAACACAAAGGGATTTTGAGCGCTCAAAAGCGACAGATATCAACTTTAGTATTCATAAACTTCTTAACAAAGATCAGGCAGTTGTCAATGAAAATGCCAATAAAGACAGTGATGTCTTTAACACTCAGCGTGATTTGACGGCAGGGATTGTTGGAAAATCAATCGGACTTCAAATGCTTCCTAAACATGTGGCTAATGCCCATCAAAAAGGGGATATCCACTATCATGATTTGGACTACAGTCCCTACACTCCTATGACCAACTGCTGTTTGATTGATTTCAAGGGTATGTTAGAAAATGGGTTTAAGATTGGGAATGCTGAGGTAGAGAGTCCCAAGTCTATCCAGACTGCGACAGCGCAGATTTCACAAATCATCGCAAACGTTGCTTCTAGCCAGTACGGGGGCTGTTCAGCTGACCGTATCGATGAAGTATTGGCTCCTTATGCAGAGAAAAATTACCAAAAGCACCTCAAGGATGCGGAGGAATGGGTTTTGCCTGACAAGCGCCAAGAATATGCCTGGAAGAAAACTCAAAAAGACATCTACGATGCCATGCAATCTTTAGAGTACGAGATCAACACCCTCTTTACATCAAATGGGCAAACGCCATTTACTTCCCTTGGTTTTGGTCTAGGAACTAGTCGTTTTGAACGTGAAATTCAAAAGGCAATCCTGAATATTCGAATCAAGGGGCTGGGTTCAGAACATCGTACAGCCATCTTTCCTAAACTCATCTTTACTCTTAAAAGAGGACTTAACTTGGAGGAAGGTTCGCCTAACTACGATATTAAGCAGTTGGCTCTCGAGTGTGCAACTAAGCGTATGTATCCAGATGTCTTGTCTTATGATAAGATTGTCGAGTTGACTGGTTCTTTCAAAGTTCCGATGGGATGCCGTTCATTCCTTCAAGGATGGAAGGATGAAAATGGAGTAGAAGTCAATTCGGGCCGTATGAACCTAGGAGTTGTGACAGTCAATCTTCCTCGTATCGCTCTTGAGTCCGAAGGAGACATGAACAAGTTCTGGGAAATCTTCAACGAGCGCATGAACATCGCGGAAGATGCCTTGGTTTACCGTGTGGAAAGAACCAAGGAAGCCACTCCAGCTAATGCACCAATTCTTTATCAATATGGAGCCTTCGGACGTCGTCTTGGAAAAGAAGAAAGTGTGGATCAACTCTTTAAGAATCGTCGTGCAACTATTTCTCTGGGCTATATTGGCTTGTACGAGGTAGCGACAGTCTTCTTTGGTAATCATTGGGAAAATAATCCAGAAGCCAAAGAGTTCACCCTTGATATTATTCGCGATATGAAACGTCGGGTAGAAGAATGGTCTGACCAATATGGTTACCATTTCTCTATCTATTCAACGCCGTCTGAAAGTTTGACAGACCGCTTCTGTCGCTTAGATACGGAGAAATTCGGCTCTATTCCAGATATTACAGATAAAGAATACTACACAAATTCCTTCCATTATGATGTCCGCAAAAATCCAACACCTTTTGAAAAATTGGACTTTGAGAAAGTCTACCCAAAAGCGGGTGCATCTGGTGGATTTATCCACTACTGCGAGTACCCAGTTCTCCAACAAAATCCAAAGGCTTTGGAAGCTGTTTGGGATTATGCTTACGACCGTGTAGGATATCTAGGAACCAATACTCCGATCGACCGTTGCTACAAGTGTGATTTTGAAGGAGATTTTGAACCTACTGAGAGAGGATTTGCTTGTCCTAACTGTGGAAATAATGATCCTAAAACAGTAGACGTAGTTAAACGAACTTGTGGTTATCTTGGGAATCCACAAGCACGTCCGATGGTTAATGGACGCCACAAGGAAATTGCTGCGCGTGTCAAACACATGAACGGCTCTACTATTAAAACGGCTGGACATGAACTAACAAATTAGAAAGAGATAGAATGGGAAAGTATCAATTAGACGACAAGGGCAAGGCTTTGGTTCAACGATTCCACGAAAAGCATTCAAAGGGTGGAGTCAATAAAAAAGACCGAGTAGCTAGCCTTAGAGAACAGTTTTTAAACAAAAACAAGAAAAAGTGAGAGTTGCCTCTCGCTTTTCTTATAGCGGGGAGGGGAATATGGAACTACGCAGACCAAGATTGGCAGATAAAGAAACAGTTTTAGAGATGATGGCAGAGTTTGAACAGACTCAATCAGCCCACGATGGCGGGTTTTGGGATGCTGAGAACTTTGTTTACGAAGAGTGGTTGGAAAGTAATCAGAATCATGAAATGGGGATTAATTTGCCTGAAGGGTGGGTGCCTGATATTCAGTTAGTTGCTTTTTCGAGAGATGGACAAGCCGTAGGGTTCCTTAATCTCCGATTGCGTCTTAGTGACTATTTGTTGGAGGTAGGTGGTCATATTGGTTATTCCATCCGCTCGTCTGAAAGAGGCAAGGGCTACGCCAAAGAGTCCCTCCGACAAGGTCTACAAATTGCTAAGAAAAAGAATATCAAACGAGCTTTAGTGACTTGTAGCACAGAAAATCCAGCAAGCCGAGCTGTTATCTTAGCTAATGGTGGGAAGTTAGAGGATGTTCGTAATGGAACGGAGCGCTATTGGATTGATGTCGATTAAGGAGGAAACATGGAGCTAAGACGACCAACTTTGGAAGATAAAGAAGCGATATTAGAGATGATTGCGGAGTTCGATGCAGCAAAATCCTATATGCACGGTGGCATGGGCTCCGCTTGGAAGCGAGTAAAGGATTATGAGGATTGTTTAAAGATTGTAGAGCAGCAGGAGGATGTTGCCAACCTGCCAGTAGGTTGGGTTCCTGCAATCAAATTTTTATCCTTTGATGAGACTGGCTTGCCTTTGGGATTTTTAGCCCTGCGCTTGTCCTTGAATGACAAATTATTTGTGGAAGGCGGTCATATTGGCTATTCTATCCGTCCCAGTCAACGAGGCAAAGGATATGGGAAGGAGCAGTTGAGATTAGGACTAGCAGAGGCTCGAAAACAAGGATTGGAACGAGTGCTGATTACCTGCGATGAAGACAACAAAGCCAGCCGCTGCACGATTCTCTCCGCTGGTGGTGTTTACGAAAATACAATAGATAGAAGTCAGCGCTACTGGATAGATTTGGAGTAGAAGGATGACTTGGAACACACCAAAACCAGGCGAGTGGAAAAGTGAAGAACTCAGTCAGGGGCGCATCATTGACTATAAGGCTTTTAACTTTGTCGATGGAGAGGGAGTGCGCAACTCCCTTTACGTAGCAGGCTGCATGTTTCGCTGTGAGGGCTGTTACAATGTAGCGACCTGGTCATTTAATGCCGGGATTCCGTATACACCAGAGTTAGAAGAACAAATCATGGCAGACCTAGCCCACCCCTATGTTCAAGGCTTGACTTTATTAGGAGGAGAGCCTTTCCTCAATACAGGTATTCTCTTACCTCTCGTGAAACGTATACGGAAAGAATTGCCAGAAAAAGATATCTGGTCTTGGACGGGATACACATGGGAAGAGATGATGTTGGAGACACCTGATAAACTCGAACTTTTATCTATGATTGATATTCTTGTCGATGGGCGATATGATCGGAATAAAAGGAATCTCATGCTCCAGTTTCGAGGTTCGTCCAATCAACGAATAATCGATGTACAAAAATCTCTGCAAAGTGGAAAAGTAGTTATTTGGAACAAGCTTAATGATGGGAAGCAAAGCTATGAACAGGTGAAGAGAGAATGAAGAAAAAAGACTTAATAGAAAGACTAGTATCAGAAATAGAGTCTGGGAAAGTAGAAACGCTGGGCATTTACGGCCATGGAGCTTCAGGAAAATCAACTTTTGCTCAGGAATTATATCAAGCCCTAGATTCTACTACAGTAAATTTGCTAGAAACAGATCCCTATATCACCTCAGAACGTCACCTGGTAGTACCAAAGCAAGCACCTGATCAAAAGGTGACAGCTTGTCTGCCAGTGGCGCATGAACTGGCAAGTTTGCAGAGAGATATTCTCGCCCTGCAGGCGGGTATGGATGTCTTAACAATAGATGAACCTTGGAAGCCTAGTGAGGTCTTATCGGGAGCAAAACCAATACTGATAGTCGAAGGGATGTCTGTGGGTTTTCTACCAAAGGAACTCTTTGACAAAACCATCTGCTTCTACGCGGACGAAGAAACAGAATTAAAGAGGCGTCTAGCTCGAGATACGACTGTGAGAAATCGCGATGCATCCTTTATATTGGCTAGTCAGCAAATGAGACGAGAACAGTATCTGCAATACTATAAAGAAACCGAGTCAAAAGCGGATATCTTGATAAATCAATCAAATGATAAATTTCAGATCAAAACGGACATTATATAGAAGAAAAAATATAAATTTGCTCTTCATTTATGCTTTTTAGAGATAAGGAGCGATAAGAAAACAGTTTCATTCGAAAAATTAAAAAAATCCTGTCAAATCCCTTGCAATCGCAGGGGCTTTGTGTTATTCTATTATGGTGCTGTAAATTACAGCCTTAGCTTTGATGCAAGAGGTTGCGACACGCTCGGTTGCATTGCCACGCAACGCGCGTCGGTTTTCTTGTGGAGCTAGCCTATTATCTTAAATAGACGAAAAGGAGAAAAAGATGGCAAACAAAAAAATCCGTATCCGTTTGAAAGCTTACGAACACCGTACGCTTGACACAGCGGCTGCTAAAATCGTAGAATCAGCTACTCGCACAGGTGCAGAAGTTGCAGGTCCAATCCCACTTCCAACTGAACGTAGCCTCTACACAATTATTCGTGCGACTCACAAATATAAAGATTCTCGCGAACAATTCGAAATGCGTACACACAAACGTTTGATCGACATCATCAACCCAACTCAAAAAACAGTTGACGCTTTGATGAAATTGGATCTTCCAAGTGGTGTAAACGTAGAAATCAAACTTTAATCTAAAGTTTGAAACCTTGAGCATAAAAAACGCTCGTTAAAAACTTTTTGAATAAAAAATATAGAAAAGGAACTATTTTCTCATGACAAAAGGAATCTTAGGGAAAAAAGTGGGAATGACTCAAATCTTCACTGAAGCTGGCGAATTGATCCCTGTAACAGTTATCGAAGCAACTCCAAACGTTGTTCTTCAAGTTAAAACTGTTGAAACAGATGGTTACAACGCTATCCAAGTTGGTTTCGATGACAAACGCGAAGTATTGAGCAACAAACCTGCTAAAGGACATGTAGCAAAAGCTAACACGGCTCCTAAGCGCTTCATTCGTGAATTCAAAAACGTTGAAGGCTTGGAAGTTGGTGCTGAAATCACAGTTGAAACTTTCGCAGCTGGAGACATTGTTGATGTAACTGGTACATCTAAAGGTAAAGGTTTCCAAGGTGTTATCAAACGCCACGGACAATCACGTGGACCTATGGCTCACGGTTCTCGTTACCACCGTCGTCCAGGTTCTATGGGACCTGTTGCACCTAACCGCGTATTCAAAGGTAAAAACCTTGCAGGACGTATGGGTGGCGACCGTGTAACAATTCAAAACCTTGAAGTTGTACAAGTTGTTCCAGAAAAGAACGTTATCCTTATCAAAGGTAACGTACCAGGTGCTAAGAAATCTCTTATCACTATCAAGTCAGCAGTTAAAGCTGGTAAATAATAAGGAAAGGGGAATACAGTCAAAATGGCAAATGTAACATTATTCGACCAAACTGGTAAACAAGCGGGCGAAGTTGTTCTTAACGATGCAATCTTTGGTATCGAACCAAACCAATCTGTTGTGTTTGATGTGATCATCAGCCAACGTGCTAGCCTTCGTCAAGGAACTCACGCAGTTAAAAACCGCTCAGCTGTTTCAGGTGGCGGACGCAAACCATGGCGTCAAAAAGGAACTGGACGTGCTCGTCAAGGTTCTATCCGCTCTCCACAATGGCGTGGTGGTGGAATCGTCTTCGGACCAACTCCACGTAGCTATGCGTACAAACTTCCTCAAAAAGTTCGTCGCCTTGCACTTAAATCTGTTTACTCAGAAAAAGTTGCTGAAAACAAATTTGTAGCCGTTGATTCTCTTGAATTTACAGCTCCAAAAACTGCTGAATTTGCAAAAGTTCTTGCAGCTTTGAGCATCGATTCTAAAGTCCTTGTTATTCTTGAAGAAGGAAACGAATTCGCAGCTCTCTCAGCTCGTAACCTTCCAAATGTGAAAGTTGCGACTGCTACAACTGCAAGTGTTCTTGACATCGCAAATAGTGACAAACTTCTTGTTACTCAAGCAGCTATCTCTAAAATCGAGGAGGTTCTTGCATAATGAATTTGTATGATGTTATCAAAAAACCTGTTATCACTGAAAGCTCAATGGCTCAACTTGAAGCAGGGAAATATGTATTTGAAGTTGACACTCGTGCACACAAACTTTTGATCAAGCAAGCTGTTGAAGCTGCTTTCGAAGGTGTTAAAGTTGCAAATGTTAACACAATCAACGTAAAACCTAAAGCTAAACGTGTTGGACGTTACACTGGTTTTACTAACAAAACTAAAAAAGCTATCATCACTCTTACAGCTGATTCAAAAGCAATCGAGTTGTTTGCAGCTGAAGCTGAATAATCTAAGGAGGAAATATCGTGGGAATTCGTGTTTATAAACCAACAACAAACGGTCGCCGTAATATGACTTCTTTGGATTTCGCTGAAATCACAACAAGCACTCCTGAAAAATCATTGCTTGTTGCATTGAAGAGCAAGGCTGGTCGTAACAACAACGGTCGTATCACAGTTCGTCACCAAGGTGGTGGACACAAACGTTTCTACCGTTTGGTTGACTTTAAACGTAACAAAGACAACGTTGAAGCAGTTGTTAAAACTATCGAGTACGATCCAAACCGTTCTGCAAACATCGCTCTTGTACACTACACTGACGGTGTGAAAGCATACATCATCGCTCCAAAAGGTCTTGAAGTAGGTCAACGTATCGTTTCAGGTCCAGAAGCAGATATCAAAGTCGGAAACGCTCTTCCACTTGCTAACATCCCAGTTGGTACTTTGATCCACAACATCGAATTGAAACCAGGTCGTGGTGGAGAATTGGTACGTGCTGCTGGAGCTTCTGCTCAAGTATTGGGTCAAGAAGGTAAATACGTTCTTGTTCGTCTTCAATCAGGTGAAGTTCGTATGATTCTTGGAACTTGTCGTGCTACAGTTGGTGTTGTCGGAAACGAACAACATGGACTTGTAAACCTTGGTAAAGCAGGACGTAGCCGTTGGAAAGGTATCCGCCCAACAGTTCGTGGTTCTGTAATGAACCCTAACGATCACCCACACGGTGGTGGTGAAGGTAAAGCACCAGTTGGTCGTAAAGCACCATCAACTCCATGGGGCAAACCTGCTCTTGGTCTTAAAACTCGTAACAAGAAAGCGAAATCTGACAAACTTATCGTTCGTCGTCGCAACGAGAAATAATTTAAAACTAGTCGCTTAAGCGCTAGATAATCCGCCAGCTCGGTAGCGCTCGTTGAGAGCGCAAGCCGCTGTGGTACTATATTTAAAGGAGAAAATATAAAAATGGGACGCAGTCTTAAAAAAGGACCTTTCGTCGATGAGCATTTGATGAAAAAAGTTGAAGCTCAAGCTAACGACGAAAAGAAAAAAGTTATCAAAACTTGGTCACGTCGTTCAACGATCTTCCCAAGTTTCATTGGTTACACTATCGCAGTTTATGATGGACGTAAACACGTACCTGTTTACATCCAAGAAGACATGGTAGGTCACAAGCTTGGTGAATTTGCACCAACTCGTACTTACAAAGGTCACGCCGCAGACGACAAGAAAACACGTAGAAAATAAGGAGAACATAAATGGCAGAAATTACTTCAGCTAAAGCAATGGCTCGCACAGTACGTGTTTCACCTCGTAAATCACGTCTTGTTCTTGACAACATCCGTGGTAAAAGCGTAGCCGATGCAATCGCAATTTTGACATTCACTCCAAACAAAGCTGCTGAAATCATCTTGAAAGTTTTGAACTCAGCTGTAGCTAACGCTGAAAACAACTTTGGTTTGGATAAAGCTAACTTGGTAGTATCTGAAGCATTCGCAAACGAAGGACCAACTATGAAACGTTTCCGTCCACGTGCGAAAGGTTCAGCTTCACCAATCAACAAACGTACAGCTCATATCACTGTAGCTGTTGCAGAAAAATAAGGAGGTAAAATCGTGGGTCAAAAAGTACATCCAATTGGTATGCGTGTCGGCATCATCCGTGATTGGGATGCCAAATGGTATGCTGAAAAAGAATACGCGGATTACCTTCATGAAGATCTTGCAATCCGTAAATTCGTTCAAAAAGAACTTGCTGACGCAGCAGTTTCAACTATTGAAATCGAACGCGCAGTAAACAAAGTTAACGTTTCACTTCACACTGCTAAACCAGGTATGGTTATCGGTAAAGGTGGTGCTAACGTTGATGCACTCCGTGCAAAACTTAACAAATTGACTGGAAAACAAGTACACATCAACATCATCGAAATCAAACAACCTGATTTGGATGCTCACCTTGTTGGTGAAGGAATTGCTCGTCAATTGGAGCAACGTGTTGCTTTCCGTCGTGCACAAAAACAAGCAATCCAACGTGCTATGCGTGCTGGAGCTAAAGGAATTAAAACTCAAGTATCAGGTCGTTTGAACGGTGCAGATATTGCCCGTGCTGAAGGATACTCTGAAGGAACAGTTCCGCTTCACACACTTCGTGCAGATATCGATTACGCTTGGGAAGAAGCAGATACTACATACGGTAAACTTGGTGTTAAAGTATGGATCTACCGTGGTGAAGTTCTTCCAGCTCGTAAAAACACTAAAGGAGGTAAATAACCAATGTTAGTACCTAAACGTGTTAAACACCGTCGTGAATTCCGTGGTAAAATGCGCGGTGAAGCTAAAGGTGGGAAAGAAGTAGCATTCGGTGAATACGGTCTTCAAGCTACAACTAGCCACTGGATCACTAACCGCCAAATCGAGGCTGCTCGTATCGCCATGACTCGTTACATGAAACGTGGTGGTAAAGTTTGGATTAAAATCTTCCCACACAAATCTTACACAGCTAAAGCTATCGGGGTTCGTATGGGATCTGGTAAAGGGGCACCTGAAGGTTGGGTAGCACCAGTTAAACGTGGTAAAGTAATGTTTGAAGTTGCTGGTGTATCTGAAGAAGTTGCTCGTGAAGCACTTCGTCTTGCAAGCCACAAATTGCCAGTTAAATGTAAATTCGTAAAACGTGAAGCAGAATAAGGAGAAGGCATGAAACTTAATGAAGTAAAAGAATTTGTTAAAGAACTTCGTGGTCTTTCTCAAGAAGAACTCGCGAAGCGCGAAAACGAATTGAAAAAAGAATTGTTCGAACTTCGTTTCCAAGCTGCTACTGGTCAATTAGAACAAACAGCTCGCTTGAAAGAAGTTAAAAAACAAATCGCTCGTATCAAAACAGTTCAATCTGAAGCGAAATAATAGACTAGGGAAGGAGAAATTTCAATGGAACGCAATAATCGTAAAGTTCTTGTTGGACGTGTTGTATCTGACAAAATGGACAAGACAATCACAGTTGTAGTTGAAACAAAACGTAACCACCCAGTCTATGGTAAACGTATTAACTACTCTAAAAAATACAAAGCACATGATGAAAACAATGTTGCCAAAGAAGGCGATATCGTACGTATCATGGAAACTCGCCCGCTTTCAGCTACAAAACGTTTCCGTCTTGTAGAAGTTGTTGAAGAAGCGGTCATCATCTAATCAAACCTGAAAGGAGAAAACTGAAATGATTCAAACAGAAACTCGTTTGAAAGTCGCAGACAACAGCGGTGCTCGCGAAATCTTGACTATCAAAGTTCTTGGTGGTTCAGGACGTAAATTTGCAAACATCGGTGATGTTATTGTGGCATCTGTAAAACAAGCTACTCCTGGTGGTGCGGTTAAAAAAGGTGACGTTGTTAAAGCAGTTATCGTTCGTACTAAATCAGGTGCTCGTCGTGCTGATGGTTCATACATCAAATTTGACGAAAACGCAGCAGTTATCATCCGTGACGACAAAACTCCTCGCGGAACACGTATCTTTGGCCCAGTTGCACGTGAATTGCGTGAAGGTGGCTTCATGAAGATCGTGTCACTTGCTCCAGAAGTACTTTAATCAATAAAAACAAACACAGTCCCCTGGCCTAGCCAGGGTGCCCATTGGGCGTAAGAATAAAAGGAGAAAAAAATGTTTGTAAAAAAAGGCGACAAAGTTCGCGTAATCGCTGGTAAAGATAAGGGAACAGAAGCTGTTGTCCTTACTGCCCTTCCAAAAGTAAACAAAGTTATCGTTGAAGGTGTTAACATCGTTAAGAAACACCAACGTCCAACTAACGAACTTCCTCAAGGTGGTATCATCGAGAAGGAAGCAGCTATCCACGTATCAAACGTTCAAGTTTTGGACAAAAATGGTGTAGCTGGTCGTGTTGGTTACAAATTTGTAGACGGTAAAAAAGTTCGCTACAACAAAAAATCAGGCGAAGTGCTTGATTAATCACGAAGGAAAGGAGAAGTATAATGGCAAATCGTTTAAAAGAAAAATATCTTAATGAAGTAGTTCCTGCTTTGACAGAACAATTTAACTACTCATCAGTGATGGCTGTTCCTAAAGTGGATAAGATCGTTTTGAACATGGGTGTTGGTGAAGCAGTATCAAACGCTAAAAGCCTTGAAAAAGCTGCTGAAGAATTGGCGCTTATCTCAGGTCAAAAACCACTTATCACTAAAGCTAAAAAATCTATCGCCGGCTTCCGTCTTCGTGAAGGTGTTGCGATCGGTGCAAAAGTTACCCTTCGTGGTGAACGTATGTACGAATTCTTGGATAAATTGGTTTCAGTATCACTGCCACGTGTACGTGACTTCCACGGTGTTCCAACAAAATCATTTGACGGACGCGGAAACTACACACTTGGTGTGAAAGAGCAATTGATTTTCCCAGAAATCAATTTTGATGACGTTGACAAAACTCGCGGTCTTGACATCGTTATCGTAACCACTGCTAACACAGACGAAGAGTCACGTGCATTGCTTACAGGCCTTGGAATGCCTTTTGCAAAATAATATAGGAGGTATAACTAATGGCTAAAAAATCTATGATTGCTAAGAACAAACGCCCAGCGAAGTTCTCTACTCAAGCATACACTCGCTGTGAACGTTGTGGACGTCCACACTCAGTTTACCGCAAGTTTAAACTTTGCCGTGTTTGCTTCCGTGAATTGGCATATAAAGGTCAAATCCCTGGTGTAACAAAAGCATCTTGGTAATATCGTGATACAAAGAGCGCAACAACCCCAGCAAATCTATCTTTTTTTGCCCAGGTTGTAGCTCGTGTTCAAATGAGATTATCTTGTTTGAATGTGTCAATACTATCTGAGCCCAGCTCAATCATTAACTAGCAAGTGCAACTTGCAAACTACTAGTAAGAGGAGAAAAATAAAATGGTTATGACTGACCCAATCGCAGACTTCCTAACTCGTATTCGTAACGCTAACCAAGCAAAACACGAAGTACTTGAAGTACCTGCATCAAACATCAAAAAAGGGATTGCTGAAATCCTTAAACGCGAAGGTTTTGTTAAGAACGTAGAAATCATCGAAGATGACAAACAAGGCATCATCCGTGTATTCCTTAAATACGGAGCAAACGGTGAACGAGTTATCACTAACTTGAAACGCGTTTCTAAACCAGGACTTCGTGTCTACAAAAAACGTGAAGATCTTCCAAAAGTACTTAACGGTCTTGGAATTGCTATCCTTTCAACTTCAGAAGGTTTGCTTACTGACAAAGAAGCTCGCCAAAAGAATGTTGGTGGTGAGGTTATCGCTTACGTTTGGTAATATTTAGCTCCCAATTTCTTTGTGACTCTTCGTTATCGTCTCTAGCCTAACCAAAAGTTATGCCTGCGAGACGATGCCTAGATTCACTTTGAAATTGAAATCTAAATATTCCTTTAAATCGAGAAATCGATTTAACCCCGTGAAAACTGGCCTTTATGGCCTGACAATTTAACAGGAGAATAAAAACATGTCACGTATTGGTAATAAAGTTATCGTGTTGCCTGCTGGTGTTGAACTCACTAACAATGACAACGTTGTAACTGTAAAAGGACCTAAAGGAGAACTTACTCGTGAGTTCTCAAAAGATATTGAAATCCGTGTGGAAGGTACTGAAGTAACTCTTCACCGTCCAAACGATTCAAAAGAAATGAAAACTATCCACGGAACTACTCGTGCACTTTTGAACAACATGGTTATTGGTGTTTCAGAAGGATTCAAGAAAGAACTTGAAATGCGTGGGGTTGGTTACCGTGCACAACTTCAAGGAAACAAACTTGTTTTGGCTGTTGGTAAATCACATCCAGACGAAGTTGAAGCTCCAGAAGGAATTACTTTTGAACTTCCAAACCCAACGACTATCGTTATCAGCGGAATTTCAAAAGAAAAAGTTGGTCAAACAGCTGCTTACGTACGTAGCCTTCGTTCACCAGAACCATACAAAGGTAAAGGTATCCGTTACGTTGGCGAATATGTTCGTCTTAAAGAAGGTAAAACTGGTAAATAATGTTGAGTGGTTGATTTTCAACCACCAACCTCATTACCAACTTTGTGCATAGCACACGATTTAAAATTAAAGAGGTGAAAACTGTGATTTCTAAACCAGATAAAAACAAACTCCGCCAAAAACGCCACCGTCGCGTTCGCGGAAAACTCTCTGGAACTGCTGATCGCCCACGTTTGAACGTATTCCGTTCTAATACAGGCATCTACGCTCAAGTGATTGATGACGTAGCGGGTGTAACGCTCGCAAGTGCTTCAACTCTTGACAAAGAAGTTTCAAAAGGAACTAAAACTGAACAAGCCGTTGCTGTCGGTAAACTCGTTGCAGAACGTGCAAGTGCTAAAGGTATTTCAGAAGTGGTGTTCGACCGCGGTGGATATCTATATCACGGACGTGTGAAAGCTTTGGCTGATGCAGCTCGTGAAAACGGATTGAAATTCTAATAGGAGGACACTAGAAAATGGCATTTAAAGACAATGCAGTAGAACTTGAAGAACGCGTAGTTGCTGTTAACCGTGTTACAAAAGTTGTTAAAGGTGGACGTCGTCTTCGTTTCGCAGCTCTTGTAGTTGTTGGTGACCGCAATGGTCGTGTAGGATTTGGTACTGGTAAAGCTCAAGAAGTTCCAGAAGCAATCCGCAAAGCAGTAGAAGATGCTAAGAAAAACTTGATCGAAGTTCCTATGGTTGGAACAACAATCCCACATGAAGTTCTTTCAGAATTCGGTGGAGCTAAAGTATTGTTGAAACCAGCTGTAGAAGGTTCTGGAGTTGCCGCAGGTGGTGCAGTTCGTGCCGTTGTGGAATTGGCAGGTGTGGCAGATATTACATCTAAATCACTTGGCTCTAACACTCCAATCAACATTGTTCGTGCAACTGTTGAAGGTTTGAAACAATTGAAACGCGCTGAAGAAGTTGCTGCCCTTCGTGGTATTTCAGTTTCTGATTTGGCATAAGAAAGGGGATAAAATGGCTCAAATTAAAATTACTTTGACTAAGTCTCCAATCGGACGCATTCCATCACAACGTAAAACTGTTGTAGCACTTGGACTTGGCAAATTGAACAGCTCTGTTATTAAAGAAGATAACGCTGCTATCCGTGGTATGATCACTGCAGTATCTCACTTGGTAACAGTTGAAGAAGTAAACTAATAAAATTTTAGGGGATGTGCATAAGACCATCCCCTAAAACTAGATATAGTCATCTTAGATGACTCAGTATAGGCGAGTTGATAGGAGAGACAACCTTTTCTCTCTTATCGGCGCTAGCATTTTACAAAAGAGGAGAAAATATATAATGAAACTTCATGAATTGAAACCTGCAGAAGGTTCTCGTAAAACTCGTAACCGTGTTGGTCGTGGTACTTCATCAGGTAACGGTAAAACATCTGGTCGTGGGCAAAAAGGTCAAAAAGCTCGTAGCGGTGGCGGAGTACGCCTTGGTTTTGAAGGTGGACAAACTCCATTGTTCCGTCGTCTTCCAAAACGTGGATTTACTAACATCAACGCTAAAGAGTATGCGATTGTTAACCTTGACCAATTGAACGCCTTTGATGATGGTGCTGAAGTAACTCCAGTGGTACTTGTAGAATCAGGAATTGTTAAATCTGAAAAATCAGGTATCAAGATTCTTGGTAACGGTGAGTTGACTAAGAAGTTGACTGTTAAAGCTGCTAAATTCTCTAAATCAGCTGAAGAAGCTATCACTGCTAAAGGTGGTTCAGTTGAAGTCATCTAAGTGAGGTGACCTATGTTTTTTAAATTATTGAGAGAAGCACTCAAAGTTAAGCAGGTTCGATCAAAAATTTTATTTACAATTTTTATCGTATTTGTTTTTCGTATCGGTACTAGTATTACTGTACCGTGGGTAAATGCAAATAGCTTGAATGCTTTGAGTGGAGTATCCTTCTTGAATATGTTGAGCTTGGTGTCAGGGAATGCCATGAAAAACTTTTCAGTTTTTGCTCTTGGAGTTAGCCCTTACATTACAGCATCAATCGTCGTCCAACTCTTGCAAATGGATTTATTACCAAAGTTTGTGGAGTGGGGCAAACAAGGGGAAGTTGGTCGTAGAAAGTTAAACCAAGCGACTCGATACATTGCACTAGTGCTTGCATTTGTTCAATCAGTCGGTATTACTGCTGGTTTTAACGCTCTGTCTGGAGCTAAACTTTTGACTGTACCACTTACACCACAAGTTTTCCTTGTGATTGGAGGAATCTTAACAGCAGGTAGCATGATTGTAACCTGGTTGGGAGAGCAAATCACAGATAAGGGATATGGTAATGGTGTTTCAATGATTATCTTTGCAGGGATTGTTGCTTCAATTCCTGATATGGTTAAGGGCATCTACGTGGACTACTTTGTCAATGTACCAAGTAGTCGATTGACATCGTCTCTCATTTTCGTTGCCATCTTAATCATTGCTGTTTTGTTAATTGTATACTTTACAACTTACGTTGAACAAGCTAAATACAAGATTCCAATTCAGTATACAAAGGTAGCTCAAGGTGCGCCGTCAAGCTCCTATCTTCCATTGAAGATTAACCCTGCTGGGGTTATCCCAGTTATCTTTGCTAGCTCTATTACAGCAGCACCGGCAGCAATTTTACAATTCGTAAGTGCGTCTGGACTTAATTGGGAATGGGTAAAAACAGCTCAAGAGTTGGTATCTACTTCAACCCCAACAGGTGTTGCGTTGTATGCTCTGTTGATTATTCTCTTTACATTCTTCTATACATTTGTACAGATCAACCCAGAGAAAGCAGCAGAAAATTTACAAAAGAGTGGAGCTTATATCCATGGTGTCCGTCCTGGTAAAGGGACAGAAGAATATATGTCAAAACTTCTTCGTCGTCTCGCAACAGTCGGATCGATCTTCCTAGGTGTGATTTCTATCCTACCTATTGTAGCTAAAGATTTATTTGGTCTTTCAGAAGTTGTCGCTTTTGGGGGAACAAGTTTGCTAATCATTATCTCTACAGGTATCGAAGGAATTAAACAATTGGAAGGTTATCTATTGAAACGTAAGTATGTTGGTTTCTTAGATACAACAGAATAATTGTAATAGAAAATAAAATTCACTATTGCTCAGAGAGTGGAGTGTAAAAATCAAAGACATTGTCAGATTTTTATCTCCTCTCTTCTATTTTGTTTTTAAATAGGAGTTGAAATGAATTTTTGCTTCTATTTAAATACAAAAAAGGAGTTTGAATCATGAATCTTTTGATTATGGGTTTACCTGGTGCAGGTAAAGGGACACAAGCAGCGAAAATTGTTGAACAGTTTCACGTTGCCCACATCTCAACAGGTGACATGTTCCGTGCAGCAATGGCTAACCAAACTGAAATGGGTGTATTAGCTAAGTCTTATATCGATAAAGGCGAATTGGTTCCAGATGAAGTAACAAATGGAATTGTTAAAGAACGTCTTTCTCAAGATGATATTAAAGAAACTGGTTTCTTGTTGGATGGATACCCACGTACAATTGAGCAAGCTCATGCCTTAGATAAAACATTGGCTGAACTTGGAATTAAACTTGAAGGTGTTATCAACATCGAAGTAGATCCATCTTGCCTACTTGAACGTTTGAGTGGTCGTATCATTCACCGTGAAACTGGCGAAACTTTCCATAAAGTATTCAACCCACCAGTTGATTACAAAGAGGAAGATTACTACCAACGTGAAGATGATAAACCTGAGACAGTAAAACGTCGTTTGGATGTTAATATTGCTCAAGGTGAACCAATCATTGCTCACTATCGTGCTAAAGGTCTAGTACATGATATCGAAGGCAACCAAGATATCAATGATGTCTTTAAAGATATCGAAAAGGTATTGACAAATTTGAAATAAAAGCGTTTTTCAGGCTTGCAAAATGTCTTGACAAATGTTATACTGAGTTAGTCTGACTTATAATTGTTGTCTCTGTGTCTAGAGGCATCAAATCGAAATTTAGGGAGGTACTTTTGCGTGGCAAAAGACGATGTGATTGAAGTTGAAGGCAAAGTAGTCGATACGATGCCGAATGCAATGTTTACGGTTGAACTTGAAAATGGACATCAGATTTTAGCAACAGTTTCTGGTAAAATTCGTAAAAACTATATTCGTATTTTAGCGGGAGATCGTGTTACTGTTGAAATGAGTCCATATGACTTGACACGTGGACGTATCACTTACCGCTTTAAATAATCGAAAAACTTGGAGGGATAAGAAATGAAAGTAAGACCATCGGTCAAACCAATTTGCGAATACTGTAAAGTAATTCGTCGTAATGGTCGTGTTATGGTAATTTGCCCAGCAAATCCAAAACACAAACAACGTCAAGGATAAGATAGAAAGGAGAAAACATGGCTCGTATTGCTGGAGTTGATATTCCAAATGACAAACGCGTAGTTATCTCATTGACTTATGTCTATGGTATCGGACTTGCAACATCTCAAAAGATTTTGGCAGCTGCTGGAGTTTCAGAAGATATTCGTGTTCGTGACCTTACATCAGATCAAGAAGATGCTATCCGTCGTGAAGTGGATGCAATTAAAGTTGAAGGTGACCTTCGTCGTGAAGTGAACTTGAACATCAAACGTTTGATGGAAATCGGTTCATACCGTGGTATCCGTCACCGTCGTGGACTTCCTGTCCGTGGACAAAACACTAAAAACAACGCTCGCACTCGTAAAGGTAAAGCTGTTGCGATTGCTGGTAAGAAAAAATAATATAGGAGGTAAAAGTCTTGGCTAAACCAACACGTAAACGTCGTGTGAAAAAGAATATCGAATCTGGTATTGCTCATATTCACGCTACATTTAATAACACTATTGTTATGATTACTGATGTGCATGGTAATGCAATCGCTTGGTCATCAGCTGGTGCTCTTGGTTTCAAAGGTTCTCGTAAATCTACACCATTTGCTGCTCAAATGGCTTCAGAAGCTGCTGCTAAATCTGCACAAGAACACGGTCTTAAATCAGTTGAAGTTACTGTAAAAGGTCCAGGTTCTGGTCGTGAGTCAGCTATTCGTGCTCTTGCTGCCGCTGGTCTTGAAGTAACAGCAATTCGTGATGTGACTCCAGTGCCACACAATGGTGCTCGTCCTCCAAAACGTCGCCGTGTATAATCATTACCTTTACACTGCTTTTCGTTTAAGAGGGAGTAACTAAATGATCGAGTTTGAAAAACCAAATATAACAAAAATTGATGAAAATAAAGATTATGGCAAGTTTGTAATCGAACCACTAGAACGTGGATACGGTACAACACTTGGTAACTCTCTTCGTCGTGTACTTCTTGCTTCTCTTCCAGGAGCAGCTGTTACATCTATCGATATCGATGGAGTATTACATGAATTTGATACAATTCCTGGTGTTCGCGAAGACGTGATGCAAATCATTCTGAACATTAAAGGTATTGCAGTTAAATCATATGTAAAAGACGAAAAGACTATTGAACTTGATGTTGAAGGTCCTGCTGAAGTGACAGCCGGAGATATTTTAACTGACAGTGATATTGAAATCGTAAATCCAGATCATTATCTTTTCACAATCGGAGAAGGTGCTTCATTTAAAGCAACTATGACTGTAAACACTGGTCGTGGTTATGTACCTGCAGATGAAAATAAAAAAGATAATGCCCCAGTTGGAACACTTGCTGTAGATTCTATTTATACACCAGTTACAAAAGTTAACTATCAAGTTGAACCTGCTCGTGTAGGAAGCAATGATGGTTTCGACAAATTAACCCTTGAAATCTTGACAAATGGAACTATTATTCCAGAAGATGCTTTAGGGCTTTCAGCACGTATTTTGACAGAACATCTTGATTTGTTTATAAATCTTACAGAGATTGCTAAATCTGCAGAAGTGATGAAAGAAGCTGATACTGAATCGGACGACCGTATTTTGGAACGTACGATTGAGGAACTTGACTTGTCTGTACGCTCATATAACTGTTTGAAACGTGCTGGTATCAATACTGTGCATGATTTGACAGAAAAATCTGAAGCAGAGATGATGAAAGTAAGAAATCTTGGACGCAAGAGTTTGGAAGAAGTGAAACTCAAACTCATTGATTTGGGTCTTGGATTAAAAGATAAATAAAGGAGGAATACATGGCTTACCGTAAACTAGGACGCACTAGCTCACAACGTAAAGCAATGCTTCGCGATTTGACAACTGACCTTTTGATCAATGAATCAATCGTGACAACTGAAGCTCGTGCTAAAGAAATCCGTAAAACTGTTGAAAAAATGATTACTCTAGGTAAACGTGGTGATTTACATGCACGTCGTCAAGCTGCTGCTTTCGTACGTAATGAAATCGCATCTGAAAACTATGATGAAGCAACTGATAAGTACACTTCTACTACAGCACTTCAAAAATTGTTCTCAGAAATCGCACCTCGTTACGCAGAACGTAACGGTGGATACACTCGTATCCTTAAAACTGAACCACGTCGTGGTGATGCAGCGCCAATGGCGATCATCGAATTAGTATAAAATCATCAATTTTGTTGAGTGTTATGATGATGGAGCCCTGTGCTCTTAGTCTAGCTCTGGTCTACCGCTAGGACTTTTGTCCTAGCGGGAACACTCATCATAAGATGGTAGGGTAGACGCTTGTTTACGAAATTGTTTTTCTTTTAAGAACAATTTCGTAAGCAGGCGTTTTTTAGTTTTTTTGAAGTAAATATGCTATACTGAGAAAAAAGAAAAATATAGATATGGTTATTTTTCTATGATTTCAAAGATGGAGGACCAATATGAAAGCTATTATAACTGTTGTTGGAAAAGATAAGGGTGGTATTGTTGCAGGTGTTGCGACTAAGATTGCTGAATTAGGATTAAATATTGATGATATTTCACAAACTGTCTTGGATGAGTTCTTCACCATGATGGCTGTAGTATCCAGTGATGAAAAACATGATTTTACTCAACTAAGAAATGAGTTTGAAGCCTTTGGACAAACATTGAATGTCAAAATCAATATTCAGAGCGCGGCTATTTTCGATGCTATGTACAATATCTAGGAGGTGCTTATGGATATTAGACAAGTTACCGAAACTATTGCAATGATTGAAGAGCAGAATTTTGATATTCGTACCATTACCATGGGAATTTCTCTTCTTGATTGTATTGATCCAGATATTGATAAGGCTGCAGATAAAATATATGAAAAAGTTACGACTAAGGCAGCGAATTTAGTGGCTGTCGGTGATGAAATAGCCGCTGAGTTAGGTATACCTATTGTCAATAAACGTGTATCAGTAACACCGATTTCTCTAATTGGTGCTGCTACAGATGCAAGGGACTATGTACCATTAGCCAAAGCTTTAGATAGAGCAGCAAAAGAAATTGGTGTTGATTTTATTGGTGGCTTTTCTGCTTTAGTTCAAAAAGGCTACCAAAAAGGGGATGAAATACTCATCAACTCGATTCCACGTGCTTTGGCCGAGACAGACAAAGTGTGCTCGTCTGTCAATATTGGTTCAACCAAGTCAGGAATTAACATGACTGCTGTAGCTGATATGGGTCGAATTATCAAGGAGACAGCTGAGCTTTCAGATATGGGGGCTGCAAAACTTGTCGTTTTTGCCAATGCAGTTGAGGACAATCCTTTTATGGCAGGAGCCTTTCATGGTGTTGGTGAAGCTGATGTTATTATCAATGTAGGTGTTTCAGGGCCTGGTGTTGTCAAACGTGCTTTAGAAAAAGTTCGCGGCCAAAGCTTTGATGTAGTTGCTGAAACTGTTAAAAAGACAGCCTTCAAGATTACTCGGATTGGTCAATTAGTTGGCCAGATGGCTAGTGAAAGACTGGGTGTTGATTTTGGGATTGTTGATTTGAGTTTAGCACCTACTCCTGCAGTGGGGGATTCTGTAGCTCGGGTCCTGGAAGAAATGGGACTGGAAACAGTTGGGACTCATGGGACGACTGCCGCTTTAGCTCTTTTAAATGACCAAGTAAAAAAAGGCGGAGTAATGGCTTGCAACCAAGTCGGTGGTCTGTCAGGTGCTTTCATCCCAGTTTCAGAAGATGAGGGTATGATAGTAGCAGTGCAAAATGGTTCCCTAAATCTTGAGAAATTGGAAGCCATGACTGCTATCTGTTCAGTTGGATTGGATATGATTGCTATTCCAGAAGATACCCCGGCAGAAACGATTGCGGCTATGATAGCTGACGAGGCAGCAATTGGTGTCATTAACATGAAAACAACGGCCGTTCGTATCATTCCAAAGGGTAAAGAAGGCGATATGATTGAGTTTGGAGGCTTGCTGGGAACAGCCCCAGTTATGAAAGTCAATGGGGCATCATCAGTCGACTTCATTGCTCGTGGAGGTCAAATTCCAGCTCCAATTCATAGTTTTAAAAATTAATAAAAAAATGGAATGGTTTAAGGTCAATTTAAGGATAAGTGTGTATACTAGAATCATTAAATAAAGACCTCCTAACTTTATTTAATAGAAATCCTAAACTTTTTCATAATAATCTCCTACAAAAGTCGCTCGTAAGAGTGGCTTTTGTTTTGTATTCTTTAAAAAACTAGTAAAATTTCATTGATTCTGGTCAAATTTTTTAAGAATGGCTACTTTTTTCGAAGTCAAACCAGCCTAAAACCTTGCCATGATTGGCTTTTTGAAAAATTATGGTATAATAGTAGTAGTTTTATTAGATGGAGTAGAATTTTTGAGAAAAAGCTTTCGTGTAAAAAAAGAGAAAGATTTCGACGCCATATTTAAAAAGGGAGCAAGTGTAGCTAATCGAAAATTTGTTATTTATCGATTAGAAAACAATGAAACACATTTTCGAGTAGGTTTGTCAGTCAGTAAAAAATTAGGAAATGCTGTGACAAGAAACCAAATCAAGAGAAGAATCCGGCATGTTCTCATTCAAAATAGTAATCAAATTGTTGATAATGTCGATTTTGTTGTGATTGCTCGAAAAGGCGTTGAACTACTAGAATATGCAGAAATTGAAAAAAACTTACTTCATGTTTTGAGATTAGCAAAGATTTACCAGGAAGGAAATAAGAGTGAAGAAGAAATTACAATTGACTAGTTTGTTAGGTTTGTCCTTGTTGGTAATGACTGCTTGTGCAACTAGTGAAGTGTCTGCAGATTCTGCAGACTTTTGGAGTAAGCTTGTTTATTTTTTTGCTGAAACTATTCGATTTTTGTCATTTGATGTCAGCATTGGTTTAGGGATTATTCTGTTCACAGTCTTGATTAGAACAATACTGTTACCAGTCTTTCAAACACAAATGGTGGCTTCCAGAAAAACGCAAGAGGCGCAACCTCTTATCAAAGAATTGCGCGAACGTTATCCAGGTCGCGACATGGAAAGTCGTACTAAGCTAGATCAGGAAACACGTAAATTATTTAAAGAATTAGGCATTAAGCAATCTGCTTCCTTCTGGCCGCTTTTAATTCAAATGCCAATTCTATTGGCTCTTTTCCAAGCTTTATCAAACGTAGATTTTTTGAAGACAGGCCACTTTTTATGGTTCAATCTAGGTGGAGCTGATACCACTTTCGTACTACCTATTTTAGCTGCCCTATTCACCTTCCTCAGTAGCTGGCTTTCAAACAAAGCCTTGCCTGAGAAAAATGGTGCGATGACAGGTATGATGTATGGGATGCCTGTTATTATCTTCTTTTTTGCAATATCTGCTCCAAGTGGTGTCGCTCTTTACTGGGCGGTTTCAAATGCTTATCAAGTATTGCAAACTTACCTTTTGAACAACCCCTTCAAAATCATTGCAGAGCGTGAAGCTGATGTGCAAGCTAAGAAGGATTTAGAAGTTAAGAAAAGAAAAGCTCTAAAGAAAGCACAGAAAAAGAAAAAGTAAGGAGAAATCTGATAATGGTATTATTTACAGGTTCAACAGTAGAAGAAGCAATCCAAAAGGGATTGAATGAATTAAATATTCCGAGAATGAAAGCTCATATCAAAGTTGTTTCGAGAGAGAAAAAGGGATTTTTTGGACTTTTTGGTACAAAACCAGCTCAAGTTGATATCGAAGCAATCAGTGAAACAACTGTTGTAAAAGCGAATCAGCAGGCAATCAAGGGAGTTCCAAAAGAAATTAATGATCAAAATGATCCAGTTAAAACAGTCAGTGAAGCAACAGTTGATTTGGGACATGTAGTTGCAGCTATCAAGAAAATTGAAGAAGAAGGCCAAGAAATTTCTGAAGAAGTCAAGGCTGAAATTCTTAAGAATGATAAAGAAGCCAGCACGATTTTAGAAGAAACAGGCCATATTGAAGTTTTAAAAGAATTGCAACCTGAAGAAATTCAAGATGAAGTTGAGCCTGAAAAAGGCAGCGACTTAGAAAATCTTGGTTTGAAAGTCGAGCCAACATACGACACCGAAAAGGTTGTTGAAGAAGTAACCAATTATGTTCAAGCAATCATCGATGATATGGATGTTGAGGGAACTATTTCTAGCACTTCTAACCGTCGCTCTATCAACATGCAAATTGATACAAATGAGCCAGGCCGTATCATTGGTTACCATGGTAAAGTTTTGAAATCCCTTCAACTTTTGGCACAAAATTACCTCTACAATCGTTATTCAAAAACTTTCTACATTACTATCAACGTGAATGATTATGTAGAACATCGTGCAGAAGTGTTGCAGAGCTATGCCCAGAAATTGGCTACACGTGTCTTGGAAGAAGGCCGTAGTCAGATGACAGATCCAATGTCAAGCAGCGAGCGTAAAATTATCCATCGTATCATCTCACGAATGGAAGGTGTTACTAGCTACTCTGAAGGTGACGAACCAAATCGTTACGTTGTAGTTGACACAGAATAAAAAATGAAAAATCAGGGGAAACCTGATTTTTTTCTAACTAAAGAAGGAATAAAATGAAAGAAATCAAGGACTATCTTGCTTATCAAGGGGAACAGTACCGGAATCCTGAAAAAGCAGGAGCTGAAAAGGATAAAATGCTAGATCTGCGTCAAAAAGGGCAGGAAGCGCGAAAGGCATTTACTCACCTAGCGAAATGTTTTCAAGCTAGGCATTCTGATTGGAATTTACACCCAACCAGTCAATGGATGAATCAAGCGCAGAGATTACGACCACATTTCTGGGTTTATTTACAGAGAGAGGGGCATGTAACAGAGCCCATGATGGCTCTTCGTTTGTATGGAAATCAGAATAATTGGGGAATCTCTATAGAAGTCAGCTTTGTAGAGAGAAAGAAAGATGAGACTACCTTGTCAAAACAAGCTAAAATATTGGATATCCCAGTGGTTGATGGAATCTATTATTGGGTTCAGAAAAACGATGAAAGCTATAGAGTACAAGCTACTGAGGAGAATAGACAACTTTTAAGACAACAATTATCCAATCAGGAGATTCGTAAGGTTTTAGTAAAAGTTGATATTCCAGTAGCCGATGAAGATACTATAGATAAGCTTCTAGATAAACTTGATAGAGGTTTTGAAAAACTATCACCTTACTATCAAGTGACTAGAGATTAGTATAATCGGCTGAGTCATTTTATAGTAAATTGTTTTATTGCTATTCTAGGTATTTTTTCATATAATAGTAGAATAGGATATGTGATAAACTTATCACCTTAAATAGAAAGGAAATTCTATGTCAAATCTATCTGTTAATGCTATTCGTTTCTTGGGTATTGACGCTATTAATAAAGCGAATTCAGGTCACCCAGGGGTGGTAATGGGTGCAGCACCGATGGCTTACAGCCTTTTCACTAAAGAACTTCGTATCAATCCAGCTCAACCAAACTGGATCAACCGCGACCGTTTTATTCTTTCAGCGGGTCACGGATCAATGCTTCTCTATGCCCTTCTTCACCTTTCTGGATTTGAAGATGTGAGCATGGATGAAGTGAAGAGCTTCCGTCAATGGGGTTCTAAAACTCCAGGTCACCCAGAATTTGGTCATACAGCAGGGGTTGATGCAACAACAGGTCCTCTAGGACAAGGGATTGCGACTGCGACAGGTTTTGCACAAGCAGAACGTTTCCTTGCAGCCAAGTATAACCGCGAAGGCTATAACATCTTTGATCACTACACATATGTTATCTGTGGAGATGGTGACTTGATGGAAGGTGTATCAAGTGAAGCTGCTTCTTATGCAGGTTTGCAGAAACTTGACAAATTGGTTGTTCTCTATGATTCAAATGATATCAACTTGGACGGTGAGACAAAAGATTCATTCACAGAGAGTGTTCGCGATCGTTACAATGCTTACGGTTGGCATACAGCCTTGGTTGAAGATGGGACAGACTTAGAAGCTATTCAAGCTGCTATTGAAGAAGCTAAGGCTTCAGGGAAACCATCTTTAATTGAAGTGAAAACTGTTATTGGTTATGGTTCCCCAAACAAACAAGGAACTAATGCCGTACACGGTGCTCCTCTTGGTGCAGACGAAACTGCTGCAACTCGTCAAGCCCTTGGTTGGGACTACGAACCATTTGAAATCCCAGCAGAAGTTTATGCTGATTTCAAAGAAAATGTTGCGGACCGAGGTGCATCAGCATATGAAGCATGGACAAAACTAGTTACAGATTATAAAGAAGCTTACCCAGAGCTTGCTGCAGAAGTGGAAGCCATCATCGAAGGACGTGATCCAGTTGAATTGACTCCAGAAGACTTCCCAGCTTTAGAAAATGGCTTCTCTCAAGCAACTCGTAACTCAAGCCAAGATGCTTTAAATGTAGTGGCTGCTAAATTGCCAACCTTCCTTGGTGGATCAGCTGACCTTGCTCATTCAAATATGACTTACATCAAAACTGACGGACTTCAGGACGATGCAAATCGCTTGAACCGTAATATCCAATTTGGTGTTCGTGAATTTGCAATGGGTACAGTTTTGAACGGAATGGCTCTTCACGGTGGACTTCGAGTTTACGGTGGAACTTTCTTCGTCTTCTCAGATTACCTTAAAGCTGCAGTTCGTTTGTCAGCCCTACAAGGTCTTCCTGTAACCTATGTCTTCACCCACGATTCAATCGCAGTTGGTGAAGATGGACCAACTCATGAACCAATTGAGCACTTGGCAGGACTTCGTGCGATTCCAAATCTCAACGTTTTCCGTCCAGCAGATGCGCGTGAAACTCAAGCAGCTTGGTACCTCGCAGTGAAGAGTGAGAAAACACCAACTGCCCTTGTCTTGACTCGTCAAAACTTGACTGTTGAGGAAGGAACTGACTTTAATAAGGTTGCGAAAGGTGCTTATGTTGTCTATGAAAATGCAGCAGACTTTGACACGATTTTGATTGCAACAGGTTCAGAAGTGAACCTAGCTGTTTCAGCTGCTAAAGAATTGGCAAGTCAAGGTGGAAAAGTTCGCGTAGTTAGCATGCCATCTACGGATGTCTTTGATGCACAAGATGCCGCATACAAAGAAGAAATCCTACCAAACGCAGTTCGTCGCCGTGTGGCGGTTGAAATGGGAGCGACTCAAAACTGGTACAAATATGTTGGTCTTGATGGAGCAGTTCTCGGTATTGATACCTTTGGAGCATCTGCCCCAGCTTCAAAAGTGTTGGCAGAGTATGGATTTACAGTTGAAAACTTAGTAGAACTTGTAAACAACTTGAAATAAGAAAAATCAGAGCTTTGCTCTGGTTTTTTATTGGCCTAAAACTAAGGTGCAATCTTGTAAAAAATAGTGAAATTTGATATAGTAGTTTTATCTGAATTACAAAGGAGAAAATACAATGAATGCAAATTTAACATTTGTGATTATGCTTGTAGGAATGTTTGCCTTGATGTTCTTTATGCAACGTTCTCAAAAGAAACAAGCTGAAAAACGCATGGAGAGTCTAAATAAACTTCAAAAAGGCTATGAAGTCATTACCATCGGTGGTTTATACGGTACAGTTGATGAAGTTGATACCGAAAACAGAACGATCGTACTTGATGTAGACGGAGTTTACTTGACTTTTGAACTTGGAGCTATCAAATCTGTCTTGCCGCTTAAAGAGGCTGTTACATCAGAAGGTACAGTTGTCGATGGTGAAAGCGCGATTGAAGAATAAAACGGGGTGGATCTCATACCCCTTTTTCTATGAATATGGGGAACAATAATGAAGAAAGTTGTTTTTGTATGTCTTGGTAATATTTGCCGTAGTCCTATGGCAGAATTTGTTATGAAATCTTTAACCGATGATTATGAGATTGAAAGTAGAGCAACTTCTTTTTGGGAACATGGCAATCCAATTCACAAAGGAACTCAGAAAATTTTTAAAGCTCACGAGATTCCTTACGATTCATCAAAAACATCACAGCAAATTTCTAAGGATGATTTTGAGTATTTTGATTATGTCATTGGGATGGACGAGTCCAATCTTCTAGATTTGACTCGAATGTGTCCACAAGACCAACAATACAAGCTAGAGACATTTGCTTCTGAGGGTGTTCCTGATCCATGGTATACAGGTGATTTTGATGAAACTTACGATCGAGTTTTAACTGGTTGCCAAGCTTGGCTAACACGTTTAGAAAATGAGGCAAAAAATGGATAATTTAAAGAAATTCTATGATAAGTACAGTGTCTATATAACGCGTCCTCGTTTGGAAATTGCAACAGTAGTAGTCATAGCTCTTTGTGCTATATTTGTATTTGTAGGGAATATGCCTAAGCAAGGAGTTTTGAAACTGGATGGCGATTCACTTGTATATGATGGAAGTATTGTTCGTGGAAAGATGAATGGCAAAGGCACAATGACCTTCTCAAATGGCGACACTTATACTGGTGAATTTAAAAATGGAGCATTTAACGGTAAAGGAACCTACCAAGCTAAAGAGGGCTGGGTTTATGAAGGTGACTTTGTTAATGGCCAAGCTGAAGGAAAAGGAAAACTGACTACAGAGCAAGAAGTTGTCTATGAAGGTGACTTTAAACAAGGGCTCTTCCAACAAGCACAATAACCTCCTCTTAGAGGGGGTTATATACCACACCTATAGAAAGCGCTTACATGGAAATTGAGATGCCTTTCAATGCCTTTTTACAATGAAGTTTGTGAAAAATAAAAGTTTTATGGGATTATTCACAAAGTATAAGCTAAAAAGCGTATGGGTAGGGCTGTGCAAAATTATTTTCACAAGCGAATAAAAAAAGTTTGTGAAATTTCTATGAAACTGTTTACAAATCTTGAAAAAAGAGTTATAATAAGATTGTGAAAAAATTAACAAAGGACTTACAATCCTTGAAAGCTATGGAGGAAAATATGGCTGATAAAAAAACTGTAACACCAGAGGAAAAGAAACTCGCTGCTGAAAAGCATGTCGATGGTTTGGTGCAAAAAGCTTTGGTTGCCCTTGAAGAAATGCGTAAACTCGACCAAGATCAAGTCGATTATATCGTAGCAAAAGCTTCAGTTGCAGCTCTTGATGCCCACGGGGAATTGGCTTTACATGCCTTTGAAGAAACAGGACGTGGAGTATTTGAAGATAAAGCGACTAAAAACCTATTTGCTTGTGAGCACGTGGTAAATAACATGCGCCACACTAAAACAGTTGGTGTTATCGAAGAAGATGATGTAACAGGATTGACTCTTATCGCTGAACCGGTTGGTGTTGTTTGTGGTATCACTCCAACAACTAACCCAACTTCAACAGCAATCTTTAAAGCTTTGATTTCATTGAAGACTCGTAATCCTATTGTCTTTGCGTTCCACCCGTCAGCTCAAGAATCATCAGCTCACGCTGCTCAAATCGTGCGTGATGCAGCGATTAAAGCAGGAGCTCCTGAAAACTGTGTTCAGTGGATTACTGAACCATCTATGGAAGCAACTAGCGCATTGATGAACCACGAAGGTGTTGCAACAATCCTTGCAACAGGTGGGAATGCCATGGTTAAAGCTGCATACTCATGTGGAAAACCAGCTCTTGGGGTAGGTGCCGGAAACGTTCCTGCTTATGTTGAAAAATCAGCTAATATTCGCCAAGCTGCTCACGATATCGTAATGTCTAAATCATTTGATAATGGTATGGTCTGTGCATCTGAACAAGCGGTTATTATTGATAAAGAAATTTATGATGAATTTGTAGCAGAGTTCAAATCTTACCACACTTACTTTGTAAACAAAAAAGAAAAAGCTCTTCTTGAAGAGTTCTGCTTCGGCGTGAAAGCAAACAGCAAAAACTGTGCTGGTGCAAAATTGAACGCTGACATCGTTGGTAAACCAGCAACTTGGATTGCAGAACAAGCAGGATTTACTGTCCCAGAAGGAACAAACATTCTTGCTGCAGAATGTAAAGAAGTTGGTGAAAACGAGCCATTGACTCGTGAAAAATTGTCACCAGTTATCGCAGTTTTGAAATCTGAAAGCCGTGAAGATGGTATTTCTAAAGCTCGTCAAATGGTTGAATTTAACGGTCTTGGACACTCAGCAGCTATCCATACAGCTGATGAAGAATTGACTAAAGAATTTGGTAAAGCTGTTAAAGCTATTCGTGTTATCTGTAACTCACCTTCTACTTTCGGTGGTATCGGGGATGTTTATAATGCCTTCTTGCCATCATTGACACTCGGATGTGGTTCTTACGGACGTAACTCAGTTGGGGATAACGTTAGCGCCATTAACCTCTTGAATATCAAAAAAGTCGGAAGACGGAGAAATAACATGCAATGGATGAAACTTCCTTCAAAAACATACTTTGAACGTGATTCAATTCAATACCTTCAAAAATGTCGTGACGTTGAGCGTGTCATGATCGTTACTGACCACGCTATGGTAGAGCTTGGCTTCCTTGATCGTATCATCGAACAACTTGACCTTCGTCGCAATAAGGTTGTTTACCAAATCTTTGCAGATGTAGAGCCAGATCCAGATATCACTACAGTTGAACGTGGTACTGAGATTATGCGTTCCTTCAAACCAGATACAATCATTGCTCTTGGTGGTGGATCACCAATGGACGCTGCTAAAGTAATGTGGCTCTTCTACGAGCAACCAGAAGTGGACTTCCGTGACCTTGTACAAAAATTCATGGATATCCGTAAACGTGCCTTCAAATTCCCATTGCTTGGTAAGAAGACTAAATTCATTGCTATCCCAACTACATCTGGTACAGGATCTGAAGTAACTCCATTTGCCGTTATCTCTGATAAAGCAAACAACCGTAAATACCCAATCGCTGACTACTCATTGACACCAACTGTGGCAATCGTAGACCCTGCCTTGGTATTGACAGTTCCTGGATTTGTTGCCGCTGATACTGGTATGGACGTATTGACTCACGCGACTGAAGCTTACGTATCACAAATGGCTAGCGACTACACTGACGGTCTTGCTCTTCAAGCGATCAAACTCGTTTTTGAAAACCTTGAAAGCTCAGTTAAGAATGCGGACTTCCACTCACGTGAGAAAATGCATAACGCTTCAACTATTGCTGGTATGGCCTTTGCTAATGCCTTCCTAGGTATTTCTCACTCAATGGCTCACAAGATTGGTGCACAATTCCACACAGTTCACGGACGTACAAATGCAATCTTGCTTCCATACGTTATCCGTTACAATGGTACTCGCCCAGCTAAGACAGCTACATGGCCTAAGTACAACTACTACCGTGCAGATGAGAAATATCAAGATATCGCTCGTATGCTTGGACTTCCAGCTTCTACTCCAGAAGAAGGGGTTGCATCTTTTGCTAAAGCTGTTTACGAACTCGGTGAGCGCGTAGGTATCGAAATGAACTTCAAAGCACAAGGTGTTGACGAGAAAGAATGGAAAGAACATTCACGTGAATTGGCCTTCCTTGCTTATGAAGATCAATGTTCACCTGCAAACCCACGTCTTCCAATGGTTGACCATATGCAAGAAATCATCGAAGATGCTTACTATGGTTACAAAGAAAGACCAGGACGTCTTAAATAATTGATTATCAGTCAGAGGCAGGAGTAATCCTGTCTCTTTTTATAGTTTTTCAAAATAGAAGAGGTTAAAAGTTTAACAAAAAAGTTTAGTAAATAACTGTAAAGATGTATGTTGATAGACTTTTGACAAAGGGAATCTATATAAAATTGTGTATCTAGAAAGTAGAAAACTGAAGTGAAAATCAACGTCAGCGCTTGCAATAAAACTAAAATAGTTATATAATAGGTTTGTTGAAAGGTGATTTGTAGTGATTCAAGTTACTCTTTTCACAATAAAATTTTCATGATTTTCATAAGGAGGAAATCACTAATGGTAGTTAAAGTTGGTATTAACGGTTTCGGTCGTATCGGTCGTCTTGCTTTCCGTCGTATCCAAAACGTAGAAGGTGTTGAAGTTACTCGCATCAACGACCTTACAGATCCAGTTATGCTTGCACACTTGTTGAAATATGACACAACTCAAGGTCGTTTCGACGGAACTGTGGAAGTTAAAGAAGGTGGATTCGAAGTTAACGGTAAATTCGTTAAAGTTTCTGCTGAACGTGATCCAGAACAAATCGACTGGGCTAACGACGGTGTAGAAATCGTTCTTGAAGCGACTGGTTTCTTTGCTAAGAAAGAAGCTGCTGAAAAACACTTGCATGCAGGTGGCGCTAAGAAAGTTGTTATCACTGCTCCTGGTGGAAACGATGTTAAAACAGTTGTATTTAACACTAACCACGATGTTCTTGATGGAACTGAAACAGTTATCTCAGGTGCTTCATGTACTACAAACTGCTTGGCTCCAATGGCTAAAGCTCTTCAAGATAACTTCGGTGTTGTAGAAGGATTGATGACTACTATCCACGCTTACACTGGTGACCAAATGATCCTTGACGGACCACACCGTGGTGGTGACCTTCGTCGTGCTCGCGCTGGTGCTGCAAACATCGTTCCTAACTCAACTGGTGCTGCTAAAGCTATCGGTCTTGTAATTCCAGAATTGAATGGTAAACTTGACGGATCTGCACAACGCGTTCCAACTCCAACTGGATCAGTTACTGAATTGGTAGCTGTTCTTGAAAAGAACGTTACTGTTGACGAAGTGAACGCAGCTATGAAAGCAGCTTCAAACGAATCATACGGTTACACAGAAGATCCAATCGTATCTTCAGATATCGTAGGTATGTCATACGGTTCATTGTTTGACGCAACTCAAACTAAAGTTCTTGACGTTGACGGTAAACAATTGGTTAAAGTTGTATCATGGTACGACAACGAAATGTCATACACTGCACAACTTGTACGTACTCTTGAATACTTCGCAAAAATTGCTAAATAATTTCTGAGTCGAAAAAGCAAGACCTATTGGTCTTGCTTTTTTAGTATTAGTGAAGAAAAATGGATGATTTTATCATCCATTTTGTTTTAATTCTCTTTCAAATGTATCTGAGAGTGTGGTAAAGCATAATTGTTTTAAAGTCAGAGGGTGGATAAAGGATAGTTTAAATGCGTGCAGCATTAGTCTCTTGTTTTTTGAGTGTGGGTTGTAGAGAGGGTCTCCGAGGATTGGATGTCCGTGGTGAGATAGATGGACTCGGATCTGATGGGTTCGTCCTGTTTTTAATTTGCAACGAACGAGACTGGTTTTGTTTTGAAATTGTTTTAACCGATTTACGTGGGTTTCGGCGTATTGACCATTTTTTTGATCCACAACTCTTTTTCTACGATCGTGGCGATTGCGACCTATTTTATCACGGAAAATCAAGTCCTTAGCCTCTAATCTTCCATCAACCAGAGCCCAGTATTCTCGAGAAATCTCTTTCTTTTCTAATAAGCGATTAAGGATAGGAAGAATGAATGGATTCTTAGCAAACAATATGAGACCACTTGTTTCCATATCTAGTCTATGAACAACATAGCAGGTTTGGCCGGCATAGGCACTGACATGATTGAGAAGAGCTATCTCGTCTGGCTGGTTTCCATGTGTCTTCATACCCTCAGGTTTATTGACGATAATTAAATGTTGGTCTTGATAGACTTCTTCGACAAGTTTGGGATTTCCCCATAGAATTTTTTTTGTAGGATAATCTTCCTCGTCGAAAATCAATTGGCACTCATCTCCAGCCTTGACCGTTTGATGCCAGTGGACTTCTTCTTGATTAATGAGGATGTGTTTCTTGATTCTCAAAAAGTGCCTTATTTTTCTAGGTATTAACAGCTGTTCTTCTAGAAAATGTTTGACAGTCATTTCGGGTAGAGAGTTGGGGATCGTAAAGGTAAATTTCATACTGATATTGTAACAAAAATCAATTTATTTGGACAGGGGAACTAGCAAAATTCTTGTCTTCCTATGGGGAAGATGATAAAATATACGCATGAAATTAGATACCTTATTTGAAAAATTTCTTTCCTTATTTAAGAAAGAAGAATCTGAAATTGAAGAAACAGAAATGAATGAAGTCGAACAAGAAGAAAATGTGTCGAGCAACTTACGCCGTTCAAGAGCAGGGCGAAAGAAATCTGGGGCAGTTGGTCCTATTCGAAAATTTTGGCGTCGCTACCATTTGACAAAAATCTTTTTGATTCTTGGGCTCAGTGCTAGCTTGTTTGTTGGAGTCTATTTGTTTGCTCTAGCAAAATCGACAAATGTTACTGACTTACAAAACGCTTTAAAAACTCGCACTCTGATTTTTGACAGAGAGGAAAAAGAAGCAGGCGCCCTGTCAGGTCAAAAAGGCACCTATGTCGAACTTTCGGACATCAGTGAAGATTTACAAAATGCCGTCATTGCTACCGAGGATAGAAGTTTCTATAAGAACGATGGTATTAACTATGCTCGTTTTTTCCTAGCGATAGTGACGGCTGGACGCTCAGGTGGTGGTTCTACAATTACTCAGCAGTTGGCGAAAAATGCCTATCTTTCTCAGGACCAAACTGTTCAGAGAAAGGCAAAAGAGTTCTTTCTAGCTTTAGAGCTGACTAAAAAGTATAGCAAGAAAGAGATTCTGGCTATGTACTTGAACAATGCCTACTTCGGAAATGGGGTTTGGGGTGTTGAAGATGCAAGTAAAAAATACTTTGGGGTTTCAGCTTCTCAACTGACGCTTGATGAAGCTGCAACTTTAGCCGGAATGCTCAAAGGGCCAGAATTGTATAACCCTTTGAATTCTATTGAAGATTCTACTAATCGTAGAGACACCGTTCTCCAAAACATGGTCGCTGCTGGCTATATTGATAAAGACAAAGAAGCGGAAGCTTCGGGTGTTGACATGGCCTCTCAACTGCAAGATGCTTATGAAGGTAAAGTTTCAGACTACCGATATCCATCCTATTTTGATGCTGTTGTTAATGAAGCAATTGAAAAATATAATTTAACTGAAGAAGAAATTGTGAACAACGGCTATCGTATATACACGGAATTAGATCAGAATTACCAGGCTAATATGCAGGTCATTTATGAAAATACAGCTCTCTTTCCAACCGCAGAAGATGGAACTCATGCTGAGTCGGGCAGTGTTGCTCTAGAACCAAAAACAGGAGGAGTTCGAGGAGTTGTTGGTCGTGTAGCAGGAGATGATAAAGCTGGTTTCCGAAATTTCAACTATGCAACTCAATCAAAAAGAAGCCCAGGTTCAACTATTAAGCCCTTAGTTGTCTATACCCCAGCAGTCGAAGCTGGTTGGCCTCTAAATAAAGAGTTGGACAATCATACTATGGAGTATGGTGATTACAAGGTAGATAACTACGCAGGAATTAAAACATCTCCAGAAGTTCCAATGTACCAAGCTTTAGCTGAATCCCTAAACCTTCCTGCAGTAGCCACGGTTAAGGAACTTGGTATTGACAAGGCTTTTGAATCAGGCGAAAGATTCGGGCTTAACTTAACCAATGTAGATCGTGTGTTGGGTGTTGCACTGGGCGGTGGTGTGGAAACTAGTCCACTGCAAATGGCGCAAGCTTATGCAGCATTTGCGAACGAAGGTTTGATGCCTGAAGCACATTTCATTACACGTATTGAAAATGCAAGTGGTCAACTCATTGCTACTCATAAGAATTCTCAAAAACGAGTGATAGATAAATCCGTAGCGGATAAAATGACTAGCATGATGCTAGGGACATTCACAAACGGTACAGGGATAAGTTCATCACCAGATGGTTATGTTATGGCCGGGAAAACAGGTACAACAGAAGCAGCCTTCAACCCGGTGTATACGAGTGACCAGTGGGTTATCGGCTATACGCCAGATGTAGTCATTAGTCACTGGCTTGGTTTCCCGACAACCGATGAAAATCATTATCTAGCAGGTTCGACATCAAATGGCGCCGCTCATATTTTTAGAAGTATGGCAGAAACAATTCTTCCTTATACACCAGGAAGTACATTTACAGTTGAAAATGCCTATAAAATAAATGGGATTGCTCCTGAAAATGTTCCGAATCAGTCAGCTAACAATGGTGGAGGGCAGTCAAATGAATCTATAAGTGACATTCAAAGTCGAGCCCAGAACCTTATTGATGAAGCAGAAAAAGCTATTTCAGATGCAAAAATTAAAGAAAAGGCAAAAACCGTCTGGGATACAATTGTAGATTTGTTCCAATAATTTTTTTAAGAGACAAGAGCATAACTCTTGTCTCTTTTTATATCCTAAAAAGTCTAAAAAGATATCCCAACGAAATATCAAACATTCAAAAAAATAAAATCAGGCAAGATAAATAACAAAATAGAAGAAATATCATAATTCGTCTCTACCTTTGCTATACTAATGGCAGAAAAGGAGAACGACTATGTTAGACATGAATTACCACGAAGTAAAAGCTATTGTACATAAGTGTAGAAAAGAATACTACCTTCATTTATGGGAAAAAGAAGATTGGGATCAAGAGGGAATGATTTGCCTACATGAATTATTAGAAAATCACCCTGATTTTAAGGAAAATAAAAATAAGGAATTTTATACCTACTTCAAAACAAAGTTTCGAAATCGAATTTTGGATGCAGTTCGAAAACAAGAAAGTTACAAAAGAAGATTAGATCGACAAGCTTATGAAGAAGTGAGCGAGATTAGCCATCGATTAGGCGAAGGGGGGCTGTTGATAGATGAGTCTTACGCATTGCAAGAAGTGCTTAAAGAGTATCGAGCAGGATTAGGAAAAGAAAAACTGGAGTTATTTGAACGATTGTTAGCTGATGAGCGATTCAAAGGAAGAAAAGCAATGTTGAAAGAACTAAAACATGTGCTAAGAGATTTTTCTCCAAAAAGATAAAAAACAAATCAAACTAGTTGACAGAATTCTAAAAGTGGGTATAATAGAAAGAGTTAAAAAGCTCAGGTCCGTTGGTCAAGGGGTTAAGACACCGCCTTTTCACGGCGGTAACACGGGTTCGAATCCCGTACGGACTATGAGTGTATTGCAGTTGATGGAAATAGGATTTAAAAAAAGTTAAAAAACCTGTTGACAGAGAAAATTGACTGTGATATACTAATATAGTTGTCGTAAGCACGACAAAGACCTTTGAAAACTGAACAAGACGAACCAATGTGCAGGGCACTATAACTTAAGGTTATAGTACTGAACAATGAAAAAACAATAAATCTGTCAGTGACAGAAATGAGTGAGAACTCAAACTTTTAATGAGAGTTTGATCCTGGCTCAGGACGAACGCTGGCGGCGTGCCTAATACATGCAAGTAGAACGCTGAAGCTTGG
>NZ_JAGQFU010000004.1:0-64141 GCF_030466425.1 Streptococcus sp. 9.1(2021)
TGGTAACGATCGTACCGGTTCGATTCCGGTCCTCGGCATATATTGAAGAGCACCCTTAGCTCAACTGGATAGAGTACCTGACTACGAATCAGGCGGTTAGAGGTTCGACTCCTCTAGGGTGCATTAAACATTTACTTCGGGAAGTAGCTCAGCTTGGTAGAGTACTTGGTTTGGGACCAAGGTGTCGCAGGTTCGAATCCTGTCTTCCCGATTGGTCAATACTTAATTTGAGGCAGTTGCCTTTTTTTATTTCTTAAATTTAAATTTATTAAACTTTTTCCTGTAAATTACATTACATATTCTTAAATGTTTTGTGTGATTTTCTTTTTAAATTCATTTAATTGTTCAAAGAATTATCTAATTGATAGTTCTTTTTTTTAATTTTTGGTATTCTAGACATATGAAAAGAATCAAAATTGATGTTGTAGTTGTTCCTTTAAGTGGACATTTGTACCCAACAATGAATTTATTAATACCCTTACTTGATAACCCTCGCTATGATATTCGCTTATTCACTGGTCCTCAAAAAAAAGCCGTTGCTGAGTCTGCAGGTTTTCATGTAGTTCCAATACTAGAAAATCACATTGAGGATTTTGAACGTGCAGCTAATAATGATCAGCAACTAGGGATATTATCAGCTTATCAACAACTTTCTTCTAGTATTGATTTAATTAATTTAGTTTCTGATCAATTATTGGAAGAGTGGCGAGAGAATCGCCCTGATATCGTTATTGCTGATTTTATAACTCTATCTGGTGGCCTTGTAGCTAATCAGCTTGGAATTCCGTGGATATCAACTATGGCTACCCAGTTTGCGATTGAAACGACAGATGGTCCTCCTTGTTTCTTTGGTGGACTGGGAAGTCCCAAGAATGGCTGGCAAGTTTCAGTACAATTTTTAGGCAGAAAAGCAACTCGTTTAGTGAAACGAATTGTATCTTTTCTGCTTCGTGATCGCTTAAAAAGATATCATTTTAAATTGTATAATCAATTCGGTCATGAGACCATATATTCTCCATATTCAATTCTTGGTATTGGTATGAAAGAAGTAGAATTAAAAAAGGGATTTCCAAAACACTACAAGTGGGTTGGCCCTTCTGGTGCGTCAGTTGAGGCAGGAGAGGATTATCCTTTAGATTTGTCTCCTTTTATGGAGCGAAAGAAAGTTTTGATGACTTGTGGGACACAACTAGCTTGGGCAAAAGAAAATCTTATTTATCAAGCTACGCAACTTGCAAAAGCTCATCCTGATTGTCACTTTTTTGTAACTCGTGGTGTAGGTGGAGAGGCCTTCCAATGTGAAAATCTCATGGAGAACCTTTCCGTAGTTTCTTATCTACCTTATAAGGAGTACATTCCCCAGATGGATTACGTCATTCATCATGGAGGAGCTGGTATTTTTTATCAATGTATCATTTACGGAAAACCAGCCTTAATCCTTCCTCATGACTATGATCAATTTGACTATGCAGTTCGGGGCGTAGAAGCAGGAGTTGCACTGTCTGCTAACAAAGAGGATACGAGAGCGATTGGACAGGCCTTTGATAGGCTATTGGCTAAAGAAAATTGGACAGAATTGGAGAATCTCCGCCAAGTAGCACAGTCTTATCATCCGACGGAAATGTTAGAGAGAGAAATCCATCGTCTGCTAGAAGATAAGGAGAAGGAAAAATGAAAACAGTTTTAGTAACTGGAGCGACAGGTTTCTTGGGTAAATATGTTGTTGATGAATTAGTCGAGCATGGCTATCAGGTTCGAGCTTTTGGTAGAAACAGTAAGGTTGGTCGCTCTTTAGAGAATTCTTCGGTTAGTTTTTTTCAGGGTGATTTGACCAAAGCTGATGATGTGCTAGAGGCTTGCAAGGGGATGGATCTGGTCGTTCATGCGGGAGCCCTGTCAACAGTTTGGGGCCCTTGGGAAGATTTTTATCAGGCTAATGTTTTAGGAACTAGATATGTTCTCGAGGCATGTCGCCAAACAGGTATTCAACGTTTAGTCTATGTATCCTCACCAAGCATTTATGCTGCTCCTAAGGATCAGTTGGCTATCAAAGAAAGTGATGCTCCAGAGGAAAATAATCTCAATAACTATATCCGTAGCAAATTGGCTTCAGAGAAACTTTTTAATGATTATCCAGATGTTCCGAGTATCATCTTGAGACCTCGGGGGCTGTTTGGGATTGGGGACACTAGCATCTTGCCACGGGTGATCAATCTGAGTCAAAAACTTGGAATTCCTTTGATTGGGGATGGGCGTCAGCTCATGGACATGACTTGCGTGGAAAATGTTGCTCTGGCAATCCGTTTGGCCATAGAAGCTTCAGAAGCTAAAGGTGAGGTTTATAACATTACTAATGGTGAACCGAGGGCTTTTAGAGATTTGCTAGAGGAAAGTTTGACAGGTCTGGGTTATCCAATCAAATATAGAAAAATTCCAGCATCTCTCTTATCAGGAATTGCAAATAGTTTAGAATTTATATACAAGACCTTGAACCTTAAAGGGGAGCCACCTCTAACTCGATATACCTATTATCTGCTTCGCTATAGTCAAACGCTGGATATTAGCAAGGTCGAGAGGGAATTGGGGTATCATCCGAAAATAAGTATTTCAGAAGGGATTGAACAATATGTCCAAGATTATCGAAAGCATTGAGTATTTCCCAGCAGGATATTGTACTAGTTATGCCGGTTTGCTCTTTAAGGGTGTCAAGAATAGAAAGATGACTTTCCCAGCAGGTGTCTTTTTAATTAAGCATAGAGAAAAGGGTTATCTGCTTTATGACACTGGTTATCACTATGATATTAAGAGGAAACTTCGCTATGCTTTTTACCGTTTGGGGACGCCAGTTCAAATGACGGAGAAAGATCAGATTGTGCACTTGCTGAAAGCTAAAGGGATCAAGCCAGAAGAAATTAACTATGTCTTGTTGTCTCATCTACATCCAGATCATTTGGGAGGGGCTAGCTTCTTTCTGAATGCAAACTTTATCCTGACCCAGGAAGTCTATGATGTTTATAAAAAACCAAAACTAAAAGATTTAATTTTTAAAGAATTTTTGCCGACTACTTTTGAGGAAAGGTTGACTGTTATTAAGGCAGATCAGCAAAATGCTAACTTTAAGTATCGCCCTACCATCGATCTTTTTGGAGACGGAAGTATCCTTGTAGCTTCGATAGATGGGCATGCCAAGGGGCAAGCTTGTATCTTTATTCCAGATTATCATCTCTTTATTGCAGCCGATCTTTGTTGGGGAATTGACCTTTTACCCTATACGAAACAGATGCATCTGATTCCTTCCTTGGTGCAAGATAGTAAGGCTGACTATATCAGAGGAACAGAGCTCTTGGAAGAGGTTTTAAAGGATGGAATAGAAGTGCTAGTTAGCCATGACCCTGTAGAAAGGATTGAGCGGATCTTGTATGAAAAAAATAACCTTTCTTAAAACTTTTATCCAAACTCGCTGGCTTCATAATTTTAAGTCTCGAGAAGCTTTAGAAAACTATCAGAAAAAGCAACTGGCTGCCTATATGGACTTTCTCAAACGTGATTCCCCTTATTTTAAAAATGGTGTACCTAGTGACTTTGACCATATGGATAAGGCTTTTATGATGAGTCATTTCAATGAGCTCAACACCCAAGGAGTGGATCGAGACGAGGCCTTGGCTTTGGCTATCGAAAGTGAAAAGACCAGGAATTTTACAGAGCTCAAGGGAGAAATAGCTGTTGGGTTGTCTTCTGGAACATCTGGACACCGGGGACTTTTTATCACAACCGAAAAAGAGAGAAGTATGTGGGCAGCAGCTATCTTGGCAAAGATGTTGCCCAAGGGCCAACTTTTTGGGCACCGCATAGCCTTTTTCCTCAGAGCGGATAATGAACTCTATCAGACCATCAATACGGCACTTATTCGTTTAGAGTACTTTGATATTTTCAAGAATACAGATGAACATATCGAGCGTCTCAACAATTATCAACCGACCATTGTAGTGGCACCTGCTTCTATGTTGATTGAATTGAGCAAGCGTCTAAAAGATGGGGAGTTAGTCATACACCCACAAAAAATCGTTTCGGTGGCTGAAATCTTGGAAAATAGTGATAAAGAGCGAATTTTGAGCGCTTTTGAGTTGCCGATTATTGACCAAGTATATCAAGCAACGGAAGGTTTCTTAGCTTGTACTTGCTCTGTTGGGAATCTTCATCTCAATGAAGACATCATTTTTGTGGAAAAACACTACTTGGATGACCGACGTTTTTATCCAGTCATTACTGATTTTAAGCGGAGCAGTCAGCCTGTTTATCGCTACCAGCTCAACGATATCTTGGTTGAGAATCCTGAACCTTGTCCATGTGGTTCTCATTACACAAGGATTGACAAGGTCGAAGGGCGTTCTGATGATATCTTCTATTTTGATAGACAAGATGGAGGTCAGGTAAGGATTTATCCTGACTTTATCAGACGTTGCATTCTCTTTGTGGAGAATGTTGGAGATTATCAAGTCAAGCAACATTCTGAGAAGTTAGTGGAAGTTTGTTTGAGTCGAAGAGATGAGCAAGTAGAAACAGCGATTACAGAGCAGTTTCGACTTTTGGCGCAACAAAAAGAGTTTAAAGAACCTGAAATACAATTTTCAGATTATCACTGGGATACAAGTCGTAAGCTCAAACGTATCCAACGTTTATGAAAGGACAAAAAATTATGACAGAAGTAAAAAGACATGTAGAAATTGCAGGTTATGGAGTCTGCCTTCCAAAAAATACGGTGCAATTTAAAGACCAGACCCGTCATCGTGTGGTTGAAAATGAAGAAACGCAACTAGATTTGGCAGAAGTAGCTATCCAAGCTGCACTTGAAAATGCAAATTTGAGTATGAAAGATATTGATTGCCTGGTATCAGCTAGTGCGGTTGGTGTTCAGCCGATTCCTTGTACGGCAGCTTTGATTCATGAACGTGTGGCAAAAGGGCTCTCTATCCCAGCTATGGATATCAATACGACTTGTACAAGTTTTATCTCTGCTTTATCAACTATGTCACATTTGATTGAAGCTGGGGAATACCGTCGTGTTTTGATTGTATCCAGTGAAGTTGGTAGCTTGGGTCTCAATCCAAAGCAAAAAGAAAGTTATGAACTCTTTAGTGATGGAGCAGCTGCCTTTATTTTCCAATCAAGTGATAAGGATAAGGGAGTGATAGCAAGCCTTCAACGTACTTGGTCAGAGGGAGCTCACGATACAGAGATTCGTGGAGGCTTAACTTCTTATCAGCCAAAAGAGTACTCTGAAGAGACCAAGACAAATTTTATGTTTGATATGAAAGGCAAGAAAATTCTCTTGCTTTCTGCTCGTGTCATCCCAGAAATGTTCCAAGAATTCCAAGAGAAATCTGGCATTTCTAAAGATGCTGTAGACTATATTATTCCCCACCAAGCCAGTCGCGCTCTTCCTTTGGTTATGGGAAAACTGGGTGTAGATGAAGACAAGTACCTTAATCTCGTTACGGATTATGGAAATATGGTCTCCGTTGCTGTACCTTTTGGTTTGGCCTATGCACTCGATCACGGATATGTGAAGGAAGGAGATACCATCTTCTTGATGGGAACTGCAGCTGGTATGACGGTCAATATGTTGGCTTTGAAATTATAAAATAATAGCAGGCACAGATAATTGCCTGCTTTTTAAATTAATTTTAAACATAGAACTATCGGACTATACAGAAAAAGCTTGATAACTTTTACGAAACTAAGTATACTAGAAGGTAACAAGCGTTTTCAGACAGTATATTAGGGAGTATACTTAGAAATTGAGAGGGAGATATGGGAATAAGAAAATTTCGCTTATTAATGTCCAAGTATGGCTTTAGTATTGCGATTATCCTTATAGAATTAGTTCTTATTTTCGGAATTATTCTTTACATGAGCCAGATTGATCCGATTATTTGGGTGATTCTTGTATTTTTGATTAGCGTAGCAACCGTTAGAGCGATTGTCAATCGTTCGATGTCACCTGAAAGCAAAGTGACTTGGTTGATTGTGACTTTTGTACCGGTGTTTGGTCCACTGCTTTATCTCATGTTCGGTGAGAGAAGACTATCAAAAAAAGAACTGAAACAACTCCAGGAATTGAATTCTATTGCATTTCATGAGAATAATGGGCGCCAACTCCATTTGCAACTACAGGAGACAGATAAATCAGCTTACGGAATTATCAATGCCTTGCTACATATGGATAATAATGCAGAAGTCTATGACCAGACAGATTCACAATTTTTCGCAAGTGGTGAGGAAATGTGGCAACAGATGCTGGAGGATCTTAAAAGAGCTGAAAAGTTTATTTTTCTTGAATACTACATTGTCGACGAAGGTTTGATGTGGGATAGCATACTCGAAATTCTGGAAGAAAAGGCAGCTCAGGGAGTCGAAGTCAAGATGCTCTATGACGATATCGGTTGTATGGTGACTTTGCCTGGAGATTATACCGTTCATTTGCGTTCTAAAGGAATTGATGCTCATAAATTTAATAAGGTGATTCCTCGTATGACAGTGGCCTATAATAACCGTGACCACCGGAAAATATTAGTGATTGATGGACAAATTTCCTATACTGGAGGAATCAACCTTGCAGATGAATACATCAATCGTATTGAACGTTTTGGACACTGGAAAGATAGTGGGATTCGGATCGATGGTCCGGCGACTCAAGCATTTACCAGACTATTTCTCATGAACTGGTACATCAACCGTGGGGAAATAAGTGACTTTGATCAGTATCATTTGGAAAATCAGACACGATTTGGTAGCGGTCTTTGTATCCCTTACGGCAGTGGACCTAAGCCAATCTATAAAACTAAGGTAGGGAAGATCGTTTATCAAAATTTGATTAACCAAGCAGAAGATTTTGTCTATATCACAACGCCTTATCTTATTATCGATTATGATTTGACAGAGGATATAAAAAATGCGGCTATGCGAGGCGTAGACGTTAGAATAGTCACGCCCCATATACCGGATAAAAAACTCATTCAACTTGTAACACGGGGAGCTTATCCAGATCTTTTATCTGCGGGTGTTCGCATTTTTGAATACACACCTGGTTTTATCCATAGTAAGCAAATGATTGTTGATGATCGATTTGCGGCTGTCGGCACTATTAACTTGGATTATCGTAGCTTGGTTCATCAATATGAAAATGCAGTACTACTCTACAAAACAGAGTCAATAGCAGATATTCGCAAAGATTTTGAAGGAATTTTTGAACAATCTCAAGAAATCTTCTCGGATACCATAAATCCTACATGGTATCAAATGATGATTAAAGAAGTAACACAGTTATTTGCACCTATGCTTTAAGTGGATGAATTAACTGAGAATAGATGATTAGAGGAGAGGTTGGGACAAAAGTCCTAGCCTCTCAATTTTCTTTGGATTGTCGAGCAAGACGCAGTGGTTGAGTGGGCTTTACTACGCTGATTTCATCAGCTTTTACAGCCCTACTCAACTGTGCGGAGGTGGGACAACGAAATCGAATTCTAACGAATTACCGATTTCTGTCCCACTCTCTTTTTCTGTAAGCAGTTTCCTTGACATCTTATTTATTTTTCGTTATCATATGTCCATATAATATATGGGAGTCTGTGTACAGTCTGAGAGGAAGTGTTAAACTTCGACCGCACCTGATCTGGGTAATTCCAGCGTAGGGAACGATACTTGGCCTAATTTTGCACCTCTTTCATATATGGAAGAGATTTTTCTTTTTTTACAAAGAAAAACTGTAACTTAGAAGGAGGTTTGAATGAAAGCAAGCATTGCTTTACAAGTCCTGCCCCTGTCACAAGGGATTGACCGCATAGCTGTAATTGATAAGGTCATTGCTTATCTGCAAACTCAAGGAGTGACCATGGTGGTGACACCATTTGAAACGGTCTTGGAGGGGGAGTTTGATGGGCTTATGCGCATTCTCAAAGAAGCGTTAGAAGTGGCAGGTCAGGGAGCAGACAATGTTTTTGCCAATGTGAAAATAAATATAGGAGAGATTTTAAGCATCGATGAGAAACTTGAAAAGTATAATGAGACGGCATATTAGTCTGCTAGGATTTTTGGGTGTCTTATCCGTTTGGCAGGTGGCGGGATTCTTAAAATTCTTACCAAAGTTTATCCTGCCGACACCACTTGAGATTCTCCAGTCTTTTGTTCGTGACAGAGAATTTCTCTGGTACCATAGTTGGGCAACCTTGAGAGTAGCCTTATTAGGTTTGGTCTTGGGTGTCTTGATAGCTTGTATTATGGCCGTCCTTATGGATAGCCTGAGTTGGCTCAATGACTTGATTTACCCCATGATGGTGGTTGTCCAGACCATACCGACCATTGCCATAGCCCCTATCCTAGTTTTATGGTTGGGTTATGGAATCTTGCCCAAGATTGTTTTGATTATCTTGACGACTACCTTCCCTATCATCGTCAGTATTCTAGATGGTTTTAGGCATTGTGACAAGGATATGCTGACCTTGTTTAGTCTGATGCGAGCCAATCCTTGGCAAATCCTGTGGCATTTTAAAATCCCTGTCAGCCTGCCTTACTTTTATGCAGGTCTGAGGGTCAGTGTCTCCTATGCTTTCATCACAACAGTGGTATCTGAGTGGTTGGGAGGCTTTGAAGGACTTGGTGTCTACATGATTCAGTCCAAAAAACTGTTTCAGTATGATACCATGTTTGCGATTATTATTCTGGTATCGCTGATCAGTCTTCTGGGGATGAAGCTAGTCGATATCAGTGAAAAATATGTGATTAAATGGAAACGTACTTAAAATAGAGCGTTTTGGAAAAAGAAAAGAGGAAATAAAAATGAAGAAAACATGGAAAGTGTTTTTAACGATTGTAACAGCTCTTCTAGCTGTCGTGCTTGTGGCTTGTGGCCAAGGAACAGCTTCTAAGGATAACAAAGAAGCAGAACTCAAAAAAATTGACTTTATCCTAGACTGGACACCCAATACCAACCATACAGGGCTTTATGTAGCCAAAGAAAAAGGTTATTTCAAAGAAGCTGGAGTGGATGTTGATTTGAAATTGCCACCAGAAGAAAGTTCATCTGACTTGGTGATCAATGGTAAGGCGCCATTTGCTATCTATTTCCAAGATTACATGGCTAAGAAATTGGAAAAAGGAGCAGGTATTACTGCCGTTGCAGCGATTGTAGAACACAATACATCAGGGATTATCTCTCGTAAGTCTGACAATATCAATAGTCCAAAAGACCTGGTTGGGAAGAAATACGGAACTTGGAATGACCCAACTGAGCTTGCGATGTTGAAAACCTTGGTAGAATCTCAAGGTGGAGACTTTGAGAAGGTTGAAAAAGTACCAAACAACGACTCAAACTCGATCACTCCGATTGCTAATGGCGTTTTTGATGCTGCTTGGATTTACTATGGTTGGGATGGAATCCTTGCTAAATCTCAAGGTGTAGATGCTAACTTCATGTATTTGAAAGACTACGTTAAAGAATTTGACTACTACTCACCAGTTATCATCGCAAACAACGACTATCTAAAAGACAACAAAGAAGAAGCTCGTAAAGTCATCCAAGCTATCAAAAAAGGCTACCAATACGCGATGGATCACCCAGAAGAAGCGGCTGATATCCTCATCAAAAATGCCCCAGAGTTAAAGGATAAACGTGACTTTGTCATTGAATCTCAAAAATACTTGTCAAAAGAATACGCAAGCGACAAGGAAAAATGGGGACAGTTTGATGCGGATCGCTGGAATGCCTTCTACAAATGGGATAAAGAAAATGGAATCCTCAAGGAAGACTTGACTGATAAAGGATTTACTAACGAATTTGTAAAATAATGACAGAAATTAGACTAGAACACGTAAGCTATGCCTACGATGATGAAAAGATTTTAGAGGATATTAACCTGCAAGTGACTTCAGGTGAAGTGGTCTCTATCTTAGGGCCCAGTGGTGTAGGAAAGACTACTCTCTTTAACCTGATTGCAGGGATTTTAGAAGTCCAGTCAGGACGAATCATTCTTGATGGGGAGGAAAATCCCAAGGGGCGCGTGAGTTATATGCTTCAAAAGGATCTGCTATTGGAACACAAGACTGTCCTTGGCAATATCATTTTGCCCCTCTTAATTCAAAAGGTGGATAAGGCAGAAGCCATTGCCAAAGCAGATGAAATTCTTGGGACCTTTCAGTTGATAGCTGTAAGGGATAAGTATCCTCATGAACTCAGTGGTGGGATGCGCCAGCGTGTTGCTTTACTCCGTACCTACCTTTTCGGGCACAAGCTCTTTCTTCTAGACGAGGCCTTTAGCGCTTTGGATGAGATGACTAAGATGGAACTTCATGCCTGGTATCTTGATATTCATAAACAGCTAGGCCTGACGACACTCATCATTACGCATAGTATAGAGGAGGCCCTCAATCTCAGTGATCGCATCTATATCTTGAAAAATCGTCCTGGGCAGATTGTTTCTGAAGTCAAACTCGACTGGTCTGAAACCGAAGACAAGGAAGTTCAAAAAATTGCCTATAAACGCCAGATATTAGAAGAATTGGGCTTAAATAATTAGAAATGAAGAGAGTTGGTGAAGTTGACACTTTGCCAGCTCTTTTTTTCTTTTAAAAAAGGGAAACTAACTTGTGAGAAGGAACTAAAAGCGCTATAATGAAGAAAAATGAAACATGGTTTAAAAATGGGATTTGATAAAGATTTTATAGAAAAGGTTTTTTCTGACGGAAAAGATAGAGTAAATAGGTCTATTTTTGTAAAACCGGAAGAACTTATTGAAATATCCGATGAAGAGCTAAGTTATTTTGGCGAGGGTATTTTTTATTGTTTACCTCGTAATCAGTATGTAATGGATAATAAAGATAAAATTAGACAAAAATATAAATTATCTAAAGAAATGCCTAAAATAAATGGCATTCCTTTACCAACTTTTTTAAAAATGAGATCATGGGATAGAATTAGAAAGACCAAGCCAACCTTAAAAGAAATCATCAGGATGATTGAAAAATGATGATTCAGTGTAGGTGAAGTGTTGTCTTATAATTAGAAAGAGGAGTTGTTATGAGATACAGTCAACAAGTATTAGACATGCTAAAAAGAGGTGTAAGTGGTGATGTTGATGATTACTATGACTTTTTTCTTGAACTCACTGCCAAATTAGGCGAAGATGAGGCCTTTGCTGACGGTTTGATAGCAGAGAATGAAGCTCTTTTTGATGTTATTAATGATGAACCAATGTATTATTTCTATGTCGAAGAAGATACAGAGAACAGAGAATTGTGCCAAAATTTTTTAAAGACTTACTATGAAAAAGCAAAACAACTAGTAAATAACTAAATTTGGGCTTATCTTGTTCTTTGAGTTTTATAAGTGGAATGGTATTGTATGAAAAAAGAAGAAATTAAAAAGTATTTAGATACAGATATTGAATTCAATGTTAATGGCCGAGGTGCTTACTTTAAATCAAGTATTTGTGTAGTAGGTAATTATATGAGAAATAGAATCATTGATGTTTTCAGAATTGCAAATCGTTTGGTCTCTATTACAGTTGAAGATCCAGATTTTTCTGAATTAAGAGTTAATCAATTTGTAAAAATTGGAGACAAAGAGTATAGGATACATAGTGTCCCTATGATAAATTCAACTCCACCAAAATCTTTTTTTGAAATGAATACATTTGCAATTGACTACACAGAGGATGAATTGATGAATAAAGTGGCAGTATTTACGCTATCGGATAGCCAATCATAGTGTGTTGCACAGAAACTATAGCAATCAATCCGTTCAATGTGTCAAAATGTATTATAAATCTAAAAAATGAAGACGGCAGCTTGAAAGAATCAGGGCAAGTTGTGTGGTACTAAATGACTTGAACTTCTTTGGAAAATATAGTATATAGGAAAAAGCAATGTTGAAACTAATTAAAATTTTCAATTCTAGTATTTTAGGATATTGGTATATTCCAGAAAATCGTGACCCAGGTTTGATTGAGATTGATGAGCAAACTGGTGAAGTTACAGTTGCTATCGAGTCAAATTATGATAAAGAACTTGGGGCACCCTATTATGCAAACAAAGCTCGTGGAGCAGTGAAGCAGATGTGGGATAGAGGAGAATTACCAAGCGAGAAATCATTTACCTGGTGGTAATTTTAAGAGATAACAAAAAGTGATTAAATAATGTTAAATAATGAACTAAATGACTATAACAAAACAGACTCATCCGATGAAATAGATGAACCCATTTTTTCGGAGTCTAATCTTGAAGGGTACAGTGATTTTTACAAAGATAGTGAAGAGTCAAAAGTTTGGTGGATTGATAAGATAGATGTTAGAGGAGAAATATTATTCAGCTTTGATAAGAAAAAAATTTATAACCTTTTTCGTGATTATCCTCACAATATGACGGAAGAAGAAGTTAGAATTTTTGATAGAGAAAATCCTTACTGGAGAGATTTTTTCTCTCGATGATAGATATGAACTATAGTTAGTGAACGAAAAACAATCTAAACTACAAAAAACTTCGGTATACCATTAATGATACCGAAGTTTTATTTTCTAGACTTTACGAAATATTTCTTAGATTTGATCATAAATAACATACTTTCAAAGGATTTGAAAGCTAGGTGTAACTTTGTTATTATAACATAATTGTAGGATAGAAAATGAAATGGGAATTGCTTGTTACCTATAGCTATTTTTAAAACTCAGTATTTCCAAGGACTTAGCCTTAAAAATTTGACTTATAGAGTCTTAAATGATAGTATAGTCAAAGATAGTCAAAGTTTAAGAAGGAGGTAGCAAGCTATGAAATTTAAAAATACATCGGACCATATTGAAGCTTATATCAAGGCGATTTTAGAACAATCTGGTATCGTAGAATTGCAACGAAGTCAGCTAGCAGATACCTTTCAAGTCGTACCTAGCCAGATCAACTATGTGATTAAGACTCGTTTTACAGAGAGTAGAGGCTATCTAGTTGAGAGTAAACGTGGTGGTGGAGGCTATATTCGCATTGGTCGAATTGAATTCTCTAACCATCATGATATGCTCCGTGATTTGTTGTATTCAGTGGGTGATGAGGTGAACCAAGTCATCTTTGAAGATGTCTTAAGACTCTTAGTCGAACAAGAACTCATGACCCGCCAAGAGATGAATCTATTATTAGCTATGGGGACAGACCGAATTCTAGGTGAGGAAGCTGATTATATTCGTGCTAATATGCTTCGTCAGTTGTTGCACGAAGTAGATAGAAAAGGAAAATAAAACGACATGAAATATTCAAAAGCATTGAGAGAATGCATCGATAGCGCCTTTCTGGTAGCGAGTCGCTTTGATGCAGATTACCTAGAGTCTTGGCATTTGCTGATTGCCATGGCCAATCATAGCTACAGTGTTGCTGGAGCAACTTTAAATGAATTCCCGTATGAGATTGATCGTTTGGAGGAAGTGGCTGTAGAATTAACAGAAGCCAACTATAACCACAAGGAAGATTACAAGGAACTCCCATTTTCCTATCGTTTGAACGTCTTGATGTTGGAGGCGGAACATGTTGCTTCGGTGGTACATGCCAAAGCATTGGGAACAGAGCATCTTCTCTACGCTATCTTGCATGATGGTAATGCCCTAGCTACTCGCATTTTGGAAAAAGCAGGATTTTCTTATGAAGATCAGAAAGATCAAGTCAAGATTGCTGGGCTTCGTCGTAGTCTTGAAGCGCGTGCTGGTTGGACAAAGGAAGATTTGAAGGCTCTGCGTCAGCGCCACAGATCAGTAGCAGATAAGCAAAATTCTATGGCCAATATGATGGGTATGCCTCAAACTCCAAGTGGTGGTTTGGAAGATTACACTCATGACCTCACAGAGCAAGCTCGTTCTGGCAAATTGGAACCAGTTATTGGACGTGACCAAGAAATCTCTCGTATGATCCAAATCTTGAGTCGAAAAACAAAAAACAATCCAGTTTTAGTTGGAGATGCAGGTGTTGGTAAAACAGCTTTGGCACTTGGCCTTGCACAGCGAATTGCCAACGGAAATGTACCTGATGAGATGGCTAAGATGCGAGTCTTAGAACTCGATTTGATGAATGTGGTTGCGGGAACTCGTTTCCGTGGAGACTTTGAAGAACGTATGAACAATATCATCAAAGATATCGAGGAAGACGGTAAGGTTATCCTCTTTATCGATGAGCTTCATACCATTATGGGATCAGGAAGTGGTATTGACTCAACCTTAGATGCGGCCAATATCCTGAAACCCGCCCTAGCGCGTGGAACTCTGAGAACTGTTGGGGCAACCACTCAGGAAGAATACCAAAAACACATCGAAAAAGACGCAGCCCTTTCTCGTCGTTTTGCAAAAGTGATGATTGAGGAACCAAGTGTAGCTGATAGTATGGCTATCTTACAGGGTTTAAAAGCAACCTATGAGAAACACCACCATGTCCAAATTACTGACGATGCTGTTGAAACAGCTGTCAAAATGGCGCATCGCTATTTGACAAGTCGTCACTTGCCGGACTCAGCCATTGATCTTTTGGATGAAGCAGCAGCAACTGTTCAAAATAAATCGAAACACGCTAAAAAAGATGAGTCAGGTTTAACACCTGCAGACAAGGCCTTGATGGATGGCAAATGGAAGCAAGCAACGCAACTCATTTCAAAAGAGCAGGAAGCGCCTGTTTATAAAGATGTAGTAAAAGAATCTGATATTTTGACAACCTTGAGTCGCTTGTCAGGTATTCCAGTTCAAAAATTGACGCAAACAGATGCCAAGAAGTATCTCAATCTTGAAGCTGAACTCCACAAGCGTGTGATTGGGCAAGAACAAGCAGTATCTAGTATCAGTCGTGCCATTCGCCGAAATCAATCGGGTATTCGTAATAACAAACGTCCAATTGGTTCCTTTATGTTCCTAGGACCAACAGGTGTTGGTAAAACAGAATTGGCCAAAGCCTTGGCAGAAGTCCTCTTTGATGATGAATCTGCCCTTATCCGCTTTGACATGAGTGAATATATGGAGAAATTTGCAGCTAGCCGTCTTAACGGAGCTCCTCCAGGTTATGTAGGCTACGAAGAGGGCGGAGAGTTGACCGAGAAGGTTCGCAACAAACCATATTCAGTCTTGCTTTTTGATGAGGTAGAAAAGGCTCACCCAGACATCTTTAATGTGCTCTTGCAGGTCTTGGATGATGGTGTCTTAACGGACAGTAAGGGTCGCAAGGTTGATTTCTCAAATACCATCATTATCATGACATCAAACCTTGGTGCGACAGCTCTTCGTGATGACAAGACAGTCGGTTTTGGAGCTAAGGATATTCGTTTTGATCAAGAGAGTATGGAAAAACGTATGTTTGAAGAGCTGAAAAAAGCTTATCGACCAGAGTTTATCAACCGTATTGACGAGAAGGTAGTCTTCCACAGCTTGTCAAGTCAAGATATGCAGGAAGTGGTTAAGATTATGGTCAAACCATTGATTGCAAGCCTAGCAGAAAAAGGAATTGACTTGAAACTCCAAGCATCTGCCCTTAAACTTCTAGCTCAGAAAGGGTATGATCCAGAGATGGGTGCGCGACCTCTTCGTAGAACTCTGCAAACAGAAGTAGAAGACAAACTTGCAGAGCTCCTTCTTACAGGTGAACTGAAAGAAGGCAAGACACTTAAAATTGGTGTCAAAGCAGGTCAATTGAAATTCGACATTGTATAAAACAAGAACTATGAATCTATAATTTGTAGATCCGCCCTCTTTATTGCCATCAAAAGCAGAAAGGAAGTAGAAGATGATGAATCAGATAATTCCAACCGGGATGACAGAAAAAGAGTACTTTGAAGTTCACGCTAGTCAAGCTGAATTTTTAGACTGGTACCACAAGCAAGCACTCCCTCAGTATGAAAAACCAAGCGTGACGGTGGATATGGTAGCTTATTGCTTTGTGGAAGGGAAAATCAAACTCTTACTAATCCGCCGTAAGGCCCATCCTTATCAGAACTGTTTGGCCTTGGTCGGTGGTTTTATGGATAAAGGGGAAGATGCTATCCATGCTTGTCAGCGTGAAGTGAGAGAGGAGGTTAATCTTGACCTTCCTTTGGAAAAAATCGAACAGTTGATGACAGTATCTACTCCAGGTCGTGATCCGCGGGGCTGGACGGTTACTATCGCCCACTTGGTGTATCTACCTAGCCGCGTACTTGATCTCGTTCAAGCTGGTGATGATGCCAAGGATGTGGTTTTTGTCGATGTTGATTTTCAGACGGGTAAGTGCTTCCTAGAGGGACTAGAGCTGGGGGAGCAAGCCTTCGCCTTTGACCATTATGCCATTATCCAAGAGTCTATTAAACGAATCCAAGGGCGTCTAGACTGGAATCCGACCTTTCTCTATCTGCTAGAGGAGGAATTCACTGTCTATGAAGGAACCGAATTAGTCAATCTCATCAACCCAGGACGACCAATCGTCAGCAATAACTTTCTCGTAAAATACGGTGAGTATGTAGAAGAAGTTGGGCTCAAACGAGTGCCTAAAAAGAAACCAAGAAAAACCTATCGATTGAAATAAAAAGCTTGGGAGCAGAAATCGATAGCCCAAGTTTTGGTTTCCTAGTTTCAGTCCTGAGAAGTTTCAACAAGTCCGATGACTGGTTGAGCTTGAGAATAGAGAAAATAAAGTTTGTATCAAAAGTCAATTCAGCCATCGTGTCAAAGACTTATTAGTCATAAAAAAGTGAGGTCGGGATTTTATCGACCTCTTTTTGTTTAAGGATGTTTATCTTTATTAGAATTGCTCATGATTCGAATGAATAAATCTTTGTATTTATATTTTAAATAATGTTCGTGTAAATACAATAAAGCCACGTAGACAATCATGAAAATGGCAGTTAGGTAGAACAAATCAAATGTTGTTTGAGCGTAATGACTAGCAACCCCATAAGAAGAGAAAGCACCAATAATCAACCAGGGAAGATATTTGTAATATTTCTTTGACATAAACCTACACCTCCAATATCCTATTTCAATTTTATTATAGCCCTTCAAGAAAAAAATGCAAGCGATTACACTTGTAAAATATAGTATTTTTAGTAGGAAAAATTTTCCTGTTTTTTTTTAAATTCTTTACGAATAAAAGATATAGGAGGAGTAAGAAAATAAATGTACTAAAAAATAATTCTAAAAAATTTTAGATAAATAGTTGACAGATTTAAAAACAAATATTACAATAATGTTACAGAAGTATTTCACAACATTTCAAAAAGATTACACAGGAGGCGCATCATGAAAACAAAACATTCAATTCGTTTACTAGCAGTAGCCGTATTGGCTTCAACTTTGCTTTTAGGAGCATGTGGTAATAAAAAAGAAGAAGCTAAAAACGACAATGCAAATAAAACAACACAAACCACGTCAAGTTCAAAGGCAAGTTCTTCAAACAAAGAAAGTAAAACTAAAGCTTCAACAAGTACTACGACTTCAGAAAAAGCTAAATCTTCCTCTGAACAAGCTTCAAGTCCTACAACTCAGAATCAAGAATCCAACCAAGCTGCACCAACTCCCCAAGCTCCTCAGCAACAGGAAACTCCATCTCAACCATCTTCTAATCAGCAAGCTTCACAAAGTCAATCTAATCAAGCAAGCCAGTCAACTTATGACCCAACGACTGACCGCAAATTACAAGACAAGCAGGCAGAACACAATAAACGTTACAAAGGCGTTTTAACCATGGTCGATGGTGATTTTTCAGCAGCAGCAGGAAGCTGGAAGGGTGCCAATGGCGAGACTATCACTGTCTCATCAGGTGGTCAATTTACAGTAGAATCTGTTGATGGCAAGAAAGAAAACTACTCTATCCGAGGCTATGCCTATACTCTTGATGATGGTAAATATAATGCCAAAATTGGTGGTGGAAAAATCATCCAAATTACAACAGGAGCAGATGGAACAGTTTCTAGTGTTGTCTTGATTCAACCATAGAAAGACCCTCAAGTCTTGTCTAGACTTAGTTCTACAAAGAGTAGTCTGACTGTTTTTCACTTAATTTCTCAAAGAGAAGTGGTATAATAAATGCATCAAAGAGGAATGAGTGGTAAATCAATGGCAGATAAATTAATTTTACCTCAAAACACACGACTCATGGGAGTGCTCCTTGGCTTTATAGGTGGTTCTTTGGATGTATTTTGTCATATCCAGTACCATAGTTTGGTAGCTACACAGACAGGGAATATTCTCCTACTGATATCAGATTGGCACGATTCACATGTTATCAATACCATGTTGCGATTCTGCTCCATTATTTTCTTTTCCCTAGGATTTGTTTTTTCCTTACACGTGAAGGAATATCGTAAAACAGCCTATTGGCGGGTTAAGATGCTGCTTCCCTTATTTATTGGAACTCTTCTTCTGCCCTTCTTTTCGAGATTTCCCTTACTAGAAGTTCCTTTTATTGCTTTTGGAACAGGTATGATGATGCTAACATTTACGGGTAGTTTGATTGAAGATCATCCTTATGTCATTTTTATGACTTCTGGAAATTACCGAAAGATGTTGACCGCTTTGTATCGCATAACTAGGGGAGAAGGAAACATCCAAGAATATCGTCGTCAAGCCTTAAACTATGGGATTGTTGTAGGGAGTTTTGTAGTGGGGGCAATTAGTTTGGCTGTATCGATGCATTTTTTCCATGAATGGTCTATTTGGATTGTCAGCTTCAATTTATTTTTGATTATGTCCTACTATATAGCTAGAGTGAAGCAACTAGATTTGCAAGATGAAAATATATAAAAAGGCAAGGCTCTTTTTGAGCTTTGCCTTTTTTGTGAGATAGAAGATTAAGCTTTCTCTAACTGCAAGAGGGCTTCAATCTCAGCCAGAGTGCTGGCTTGTGAAATGGCTCCACGGAGTTTAGCAGCACCAGATGTGCCTCGAAGGTAGTGAGGAGCCAGCCCACGGAATTCACGGACAGCGATATTCTCACCTTTAAGGTCAATCAAGCGTTTCAGATGCTCATAAGCAATCTTCATCTTGTCTTCGAAGGTCAGATCAGGCAGGATTTCTCCAGTTTCAAAGTAATGATTGATTTGATTAAAGAGGTAAGGATTTCCCATAGCTGCGCGTCCAATCATAACGGCGTCGGCACCGACTTCCTCGATGCGTTGTTTGGCTTCTTGGACCGTACGGATGTCTCCGTTGGCGATGAAGGGAATCTTGGTTAGAGCTTGTGCAACCTTATGAAGGGTCTCTAGGTCAGCGTGACCAGTGTACATTTGTTCACGTGTACGACCGTGCATAGCGAGGGCAGAGACACCTGCGGCTTCGGCAGCTAGGGCATTCTCAACTGCTAGGGATGGGTCAGACCAGCCCGTACGCATTTTGACAGTGAGGGGGATATCAAGGACAGATTGAACCTTGTTGATGATAGAGTAAATCTTGTCTGGGTCCTTGAGCCACATAGCCCCAGCTTCGTTTTTCACGATTTTATTCACTGGGCAGCCCATGTTGATATCCACGATATCAGTCTTGGTGTTTTCTTGGATGAATTCTGCTGCGCGAGCTAGGCTATCTTCATCGCTACCAAAAAGTTGGATGGAAACAGGGTTTTCGCTCTCGTCGATATGAAGCATGTGTAAGGTTTTTTCGTTGTTGTATTGGATACCTTTGTCAGAGACCATTTCCATAACAACGAGGCCTGCCCCAAGTTCTTTTGCGATAGTACGAAAGGCTGAGTTGGTCACACCTGCCATGGGTGCGAGGACCGTCCGGTTTGGGATCTCGACGTTCCCAATCATAAAAGGTGTATTAAGATTTGTCACGAATGAGTTCCTCCAGGTCGTTTTCATCAAAGTTATAAGTTGTTTGGCAGAATTGACAAGTGATTTCTGCCCCGTGGTCTTCATCCTTCATTTCCTGTAAATCTGAGCTTGGGAGGCTAGCGAGAGCATCCATAAAGCGTTCTTTGCTGCAGTCGCATTGGAAACGAATTTCTTCTTCGGACAGACGTTTGTATGATTCGTCGCCGTAGATAGCCTTGAGAAGGGCTTCAATATGGTCTTCACTCTCGAGAAGGGTTGAGATAGCTGGCATTTCTTGGATTCGTTTTTCAAAGCGAGCAATCTCTTCTTCCTTGGCTCCTGGCAAAACTTGAACAAGGAAACCGCCTGCTACTTTGACCTTGTCTTCTTCGTCCAAAAGGACATTGAGTCCAACTGCTGACGGAGTTTGCTGGCTTTCTGTCAAGTAGAAGGCAAGATCTTCTCCGATTTCTCCGGAGATAAGCGGAGTCATAGAGTTATAAGGATTTCCAGTACCGTAGTCTGTGATAACGAGGAATTGACCGTTTCCGACAAAAGGTCCAACGAGGACTTCTCCTGTTGCAGTCTTTTTAATATCAACTCCAGGGTTTTGAACGTAGCCTTTGACGTTACCCTTGGTATCTGCAACTGTGATAATGGCACCGAGGGAGCTAGTTCCAAGAACCTTGACGGTTAGCTTGGTATTTCCTTTTTCGTTGGCAGCGAGAATTTGGCTGGCGATAAGGGTACGGCCAAGTGCAACAGTTGAACTGGCTTGAGTTTGATGTTTTTCTTGAGCAGTGCGGACGGTTTCCGTGCTGTCAAGAACGAAAGCACGAAAAGCTCCGCTTTCTGATATAGTTTTAATAATTTTATCCATAGCTACTATTTTAGCATAAAAATGCCCAAAGAGGGAGTGGTGTGTTTGCTGTTTCTGAGGAATAATGACGAGGAAATCAGCTTTAAAATAAAATGAGAAACAGATTATTTCAGCATTTGAAAGATTTATGCTATGCTTGTAGGAGAAAATGAAAGGGGTAACAAATGTATTTAGGTGATTTGATGGAAAAAGCCGAATCTGGTCAATTTTTAGTCCTTTCCTTTTTATTACAAGATTCGCAGACAACAGTCAAGGAAGCCATGGAAGAAACAGGTTTTTCAAAGGCGACCTTAACCAAGTATATCTCTCTAATTAACGAAAATGCTTTAGAAAGAGGGTTAGAGCTGACCATCCACTTGGATGATGAAAGCCTGCGTCTGTCTGTCGGTACTGCCACAAAGGGGAGAGAGATTCGGAGCTTATTTCTAGACAATGCCATTAAGTACCAAATTTTGGTTTACCTTCTCTATCACCAACAGTTCCTAGCCCATCAATTGGCTCAAGAATTAATGATTAGCGAGGCCACGCTTGGTCGCCATTTGTCTAGCTTGAATCATATTTTGTCAGAGTTTGACTTATCCATCCAAAATGGTCGTTGGCGAGGTCCAGAGCATCAGATTCGTTACTTTTATTTCTGCCTTTTCCGCAAGGTCTGGTCCAGTCAGGAGTGGGAAGGTCACATGCAGAAAGCTGAGAGAAAGCAGGATATTGCTACTCTAGAAGAAATCTGCGGTGCCAGCTTGTCTTCGGGTCAGAAATTAGACTTGGTTCTCTGGACTCATATCAGTCAACAGCGCCTTCGGGTTAACGCCTGTCAATTTCATGTTATAGAAGAAAAAATGCGAGGGTATTTTGACAATATTTTCTACCTTCGTTTACTTGGCAAGGCTTCTTCTTTTTTTGGTGGGCAGCACATTCCTCTAGGAACTGAAGATGGGGAGATGATGATATTCTTTTCATTTCTCCTTTCTCATCGTATTCTTCCTCTTCATACTATGGAGTATATTCTTGGTTTTGGAGGGCAATTAGCCGATTTGCTGACACAAATGATCCAGGAAATGAAGAAGGAGGAGTTGCTGGGGGACTACACAGAGGACCATGTCACCTATGAACTCAGCCAGCTCTGTGGTCAAGTTTATCTCTACAAGGGCTATATCTTGCAAGATCGATACAAATATCAGATAGAGCATCGCCACCCTTATTTGCTGATGGAGCATGACTTTCGAGATATTGCTCAGAAAATTTTTGCCTCCTTGCCAGCCTTTCATCAGGGGACGGATCTGGATAAAAAAATCCTTTGGGAATGGCTTCAGTTGTTGGAGTATATGGCAGAAAATATAGGCAAACATCTGAGAATAGGGCTAGATCTAACAGCAGGCTTCCTTGTCTTTTCGAGAATGTCGGCCCTTTTAAAACGATATTTGGAGTACAATCGTTTCATTAGCATTGAAGCCTATGACCGTACTCGTCATTATGATTTGCTGGTTACCAATAACCCCATTCATAAGAAAGAACAAACACCCGTCTACTATTTGAAAAATGATTTGGACATCGAAGATTTAGCTACGATTCGTCAGATGCTATTTGCCTAAAAGACCTGAATTTTCAGGTCTTTTTTGTGAAATTCGCACAATCTCCTCACTTTTTTTTAAAATTTTAAAAAAATTGATGGACATGAAAGCGGTTTATTTTGTATACTAGACAATGTAAGGAGTACGTCTCCTAAAGAATATTTCTTTTTCCCAGGAGGACAGTTCATGTCACAAGAAAAATACATTATGGCCATTGACCAAGGAACAACAAGTTCAAGAGCCATCATTTTTAATAAAAAAGGAGAAAAAGTTAGCTCTAGCCAAAAAGAGTTTACTCAAATTTTCCCTCAAGCTGGTTGGGTTGAACACAATCCAAATGAAATCTGGAACTCTGTTCAGTCTGTTATCGCTGGTGCCTTTATCGAAAGTGGCATCAAACCAGGACAAATCGAAGCTATCGGAATTACCAATCAACGGGAAACAACTGTTGTTTGGGATAAGAATACTGGCCTTCCAATCTACAATGCCATTGTTTGGCAGTCTCGCCAAACAGCTTCTTTAGCTGAACAACTTAAGAGCCAAGGCTATGTCGAAAAATTCCACCAAAAAACAGGTTTGGTCATTGATGCCTACTTCTCAGCAACTAAGATTCGCTGGATCTTGGATCATGTAGAAGGAGCACAAGAACGGGCTGAAAAAGGAGAATTGCTCTTTGGAACCATCGATACTTGGTTGGTTTGGAAGTTGACAGACGGAGCTTCTCACGTAACAGACTATTCAAATGCTGCTCGTACCATGCTCTACAATATCAAAGACCTAAAATGGGATGATGAGATTTTGGAAATCCTCAATATTCCTAAGGCTATGCTTCCAGAAGTTCGTTCTAACTCTGAAATCTATGGAAAAACAGCTCCTTTCCATTTCTACGGTGGAGAAGTGCCTATCTCTGGTATGGCGGGTGACCAACAAGCGGCTCTTTTTGGACAGTTGGCCTTTGAACCTGGTATGGTTAAAAATACTTACGGTACTGGATCTTTCATCATCATGAATACTGGTGAAGAGATGCAGTTATCTGAAAATAACTTGTTGACTACCATTGGATATGGAATCAATGGTAAAGTTTACTACGCTTTGGAAGGTTCCATCTTTATCGCAGGTAGTGCCATTCAATGGCTTCGTGATGGTCTACGCATGGTGGAAAGCTCACCTGAATCTGAACAATATGCACGTGATTCTCACAACAACGATGAAGTTTATGTGGTACCGGCCTTCACAGGTCTAGGAGCACCATACTGGAATCAAAATGCTCGTGGTTCTGTCTTTGGCTTGACTCGTGGAACAACCAAAGAAGACTTTATTAAGGCGACTCTTCAATCCATTGCTTACCAAGTACGGGATATCATCGATACTATGCAGGTTGATGCTAAGACGGCTATTCAAGTCCTTAAAGTGGACGGTGGAGCAGCTATGAATAACTTCTTGATGCAGTTCCAAGCGGATATTCTTGGTATTGATATCGCTCGTGCTAAAAACTTGGAAACAACAGCTTTGGGGGCAGCCTTCCTTGCTGGCCTGTCAGTCGGCTACTGGAAAGACCTAGATGAATTGAAAGAACTCAATGCAACTGGTGAACTCTTCGAGCCTTCTATGAACGAATCTCGTAAAGAACAACTCTACAAGGGATGGAAGAAAGCTGTTAAAGCTACCCAACTCTTTGCAGAAATTGAAGACTAGTCAAGACTTCAGTAGGATAGAAAGTGAAGAATTATGGAATTTTCAAAGAAAACTCGTGAATTATCGATTAAGAAAATGCAAGAACGCACCCTGGATCTTTTGATTATCGGGGGAGGGATCACAGGTGCTGGGGTAGCCTTGCAGGCAGCAGCAAGTGGTCTTGAAACAGGTTTGATTGAAATGCAGGACTTCGCAGAAGGAACATCTAGCCGTTCAACAAAATTGGTCCACGGAGGTCTACGTTATCTCAAACAATTCGACGTGGAAGTGGTATCAGATACAGTTTCTGAGCGTGCGGTGGTTCAACAAGTCGCTCCACATATTCCAAAACCAGATCCAATGCTCTTGCCAGTTTACGACGAGGATGGAGCAACATTTAGCCTTTTCCGTCTCAAAGTAGCCATGGACTTGTACGACCTATTGGCAGGGGTTAACAATACGCCTGCTGCAAACAAGGTTTTGAGCAAAGAAGAAGTCTTGGAACGCCAGCCAAACTTGAAGAAAGAAGGTTTGGTAGGAGGTGGAGTTTATCTTGACTTCCGTAACAACGATGCGCGTCTCGTGATCGAAAACATCAAACGTGCCAACCAAGATGGTGCCCTCATTGCCAACCACGTGAAGGCAGAAGGCTTCCTCTTTGACGAAAGTGGTAAGATTACAGGTGTCGTGGCTCGTGATTTGTTGACAGACCAAGTCTTTGATATCAAGGCTCGTCTGGTTATCAACACGACAGGTCCTTGGAGCGACAAGGTACGCAATCTGTCTAATAAGGGAACGCAATTCTCACAAATGCGTCCAACTAAGGGAGTTCACTTGGTGGTGGACTCAAGCAAGATCAAGGTTTCACAGCCAGTTTACTTTGACACAGGTTTGGGAGATGGTCGTATGGTCTTTGTTCTCCCACGTGAAAACAAGACTTACTTTGGTACAACCGATACAGACTACACAGGTGATTTGGAACATCCAAAAGTGACGCAGGAAGATGTAGATTATCTACTTGGCATTGTCAACAACCGCTTCCCAGAAGCAAACATTACCGTTGCTGATATTGAAAGCAGCTGGGCTGGTCTTCGTCCATTGATCGCAGGCAATAGCGCTTCTGACTACAATGGTGGAAATAACGGAACCATTAGCGATGAAAGCTTCAATAACTTGATTGCGACTGTCGAGGCTTATCTATCGAAAGAAAAATCGCGTGAAGATGTTGAGTCTGCTGTCAGCAAGCTTGAAAGTAGCACATCTGAGAAACATTTGGACCCATCTGCAGTTTCACGTGGTTCGAGCTTGGACCGTGATGACAATGGCCTGTTGACCCTTGCTGGTGGTAAAATCACAGACTACCGTAAGATGGCTGAAGGGGCTATGGAGCGCGTGGTTGACATTCTCAAAGCAGAATTTGACCGCAGCTTTAAACTCATCAACTCGAAGACTTATCCTGTTTCAGGTGGAGAATTGAACCCAGCAAATGTGGACTCAGAAATTGAAGCCTTTGCTCAACTTGGAGTGTCACGTGGCTTGGATAGCAAGGAAGCTCATTACCTAGCAAATCTCTACGGTTCAAATGCACCGAAAGTCTTTGCCCTTGCTCACAGCTTGGAACAAGCGCCAGGACTCAGCTTGGCAGATACCTTGTCCCTTCACTATGCAATGCGCAATGAGTTGGCTCTGAGCCCAGTTGACTTCCTCCTTCGCCGTACCAACCACATGCTCTTTATGCGTGATAGTTTGGATAGCATTGTGGAGCCAGTTCTGGATGAAATGGGACGATTCTATGATTGGTCAGAAGAAGAAAAGGCAGCCTACCGTGCGGATGTTGAAGCAGCCCTTGCTAACAACGATCTAGCGGCATTGAAAAATTAAGAAAAACTAGAAGTGAGGGAACAAGCCTTCCTTGCCTTCCCTCTCCTTCTTTAAAATGGAGACAACGATATGATGAAAGAATTATTTGGAGAATTTTTGGGGACTTTAATCCTTATCCTCCTAGGAAATGGTGTTGTAGCAGGTGTGGTTCTTCCCAAAACCAAGAGTAACAATTCAGGGTGGATCGTCATCACGATGGGATGGGGAATTGCTGTAGCCGTTGCGGCCTTTGTATCTGGCACGCTCAGCCCAGCCCACTTAAATCCAGCTGTGACATTTGCGATGGCCTTAAAAGGAACGCTCTCTTGGGGTTCTGTTTTCCCTTATATTCTAGCCCAATTCGCAGGAGCGATGGTGGCTCAGATTTTGGTTTGGTTGCAATTCAAACCACACTATGAGGCGGAAGAAAATGCAGGAAATATTCTAGCAACTTTCAGCACTGGACCAGCTATCAAAGATACTGTGTCAAACTTGATTAGTGAAATCCTTGGGACTTTTGTCTTGGTATTGACAATCTTTGCTTTGGGGCTTTATGATTTTCAGGCAGGTATCGGCACCTTTGCAGTGGGGACTTTGATTGTCGGTATTTGTCTATCACTAGGTGGGACAACAGGTTGTGCCTTGAACCCTGCGCGTGACCTTGGACCTCGTATCATGCACAGTATCTTGCCAATTCCAAACAAAGGCGATGGAGACTGGTCTTATGCTTGGATTCCAGTTGTGGGACCTGTTATCGGTGCAGCCCTAGCAGTTCTCGTATTTTCACTTTTCTAAGATAATAAAACCCAAATATTTATATCTCAATAAACATAACTTACCAAAAATGACCAAAATAAGGAGCGCTGCCTCACTTCATTTTGGTCGTTTTGATTTTTTTAAGTTTATATACTGGTGTTAATTATTATTTCAGCTAAAAAACAGAGTACTTCACTAGTTCATTCATCAATCTTTTAGGTCTTGAATTATATTTGTTGTTTAAATAATTTTGTCTCGTTATTGGGGTTTAGTGGTAAGAGTCATTTGTTTTTTTATTTTAGGAAATTGGATAATAGAGATATATAGTTTTTAAATTATGATATAATTAATAAAGTTAATTATCCTTGATAATATGATAGGGACTAATCCTAAAATGACAAATCAGGAGATGAGAAAAAGAGAAAAGGAGTCCATCTGGTATGAATTATTTTGAGGGGAATGAGTTTTTCCTTCTATTATTTGTGGTTTTACTGATTGGCTTTGTTTTAAACTATTTTGGCAAGCGTAAGGATTATTATATTTTAAGTCTGTCAATTTTATTTGCAGGAGCCATCTATGGTAAGAGTAAATCCATGGTTGTTTATCTATTGGCTTTCATCATCTACCAATATGTCCTAGTTTTCATAGCACAAAGAATGGATTTAAAACGGTTAAAACCTCTAGTTATGTTATCCATTTTACCTTTAGTGGTCAATAAAGTCTTTGCGATAACCCAGCTACATTTGTTGGCTTTTATTGGGATTTCCTACATGTCCTTTAAGACTATTCAGATCATGCTAGAAATATCGGATGGTTTAATCAAAGAAAAAATCAGTGTAAAAGATTATCTGCAGTTTCTACTCTTTTTCCCTACAGTTAGTTCTGGGCCAATCGATCGTAGCAGAAGATTTCTAAAAGAGATCAATGAAGTCATGCCTAGAAAAGACTACCTAGAGTTAGCAGGTGATGGTATTTATCGCATCGTTTTAGGCCTTCTCTACAAGGTTGTTTTATCAACCTATGTTTACCAGATACTACTTGCTCTAAGCAATACTGGTACAGTTGTCTACTCAATCAAATATATGTACCTGTATACTCTCTATCTGTTCTTTGACTTTGCGGGGTATAGTTTGATGGCTGTTGGAAGCAGTAATGTTTTGGGTATTCAGACACCGATGAATTTCAATAAACCTTTCTTGAGTATTGATATCAAGGATTTCTGGACTAGATGGCACATCACCTTGTCAACATGGTTGAGAGATTTCGTATTTTCAAGAGTTTTGATGCAGGTTATCAGAAAGAAATGGTTTAAGAATAGATTACACAATGCAGCCTATGCCTATATGGTCAATATGTTGGTTATGGGATTTTGGCATGGAATTAGTGTCAGCTACATCGCTTATGGTTTTTACCATGGAATCTTGATGTCTGGATTTGAAATTTATCAAAAGAAAAGCACTTTTTATAAGAAATATAAAAATAAAACTTGGTACAAGCTAATAAGTTGGTTTATGACCATGAATTTAGTTATGATTGGCTTCTTTATCTTTTCAGGTGAACCTTATAAGATAATTATGGCAATTCTAAGTAGATAAAGAGATCTGCTAAAACAAGGAGATTGGACAAAACAAGATGATAAAGTTAAAAGCATTTTTACTATCGCTTGTGCTAGTAATTGCGACTCTTGCTCTTTTAAATGTGACATATGTCAAGAAGATTGACGACTATTATAAAGTCAAGGACAATAGTATTCGCTACAGCACTTCTTATGAAAAGTATAAAAGTAGAGATATTCTAACAAATAATATCACTCCCAATACACTAGTTCTAATGGGTTCCTCAGAGTTAGTTGCGACGATAAATGAAGATTACCATCCCAATAAAATCTTTAACTACAATGATTTTAATATCATGCAGATAGGAACCAGTTATTCTCAAAATATCATTCAAGCTACAACCTTGAGCTCGATTGAGGGGGCTATGAGCAAGCGAAAAGTAGCCATAGTCGAGTCTGTTCAATGGTTCGAAAAGGATGGGACTCATCAAGACGCCTTCTTAAACAAGGCCTCTCAGGAACATATTTTTCACATGCTAGATAACGAGAAAATCAGTAAGGAAACGAAAGAAAAACTGATTAATCGCATTATTGAGATTACCAAAGGGAACAAACAACAAAATGATATCTATAAAAAGTATAAAAGCTATTTTATAGAAGGAAAAGGAACAATCATTGATAAAAAACTGTTGGAACTTGACAATGCCGTTTATTCCTTTAAGCTTAAACGAAAATTCTATGAAAATCATGCCAAATCAGACTATCCTGCACTAGGAGATGAAACTCCGGATTATAATTGGGAGCAGATGACAGATCAGTTTGTAGAAGAAGTTAAAAAGAAAACAGATAACAATGATTATGCTGTGGATAATAACTACTACAATACCTACTTGAGAGACCGCTATGCTTCGTTGAAAGATTCTAACAAAGACTTGAGCTACATAGAGTCACCAGAGTATTCAGATATGGAGCTCTTCTTGACAGTTGCTAAGGAATTGGGAATTGAAGTTGAAGTCATTATCTTTCCTGTAAATGGTAAATGGAATGATTACACAGGTGTTTCACGAGAAATGCGTGAAGAAACTTACAAAAAAATAGAAAATATTGCCAAAAACCACGGTGCTACGGTGTTAAACTATGGAAATAAAGAGTATGAAGATTACTTTTTATTTGACGTGATGCACGTTGGGGTGAAAGGATGGATGGAAGTTGAAAAAGAACTTTACAAATTTGCAAATGAAACTAACTGACACACATCGTTTACTATTGTGGACCTTGTTTTTCTATACAGTTATTTTAAGCATCGTAATCTACTGTTTTGTGACTGATTTTTCTAACATTCAAGATTTCATCTATAGTGAATTTTAAGATTACATATTATAAAAATCTCTAGACAAAGGGAATTCTACCGATAAAGTGAGACATAAGATAAGGCTCTATAATATTTATAGTGGGGAAGTCCTCTATAGGTGTATAGAGCCTACTTTGTTGTAGCTCCCAATATAATCTATACTGGAAAGCATTAAAGCTATCATTAGAAGGTATCATATGGAACAATTTAATGATGTTGAAATGTAGTGGAAATGGACGGAAAACAATTGAAAAAATAGTTTATAAAGTGGTATAATAGCAGAAAACTAAGTTAGTAAGAAATTGATTTTATTTTAGTTGAAAATTACAGGAATGAAAGGTTTTTCTTGATGAAACAGAGAAATGAACTCTATCTCTTTCTTGGTTGGACAGCCTTGTATTTTATCATTTTCTTGGGCCTACTTTACTTTTTTAGTTATCTCGGTCAGGTTCAAGGTAGCTTTATCTATAATGAATTTTAACTTAAAGGAGAACCCCTATTGTGTCAAATAAACCAATAGTAGATATGATTGAAACCATTGAGCATTATGCTCAAAAGCAGCCTAATTTTCCGGTATACAATATCCTTGGAGAAGAGCATACCTATGGCCAATTGAAGGCTGATTCAGATAGCTTAGCAGCCCATATTGACCAGATGGAACTTCCTGAAAAGTCACCTGTTGTGGTCTTTGGTGGCCAAGAATATGAAATGTTAGCAACCTTTGTGGCCTTGACCAAATCTGGCCATGCCTATATCCCAATTGACAGCCATTCTGCCTTGGAGCGCGTGTCTGCCATTGTTGAAGTAGCAGAGCCAAGCTTAATCATCGCCATCAAAGAGTTTCCAATTGAGAACCCAGCTGCTCCAATCATGTCCTTGGAGCAAGTGCGTGAAGCTTATGCGGCTCAGCATGCCTATGATTTGCAACATCCGGTCAAAGGGGATGATAACTACTACATCATCTTTACTTCAGGGACGACCGGGAAGCCAAAAGGGGTGCAGATTTCACATGATAATTTGCTCAGCTTCACCAACTGGATGATCACAGATAAGGAGTTTGCAACGCCAGAACGTCCGCAAATGTTGGCGCAACCGCCCTATTCCTTTGACTTGTCTGTCATGTATTGGGCACCAACTTTGGCTCTTGGAGGCACGCTTTTTGCCCTCCCATCAGCCATTACTCAAGACTTCAAACAACTCTTTGCAACTATCTTTTCTCTTCCGATTGCTATCTGGACTTCGACACCATCTTTTGCAGATATGGCCATGCTGTCTGAAGATTTCAATGCTGAAAAGATGCCAGGAATCACCCATTTCTACTTTGATGGGGAAGAGTTGACCGTGAAAACAGCTCAGAAATTGCGCGAACGTTTCCCAAATGCGCGCATCATCAATGCTTACGGGCCAACAGAAGCAACAGTTGCTTTGTCGGCAGTTGCTATCACAGATGAGATGCTAGCGACACTTAAACGCTTGCCAATTGGTTATACCAAAGAAGATTCTCCAACCTTCATCATTGATGAGGAAGGAAACAAATTGCCGAATGGTGAGCAAGGTGAGATCATCGTGTCTGGACCGGCTGTTTCAAAAGGTTATATGAATAATCCTGAGAAAACAGCAGAAGCTTTCTTCGAATTTGAAGGTCTGCCAGCCTACCATACGGGAGATGTCGGAACCATGACGGATGAAGGCCTTCTTCTCTATGGTGGTCGGATGGACTTCCAAATCAAGTTTAACGGCTACCGTATTGAGCTAGAAGATGTTTCTCAAAACTTGAACAAGTCTCAGTACATCGACTCGGCTGTTGCAGTGCCACGCTACAACAAAGATCACAAGGTTCAAAATCTCTTGGCCTATGTCATCTTAAAAGATGGGGTCAAGGAACAATTTGAGCGCGAGATTGATATTACCAAAGCGATTAAGGAAGATTTGGAGCACATCATGATGTCTTATATGATGCCTTCGAAATTCCTCTACCGTGACAGCTTGCCGCTAACTCCAAATGGGAAAATCGACATCAAAGGGTTGATTAGTGAGGTTAATAATAGATGATGGAGCTTATTAAACAGCTTCCTCATATTGAGCCTTATGGAAATCCGCAGTACTTTTTGTATGTGATTACTGCTATTTTGCCAATCTTTATCGGTCTTTTTTTCAAAAAACGTTTTGGCTGGTATGAAATATTGGTTAGTCTGTTCTTTATAGTCACTATGTTGACGGGAGGCAAGACCAATCAATTAGCTGCCTTAGGAATCTATCTAATTTGGCAAATGGTACTGGTTCTTTTTTACAAGCAATATCGAAAAGTCCGAGATGGTAAATGGATTTTCTACCTAGTAAGTTTATTATCATTGCTTCCCATCATCTTTGTCAAGGTGCAACCAGCTATTAACGGTACACAGTCTCTCCTGGGATTCGTAGGAATCTCTTATTTGACCTTTCGTTCAGTGGGAATCATCATCGAACTTAGAGATGGAGTCATTAAGGATTTGAAAATGTGGGAGTATTTGCGTTTTCTTCTCTTTATGCCGACATTTTCAAGTGGTCCTATTGATCGTTTCAAACGTTTTAATGAAAATTATAAGACGATACCAGAGCGCGATGAGTTGCTAGATATGCTAGCCGAGTCCGTTCGGTATATCATGTGGGGATTTCTGTATAAATTTATCCTAGCCCATATTTTAGGCGAAATCTTATTACCTCCTTTAAAGAATTTAGCTTTACAAACAGGTGGCGTCTTTAACTATTATGTAGTGGCCATCATGTACACATTTGGTTTTGAACTCTTCTTTGATTTTGCAGGTTACTCTATGTTTGCTATAGCTATTTCAAATCTGATGGGAATTCGTAGTCCGATTAACTTCAACAAACCTTTCTTGTCAAGGGATTTGAAGGATTTTTGGAATCGTTGGCACATGAGTTTATCCTTCTGGTTCCGTGATTTTGTCTTTATGCGCATGGTCATGGTGATGACGAGAAAGAAGCTTTTTAAGAATCGAAATGTGACTTCAAGTGTTGCCTATGTACTGAATATGCTCCTTATGGGCTTCTGGCATGGGATAACATGGTTTTATATCGCTTACGGACTCTTTCATGGGATAGGCTTAGTGATGAATGATGCCTGGGTCAGAAAGAAAAAAACGCTCAATAAAGAACGGAAAAAAGCAGGGCGACCACCTTTTCCTGAAAACCGTTGGATTCAGTTGCTTGGCATGGTGATAACCTTCCATGTCGTAATGGTTTCATTCTTAATCTTTTCAGGATTTTTGAATGATTTATGGTTTAAAAAATAAATGGAATTAAAAAATAGAAGGAAATTTAAAAATGGATATCAAATCAGAAGTTATTGAAATTATCGATGAATTATTTATGGAAGATGTTTCTGACATGATGGATGAAGATCTTTTCGATGCAGGTGTCTTGGACAGTATGGGAACAGTTGAATTGATCGTAGAAATCGAAAATCGCTTTGATATTCGTGTCCCGGTTACAGAATTTGGTCGTGATGACTGGAATACAGCCAATAAAATCGTGGCAGGGATTGCGGAGTTAAAGAATGCTTAAACGCCTGTGGTTAATCTTCGGGCCGATTCTTATTGCAGGTTTATTGGTTCTTCTACTCATTTTTTTCTATCCTAGTAGTAAGAGTCATAATCTAATGGAGGAAAAATACTCTGCAGCCTCAGTAAGTGCAGAAAGTTTCAAGGAGAGAAGCCAAAAAGTGAGAGCTCTCACAGACCCAGATATGCGTTTTATCCCTTTCTTTGGGTCAAGTGAATGGATTCGTTTTGACAGCATGCATCCAGGAGTGTTAGCTGAAAAGTATAATCGCTCCTATCGTCCTTATTTTATGGGGCAGGCAGGAGCAGCTTCTCTTAGTCAGTACTTTGGGATGCAACAAATCACATCTGAACTTGAAAATAAACAAGCGGTGTTTGTGATCTCTCCACAGTGGTTTACAAAGGAAGATCAAGATCCAGTTACTTTTCAAACCTATTTTAACAACGACCAGTTGACTGCCTTTTTAGAGAATCAATCTGGAGACGTAGCTTCTCAATATGCGGCTAATAGACTCTTGAAGCAGAATCCAAGCGTACCGATGAAGGGGATTGTTGAGAAACTGGCTAAGAATGAACAGTTGTCAGACTTTGATCATTCAATAATTACAGCTTCTGCAGAATTCAATGAAAGACAAGCTGCCCTTTTTGGTCAATTCTCCATCCGAGGCCGATTAAAGTATAAAGATCATATTGAAAAATATTTGAGCAGTCTCCCAGATCAATTTTCTTATGAAGAATTGGAAAATATTGCACGTAAGGATGCAGAGGAAAATACGACCAATAATGATTTGGGGATGGATAACCACTTTTACAATACTCAACTAAAGAAAGATTTAAAAAAGTGGGAAGGGTATCAAAAAAATTACAACTTCCTCCAGTCAAGGGAATACAATGATTTGCAGTTAGTGCTCAATCAATTTGCCAAATCTAAGGTCAATGTACTCTTTGTCTTTCAACCTGTCAATAAAAAATGGATGAATTATACCGGATTAAGTGAGGAAATGTATCAACACTCTGTCGAAAAAATTCGTTACCAGTTGGAGAGTCAAGGTTTCACCAATATTGCTGATTTTTCAAAAAACGGTGATGAACCTTATTTTGTCAAGGATACGATTCATATCGGTTGGTTAGGCTGGTTGGCGTTTGATAAGGTTGTAAATCCTTTTTTGAGCAATCCAACAACAGCACCTAGTTACCAAATGAATGACCGCTTCTTTAGCCAAGATTGGGCGGATTACGATGGTAACATCAAAGATTTTCAATAAAATGAGCTAAAAGTTTGGGATTTTAATCCAAGCTTTTTTGTTTAAATGGCGAATATTTAAGATGCAAATAGGTCAAAAGTTTCATAATTTTTAGAAATAGCGTATAATATAAAAGAGAAAAAGAAAAGAAAGGGATTTCAAAATGAAGAAACAGTTCTTATTGCCCATCCTATCTACAGCTTTATTAGCTCCAGCCTTCTTAGCTGGACAAGTATACGCTGAAGAAGCAACAACTCCTGCAGAAAGTTCAGCTGTCGCAGCAACTCCAGCTCCGTCGGCGACTCCAACTCCTGTTGAGAGCCCTGAGGTACCGGAAACTTCGGCTACTTCAGAAGCGATTGCACCTGCAGAAGCTCCGTCAGCTCCTGCTGAATCTCCTAAAAGCGAAGAAAAGGACACTGTTATCTTACACACCAATGATGTCCATGGTCGTATTGTAGAGGAAAAAGGAGTCATTGGAGACGCTAAGTTGGCTACAGTCATTGAACAAGAGCGTGCAAAAACCAACCAGACCACCTTGGTAGTGGATGCTGGTGATGCTTTCCAGGGTCTTCCTATCTCAAACTCATCAAAAGGTGAGGCACGTGCTAAGATTCTTAACGAGATGGATTATGATGCCATGGCTGTAGGAAATCACGAGTTTGATTTCGGACTTGATGAAGCTAAAAAATACAAAGAAATTTTGAAATTCCCCTTGTTAAGCTCAAATACTTATGTAGATGGAGCTCGTCTCTTCCAAGCTTCTACTATTGTTGACAAGAATAAGGATGTTGAAGGCGATGAGTTTGTAGTGATAGGTGTGACAACGCCGGAAACAGCAACGAAAACTCACCCTAAAAATGTTAAAGGAGTAACCTTTACTGAACCAATCGAAGAGGTTAATAAGGTCGTTGAAGAAGTTCAAGCCAAGGCTAAGGCGGAAGGTAAGGATTATAAGCATTATGTAGTCTTAGCCCACTTGGGTGTTGATACAACAACGCCAGTAGCTTGGCGTGGCTCAACACTAGCAGAAGCTCTGTCTAAGAACCCTCTTTTGAAGGGGAAACGTGTAACAGTCATTGATGGTCACTCTCATACAGTAGAATCAACTACTTACGGAGATAATGTGACTTACAACCAAACTGGAAGTTATCTCCATAACGTTGGTAAAATTACTTATAAATCTCGTCAGCTTTTGGGTAATCCAACTCAGATTGCGGCTGCAGATGCTAAAAAATTACCAGCCAATCCAACAGTTGAAAAACTAGTCAAAGACATTAAACAAAAATACGATGCAGAAAATGCAGTTGAGGTTGTGTCTAACAGTCCTGTTGAACTAAACGGAGACCGTGAAAATGTTCGTGTTCGTGAAACGAATCTCGGAAATGTCGTCGCAGATTCTCTCTACCAGTATGGTCAAACAGGATTTAGTCATCCAACAGATATCGCTGTGACAAATGGTGGTGGCTTACGTGAGACAATTGCTAAAGACAAACCAATTACAAAAGGAAATGTCATTGCAGTCTTGCCATTTGGAAACACAATCTCACAAATCCAAGTAACTGGTCAGCAAGTTCTGGATATGTTTGAAAAATCACTCGGATCTATTTTGCAGGTGGATAAAGCAGGAAAAACTGTCTTGGATGAAAATGGTCAACCATTGCTAGAACCAAGTGGTGGATTTTTACAAGTCTCTGGTGTCAAAGTATACTATGACACAAATCTACCTTCTGGGAAACGTATTTTAGCTGTTCAGGTTAAGAATCGTACGACTGGTCTTTACGATAGATTAGACTTAGCCAAAATCTACTATCTAACAACAAACGACTTCCTTGCAGCAGGTGGTGACGGTTATACCATGCTTGGTGGTGCGAGAGAAGAAGGACCTTCAATGGATGCTGCCTTTGAAGACTATCTCAAAACAGCTGATTTGACTCAGTATGAAAAGGTAAATCCAAATTCACGCACGATTTCTGTGGACTCAAAAACATTTAAACTTCCTGAAGAAGGTAAAGAGCAAGATCCAGCTAAACCAGTAGAAGACCAAGCAACAAAACCGACTCAACCTTCTACTGTAAAAGTTGATTATAAGGTTGCAGATAAGTTTGCTAAGAAAACAGTAGTCTCAGAGAAACTACTTCCAAATACAGGTAGTGAGCAATCTATTTTCATGATGCTACTTGGTGTGATTCTTGGAGCGACAGCCCTCTGGACTAGCCGTAAACAAGAAAAATAATTCTAAAGGATGAAAACATCTCAGGTGTTTTCATCTTTTTTCTTGATTCTTTTTTGGTTTATGATATAATTAACCAGTAAAGAATCTGTGGTGTTCTATATTGTTTTAGGAAAAAGATAACTAGGAAAGGGGCAAATCATGAGACAATTAGCAACAGAAATTGATCATTTCTTAAATGAAGTAATCCTGAAAGCTGAAAATCAGCATGAAATCCTTATTGGCCATTGTACCAGTAATGTGGCTTTGACCAATACTCAGGAGCATATTCTTATGCTCTTATCAGAGGAGTCCTTAACTAACTCTGAGTTGGCTCGCCGTCTCAATGTCAGTCAAGCAGCTGTCACCAAGGCTATTAAGTCTTTGATTAAAGAGGGGATGTTGGAAACTTCTAAGGATCCAAAGGATGCTCGAGTGATTTTCTATCAATTGACAGATCTAGCTCGACCGATTGCTGAGGAGCATCACCATCATCATGAGCACACCCTCTCGACTTATGAACAAGTTGCCAGTCAATTCTCGGCTGAGGAGCAACAAATTATCCAGCGGTTTTTAACTGCTTTAGTAGGAGAAATCAAGTAATGAGATACATCACAGTAGAGGATTTGTCCTTCTATTATGACAAGGAACCTGTTCTTGAGCATATCAATTACAGTGTTGATAGTGGGGAATTTGTCACCCTCACTGGAGAAAATGGAGCTGCCAAGACGACTCTTATCAAGGCCAGTCTTGGTATTTTGCAACCAAGATTTGGCAAAGTTACCATTTCAAAGACCAACACTCGTGGGACGAAATTAAGAATTGCCTACCTTCCTCAACAGATTGCAAGCTTTAATGCAGGCTTTCCGAGCACTGTTTATGAATTTGTCAAATCAGGTCGTTATCCAAGAAAAGGTTGGTTCCGTCGTTTGAATGCCCATGATGAGGAACATATCAAGGCTAGTTTAAACTCTGTTGGTATGTGGGAACATCGGGACAAAAGGATTGGCTCCCTCTCTGGTGGGCAAAAACAGAGGGCTGTTATCGCACGTATGTTTGCTTCAGATCCTGATATCTTTATCTTGGATGAGCCGACGACAGGGATGGATGCGGGAACCAAGGATGAGTTTTATGAACTCATGCACCACAGTGCCCACCATCATGGCAAGGCTGTTTTGATGATTACTCACGATCCTGAAGAAGTTAAGGATTACGCAGATCGCAATATCCACCTTGTTCGTGACCAAGATTCCCCATGGCGTTGCTTCAATGTCCATGAAAGTGACCAGGAGGTGGAGCATGCTTAATCTATTGTCTTATGATTTTATGCAGCGAGCCTTTTTGGCTGTTATTGCCATGAGTCTCTTTTCACCAGTTCTGGGGACTTTTCTAATCTTGCGTCGTCAGAGTCTTATGAGTGATACTCTGAGTCACGTCTCGCTTTCGGGGGTTGCCTTTGGCTTGGTTTTAGGAATTTCTCCGACCATTTCAACCATTGTGATTGTCTTGATTGCGGCGGTCTTCCTTGAATACCTACGTACGGTTTATAAAAGCTTTATGGAGATTGGGACAGCCATTCTCATGTCTACAGGACTTGCAGTTTCACTTATTGTCATGAGTAAGGGGAAGAGCTCTAGTTCTATGAGTCTGGACCAATACCTTTTTGGTTCTATTGTGACCATTAGTCAAGAGCAGGTCATTGGCCTCTTTGTCATTGCAGCGGTTGTTTTAATCCTGACCTTCCTCTTTTTAAGACCCATGTATATTCTAACTTTTGACGAGGATACAGCTTTTGTCGATGGTCTTCCAGTGCGTACCATGTCTATTCTCTTTAACATGGTAACGGGTGTGGCTATTGCCCTCATGATCCCAGCAGCGGGAGCGCTTTTGGTATCGACTATCATGGTCTTACCAGCTAGTATCGCTTTGCGTCTAGGGAAAAACTTTAGTTCTGTGATGATTCTTGCCAGTGTTATTGGTTTTCTAGGTATGGTTGCGGGACTCTATATTTCCTATTATGCAGAGACACCACCAAGTGCAAGTATCACTCTTATCTTTGTAGTTGTCTTCTTAGGAGTCAGCTTACTCAAACGTTTTATCAAATAGGAGAAGTAAATGAAAAAACTAAGCCTACTTTTGGCAAGTCTTGTGACCTTATTCTTAGTTGCTTGTTCCAATCAAAAACAAGCAGACGGGAAATTAAATATCGTTACAACTTTCTACCCTGTCTATGAATTTACCAAGCAAGTAGCAGGTGATACAGCCAATGTCGAACTCTTAATCGGGGCTGGAACAGAGCCACATGATTATGAACCATCAGCTAAGGCAGTCGCTAAAATCCAAGACGCAGATGCCTTTGTTTATGAAAATGAAAATATGGAAACTTGGGTTCCTAAGTTATTAGAATCCCTAGATGCGAAAAAAGTAAAAACGATTAAAGCTACTGGAGATATGCTACTCCTTCCAGGAAGTGAAGAAGAGGAAGACCATGACCATGGTGAAGAAGGTCATCATCACGAGTATGACCCTCATGTATGGTTGTCTCCTGCGCGTGCAATCAAACTTGTAGAACATATCCGTGATAGTCTTTCAGCTGACTATCCGGATAAGAAGGCGACTTTTGAACAAAATGCAGCAGCCTATATCGAAAAACTGCAAGCCTTGGACAAGGCCTATACTGAAGGACTTTCTAGTGCAAAACAAAAGAGTTTTGTGACTCAACACGCAGCCTTCCGTTATCTAGCCTTGGACTACGGACTCAATCAAGTCTCTATCTCAGGTCTTTCACCAGATGCGGAGCCTTCAGCAAGCCGTTTGGCAGAATTGACCGAGTACATCAAGAAAAATAAGATTTCTTATATCTACTTTGAAGAAAATGCCTCGCAAGCCCTGGCTAATACTCTCTCAAAAGAAACAGGAGTGAAGTTAGATGTTCTGAATCCTCTTGAAAGCTTGACCGAAGAGGACATGAAGGCTGGAGAAAACTATATCTCTATCATGGAGAAAAATCTCAAGTCTCTCAAGCAGACAACTGATCAGGCAGGAGCAGAGATTGAACCAGAAAAGGCAGAGGAAACTAAAACCGTTCAAAATGGCTACTTTGAGGATGCAGATGTTAAGGACCGTACCCTAAGTGATTATGCTGGCAACTGGCAGTCTGTCTATCCTTTCCTTGAGGATGGGACTCTTGACCAAGTATTTGACTACAAGGCTAAATTGACTGGTAAGATGACCAAGGATGAGTATAAGGCTTACTATCAAAAAGGTTACCAAACAGATGTGACCAAGATTAACATCACGGATAACACTATGGAATTCATCCAAGGTGGCCAAAGCAAGAAATATACTTACAAGTATGTCGGCAAGAAAATCTTGACTTATAAGAAAGGGAATCGTGGAGTACGCTTCCTCTTTGAAGCGACTGATGCAGACGCTGGACAATTTAAGTATGTTCAGTTTAGCGACCACAATATCGCTCCGGTCAAGGCAGAGCATTTCCATATCTTCTTTGGAGGCACTAGCCAAGAAGCCCTCTTTGAAGTGATGGACAACTGGCCAACCTACTATCCAGATGGCTTATCAGGTCAAGAGATTGCTCAAGAAATGTTGGCTCATTAAATCCAAACAATCCTTCCTATATGGGGAGGATTTTTCTTGTTTTATCAGCGTTGAGCATCTGGATTGACATTGGCTGATAAGGGAGTACATTCTATCAAGAGTCTCTAGGTCTGGAGGATAAATTCACGATTCCACACGCCAGTTGGATCGCATCAGGGGCTTATCACCATCATCTAGCTATCAATGAATGGGGTGGCAAAAATTTAGCTCAACGTAAGCATGGAATGGTGGGGTTAGCCTACTATGTGGCTGAAGTTGAGAACAAAGAGGAATTATTAAAAGTATTTGCTCAATCTCAAAGTAGCGAAGCGGAAACTCAGTGGATTTCTTCGGCAGAGTTCAGCATGACTGATAAAGACGGTGTCGTTACGCGAGTTAGAGTAGGAAATTAGAATAGAGTGGTTCGGCCTAGATTATTACTAGTTTGAACCACTCTTTTTCTATTCAGTTTTTTCGAGAATGAAAAATTGAAGCTCTTACATTGATAGTGTTGCAAAAGATTCAAAAAAGATAGAAGGAATAGAAGGATTATGATACAATTATCTTATTATTAGGAGGATTATAACTGTGGAAAAAGTATTAGGAAATATTTTTGAAAAACGAAAGCAATTTTTATCGTATGGTCTCGGTGCATATTTAATAGTTATTTTATTGAATTTATTGCACTATGCTCCGCAAGATCTTTTTCTAAGTCTAAATTCGGGACCTGTTTTTGACAAAATCTTGGTCTTTCTTATAGCAGCTGTATTCATTGGGGTAGTGGAAATAAAGTCATCCCTCAATATTCGTAGGATTAATATTCTTATTTCATGCCTAGCTTTATTTTTTGCTGTCTATAAAAGTATTTCATTTTTCCTGGCGATAGGTTTACTACTTTTGGCTGTGGTTCTCTTTGTGTTTTTTAAGTTCAAAGGTGAAACCTTATCTTTTTTATATTTGTTTACGGTAGTAGGGACACTCCCCCGGTTGTTAACCTTAGTTGATTCTAATTTTAATGATACGGCGCTTGGTTTTCATGCCGTTGATTTAACGACTACAAGATTTTATACATTAATTTGGCCAGTCGTTTTAGCAGTGATTGTTTCTGCTGTACTGATTTTGCTTTTTGTACAGTTACCAGTAAAGGAGTTTTTAGAAAAACATAAAAAAATAGTATGGTGGGCAGTCTTGTCTCTTAGCATTATTTATGTTTTGTATCTCTGTGCCGTTGTCTACTATAAAGTCAAGACAATTGAAGTAACTACCTTTGACATTGGTATTTTTTCTCAAATGTTTGAGCGTATGAATACAGATTGGACTCCGATTACAACATTGGAGAGAGACAGAGTGCTTTCCCATTTTGCGGTACACGTGTCACCAATCTTTTATGTAATGCTTCCCTTTTATAAATTATTCCCATATGTAGAGACGTTAGACATTTTACAGGTTTTAGTTGCTTTTTCTGCAATTATTCCTCTGAAACTACTGCTTCCTAAATTCAAACTTTCTAAACTAACAAATATATTGACGGTAGCATGGTTTGTTTTATTCCCAGTTATTACAACTGCAGGTGGAACCCATCTTCATGAGAATTGTTTCCTAACTGCGTTGATTTTCTGGTTATTCTATTTCATTGTTTCCGAGCAAAAACTGGGTATTATAGGTTCGACTTTGCTGCTTTTGTTAGTAAAGGAAGATGCCTTTATCTATGTTATTAGTATTGGCACCTACTTCCTTTTACAAAAACGTTTCACCTTATCAAAAACAACAAAAGTACGGATACTGTTAGCAGATATCGTTTTACCGATTGTTTATTTCATGTTTGCGATGTATCTCTTGAGTGCTTATGGTGAAGGAGGTATGGTCTCTCGTTTCGATACCTACCTACAGAATGGTGAGAGTGGATTGCTCATGGTCTTGAAAAATCTCTTGACCCATCCAGAATATGTGATCAGTACAATTTTCACCGCGAAAAGATTGGGCTATTTGTTCTTAATGCTTGCTCCACTTTGTTTCCTACCTCTTGTACAACGTAGTTGGGAAAATTATTTATTGGCTCTACCACTTGTTGTCATTAATTTGTTGCCAAACTGGCCTTATCAGTATGATATTGGTTTTCAATATAGTTATGGTAGTGCAGCACTGCTTTTTCTAATGGCTCTACTCTCTTTAGAAGACCTTCAAATTCATAAGATTTTGCAAGAAAAATTAATTGTTCTTACAGTTACGATAGGTATCGTTGTATCTGGGATACTCTTACACCAGTTGACGCATAAATGGAATTTTAATATTGGTTATTATCATCAGAATAAACAAAATTTTGATAATATCAAGTATACTTTAGAAAGTCTGCCGTCTGAATCTTCAGTTGTCGCCGAACATCCATACACACCAATTCTTAGAAAACATCAAAAATTATATGACATTTTCTATCACAACGGTCAGAAAGTGGACTCATCTATTGATTTTGTAGTGATTCCAAGAAAGAGTAAGGATACGAGTGAACTCTATGTCGAGCTGGTCAAACAATATGAACAGCTTGGCTACAAGGAAAGCAGTTATTCTTCGGATGAAATTTTTATCCTAGAAAAACCACAGTAAGGTTGATGTATGAAAATCACCTTTTCTGAAAACAAGCCACAACTATACTAAAGCAAGAAAAATCCTTCAAAGGACTTGAAAAATTAGAGAAAATCGGGTATAATATGAGTAATCATTTGTCGTAGGTTTTGTCTGAAATATTGTCCGGACAAGGCTCACAGCAGTTAAATCTCCTGAAAAAAGTCAGATTTAACTGCTCTTTTTGTGCTTTTTTTCGGTATTTTTTGCATCTGTAACAGAGATTTAAAGATTCTGAAAAATTAGTCAAGGGGGATAAGTTGATAGGGGTTTTAGAACCATTAAACGATAATTATTAGCTTAGGCGACTAAGCTTGGAATTTTATTTACAAAGGAGAATCATCTTGGCAGGACATGACGTTCAATACGGGAAACATCGTACCCGTCGTAGTTTTTCAAGAATCAAAGAAGTTCTTGACTTACCAAATTTGATTGAAATTCAAACTGATTCATTTAAAGATTTCCTAGACCATGGTCTGAAGGAAGTGTTTGAAGATGTATTGCCAATTTCAAACTTCACAGAAACAATGGAGTTGGAATTTGTTGGCTACGAAATCAAAGAACCTAAATACACGCTTGAAGAAGCTCGCATTCATGATGCTAGTTATTCAGCACCAATCTTTGTAACTTTCCGCTTGATTAACAAAGAAACTGGCGAAATCAAAACTCAAGAAGTCTTCTTTGGTGATTTCCCAATCATGACTGAGATGGGTACTTTTATCATCAACGGTGGTGAACGTATTATCGTATCACAGTTGGTGCGTTCTCCAGGTGTTTACTTTAATGATAAAGTAGACAAAAACGGTAAAGTGGGCTACGGTTCAACTGTTATCCCTAACCGTGGAGCTTGGTTGGAACTGGAAAGTGACTCAAAAGACATCGCCTACACTCGTATCGACCGTACTCGTAAAATTCCATTTACGACCTTGGTTCGTGCGCTTGGTTTCTCAGGTGATGACGAAATCTTTGATATCTTTGGTGACAGCGAGTTGGTTCGCAACACTGTTGAAAAAGATATCCATAAAAACCCAATGGACTCTCGTACAGACGAAGCTTTGAAAGAAATTTATGAGCGTCTTCGCCCAGGTGAACCAAAAACTGCTGAGAGTTCACGTACCTTACTTGTGGCTCGTTTCTTCGACCCACGTCGTTATGACTTGGCAGCCGTTGGACGTTACAAGATTAACAAGAAATTAAATATTAAAACTCGTTTGCTCAACCAAACAATTGCTGAACCATTGGTAGACCCAGAAACTGGTGAAATCTTAGTTGAAAAGGGTACTGTTATGACTCGCGATGTCATCGAAAGTATCGAAAATCACTTGGATGGCGATTTGAACAAGATTGTCTACACTCCAAATGACTCAGCTGTTTTGACAGAACCAGTTGTTCTTCAAAAATTCAAGGTTGTGGCACCAACTGATCCAGACCGTGTTGTAACAATCATCGGAAATGCAAATCCAGATGATAAAGTTCGCACTATCACTCCGGCAGATATCCTTGCTGAAATGAGCTACTTCCTTAACTTGGCTGAAGGTATCGGTCGTATCGATGATATCGACCACCTCGGAAACCGTCGTATTCGTGCTGTTGGTGAATTGCTTGCCAACCAAGTACGTCTTGGACTTTCACGTATGGAACGTAATGTTCGTGAACGTATGTCTGTTCAAGATAACGAAGTATTGACACCTCAACAAATCATTAACATCCGTCCAGTGACTGCAGCGATCAAAGAATTCTTTGGTTCTTCACAATTGTCACAGTTCATGGACCAACACAACCCACTTTCTGAGTTGTCTCACAAACGTCGTTTGTCTGCCTTAGGGCCTGGTGGTTTGACACGTGACCGCGCTGGATATGAAGTGCGTGACGTGCACTACACTCACTATGGTCGTATGTGTCCAATCGAAACACCTGAAGGACCAAACATCGGTTTGATCAACAACTTGTCTTCATACGGGCACCTCAACAAGTATGGTTTCATTCAAACACCATACCGTAAAGTTGACCGTGCAACTGGTAAAGTTACCAACGAAATTGTTTGGTTGACTGCCGATGAAGAAGATGAATACACAGTAGCTCAGGCTAACTCTAAATTGAACGCAGATGGAACTTTTGCTGAAAAAGTTGTCATGGGACGTCACCAAGGGGTTAACCAAGAATATCCAGCATCAAGCGTTGATTATATGGACGTTTCTCCTAAACAGGTAGTTGCCGTTGCGACAGCATGTATTCCTTTCTTGGAAAACGATGACTCCAACCGTGCCCTCATGGGAGCCAACATGCAACGTCAGGCTGTTCCGTTGATCGATCCTAAAGCGCCTTTCGTTGGTACTGGTATGGAATACCAAGCAGCCCATGATTCAGGAGCTGCAGTTATTGCACAACATGGTGGTAAGGTTACCTATGCGGATGCGGACAAAGTAGAAGTTCGTCGTGAAGATGGTTCCCTTGATGTTTACCACATCCAAAAATTCCGTCGTTCAAACTCAGGTACTGCTTATAACCAACGTACCCTTGTTCGAGTTGGCGATGTCATCGAAAAAGGTGACTTTATCGCTGATGGACCTTCTATGGAAAAAGGTGAAATGGCGCTTGGACAAAACCCAATCGTTGCCTACATGACATGGGAAGGTTACAACTTCGAGGATGCCGTTATCATGAGCGAACGCTTGGTGAAAGACGATGTTTACACATCTGTTCACCTCGAAGAATACGAATCAGAAACTCGCGATACAAAGCTTGGGCCTGAAGAAATCACTCGTGAAATTCCAAACGTTGGTGAAGATGCCCTTAAAGACCTCGACGAAATGGGTATCATCCGTATCGGTGCTGAGGTTAAAGAAGGGGATATCCTTGTAGGTAAAGTCACACCTAAGGGTGAAAAAGACCTTTCTGCTGAAGAGCGTCTCTTGCACGCTATCTTCGGTGACAAATCTCGTGAAGTGCGTGATACTTCCCTTCGTGTACCACACGGTGCCGATGGTGTCGTTCGTGATGTTAAAATCTTTACACGTGCAAACGGTGATGAATTGCAATCTGGTGTTAACATGCTAGTTCGCGTATACATCGCACAAAAACGTAAGATTAAGGTCGGAGATAAGATGGCCGGACGTCACGGAAACAAAGGGGTTGTCTCTCGTATCGTTCCTGTAGAAGACATGCCTTACCTTCCAGACGGAACTCCAGTCGATATCATGTTGAACCCTCTTGGGGTGCCATCACGTATGAATATCGGTCAGGTTATGGAGCTTCACCTTGGTATGGCGGCTCGTACTCTTGGCATCCACATCGCAACGCCAGTCTTTGACGGAGCAAGTTCTGAAGATCTTTGGGATACTGTCAAAGAAGCAGGTATGGATAGCGATGCTAAGACTATCCTATACGACGGACGTACTGGTGAACCATTTGATAACCGTGTGTCAGTTGGTGTCATGTACATGATCAAACTCCACCACATGGTTGATGATAAATTGCACGCTCGTTCAGTCGGACCTTACTCAACCGTTACACAACAACCACTCGGAGGTAAAGCTCAGTTTGGTGGACAACGTTTCGGTGAGATGGAGGTTTGGGCGCTTGAAGCCTATGGTGCGTCAAATGTCCTTCAAGAAATCTTGACTTACAAGTCTGACGATATCAACGGACGTTTGAAAGCTTATGAAGCTATTACAAAAGGAAAACCAATTCCAAAACCAGGTGTTCCAGAATCATTCCGAGTTCTTGTGAAAGAATTGCAATCTCTTGGTCTTGACATGCGTGTTCTTGACGAAGACGATCAAGAAGTGGAACTTCGTGACCTTGATGAAGGAATGGACGAAGATGTCATCCACGTAGATGACCTTGAAAAAGCCCGCGAAAGAGCAGCTCAGGAGGCTAAAGCAGCCTTTGAAGCAGAAGAAAATGCAAAAGCGGAAACAACAGAAGAAGCTGCTGAACAAGAATAAGCAGTTCACTTATAATAGAAAGGGAAGAAATAGTGGTTGATGTAAATCGTTTTAAAAGTATGCAAATCACACTAGCTTCTCCAAGCAAAGTCCGTTCATGGTCTTATGGAGAAGTCAAAAAACCTGAAACAATCAATTACCGTACGTTGAAACCAGAACGTGAAGGACTATTTGACGAAGTGATCTTTGGTCCTACAAAAGACTGGGAATGTGCTTGTGGTAAATACAAACGCATTCGTTACAGAGGGATTGTTTGTGACCGTTGTGGTGTTGAAGTAACGCGTACAAAAGTTCGTCGTGAACGTATGGGACACATCGAGTTAAAAGCTCCTGTATCTCATATCTGGTATTTCAAGGGGATTCCAAGCCGTATGGGCTTGACCCTTGACATGAGTCCTCGTGCCCTCGAGGAAGTTATCTACTTCGCAGCTTATGTGGTAATTGATCCTAAGGATACTCCACTTGAGCACAAGTCTATCATGACAGAGCGTGAATACCGTGAACGCTTGCGTGAGTTTGGTCATGGTTCATTCGTTGCCAAAATGGGTGCCGAAGCGATCCAAGACCTCTTGAAACAAGTAGATCTTGAAAAAGAAATTGCTGAACTCAAAGAAGAGTTAAAAACAGCTACTGGACAAAAACGTGTCAAAGCTATCCGCCGTTTGGATGTTTTGGATGCTTTTCACAAGTCTGGGAACAAGCCTGAATGGATGGTTCTTAACATCCTTCCAGTTATTCCACCAGATCTTCGTCCAATGTTGCAGTTGGATGGTGGCCGTTTTGCCTCATCTGACTTGAACGACCTTTACCGTCGTGTTATCAACCGTAACAATCGTTTGGCTCGTTTGCTTGAGTTGAACGCGCCAGGTATCATCGTTCAAAATGAGAAGCGTATGCTTCAAGAAGCGGTTGACGCTTTGATTGACAATGGCCGTCGTGGTCGTCCGATCACAGGGCCAGGTAGCCGTCCGCTTAAATCATTGAGCCATATGCTCAAAGGGAAACAAGGACGCTTCCGTCAAAACTTGCTCGGTAAACGTGTTGACTTCTCAGGACGTTCCGTTATCGCCGTTGGTCCAACTCTTAAGATGTACCAATGTGGTGTGCCACGTGAAATGGCAATCGAGCTCTTTAAACCATTCGTTATGCGTGAAATCGTTGCGCGCGATATCGTTCAAAACGTTAAAGCGGCTAAACGCTTGGTAGAACGTGGAGATGAACGTATCTGGGATATCCTCGAAGAAGTTATCAAAGAACACCCAGTACTTTTGAACCGCGCACCTACCCTTCACCGTTTAGGTATCCAAGCCTTTGAACCTGTCTTAATTGACGGTAAAGCCCTTCGCTTGCACCCGCTTGTCTGCGAAGCCTACAATGCCGACTTTGACGGTGACCAAATGGCCATCCACGTACCTCTTTCAGAAGAAGCCCAAGCAGAAGCTCGTATCTTGATGCTTGCTGCTGAGCATATCTTGAATCCTAAAGATGGTAAACCAGTTGTTACTCCATCTCAGGACATGGTTTTGGGTAACTACTACTTGACTATGGAAGAAGCTGGTCGTGAAGGCGAAGGTATGGTCTTCAAGGACCGTGACGAAGCTGTCATGGCTTACCGTAATGGTTATGTTCACCTCCACTCACGTGTTGGTATCGCAACAGATAGCCTTAACAAACCATGGACAGAAGAGCAAAAACACAAAATCTTGCTTACAACTGTAGGTAAAATCCTCTTCAACGATATCATGCCAGAAGGACTACCTTACTTGCAAGAGCCAACAAATGCTAACTTGACAGAAGGTGTTCCGGCTAAGTACTTCTTGCCATTAGGTGGAAATATCAAGGAAGCTATTGAAGGACTTGAACTCAACCCACCATTCAAGAAGAAAAACCTTGGAAATATCATCGCTGAAATCTTCAAACGTTTCCGTACGACAGAAACATCTGCCCTACTTGACCGTATGAAGAACCTCGGTTACCACCATTCAACTCTTGCAGGTTTGACAGTGGGTATTGCTGATATTCCAGTCGTTGAAGACAAGGCTGAAATCATCGAAGAATCACACAAACGTGTAGAACAAATCACAAAACAATTCCGTCGTGGTATGATCACAGATGACGAACGCTACAATGCTGTTACAGCTGAATGGCGTGCTGCCCGTGAAAAATTGGAGAAACGTTTGGTTGCTAACCAAGATCCTAAGAACCCTATCGTTATGATGATGGACTCTGGAGCCCGTGGTAACATCTCAAACTTCTCACAGCTTGCCGGTATGCGTGGTCTGATGGCTGCTCCGAACGGACGTATCATGGAATTGCCTATCCTTTCAAACTTCCGCGAAGGTTTGTCAGTACTCGAAATGTTCTTCTCAACTCACGGTGCCCGTAAAGGTATGACCGATACGGCCCTTAAGACAGCCGACTCAGGTTACCTGACTCGTCGTTTGGTTGACGTTGCCCAAGACGTTATCATTCGTGAGGATGACTGTGGAACTGACCGTGGTCTCTTGATCCGTTCTATTACTGAAGGTAAAGAGATGATTGAGTCTCTCGAAGAACGTCTCAATGGTCGTTACACTAAGAAAACTGTTAAACACCCAGAAACTGGTGCAGTTATCATCGGTCCAAATGAATTGATTACAGAAGACAAGGCACGTGAAATTGTCAATGCTGGTGTTGAAGAAGTAACCATCCGCTCTGTATTTACATGTAACACTCGTCATGGTGTCTGCCGTCACTGTTACGGTATCAACTTGGCGACTGGTGATGCGGTTGAGGTTGGTGAAGCAGTTGGTACAATCGCTGCCCAATCTATCGGGGAACCTGGTACACAGCTTACAATGCGTACCTTCCACACGGGTGGAGTTGCCTCAAATACCGATATCACTCAGGGTCTTCCTCGTGTCCAAGAAATCTTTGAAGCCCGCAATCCTAAAGGGGAAGCGGTCATCACAGAAGTCAAAGGGGAAGTTACAGCAATCGAAGAAGATGCTTCAACTCGTACTAAGAAAGTCTTCGTTAAAGGTGAAACTGGCGAAGGCGAATACGTGGTACCATTCACAGCCCGTATGCGTGTAGAGGTTGGAGATCAAATCTCTCGTGGTGCAGCATTGACAGAGGGTTCTATCCAACCCAAACGTCTCCTTGCTGTACGTGATGTCTTGTCAGTTGAAACTTACCTCCTCGGTGAAGTACAAAAAGTTTACCGTAGCCAAGGGGTAGAAATCGGTGACAAACACATCGAGGTAATGGTTCGTCAAATGATCCGCAAAGTTCGTGTCATGGATCCAGGGGATACAGACCTTCTCATGGGTACTCTCATGGATATCAACGACTTTACAGATGCCAACAAAGATGTTCTTATCGCAGGTGGTGTTCCAGCAACTGGTCGCCCAGTCCTTATGGGAATCACCAAAGCCTCACTTGAAACAAATAGTTTCTTGTCAGCAGCTTCCTTCCAGGAAACAACTCGTGTCCTTACAGACGCAGCTATCCGTGGTAAGAAAGACCATCTCCTTGGACTTAAAGAAAATGTTATCATCGGTAAGATCATCCCAGCTGGTACTGGTATGGCTCGCTACCGTAACCTTGAACCACAAGCAGTCAACGAAGAATCCCTCCTTGCAGATTCACAAGAAGAGCAAGTAGATGCCCAAGTCGAGACTGTTGAAACAAGTGAATAAACCTATTTATCCAAAAGAGGGTCTTCCCTCTTTTGGTGTGTATAGGTAATGAAAATGTAATGCATATTTTCTTGAAATAATAGTAAAAAAATGGAATAAATGTATATTAGTTTCAACTTTCAAAACAATGAGCATAATGCTTGGTTTTTAGGTACAATAGTGCTAAAATAGGAGCGTTGCATGTTTAGGATTTTGGAAAAAACAATGCATAAAATATAACAATATATACACTCCCGAAAGGGTAATGGAGGTAAATCATGAAAAATGATCTGTTTAACGACCGAATTAGTCGATTCTCGATCCGTAAGCTTCATGTAGGAGTTTGCTCGGTCTTACTCGGAACGTTGGTAATGCTCGGAACTGCTACAGGTGTCGGAGCTGATGAAGTAACTGAAGAAAAACAAGCTGACGGAGTTGCGGCTACAACAGAAGTAGATAAAGCTGAAGCTCCTGTAACTACAGAAGCAGCACCTGCTAAAGAAGTAACTTATAAAGCAGAAGCAGCACCTGCAGTTTCTACTGAAGTAAAACCGGAGCTAAATAGCGACAAATTGGCAGCTTACGTTGCTGAAATTGAAGCAAACGTGGCAAATGGTAAATATAGCAACAAGACAGACGAGAGTGTTGAAGTTCTTAAGGTAGGTCTTGCTAATGCTAAAAATGCACTTACTTCTGCTACAAGCCAAGCTGAACTTGACGCAGCTTACCAATCACTTGTAACTATTGTCAATTCTAAACTTAAAAACAAAGAAAAAGCTGTAGCCGAAGAAAAAGTAGCAGCTACTGAAAAGACAGAAGCCACTACAGGTAAGCCTGCAGAAAACACTAAGCCAGCTGAAGGTACTAACGCAATCGCAAATACAGGGAAAAACGACCCTCGTAATGGTAAAGAGATTGACAAGAATACTGCCTTCCGTGCAGATACTGCAACAGCTACTGGAATTGGTGCAGACGTTGTAGACGCAACATCAACTCCAAAGGTTGAAAAACCAGGATATACAACAGATCTTGACGCAAAATCTTTGACTAGCCAGATCACATGGTTGGACTTTGGAGATGTAGCCAACTGGACAGGAACCACTACGACATTAGTACCTGCCGCCGAAACTAAACCAACTGAAAACTTACAAGAGAAAATGGCTCTTCAAGTTGGGGCTACCTATACTAAGGAAATCATGCCTGGATATGTGGTAACCATCAAAGTTAAGTCTTTGAAACCCTTCCAAGCAACAGAAATCTATAAGAAGCGACTAGAAAACCAAGGAGCTACTGACGCAGAAAAAGCAACCTATGATCCAAATGCTCGAAACGGTTTTGTCAATAATTCAAGTTCACCTACTTCTAAGTTACATTTCAATAACGGTGATGAGGCCATGATTACCGCAGAGCCTCAAAATGGTTATACCGAAATTAGACATGAAGGAATTGATACCAAAGCCAAGAAGACAACCATTGCTTCAGCGATAAATGGTGGAAATATCGGAGTTCAGTTTGAAATCTCTGCAACCTTCCGTGGTAAGACAGTTAAGCCAGCTATTGTTATGGCTGATGGAGAGTCTGCCAACCCTGGTGAATTTGTTATGTTCACTACCAACGGAGAAGGTTGGCAACATCTTGGAGAATGGAAAAAAGATTATAAAAGTGATAGTGTACCGTACATGATACAAGATACGGATAATCTTTTTGGCCCTAACCCTACTACTACTATTAATGGTAAATCATTCTACGGAATTAACCTTAACCAACTTCGCGGGTCTACTTTAGTTGGCCCAGATAAGAAACCAGTCGCTTGGAAGTATTTTGGAAACCCTGACCAAGTAACTGGTGGTCTTGGGACTGGTGTCTTTGGGCCAAATATTTCTGCAGGCGTTTCCTCTGTTCCCCTTGTTATGACGCGTGGAGCATCTGAAGTGGGACTTTACATCGCTTCGGGTGGTAAACAGTCTGCTATGCTAGGATTCTTCCCACTTGATGAAGGGGATGCTCCTGAGTCATACGGTAAGGCAGTTCATACCATTGCAACTGTAGACGGTGTTACTGGAGCTAAAGTAAATCAACCGTATCTTGGTAACGTGAGTCCTGATATGGATGAAAACACGACTCTTGACTGGTTCGGTGATGACAAGGCAACTACGGCCGATGAAGGAATTGACCAATTACTTCCAGATGAACTCAAAGGGACAACCAATGAGATGATCAAGATGGACCGTACACGTCCAGGTAACTACAAGATGTCAGTTCAAGCCCATTTGGATGGAGCTTCAGAAGCACATATCTATGGTTGGGTAGACTTTAACCAAAATGGTAAATTCGATGAGGATGAACGCTCAAATCTTGCAAAAGTGACCCAAGATGGTACAGTCGAGTTGACCTTTGCAAACAGCAAGACTTATATCGACCCTAGCGTTAATGAACTAGGTGCTCGTGTCCGTATTGCCAAGAAAGCAAACGAGATCGAAAGCCCAACTGGTATGGCTTTCTCAGGAGAAGTAGAAGACTTCAGAACTCAAATTACTCACCCACCAAAAGGGGAATTTAAAGAAACTTCTGGCCTTCAAGGTGCTAAACAAACAGCGACTGTAACCTTTACAGCACGTGGAGAGCACAAGTATCAACGTAACTCTCAGGCAGTCATCGACGAAACTGTAGAACCATACATCGTTGATAAAGATGGTAACCGTGCAACTCTTGATGCAGAAGGTTACTACGTAGTTCCAGGTCAAGGGAAATACAAGATCACTGCCAACGGTAAAGACGTAGACGTTGAGTTTATCCCAGAAGATAACTTCCTAGGAACTGCAGATGGTATCTCTATCCGTCGTGTAGATAACAATGGTTACGATACGGGTTGGTCAACAAAATTCCCTGATCAAGAAGCAAACGTTGATGGTCAGTTGAATACCATGGATGGTCTTTATATCCCAACAGTTACTCCGATTGAAATCGAAGGGGTTGACAAGACATCGACTGATGTGCAAGGAGCGACTCAAACAGGAACACCAACCTTTAATACAACTGCAACTAACGCAAATGGGGACAAGATTGCGATCTCTCCAAGTGCAGAATATCCTGCTAAATTAGTAGATCCAGCTACAGGACTTACTACTGATGCGACTTCTGTAACAGTAGCAGGAGAAGGAACATACACGATTAATCCTACAACAGGTGAAGTAACCTTCACTCCAGAACCAAGCTTTGTAGGAACAGCTAAAGGCATTGATGTTACATTGTCAGCACCAGTTGGTCGAAACAAAGATGGTAAGGTTCAAGAGGAGTACATTAAGACTGCTACGGCTAAGTACACTCCAACTGTAACTCCAATTACAATCACACCAACAGACAAAGTTTCTGAGGACATCCAAAACGTTCCACAAACTCAAACTCCTACATTTGAGTTGAGCAACGATAAGACTGCGAAAATCACAAGTAAGAAATTGGTAGACCCAGCAACTGGTCAACCTACTGATGAAACTACTGTGACTGTTTCAGGAGAAGGAACATACACAATCGATCCTACTACAGGAGCAGTAACCTTCACTCCAGAACCAGACTTTGTCGGAAAAGCTAAAGGCGTTAAGGTTCAAGCAACTGCAACTATTACAAACGCCAAAGGTGAAACTTCAACAATCACTGCTGAAGCAAGCTACACACCAACTGTAAAATCAGCTGCTCCAACAGCTAAACCAGCTACATCTAAAGATATCCAAGGTGCGACTCAAACAGGAACACCAACATTTGCAGGTACAACTGTTACTGTAAACGGTGAAGAAAAAGCTATCACTATTAAAGATAACAGCTACACACTTTTGGATAAAGATGGTAACGAAGTTACAACTACAACAGCTTACGCTGAAGATGGAACAACACCAATCGGTACATTCACAATCGACCCAGCAACTGGTACTGTAACATTCACACCAACTGATAAGTCTTACACAGGTAAAGTAACACCTGTTAAGGTTCAAGCTGAAAGCTCAAACGGAATCAAGGTTGATACAACTTACACACCTGAGATTGTTCCAGTAACACCAACTGCAACACCAGCTGAAACAACAGACATCCAAGGCGCAACTCAAAAAGGTAAGCCTGAATTCAAGGGTGGAACTGTTACAGTTGATGGAGTAGAAAAAACAGTTCCAATCAACGAAGATGTTCCAGCAACATTTGAAGATGGTTCAACAACTAAGACAGTTGAAGGTGTTGGTACTTACACAGTAGCACCAGACGGAACAGTAACATTTGTTCCTGAAAAATCATTTGTTGGTACAGCTCCATCAGTTACAGTTGTTCGTGAAGATATGAATGGAACAAAAGCTTCTTCAACTTACACACCAACAGTAACACCAGTAACACCAACAGCAGAAGATGCTACTTCAACTGATAAACAAGGTCAAACACAATCAGGTAAACCAACATTCACACCAGGTAACTCAAACGTACCAATGGATGATGATGTTCCAGCAACATTCGAAGATGGTTCAACAACTAAGACTATCCCAGGTGAAGGAACATACACAGTAGCACCAGACGGAACAGTAACATTCGTACCAGAAAAATCATTCACAGGAACAGGAACAGGCGTGACTGTTAAACGTGTAGATAAGAACGGTACACCAGTAACAGCTAAGTACACTCCAACAGTAACACCAGTAACACCAACTGCAACACCAGCTGAATCAGTAGCACCTCAAGGTGTGGTTCAAACTGGTACTGTTACATTCAAAGAAGGTGACCCAGTTGCACCAATCGACAAGGATACGATTACTCTTCTTGACGAAAATGGTAAACCAGCTCCATCTGTAGTTGCTAAGTCACCAGAAGGTAAAGAAATCGGTACTTTCACAGTTGATAAAGAAACAGGTGTTGTAACATTCACACCAACTGACAAGTCATACTCAGGTGATGTTGTTCCAGTTAAGGTTCAAGCTAAAGATGCTAACGGTACCGCTGTAGAAACAACTTACACACCTAAGATTACTCCAGTAGTTCCAACAGGTGAAGATGCTACTTCAACTGACAAACAAGGTCAAACACAATCAGGTAAGCCTAACTTTACAGAAGGTAACCCAAGTGTACCAATGGATGATGATACGCCAGCAACATTCGAAGATGGTTCAACAACTAAGGTAATTCCAGGTGAGGGAACTTACACAGTAGCCCCAGACGGAACAGTTACATTTGTACCAGAAAAATCATTCACAGGAACAGGAACAGGCGTGACTGTTAAACGTGTAGACAAGAATGGTACACCAGTTACAGCTAAGTACACCCCAACTGTAACTCCAGTAACACCAACAGCAGAACCTGTTACATCTATTGGACCAAAAGGTAAAGAACAATCTGGCAAACCAACATTCAAGGAAGGCGATAGCCGTGTGCCTATGAATGATGATGTTCCAGCTACATTTGAAGATGGTTCAACAACTAAGACTGTTGAAGGAGTCGGTACATACACAGTAGCTCCAGATGGAACAGTAACCTTTAAACCAGAACCAGAATTTACTGGAACTGCTCCATCAGTGACAGTTGTGCGTGAAGATATGAACGGAACAAAAGCTTCTGCAACATACACCCCAACTGTAACCCCAGTTACTACGTTTGTAGACAAAGATGGTAAACCAATTCCAGGTAACCCAACAGAAGACGGTGAACAACCTAAGAAAGATATCCCAGGTTACCGCTTCGTAGAGACTAAGAAACTTCCAAACGGTGACACAGAACATGTCTACGAAAAAGTGAAGACTAGTCACAAGGATAAAGACGGAAATGAAATTCCAGGATATCCAACCGAGGATGGAGAACAACCTAAGAAAGATATTCCAGGATACCGCTTCGTTGAAACTAAGAAGTTGCCAAACGGTGATACAGTACATGTCTATGAAAAGATCACAACAACTCATGTTGACGAAAATGGAAACCCAATTCCAGGATACCCAACTGAGGATGGAGAACAACCTAAGAAAGATATTCCAGGATATGAGTTTGTGAAGACTGTTGTAGATGCAAATGGTAACATCCAACACATCTACAAGAAAGTTGTAACTCCAGAAAAACCAGAAGCTCCAGTTAAACCAACTCCAGCTAAGGAAAATGCTCCTCAATTGCCAAATACTGGTACTGAAGATCATGCTAGCCTTGCTGCCCTTGGTTTAGTAGGTGTCTTGAGTGGATTTGGACTTATCGCTCGTAAAAAGAAAGAAGACTAATCAACTCTGTAGAGTAGTGGAAAAGTCACCTTTCTAATTAAAAACTAGTACATCTTTGGATGTACTAGTTTTTTTATCTCTTTGCTGCTTGTTTTAAGGATAGAACTATGCTACAATCTTGTAAAATAAACAAGGATATCAAGATATGAAAAGTGAATACCAAAAAATGATTGCGGGAGAACCCTATCGCCCGTTCGATCCAGAACTTCGTGCTCTAGCACAAACAGCACGACAAAAGCAAGCCTCCTTTAATGAAGAGGTCGACCCAGTAAAAGGTATGGAAATCATCAAAGGCTGGTTTGGCTCAACTGGTGAAAACCTCTATGTCAATACTCGTTTGGTGGTGGATTATGGTGTCAATATTCATTTGGGAGAAAATTTCTATTCCAATTGGAATCTGACAATGTTAGATGTTTGTCCTATTACCATCGGTGATAATGCCATGATTGGCCCAAATTGTCAGTTTTTAACACCTCTTCACCCTCTAGATCCGGATGAACGAAATTCAGGTTTAGAATTTGGGAAACCCATTACGATTGGTAAGAACTTCTGGGCAGGTGGTGGGGTTATTGTCCTTCCAGGTGTTACACTAGGTGATAACGTTGTTGCAGGAGCAGGAGCGGTCATTACTAAATCTTTTGGTGATAATGTAGTTCTGGCAGGCAACCCAGCACGGGTTATCAAGGAAATTCCAGTTAAAGAAAACTAAAAGAACAGCAAAATGCTGTTCTTTTTTTACCATAAACAATGAGTATTAATGAAGTTCGGATGTGGTTAAGAAAACTTTCAGAAAAAGTTTAGGCTTATTTTAGGGAAGTTCCGTAGACTAAGAGCATGTAAAATGAAAGACGAGGAAATGAGTATGAAAGCAAAAAAATGGACATTCTTATTAACGAGTATAGCAACTCTAGCACTAGTAACAGCTTGTACCCAGTCAACTTCAAATACAACAGCTAGCAATACTGCAACAACGAAAACGACATCAACTACAGAAGCTAAGAAAACTAGCTATTTTACAGACAAGGACTACGATACTTCCTACGATGAAAAATCTGCATCAACTGTGACGCTGTCTGGATCTACTGCAACTGTTTCTGGTGAAGGAGTTGCTGTGTCAGACTCTACCGTTACCATCTCTAAGTCTGGAACTTATGTGATTTCTGGACAATCTGACGGTATTCAAATCAAGATTGCAGCTGAAAAAACAGATGATGTACATATCATCCTAAACGGTGTAACCATGACCAACACCAATGCAGCTATTTCTGCAACATCAGCTGGCCACGTCTACTTAACTCTAGCAGATGGGACAAGCAATAGCCTGTCAGATTCAGCTTCTAATAGTGACGAAAAAGCTGATGCAGCCCTCTTCTCTAAAGTGGACTTAACCATCAATGGTAAAGGAACTCTCAATGTAGATGGTAAGAAAAATAATGGTATTAAAGCAAACGATACGCTTCATATCACAGGTGGGGCTTATAATATCACGGCAGTTGGGGATGCCTTTAATGTCAATGATGAATTCAACATTACCGGCACAACCATGACTATCGATGCCAAGGAAGACGGAGTTAAGGTCGACAATGATGAGGACACATCTGTAGGAACCATGTATCTCTCTGATAATACCATCACTGTTACTGCAGGGGACGATGGTATCCACGCATCAGGTGATTTAGTTATTGATAGTGGTACCTATACCGTTAAGAAATCTACCGAAGGATTAGAAGGGAAGTCAATTACTATCAACGGCGGAGACATCAACATATACTCAACAGATGATGGTGTCAATGCGGCCAACAAAAACGCCCAACAAAGTGAAATCTTCTTTACTATGAATGGTGGGAATTTGACCGTTGAAGTTGGTCAAGGGGACACGGATCCAATTGACTCAAACGGGAACATTACAGTTAATGGAGGAACCATCAAAATGACTGGTCAAACTGGTTTTGACTTTGATGGAACAGCGACTTATACAGGCGGAGACATCTATTTCAATGGTGAAAAACAAACTGAGATTGTCAATTCGATGCCTGGTGGAGGTGGACCTCAAGGGAATGGTGGCCCTGGTGGACGACCATAAAAGAAAATCTCCTTTCTCGAAAGAGAAGGGAGATTTTCTTATGTTATTAGGACGAAAAAGAATTATTCTCCGTCTTTTTTAAAGATGTTTTTTACGCCAGATACTGCACCTTCGACAGCTTCTTTTGCATCTTCAGCAACTTCTTTAGCTTTTGAAGCTACCTTTTCTGCAGCTCCTTCTGCTTGAGTTTTTGTATCGCCAGTTAGTTTACCAAAACCTTCTTTAACAGAACCTTTAGCTTGGTTGAATTTTTCTTCGATTGACATGGGGGATACCTACGTTAATTTTTTGTATTATCTAAATTACATTAGATATTAATTTAAGTATATACCCTTTTATGCTAAAAAGCAAAAAACTGATACGAAAAGCATCAGTTTGTTTTTTTAATAGGTTACAACATTCAGTTGACCTTTATCATATTCTGCGATAAAAATATTAGAAACGTCTTCGAAACCTTCTTCTTTTAATTTTTCTGTTAGCCATTCCTCAGTTTTTCCAATGGTTTCTAGGATTTCAACTTGGACAACACCATCTGTAATGACTGGGTACTTAGGATTTTCGTCACCCATTCTTACAACAATTAGCTGTCCGTTTTGCTCAATCACAGCTCTCTTGACGTCTTTTAGTTGGAAGATTCCTTGGGCGCGCAATTTAAGAGCTACATCTGCAGCTGCAAGACCTTTTGATCGACAGGCTTCAGGGTCTAACTGACCATTTTTTATGATAATAGTAGGTTTTCCGTCAATCAGATGTTTAATCAGAGAAACATTGGTATTCAGCCATTTAAGGAGCAAGATGAGAATAGTCCAGATGATGAGGATAACAATGTATTGGATGATGGTGATAGAACTATTGTAGATAACCCCACCGATAATACCCCCGAGAACAAAGTTCTGGATTTGATCTACTGCAGAACTTGGTGCTAAATTTCCTTTACCTGTTACGTTAATAACAAAAACAAGAGAAAGTAGCCCCAAGGCTAATTTAATTGCAATTGTAGCAAAAAAGCTTATCATTTTTCAACCTCCACGAGTTCCACATCTGATTTATAGAGTTCCATCTTTTCTAATAAATAGCTATCTTGGTCAGTCCCACTAATGGCACGATAAAAATTGTCACCTACTTTAATAATCGCCCCATCAGTCACTGCTGATGTGTTGACATAAACATTTTTCTTATCAACACCTAACTCTTTTGATACAATTTCGATGAAGTGCAAGGAACTACGAAATTGATTATCATTGGATTGGCTGTTTTGAAAATTCGTAATGCTAATCAATACAAAAGCAATTAAGGTCAAAATAGAAATGAGCGATAATTCACGGAACTTACTCCCTCTTTTATCTTTGAAAGCCTTAAATGCAAAGAATCCAGTCACAATCACTAAGAATGTCGACACAATAATCATGGTCCAATTCTGTTGACTAATCTGACTGAGAACATAGTCATATGAATAGAATTTCATAAGATTTCTCCCTTTTTTAAATTCAATCTATTATAAACTAATTCCTAAGCTATAGCAATTTTATTATGACGAAAAAAGCATTTAATTGTTGTTTCCTACTTAAGGTAGGTTTTTCTGATTTGACTTAGCCTCCCGTCTTGACTTTCGTTTAGCTTTTGTTATAATAGTACAAATTTAGAGGAGGTGCTTTATGATTCAAAAACATGCCATTCCTATTTTAGAATTTGATGACAATCCTCAGGCAGTCATCATGCCAAATCACGAAGGCTTAGATTTACAATTGCCAAAGAAGTGTATCTATGCATTTTTGGAGGAGGAGATTGACCGCTACGCCCAGGAAATAGGAGCAGAGTGCGTTGGCGAGTTCATTTCTGCCACCAAGACTTATCCAGTCTATGTCATCAACTACAAGGGCGAGGAGATTTGTCTTGCCCAGGCTCCCGTTGGCTCTGCTCCAGCGGCCCAGTTTATGGATTGGTTGATTGGCTACGGTGTGGAACAAATCATTTCCACTGGAACCTGTGGCGTCCTAGCCGATATAGAGGAAAATGCCTTTCTGGTTCCAGTCCGAGCCCTGCGAGATGAGGGGACCAGCTACCACTATGTAGCGCCTTCTCGTTATATGGATGTACATGTCGAAGCGATTTCTGCCATCGAGCAAGTCTTGGAACAACTAGGCATTCCTTATGAAGAGGTTATGACTTGGTCGACAGATGGTTTTTACCGAGAAACAGCTGAAAAAGTTGCCTATCGTAAGAAAGAAGGCTGTGCAGTTGTGGAGATGGAGTGCTCCGCTCTTGCGGCAGTAGCCCAGCTACGTGGAGTTGTCTGGGGAGAGTTGCTCTTTACCGCAGATTCTTTAGCCGATTTAGAAAATTATGATAGTCGCGATTGGGGTTCAGAAGCTTTTGACAAGGCCTTAGAACTCTGTCTTGAAATCGTTAGTCATATGTGACTGCTTTAACTGTTTTATGGTACAATGTAACTATGTTATTCAAATCATTTTCGGAAAAAATAAACACGACCTTGGGGCGTTTATCACCTGCTCGTCGAATTTTTTTAAGTTTTGCTTTGGTTATTCTCGCAGGCTCTCTCCTTTTGAGTCTGCCATTTGTGCAAGCAACAAGCTCCCAAGCGACCTATTTCGACCATCTCTTTACAGCAGTATCCATGGTCTGTGTGACAGGACTCTTTACTCAACCAGTAGCTACCACATATAACATCTGGGGGCAGTTAATCTGTATGTTTTTGATCCAGATTGGTGGTTTGGGTCTCATGACCTTTATAGGGGTCTTTTATATTCAAAGCAAGCAAAAGCTAAGTCTTCGTAGCCGTGAAACAATTCTGGAGAGCTTTAGTTATGGAGAAACTCAGTCTTTAATGGTTTTCATACGTTCGATTTTCTTGACGACTTTTATCGTTGAAGGACTCGGAGCCTTCCTGTTAAGTTTTCGTTTTGTTCCGGAATTTGGTTGGGGCCGAGGGATTTTTACCTCTATCTTCGTAGCTATTTCAGCTTTCTGTAATGCTGGTTTTGATAATTTTGGAAGTACAAGTTTAGTAGCTTTTCAAACTGATCCTTTGATTAATCTAGTGCTTGCTGCTTTGATCATCACAGGCGGTCTAGGGTTCATGGTTTGGTTTGACCTGGCCACGCAGTTGAGCAAGAAAAAACGTCGGCTTCGCTTCCATACCAAGTTGGTTCTCTTCTTGACAGCTGGAATTTTATTTACTGGAACAGTTTCAACCCTCTTGATAGAGTGGAACAATCCGGGAACGATTGGAAATCTCAACTTCCCAGATAAATTGCTAGTCAGTTTCTTCCAAACTGTCAGCATGCGGACGGCAGGCTTCGCTTCTATTGATTTTACTCAGGCTAGGCCTGTTACCTTGATGATCTATATTTTGCAGATGTTTCTCGGTGGGGCGCCTGGTGGAACAGCCGGGGGGCTTAAAATCACAACCTTCTTTGTATTATTAGTATTTGCACGCAGTGAGCTTTTAGGCTTGCCTCATGCCAATGTAGCTCGAAGAACAATTTTACCTCGGACAGTCCAAAAATCATTCAGTGTCTTTATTATCTTCTTGCTAACTTTCTTGCTGGGCTTGATCCTGTTAGGGGTAACAGCAGAAGGGAATCCGCGCTTTATCTACATCATGTTCGAGACAATTTCAGCGCTTGCCACGGTCGGAGTGACTGCCAATCTGACACCAGAGTTAGGCAGATTAGCTCTTAGCATTATCATGCTACTGATGTTTATCGGACGAATTGGACCACTGACGCTATTAGTTAGTTTGGCTGAGTATCAACCAGATAAGAAAGATATGATCCACTATATGAAAGCAGATATTACCATAGGATAAGAAAGGATAAACTATGTCAGATCGGACAATTGGAATTTTAGGTTTGGGAATTTTTGGGAGCAGTGTTCTCGCGGCTCTTGCTAAGCATGATGTAAATATTATAGCCATTGACGACCATGAAGAGCGAATCAATCAGTTCGAACCTGTCTTGGTACGTGGAGTTGTTGGAGATATAACAGATGAAGAGCTCTTGCTCTCAGCAGGAATTGATACCTGCGATACAGTTGTGGTGGCAACTGGGGAAAATTTAGAATCTAGTGTGCTTGCAGTCATGCATTGCAAGAGTCTAGGAGTGCCAACTGTTATTGCTAAGGTTAAAAGCCATACAGCAAAAAAAGTCCTTGAAAAAATTGGCGCAGATTCAGTCATCTCACCAGAATATGAGATGGGTCGTTCGTTGGCGCAGACTATTTTATTTAATAACAGCGTTGATGTTTTTCAGTTGGACAAAAATGTCTCGATAGTCGAGATGAAAATTCCACGGTCGTGGGCAGGTAAGAGTCTAAGTCATCTTGATCTTCGAGGACAATACAATCTCAATATTCTTGGTTTTCGTGACTATGAAAATGCTCCCTTGGATGTTCAATTTGGGCCGGATGACTTATTAAAACCTGATACCTATATCATGGCGGTGATTAATAACCAATATTTGGATACCTTATCTAAATTTAACGAAAAATAAAATAGATAGAAAATTCTCTTTACAAATGTAGTATTTCATGGTACAATAGCCTTTGTGTGAAATAGCAGCAGGAAAGCATGAAGCTCGTCAACAGGTGTCTTATAACAAGTAACCTTGGCTGTTTGGGCGAAGGGCATCTGCACGAATCAGAGCTTTCTAAGTGACTATTTCCGCCGAAATTATATCTATATTAGGAGGACATACATATGTCACGTTATACAGGACCATCTTGGAAACAAGCTCGTCGCCTTGGCCTTTCACTTACAGGTACAGGTAAAGAATTGGCACGTCGTAACTACGTACCAGGACAACACGGACCAAACAACCGTTCTAAATTGTCAGAATACGGTTTGCAATTGGCTGAAAAACAAAAACTTCGTTTCACATACGGAGTAGGTGAAAAACAATTCCGTAACTTGTTCGTACAAGCTACAAAAATCAAGGGCGGAATCCTAGGTTTCAACTTCATGCTTCTTTTGGAACGTCGTTTGGATAACGTAGTTTACCGTCTTGGTCTTGCGACTACTCGCCGTCAAGCTCGTCAATTCGTAAACCACGGTCACATCCTTGTTGACGGAAAACGTGTTGATATCCCATCATACCGCGTAACTCCAGGTCAAGTAATCTCAGTTCGCGAAAAATCATTGAAAGTTCCAGCAATCCTTGAAGCGGTAGAAGCTACTCTTGGACGTCCAGCATTCGTATCATTCGACGCTGAAAAATTGGAAGGTTCATTGACTCGTTTGCCAGAACGTGATGAAATCAACCCAGAAATCAACGAAGCGCTTATCGTTGAATTCTACAACAAAATGCTTTAAGATAAGATTCTATATTGTAAGAAGCCTACAACAGTGGGCTTTTTGCTTTGTAAAAAACAAAAAATAAGAAAAAATTATCTCAAGTTCTTGACAAGGCAGAAAAAGTAGGTATAATAGAAAGAGTTAAAAAGCTCAGGTCCGTTGGTCAAGGGGTTAAGACACCGCCTTTTCACGGCGGTAACACGGGTTCGAATCCCGTACGGACTATGAGTGTATTGCAGTTGATGGAAATAG
>NZ_JAGQFU010000005.1:0-7251 GCF_030466425.1 Streptococcus sp. 9.1(2021)
GTTTACCTTTTACTATGTTTTCTATTATGCTATATTCTATCAATTTTTAATTTTATAGTCAATAATGGGGTACAAAATAGTCATCAATGGGGTACAAAATAGTCATCAATGGGGTACAAAATAGTCATCAATGGGGTACAAAATAGTCATCAATGGGGTACAAAATAGTCAATTATTTATCTGTAAACCCTTGATATTACTGAGTTTCTAAGGTCGACAAAGTAATATAAAGTAATATAAAGTAGGTTAGAAAGTAAATTAGAAAGTATCTTCTTAAGAAAAAAATCTATATTTTATTTTTAAAAAATAAAAAAATCTTTCATTCAGTTCACTATTTTCTATCTAACCACTTTAAAATATAATGGCTCAAAATCTCTATTCTAATATCAAGAAAAAAGCAGGCTTTTGCCTGCTTTTAATTTTTTTCAACTGTCATAACAATATTTTAGGAAACACTCTATTTATTTGCTTTTTTATTTGAAATTAACTTACCAATAAAATAACCAAATAAAATAGATACTGCAGGGAAAATAAGTATTAAGTTAATGAGTAATTCAATGAGTGATTCCATGATCATTGTTCTCTCCAACTAACAACTCTATAGTATGTATCCGGTTCAGTAACAAGTTTCTTTCTAGCACAAAATAAGTTCTTTTCATTTTTATTATACTCTTCGTAGACAAATACTTCAAATAATACTATAAACATTTCATCTGAAGCATTTATTGCACCATCAACTAGTTTTCACAACTAAAACGACTCTCAGAAGCCATATTTTGGCCGTTAACAGAATCCTTGAGTATTCACAGTAGTTTTTCCTTTGCTAAACTTATAAAACGCAGTACAGGGCTAAAAATGCATTTTAAAAGAATTTAATCTTTATCATGTGCTCACTGCTAAATATATACTAAAGAAATTTAGCCAAAAACTCAGTTTTTCTTGTATTATGGTGTATTATTTAATAATACTGTGTGTTATAATATGTATTATATTAGCTAACGGGGTGAAAGTTTTGACTGAAAAAATGACTGTCCTAAATATCAGGATGAGCGTTGGAGAAAAAGAAGAATTAAAGGAAAGAGCTGCAGAACTTGGAGATTCGATCAGTTCATATGCTAGAAAAACACTCTTCCAAGAGGATAATACAAGCGACTACGTAGATAATACAAATGTATTACAAGAGAAAGATGAGCGTATATCAGACCTTAAAACTCAAATAGACGACTACAAGAAGCAAATTGAGCAACTGCATACGATTATTTTGGCAACTCAAAAAGATAATCAGTTGCTGATTGAACAGAAAGCGAAGAGATGGTGGAAATTTTGGGAATAGCTTTGTACATCTCATCTTTTTTAGCTTTATATACATAAAAAAGTCCTCGAACAACAAGGACTTTTTTCGAAAGCTGGGTGACTTAGATAAGTCATCCAGCTTTCAATTTCTTTAGGGGATAATAGATTGGCTAAAATAAATTCATCTGTTTCTTATACGTTTTTCAGAAATTGTATAAATTTCGTTATCACTTCTCTTACCAATAGCAATGACTTCAATAATTTCAATTGCATTGACAGTTTCATGAAAAACAATTCTCAGGCCCAGTTTTTTGTGTTTTAACTTCCTGTAACCTGCTAGATTACCGTGAAGAGCCTCTCCGGCAAGCATTCCTTGATTTTCTAACTTGATAAGTGACTTTTTAACATGAAGACGTTGACTATTATCTAATTTATAAAAATCATCTTGTGCTTCAGGTATCAATTCAACTTTATAACTCAATCCCAACCATCCTCTACATTTTCCAAACCTTCACGCCAATTTGAACCAAGAAATTCATCGACAGTTAAATTTTTTCGTGCTTCAAGTTCAAATGGAATTTTACGATCACGTCTGATTTTATTGAAATATAAATTAATTGCTGTGGTATAGTCAAGTCCAATCTCGTTTAAGACCTCACCGACTTCCTGTTTTAATTCAGAGTCAATACTTAGATTCAATCTTGCTTTTGTAGTTGTAATAGCCATTTAAATCACCTCATCTTTTTGTGTATATTATACACAAAAAAACAGATTTCTTCAAACTATTTTTTTCTCGTTGATAATTTTTCTGTATAAATTGTCAAAAAATGATGCTGAGATAGTCATTCTGGTCTATTTTCAGATTAAAGTACGGACAATCTACCGCTAAAAATCCCTACAGCGTCAATGGTTTTCGCTGTTTTTCTGTTCATTACACAACTTTCAGAAAAAGACCAATTTTTCGGAAAGTTGTTTTTTTGAAAAGTTCATCTCAAAATTCACCTTATTGTTTAAGAGACTTTAGGGCAAACCCATCTTGAGTAATAAGCAGTATCTCTTCTAGTACCTTTTATGATGGGACATCTTTGATGTTACAGCGAAGTAGTCAATCTTCATGTTGTTTTTCCATGCTTAGTCACCGACAACTTTAAGATCGCTAGCGACTACTTTTACTCCGCCCCAGGTACTACGTGCTATGTCCCACATGACGGATATAGGGATTAATCAGTTCAACCGTCATTATACGTATCATGGGTTTAACCATACTTTCGTGTATGTTCGTACCCCCTATCAGTGGTGGGGATTTGTAGGAAAGACACCATTTATTGACTTTTTGCACGGGTGGCTTTAAGATGTTGCTGGACGCCTTTCTTGATAATCACTCAGAGTCGCCAGAGTGTCTGGCCCGAGATATGGCAAGGATATACCGCTGCCTGCACCAGTCCTTCGACGCTGACAAATTGCGACATATCATGTAAATTGTCGCATAAAAGTAGTTTCAAAAAAAGAAAACTGTGTTATAATGTATGTGTAATTTTTAGAAAAGAGGTACTAACTATGGAAAATCTAGTAGTTTCAATCTTTAACACTGAAAGCGAAGCTTATCAGTCCTTTGCGGATTTGAAGGCTTTCCGCCAAACTCAGACGACCAAGGTTGCTCAAATCGCCTTGGTCAAAAATGAAAACGGTCATATCGTTGAAAAAGAACGCTATGACTTTGAAGATTCAACGACGGATGCAGCCCTAAAAGGTGGCTTGTTCGGTGCAGTTATCGGGCTTTTGGGTGGTCCTATCGGCGTCTTGTTTGGTTATGGTATGGGTAGCCTCTATGGTTTGGCTGCTGGTGATACCATTGATACGGCAGAAACTGGCCTGATTGACGTTGTTTCTCAGAAATTGACTAACGGTGAAACAGCCGTTGTTGCCTTGGTGCAAGAAGACAACGAAGCAGTCATCGATGCTTACTTCACCAAGTACGACACCCAAATCGTGCGTTGGGATGTAGCAACCGTCGTAGCCGAAATCGAAGCAGCTCTGCAAGTCCAAGAAGACCTCTACAACCAGGCACGTGCACAAATGAAGGCTGAACGTAAAGCCGAACGCAAGGATAAACTTGAAGAATTCAAGGCAAATGTCAAAGCAAAATTTGACAAATTGAAAGCGTAAGCACTCAAGCATCTCATAAAAAATAGGCTTTCTACTTCTGGAAGATAGCCTATTTTTTAAAAAAACTAGATTTTAGAAAAAGGAAGTGACGGAAGGATCACGTTTTTTAGAGGAGCTCATTTTGGACGATGACCCCCGAACCCTCTATATCCAGACCTGGGGCGGGACCAATACAACTGCCAGAGCCCTCAAGTCTATTCAGGAGCGCTACGAGGGGACGGCAGAATGGCCTCCCTACATTCCGAAGAGGTGGACCCGCATTATGTCTTCGATATAACAGAAGAGGGCGCAAGTCTCACGGTTCATATCCCTGACGATGCAAAGTCAGACGATACCTTCCATATCATTACTGAGGTGCAAAATGTGACCGAGACTCCATTCAAAACCTATGTGCGTCGTATTCTCACGGTCAAATAATTTAGATGAGCTAGATTATTGCTCTTAAAAATGCTCATTGTCAACTGTAGTGGGTGGACATATAACTAAGCCCTAGAGAGAACCATCTTGGTTCTCTTTTTTGTGAAGTTCAAAGCGAGGTAAATCCGTTTTTTAAAGTTTTCAAAGTTCCGAAAACCAAAGGCATTGCGTTTGATGTCTTTGAGAACCAATCGCCAGCAGTATTTTAAGGCACGATAGTCAATGGATTTCTTGTCAAATTACTTCATGAGTTGAATACGAGTTTGATTGAGAGTACGGCTGAGGTGTTGGACGATATGAGTAAGTGCTTGATGATTGATGAGTTTCTAGGTAATTTTTTCGGTGCGTTATTCACGCCGATTTTTTTTCGAGTCCACTTTTGTGGGCCGAAAAAGCAGTGAATTTTTTGAACCGTGAGGGTCAAAAAAGGGGTGCAACCCATAGCCCTCGGCAGAGCGTTTTAGTTTTGTACGTTGCGCAGCAATGTCAAAACTACAAAAACGTTACTCTTTGACAAAGAGTAACAGAAACTCTGCTTGATCCGAGAAAGATATTTTTATTTTCAACTGATTACATATCGACAATAGTTGGCGTGGAATAGCGATAGCCCCACGCCGTAGCCCAACATTTTGGGCTAAATGTTTCTCTTTAAACTGCTGAAACTATATAGAAATCCATAGATTTAAAAATCATGGACTTATATAGTGTTCCATAAATCCTAAAAAGATGGACTTATATAGTGTTCCATAAATCCTAAAAAGATGGACTTATATAGTGTTCCATAAATTCTAAAAACGTGGACTTGTATAGTATTCCATAAATTCTAAAAAGATGGACTTATATAGTAATCCATGATTTCTGAAAAGATGGACTTGTATAGTGTTCTATAAATTCTAAAAAGATGGTCACTATATAAGACCATCTTTTTGAAAAACAAATGCTCAAATAAATTTGTTAATCACGTTTTTAACGGAAATTTTTAAAAATTTTTATTATCTTTTGTTTTTTGTGGCATACTACTATCACAATAGTAAGAGAGGAAATAGACTAATGAATCAAATGACCATTTCTTTTAAAACAAAAACTGGCATGACAAATATACGTCATAATAACAGAGATCTGAGCGAAGAAGAGTTTAAGAGTAATGAACACAAACATATAAATCGTGCATTGTCCCACGAAAATATAACGATTATTAAACGTGACATAAGAGAAGTCTATCACGATGAATTTGACGATGCTTTAAATACTTACAATTTAAAACAACGGAGGAAGGATAGAAAAATTGAAGACTACTACAAACACGTTAAAAAATCAAAGACATTAGATCTGCAACGTGAATTTGTAGTCTCAGTAGGTAATAAATCCGACTGGGAAAAGATGGATTTCAATAAAAAAAGAAAGGTAGGAGAGGCTCTGGCAAGCTACGTAAGAGATTTTAATGAACGGCACGATCATTTAGTCATCTATAATGCAGTTGTTCATTTAGACGAAGATGGAGCTCCTCATGCTCATTTCAATGTTGTTCCTATTGCTGATGGATATAAAAATGGTCTTTCGAAACAACCATCTTTTTCAAAAGCTCTTCTCCAGGAAGGATTTAAAGAAAAAGGACGTGGCCAACTGAAACAATTTCGTGATCATGAAATTGATAGGATTCAATACTTTATGAAAAACCTTAATATAGAACGCAAGTTAGGTCAGACGAACGATATTAAGGATATGCGAGAATATAAAGAAACTATGCGACAAATTGAATTACAGAAGCAGCAAGAAGAGAAGGAACTGCAGCATTTGAAGAACGAAGTCGCAAATATGTCCGAAGAGTTGGATAAAGCAAAATTAGAAGATGAAACTATCAATGCTATGTTACGTCTGAAAATGATCAGTGAAACTGAAGTAGATAAAAGTCAATTTGAAATCAAAGAGCGAGGACTATTTAATAACCGTGAACGTGTTGTGATTGTTCCTGAAGATGAGTTTGATAGAATAGCCATGAAGGCGAACTATAGCCCATTGTCGAATTTGTTGAACGATTTTAAAGAGTCTATCCTTCAAATAGGGTTCATTAAAAAGTTACATTCTACAATTTCATCTTTAAAGAACGTAATCAAAGAACTGAAAGCAGAATTCCAAAAAGAGAAAGCTCACTTGGAAGAAGAAAATCGAAATGCTTTGTCTAAGTATTTTGAAGCTAAGAAAGAAGCTGATAATTATAAACGTTTTAAATCAGAGTTTGAAAGATATTTATCTGAAGAGGAAAAAAATGAGATCTCAGATAAAATCTATGAACGTCAAGAAGCTGAAATTGAAGGAGGTTTGTGGCAAGATTTTGATTTAGATCGTTAGATAAATTAGGGGAACCTTTATTCTTTTCTCCTCCTAGAAAAGGACTTGCATATGCAAGTCCTCATTCTTAATACATGTTCAAATTACAAAAAATCATAGATATCTGTCTGATGTGATGCTTTCTCTGCTTCTATGATTACCTCTGCAGTGGTTGGCATCCGTCTATCCCTAATTACCATCTCATACCCGATAACTTTTCGTCCTTTTTTTACAGTTGTTAAATCTATATCGGCGTTGAATTTCATTTCTAATTCTTCGCATGCCACCATGAGAGCATTCCTCTTAAATAAACCTGCAGGCCATGACTTTTCTTCACCCAAGAACCAATCTTGCCATTCCTCTAAACTTCCCTTAATGGTTGTATATTCTCGATTTCCTAAGCGATATGCTTCCCAAAGTTTCATCAAGATCAAAGAATACTTTGATTTCACATTTCCTAACTCATCCAAATGGAAAGAGTAGTAGTTTCTTTTCAACTCAAAAACTAAAGGTCCAGCATCTTCAGAGAATTTAAACTCTACAAGGCCATCCTCAATAAATCTTATTCTGCTGAAAAGTTGAGTCATGATTATTGAACGTCTACCATCAGGCAATGTTTCAGGAATATATAGAGCTGTATTCTCATTAAGTCTCGAAAAAGCTTCTGCAATCCGTCTATAATTCTGACCGTTTTTAGTTAAGCCAAAGTGCTTCATAATGTCAAGACTATGAACCGTAAAGACATCACCAACTCTACTATCTTTCGTTACAGATGAAAAACAGTAGTCTAAAACCTTGTGTTCAAAAGCTTTTAAATTACCAAATGCTTTGGCCAAGTCATTCGCCTGGACAACTAAATAATTTTGACGAGAAGCTAGTTCTTCATAAATCTTACTTGATTTTCTATTTGATACCATCTTGTTTACCTTTTACTATGTTTTCTATTATGCTATATTCTATCAATTTTTAATTTTATAGTCAATAATGGGGTACAAAATAGTCATCAATGGGGTACAAAATAGTCATCAATGGGGTACAAAATAGTCA
>NZ_JAGQFU010000006.1:0-4940 GCF_030466425.1 Streptococcus sp. 9.1(2021)
AGCTAAGCGACTTCCATATCTCACAGGGGGCAACCCCCAACTACTTCCGGCGTTCTAGGGCTTAACTTCTGTGTTCGGCATGGGTACAGGTGTATCTCCTAGGCTATCGTCACTTAACTCTGAGTAATACCTACTCAAAATTGAATATCTATCAAATAACAAGAAAACCTTACGCTTTCGTATTCTCAGTTACTTTGGATAAGTCCTCGAGCTATTAGTATTAGTCCGCTACATGTGTCGCCACACTTCCACTTCTAACCTATCTACCTGATCATCTCTCAGGGCTCTTACTGATATAAAATCATGGGAAATCTCATCTTGAGGTGGGTTTCACACTTAGATGCTTTCAGCGTTTATCCCTTCCCTACATAGCTACCCAGCGATGCCTTTGGCAAGACAACTGGTACACCAGCGGTAAGTCCACTCTGGTCCTCTCGTACTAGGAGCAGATCCTCTCAAATTTCCTACGCCCGCGACGGATAGGGACCGAACTGTCTCACGACGTTCTGAACCCAGCTCGCGTGCCGCTTTAATGGGCGAACAGCCCAACCCTTGGGACCGACTACAGCCCCAGGATGCGACGAGCCGACATCGAGGTGCCAAACCTCCCCGTCGATGTGAACTCTTGGGGGAGATAAGCCTGTTATCCCCAGGGTAGCTTTTATCCGTTGAGCGATGGCCCTTCCATACGGAACCACCGGATCACTAAGCCCGACTTTCGTCCCTGCTCGAGTTGTAGCTCTCGCAGTCAAGCTCCCTTATACCTTTACACTCTGCGAATGATTTCCAACCATTCTGAGGGAACCTTTGGGCGCCTCCGTTACCTTTTAGGAGGCGACCGCCCCAGTCAAACTGCCCGTCAGACACTGTCTCCGATAGGGATCACCTATCCGGGTTAGAGTGGCCATAACACAAGGGTAGTATCCCAACAACGTCTCCTTCGAAACTGGCGTCCCGATCTCATAGACTCCTACCTATCCTGTACATGTGGTACAGACACTCAATATCAAACTGCAGTAAAGCTCCATGGGGTCTTTCCGTCCTGTCGCGGGTAACCTGCATCTTCACAGGTACTAAAATTTCACCGAGTCTCTCGTTGAGACAGTGCCCAAATCATTACGCCTTTCGTGCGGGTCGGAACTTACCCGACAAGGAATTTCGCTACCTTAGGACCGTTATAGTTACGGCCGCCGTTTACTGGGGCTTCAATTCATACCTTCGCTTGCGCTAAGCACTCCTCTTAACCTTCCAGCACCGGGCAGGCGTCACCCCCTATACATCATCTTACGATTTAGCAGAGAGCTGTGTTTTTGATAAACAGTTGCTTGGGCCTATTCACTGCGGCTGACGTAAAGTCAGCACCCCTTCTCCCGAAGTTACGGGGTCATTTTGCCGAGTTCCTTAACGAGAGTTCTCTCGCTCACCTGAGGCTACTCGCCTCGACTACCTGTGTCGGTTTGCGGTACGGGTAGAGTATGTTTAAACGCTAGAAGCTTTTCTTGGCAGTGTGACGTCACTAACTTCGCTACTAAACTTCGCTCCCCATCACAGCTCAATGTTATAGAATTAAGCATTTAACTCAATTCACACCTCACTGCTTAGACAGACACTTCCAATCGTCTGCTTTAGTTAGCCTACTGCGTCCCTCCATCACTACATACTCTAGTACAGGAATATCAACCTGTTGTCCATCGGATACACCTTTCGGTCTCTCCTTAGGTCCCGACTAACCCAGGGCGGACGAGCCTTCCCCTGGAAACCTTAGTCTTACGGTGGACAGGATTCTCACCTGTCTTTCGCTACTCATACCGGCATTCTCACTTCTATGCGTTCCAGCGCTCCTCACGGTACACCTTCTCCACACATAGAACGCTCTCCTACCATACCTATAAAGGTATCCACAGCTTCGGTAAATTGTTTTAGCCCCGGTACATTTTCGGCGCAGGGTCACTCGACTAGTGAGCTATTACGCACTCTTTGAATGAATAGCTGCTTCTAAGCTAACATCCTAGTTGTCTGTGCAACCCCACATCCTTTTCCACTTAACAATTATTTTGGGACCTTAGCTGGTGGTCTGGGCTGTTTCCCTTTCGACTACGGATCTTAGCACTCGCAGTCTGACTGCCGACCATAATTCATTGGCATTCGGAGTTTATCTGAGATTGGTAATCCGGGATGGACCCCTCACCCAAACAGTGCTCTACCTCCAAGAATCTTGATGTCGACGCTAGCCCTAAAGCTATTTCGGAGAGAACCAGCTATCTCCAAGTTCGTTTGGAATTTCTCCGCTACCCACAAGTCATCCAAGCACTTTTCAACGTGCCCTGGTTCGGTCCTCCAGTGCGTCTTACCGCACCTTCAACCTGCTCATGGGTAGGTCACATGGTTTCGGGTCTACGACATAATACTAAAGCGCCCTATTCAGACTCGGTTTCCCTACGGCTCCGTCTCTTCAACTTAACCTCGCATCATATCGTAACTCGCCGGTTCATTCTACAAAAGGCACGCTCTCACCCATTAACGGGCTCGAACTTGTTGTAGGCACACGGTTTCAGGTTCTATTTCACTCCCCTCCCGGGGTGCTTTTCACCTTTCCCTCACGGTACTGGTTCACTATCGGTCACTAGGGAGTATTTAGGGTTGGGAGATGGTCCTCCCAGATTCCGACGAGATTTCACGTGTCTCGCCGTACTCAGGATACTGCTAGGTACAAAGACTATTTTAAATACGAGGCTCTCACTCTCTTTGGCTGACCTTCCCATGTCATTCTTCTATAGTCTTTGAGTCCACATTGCAGTCCTACAACCCCGAAGAGTAAACTCTTCGGTTTGCCCTCCTGCCGTTTCGCTCGCCGCTACTAAGGCAATCGCTTTTGCTTTCTCTTCCTGCAGCTACTTAGATGTTTCAGTTCACTGCGTCTTCCTCCTCATATCCTTAACAGATATAGGTAACAGGTAGTACCTGTTGGGTTCCCCCATTCGGAAATCCCTGGATCATCGCTTACTTACAGCTACCCAAGGCATATCGTCGTTTGTCACGTCCTTCTTCGGCTCCTAGTGCCAAGGCATCCACCGTGCGCCCTTATTAACTTAACCTTACTTTTTTGACCTTTCAGTCATAAACTCTTATTAATACTACAGCGTTTTCGGTTTATTTTCTTGTTACTATTTGATATAGATATTCAATTTTCAATGTGCATTACTTGGTGATTTCTCACCAATGGAGCCTAGCGGGATCGAACCGCTGACCTCCTGCGTGCAAAGCAGGCGCTCTCCCAGCTGAGCTAAGGCCCCACAAGACCTCTCAAGACTAAACAAGACCAATGTGCATTCCTTATCCTTAGAAAGGAGGTGATCCAGCCGCACCTTCCGATACGGCTACCTTGTTACGACTTCACCCCAATCATCTATCCCACCTTAGGCGGCTGGCTCCTAAAAGGTTACCTCACCGACTTCGGGTGTTACAAACTCTCGTGGTGTGACGGGCGGTGTGTACAAGGCCCGGGAACGTATTCACCGCGGCGTGCTGATCCGCGATTACTAGCGATTCCGACTTCATGTAGGCGAGTTGCAGCCTACAATCCGAACTGAGATTGGCTTTAAGAGATTAGCTTGCCGTCACCGGCTTGCGACTCGTTGTACCAACCATTGTAGCACGTGTGTAGCCCAGGTCATAAGGGGCATGATGATTTGACGTCATCCCCACCTTCCTCCGGTTTATTACCGGCAGTCTCGCTAGAGTGCCCAACTGAATGATGGCAACTAACAATAGGGGTTGCGCTCGTTGCGGGACTTAACCCAACATCTCACGACACGAGCTGACGACAACCATGCACCACCTGTCACCTCTGTCCCGAAGGAAAACTCTATCTCTAGAGCGGTCAGAGGGATGTCAAGACCTGGTAAGGTTCTTCGCGTTGCTTCGAATTAAACCACATGCTCCACCGCTTGTGCGGGCCCCCGTCAATTCCTTTGAGTTTCAACCTTGCGGTCGTACTCCCCAGGCGGAGTGCTTAATGCGTTAGCTACGGCACTAAACCCCGGAAAGGGTCTAACACCTAGCACTCATCGTTTACGGCGTGGACTACCAGGGTATCTAATCCTGTTTGCTCCCCACGCTTTCGAGCCTCAGCGTCAGTTACAAGCCAGAGAGCCGCTTTCGCCACCGGTGTTCCTCCATATATCTACGCATTTCACCGCTACACATGGAATTCCACTCTCCCCTCTTGCACTCAAGTTAAACAGTTTCCAAAGCGTACTATGGTTAAGCCACAGCCTTTAACTTCAGACTTATCTAACCGCCTGCGCTCGCTTTACGCCCAATAAATCCGGACAACGCTCGGGACCTACGTATTACCGCGGCTGCTGGCACGTAGTTAGCCGTCCCTTTCTGGTAAGATACCGTCACAGTGTGAACTTTCCACTCTCACACTCGTTCTTCTCTTACAACAGAGCTTTACGATCCGAAAACCTTCTTCACTCACGCGGCGTTGCTCGGTCAGACTTCCGTCCATTGCCGAAGATTCCCTACTGCTGCCTCCCGTAGGAGTCTGGGCCGTGTCTCAGTCCCAGTGTGGCCGATCACCCTCTCAGGTCGGCTATGTATCGTCGCCTTGGTGAGCCGTTACCTCACCAACTAGCTAATACAACGCAGGTCCATCTGGTAGTGGTGCAATTGCACCTTTTAAGCACATATCATGCGATATCTACTGTTATGCGGTATTAGCTATCGTTTCCAATAGTTATCCCCCGCTACCAGGCAGGTTACCTACGCGTTACTCACCCGTTCGCAACTCATCCGCTCGGTGCAAGCACCAAGCTTCAGCGTTCTACTTGCATGTATTAGGCACGCCGCCAGCGTTCGTCCTGAGCCAGGATCAAACTCTCATTAAAAGTTTGAGTTCTCACTCATTTCTGTCACTGACAGATTTATTGTTTTTT
>NZ_JAGQFU010000007.1:0-602 GCF_030466425.1 Streptococcus sp. 9.1(2021)
CGGAAGTAGTTGGGGGTTGCCCCCTGTGAGATATGGAAGTCGCTTAGCTCGAGGGAGTTTAGCTCAGCTGGGAGAGCATCTGCCTTACAAGCAGAGGGTCAGCGGTTCGATCCCGTTAACTCCCATAGGTCCCGTAGTGTAGCGGTTATCACGTCGCCCTGTCACGGCGAAGATCGCGGGTTCGATTCCCGTCGGGACCGTAATAACGAAAGTTATTTGACTCGTTAGCTCAGTTGGTAGAGCAATTGACTTTTAATCAATGGGTCACTGGTTCGAGCCCAGTACGGGTCATATTTGCGGGTTTGGCGGAATTGGCAGACGCACCAGATTTAGGATCTGGCGCTTAACGGCGTGGGGGTTCAAGTCCCTTAACCCGCATAATAGAAATCAGCCGGCTTAGCTCAGTTGGTAGAGCATCTGATTTGTAATCAGAGGGTCGCGTGTTCAAGTCATGTAGCCGGCATTTTTTTTAATATAAACCAGAGTCGATGCGAACGTAGTTCAGTGGTAGAACACCACCTTGCCAAGGTGGGGGTCGCGGGTTCGAATCCCGTCGTTCGCTTATAGAGGCCGGGGTGGCGGAACTGGCAGACGCACAGGAC